>NZ_SIRS01000009.1 GCF_004310335.1 Hyunsoonleella pacifica | reverse complement strand
CCAAAGGGATAGTAATCAAAATCGCTGCAACATCAGTAATAGTAAGAACGTATTGGTTTTTTTAAAAACTAAAAATTGCCAAAAAATGTAATTTTAAGCTATTTTTTAGTACTTAAAATCGTCAAAAAAACACAGTTTAAATGTATAAAAAATTAGCTTCTGTTTAACGATAATTTTTAGCTTAATTGAATTAATTGATAAGCCTTAACATATTTAAGGCAAAACCTTATTTATAATTTCTTGAGCATTGATAAATTAGTTTTTTTAAATCGTATACAGTTTTGACAAATTATTTATTAATTGAAAAGGATCTTAAAATAATTAATAAAATCACAGGAATACTAGATGACTTTCCTGAATTTAATTGCATTGGGCATTCGCATAATTACGAGCAATCTATGGATGTGGTATTGCGAGAAATGCCAGATTTAATTTTTATTAATATAGATGTAATTAAAGACGCCCCTTTTAGATTAGTAAATGAGCTAAAACAGTATTTAAAAACTGATACGGAGTTTATCGCAATTTCTGCTTCAAAAGAAAAAACGTACGATGCTATTAAGATTGGATTCTTTGATTATTTACTAAACCCAATTAATGGTTTGGATACAAGAAAAGCAGTGATTAAGTATAAAAAAAAACGCCCAACTAAAGCACATAAAACTATTTGCTTAAAATCTTATAAAGATTATAAATATTTAAATGTTGATGAAATTTTATTTTTAAGAGCAGACAACAATACTACAGACTTTCACATGAATGATGGTAGTGTTATTAATGCTTTTAAAACATTAAAAACATTTGAATCTATCTTACCTAATAACTTTTTAAGAGTGCACAAAAGTTACATACTAAACTCCAATTATGTTTCTAGAGTTAATTATGGAAACTCTAAATGCTCATTAAAAAAGCATAAACATAATGTCCCTTTTACTAAAACCTACAAAAACAATGTGGAATGTATGATTAATTATTTATCTCCAATCGCTTCTGCTTAGCTACAAATGTAATTTCACTTCTCAAAAAGGGTGCTTTACCCACAAAACTGTAGTATTCACTTAACCCAATAGTAATGTATTGGTAAATCTCAATTAGTTTAATACCTTTACTTTAGGTAAGAATAAACGTTAACATAAAAATGAAATATATGAATATATAAAAATATTTTACTTATAGGTAAAAATGAAATTTCTTCCCAAATCTATCGTTTTTAATCTACAGCAAACCATAAAAACATAACTATAACATGAAGAGAACTATTAAAGTTTTAATTATCGAGGATGAACCTTTAATTATTAACGTTTATGAACGTACTCTATTAAATGTAGCATCAAAAAACGAGACATTATCATTTGATATTCAATCTGCTGTTAATTGCGATCAAGCCATGTTGAAGCTTAATAAAGTAGGAAAGGATGATGGATTTGATCTTATTTTCTTAGATATGAGGATACCCAAATCTAAAAGAGGGCATATTTTATGTGGAGAAGACTTAGGAATTAAAATAAAGAATAAATTTAAAAAAACTAAGGTTGTTGTTTCTACTTCTTATGATGATGCTTACAGAATATATAGTATTTTACAGAATCTTGATCCTGATGGTCTTTTGGTAAAACGAGATTTAACTACTCCACTATTATATGAAGCTATAGAGAAAGTTATAGTTGAGCCTCCTTTCTACAGCCATACCGTAATGAAACTTTTTAGAAAACAATCTACTAACGATTTCGTTGTAGATAATATAGACCGTAAAATGCTTTATGAGTTAGCAAATGGTACAAAAATGAATGAACTCCCTCAAATTTTACCTCTATCTATAGCTGCCTTAGAACGTAGAAAACGCATATTAAAAGACATTTTTAATGTGCATAGTAAAGGCGATAGAGATTTATTACTCTCTGCTAGAGAGCGAGGTTTCATATAAGCTTTTACGTATTAATAAGGTATCTCCTTAATTTTTATAAGTCTCTACCCTAGTTGGTAAGATGACAATCTTTGTACGTTTAATAATAAGTTTTTAATTATAATCCACATGTTTTTTAGCGAACAATAATTTATACTATTGCGTAATATCTATACATATAATATTTCTAATAATCAGCACCTTAAGGCATCGTCTTTAGTGAATGCCATCTTTATTTGTATTATCATTTCGGTATTTTGTGGTTGTATAGTTTTATTGTCTCATTACCAAAATTTATTAAATGACAAACTATATGCTCAAGAAGATTTAATATCAAAAAACGATTCTGCTTTTAATTCTGTATTGCATGCAGTGACCACATTACAGCATGATGAAGGTGTAATAATTGATGTATTTGATGATAACCTCCCATCTCATATTCAGAAAAAGCATTGGGGCTTTTATAACATTATAGTTTGTAAAACAGGCTTTAGAAATGATACAGTTTCTAAAATAGCTTTAGTGGGAGAAAAAGACTATTCGCAAAATAAATTAGCACTATATGTAACAGATTATGATAAACCATTAAAATTATCTGGTAACACAAAAATATTAGGACAGATAAAGGTACCTAATGCTAAAACTGAAACAGCATATATTAATGGACAAAAGGGTAATAATATAAAGCTTAAAGGCAAACAGCTTAAGTCTCTTGATAAACTTCCTAAAATAGAAAAAAACATTATTGTTGATGTGTCTCAGTTACAGCCTATTTCACTACAGCATTTTGATAAAAATGCTATTGTTGTTAATGGTTTTGATGCGCCAACAAAAGTTATAGGATCTGCCGAAAATATAGCTTTTAATAATATTACCTGTAAAGGCAATGTTATTTTATCAGCAAAACATAAGATTACAATCTCTAATACAGCACATTTAGAAGATGTAATTATTTCTGCTCCTTTTGTGCATATTACTAATGGGTTTAGAGGAAACATTCAAATTATAGCTAGAGATAGTGTTAAAATAGATGAAAACGTACAGTTGCAATATCCTTCTAGTATTTATATTAAAAATGATGCTAAAGCCACAGTACGATTAGGCAAAAATTCTACTATAGCCGGAGGCATTGTAATTGATGGTAATACTTTTAGAGGTTCTACAGATCACTATTTACATATAGAAGAAAACGCTACTGTAATAGGTACTATATATTGTTTTGGTAGTACTGAGCTAAAAGGAAGCGTAATAGGTAGTGTTTATACAGATAAATTTTACTTAAAAACAGAAACATCAACTTATGAGAATGTTGTTTTAAATGGTGTGATAAATAGAGATAGTCTACCTGAAAATTTCATTGATATTCCCTTATTTAATAGTAATACAGACAAAAGAAGATATGCAGTCATTAAAAAATTTTAAGGTACTAAAAGCGTCATCTGTAATGGAATCTGTAATTGCTATTTCCATAATTTCAGTATGCGCTCTTGTGGCTTTTATCATTTATTTAAATGTAATACAACAAAACAAGTCGATTCATTATTTTAATGCTAAGCATAACATTAGTTTATTAATAGAACAGGCTATTACTCAAAAAGATTATACCGGTAATACTTACAATTTTAACGGATATGCAATAAATAAAAATGTGGAGATAAACCAAGTTGAGCAAACAGCTACTTTAACTTTTACATTTAAAACAGGAGGTAATACCACTTTAATTAATAAAATTATCCCTTATGAAGAATAAAAAACTTAAGGGATTTACAATTTTAGAAGCCTTAATAAGCCTTATGCTAATGAGTATTATTATAACTGTAACTTATGCACTGTTTAATTTAACTGAAAGGCAACTTTCAGGTTTTAAAAAAGAAAACTTTGAAGTACTAGAATACAATTTGTTTAATTCTACTTTACTTATGGATATTGAAACATCTACAGACTTTAGTTGTTCTGACAATGAACTATTATTGGAAAACTATAATACTAATACAATATACTATAGCATACATAAGCAGCATATTTTAAGACAAAACCAAACAAAGGTGGATACTTTTAATATAGAAGTTATAGATTTTGGTGTTTTGGAAAGTAATGAAAAACACAATACCAATACCACGCTTCAATTAGCATTAAATATTCTTAATGATACTATTAACGCTAATTATTTTTTAAAGAAAGATAATTCAGAATTAATAAACACCCGTTTTTTTAGTGAAGATTGATGCAGTAACATATAACAAGTCTAAAAAAAAGGATACATTAAAATTTGATACTAATGTATCTATGCCTCTTTTAAAAAGGTTTACTGATAAACAAAAAGAAGATTTTTATAGAGAGTTTTCTACCCTAATTAAATCTGGAGTAGATTTTAATAAAGCACTACTTATTTTAACAAATCAACAAAAGTCAAAATTTGTTAAATCAATTTATAAAAAAATTAATGCTGATGTAGTTAAAGGTAAGTCTTTAAATGAAGCCATTAAAAATTATAAATATTTTTCATCTTATGAATATTACAGTATAAAAATAGGAGAAGATACTAGACGATTATCTGAAATTTTTGATCAGTTACAAAAGTTCTTTTCAAGAAAAATTAAGATGAAACGTCAAGTAGTTTCTGTACTAGCTTATCCTGTTTTCGTTTTATTTATAACGTTTGCTGTGCTTTACTTTATGTTAAATTTTGTTGTGCCTATGTTTGCTTCGGTGTTTCAACAATTTGGCAAAGACCTTCCTGAAATCACACAATTTGTGGTTAGTATATCTAATAATTTTAATACAATCTTATTTGTTGTCTTGGGCATTTGTTTGGTGTTTTATACAAGCCATAAGCTATTAAAAGCAAACACTAAATATCAAGACATCAAATCTAAAATAGTTTTAAAACTCCCTTATTTTGGGAATTTAATCAGAAAAATCTATTTGGCTAGATTTTGTCAATCATTTAGTCTTCTATTATCAGCCAAAACCCCACTAATAACATCACTTGAACTTACCGAAAAAATGATTTCTTTTTATCCATTAAAATCGGCTATTTCTAAAGCTAAAAAAGATGTAATGAAAGGTGAGTCATTATCTGAAAGTCTTAAACAAAGTTCATTTTTTACGCCTAAAATTATTTCGCTTACCTCCATTGGAGAAGAGATAAATGAATTAGATACTATGTACGATGGTTTAGCAAACCAATATAATGAAGAGGTAGATCATGCTACAAAAATGATAGGTACCATTTTAGAACCTTTAATGATTGTAGTAATTGGCGGTATTGTAGGTTTTATTATGATAGCTATGTATTCTCCTATTTTTAATTTAAGTAAGGTTATTGAAAGTTAGATATAAAAATTAAATCATTAAGAAATGAAAAAAAATAGATTACGTTTAAACAAAAAGCAGCTGCATTTAAAGGCATACTCTATGTCAGAGATTTTGATAGTGTTATGCATTATTGGAATTCTTATTTATCTGGTTGTTCCTAATCAAACATCTGTGGTTACCAGTGCAAAATCTATTGAAGCACAAAATATGTTAAGTATGATTCATGGTTTAGAAAAGAGTCATTTTTACCGCCATTCTAAATATACTGCAGATTTTGATGAATTAGGTTTTGAAGAAGCACTTACCATAGACAAAGGCGGACAAGCTGTTTACAAAATAGAAGTTACAGAAGCATCACTAAATACTTTTAAAGCTACAGCAACTGCTTTACAAGATTTTGATGGTGATGGTATTTACAATACATGGGAAATTAATCAGGATAGAATTTTAAAAGAAATAGTTAAAGACTAAAATGTTTATTACACTAAACATATTACTAATTAGTGTTTTGGCTATCATTCTGTATCAGGATATGATGAGAAGGACTATACATGCGATTTTACCATTAGGGGTATTATTGGTTTCCATAGCAATTAATCTTATTTCCAATAACTATAGCCTCTATCAAGCACTATATAATTTGTGCTTTATAGCAATAAACATTTTGGGTATAACCTTATACTTCTCTTTAAAATATAAAACTTTAGTAAATCCTATTGATTCTTTTATAGGCATGGGAGATATAGCATTTTTTATAGCAATAACCCCATTGTTTAATTTAAAGCCTTTTATACTTTTTTTCATAATAGGTTTACTGTTTTCATTACTAGTCCATTGTGCGCTACACCTATTTAGAAAAACGAAAACTATTCCTTTAGCAGGTTATTTATCATTGTTTCTTGCTATAACCATTATAGCAGATAATATCCTTGAAGTTAATATAACATTGTAAATGAATATAGATAATATTAAACATATAAGTTTAAGTATTGATTTACAACAGGCCATAGATTCAGACATGGCTAATCATTTTTCAATAATACCCAAAGACATCACTAACGATACCAACGTTTTTTATTTTGATGCACTTAAATTATCTGAAAAAGAAACAATTAAAGAGGAATTAAAACTCATTTTTAATAAGGCTATTATTCTTGAAGATACAGATTCTTCAGTAATACAAAGAGCACTTTCAGTTTATTATAGAAAAAATGATGAAAAGCCTAAATTGGTATCTTATGGCAACGATTTCTTAGAAGACTTAATTTTTGAAGCAAAAAATATAAATGCTAGTGATATACATATAGAAATATATGAAGAAGATGTACGGGTAAGACTTAGAGTTGACGGACATCTCATTGAAAAAAATCACATTAAAAAAGATAATTATTTAGAGTTAATCAATCAAATTAAAATTAAGTCTAATCTTGATATCACTGAAAAAAGGTTACCTCAAGATGGTAGAATTGAATATGATGATTTTGATATTCGTGTTTCTATTTTACCAACACATCACGGCGAAAAGGTAGTAATGCGTATATTAGGGAGAGATGCATCTCACTTAAACATAGATAAACTTGGACTAGAGGAAGGAGATGTTAAAGAGTATTTAGAGGCTGTAAAAAAAACCAATGGTATTGTACTTATTAGCGGACCAACAGGCTCTGGAAAAACAACTACTCTTTATGCTACTCTTAAACATCTTAATGATATAAAGCGAAACATAGTTACTGTTGAAGACCCTATAGAATATACACTAAAAGGTATAAATCAAGTACAGCTAAAAGAAAATATAGGCCTCACTTTTACATCGGCACTACGTTCATTTTTAAGACAAGATCCCGACATTATAATGCTTGGAGAAATTAGAGATGCTAAAACAGCCCAAATGGCTATTCGCGCATCACTAACTGGGCATTTAGTACTATCAACTATACATACTAACTCTGCTGTAGGGACTATTTCTAGATTAGTAGATATGGATATCCCTCCTTTTCTAATTGCTGAAACTATTAATATCTCGGTGGCACAACGCCTGTTAAGAGTGTTATGTGATAATTGTAAAAAAGAAGCCCCTTTTAATGAAAAAGATTTACCCAAATTATTTAAGCCAGAATATCCCATTGAGAAATATTATACTGCTGTGGGGTGCAATGAATGTTATCATACCGGTTATAAAGGACGTACCGCTATTTATGAAATATTACCTATAACACATAAGGTCGCAAACGCTATAAAAAATAACACATTACAACAACTAGATATTATAAAAGGTAAAAAATTATCTGATAAAGCATTTAGCCTATTATCTAAAGGAACTACATCCTTGGATGAAATCTACCCTATACTCATTAACTCTTAAACTATGTTAAATAAATTTTTATATACTTTTTTCTTTTGTTGCTTATTTAGCATAGGGTTTTCACAAAAACCAGTAGATGTGTTTACTAAAAAGCTTGATGAACTAGCTAAAATAAAGGAAGGGTTAAATGATAATGTTAGGATAGATTTGTCTGGTTTAACCCTCTATGATTTTATAAATGCCATAGCAGAAGAACATGAATTAAATGTAAGTGTAGACTCCAATTTAAATCAATTAGTTACCAGTAATTTTTACGATGTTAATATTAAAGATGTTTTTCTTTTTTTAATCCAAAAGCATGATCTTGATGTAAAGGTTATCAACAATATTCTAGTATTTAATAAAAAGGAAAAAGAGGTTATTAAAATCCAACCTAAACCTTTAAAGAAGATAGACGTTAGCTATAACGAAAACAATAATTTTTTATCTGTTAAATTAAAAAATGATTCTTTACCTAGAGTAGCACAAGCTATTACAGATATTTCTAAAAAGAATGTAGTATTAGCACCAGATGTTAAAGCAGAAAAAGTATCAGCATATATTCTAAATAGACCTTTTGATCAGGTGTTGGATATGATGGCAAAATCTAATAGTTTGGTACTTACTGTTGATGAAAATGATAATTACTATTTAGAAAAAGACAACATTCCTAAAGAAGCTACAAAACCAACAACGCAAACCAGTAGAAGCAGAAGTAGACGAAGCGGAATCTCTAAAAACAATACACTTCCAAGTAATGAATCAGGAAGTTACGAGATTGAAGTAGATGCGCAAGGGTTTCTGGATATTAAAGCTTTTGATGCTGATGCAGCAACCATAATTATTGACGTTGCAGAAAAATTAAATATTAACTATTTCATGTATAACACCCCAGCTGATGTTAGTACAACATTAATGGCTAAAGGCATTACATTTGATAATTTACTAGACCACCTATTTACTGGCGAGAATTATACATATAAAAAAACTGGCGAGTTATATTTAATTGGAGAACATGCAACACAAGGTTTACGAACAACAGAGCTTATACAATTAGAGAATAGAACCATTGAAACTGTTTTAGCAACGTTACCATCTAATTTAACTCAAGGGCTTGAAGTGAAAGAGTTTATTGAGCTAAACGGATTTGTAGTTTCTGGATCTAAAATTCATATTCAAGAATTCAAAGATTATATTTATGAAATTGACTTGGTAGTACCTGTGATACAAATAGAAGTAATCATAGTACAATATCAAAAATCTTATGAAATACAAACAGGTTTACAAGCTGGTCTTAATAATGAAGCTGGAGGTACAACCTCTGGTGTATTATTTCCCTCAAGTGATGTAGCGCTTAACGCAACATCAGTTAATGGCTTAATTGATGCTTTTAATGGTTTGGGTATCATTAATTTAGGTAAAGTTTCTGAAAAGTTCTATTTAAACTTAAAAGCTCTAGAAAACAACTCGTTAATCAAACTATCATCAACACCCAAGCTGGTTACTCTAAACGGACATGACGCCACATCCTCTATAGGCGAAACTAATTACTATTTTGAACAAAATAATAGATTAATTAATTCTGGAATTAACAACAATATTCTACAGTCGGGAACTTGGAAATCTACTGAAGCAAATTTAAGTATTAGTATAAAACCCTTCGTCTCAAAAGATGAAAATGTAACACTAACTATAAGTGTAGAAAAAAGTTCATTCTTAGGTAGAGCTGGAGAAAATGCACCTCCAGGAAAATCTACTCAAAAGTTTGAATCTTTAGTTAGAGTAAGGAATAATGAGATGGTTTTGCTTGGTGGTTTAGATGAATTAGAAAATGAAAATTCTGGGACCGGTACCCCTTTAATGTCTAGAATACCTATTATAAAATGGCTATTTAGCGGAAGAACAAAGCGCAAAGAGAAATCTAAATTACACATCTTTATTAAACCAACGGTCACCTATTAAGTTATAATGATTGATAAAATAAAATCTATACTAAACTATACTAAAGGGTATTATGTAATAGGAATAACCTTAAAAGCCCATACGCTAAATTGCCATCTTATTGAGCTTTCATTTAAAGATGATAACCTAAAATTAGTAAATAGTTGTCCTTTAGATTTTAATGATGAATCTTTTATATCTAAACTTAATAAAGACTATCCAATAATTTTGCACATTGAAGGAGATAGTATCATTAATAAAGCAGTTGAAAACAAAACGGGATATAGAAAAAACTTAATCTTTAAAGCTAATCAAGACGATTTTTATTTTTATGAATATCATCAAAACGAAACGATATACATATCTGTCACAAGAAAAAGCAATGTTGATGAGTTACTAGAGAAATTAAGTGCAAAACACAAGTATGTTACACATCTTTCTCTTGGACCTTTTGTGATGGCCAATTTACTACCAATTGCTAAAAATTATAGTGAATTATCATCCTCAAACCATACGGTAAAAATAGAAAATAAGAATATCCTATCTTTTGATAATAAAGAAGAAAGCAATAAGCAATTTAATATAAATGGAGATGTTTTTAATGAAAAAGAATTAGCCTTATTGGCCTCCTTTTTTGGGTGTAAATTCCCTAATACTTCTATTGAATTCGACACTAGCTTCTTAGATAAAAACAGATCTGAATTAAAATTTAAAAAATGGTTTAAAATAGCAGGTGTTTTTACATTAATCTTTTTTTTGGTAGCACTTCTTGTAAGCCATCAGTTATTAGATGTTTATAGTAACACATTAGCAGAAAAGAAATCATTGAGCATCGTATCTCAACAAAACATTGAGAAGCTTAACACTTTGAAAGAAGAAAAAATAGTTAAAGAAAAAATACTTCAATCTAGTGGTATAAGTAACAAGAGCTTTATTACAAAATACATAGCAGATATAGGGAATACAGTACCTCCAAGCTTAAGTATAAAGGCAATACATGTAATGCCATACTATAAAAAGATAAAGCCTATGGAAAAAATAAATTTTGATATTAATACCATTAGTATATCTGGAGAATCTGAAGATGATAAAATGTTTAATCAATGGATAAAAAGTATTGAAAGTTTAAAATGGATTAAAAAAATTGAGATTGAGGATTACTCTCAAGAAACCGCAAGAGAAAACAAATTCTCTATAACAATAAAAATATAAGTGTTTAAAAATCTAACATACAAACAAAAATTCTTTGCTGTTATAATAGGTTTTGTAATACTTTTTATGGCATCCTATAAAAAAACATTTAAGCATACATTACATGCAAAAAGAGAATTGAATACTGTAGAGAAGAATTTGTCTAATAATGAAAATTTACTATTTAGTTTGGCGTATATAAAAGATGAAATAAGCTATCTAAATAAAATTATTGGCGGACAAACCTCCAACCCACAATTAGTACAACAAAATCTGCTAGATTTTATTTCCCAAAATGAGCAAACCATAGATATTGTTACAATAGAAGATGTCCACTTATTTTCTGATAATGATTTTTTAATCTATTCAAATCAAATTGTTTTAGAAGGAAATTATAAAGATTTAATATTTGGATTATATAATATAGAAAAGAGGTTTAAAGATTCTAGAGTAGCGAGTGCGCGTTTTTTTTCAAAAAAAAATTATAGAACCAATTCTAAAAAACTTTTTCTAAAAATAATTTTACAAAACTATGAAAACATTAAGTAAATGTTTATTACTATTCTTAGCAATAATTTGCTCTTGCGATGATATTTTGGAAGAGGATATTACAAATGATACAGTTCAAATAATATACCCTGTTGCAAACACCTCCTTTGATGGGAATACAGTGCGTTTTTCATGGCAAAGTTTAGATGGTGCAGACGAATATAGAGTACAAATAACAACTATAGATCAATTAAATACCATAGACACTTTAGTTCCAAGCACAGAACTAAAGTATACTTTAAATACAGGAGACTATCAATGGCGAGTAAGAGGGGAAAATTTTGCATATCAATCTGCATACACCTTTCCTATAAATTTTTCAGTAAAAGAAACTAATGACTTATCAGGGCAGTTTGTAGCATTACAATCTCCTTCAGAAAATCTATATACCAATATACCAGTTACTATTTTTAATTGGAATACAATAAATGCTGCAGAGAGCTATAACTTTCAGCTAATAAAAAAAACAACAGCAGGAGAACAAACAGTATTTCAAGAAGCTAATATTATGTCTAATTCTATTACCATAGAAGCTTCAGTAATAAATGAAGATGCAGAATATATATGGAAACTAAAGGCTGTTAATACAACATCTGAAAGTGAGTTTTCAGAAAGATCACTCTTTTTGGACACCACAGCTCCAAATCAACCAGGGCTTTCAGAACCTGCTAACGAAAACACGATTTCCCCTTCAATGGTAACATTTAATTGGACAAATGGTACAGATACAGGAGATTTAAAGTCTGAGATTACAAACACTTTAGAAATTGCAGCCGACAGTGATTTTAATAATATAGTGCATAACGCAAACACAGTGAACAACTCATTACAATATGAGTTTACCACTCCTAACACCTATTATTGGAGAGTGATTGCGATAGACGCAGCTTCAAATAAAAGTGATTATAGTATTGTAAGATCAATTATTGTTGAATAATTACATGAACAAAAAACATTTAAATATTATTTTACTAGGCTTACTTCTTGTAATATGGGGAGCTGTTTTGTATAAATACTTTGGAAAACCAAGTGTAATTGAAAATACCATAAACAATACTCCAAAACACTTTGCCTACTCTCCAAAAGCTACTTTTTCTAAAGATACATTTATGTTACAACTCATAAATACAAATCCTTTTAAAACAGCCAAAAAAAGTAAAAAAACAAACAGTAAAAGTAAAAAAGCACATCAATCATCAGTAAAAGTAAAACCCAAAACCAAGACTAATTTAAAATGGCCAAAAATAAAGTATCATGGTTTTGTGAAAAGCAATAATCAAAATACCAGACTTATTTTATTAACCCTAGATAATACTTTATACAGAAAGAGAGAGAAAGAAATAATTAACGGTATTACTTTAATTAAAGCACATAATGATTCACTACAAGTATCATATCAAAATAACACAAAATACATAACAAAAATTCATGATTAATACTAAAAGACTTCCAGTTTTAAACTTTATACTATTACTAGCTGTAATTAGTATACTAATAGTTAATTATATTAAACCTAAACAGCATAACAAACTAGTTTACATTGATAATATCCAGCTCTTTAATGGATTTAATATGGTAAAAGATATTAAGGCTTTAGAAGAACCTAAAATTAAAAAGCAAACCCGAATTTTAGATAGTTTATATACTATTTACAATGCCAAATCTAACAAAGAAAAAAATCAAGTATATACAAAACAGTTACAACAACAAATTGCTACAAAAAGTAAACAACTTCAAGAATTAAAAGATATTTATAGTCGTAATTTAAATACAAATGTATGGAAAAGACTCAACGAGTATATTGAAATATTTGCCACGCAAAATGGTTATAATATTGTTTTAGGGACAAATGGTAGTGGTAATGTGATGTACGCTAAAACATCTATAAATATTACTAATGAAATACTAGAATTCTCCAATAAAAAATACGAAGGAAAATAGCGGGCTTTACCTTACAGATGTCATGGCTAAACCTTACATAAAAACTAGTGCCTTTTAATACTTTTAAAAAGTATTTTAACACTAGTTTTTGTGATTTCAAATAGTAACAAAACCAATCTTTTAGCTGTAATAGCAACTTTCTATTTATTTATATCTTGTGGTAATACTACAGAAAAAGCCACACAATTAGGTCATAAATCATTTAACCTAAATCAGCATGAATGGAAATCGCAATCCATAACTCAGTTTGTAGGCGATATTAATTATACGGCTACAGAAGTGCCACTTCAATATTATATCTTAAAAAACAATCCAGAAAATTACCAAAAAGTAGATTCTCTTTATCAATTAAGTAAAAGAGAGCGTATTGTGGAAATAGAATTTCAACATGCTAATGAAACAGATATACTACTACAGGAATATACAAAACGATCTTATGAGGATGCTGTAAAATACATGGCGTTTACTATAGAAAAAGATTTTACTGTAGTAACTTCTTCAAACGACACGATACAATGTTCTGGAGTAAACTTTGAACGAAATTTTAAAATAGCTCCTTTTAAAAGAGTATTACTCTATTTCAATAATATAAAACCTACGGATAATATTAAACTTATCTATCAAGACCATTTATTAGGTAATGGTATAATAAAATTTGATTTTAATGATACCGCATTAAAAGTTTAGTATAAATTTTAATTGAATATATCAATGAAAAAAATATCAGCAATTCAGGTTTTGTTAATCTGCTTTATATCAACATTTATACATTCGCAACAAACTGTTTTAATTGATTTTGGTGATGTTCGTGTAGATTATAACCCATCTTCAAGTTATAATACTATAGTATACCCTGGGGATACTACAACTACAATATCACTTGTTAATGATACTGGAGCGTCAACAAATTTCACATACCAAACTACAGATAGGTTTCATTCGTTTACTAATGGCTCGGGGACTAATTCTCCAACGGGAAATGCAACATCATTTGATAATGCCGCTCTTAGGGATAATTTTTTTGGCAATGATGTTGTGTTTTCAAATGAGAACGAACCTACTGGAGCTTTTGAAATATCTGGATTAGACAATACAAAACTGTATTCATTTGAAGTCGTAGCATCTAGAACAAGTGTTTCAGATAATAGAGAGGCACTATATACTATTGCAGGAGTAAATACGGTCTCTGGATTATTAGATGCTTCAAACAATCATACGAATACAGTGCTGTTAACTGATGTACAGCCAAATGCTGGTAGTATTACTATTACGGTTAGTAAAGGCCCAAATAATACTAATAGCTCTGGTTTCTATTACATAGGAGCTATTAAAATGGTAGAAACTACTCCTTTAGATTCACAACCTCCAACAGCTCCAACTCTATCAAGCTCTGGTCAAACAGCTACAACAGTAGATTTGAGTTGGTTCGGAGCTACAGATGATGTAGCTGTAACTGGATATAATATATATAAAGATGGTGTATTAGAAACTACCTTAGGTAATGTTACAACCTATCAGATTATTGGGCTTACAGCTAGTACATCTTATAACTTTACTGTAACAGCTTTAGATGCTGCTGGAAATGAAAGTGTAGCTAGTAACATATTAAACATTAGGACAAATATAACAGACGATCCTCTGTTAATTGATTTGTCAGGAGCTACTGCAACTCAAAGAAATGATTATAATAGCAGTTCGTATGCTTCATTGGCAATAGATGGTAATATCAATGGCAATTGGTATGCAGATACAACTATAGCTGCCACTGGTAGTTCAAGTGAATCCTGGTGGCGTTTAGACTTAGGCGAGGAATATAACTTAAGCCGTATAGATATTTACAATCGTACCGACTGTTGTATTACTGCCATTGGAGGAACCAAGGTATATGTAGGTAATATAGATTCATCAAACCCTGCTGATTACATCCAAGTAGGAAATACACTTGTTGAAACATACGATGTACAAGAAGTAAACTTTAATGCTACAGGAAGATATATATTGATATCTCAATTGGATAAAGTTGATAATGCCCAGTTAGTGTTAGCTGAAGTTCTTGTTTATGGGACCATAGCTAGTACAGAAATACCAACACCTCCAACATTATCAAGTACCTCACAAACGGCCACAACAATAGACTTAAGTTGGTCCGGAGCTACAGATGATGTTGCAGTAACTGGATATAATATATATAAAGATGGTGTATTAGAAACTACGTTAGCTAATGTAACAACCTATCAAGTTACTGGGCTCGCAGCCTATACTGTTTACAGTTTTTCTGTTACGACTTTAGATACAGCTGGTAATCAAAGTGTAGCTAGTAACATATTAAACATTAGGACAAATATAACAGACAATCCTCTGTTAATTGATTTGTCAGGAGCTACTGCAACTCAAAGAAACGATTATAATAGCAGTTCGTATGCTTCATTGGCAATAGATGGTAATATAAATGGCAATTGGTATGCAGATACAACTATAGCTGCCACTGGTAGTTCAAGTGAATCCTGGTGGCGTTTAGACTTAGGCGAGGAATATAACTTAAGCCGTATAGATATTTACAATCGTACCGACTGTTGTATTACTGCCATTGGAGGAACCAAGGTATATGTAGGTAATATAGATTCATCAAACCCTGCTGATTACATCCAAGTAGGAAATACACTTGTTGAAACATACGATGTACAAGAAGTAAACTTTAATGCTACAGGAAGATATATATTGATATCTCAATTGGATAAAGTTGATAATGCCCAGTTAGTGTTAGCTGAAGTTCTTGTTTATGGCACCATAGCTAGTACAGAAACACCAACACCTCCAACATTATCAAGTACCTCACAAACGGCCACAACAATAGACTTAAGTTGGTCCGGAGCTACAGATGATGTAGGTATAACAGGATATAATGTATATAAAGATGGTGTATTAGAAACTACCTTAGGTAATGTTACAACCTATCAAGTTACTGAGCTTACAGCTAGTACATCTTACAATTTTACGGTTACTGCTTTGGATGCTGCTGGAAATGAAAGTGTAGTAAGTAACACCATAACCATAACAACATTTTCTTCTGGAGACACAGGAGGTTCAGGTGTTTGGAGTCTAAATAGTCAAGATGCTTATTACAACGAAGGGAATGTAGGTATAGGCACAAATACGCCAGATGAATTATTAGCTGTTAATGGTACAATACATAGTAAGGAAGTAAAGGTGGACTTGAACAATTGGCCCGATTATGTTTTTACTAACGATTATACACTACCCACATTATTAGAAGTGGAAGCTTATATTAAAGAAAATGGACATTTACCCAACATAGATTCCGCAAAAGAAGTTGAAGAAAATGGAATTCTCATCGGACAAATGAATGCTAAACTCCTTGAAAAAATAGAGGAACTCACTTTATACATTTTGCAACAACAAAAACAAATAGAGTTGCAAAAGAATGCGATTGATAAAATTTTAGAAAAACTTAAAACAGAGTAAAATGGAATTAAAAAAAATATGTTTTTACGTTTTAATAGTATTCATTTCTGGTAATATATTTGGACAACAAACAAATAGCATTTTTATAGAGGCTAATGCTGCAAATGCTAATAACGATTCAAATTCAATAGGTTCCTGTACTGGAGTTAATACAGATATAACTTCAGAGAGTAATGGAGATGGCACCTACAAATTAAAAGCAACGGCAAACACTACTGATACTGGACGTTTAATATTTAATTTCCCAGCTAGTTCGACAGAACCACATATAATAAAGTTTGCTGGTATTGAGAGTACTGGAGCAGATGTTAGGTTGGTAACAGGGCGAAATAGTAATGGTTCTTATTTATCTATTGGTGGTAGCGGTTATACAAATTTTAATGATACGTTAAGAGAATACAATGTATTAATAGATGGTTTGGATGGTACAGATTTTACAATAGAATTTTTCTTATATAGCCCTCAAATAGGTCATTATCTTGAAATAGATAATATTTCTGTGATACCTATTAATCAACAAAATCTTGAATTTGGTAATGATATATTTATTGAAGCAAATGCTGCAAATTTAAATAATGATTCAAATACCATAGGAAGTTGTACAGGTGCAAATACAGATATAACATCAGAAAGCAATGGAGATGGGACATTTAAAATTAGAGCTACTGTAAATACTTTAGATACAGGTAGGTTAATATTTAATATGCCAGCCAGTTCTACAGATCCTCATATATTAAAATTTACTGGTATAGAAAGTACTGGCGCCGATGTGCGTTTAGTAAGAGCTAGAAATAGTGATGACTCATATTTGTCTTTTGGAGGAGGTTATATAAATTTTAGCGATCAATTAGAAGACTATACTGTTTTGTTAGAGAGATTTAATGGTACAGATTTTACAGTAGAATTTTTCTTGTATAATACAGAAATAGGTGACTATTTAGAGATTGATAATATTTCTATTGTACCCATTACTAGTTTTACGCCATCAGGTATTCCAACAGCTCCAACTCTATCAAGCTCGGGGCAAACAGATACAACAGTAGATTTAAGTTGGTCCGGAGCTACAGATGATGTTGCAGTAACTGGATATAATATATATAAAGATGGTGTATTAGAAACTACGTTAGCTAATGTAACAACCTATCAAGTTACTGGGCTTACTGCTAACACCTCTTATAACTTTACTGTAACAGCTTTAGATGCTGCTGGAAATGAAAGTGTAGTAAGTAACACCATAACCATAACAACATTTTCTTCTGGAGACACAGGAGGTTCAGGTGTTTGGAGTCTAAATAGTCAAGATGCTTATTACAACGAAGGTAATGTAGGTATAGGCACAAATACGCCAGATGAATTATTAGCTGTTAATGGTACAATACATAGTAAGGAAGTTAAGGTAGACTTGAACAATTGGCCCGATTATGTTTTTACTAACGATTATAAACTACCCACATTATTAGAAGTGGAAGCTTATATTAAAGAAAATGGACATTTACCCAACATAGATTCCGCAAAAGAAGTTGAAAAAAATGGAGTGCTATTAGGAGAAATGAATGCTAAACTCCTTGAAAAAATAGAGGAACTAACACTCTATATCATTGAACAACAAAAGCAAATTGAGTTATTAAAGTTGAAAACAAAAAATTAAACAAAGAATTCAAAAGTAAGATTATTATGAGAAAAATTACTGCTTTCTGTTTTTTATTAATAGTAATTTACACTAATGCTCAAAATACAAATATAGCACTTGGAAAACCAACCACTTCAGATTCTACAAGTGGTTCATATCTAAGCCAAAATGCAGTAGATGGAGACAACAATAGCGTTGAATCTAGATGGTTATCTGATAGTTCTACCTGGCCTCATTGGATTGAAGTAGATCTAGAAGGTAGTTTTGAAATCGAACAGTTCAAATTTTGGAGTGGGTATAATGGTCTGTATAACTCACCTATTCAATATGAGTTTCAAATATGGGATGGAAATTCTTGGCTTACTATTGTCGATGGAAGCTCTAACACTCTATCAGTTGTTGATGAAAATTTCAATAAAATAACAACTTCAAAAATAAGACTTTATGGATTGGGAGGTGCTGCAGATAATTTTATGAGAATATATGAGCTAGAGGTATATGGTGTATCTTTAGTTCCTACACCACCAACATTATCAAGTACAGGTCTAACAGATACTTCAGTAGATTTAAGTTGGTCTGGTGCAACGGATGATACAGGTGTAACAGGCTATAATATTTATCAAGATGGAACTTTAATTACTACGCTTGGTAATGTAACAACATATCAAGTAACAGGATTAACAGCGGCAACATCATACAATTTTACTATAACAGCCTTAGACGCTGCTGGAAATGAGAGTACAGAAAGTAGCGCTATTTCTGTTACGACCAACAACGGGACATCATCAGCAGTAAATCTTATAAACACATCAGGTTGGACTGAAGGGACTGGTTCCGCCCCAGGTTTTAACAAATATGGTACGGACTTCGAAAATATCAGAGAGTTTGGGGTTGGTCCCCACGGTAGCTCAGAGCTTTTATGGAAAGCTGTTCCTGATAGTGGCACCCATAACGGTGGTGGTTGGACTACGGGGTTTATTGGTATAGATCATACAAAAAGCTACAGATTTACGGTTTGGGCCAAAAAAACGAATTCACAAGAGGGAAGAACATTTTTTGCATTTACATCAAAAAATATAGCAGGGGAATTTACCAACGATTATCTCGATGGGAATTCAGCAGGAGGCAACCCTTTTTTCAAGGCTAGTGACCTACCCACTTTGGATAACTGGTATTTATTGGTGGGGTATGTACACCATAGCAATTATACTGATACATTTAGCATAGGAGGTGTTTATGATGGTATAACTGGGAGTAAAGTTGACAACTTTCCCGATTTTAAATTTCAAACAGGAGCAATAGAAATAAACCAAAAAGTATACCTATATGACAGCACTAATACCAGTGATAGTCAATTTTTCTATGGTCCCACACTATACGAAATCAATGGCAGCGAACCCACCATACAAGAATTAATCAATGCTCAACCTAATAACTCTACGAATTCTTCGGGTATTTCAGATGTATGGGAGCTCAACAATCAAGATATATACTACACTACTGGCAATGTAGGTATAGGGACTGATACTCCACAATATAGTTTAGATGTAAATGGAACTGGTCGATATTCTGATAATCTTGTAATAGGTAACCCAGACGGTGCTAGAACTGAAATCAACATTAATACAAACCATAAGATTTATGCGCCAACAAATAATAAAACTGTAGATATAGATGGAAATTGGCATGGAGGAGGCTATGTAGGTGTGTATAGAGCTGATAATGGAAAATATGCCGTTACGATGACAAGTAGATCGGATCAAGGACATCTTAATAATAGTGTTGTAATTCAAGAATTCAGAAATGATAATGCAGAAAGTAATGCCATAAAGCTTAGTTCAGCCATTTTTGAAGGAGAAACAACAGCAACAAATTTTATCCATATGCCAAAAGAAAAATCCACTATAGTAATTGGTGATTATGGAGACTATAAAAAGAACCTAGGCTATGGTTTGATAAACAAACACAAAACAAGTTTTGAAAATGATGTACATATTATTAATAATGGAAAATTAGCCATAGGTGTAGAATTCTCTGCAATACCATCTGATTATCAATTAGCAGTTGCTGGTAAAATAATAAGCGAAGAAGTTAAAGTAAAATTACAAAGTGTTTGGCCAGATTATGTTTTTGATGAAACATATAAACTGCCTACTCTAAAAGAATTACAGGACTATATAAATCAACAAGGGCATCTACCAAATATACCATCCGCAAAGGAAGTTGAGGAAAACGGGGTACTCATTGGGCAAATGAATGCAAAACTCCTTGAAAAAATAGAGGAATTAACCCTTTATATCATTCAACAAGAAAAGAAGCTAAAGCAACAAGAAGCACACAACCAAAGCTTGGAAAAACGTTTACAACAGTTAGAGGCATTGGTTAAAAGTATAAAAGAATAAAACTATTTAAACCTTTTAAATTATTATGATCCATAATATTCGAAAAAGCAGGTATTCAAAAATAATAGCTAGTTATTTAGCAATACAATTGGTACTCACAACAGTGCAACCATCAAATTTATTTGCATTAACGAGTGGCCCTTCACAACCAGAATTTAATTCCTTTACGCCTATAGGTACGTCGGATATGGTAAACCTATCTACAGGAGATTTTAATTACAATATCCCAATTATGGATGTAGGTGGCTATCCTTTAAACTTATCCTATAATTCTGGTATTACTATGGATCAAGAAGCCTCTTGGGTAGGCTTGGGCTGGAACCTTAATGTTGGACAAATAAACAGGCAAGTACGAGGTATTCCTGATGATTTTAAGGGAGATACACTAACATATAAAAAAAATATAAAAAAACACGTAACTGTTGGGATTAACGCATCTGTAGGAGATTTACAAGTTTTTGGTTTAGAGCAAGAAGATAATATTAAAGCTCCAAAAAAAGAAACTAATAGTTTTTCTGCAGGCTTAGGAATTAAATACAGTAATTACCATGGTATTACTATAACACCATCTTACGGACTATCATTTGATTTGTCAGATAATATAAGTGTAGGAATGGATGTGCAAAACTCTGCGACTGAGGGGGCTACAATATCTCCAAAAATAAATGCTAAAGCAAATCTATTTGGAACTGATGCAATGGTAATTGGTGGAAATCTAAATGCAGGGGTCTCATACAACTCTAACAGGGGTTTAACAAATTTTAGTTTAAATGCATCTTTGAAACCTAGTTTTGATAATTGGCTTTTAAGTGAAATATTAGATAAAACAAACACAGGTACTGCTACTGGAAGTATTTCTTTTTCAAACCCAATGCCAATAACCCCAAGAAAGCGCTCAGCTTTTAAGGATATTAACGGTACATTTTCATTCTCTACAGGAATAGATATAATGGCTGCTGATGGGCAACTTGAATTATCAGCTACATATACCGAACAAGAGTTAAAGGATAAATTAAGAGAAGAAAAGGCATATGGCTATGAGTTTACAGGTCAAGCAAGCCCAAGCGATATTTTAGATTACAATAGAGAGAATGATCGTGTTATAAGCGATAGACTTTTGGCTTTGCCATATACCAATTATACTTATGATGTATACAGTGTTAACGGACAAGGCATAAGTGGTATGTTTAGACCACACCGTAGTCAAATAGGTCAAATATATGATGAATATGTAGAAGATGAAAGTAGCAGTGCAAGTTTAGGAGCAGAATCTCACGGAGGAACAGGAAGCTTTCAATTGGGACTTAATTTAGTTTTGGCGCCTTCCAAAAGTCATACAGGAATATGGAATACAAATGCTACACATATTTTTAATAATGAAAATGAAAATTTAAATACAAGTGAACGATTAGATTATGAGCCTGTATATTTTAAATACGTAGGGGAGAATAAAGTTGATGATGAAAGAGAACTATATACAAGTCAATTACATGGTGATAAAGCTATGGCTGTTAAAATAGGAGGTATTGAAGATAGAAAATATGCTGATACGCGCTTTAGAGTAAAAGAATATCAAGGAAATATTCCTAGAGAAGTATTTAAGTCATTCTCAGCGCCATTTAAAAGAACAAAAAGAGATGTACGCAATCAGTCTATCCAAAAAATAACTGCTGCAGAACTTAGAGATTTTTATACTGAAGATTACCCTAAAAATCATATAAATACACATGCTAAAGATCATCATACTGCAGAAATACGTGTTTTAAAACCAGATGGTTCTACCTATGTATTTGGAGAAACTGCATACAACACTACTAAACAGGAAGTGACTTTTGCTACTGATTCTACTGGTTTTTGTGATACAGGAATGGTAGAATACAGTGCTGCTCAACCCATTGAAGATGGTAATGGTAATATCCAAATGAGATTTGGAGAAAACTCAGTGGATAATACTAGTGGTATTGACCATTTCTACGACAAAGTAAAAACACCTCCCTATGCACATACATATTTGCTATCGGCTGTTTTATCCTCAGATTATGAAGATTTAAAAGGAGATGGTCCTACTGATGATGATTTAGGTGCCTATACACTATTTAAATACAAAACGATAAAGTACCAGAATAGCCAAGGAGAATACGAAGATTTCCAGTGGCGCATTCCTTATGGTAAGAACCAAGCGTCTTACAATGAAGGTCTGCGAAGCAATCCTAATGACCAAAAAGGAAGTTATCTCTATGGAAAAAAGGAAATAAAATACATCGAAAAAATAGAAACCAAAACACATGTTGCATTTTTTGATTTATCACCAAGAAAAGATGCACGTGGTGTTGATGGAGAAAATGGAAAAGAACCAGCAAATGGCCAACAAGAGTTATATAAACTAAATACTATACGCCTTTATTCTAAACCTGAATACGATGTATTTAAAACTAATAACCCTGATGCGGAACCAACTATTGATGATGTTTTGGAATTAGAACCTATTAAAACGGCACATTTCATATATAACTACGCGTTATGTGAAGGCTTAAATAATAATTTAGGTGGCACAAAAGATGGTCATGAATTAATTGATGAAGACACTGGTATTCTACACACAGGCAAACTAACTTTAAAGAAGGTGTACTTTACTTATAGAACATCATTAATGGGGAAACATACACCCTATACTTTTGATTATAATGAAAATGATGAAGTGCATAATCCAGATTATAGCCTAAAGGCTTTTGATATTTGGGGAAACTATAACCCTAATGTTAATGTTGGTTGTGGGACACAAGATGGCATTACAACTTCAGAATTTCCGTTTGTAGATCAAACAAATAAAACTACTCAAAATGAATATGCTTCTGCTTGGTCTATGACACAAATAGGGCTTCCATCTGGTGGTTCTATTAATCTTACTTACGAAAGTGATGACTATCAGTATGTGCAAGATAAGCATACCATGCAAATGTTTAAAGTTGTTGGGGCGGGCTTAGATAGTAATCCTAATGACCCTACAAATACAAATAATACCCTATATGGATTAAATGGCAATCAAGAGGCAGAGTATCTTTATATAGAATTGCCTGATGAAACTACTATGCTTTCAAACCAAGAATTCATAGATAAATATTTTAAAGACATTCATGATAAACCTGTATATTTTAGGTTCTTAATGAATATGACTCGTAAAGGGGCTAGCTACAATAGTAATAGTAGAGATTATGATTATGTAACTGGATATTTTAATCTTAATACTAATATAGATTATGGCATGTTCCAAGAGGGAGAAAAATTTTATGCTGCCATTCCTATGCAAGGAATAGGTAACCACAATGAAAATCCTATTGTGAAAGCTGGTTTATATTTTGGCAGAACATATTTGAATAATGTGGTTCATGGACTACCTGCCGATTATAAAGATGAAAGCATTAAAAGCATCGCAAAAAAATTAGCAAAAATAGGAATAGGCCTAGGTTCTTTTTTCCAAAAACCAGATGCAAAACTAAGAGAGCAACAATGTGCAAAATATTTTATACCAGAAAAATCATGGATTAGGTTATCTACACCAAAACAATATAAGTTGGGTGGAGGGTGTAGAGTATCAAAAGTAGAAATGAATGATAATTGGAATCTTATGGCATCTAATGGTGCGTTTCAAACTTATGGACAAACTTATGAGTATACTCTAGATGATGAAAGCTCTAGTGGTGTGGCATCTTTTGAGCCAAATAATAGTGCAGAAAATCCTTTTGTTGAACCATTTTATGATGAAAACGAAACAGATGTATTAGGTGACAGACTTATAACCCCAAGAGAATTAAGCTATGTAGAAAAACCCTTTGGTAAAGCATTTTTCCCACACTCTAAGGTAACATATAGTCGCGTTACTGTCAAAAATTTATCCAGAGAAAATATTAAAAGACACGCTACAGGTAAAGTAGTCTCTGAGTTTTATACAACCAAAGATTTCCCAACAAAAGTTGATCATACTGATATTACAAAAGCCCCCCCATATAGTAACCGAAATAGAGTTTTAGAAAATATGGTTAGAGGATTATTGGGGTTAAAGGTTAAAGTTGAAAACAAATACACTTTATCTCAAGGATATGTAGTGCATACTAACGATATGGATGGTAAAATGAAAGCGCAAAATGTATTTCAAGAAGATATGGATCAACCTATTTCTTCTATTTTGTACAAATATGCTACACAAAAGGTAAACCATCCAGAAAATTCTACCGCAAGTTCAAGTATTTTAGATAATGTACTACCAGTAATTAATAGAAATGGTAACATAGATTATGATAGAGAAATTGGAGTGGATTATGATGTGATTACAGATTTTAGAGAAAGCTATTCCGAATCTAAAACCACAGGGATAAATACAAATATTTCGACACTTTTTTTAGGACCAATTCCTGTTATAGTACCAACAGCCTTTCCGAGTAGAAGTACGCACGAAAACACAGCGCATAGTGTTATCACTACAAAAGTAGTACACACTACTGCTATCCTAAAAGAGAAAATAGCGATGGATTTAGGCTCTAAAGTATCTACCGTAAACGAAGCATGGGATGCAGAAACAGGCGAAGTTATTTTAACTAAAACAATAAATGAGTTTGATGATACCTATTACAACTTCAATTTTCCAGCTTACTGGGCCAATGAATATAAAAATATGGGACAAGCTTCTAAAAATTTAGGTCTACAAGGAGACCTAAGCTATGCAGATGGGCACTTTAATTTAGCTGGTAATAATAATGCTGAAGAGTATTTTACATTGGGAGATGAAATTATTGATTTCAGTAGTGCACAACCACAACGTTTTTGGGTTATTGGATTTGGCCCAGAAGGTACGGGAGTACAATTAATGAAAAGAAATGGAGGCATAGTAAACCCAACATCAGATGAAACTATTGACAGCAATATCCATTTCAAAATAATTCGCTCAGGGTATCGCAATCAGCAAATGGGTAATATGGCATCTATTACTATGATGACAAACCCTCTAGATACCGCAGTTGATAACAAATTAAATACAGCATCATTTGCATCATCAACAAATAATAATTTACGTATAATTAATGCAAGTGCAGTGGTATACAACGATCTATGGAATGCACAATGCGAAAACAATTTAGAAAGTATACCATATAAAGATTTGGATACAGAATCTGGAGAATTAGCGTATAGCGAGATAAGTGAGTATGGTTTTAACCCATTTCAAAATAATGTTAAGGGGGAATGGCGTGCTAAAAAATCGTATGCATATTTAACAGAAAGAACAGATATAAAACAGGGTGCTGAAACCTCTAAAACAAATACAAGAAAAGAAGGGTACTTTAAAGAATTTATGCCACTCTACACCCCTGTAGAAAATTCAGGTTGGACAGTAAACCCAGACGTTATAGATGAAGAAAAACCAGATGAATTTAAGTTTTGGACATTTGCAAGCGAGGTAACACAATATAGCCCCTTTGGTGCCGAATTAGAAAACAAAGATGCTTTAGCTAGGTATTCTTCAGCACAATACGGTTACAATTTTACTTTACCAGTAGCCGTAACCTCTAACAGTAGGTATCGTTACATGGGTGGAGATAATTTTGAGGATTACAACAACTACCTTAATACGGCCAAAGGACATTTTACATATAAAGATATTGTAGATCAAGATGGAGACAGAGGTATTGTTACTTCTAATAAACATGCGCATACAGGACATACAAGTCTATTAATAGATCCAGAAAATGGAAATGGAGCTAAAATGCCAGTAGAGCTTATAGGAGAAGTACCTAAACCAGACGATACAGATGAGGATGGACTTAAAGATGATGAAGATCCTTGTCCTTACACTCACCCAGATAGTGTTCCAACATTAGAAGATGGTAGCCCTGATTATTATTCATGTATTGATAATAAAGACCCAGAAATATCAGGTATTGTTATATCTCAACAAATTAGATGTAGAGATGCACAAGCTACCTTTACAATCCAAGGTAAACCTAATGCTATAGTTGATTACGCTATAGTTGAACATTCCTCAAATCCAAATGGTTGGTTTGTATATGTAAATGGAGACAGAATTAACAGGGATAAAAATAATAAACTTAGAAAATATCAAATTGAATTAGATGCTACAGGGCGTGTTCAAGTAGAATTTTGGCTTGTATCTGAAAAAAGGAATCCAGGGAAAAATGTTAACAAAGACAATGCTGTAGTTGATTTCCTTTTATTTAAAACAACAGATGGAGTAATGAATCCTATAAATGGAGAAAGTGTACGATTAGATGCATTTGGTGGTCGAAAATGTCAGGGAGATCAACCACTACTATTTCCAAAATTATAACTTTTATAGTATTTGATATATGTTAAAAGTTTACATATCCATAAAAAAACAAATAATATAACTATGACTAACATAAAAAAAATATTTCTTAGTTTTTTGATACTATTTTTTCTATCTGCACTAAATAGTACAAACTTGTATGCACAAGATACTGTGGATGGGCCTGCTTTTGGAGATCCTTCTTTGGTTATTGGGGGGACAACTCTATATGAATTAAGATCAGATTTAGAATTTCGCCGTTGGTCTGTAACCTACGATGGTTCTGGTACAACGTCTCTACCAGATCCGCAAGATCCTTTTAATTTATATATTACTTGGACACAGTTAGGAACAGGAACAATAAATGTAACCTATGTAATTCCACCAAATTTAGTTAATGAACACACAACGTCTGTACCTTTTGAAATTGGAGATACTCTTTATGCAGGAACCATAGGGAACCCTCAAACTATTTGTGAAAACGAGACACCTAGTACATTAACAAATACAGCTTCAGCATATGGCGGAGATGGTACTTATAGTTACCAATGGCAATCTTCGGATGATGGAATCTCTAATTGGACAGATATTACTGGGGCAACATCTACAACCTACACCCCTCCATCTAATTTAACCACAACACGTTGGTATAGAAGAGGGGTAACGTCAAACGGAGTAACCCAATATACATTTGAAATTAACGTTACGGTTAATCCTATACCAGGCTTACCTACAGGTAATGATGTAACGCTATCTGCTCCAGGGTCTGCCAACTTAACAGCTACACCTTATACTGGTGCAGATAGCATTAATTGGTACACAACAGCTTCTGGTGGTACTGCTGTCCACACAGGAACCTCATATACAACACCCACATTAAATTCTACTACCACATATTATGTTGCTTCGTTAATAAGTGTATCAAGTTGTGAGAGTACAGATAGACATCCTATAACCGTAAGTGTTGATACGACCAATAGTTGTACAGTTCCCCAAAGTGAAATAGATGCTTTAGAAGCTTTTTATAATAGTACAAATGGTCTAAATTGGACTAATCCTACTCCATGGAATTTTGAAGAGGGAGATGTGTGTAACTGGTTTGGTATAACAGTTGAAAATAATCATGTAGTTGGAATACAAGCCCCTTATATAGATGGAACTTGGGATATAGGTCTTTCTGGTACTTTGCCTAAAGAATTAGAAAATTTACCCTACCTTAAGTACTTAGAGATTCCAGATAATGAGTTATCTGGACCAATTCCTCCCGAATTAGGAAACTTAACAAACCTTAAGCGTATAGATTTTGGAATGAATAGAGGAAATTTATATGGACCAATACCTAGCGAATGGGGAAATTTAGATTTAGAAAAGTTAGTTTTTGGAACCAATGCATTTATTTTTAGCGATTTTGAAAATGAACATGTTACTTATTCGCAAAAGCCAGGAATTCTGTACAGCTATAGTCCTCAAGCTAAAGTAGATGAAGAAGAAACCATATATGTTTTAGAAAATGGTAGTTTTAGCATTTCTACAGAACTATCAAGTGAATCCAACAACTACCAATGGTTTTTTAGTAATGATAATGGAATAACTTTTAATCCAATTGGTGAGAATTCTAGAGTATTTAATGGAGGAGCTGCATCTGCAGCAAATACAGGAATTTACTATTTTACAGCTACAAATAGTATTGTAACAGGTTTAACACTAGAGCGCCATAAAGTTACAGTTGTTCTGGATGAATTAGATAC
This sequence comes from Hyunsoonleella pacifica, assembly GCF_004310335.1. GTDB lineage: Bacteria > Bacteroidota > Bacteroidia > Flavobacteriales > Flavobacteriaceae > Jejuia > Jejuia pacifica. Next base: position 12,643 of record NZ_SIRS01000009.1, on the reverse strand, counting down.
TTGTGGTTTACCAAAAAATGTGAGAACCATTCTCTCAGAATTTTATGATGCTACAAATGGAGACCAATGGATTAACAATACTAATTGGAAGGATCCTAACGTACCCGTTTGCGATTGGTATGGAATATCTACAGATATAAATCCAAACACAGGTATAACGAGAATAAGTGGATTGAATTTATCCAATAATAATCTAGAAGGATACATTCCTCAAACATTTGCTAATCTTGATGTCAATACCAGAGCATCAATTGATTTGTCAAATAATAAATTACGTGGAGAATCTCAACAAATATCAGTTCCAGTTATACCAGCATATTTAGGAGGATCACTGGTAAATAATGAATTTGTATTTGGTGATTTAGAAAATCTAGAATTTACTAGTTATCCAAGAGCAGATTTCATTCCAGATATTTTTCATGTACCTCAAGCTAAAGTCGATGAAGAAGAAACTATAAGGCTACTTGAAAACAGTATTGAAGAGATACCTTTAACTTCAAACAGATTATATAGCCCCAATAACACCTATAAATGGTATAAAAATGGAATTGAGATTCCTGGGGCTACAAGTTTAGAATATGTTATATCGAACCCATCAATATCTGATCAAGGTATATATTATTTTATTGCGGAAAATCCAAACCTTACAAGTTTAACTTTAGAACGAAACCCCGTTAATCTAATAGTTTATGCGTCTGGCGAGGAAAATACATTTTGCACTAGCGAAATTGAAGTCATTACTACGGCAAATTTAATACCAAGTGGTTCAAATATATTATGGTACACTTCAGAAACTGAAACTGAACCTATTGCCTCAGATTATGATTTTGTTGAAGATACTGTATTAGGAGGTGTAGTATATTGGTACGAGGATACAAATAATCCAGAAGCTGGAAGAACAGCAGAAACTATATATATAGATGAGAATACGCCGTTAGGAGAAACCTATCAAGAATTTAGTGTTGGAGCTACAGTAGCCTTACTACAGGCAAATGGGGCTAACATTAACTGGTATAGTTCTGCCAATGGCGGTACCCCTCTTGATAGTAGCACCCAGCTTATCGATGGAGAGATATATTATGCCGAAGATGATGGGCTATCTTCCTGTAGGCTAGCAGTAGAAGTTTTTGTAGGCACTACACCTCCCGAAGGAGACGGTGTACAATACCTTTGCCCAAATAGCTCAATTGATGATATTGTTTTAGAGCCAATACCAACAGGACACCAAATAGTCTGGTATTTAGAAGAAACTGGAGGTACGCCCATACCAGACCCCAGCAATATTGCTGTTACAGAAGGCACTGCCTATTTCGCAGCACAAATAGATGCGAATAGTATTGAAAGCGTAGAACGTAAGTCTGTAACAATATTTCTTTATAATCTTTCTCCGCCTATAATACCCTTGCCAATTCAAAAGTTCTACAATGATGAATACCCCACAATAGCAGATTTAAAAGTAATAGGTAGTAATGTAGAATGGTATAGTCAAGAAACTGATGGAACAATGTACAACAACACTACATCGCTTGTTGATGGACAAACCTATTATGCTCAGCATATAGATCTTGGCTGTGTAAGCCCTCGTATAGGTGTAACTGTAAAAATACTAGAGGAAGCAAAGCCCACCATAGTGGCGTGTGAAAAATTTAAGCCACAATTAGGAGGACATTACATTATAAGTGGTTGGGTAAGAGAGCAAGAGGCCTCAGTATCTGCAACCGAAACCAGAAATTTTAGTGAAGTAAGCACTGTTTTTGTAGATTTATTGAATCATTTGAAAGACAAATTTTTAAGTGAAGCCCCACTAGATTTTAATATTCCTGCTGTTTATACACCTGTTTCCAGTTCGGATGTTGTAAATTTTGATGCACTTGTCCCCTACATTATAGGGCAACCACAAGGGGCTCCTAGACTTGTAGTGTATAACTTTTCTCGAATAGAGGATGATTATGGTAGGGCTGTAGGGTTTGAATTTTCATTAACTAATGCAGACGATGGTAGGATTTTTACATACTATACTCCTACTGTACAATTTACGTCTTGTAACACATGTTTTAATCCAGTTACCACAAACATAAATCTTCCGCTTTTAGGTAGGGGTAAGAATATATTAAATTTTACAAATGCACAGTTTATAAACGGTACACTAACAGTTTCCCAAACATTTATTCCAGAAGAAACAGTAACTGTACCAAATCCAAATCCTGATATAAGTGTTTCTCCGGAGCCTATATTTTCTGAATCAATAACATATTATGATTACGAAGAAGCAGAAAATGCAGAATTAGATATATCAAATTATGAGAATGCAGCTATAGAACTAACCTATATTGATGAGAGTACAGAACCAATGAGTTTAACCCATCAGTTTTTCCCAAGTGGAGCCATTATTGATGGATGGCAAAGGATTGTAGGAGAATTTACGATACCTGTAAATGCTAAGGTTTTAAATATTGAACTAAAAAGCAGAACATCTGAAAGCGTAAATATTTACTTTGATGATATTAGGGTACAACCTTTTGAAAGCAACATGAAAACATTTGTGTACCATCCTGTTAATCAGCGATTAATGTCTGAGTTGGATGAAAATAATTATGCTACGTTTTATGAATATGATTTAGAGGGAGGTCTAGTTAGAGTCAAAAAAGAAACAGAAAAAGGAATCTACACCATACAAGAAACACGTTCTGGTAATATTAAAGCTACAAATTAATTATGAAATTAATAAAACTAATACTACTTATTTTTTTACATGTAAGTTTTACAGGGAATTCGCAAATACCTAAGGCTGAAGAAACTTTGAAAAAAGTAAAATCTTTCTATGATAATACTGCTACTTTAAATTTAGAGGTAACTTATAGTATGTACAGAGGATATACAGGTAATACTATTACAGAATCTTATAAGGGAAAAATATATAAAGACAAAAATGTAAATGTCGTAAAGATTTTAAATTCAGAAGTAATTCAATTTCAAGATGCTCATATTGTTATAGATAACACCAATAAGACTATTAGTTACAATGCAATTTCCAATAAAGAACTACAAACAAAAAACCCAATTGAAATATCTCATTTTCTAAATTATTATAAAGAAACCAACACTAAAGAAATAGGTACTACTATCGTATATCAATTAGAGCTTATAAATAAGCAGCTGCCACTACCATATCATAAGGTAGAAATACATATAAATAAAAACAGTTTCACTCTTGAAAAACAAATATTCTATTTATCTAAAAAGATGCCTTTCTTAAACAAGAATAGTACTTATACAGATGATGTTGGACGTATGGAAATTAAGTTCCAACAAAAAGAAGAAACCAAAATACCATTACCCCAATTTGAAGATTACATTGCTTTTGGAACTGATAAAAAACCACGTTTAACAGAAGCCTATTCAGTTTACACCTTAGTAGATCAAACTAACTTATAAACACTAAAAATATGTTTACAAGAAAAAATAAAATTAAGCTTATCCAAGTTTTTGTACTTTATTTAATAGTTAATGCCTTTGCATTTGCACAAAACCCCCAAGAATTTTCTTCAACTAGTATTATCCCAGAAACTACACTATCAAATAGTGCTTATGAGTTAGAAACAACAGGCGTATTAGATGTTGATGTTTATTCATATGTAAATTTAAGTATTAAAGAGAATACCGCTCCTTATGATGCGTATAAATTTAGTATAACGTTAACCGTAAGTCCACTGTTACCTGATGGTACACCAGATAGTGATTATACCATTACATTAGAGGTAGAAAACAATTTAACTGCAGGTGTTGGAAATATTACAGACTTAAAGCAACACATTTTAGAAAACAAATATATATCAAGCGTGTATATATCAAGTATTTCGTTTGAGGATATACAGAGTGGGGTAAGTGATAATACAACAGTGCCTGAAAATATTCAACTGTCTATAGGTTACAATAAGACAAGATATTATGAGCTTTCTCCAGATGCACCAACAATAACTACAAGTAGCACACCCATTTCTGAGGGAGAACTCACTATATCATGGGATGAAATACCTGAAGCGCGTTATTATGATGTAGAATGGACATGGGTAGATAATTATGGGGATAATATTACAATACCTTTAGATAAATCTATAATTTATTTTAATGTTAAAGATTTTGAACGAAATAGCACACGAATACAAACAAATAGTTTAAGCTATAACATACCTGTGGTTTATAGTCAAGGCTATATTTTATATCGTGTTAGAGCTGTAGGTAACTTTTTAGATGATATTACAAAAAATAAGTATAGTAGATGGACAAGAGACACCCAAGACGAACAAAACGATAAAACAGAAGCTGAGGCAAATAATACGAGCATTAGTAGGTTTGCAATTACGCATTGGCCTCACAAAGTTGAAATAACAGAAGACCATGCTAGTGGTAAAAATTGGCAATTCCAATCCTCATTCGCAGAAGACGGTAAAAAGAAGGAAGTTGTAAGTTATTTTGATGGTTCCTTGAGAAATAGACAAACGGTAACTAAAATAAATACAGATAACACAGCTGTAGTAGGTGAAGTTGTTTATGATGCACAAGGGCGTCCTGCTGTTGAAGTTTTACCAGTACCAACTACAGATAACGAACTAAAATATCATAATGGGCAAAACCAAGAAGGTGCTTTTAACTTAAATTCTAGCGGCATACCATATAGCTATTTAGATTTCGATTTAAACTCTCAAAATGAAGGCAATAGTATATCAGATTCAAAAAAGATGTCTATAGCATTAGGAGCTAGTAAATATTATTCGCCTGATAATACAGATTTCTCTGGTTTAGAGCGTGATCGTATCCCTGATGCCTCTCAATTTCCATTTTCTCAAATAGAATATACACCAGATAATACAGGGAGAATAAGAAGAAAATCAGGTGTAGGTAAAGCGCATCAGCTTAATTCTGGTCATGAAATGGAATACTTTTATGGAATCCCAGAACAAGAAGAATTAAATCGTCTATTTGGTTATGCCATTGGTAATACATCACATTACAAAAAAAATATGGTATTAGATCCTAATGGGCAATTAAGTATAAGCTATATTGACCCGCAGGGACGCACTATAGCTACCGCACTGGCAGGAGATAAAATTGAAAGTAACAGTTTAATAAGTCTTGAAGATGAACAAAATGATGACTTACACGAAGAATTTACTATAGATTTACTAAACAAAGAAAATAACAATTTAAATGCTTCTGGCAACTTTAATACTTTACAAGATGAACGCTACTATTTTGGTGTGAAAACTGTAGCCTTTGATGCTCCAAGAAAATTTTCATACGGTGTTACAGCATCTCCATTTACGTATGATTGTGTTACAGATTTTGAAACTGAGCCTAATACTACTCTATCGCAAGCCTATGATATAACTTATGATTTAAACATAAACATCTTTGATGAAAATGCCACAAATTTATTCTCTTTAGACACAAAATCAAATATACCAGAAAATCACATAGTAATAGATCAAGCTAATAAAACCTATAGCTATACAGACGAGAATGGTAATTTTCCTGAAATTACTATTGATAGAGGAACTTTTACTATTACAAAATCGCTTAAAGTAAATAAAGCTGCTGCAGAAGAAGCTGCAAACCTGTACATAGCCAAATTACAAGACGAAAACGATGATTGCTATGTATCACCAGATATTATTTCTCCACCCCCTATTATTATTGATGGCTGTTTTACCACATGCGAAGAATGTATAACCGCAATAACTACAGAATATCCTTCGGCCATTGATTATGCCAATGAAATGCTACAACAGTACCCTATAAATGAGCAAACAGAGGAGCTTACTAATACTTTTATAGCCCAATATAACGAAGCCATAATTGCATGTAATGCACCATGTAACGACGCAGATCCAACAATTACTCCTGGTGAAGATCCATTAGAATCTATTTCTTGTCAATCTGCAAAAGATCAATTATTACAAGATATGAGTCCATTAGGGCAATACGGTAATGGCGTAAATACCAACAATCCAGAAACTATACTAAACATATTTAATGAATCAAATCAATTATATAGTGCTAGAACTTCAGATTCTGGTACTTATAATAGTTGGAAAAACCCATACCATCCTGAGTATGATGGTGCCCGACCAAATCCATCACAAGGCTTATATACAAGTGGTAATTATTATAATGAAGATGGTAGTATTAGTGAAATAAAGGTAGAGATAATCGAAACAATAGATGAGAATGATGTTGTAACAGTAAGCTATCAACCAGAGATTGATGATACGGCCATCAGCACACTTAGGCCAACAGACGATGTAGATATTTCAAATAAATATTGGGTAAAGCCACAATATTTATCAAATCATATAGATTTTGTAAGATTATGGCAAGACAGTTGGGCAGAATCGTTGATAGTATATCATCCGGAATATGATTATTTGCTGTATGTAAATGAGCTTTGTACCATACAACGCAATTCAGCTTTAGGTACATTTAATTCAGATGGTTTTGATGCTTATTTACAATCCATAGTCACTTTTGATGAAGCCGATCAAGCAGGTTATTTTTTAAATACCATTTCAGACTTTATACTTTACGATCCATATTTCAGCCAATTCCAGCTTAGTTCAGATTTGCAAGCATCCTCAGATTACATGAGTTCGTTTTTAAGCAAAGATGGTATGATGGAAACTGCCCTAACCCAAGATTATAACAATACAAATGCGGCAATGGTTTACTCTGCTTATGCAAACATAACATTTAGTAGCCTTGATAATAAAACAATTAGCGACATCAAACTAACCCATACCTTTGATCAGATTTTAAACGAGGTTAGGGCTTTAGATGATAGTAAAAAGAAAGATAAGTTTTGGAACGTATATAAAGCAAACTATCTAGGATTAAAACAACAAATACAATCTGTATTTATTAATGCTTATGCTCAGGAAAAAAATGCATACAATGGTTGTATTGGACAGTCTGCCGTACCAACAGACTTAATAAATAATTTAACAGAGGGTTATACTACTTCTTCTACAAGAAACTATTTAAACACTTTAAACCCATCAAACGGTATTTGTTCAGATACGAATTCAGGTGCCTATATTACAAAGCAAAAACGCTTTTTACCAAGCGATATGTTTTATAATGCAGGTGCCGATCCCAAAGATGTTGTAAATGATATTGCAGAACAAGTAAATTACAACTATTATGTAAATACAGGTGTATGTCCCTTAGCAAGAGATTTGCAAATATACTTAGATGGATATTTTAAAGAAAGTGCAAATATTGGAGTTGAAGGCAGAAATTATCAAGGCCAATATTTATCCCCAAAACTTTATGAAGCACTTGGTGGGGTTGTTAATAATCCATCTACTTCAGGTATAATAATATCTGAAAAAGAATTTAGATTGAGTATAGATGGGGTAACAGACTCTGAAGTTACTATTATAATCCCTACTAGTAGTACTTATTCTTGGAATGATTATGCCAGTACATGGGAAATTTTAAGCATTACCCAAATAAATGCAACACAAATTGATGATACCACATATAGCTATAAAGCACTAGCTAAATTAAATGAAGAAGGCACTGAAGATATAATAATTTCAGGAACTACTAAGGTAAGAATTTCTAATTGTGATATAGACCCAAGTGTTATTGCTGAAGGAGGAGAGTATTTAGGTCCTGGTAGTACTTATGACGAAACAGGTAGCTGTAATAAACAAACTTATTTTGAAAAGGCACTCAAAACTTTAATGAATGGTCTAATAGAAACCAATCAACTGAATATTGAAGGCAGTATAGATATTACTAATTTACAAATTTATTCAGAAGGCTACTTACCAGAGTTTTTTGGGTATCCACAAACAATGATTTGGAAAAGTGATGGAGGGTCTCAAATTGAATTAGAAGCAGATGGTGTATCTGTAATGTACATGGCTTTATATACAGATTTACCAAATGAAAATGCGTACTGTAATGATGTTCGTTTTGAATATATTTATGATGAAAATACGATTACATCCCAAGAAATAAAAACTACATGGTTTGATTTTAATAATGATGAAGAGCTTATTGTTGATGGGCAAGTATATGATGATGACAATAATGAAAACCCGAATCTGATTAATTTTTTATGTTGCGATGATATTAATAATTATACTACAACCATAGATCCTGATCCATTACCATGTAGTAGTGTACTTTTGGCAGATGGAACATTTGAATCTCAGGGAGAAATATGCCACCAAGGATGTGTAACTAATTCAGGTTGTGGGATGAGTTTTGGCGGTGGTTATGCTGCTACCTCTGGAGAATGGACAAAAGAATATAATACAACTCATTTTTTATTACTATCAAATGATTTATTTAGTGAGAATGAATGCTCAGATTATACCGTACAATTTCAATCAAGTACTTGTACTGATTTATGTATGGTACCTCCAACAGGAGCGCAGAACGGAGGAGAATATTTTTATGTTACTAGAATAATTGGGTCTGGTGGTAAAGCAGCCATAAAAACATTGTTAACAGATTTAGTAGTTGGGAAAACATATACTGTTTCTTTCGATCAAAGTGGAATAAGACCAGGGGAAAACAGTAGGTGTTGTGGGGGAATTTCTGCAACTTCTTCTACTGTCTATTTTGGAGATCAATCTGCTCCTGGCGGAAAAGTGATTGTAGTTAGTGATGCAAACGCTCATGATAATGATAATACTAACAATAATGTATGGGAACACTTTTCTACAACATTTGTGGCAAATAGTACAACAGCAGAACTAAAAATAGAAGCTGATTTTGATTATAATGGCTGTACACCATCACATGGTGCACCTATTATTTACGTTGGTTTAGACAACATAAAAGTATTCGCAGACCAAGACGGAGATGGTATTGGTGATGATTGTGATCCTGTAGATAATAGTACTATTTGCAATGCTGGAGATCCAGCCATACAATTTGGTGAGGATTTAAAAAACTTATTAAATAAGATTATTGCAAATAATAATTTTACAGACGAAGGTGTTTCTATCACTAATTTACCAGAATATCAATCGCAAACGTTTCAAAATTTTGTAGATATTAACGCTGCCGGTGTATATTGTTCACTGGTTGGATCCTCAAACCCCAACTATACCACATACAACTATCAAGGCATAACTGATGCGGAATACTACTATTCAAGCGGATTGCAAAATAATACTTATAATGATGATATAAGTATTCATTTTAATTCTTCTGCTACGGATTATAGAGATAAACTTTATATCTTTTTGGATATAGATATTACAAAAAAAGAATATATAACAGAGTTTATTGATATTTTACCTGTAAAGTCTTCTGGAGAAACCGCAACACAATCAACATTATATGCAAGATTAACATATAAATATGTCATTAATGAAACTGAATATCAGTTCGAAGAAATTACAAAACTTATAAGAGGAAAGTTATTAAATGATAGCGATGCTTTGCAGGGATTTGGTCTCGACTACCATTGTAATCTTAGAGATTTAAATAGTTGTGAGAATCAAAGCAACTTAGCTTTTGCGTCTCAATCACTAGCACTTGCAGCCCAAACTATTTGCGATAAACCCTGTGTAGCACAACCTTTAAAACCCGTAAGCAGCATGGAAAAGTATCAAGTATATCTTGATATATTACAAAGTGTTGGTATAGATACCAGCCCTGCAAACGAAGGTGTTACCTACATAAGCAAAGAAGATTTTAGTAGTTATAACTATGCCTATATTACAGAAGATTATAAATATTATATAGACACTGTAGTTATACCAACAACTACTGCACAAGATGAATCTCCAAGTACATCCTTAAACTATATTTCTATTGGCGATTTTGGTGCCACAGACTTTGGGTATGGTTATGATGATCCAGACGATGGAAGAGTTGGTATGCAAGGTATTATAGACGAATACTTAAACACCCATTTAAATGATAACAATATATCATTTGATGACAAAAAAACATGGATGCAATTTGCTTCCGATCATTATTATCAGCTTACAGATCAAGGTAACTCATGTATTAGTCTGCCTCCATTATTACCAGTAGATTTTAATGACGTATACTATCCAGCTCCCAAAGAATCGTCTTGCGAAAGATTCACTGAGAACATTAAAAATACGTATGGGAAAAACAATTATGAAGAATTCTTGAGAAAAGAGCGCGAAAAGTTCCTTAATGCGTATTTAAGACATGCCACTGAAAATGTAGAGGAAGAATTCAAAATGATTTATCAAGATAAAGAATACCAATATACTTTATATTACTACGACCAAGCAGGTAATTTAAAACAAACCGTACCACCGCAAGGCGTAAAAAGATTCTCTAAAGAACAACTAGAAGCAATAGCTGATGTAGATGGTGTAAGTCTTAGTTTAAATGATCGTATAAACAAATACAGAAAAGATAACCCTATAAATGAAGATATAGAGTTATTACCAAACCATGAATACAAAACCCAATACAAGTACAACAGCTTAAACCAGTTGGTATGGCAATCTACACCAGATGGAGGCATTACCTGTTTTGCTTATGATGATTTAGGTAGAATTATAGCTTCACAAAATGCAAAACAAAAAGATAACAATACCTTTAGCTATACAACCTATGATGATTTAGGGCGTATTATTGAAGCAGGTGAACTAGTGCCAAATGTAGATGTCGCCATAAATAACACTACAGGTAAATTAGTATATACCTCAAATGATAGCTATGTTGAGTTTTTAATAGAGGTTACCGAACCAGATAACACTATTACTAAAACTAGGTATCCTGATAATATTACCAGTGAAAAGCATGAGGTAACGCAAACTGTTTATACCGAGTATAGTATTGACGAAAATCAGGTGTTTAAAACAGCAGGTATAGCAGATATAAACCAAACTTCAAGAAATAGAGTTACCGAAATCTATTATTTTGATGAAAAACTTCCCTCAACAAGTAATGTAGATTTTAACCATGCCATATACTATAATTATGATATCCATGGCAATGTAAAAGAAATGGTAACCCATAACAAATTATTGGCAAAATCATCAAACCAATATTCTGGATTAAAGCATGTAGAGTATGAGTATGATCTAATAAGTGGTAATGTAAACAAAGTGTATTACCAAAAAGGGTTAGCAGATCAGTTTATACATAAATACGAGTATGATGCCGATAATAGGATTGTAAACGTACAAACCTCTACAGATGGTTTTATTTGGGAAACCGATGCGTCTTATAACTATTTTGCTCATGGCCCATTAGCACGTACCGTTCTAGGAGATAAAGAAGTACAAGGTATGGACTATGCCTATACATTACAAGGATGGTTAAAAGGCGTAAATTCAAATCAATTAGATCCAACAAAAGATTTGGGTACAGATGGCACAGTAGGCTCCAATGTTGCACAAGATGCAATGGGCTTTGCCTTAACCTATTATGGTAATAATACCAATAATATTACAGATGAGAACGATTATGCATCCATAGGCAGTATAAACGCCTTTTTAGATATAGACAATACAGCAGCCAATAATGTTAGGAATCTCTATAATGGTAATATTAAGCAAATGTCTACCGATATAGCAGATATGAACGAAACTGCATTAGGTGCCCAAATTAACGATTACACATACGATCAGTTAAATCGTATTAAATCCATGCAAGGTTACTTAGGGGGTACAGCAAACTATTCTGGAGTTTATGAATATGACAAAAATGGTAACTTAAAAACCCTAAAACGAAAAGCAGATCAAGGACAAAATATGGATGATCTTGAGTATTTCTATAAGGATATTACTGAAGCAGATGGTACAATAAGAAAGACAAATCAGTTAGATTATGTTAATGATTTAGAGGAAGATATTGGGCTTAACGATTTAGGAGAACAAACACCAGGTAATTATGAATATGATAAAATTGGACAATTAACTTTTGACAGAGCAGAAGGAATTAATAATATAGAATGGCGTGTAGATGGTAAAGTAGCCTCTATAGAAAAGGCAGACGGTACAGAAATACACTTTAAGTACGATGGCTTAGGCAATAGAATTGCAAAAACGGTGCTACCCGAAAATAAAACCACAGTATATTCTAGAGATGCACAAGGTAATGTGTTAGCAGTGTATGAAACTAACGAGTATGATATTACTAACATTACCAACAGTAAATATATAGCTTTAAAAGAGCATCATATTTATGGTAGTTCACGATTAGGTATAGAAGAAAAAAATATCCTATTAGAAGACGATGGTAGTAGTGGTATCGTGTTAGAAAACATAACACTATCAGATCAAAACATTACATCTGCACAACAATACCGAGCAGAGTTAGACATAGAAACAAATAATTATACCATTAATTCTGGAGTAAATGTTATAATGAAAGCAGGTAACAGTATTGTGTTTAAACCAGGTACAACAATTTTATCTGGATCAAATTTAACAGCTCGTATAGAACCAATTACAGCAACATTACCAGAAGATATGTTAGCGCGTATTGTGGGCGATAAACGTTACGAACTAAGTAACCATTTAGGTAATGTTCTTACCGTAATAAGTGACAGAAAGTTAGTAGACGATCCACTTAATTTTACTAACTTTACAGCAGACGTTCTTTCATATAATGATTACTATCCCTTTGG
>NZ_SIRS01000008.1 GCF_004310335.1 Hyunsoonleella pacifica | reverse complement strand
CTCTTACCATTCCGAACAGAGAAGTTAAGCCCATTAGCGCCGATGGTACTACACTTGTGGAAGAGTAGGTCGCCGCCTTTTTTGAAGAGTCTAATTACAATTGTAGTTAGACTCTTTTTTTGTTTAAAAATAATTTATAGGAGTCACGCCCATGGCGTGATTAATTCCTGCACCTGTTTATACTATGCTGCGCTTGTATGCACATGCAGACATTAATAGGTCGTTGCCTTTTTTGAATCCCTTCATTATTTATAGTGAAGGGATTTTTTTTATTTAGACTATTATGTTTCAAGTTTAATAGATTAATACTCTAATCGGATAGCCATAGTTTTTACTTTTTTTGTAGAATAAAAACGGCTAAAGTTTTCTTTGTTAATGCTTTAACTTTTTAAAGATTTCAAAGAAGGAAGCATTAACCTTTAGTTAAAAAGCATCTTTTAATGACATAGAATGATTAAATTTGTATAAAACTCTGGTTTTAGTGCTATGATTTACCTGAGATTAAAGACATTTTTGATATTTTACAAGCAGCCCAATTTCTTTGATGCTCTATGTAAAGAAGCACTTATTACTTCTTTTTTACTTTTATTTATTGCTGGAAATAATTTATTTGCACAGAATCATAGTAATCATTGGTATTTTGGAGAGAGAGCTGGATTATTTTTTAACCTTCAGAATAATCCCGAAGTACTTACCGATGGAGCTATGATAGCCTCTAATGCCTGTGCTGCAATTTCAGATAAAGATGGTAATTTATTGTTTTATACAAATGGTACTAATGTATGGAATAGAAATCATAGTATAATGATTAATGGGGTCTTAGCCGGAACTCTTGGAATGGGAGGGCCGATAATAACAGAACCTCCAGTTTTGCTTAACACAATAATCATTCCTATAACTAATCAAGAAGGATTATATTATGTATTTACAATTACATCAGCTAATGGGTTAAGATATTCTATAGTTGATATGAATAGAGATGGTGGTTTGGGAGAAGTTGTTTTAAAAAACGAAAATTTATTAAACAGACTAGGTGTTGGGAAAATTACTGCTGTACACCACGCAGATGGAAAGTCTATTTGGTTGTTAACAACTCGGAAAAATGAAAATGATGATTATACCTCTTTTTATGCTTACAAGATAGCAGAGAATGGAGATATTGATAGTCCAGTTATAACTGATGGACTTGGATACAATGGTTTACAAATTGGGCAAATGAAGTTCTCACCAAATGGACGAAAAGTTGCTTGCGCCAATTATAGACCGCAATCTGTGTCTGACCATTTGATGGTTTTTGATTTTAACCCTGAAAGTGGAGTGGTAAGCAACAAGAAAAACCTCTTAACTTCTTTTGTTTTTTTTGAAGTAGTATCGGCGTTTGGAGTAGAATTCTCGAATGACTCTAAGTATTTATATGCGTCTTTAATTCGTCAAGGGATGCTTGGTAATGACGGTAGTGGATTTCAACCAGATGAAGAAAGAAAGAATTTATTATATCAATATGATATATCAAACTTCAATCCTCAGCAGTATTCCACTTCATTACATGAAGAGTTCAGCGATTTAACAGCAGGGAGTCTTCAACTAGCAAAAAATGGAAAAATTTATAGAGCTTTGCCAGTAAGTCAGAATATAGGAACTTCATTTCTAGGAGAAGTAAACAATCCTGAAATTTTAGGAGTTCAGGCCAATTATAGGCATAATTCAATAAATTTAAGGAGTGGAGAATCTAGGCTTGGACTACCAACCTTTATACAATCTTATTTTAGAACACGAATTTTAGCAGAAAGTGCTTGTCTTGGAGAACCAATTCCTATGGAAGTGGATACTTATGGAGAAATTACTGAAGCAGTATGGGATTTTGGTGATGGTAATACATCAAACCTTATCAATCCTCAACATATTTATACTACATCAGGTACTTATAAAGTTAAAGCAACAATTACTGTAAACAACTGCCCTATAACGGTAACCAAAGATATAAGAGTATATAAACTTCCTAGTTTGATAGAAAACCAAGAACTGATACAATGTGATGTTGATACAGATGGTATTTCTTTATTTAATTTAAATGCTATAAGAGATAAGATTACAGACCCTTTATTCAATGAAGAGTTAGTGTTTTTTCAGAATAGACTAGATGCAGAATTAAATAGAGATCCTATTCCAAACCCAGAGAGTTACACTAACCAAACCCTTAATCATGAAATTTTTGTTAGAGTTACAAATGAAAATGGTTGTTTTGAAATAACATCCTTTTTTATATCTGCTGTGTTTGTTGATTTGGGAAATATTACGGAAATGTACGTTTGTGATAACTCAGATTTAAATGCTAATGATGGGTTAGGCGTTTTTCCTATAGGTTTTAAAAAGGAGGATATTAGAAGTGAAGTTAATTTAGCCATGTCCACAAGTCTAAAGTATTATTCCACACTGGACGATGCGCTAACAGAATTAAATGAAATTAGAGATCGTTTTTTTACTTCAGAATCTACTACTATTTGGGTTAGAGCTCAAGAAGAAAATTTATCTTGTAGTGGTATATCTTCATTTGATTTGATTGTTAATCCTTCTCCTAAAATAGATATTAATGATGAATATCTTATTTGTAAAAATCAACCTATAGTACTAACAGGAGATGTTCTAAATGATAGATATGAATGGGTAAATAGCAACACTGGAGATATAATATCAACCCAAAGAGAGTTAAGTTTTAGTGAACCAGGTACATATCAACATATTGCCTACAAATTTGAGAATGGTATAGAGTGTCTAAATACAAAAGATTTCATAATTAATAGAACAGAGCAACCATCTTTTACGAGAGTAGAAATTAATAAGTTGTTTAAAAATAGTCATGTCATAGATATACAAGTCGAAGGCAGCAACAGCTATGAGTTTTCTATGGATAATACTACTTATTTTGAAGGAGAGAATTCTTATAGTTTCGAGAATATTCCAGCGGGGAAACACACGGTTTATGTTAGAGATATAAATCAGTGTGAGCCTACGGTACAGGAAGATGTATATATTTTGGGGTATCCAAGTTTTTTTACCCCTAATAATGACGGTTTTAATGATTTTTGGAGAGTATTAGGATTGCCTGAAAATGAATTAGAATCTATCAGAATTAAAGTTTATGATCGATTTGGTAAACTGATTTCTTATTTAGATAAAAAAAATAATTATAGCTGGGATGGACGATACAATGGTAACTTAGCTCCACAAAATGATTATTGGTATATAGCCATTTTTAAAGATGGTAGTATTGATCGAGGGCACTTTACCCTTAAAAGATAATTTAGAATAATTTAATCCCTTAAGACACTTCTAGAAATAACAATCTTTTGAATCTCTGAAGTACCCTCATAAATTTGAGTAATTTTAGCGTCTCTCATTAAGCGTTCTACATGGTATTCTTTTACAAAACCATTTCCTCCATGAATTTGAACAGCTTCAACGGTTTGCTCCATAGCTACTTTAGATGCATATAGTTTAGCCATTGCACTAGATTTATCATAGTTTTTGCCTTCATCTTTATCAGCTGCAGCTTTCATAACTAATAGTCTTGCAGCTTCTATTTCGGTATACATGTCTGCTAATTTAAAAGCTATAGCTTGATGATTACATATTTCTGTTCCGAATGCTTTACGTACTTTAGAATATTTTAATGCTAAATCATAGGCGCCTTGGGCAATACCTAAAGCTTGAGCAGCAATACCTATACGACCACCTGATAAAGTTTTCATAGCAAATCTAAACCCTGAGCCATTAACACCAATTCTGTTTTCTTTTGGTACTTTCACATCATTAAATTGTAATGTATGTGTGTCACTTCCGCGAATACCTAATTTATCTTCTTTAGGACCAATATCAAATCCTTCCATTCCTTTTTCAACAATAAATGCATTGATACCATGGGAACCTTTGTCTCTATCGGTTTGAGCAATTACCAAATATACATCAGCTCTACCTCCATTAGTGATCCAATTTTTAGTGCCATTTAAAATGTAATGGTCTCCTTTGTCAATGGCAGTTGTTCTTTGAGACGTAGCATCACTTCCCGCTTCAGGTTCGCTTAAACAAAATGCGCCAACAAACTCGCCAGTAGCTAGTTTTGTTAAATATTTTTGTTTTTGCTCTTCAGTACCATAAGCTTCAAGACCATAACAAACTAAAGAATTATTAACCGAAACTATTACTGATGCCGAAGCATCAATTTTAGAAAGTTCCTCCATAATAAGAACATAAGAAATGGTATCCATTCCGCTTCCACCATATTTGGGGTCTACCATAACCCCCATAAAACCAAGTTCTCCCATTTTCTTTACAAGGTTATCAGGAAAGCTCTGTTTTTCATCACGTTCTATAACGCCAGGGAGTAATTCAGTTTGAGCGAAATCGCGAGCAGCGTCACGAATCATTTTATGTTCTTCAGAAAGGTTAAAATTCATAATTCGTAATTAAAATGTATTTTTAATAAAAAAAGCTTACAAATATAGCTTTTTAGTGTGAATTTTTCAATTTGTATTCCTATTTTTGTTTGCATGATTAAAGAAACTTACGATGTAATTGGTGTGATGTCTGGGACTTCATTAGATGGTATCGATTTAGTTTATGTAAATTTTAAATATCAACAATCTTGGTCTTTTAAAATAACTTTTTTTGAAACGATACCTTACAATGCTGAATGGAAACATATTTTAAGTAATTTAATTAATTATGAAAAAGAAGAATTAAACGAAATTGATAAAAAGTATACTGTTTTTCTTTCTGATGTTATTAAAAAGTTTATTTCTAAAAATGGTATAAATATTATTGATGTTATTTCTTCTCATGGACATACAGCACTTCATAGTCCAGATGAAGGCTATACCTATCAAATAGGAAATCTGCCAGTTTTAGCAGAGAATTTAGGTATAAAAGTAGTTTGCGATTTTAGAGTTCAAGATGTAGCACTTGGAGGACAAGGAGCCCCTTTAGTACCTATTGGAGATAAGCTTTTGTTTTTTAAATATGATTTCTGTCTAAATCTAGGAGGGTTTGCTAATATTTCAACATTCATAGATAGTGATTATATAGCTTATGACATTTGTCCGGTTAATATAGTACTTAATTATTACACAAGACAACTGGGGTTAGATTATGACAATAAGGGAAGTTTAGCATCAGCGGGTAAAATTAATAAAGAGTTACTAGACTCACTTAATAACTTAGATTTTTACCATTTATCATTTCCTAAATCACTAGGGATAGAATGGGTTAAATCTTTTATTTTTCCTTTACTAGACAGTTTTAAATTGACGGTTAATGATGTTTTATGCACATTTTGCGAACATATAGCTATACAAATATCAGAATCTATAAACAGCAAAAAAAACGCTTCAGTTTTGGTAACAGGAGGAGGTGCTTACAATGATTATCTCATAGATCGGATGAAATATCATACCAAAAATGACATTATTCTTCCTGATACTACTACTATAGAATTTAAAGAAGCTTTAATTTTTGCATTGTTGGGAGTGCTTAAACTTCGAAATGAAATTAATTGTCTTAAAACTGTTACTGGAGCTAATAAGAACCATTCTTCAGGTGTTGTCTATGAGCCAGAAATTTAATAACAATTTAATATTCTAAGGTCTTATAGTTTTTTATATTTGTTATAATAACTTTTAATTTTTCTATTATGACTCAGCTTTAGCTTCACATCATTTAGTTGTCCTAAATCAACAATGTGTTAGTTTAAAAAAGAATCGTAAAAAGTAAAAATGAAAGAATTATTAAATAAGTACGAAAATAAAGTTCCCGAAATTGTTTTTTATTGGAAAGATGCTCAAACTGAAGCAGAAGGTTGGGTTGTAATTAATTCATTAAGAGGAGGAGCTGCTGGCGGCGGAACCAGAATGCGAAAAGGCTTGGATATGAATGAGGTGTTATCTCTGGCCAAAACAATGGAAATTAAATTTACAGTATCGGGACCACCAATTGGAGGTGCTAAATCAGGGATTAATTTTGATCCTAAAGATTCAAGAAAAAAAGGTGTTTTAGAACGCTGGTATAAGGCTGTTTCTCCATTGTTAAAGAGTTATTATGGCACTGGAGGAGATTTAAATGTAGATGAAATTCATGAAGTGATACCAATTACAGAAGAAAGCGGAGTTTGGCATCCACAAGAAGGTGTGTTTAATGGCTTCTTTAAGCCCACTGAAGCCGATAAGATAAATAGGATAGGGCAGTTACGACAAGGTGTCATCAAAGTTATTGAGAATCCACTGTATTCTCCCGATGTTAAAAAAAAATATACCGTTGCTGATATGATAACAGGCTTTGGAGTTGCTGAAGCTACAAAACACTATTATGATATTTATGGCGGTTCTGTAAAGGGAAAAAGAGCTGTTATTCAGGGGTTTGGAAATGTAGGTGCTGCAGCAGCTTTTTATCTAGCACAAATGGGTGCTAAAATTGTTGGAGTTATAGATATAGTGGGAGGATTAATAAAAGAGGAAGGATTTTCATTTCATGATATAAATCATTTGTTTCTTGCGAAAAAGGGTAATACTTTAGTAGCCGATAATTTAATTCCTTTTAAGGAGGTAAATAAAAGAATTTGGGGATTACAAACAGAGATTTTTGCACCTTGTGCTGCATCAAGATTAATTTCTAGTCGTCAGATTAGTGAAATGATTGATAGTGGTTTAGAGGTAATTTCTTGTGGAGCCAATGTGCCATTTGCGGATAAAGAAATATTTTTTGGACCTATTATGGAACATACAGACTCTAAAGTAAGCTTAATCCCAGATTTTATATCAAATTGCGGAATGGCAAGAGTTTTTGCCTATTTTATGGAACGAAAAGTGCAAATGACAGATGAAGCGATATTTAATGATACCTCTACAACAATTAGGAAAGCATTAGAAAACATACATAATAAAAATAAATCTAAAACTAAAATTAGCGCAACTGCTTTTGAAATTGCGCTTAACCAACTGATATAAACTAAAACTTATGGAAGCAGCGATTATTCTAGTATTTGTTATGGGCTATTTAGCCATAACCTTGGAGCATAGTATTAAAATAGATAAATTAATCCCAGCACTAGTAATGATGGCTATATGTTGGGCTTTAATAGCTCTTGGACTAGAAAGTTTCCCGCAGTGGTTTGATTCTGGGAAGCATGCACTGCTAGAAAATTTTGGTGCATTTGAGCATGAAGAAAAAATGCACTTAATGGAAGAAACATTATTGCATCATCTAGGTAAAACCGCAGAAATACTTGTGTTTCTTTTAGGTGCAATGACAATTGTAGAAATAATAGATTATTTTGATGGATTTGCTACTATAAAAGGGTTTATAAGAACTAAGAAGAAAACAAAAATATTATGGATTTTCTCAATTTTAGCTTTTATTTTATCAGCTATTATAGATAACTTAACAGCAACAATAGTATTAATTTCTATACTACAAAAGATTGTTAAGGATAGAGATGTAAGAATTTGGTATGCAGGTTTAATTATAATTGCAGCAAATGCAGGAGGAGCCTGGTCTCCAATTGGAGATGTTACTACAACAATGCTATGGATTGGTAAAAAAGTTACTACTGGTCATTTAATAGGATATTTATTTATTCCTTCTTTATTATGTATGATAGTACCATCATTAATAGCGTCATTTTTACCAGCATTTAAAGGAGATCTCAACATAGTTGAAGATAAAGAGAAAACAAAATCTAGATTTAGTGGTACTATGCTTTATTTAGGATTAGGAGCAATTGTTTTTGTACCAATATTTAAGATGATTACTCATTTACCACCTTATGTAGGTATGATGTTATCATTAGGAGTAGTTGCAACTTTTGCAGAGATTTATAGTAGCTCTAAATTTAGTATGTCTGGTCATGATTCGGAAGAACATGATGCTCATGCACATCATAGTCCAGTACACCATTCATTATCTAAAATAGAATTACCAAGTATTCTATTTTTCTTAGGAATTTTAATGGCTGTTGCAGCTCTTGAATCTCTAGGAATACTTTTTGGTGCCGCAGATTGGTTGAGAGAGTCTACCCCACAATTAGGAACAGAAATGCATGCAGGAGGAGTTTCAGACTTAGTTGTATTATTCCTTGGGGTAGGTTCAGCAGTTATTGATAACGTGCCTCTAGTAGCAGCTAGTTTAGGGATGTTTTCTGAGCCATTAGATCATGAGTTATGGCACTTTATTGCTTATTCAGCAGGAACTGGTGGAAGTATGTTAATAATAGGATCTGCAGCTGGTGTAGTTGCAATGGGAATGGAAAAAATAGATTTTTTCTGGTATTTGAAAAAGATTTCTTGGTTAGCACTTGTTGGTTTTTTAGTTGGAGCTGCAGCATTTATGGTAACCAGAACATTATTTTAACTAAAAATATTAATTGGTATAGAATTTGAAAGATTAGTATTTTTACTAATCTTTCTTTTTTTAGAAGCATAAATAAAACTGAAAACTTTAAACATTATACTTTAGCAACAAAACAAACGTTATACAGTTGCATTTAACCCAAAACTATATGCTAAACATATTATTACTACAAAATACCCAAGAAGGGACAGAATTAACAGATGGGGAATCTGTTGAAAAAACACTTTCTATAATAGAACTTATAAGTAGCGGTGGAGCTGCAGGGCAGATTATCATTGCTATTCTATTTTTATTACTAATTGTGGCCACTTATATTTATTTTGAAAGACTTTTTGCAATAAAAGCGGCCTCTAACGTAGATGCTAACTTTATGAATCAAATTAAAGATCATGTAAGCAATGGAAAAATTGATTCAGCACAAATGTTATGCGCCCAAGTCAACTCTCCCGTGTCAAGACTCATAGCAAAGGGGATTACAAGAATAGGAAAACCTTTAGCGGATATCAATACGGCTATTGAAAATGCAGGACGGTTAGAAATCTATAAGCTAGAAAAAAATGTGAGCGTATTGGCAACAATTTCAGGAGCGGCTCCAATGATAGGTTTCTTAGGAACGGTAATTGGAATGATTTTAGCAATTTTTGAACTTGCAAATGCAGGTGGGACTATTCAAATGGATACTTTAGCTAGTGGACTTTATACTGCTATGACAACTACAGTAGCTGGTTTAATAGTAGGTATTGTAGGTTATATTGCATATAACCATCTGGTAGTAAGAACTAATAAAGTAGTGTATCAAATGGAAGCCAATTCTTTAGAGTTTTTAGATCACTTAAACGAGCCTACATAATATGAATATTAGAGGAAGAAACAAGGTAACTCCTGAATTCAATATGTCGTCTATGACGGATATTGTATTTCTGTTATTAATCTTTTTTATGATAGCCTCTACGCTGGTAACAACAAATGCTATAGACATTTTATTACCTAAGGCAAGTGGGAAAACTGAAAATAAAAAATCGGTTGCTGTTAGTATTAAAAAAGATTTAACCTATTATATAGATCAAAAACGAGTAGGTGTAAGTGTTTTAGAAAATGAATTATTAGCAGCGTTATCAAAAGAAGATAAGCCAACGATTGTTTTAAGAGCTGAAAAATCTGTTCCAGTAGAGAATGTTGTTAAAGTAATGGATATTGCTAATAGAAATAAATTTAAAGTGATTCTAGCCGTTAAACCTAATAAATAGGTTTTTAATTTTCTTCGGAATAACTTTTGCAGAATAATGATATGAAGTATCTAGAAACCAAACATGAGCGTAATTCAGCCAAAATAACAGCACTTCTAGCTATTATTATTTTATTGCTATTGTTTGTGGTTGGTCCTCCATATATGGATCCTCCAGAAGAATACGGAGTAGCTGTGAATTTTGGAAATTCAGATTTTGGAAAAGGAAATATTCAACCTAAGAAACCTGTAAAGTCTGAACCGAAAGTTACTGAAGACATACCAAAGCCAGAATCTACAAAAGAAGAACCAACAAAATCGGCTGAAGCGAAGGAGGAAGTGCTAACTCAGGACAACGCTGAGGACATCGCAATAAAGAAACAGAAAGAGGCCGAAGCAAAAGCAAAAGCCATTGCAGAGGCAAAAGCTAAGGCAGAAGCAGATAGAATAGCAAAAGAAAAACGAGAACAAGAAGAAAAGCGTAAAAAATTGGATGCTTTGATTGGTGGTGTAAGTAAATCTGATGGATCTGAAACAGGAAGTGAAGGCAACGATAATAGAGCAGGAGACAAAGGACAATTGGATGGAAACCCTTATGCACCAAGTTATTTTGGAGGTCAGGGAACAGGACGTGGAGGAGTAGGATATGGTTTAAATGGACGTGGTAGAGCGTCATTTAAAAGATTAAAGCAAGATTGTAATGAATCTGGGTTAGTTATTGTTAAAATAGTGGTAAACAGAAGTGGAAATGTTATTGAAGCTACACCAGGAGTAAAAGGTACTACCAATACAGCACAATGTTTATTAGAGCCAGCAAAAAAAATAGCACTGTCCCATAAGTGGCCTTCAGATACTAAAGCACCATCGCGCCAAATAGGTTTTGTTAGTGTTAACTTCAAATTGAGTCAATAGAAGAATGACTTATCAAGATACTTTAGATTGGATGTTTGCACAACTGCCAATGTATCAACGCCAAGGTAAAACTGCATTCAAAAAAGATTTATCAAATACATTAAAACTAGCAGAATATTTACATCATCCAGAAAAAACCTTTAAATCTGTTCATGTAGCAGGTACCAATGGTAAAGGTTCTACTAGCCACATGATAGCTTCTATTTTACAAGAAGCAGGTTATAAGGTTGGGCTGTATACCTCCCCTCATTTAAAAGACTTTAGAGAGCGCATAAGAATTAATGGTAAACCTGTAAGCAAGCAATTTGTAATGGGCTTTATAAAAAAACACAAAGCCTTTTTGGAAGCCAGTCAAGTTTCTTTTTTTGAAATGACAGTAAGTATGGCATTTGAATATTTTTCAAAACAAGCCGTTGATATTGCTGTGGTAGAAGTAGGTATGGGAGGGAGATTGGATTCTACAAATATCATAACTCCAGAAGTTTCAGTTATTACAAATATAGGCTTAGACCATGTACAGTTTCTTGGTAATACCCTAGAATTGATTGCCGCCGAAAAAGCAGGAATTATTAAACCAAATGTACCAGTGGTAGTTGGAGAAACACAACCAGAAACACAACCGGTATTTAATGCGATAGCTAAGGCAAATACTACTAAAGTTGTATATGCAGACCAATTGGTTAATAAAACCTATGCTTCTGATATGGTAGGGTACTACCAAAAAAAGAATATAAAAACTGCGTTTCAAACCATTGAAGTACTAAAGCAAAAAGGCTATAAGATTTCCAAAAAAGCTATAGATGTAGGTTTTTTAAATGTTGTTAAGAATACAGGATTGTTAGGTAGGTGGCAAGTGATAAGCGAAGCACCTAAAGTGGTATGCGATACAGGACATAACAGGGAGGGGCTTAGTTTTGTAATGCATCAAATCTCAAATCAAGCGTATCATAACTTACATATAGTTTTTGGAGTGGTAAATGATAAAGATTTGAGTGCTATTGTAGCTCTACTACCTAAGGATGCCACATATTATTTTTGCAAACCAGATATCCCAAGAGGTAAGAATGCCAAGCAATTGCAAGAAGAATTAAAACCATTTGGGTGTATTGGAGCAACATATAGCTCTGTTAATAAGGCTTATAAAACAGCACTAAAAAGAGCTTTAAAAGATGATTTTATTTTTGTTGGAGGTAGTACATTTGTAGTAGCAGAAATAATTTAAATTTTTGTCAAAAAAGTTTTTGCAGTATTAAAAACTAGATTATATTTGCACACCTAATATTTAGGGCGCGTAGCTCAGTTGGTTCAGAGCACTTGGTTTACACCCAAGGGGTCAGGGGTTCGAATCCCTTCGCGCCCACTTCAATAAAAAATCCGATTTGTTTTTCAAATCGGATTTTTTTGTTTCATATAAATACGGAGTATGTTCAATATAATTTCTTTAACCAAATTTCTTATAGAATAATTCGATGAGTTTATATAGGAAATTACATTTTATTCTGTATGTTTATTAAGTTGTTTTTCCTAAGACGAATTTATTTTTAAATTAATTTTATACAACAAACTATGAACAAAAAGATTCGTTTTTTATTCAGGACAGGTATTTTATGTCTTGGCTTATTATTTATTCTCAACAATTGTGAAAAAAGTTCTGTCGCTACTGATGAAGTTTTAAACAATTTACCCCAAGCAATAGATAAAGGTTTTGTTATTACATCTACATCATTTTCTGCTAAAGATAAAACTTTAGAGAGGCTTAGAAATAATTACAATGTAGATGATAATATTCGATTAGTATCAACAGAGGGTAACACGCAAAGTAAAAACTTACCAGATAAATCACTTATAGTTATTGATACAAGTATTGTCAAAAAAATTACGCAAGGAAACTATACATCTTACACCATGTTAATTGAATCCATTGATGATGATCCAGATACATTTTATAACATCACTTTAGAGGAATTTGGTGATTCAACTGGAATGTTTGTAACACAGTATAAAAACTTTGGTAAAAGTAAAACTGCTAAGACAAATATAACATCTAAAACATCCTCTTCGACTAGTATTTCTACAAAAAGAATAGATGATTTGGTAAAACCCATAGGTAAAGAAGATTTTGGTAATGAAGAAGGAGGGACTTCAGGAGGTGGTTCTGGAGGCGGAGGAGGAAGTTCGACTTATCCAACTGATTGTGCTGGTTGGGTAATTACGACTACTGTGGCAATAGAAACACCTTGTGGTTGTGGTGATAGTTATATTGACTTCTTAAATGGTATTTGTAAAGGTTGTAATATAAGAGAACCTAAGTGGCCTACTTTGGAAACTATAGAAACATATGAATGTGAACCCATTAATGACGGAAGTAATAATAACAATAATGATACAGGTAATACTACTACAGGTTCATCAGGCGCTGGCGATACAGTGACATACCCTAACCCATCATTAACTACTCCTGTTAATCCAGATGGTAGTGAAAGTAACGCAACTCATATAAATAACATAGCATTCGGAACATCAATTACAGATTTTCCTTGTCAAAGGATAGTTATAGAAGAAGCAATAGGTCTTTGTACTCCATTAACTGAGTTAGTCTTAGAAATTTTTGAAGCGAATGATGGTACTCATCTAACGATTCAGTCTTCAGATAATATGGACGCTAATGCGGCAACTACATCGGTTTCTTCGTATGATCCTGTTTCTCATACTTGTAATATAACAATAACATTTAGTGAAACATATTTGCAACGAGCAACGGATTTATCTATTGCCAGGACTGCAATACATGAGAGTTTACATGCTGTCTTTGTTTATATGGCTGAGGAAGGGTTCTTGGAATCTGCTGATGGTAGTCCAATGGAAGGCTTTGAAGACCTTGTAAACGCTTATATAAACCATAGGTCTAATGGTTTAGGTAAGGCGCATCATGAATTAATGGCTGATTTTGTTGAAGATATGGGCATTTCTCTTATGCAATATGGTAAACAAAATGATTATTCACTACCTCTTAGCTATTATGAAAAGATGTGTTGGTCAGGGGCTTTAACAAAGACAAGTACTTTCGAAGAACTTTATCCTAAATATACGAATCCGCTCGACGCTATTGATAAACCAAGAAATGTTAACATAGCTTGGTTAGATATTGTTAATACTGTAGCGGCAGAAGAACTAAATCAAACACTTCGTTTTACGCATGACAATGGTAAAACATATACATATGAGCCAATTGGCTTCCCTCCAAGTGTTGACGAACCCTGTAATTAAAATAAAATTATGATAACAAAAAATTTGATTTTTTTTATTGGACTTTTAACTTTTTGTTTGCAAAGTTTAGCTCAAATTCAAAAGATAGAGTTCTCTACTGATGGATATGCTAATGGTGCTGATTACGATTTAGTTATTTACTCTGATAAAGTGGCTGTTTATAATGCTCGTAGTGATAATTATTCAATACCTCATTCAGGTGATATTTTACCTGTAAAAGTCGATAAAGAAGGAAACAGTATTATTGCAACCGAAATAAAAGGAATTTTTATTACAAATATAGAATCAAAGTTATACAAGGAAATCATTAAAGAAATTGAAAAACTTAATGAAGAATTTTCTAAGAAGAAATATTTTGAAAATAGTCTTCATGTTTCGACGAGTACCTTAAAAGTTACTTTTAAAGATGGAGATGTAAAATTTATTTATGATTACGGAATGAAAGGGACAAAAACACTTGTTGAATTATATAAGATTTTAGATAGTTTAAGGTTTAACCAAAAATGGAAATAAATATTACAAGTTTTTTTATTACAGGACCTTT
The DNA here is from genome assembly GCF_004310335.1 of Hyunsoonleella pacifica. GTDB lineage: Bacteria > Bacteroidota > Bacteroidia > Flavobacteriales > Flavobacteriaceae > Jejuia > Jejuia pacifica. The sequence continues at coordinate 74,698 of NZ_SIRS01000008.1, read as the reverse complement.
TATTGCTATACATTTAATCAATTTAAAAAAATTATTGTCGCTAGTTTCAAAGTATTTTACATACAAAAGATTTGTTTAGAGATGTTATATCCAATATTATATATACAAATCTCAAGAGTATTTAATAAATACAGCATCTAACCTAAACCTATTAGAAAAGCTTAGGCTCGATGCTTTCAACACTAGGAAGCCTTTGAGTAAGGCAAATTAATCCCTCCTAGAGATACAAGTTTAATGTGTTTACCAAAATTCAATATAAACACCATCTAATGTAGATCGGATAGTTAAATTATTCGGAACCTCTTGACAAAGTTTTGCTAACTGAATTATTTGTTGTTTTACGATAGGTTCTCTTACTACGGTTTTTATACTATCAAAATGAGAGAATAAAGCACTTTGATGTTCTGATGTAACTTCTGTTTTAAATATTTCTTCAAAACTTTTTTCTATTTTGTTATAGTGGTGTTTTTTCATTCAAAGGAGATATATTATAGGATATACTAATTCTTCAATCAAATTATTGTATGAAACAAAATGAGATTATGGCTTTAACTTATCCTTGAATTGATTGGATATAGTTTTGAATTCTTTGGCTACTTCTACAATAGCATTAAAAACAAGTATGTTTTTACTAATACCACTTTTTGTGTTTCTTACTGTTTGAGAGTCTACTTGAATACCTTTCAGTTTTAGATTGTTTATAACCATTTTGGTATATTCTTTAGGTAAGTGATTTATTAATAAATCCTTGAGCACATTCTTTTCTTTTCCTGAACTAACGTCATAGAGTGTGTATAATTTGTTTAAATTTGTCATGATTTATTTAAATATGTTTGGATTTTGAGTGAATTTACAACAAAAATATACAAATAATTAAACAAAAACAAAATAATTTACTTATTAGTATAAATTTTATGCTTTTTTGATATGAAGTTTGAAGACAAATTGAGGCAATTAATTAAAACCAAGTACAGCAAATTAGGAGATTTAGCTGATAAATTTGAGATGAATTATTCTCAATTGTCCCAATATGTTAATGGTAAGAAAGTTTCGATAGAATTTTTAATTAAAATAATAGAAGAATTTCCCGAAGTAGATCTTAATTGGCTATTAAGAGAAAATCAGAGTAATGGCATGTTAAATGAAACTTCTGAGACCTACAAAACTTCAACTAGTAAAGAAGAGATTATATCAGAAATCGAAATTTTATTAAAAGAATTAAAAACACAACTCGCGAGTAAAGAAAACTAAAAACATATATGTTTATAGATAAGGTGTCTCTAAAACTCTTTCCAAAGCCATTCCTCGAGACCCCTTAATTAAGATTGTACTACTTTTAAAATTCTCTTTTTTATTTACAGCTTTAAAATCATCAAAGGTTTTAAATTGAATTACTTTTTCAGATTTAGTTTTTGACATGTTGAAATTTTCTCCAATGAGAAATACTTGGTCAATATTTAGAGATTCTACTAAATCAGTAATATTTTGATGTTCTGCTTTAGCATCTTTCCCTAATTCAAACATATCGCCTAAAATGGCAATTTTAAAACCGTCTTGGTTTTCAAAATTTAAAAGTGCAGCACGCATGCTTGTTGGGTTAGCATTGTAGGCATCTAAAATAATTTTATTAGATTCTTTTTTGATGATTTGAGATCGATTATTTGTAGGTATATAACCTTCTATAGCAGTTTTAATGTTACCGTCATTTATTTTGAAGTACTTACCAATAGCAATGGCTACAGCTATGTTACTAAAATTATAATCGCCAATTAATTTACTATTAATAATTTGGTCTCCGTATTTTGAGCTTACAAAAGGTTTGGCGCTTACAAAATTTATAGACACATTAGGATTTGTAGTGCTTTTGCCAAAAGTAAATGTATTACCTCCTTTAGCATTTTTAATTTGAATGGAATCATTTAGGTTTAAAAAAATCGTTTTATTGTGTGTTTTAAGGTGCAAGAACATTTCGCTTTTCCCTTTTATAACACCTTCAACACCTCCAAAACCTTCTAGGTGTGCTTTACCGTAGTTTGTTATCAATCCATAATCCGGAAAAGCAATATTGCATAAAAATTCAATTTCTTTTTGATGATTAGCTCCCATCTCTACAATGCCTATGTCAGTTTCTTTAGTCATTGAAAGAAGTGTAAGAGGTACTCCAATATGGTTATTTAAATTACCTATTGTTGCACTAGTCTTAAATTGTTGCGATAAAACGGTATTTATAAGCTCTTTGGTTGTAGTTTTCCCATTGCTACCAGTTAATGCAATAATGGGTGTTTTAAGATATTTTCTATGATATGTTGCTAGTTGTTGAAGTGTTTCTAAAACATGGTCAACCAGAATTGTGTTTTCTGTCACATATTCTTTTTCATCAATTACGGCATATTTAGCACCTTTCTTTATAGCTTCTTGCGCATAAGTGTTTCCATTAAAATTATCGCCTTTTAAAGCAAAGAAGATATTTCCTTCTTTAATTTTTCTGGTGTCAGTACAAACAGAATTACATGTTAAAAATATGTTGTGTAGCGTTTCTAAATCCATAAAATAAATGTAAAAAAAAGTCCTGATTTAGCATCAGGACTTTTAGTTTTATTAGGTAAGAATTAAAAATTAACTCTTTTTCTTTTGATTCATTTTAGATTTGGAACCTACACGAGACATTGCGCATCTAAAGCCAATATAGTCAGTGGCCATATCTTGTGGGAAGTAGCGTCTTTGAGCAGGATCTAACCAATACTCTCTGTCTTTCCAAGAGCCTCCTTTGTATACTCTTACTTCATCATTAATTAATGAAGTTCTACTGTTAGATTTATCGTATTCTCTAATTAAGTTCCCTAAAGAATCTCTTGTGATAGTATGCTTTGGAGAATTATACATTTTTCTGGTATCAGAATCGGCTTTAGTTTCTCCTTCTTCCTCTTCTCCAAAACTTTCAAAATAACGAGAAGAACGACGATCACCATCTCTAAAGTTAATATTATCTGCTCTATCAAAGTTAGGTCTTAAATACGTTTCGTTTTCGTCAACAGGAACTTTTACAATTTCTCCAGGAAGGTTTCTTGCAACAATTCTACCGTTAGATAATGTATCGTAAATAACTTCATCAGATTCTACAACTTTTACAGTACCTTCTTCAGTAATTGCATTCTTTGTGTACACATTTCCTCTGTAGTAGTTAAAATCATTGAATTCATCATCTACTATAGGTCTGTAAACATCTGCAACCCATTCAGCTACATTACCAGCCATATCGTATAAACCATAATCATTTGGCTCGTAAGATTTCACTGCGTTAGTAATATCAGCACCATCATCACTCCATCCAGCAATTCCACCGTAATCTCCTTTACCTTGTTTAAAGTTAGCTAATTGATCGCCACGATATTTACGCTTTCCAGAACGTGTATATTGTCCGTCCCATGGATATTTTTTACGTCCTCTGTATAGGTTATAACTTCTTAATTCACTTAAACCTAAAGCAGCATATTCCCATTCAGTTTCTGTTGGAAGTCTATACTTTGGTCCAATAACACCAGTTTCCATAGAAGCATAAACACCAGTCTCGTTTCCGTCAGCATCAACTCTTACATTTCTATTTCTTCTTCCATCAGGATCGCCATTATCGTATGCGCTAGGATCAACTTTATATCTATCTGTATTAAAATAGTTATCAGGGTCAACTTCAGCTACATTAATATCTCTATATCCGCTTTTCTGTAAGTTTAATTCGTTAACTCTGTCTGTTCTCCAGTTCGAATATTCTACAGCTTGAATCCAACTTACACCAACTACAGGATATTCTGCATAAGCAGGGTGTCTTAAGTAATTTTCAGTCATTACTTCATTGTATCCAAGTCTGTTTCTCCAAACAAGTGTATCTGGCAAAATACCATTATAAATGTTTTTGTAAAGTTCATCATCCGGAGGATAAAGTTTCTTCATGTAGTCAAGGTACTCAACATACATCAAATTAGTAACTTCAGTTTCATCCATGTAGAATGATTGAACGTGTTGTTGTGTAGGGGTGTTATTCCAGTCGTGCATTACATCATCTTGCACACGACCTTTGGTAAACGTACCACCTTCAATAAAAACTAACCCTGGGGCAGTTTCTTGTTCCTTGAAGTTTGTATTGTATTGAAAACCGCCATCTCGTCCATTAATTTGCCATCCTGTAGCTCTCGAACTATTTTTAGAGCTAGATGATTTTTTACAACTAAAAGCTGTAACCGATAGGACTGCGATTAAGAATACTTTTAATATCGCTACATTTTTCATATCCATACGTTTAAGTAAGCTAAATTTTTGTTTTGGTGCTGCAATATAAGAATTAAACCTTACAGAACAAGCTATTTTTTGCATTTTGACGAAAAAAATACGTATTTCATCCTATTTTTAATGTATTACATCGATGATTTTGGCACTTTTCTCTAAACTATCGCATAGAAATAACGTTACTTTTCATAAATTATTATTGTATTTTTGATGTTGAGAAAAAAATTGTTGCTTTATTTGATAATAACTGTAAGCTGTACACGTTATTCTAGCTCATGAAAAAGAAAATTTTAATTTTATTACTTCTAGTGTTTAGTCTTGCTTTTGGGCAAAAAAAAAGTTTTTCAATAGATTGGAATGGAACCACTACTTTAACTTTTGGTAAAAACAGCATTCAACTTCCAGTATTTAATGAAAAAAATTATAGTTATGATTTTGATGAAGGATTACAGTTTATTGCGCAATGGGAAGTGCCTAACGATATAAATGAAGCATCTATTGTTGTAAATAATATAAATTACCAACGAATTACCAAAGCTGAACTTTTAGATATTGATGTATCAAAAATTTCAACTGTTTTAAAGTATACTTTAAGAAATTCAAAATCCAGAGATAATCAATTTGCTTATCTAGAGATTTCTCCAATAGTTAAAGATGAAACAGGTGCTTATAAAAAAGTAATGTCGTTTCAAGTAAGCTATAAAACACAAAGTAATAATTTATCTAGTAGGAGTAAGAGCTTTAAGAATTCTAAGGTTATAACTAATTCAGTATTAAATTCTGGTAATTGGTATAAATTTTATATTGATACTACTGGTGTTTTTAAACTTTCAAAAAACTTCTTGCAGAGTTTAGGTGTAAATGTAAATACTATTGATCCTAGAACTATTAAGATTTATGGGAATGGCGGACGTATGATACCTTACAGTAATTCTGAACCTCAACCTTTTGACGTTACTGAAAACGCCATTAAGATTGTCGGAGAGCAAGATGGTGTTTTTGATAATGAAGATTATATACTTTTTTATGGAGAAGGACCAAAGGAATTTAATGCAGAGAGTAATACCAATATAAATGTTTATACAGATAGAACTTATTATTACATAACAGCTGGAGGAGGTAATGGAAAACGGATAGTGCCTTTTAATCAGCCTTCTGGTTCTGTTGATTTAAGTATAAATACATATCAACAATACCAGTTTCATGAGAGAGATATCCATAACGTAGGGACTGTAGGAAGACGTTGGTTTGGTGAGCGATTTAATATTGAAAATGAACAAGAGTTTACATTTAATTTTCCAGATTTAGTAACAGCAAATCCTATTAGCTTAAGGGTTTATGCAGCAGCGGTCTCTTCAAGTAATACTTCAATGGAAGTAAGTGTAAATGGTACTGTAATACAAAATTTAACTTTTGGCTCTTCAAGTGAGATCATAATTGGTTCTCAAAATACTTTTATAGGAGACCTTAATGTGACTTCAGAGGAAATTAATGTAAAATTGAATTATAACAATCAAGGTAACCCTAGTGCTCTAGGGTATTTGGATTATATATCAGTGGAAGCAACAAGGTTACTAAAGTTTGAAAATAATCAGTTTCGCTTCAAAAATAATAGTGTAACTAATAATTCTGGAATCGCAGAGTATACTATATCAGAAGCCTCAAGGTTATCTGAAGTATGGGATGTAACGGATATTTTTAATGTGTCTAATGTGGAAAACACTGAAGGAGAGAGTAGCTTTAGTTTCACATCAGCTATGGGAGAGGAGAGGGTTTTTATGGCGTTATCTGCATCAAATTATTTTGAGCCTAAACTTGATGCTAACAAAACTATACGTAATCAAAATATTAAAGGCACTATTTTTAATGGATTAGATGGAGGGGTACAAGATATCGATTATCTTATAGTTGCTCCAAATAATATGCTAAATCAGGCTGAACGTTTGGCGCAAATTAACCGAAATCAATATAGTTTAAATGTAAAAGTTATAAGTTTAGATGAGATTTATACTGAATTTAGTACAAGTAATCCAGATATTGCTGCCATACGGAATTTAGTAAAGTATATTTATGATAATGCAAGTACTCCTGAAAGAAGAATTAAATATCTCTGCTTATTTGGAGACGGGTCTTATGATTACAAAGACAGAATTCCCAATAACACAAATATTGTGCCTTCGTGGCATTCTTATAGTAGTTTAAACTTGACAAACTCTTTTGTTTCAGATGATTTTTACGGGATGATGGATGATAACGAAGGGGCAATGAATAATAGTGATCGTTTGGATATAGCAGTAGGTCGTGTTTTAGCCGATACTCCGCAAAGAGCAAGAGAATTGGTGGACAAAATAGATTCCTATTATGCAAAAGAATCTTTAGGGAGATGGCGTAATAATTATGTAGTAGTTTCTGATGATGTAGATGAAAATTGGGAAGGAGTAATTCAACAAACTACAGATAATATAGGAGATGAGGTTACCGATGAAAAACCATTTGTAAATGTTATAAAGATACATGCTGATGCTTTTCAGCAAGAATCTTCAGCGGGAGGAGAGAGGTACCCAGAAGTTAACGAAGAAATTTCGAATGCTATAGATAATGGAGCTTTAGTGGTAAACTATTTTGGGCATGGAGGAGAAGAAGGCTTGTCTCAAGAGCGTATTTTTGATGTACCCTCAATTGATAACTTAAAGAATTTCTGCAAATTAAACTGTTTTGTAACAGTAACTTGTGAGTTTACCAAGTTTGATAACCCCTTTAGACAAACGGCAGGAGAATTTACATATTGGAATAAGCAAGCAGGAGCCATAAGTTTAATTACAACAACAAGGCAAGTATTTGTGAATTTTGGTATAACATTCAATAACACATTAGGACAATATTTGTTCTCTTTTAGTGATAATGATGGTTTTGATGATGATGAATATCCAACTATGGCTGAGGCCTTAAGATTAGCTAAAAATGACCCTAATATAGGTTTTGCATCCCAAAGAAGATTAGTGTTTTATATTGGAGACCCAGCTATGAAATTAGCATTTCCTAAACCAAATATTCGCTTAACTGAAATAAACGATACACCAATTGCGCAATCTACTGATACCTTAAAGGCATTAAGTAGAGTGAAATTGGCAGGAGAAGTTACAGATGTAAATGGTAATCTTTTAAGTGACTATAATGGAGTAGTGTCTACAACAATTTATGATAAGTTTATAGACAGGCAAACATTGGCAAATGATAATACAACAAATGCAGGTACTTTAATACAGTTGGATTTTAAAACATTAGGTGCTATTGTTTTTAGAGGCCAAGCGTCAGTAACTAATGGGCAGTTTGAATTTGAGTTTGTAGTACCAAAGGATATTGGTGTGCCAGTTGGTTTAGGTAGAGTAAGTTTTTATGCTAGGAATAATGTGCTATCTGAAAATCAAACTGGAGCAGATATATCTAATATAAGAATTGGAGGTGTAAATGAAAATGCGGAAGAAGATAATACAGGGCCTGTTATCAATATTTTCATGAATGATGAAAATTTTGTTTCAGGAGGAATAACTAATGAGTCTCCAACATTATTGGCAAAATTAGAAGATGCAAATGGTATAAATACAGCTAGCGGTATTGGTCATGATATAGTAGCAATAATTGATGGAGATGAAACCAATCCTTTTGTTTTAAACGATTATTACGAAACCGAAGTTGATAATTACCAAAGAGGAATAGTTAGCTTTCCCTTTAGAGATTTAGAGCCAGGGTTACACACATTAACACTTAAAGCTTGGGATGTATATAATAACTCGTCAACCTCCGAAATTCAATTTATTGTATTTGACGAAGATCAAGAACTTGTAATTAATAACGTGTTGAATTATCCAAATCCGTTTGTGAATTATACAGAATTTTGGTTCAACCACAATAGTTCACAACCTTTAGACGTTTCTATACAGATATTCACAGTTTCCGGTAAGCTAGTGAGAACGTTAAATGGGCAAACATCTGGAGGTATAAAAGCAACCAGTTCTCTGTCTAAAGATATTGTTTGGGATGGAAGAGATGATTTTGGAGAAAAAATTGGGAAGGGCGTTTATATTTATAAGTTAACAGTAAAATCTAACCTACTTAATAAAAAGGTGGAGAAAATAGAGAAACTTGTGATACTATAACACATATTGACTTTTCGTGTTTAACCGAAAATGAGTTGAAATTAATATAGATGAGGCGGTTTTAGAAATGCATAGTAGCGATACGCATGAGAAAACTAACGAAATAAAGATTGATTTTAGCCATTTTTTAGGAAATAATAAAAGTGAAGATGAGTTATCAATAAAAAATTATATTTGCAACTATAAAACTCAACTATGAAGAATACATTATTAGCGCTATTTACATTAGTATTTACGCTTAACTTAACCGCACAAACAGTAGTAATTCCAGATGCTGATGATACACGAGTAATAACAACAGGCGTACCTTTTGTTTTGATTGCCGCAGATGCAAGAGCTGCCTCAATGGGAGACATGGGAGTAGCAACATCAGTAGATGCCTATTCGCAACAATGGAATTCGTCTAAGTATGCGTTTTCTGAAACTAAATCAGGAGTTGCAGTGAGTTATACTCCTTATTTGAGCAGATTAGTAAATGATATATTTTTAGGTAATGTAACTTATTTTAACAGATTAGACGAACGTAGTGCTTTTGCAGCGAGCTTAAAATATTTTTCTTTGGGTGACATTGAATTTGTAGAAGACGAGTTTTCTGAAGCACTTATTCAAAGACCAAACGAGTTAACCATTGATGCTTCTTATGCGCTAAGACTTTCAGATCAATTTGCAATGTCTGTAGCTATGCGTTATTTACGTTCAGATTTAAGATTAAATGTAGGGAACAACGATGCGTCATCTGCAAACACTTTTGGTGTTGATATTTCTGGATTTTATCAGAGTGAAGAAGAGGCGTACAGTGATTTTAACGGACGTTGGAGAGCAGGATTTGCTATCCAAAATATAGGACCTAAATTTAAGTATGATGATGGAGGTGTTGAGAATTTTCAACCAACAACGTTAAGATTAGGAGCAGGATTTGATTTTATTTTTGATGATTATAATAAAGTGGCAGTTACTGCTGAAGTAGCTAAATTGCTAGTGCCTACGCCACCTCTTAGAGGAGATAGATTTACAGATGTTAATGGTAATGGTACTTATGAGGCTGATGAAGATACAGATTTAGAGCAGAATGTAATTATTGGTGGACAATCTCAGGATGTAAGTTTTTTATCAGGAATATTTCAATCTTTTGGAGATGCCCCAGGAGGTTTTAGTGAAGAATTGAGAGAGTTTACATGGTCTTTAGGAGCAGAATATATGTACCAAGATTCATTTGCATTTAGAGCAGGCTATTTTAATGAAGCAGAAGATAAAGGAGCTCGTAAATTTTTAGCGATAGGAGCAGGTTTTAAATATAATGTTATCAACATAGACTTGTCTTATTTATTTTCAGCTTCAAGAGTGCAAAGTCCATTAGAAAATACACTTAGATTTTCTCTAACATTTAATATTGGTGATGGAGAATATTTAGAATATTAATAGAAAGAACCTTAAAATATAATTAAAGACTACTGCTATATAGGCAGTAGTTTTTTGTTTAAAATAGTTTGTAACTTTAGAGAACTATAAACCTTCATATGAAAGAAATAAAGCAGGAAATAGTTTTTCAAGTTTTTGAAAACGTATCAGAGTTACCTCAAGATGTAATTAATTTAGTTAAAAAAGCCAGAGAAGCTAGAACAACTGCCTATGCCCCATACTCTAACTTTGCAGTTGGTGCAGCAATTTTAATAGAAAATGGCGAGGTAGTTACAGGTAGTAACCAAGAAAATGCATCTTACCCTTCAGGACTTTGTGCAGAAAGAACAGCTATTTATTATGCAGGAGCTAAATATTCAGGTTCTAAAATATTAAAAATGGTAATTGTAGCAGGAAGTTTAAAGGGAGAAACCTCTCAACCTATTCCTCCATGTGGAGCATGTAGGCAATCTATTGCCGAATATGAAGTCAATCAAAATTCGCCAATAGAAATATATTTCATGGGTACTTCAGGAAAAGTTTTAAAGTCTAATTCTTTAAAGAATTTATTACCACTCATTTTTGATAAATCTCAATTATAAACCACTTAAATTTTAAAAACAGTAGGTCTAATAATGTATCATGACATAATTGACGAAAAAACACTATGAAATATAAATTTTTCGCATTTTTTATGCTTTCAAACCTAAAGGGTTTTCCCAAAACCAATCAATGTATTACTTTTGTATTTCGCATAAGTAAAACCTTAATTAAAGTAGATGCAAAAAATAACGAAAGAAGTATACCTAAAATGGTATGAAGACATGTTATTTTGGAGAAAGTTTGAAGATAAACTTGCTGCAGTATATATTCAACAGAAAGTAAGAGGATTTCTTCACTTATACAATGGTCAAGAAGCAGTTTTAGCAGGAGCCTTACATGCTATGGATCTTACAAAAGATAAGATGATTACAGCGTATCGTAATCATGTGCAACCTATAGGGATGGGTGTAGACCCTAAACGTGTCATGGCAGAGTTGTATGGCAAAGTAACGGGCACGTCAAAAGGTATGGGAGGATCCATGCACATTTTTTCAAAGGAACATCGTTTTTATGGCGGTCATGGTATTGTTGGAGGTCAAATTCCTCTAGGAGCAGGTATTGCTTTTGGAGATAAATATCATAATAGTGATGCAGTTACTTTGTGCTGTTTTGGAGATGGAGCTGCAAGACAAGGTTCTTTACATGAAACATTTAATTTAGCAATGCTTTGGAATTTACCAGTGGTATTTGTTTGTGAAAACAACGGATATGCCATGGGTACATCGGTAGAGCGTACAGCAAATCACGATGATATTTGGAAATTAGGTTTAGGCTACGAAATGCCTTGTGGACCTGTTGATGGGATGAATCCTGTAAAAGTGGCAGAAGCTTTTGATGAAGCAATTCAGCGTGCACGAAAAGGTGGAGGGCCAACATTTTTAGAATTGAAAACCTATCGTTACAGAGGTCACTCTATGTCTGATGCACAACATTATAGAACCAAAGACGAAGTAGCAGAATATAAAAAGATAGACCCGATAACGCAGGTAAAAGACGTTATTCTGGAAAAGAAATATGCTACTGAGGATGATATTAAAGAGATTGACAAGAGCGTTAAGGACAAAGTAGCGGAATGCGAAAAATTTGCTGAGGAATCTCCTTTCCCAGAAGTGCAACAACTTTACGATATGGTTTACGAGCAAGAAGATTATCCATTTATACCACACAAATTATAAGATATGGCAATAGTTGTAAACATGCCTCGATTGAGCGACACAATGGAAGAAGGAACTGTCGCTACTTGGTTAAAAAAAGTAGGTGATAAAATTGAAGAAGGAGATATTTTAGCTGAGATTGAAACAGATAAGGCTACTATGGAATTCGAATCCTTTAATGAAGGAACGTTACTTCATATTGGTGTTCAAGAAGGAGAAACTACAAAGGTAGATGAACTATTGGCTATAATTGGAGATGACGGAGAAGATATTTCGGCATTATTAAATGGAGATGGTAATACTTCTGATGAAGTTGCAGAAGAAAAAGCCTCAGAAACAACTACTACAATTGAAGCAGAGGCGTCTAAAGATTCTGGGGGAGCTAAAGCAGAGCTACCAGAAGGCGTTATTGTTGTTACCATGCCACGTTTAAGTGACACCATGGAAGAAGGTACTGTCGCTACTTGGTTAAAACAAGTTGGAGATGCAGTTGAAGAAGGCGATATTCTAGCTGAAATAGAAACTGACAAAGCTACGATGGAATTTGAATCGTTCCAATCAGGTACTTTATTAGAAATAGGATTAAAAGAAGGCGAATCTGCTAAAGTAGATGAGCTTTTAGCTATAATAGGTCCAGCTGGAACTGATGTTTCTAGTGTTGCAGCAAACTTTTCAGCATCATCGCCAGCCTCAGCTAAAGAGGAAGCGCCAAAAGTTGAAGCAAAAGCAGAAGTGTCAAAACCTGCGCCTGCTAAAACAGAAACAAAATCAAAAGTACCTACGCCAACCCCTTTAACCGAAAATGGTAGGGTATATGTTTCGCCTTTAGCTAAAAAATTAGCAGAGGAGAAAGGTATTAATTTAACCAAAGTTCAAGGTTCAGGTGAAAATGGACGTATTATAAAACGCGATATTGAAAATTACGAACCAGCCGCAGGAGCAGCCGCTGTTGGCAAGTTTGTGCCATCTGGTCAAGAAGATTTTGATGAGGTACCAAATTCTCAAATGCGTAAAGCGATTGCAAAATCATTAACTAAGTCTAAATTCTCAGCACCACATTATTATTTGGCAGTAGAATTTGATATGGATAATGCTATTGCTTTCCGTAAGCAATTTAACTCGATACCAGATACAAAAATTTCGTTTAACGATATAGTTGTAAAAGCTTGTGCAATGGCGCTTAAGCAGCACCCACAAGTTAATTCGCAATGGTTTGATGATAGAATGCGTTTAAACAATCATGTTCATATAGGTGTAGCTGTTGCTGTACCAGACGGATTGGTAGTACCAGTAGTTCGTTTTGCTAATGAGCAAAGCTTACCACAAATTGGAGCTGAGGTTAAAGAATTAGCAGGAAAAGCAAGAAATAAAAAACTGACTCCAGATGAGATGTCTGGTAGTACATTCACAGTATCAAACTTAGGAATGTTTGGGATTGATTATTTTACTTCAATTATCAATCAACCTAATTCAGCAATTTTATCTGTTGGATCCATAGTTCAAAAACCTGTTGTAAAAGATGGAGAAATTGTAGTTGGAAATACAATGAAACTAACTTTGGCTTGCGATCACAGAACCGTAGATGGAGCAACTGGAGCGCAGTTTCTTCAAACATTAAAAGGTTATATCGAGAATCCTGTGACAATGTTAGTTTAAAAATAGTAACACTCTGATTCATTTCAGGATGTCATAAATAATGATTTTTAAGTAAGACCTGTTTCTATAATATTTAGAGACAGGTTTTTTTTATCTTTAAATTTTTAAAGATGTAACCATGAAAAAAATATTTAGCTTATTTCTGTTAATTCTAATTTTAAGTTGCGGCGGACAAAAAAAGATAATTGAAACGAATCCTAATTCTATAGATAATACTCCTTCTAATACATCAAGAATAGAAGCTAATACTAACGAGACTATGGTTCCTGATCTAGCGGATAATATAATTCTTAAGGATGTTCAATCTAGTCTAGAATATTTAGCTTCAGATGAATTAGAAGGAAGAAATACGGGGACCAAAGGCATAGAAAAAGCTGCTATATATATCGAGAATTTTTTCAAGGAGAATAGTGTAAAACCTTATTTTAAAACGTATCGAGATAGTTTTAATTTAAAAAATATAGTAGGTTACAATATTGTAGGTTATGTAGAAGGTAGCGATCCAGAATTAAAAAATGAATTTGTGATTCTTGGAGCACACTACGACCACATAGGTACGGCAAAAGAAGTAGAAGGTGATAATATCGCGAATGGTGCAAATGACGATGCTTCAGGTACAGCAGCTGTTATGGAATGGTCAAGATATTTTGCAAAAACAAAACGAAATAGAAGAAGTTTATTATTTACACTATATGCTGCTGAGGAAATGGGGTTAAAAGGATCAGAGCATTTGGCTAAACGATTAAAAGGAAAAGGCATGGATTTATACACCATGATCAATTTCGAAATGATAGGAGTGCCAAGGGCTGAAACTGAAGTTATGGCATACATTACTGGTTTTGAAAAATCTAATATCGCTAAAAAATTAAATGATTATGCAGGTTCAGAAATTATAGGTTTTTTTCCGAAAGCTAAGGAGTTTCAATTGTTTAAACGGTCAGATAATTATCCGTTTTATAAGCAGTTTAATGTACCAGCGCATGCAATTTCTACTTTCGATTTTACCAACTTCAAGTATTATCATCATGTCGATGACGAAGCAGATAAATTAGATTTTGGTCACATGACGAGTTTTATAAATAAAATGATTCCAGTAATAAGCGGTATGGTAAATTCCACTTCAAAAGAAATACAAATGAATAATGAGTAAGAATGTTATAATTACAGGAACTAGTAGAGGTATTGGTTTTGAATTGGTTAAAGTATTTGCAAAAGCAGGACACAGCGTACTTGCACTTTCTAGGAATGAGAAACCTATACAAAGCTTAAATCTAAAAAGTGTTACATGTTTTTCTTTTGATTTGAGTGATAATGAGGCTTATAAAAAAGTTGAAGATTTCATTACAAAAGAATGGAAACAGGTAGATGTTTTAATTAATAATGCAGGAGCACTTTTAAATAAACCATTTTCAGAAACTTCAATATCTGATTTTGAACATGTATATAAAACCAATGTTTTTGGCGTTTCAGAACTTACGCGAGTTACAGTTCCGTTTATGAGTAAAGGAAGTCATGTAGTAACTATTAGTTCTATGGGAGGTGTACAAGGCAGTATGAAGTTTCCTGGTTTAGCAGCATATAGCTCAAGTAAAGGTGCAGTTATTACTTTAACAGAGCTATTAGCTGAAGAATATAAACAAGAAGGAATTGCATTTAATGTATTGGCTTTAGGTGCTGTACAAACCGAAATGTTAGAAGAAGCGTTTCCAGGCTATCAGGCCCCAACAACAGCTTTAGAAATGGCAAATTATATTTTTGATTTTTCACTTAATGGTCATGCCTATTACAATGGTAAATTGTTACAGGTTTCTAATTCTACGCCTTAGTTAATGAGCAAATACAAATGTATAATTTTTGATTGTGATGGTGTTTTAGTTGATAGTGAATTTATAGCTATCAGTGTTCTGGTAAATATGGCTAATGCCTTAGGTACAGATATAGATGTAAAGGAATGCTTGATAAGTTTTAAGGGAAAATCATTGAAGCCTTGTATGGACTTAATTTCTAAACATCTTGGAAAACCTCTACCTAGCAATTTTGAATCAGAGTATCGTAAAAGAACTTTTGAAGCGTTTCGTAAAGGTATGAAACCTATAAAAGGCGTAAAACATTTGGTTGAAAATTTAAAAATTCCATTCTGTGTAGCATCAAGCGGGCCAGAAAATAAAATTAGGTTAAACTTAGAGGTTACAGGTTTGTTACCTTATTTTGAAGGTAATATTTTTAGCTGTTATACCATTCAAAAATGGAAACCAGAACCCGATGTGTTTTTATGGGCAGCCCAAACTATGGGGTTTAAACCAAAAGAGTGTTTAGTTATTGAGGATAGCGTTTTTGGAGTGAATGCAGCAAAAGCAGGAGATTTTGATGTATTTGGATACACCGAGCATGATTACAAAAATGAACTACAAGGTTTAGCTACGAAAACCTTTGATAATATGGGTTTGCTTTTGGGTATGATTTGATTTTCGGGTATAGCTTATCGGTTCAGTATTCGTGAATTTAAGTATTTGTATAGGAGTGTTCTTCTGATAAAAACAGTAATTTTATACGTGGAGTTTCTATTTTGTTATTCTTTCTTATGGTTTCGGTCAGTTAGATAGTTTTTGAGTTTTTATTTCGTATACTTTTACAATTTGCTAAACTTTCTAAAAGTTCGGTTCAATTTGTTTTATTATTTCGGTTTTCAGTTTCTTTTACTCTTTTTATGTAGCCTGATTTTTTTCCAATAAAAAAACCTAAAAGGAATATTACAACTGGAACTACTAAAACTAAAATTAATTGGGATGGTCCGATAGCTAAGTACATATTTTTTCTGTTTATTTTTATATTTCGAATGTATGTTCCAAAAATTAATGTCAACTTTTGGGACTATAATATCGTTTTGAACGAAATTAATCCAACAGTAAACGAACCTAGTTATTTTTTCTTACAAAACCAAGTACTGTTTTTAATAAAAATCCACTATTTTCGTAGTGATGCATTCGCAATTAATAACCCATATCCCTGAAGCAGCCATTTCAAGAATTGCCTTGCTGCTAGAGCACGATAATCTTGTAGTAAAAATTAAAAAAGAGCGAAAAACAAAACATGGCGATTACAAACCTTTACCAAATGGGAAGCATCAAATTACTATAAATGCTAACCTAAATCAGTATCGGTTTTTAATAACGCTTATCCATGAGATTGCCCATTTTCAGGCATTTCAAAACTATGGGAGATATATAAAACCGCATGGCATAGAATGGAAGCGCACCTTTCAGCGTTTGATGCTGCCATTTTTAAACCCAAATATTTTTCCTAGAGATATACTGCCCTTGTTAGCACATCACTTTAAAAACCCAAAAGCAAGTAGCGATACAGATGTTAAATTATCGTTAGCATTAAAACAATTTGATACTCCAAATAGCAAAACATTTATTTTTCAAATACCTTTGGGACATACTTTTAAGTTATACAATAATAAGGTGTTTAAAATGGGTAAAAAGCGAGTAAAACGGTATGAATGCATTGAAGTAAAGACAGGGAGATTATATCTTTTTAATCCAAATGCTGAAGTAGAACTAATAAATCAAACAAAATGAATAAAAATTATTACGCAATTTTAATGGCTGGGGGTGTAGGTTCAAGGTTTTGGCCAGTGAGTACACAAGATTTTCCAAAACAATTTCATGATATGTTGGGAACGGGAGATACGTTAATACAAAAAACCTTTCAGCGTTTAGCACACTTAATTCCAAAAGAGAATATTCTTATTTTAACTAACGAGCGTTATAACGATTTAGTTTTAGAGCAACTGCCAGAGGTAACTCAAAAGCAGGTGGTTTTAGAACCTGCAATGCGTAATACAGCACCTTGTATTTTATATGCTTCATTAAAAATTCAAAAAGAAAATCCAGATGCTGTGATGATTGTAGCACCCAGTGACCACTGGATTGAGGATGAAGCCACATTTTCTAAAAACGTGCAGTCTGCCTTTGAATTTTGCGAAGAAAATGATGCGTTAATGACCTTAGGTATACAACCAACATTTCCAAATACTGGTTATGGTTATATAGAATTTGATAAATCTTCTACAGATATCGTAAAGCCAGTAAACCAGTTTAGGGAAAAACCAGATTATGAAACGGCCAAGGAATTTATAGCTCAAGGTAATTTTCTATGGAATGCAGGCATTTTTATGTGGAGTGTAAAAAGTGCCATAAGTGCTTTTAAGAATAACCAACCAGACTTATATACATTATTTGAAAGTGGTATTGAAGTTTATAATACAACAGCAGAAAGCGACTTTATAAAAGAGAATTATCCCAAAGCTGAAAATATTTCGGTGGATTATGCTATTATGGAAAAATCAAATAATGTGTATGTAATTGCTGCAGAATTTGATTGGAACGATTTAGGAACTTGGGGAAGTTTATACGATAAATTAGATAAAAACGAATCTGGCAATGCTGTAGTAAATGCAAGAACATTAATAGAAGATGCCTCTGGAAATATGATACGTACAGCAAATAATAAAATAGTTGTAATAGATAGTTTAAACGATTTTATTATTGTAGATAAGGAAGAAGTTCTACTTATTTATCCTAAGGCAAAAGAGCAGGATATCAAGATAACACTTCAAAAAGTAAAAGATAAGTTTGGGGAAAATTACGGTTAAAGCTTAAACACATTGTATCCTAAATTATACTATATTCGTAAGTATGATGCAATTTAGTAACAATGGAAGAAAGTAAATTTAATTTTTCAGAAGAGGAGAAAGAAATCCAAAAGGATCAAAATGTTGAACAATCGAAGCAAGAAGTAAAAAAAGATGCTCAAGGTTTATTTACTAGTATTTCAAAATTCTTAAGTGAACTTTTAGATTTTAGGGATGATACTGATAGGGCAGCTACCATAGAGGCCATAAAAAATGATATCCCCTTTAAAGGTGCTACCGCTTGGATTTTGGTGTGCTCTATATTTGTTGCATCTATTGGTTTAAATGCTGATTCTACAGCTGTGGTTATTGGAGCTATGTTAATTTCTCCACTTATGGGACCAATCTTAGGGGTGGGACTTTCCATAGCTATAAATGATATAGATACTTTAAAAAAATCTATGATAAACTTAGCTACCATGATAGTTTTAAGTTTACTCGCTGCATTTTTATTCTTTAAATTTTTTCCAACGGCAGATATTATGACCAATGAGTTATTTGGTCGTACAAAACCAGATGTTAGAGATGTGCTTATTGCATTTTTTGGAGGAGCAGCTTTAATCATTGCCCGTACCAAAAAAGGTACTATTGCGTCTGTAATTTTTGGTGTAGCAATTGCTACAGCATTGATGCCTCCGCTATGTACAGCCGGTTATGGTTTGGCACATAATTGGGACTATTTTATTGGTGCGATGTACCTATTTACCATCAATACAATTTTTATAGCTCTCGCCACATTTTTGGTGCTGAAAATTTTACGTTTCCCAATGCTCAGGTATGCTAATTCTAAAAAGCGCAAGCGTATAGCAAGATTAGCTTCTGTGGTAGCTATTTTGGTTATGGCACCAGCAATATGGACGTTTGTTAAATTTATACAGCAAAGTGGTTTAGAGAGTGATTACAATAACTTTTTAAAAACTGAAGTAGAATCTAACAACGAACTATGGCTTCAAAAAGGAACTCCTGCATGGGAAGAGAAGTCAATTACACTTTATTTTAATGGAGAAGTACCAGAAGCAACTATTGCGGATTTAACCAATGAAATAAAGAATTATGAGAAGATTAGAGACTTTACGTTAAATATAAAAGGTAATAAAAATAGAAGTTTTGATAAGATATCTGAAGCGTATGATAGAGCCATAAGGGATTTAGATAGCAAAGATAATATCATCGCGGGTTTACAAAAACAAATAACAGAACTACAAGAAAATATTACTGTACTAAATCAGCAGATTGAAGCCAAAACTAATGGAGATAAACTGTCTTTTACAAATTTGTCTAGAGATGCAAAGGTAAGGTTTAAGGACTTGGAATATTTTGGATATTCAAGAAGGTTAGAGTCAAAAGACTTTATAAATATAGATACCGTTTCTGTTGTTAATTTAAAATGGAATAAAAACTTATCTGATAGCACTAAACTTAAAAAAGAAAAAGAATTAAGGGTCTGGTTAACAAAAGAATTGAAACAAGACAGTATTTTAATTTTAAGGTGATTTTTTTGCCTAAAACCTAATTATTCATTCTCTTCTATATACATCTTACGGACTTTCTTAAAGAGGTTTGAAGAGTATACAAAGTCAGTTACAGTTTCATTATCTGTCTTAAAAATAGTGTCTTTAGAGCCTTCCCATTCCTTTAAGCCATGTTTTAAGAATACAATTTTCTCTCCAATTTCCATAACAGAATTCATATCATGAGAATTAATTACTGTAGTGATTTGATATTCATCTGTAATTTCTTGTATTAAATTATCTATAACTATAGCAGTCTTAGGATCTAAGCCAGAGTTGGGCTCATCACAAAACAAATATTTAGGGTTGTTTACAATAGCTCGCGCTATAGCTACACGTTTTTGCATACCACCTGAAGCTTCACTGGGCATTTTACTGTGCGCATCAGGAAGGTTCACACGTTTTAAAACAATATCAGCACGATCTTCCATCTCACTTTTACTCATCTTTGTAAACATTCTTAGAGGGAACATCACATTCTCAGCAATCGTCATAGAATCAAATAAAGCACTACCTTGAAATACCATGCCTATTTCTGCTCTTAAATCACGCTTTTCACTTTCAGATAAATTAGTAAAAACTTTACCATCATAAGAAATCGTACCAGATTCGTAATTAAACAAACCTAATAAACATTTTAAAAATACCGTTTTACCAGAACCACTTTGCCCTATAATAAGATTAGTCTTTCCCTTATCAAAAGTTGTTGTAATACCTTTTAAAATATGGGCATCTCCAAACGATTTATGTAAATCTTTAACTTCAATCATTAGCCTAAAAGCATTCCGGTTATAACATAATTCAATAAAATAATCACAACACTCGTCCAAACAAATGCAGTTGTACTGGCCTTACCAACCTCAAGAGCACCACCTTTCATGTAATATCCATAAAAAGAGGGAATAGTAGCTAGAATAAAAGCAAATACAAAGGTTTTTATAAAAGCATAAATAACATGGAAGGTGTCAAAATCTGTTTGAATACCTAAGATATAATCTGCAAGAGTAGAATATCCTCCAAAAACACAAGCAGCCATACCACCTAAAATTCCTAAAAACATACCAACAGCAATAGCAAATGGATACAATAATAGTGCTACTGTTTTTGGAAATACTAAATAGTTTAGAGAGTTAATACCCATAACCTCTAAAGCATCTATTTGTTCTGTAACGCGCATGGTACCAATACTAGATGTAATAAAAGAACCTACCTTACCAGCCATAATTATTGAGGTAAACGTAGGAGCAAACTCTAAAATTACCGATTGCCTAGTGGCAAAACCTACCAGATACTTTGGAATTAAGGGATTATCAATATTTAAAGCGGTTTGTATGGTAATTACGCCACCAACAAAAAATGAAATAAAAGCTATGATACCTAAAGAACCAATAATAAGATCGTCAATGTCTTTTAATATTAATTGACGCATCACAGACCATTTAGTTGGTTTGCGAAACATCTCCCTAATCATTAAAAAATAAGCTCCAATGTTATGTAGGTATGACATATATAAAATTGTAGATGCTAAATTAAAAAAAACTTAGGGGTATTTAACCTTAATTTTAAATAATGCTATTTTAATATGCGTATTTTTGATTTAATAAATTCTTTAACGAGATGAAGTATTTAATTACGTTTTTATTAATCTTTTTTTCTGGTATATCAATTTCTGCTCAAGAGGAACGACCAAAGCTGGTTGTGGGTATTGTGGTTGACCAAATGCGTTATGATTATCTTACTCGTTTCAATAATAAATATGGAGAAGGAGGGTTTAAGCGTATGATAAATGAAGGTTTTAATTGTAAAAACAATCACTTTAATTACATACCAACGTATACTGGACCAGGACATGCTTCAATTTATACAGGAACCACGCCTAAGTATCATGGTATAATTAGTAATAATTGGTATGATAAAGAAATAAAAAAGATGGTGTACTGTGCTGGAGATACAACCTATAGTTCGGTAGGAACAAAAGCAACCTCTGGGCAAATGTCTCCACACCGTATATTAACCACAACTTTTTCTGATGAGAATAGGCTATTTACACAAATGCAAGGGAAAACTATTGGTATTTCTATAAAAGACAGAGGTGCTATTTTACCAGCTGGGCATTCAGCAAATGCCGCATATTGGTTTCAAGGTGGAAAACAAGGAGACTGGATATCTAGTACATTTTATATGAATACATTACCTAAATGGGTAGATGAGTTTAATAGTTCTAATAAAGCAGCATCTTATTTTAGGGATTGGAATACATTTTATGATATTGAAACGTATACTGAAAGTGGCCCTGATTTAAATAATTTTGAAGGGAAGTTTAAAGGAAAAGAAACAGCAACGTTTCCTTATGATTTACAAGCTTTAAAAAAGAAAAACGGAGGCTTTAATATTCTAAAAGTAACACCATTTGGTAATAGTTTAACGGCGGATTTTGCTTTGGCTGCAATAGAAGGTGAAAATCTTGGAAAAGATAGTATTACTGATATTTTAACTGTGAGTTTTTCCAGTACCGATTATGTAGGACATAAATTTGGTGTAAATTCAAAAGAAATAGAAGACACTTATATACGTTTAGATAAGGATTTAGAACGCTTTTTTACTGCATTAGATGAAAAGATAGGAAAAGGACAGTATGTGGTTTTTTTAACTGCAGATCATGGAGCGATAGATGTGCCTGCGTATTTGCAATCTGTTAAAATTCCAGCAGGATATTTAGATAACAATGCACGTAAAGCTCTATTTCAAGAGTTTTTAAAGGATAAATATGGCACTACAGATATTGTTGAAGATATAAGTAACAATCAAATTTTCTTGAATAGAGCTATGGTTAAAGCATTAGATTTAGATTTAGAAGATGTACAAAAAGCCATAGTAAATGAACAAATGACTTATTCTCATATTTCAAAAGCCTATACTGCTACCACTATGAGTTCTGTTGACTTTACTGAAGGTATTGAGGCATTGTTGCAAAAGGGTTATAATCAAAAACGCTCAGGCGATATAATTTTAGTGGATGATCCTGCATATATTTTATATGGGAAAACAGGATCGACACATGGCAGTGGTTTAAATTACGATACGCATGTACCTCTGTTATTTTTTGGAAAGGGGATTAAAAAAGGGCAAACCTATATAAAAACTGAGATTACAGATATTGCGCCAACAATTTCTGCGTTATTGGGAATAAGTTTTCCAAATTTTGCTATTGGACAGCCTTTAGAATTTATTTTAGATAATGAATAAACGCAGTTGGCTTTATCTTATAGCAGTTATTATTCTCCTTGGTGTTTATGGATACGAATATCTTTTAGCTGAAGAAGAAAAAGTAGAGGTTATTTCTGAAGGTAAAATGCCTAAAGATAATACTAACGAATATTTTTTACCATCAAGCACAACCAATCAAATTGTACACCATAATGGGTACTCCTTATCATATAATGAAAAGTATGAGCAAGCAGAATGGGTAGCTTACGAATTAAAAACATCTCACCTCTCTAATACAAATCATAAACGTCCTTATTTTGAAATAGATAAAGCAGTAAAAACAGGTGCTGCGAGTTGGCGTAATTATAAAAATTCTGGATATGACCGTGGACATTTATGTCCTGCTGGAGATAGACGATATACTAAAGAAGCGCATGATGAAACGTTTTTAACTAGTAATATTAGCCCACAAGAGCATCAATTTAATTCTGGAATTTGGAATAGGTTAGAGCAAAAAGTTAGGTATTGGGCAAAAAAGTACGACGGTGTCTTTGTTGTAACGGGAGGTGTTTTAAAAGGTGATATGAAAACTATTGGTAATGAAGATGTGGCTGTGCCAAACCAGTTTTATAAGGTTTTAATTGACAATAATACAGGAAAAACCAAGGTAATCGCATTTTTGATGCCACACAAAGATTCAAATAAGCCATTATATGAGTTTGTTGTTTCTGTGGATGCTATTGAAGCTCTAACCGGAATTGATTTTTTTCCAGAATTAGATGATGCTATTGAAAATAAATTAGAAGCATCAAGTAGTTACAAGGGATGGAGTTTTTAGTTAAAAGTTTGTAGCTTTAAGTTTGTTTAGAAGTTTTAGGCTTTCAATTTACCAATCATACCTTTCCATCGTAAATTTCTAATAAATTTACCTTCATCTTCTGATACTAAAAACTCAAGATTATTTTTTTTAGCTTCAAAATAACCACCCATATAATTTTTGAACAAACTGATTTTTCCTTTTTTAAAGCTAAGTTTTATAGCTGAAATCAATGAAATTAAAAGACCATAACGCATTTTGTACATAGCTTCGCCTTGAAGGTGCTTTGAAGCTTTGTTGTAACTGATACCTGTAGGCTTTAAGTGTTTTACATGCAATGTGTCGTCCGTTTTAATTGTCCAGTCATAATACTGGGCTAGTAGTTCATCTACGGTATCCCAACCCATGGATGGTTTTAGTTTTCCAATTTGTAAAAAGCAGTCTTTTCTATATGCCTTTAGCGCACCGCGAATGTGATCTTTTCTAGTTAGATTTTCTAATACCCAATTTCCATTTTTTTCTATATAGCAAAACCCAGAAGCCATACCTAGTTTTTCTTCTGCTTTAAAATGATAGGCGAGTTGCTCTAGGTAATTTTCAGGAAAAATGAGATCTGCATCAAACTTACATATAATATCATAATTATCATCTAAGGTTTCATAACCTTTGTAAAAAGCATTAATAATTTTAGCACCAGGTAGATGTCTATCTGAAGATGTAATGTTAACTAAAGATATAAAATCATGCTTTTGTGCATAGCCATCAACTACAGATTCTGTTTTGTCTGTAGAATTATCGTTGACAACAACAATGTGCTTTGGTTTTAATGTTTGTTGTGAAAGCGAATACAAAGTTAGGCCGATAGAATCTGATTCGTTATGGGCTGGTATGACGATGTAAAAATTCATAATAAGGCTAAAATTAAACTTATTAATGAATTCTACAGAACTTTTAACTAGTTTTTAGAGATAAATTCAGAAACTAAATCAATTTTCGATTTTGGTACAAAAAAGCAATTTCTAATGCCGTCATCTTCAATTCTTTTCAATGTATCAACCTTTACCAATCCTTGTTTTGTGTGGTTATAAAATAGGTAGTCCAGTTCTTTAAAAAAAGTATCTAATTCGTTCTCGATTGTATTAAACAACGTTTCGCAGATCACAATAGGTTCATGTTGTTTGATTATAGCACTCCCAGAGTTTAAAATATCTATCTCTGTACCCTCGGTATCTATCTTTATAAGGTCTATGTTTTTAATACCTTCATTTTTAACGAAATCTTTTAATGTAATAGCTTTAACGGTATTTTTAATAAAGTTTCTCGAGGTTGTTTTTGTACCAGCATTTCCTTCTCCTGCTAGGTTGTATTTTAAATATTTATATTTTACATTTTCTACTTCATAAAAATCTATGTTCCCAGAAGTGTTACTTATGGCAACATCTATATTTTTTATTTGTGCTTGAAGCTTATTCTTAGAGATATTCTGCTTTAAATAGTGCTTTGGTCCTAAGGCAGGCTCAAACGCATAGGCTTTTATATTGGGATTAGATGTTGCTGCTAGTAATGAGTAATAGCCAATATTAGAGCCAATATCAAGAAAAACATTTATATCCTTGGAGAGTTTTTCGAATATCTCTGAATATTCAAAATTTTTATAACCATTCCAGTATAGTAACTGTGTAAGATAGCTTGTTTGATTTGTTGCTATCTTAATGTATCCTGAGTCTGTTTTTAGTTTTAAAATGCCTGAAGGTGGTAGCTTTATTTTATTGGGGATATAATTACGTATAGTATAATTAATTCGCCTCAATAATTTGTTTATTGTTGAATTATAAATAATCTTGTAGATTAATTGCATATAATTATTAAGTAGAGAGCTGTTTTTAATGTTTATAAACCACAGCATTAATATGCATACCAGCACCAACACTAGCAAAAATTACAGCGTCTCCTTTGTGTAATTCGTGAGGAGGGAGCTGATTGTTTTTTACAAGATCAAACAAGGTAGGTACGGTAGCTACAGAGCTATTTCCTAATTTTTGGATACTCATGGGCATTACATGCTCTGGAATATCTGTTTTATAGAGTCTGTAGAATCGTTTTAAAATGGCTTCATCCATTTTTTCATTGGCTTGATGTATAAAAATTTTCTTTACATCTTTGATGTCTACACCACTTTTGTCCAAACAATCTTTCATGGCTTTTGGGACGTTTACCAGTGCAAATTCGTAAATTTTACGACCATCCATTTTAATGTAACGTGTATCTTTATCAAGTTCTGGATTGTTGGAATTTCCAAAGAATAGGAAATAGGCTTCATCATAAGTGAAACTAGCAGATTCGTGTGCTAAAATACCACCTTCTTCTTCAGTAGCTTCAACTATTGTAGCTCCTGCACCATCTGAGAAAATCATAGCATCTCTGTCATGCTTATCAACAACTCTAGAAAGGGTTTCTGTACCTATTACCAAACAACGTTTAGCCATGCCAGATTTTATAAAGGCTTGAGCTTGAATAACACCTTCAACCCAGCCAGGACAACCAAACAATAAATCGTAAGCGATACATTTTGGATTTTTAATACGTAAGCTGTGTTTAATTCTAGCGGCTAAAGATGGTAAAAAGTCGCCTTGTATTGTACCATATTTAACATCTCCAAAATTATGAGCTACTATGATGTAGTCTATAGTTTCAGGATCGATATTGGCATCTTCAATGGCTTTTTCGGCAGCAAAAAAACCTAAATCTGAAGAGTTTAGATGATTCTTAGCATAACGACGTTCAGAAATACCTGTTATGGACTTGAATTTTTCGACAATAACCTCATTTGGAGAAGCAATTACTGAGCCATCAGTATTTAAAAATTCATGATTATGAAAGTTCTCGTTCTTCTCTACAGTTGATGGAATATAGCTTCCTGTACCAGTAATTTTAATATTCATAAACAGAAAAATTGCTTTTGATTAATTAACCAAAAGCAATATAATTTGTTTTATCTAAGGTGTAATAATTTTTTAAAATAAATTACGATGTTCAAAAGCTATTTTATGCTTCAACATAATCTTCAATAGGAGCACAAGTGCATATTAAATTTCTATCGCCATAGGCATCATCTACTCGTCTTACAGAAGGCCAAAACTTATTAGATCTTATAAAATCTAATGGAAATGCAGCTTTTTCTCTAGAATAAGGTAAGTACCATTCATCAGAGGTAATCATCTCTAAAGTATGTGGTGCATTTTTAAGTACATTATTTGGTTCATCTTTTGAAACTACATCTATTTCTTCTTTAATAGATATCATAGCATCACAAAAGCGATCCATTTCTTCTTTGCTTTCACTTTCGGTAGGTTCTATCATCATGGTGCCTGCAACAGGGAATGATACTGTTGGTGCATGGAAACCATAATCCATTAATCGTTTTGCAATATCAGTTACTTCAATACCTTGAGCTTTAAATGGACGACAGTCAATAATCATTTCGTGAGCTGCTCTTCCTTTTTCTCCTGAATATAAAGTGTCATAATACCCATCTAACCTATGTTTAATATAGTTTGCGTTTAAAATGGCAACTTTTGTAGATTCAGTTAAACCTTCTGCTCCAAGCATTTTTATGTAGCCGTATGATATTAAGCAAGCCAAAGCAGAACCATAAGGTGCTGCCGAAATTGCTGTAATAGCATCTTTTCCTCCAGTTTTAATTATAGGATTTCCTGGTAAAAATGGCACTAATTGTTTAGCAACGCATATTGGCCCAACACCTGGACCACCGCCACCATGAGGAATAGCAAAGGTTTTGTGCAGATTTAGGTGGCAAACATCTGCACCAATATTTCCAGGATTAGTTAATCCTACTTGGGCATTCATGTTGGCACCATCCATATATACTTGTCCGCCATTGTCGTGTACAATTTTAGTAACCTCCTTTATAGCGGATTCGTAAACGCCATGCGTAGAAGGATAGGTTACCATTAATGCAGCTAGGTTGTCTTTATGTAATTCTGCTTTTTCACGCAAATCGTCAACATCAATATTACCTTCTTCAGTAGATTTGGTTACAACTACCTTCATACCTGCCATAACAGCACTGGCGGGGTTTGTTCCATGAGCTGAAGATGGAATTAAACATATATTTCTATGATGATCATTACGAGACTCGTGGTAAGCTTTAATTACCATAAGTCCAGCAAATTCTCCTTGAGCTCCAGAGTTTGGTTGTAGAGATGTAGCAGCAAAACCAGTAATTTCTGTAAGCTGGTCTTCCAGCTCTTTTAAAACCTCTAAATATCCTTTAGCTTGCTTTTTGGGCACAAAAGGATGTATATTGGCCCATTTAAAAATACTCAATGGTAACATTTCAGAGGCTGCATTAAGTTTCATAGTGCATGAGCCTAATGAAATCATGGAGTGGTTTAATGCTAAATCTTTACGTTCTAAAGATTTGATATAACGCATTAACTCTGTTTCAGAATGGTATTTATTAAATACATCTAAGGTCAAAAAATCTGACGTTCTAACTACCGAAGATTCAATGTTATTGGCTGGAGATACTTCTGAAATTTCAATAGTTTCTTTTCCTGCTGCTTCTGCAAAAATTGAAATCAAATAATTAATATCTCTTATTGAAGTAGTTTCATTTATGGAAACAGTTACCGTGTTTTTATCTGGATACCAAAGATTTACTTTTTTCTCAGAAGCTACTTGTTTTATTTTTTTCGATTTGGTTTTGATTTGTAATGTATCAAAAAATGATGAATTCACTTGCTTATAGCCCAATGCTTCTAATACTTCAGCAAGTTTAGACGCTTTATTATGTACTTTGTTGGCTATAAATTTAAGGCCTTTTGGTCCATGGAACACAGCATACATGCTAGCCATAACGGCCAGCAACACTTGTGCTGTACAAATGTTGGATGTGGCTTTGTCGCGTTTAATATGCTGTTCGCGAGTTTGAAGTGCCATGCGTAATGCCCGATTACCGTTTGTGTCTTTGGTAACTCCAATAATACGGCCGGGAATATCTCTTTTATAAGCTTCTTTAGTGGCAAAGTAAGCTGCATGTGGGCCACCATATCCCATGGGGATGCCAAAGCGTTGTGTAGTGCCAACAACTACATCGGCTCCAAATTTACCAGGAGCTTCAAGCTTTATAAGACTTAAAATGTCGGCAGCAACGGCAACTTTAATTTCCGCTGCATTTGCTTTTTCTATAAACGATTTTATATCGGTTATCAGGCCGTCTTTCCCAGGGTATTGTAAAATAGCTCCAAAAAAGTCAGAAGAAAAATCAAAATCTTCCTCTTTACCTATTACCAATTTTATACCTATAGGTGTGGCACGGGTTTGTAATAAAGATAATGTCTGGGGTAAGATGTTTTTAGATACAAAAAAATTAGTGATACCAGCTTTTTTTTGCGCTCTACTTCTAACCGCAAATAATAAACTCATAGCTTCGGCTGCAGCGGTACTTTCATCTAGAAGAGAGGCATTCGCTATTTCCATACCTGTTAAGTCAGTTACCATAGTTTGGAAATTTAAGAGAGCTTCTAGTCTTCCTTGTGCAATTTCAGCTTGATACGGAGTGTAAGCAGTGTACCAACCTGGGTTCTCAAGAATGTTTCTTTGTATTACTGCAGGCATAACAGTTGGGTGGTAACCTAAACCTATATAAGTTTTTCTAGCTTTATTTTTTTTAGAGAGTTCATGAATATGAAGTAGGTACTCATACTCTGTCATAGGGGCGTCTAAATTCAAAGGGGTTTTTAGACGAATATCTTGGGGAATAGTTTCAGAAATTAATTGGTCTACAGAATCTAAACCTAAAGCCTCTAACATTAATTTTTGATCTTCTTCACGAGGTCCAATATGGCGAAGCGCGAAAGCATTTGTGTTCATTTCTAGCTATGATTTATTACTTAATTTGCAAAAATACTGAATATTCGAAAGCTTGTATTGAAAGAAAACGAAAGTTTTTAACCATTCACTACATTTATTAACACTTTGTTTATTTTTACAATATGAAGGTTTTAAAGCAACTTTTTAATTTCTACATCAATAGCAGTATTCATGTGGCTATAGCGGTTTATGCTTTAACGTATGTAACACTTCTGGAGTTTAATTTGTACTACGATATAGATGTGCTTTATTTTGTGTTTTATGCTACAATTACGGGGTATAATTTTGTGAAGTATTTTGGACTCGCTAAATTCCATCATAGAAGTTTGGCAGGGTGGTTAAAAGCTATCCAGATTTTCTCTTTTTTCTGTTTTCTTTTAATGGTATACTACACCCTTAATTTGCGATTAGAAATAATGATTTATCTCAGTGCTTTTGGTTTAATCACTTTTTTTTACGCGATACCATTTTTACCAAAGCGTTTTTTTATTGATAAAAACCATAACCTGAGAAGTATTGGTGGTTTAAAAGTGTATGTGATTGCTCTTGTTTGGAGCGGTGTTACTGTTTTTTTACCTTTATTGAATAGCGTATATGAAATAAACACTGATGTTTATGTTACAGGTATACAACGCTTTTGCTTTGTTATTTTGTTAATACTTCCCTTTGAGATTCGCGATTTAAAGTTCGATAGTCTAAGGTTATCTACCATTCCGCAAAGGATTGGCGTAAGGTACACCAAGATAATTGGGACTATTATGGCACTATTTATTTTCATCTTGGAATTTTTTAAGGATGATATATCTAAAACCAAAGTTTTGGTTTTAGCTCTAGTGCAGTTAATAACTGTTTTGTTTTTAATATTTGCACAAAAAAACCAAAACAAATATTACAGTTCGTTTTGGGTAGAAAGTATTCCTGTTTTGTGGCTATTTATATTATTAGTGCTTAGATAATTCTTCTTGAAATTTAGATGCCATAGATTTACGCTCTTCAGGATGAAGAGAATCTGTCTTTGCAGATTCTAAAACTTCAGTAAGCTTTGTATTGCGCTTATAGTAAGCCTTAGTAATTCTACACCAAGATAATCTTATATTGAGCTTAACTTTTTCCCATGAGGATGCCTCATCATATTGTGCTTTATCACAAATATGTTTTGCCTCGTCACAGCTTATAAATAATAATCCTTTTTTCATAATTAAAACCAATTTTTTTCAAGGCAATCTGCCATGGCAGTTCTTGCTCTGTGGATGATAACCCATAAGTTAGACGCAGTAATATCTAGTTCATTACAGATTACTTCTGTTTCGTAATTTAAAATGGTTTTCATCTTAAAAACATCTGCTTGTTTTTGAGGTAATTTACCTAAGCAATTATGTATGGCATCGCCTAACTCATTATTTTGTAAAGTATCCTCGGCTGTTTTGTCGAAAGGATCTGCTACACGTTCTTCCAACCAATCTCCTTCACTTTCAGCATCGTTGTAATTAATTCTTACTTCTGCTTTGCCTTTATTAGAATTAATTTTTCGGTAATGATCTATTATTTTACGTTTCAAAATTGAAATTAGCCAAGTACGCTCACTAGCCTCTCCCTTAAAGTTTTTCATGGATTTTAGCCCTGCTAAAAATGTTTCTTGTACCAAATCTTGAGCAATCTCACGATCACTTACACGAGTAATGGTGTAATTAAAAAGGTAATCAGAATAGAGGTCTATCCATTTATTAGGGTCAATTTTATGATCAGGCATTAGCGTAGCTCTTTTTTTGAATCTCAAAAATAAGGTAAAATTTCCATTTTATCTAAGAATTTGATTTTGAAGCTTTTTTTTGCCTCTAACAGTAATTTTAGAACCTATTGCAAGAATGACAGATTTGGGCTTTTTTGAGCTTAAAAATTTAAAACTTTGCCCATATGTTTTTTTGAAATCAACATCAATATCATAACCTATTACTTGTAAATGCTTCCATTTTGGGTGTTCAACTTCATATTCTAGAGTTTTAGAACCATTTTTAGTGTAACCAAAATAGTGTTCAGTTATAAATTCATCCAATGTGTCTTCCATTATAATTTTAGGAATCTTTTCTGTTGTAACAGAAATAGACTGCCATTCATTATCGATTAACCATTGATATTGATAAAAATTTGATTTTTTATTTTCATTTATAGTATGTTTCATTTTCATTGTTTGGTAATGCTCTTTATAAATGGAATTTGCTATAATAGTAATAAGAGGTTTTGGTACAATTTCTTTTATAAAAACAACACCTCTTTTGTTGTTTTGTTTTACATAAAACCGAAGATTTACTTCTTCAAAATTAACATGGTTTTTAAGTTTTAAACCAAGCACTTTTGTGTTTTTAAACATGAATCCTACAAGGCTTATGTAGCATTTACCATTGTATAAATCTAAGGTGGTTCCGTTTGGTATATAGGGTAGTAATATTTCTGGATCTATGCTATAGTTAATTAGAATAAGATTTTTCCAGTAAGCTTTTAGAAATGTCATAATATTAAATTTTTAATGAAACACTCATAAAGACTATTGTTATATATGCCCAAAGGCCAGTGAATAGCATATGAATTATAGTTTCAAATCTTTTTCCTTTCCAAAGTTTAGGCGAGTAAACAAAAAGTTGAAACAATAATCTAATTCCCCAAAAAACACCTAAACCAAGGCATATAGTTTTTCCAAGAGATGTAGTAATTAGTTCTTTGGTTGAAAACAAACAAAGCAATCCCATTAAAAACACTATTAAGGCAATAAAAAATGTATGAACACCAACCATTTGCTTGTTAAATAGACTAAGTGATTGGAATTCTGTTTTCCAATTAAAATATTTTGGAAATGCAAGATGAATTAAGCTTAAGGTAACTAATAAACTTCCGATAATTTGTATGTGAATGTTCATAACTAAATGTTTTAATAGAATTTGAAAACAGACATAAAAGGCGTAAACTTATCTTCTGTAAATGAATTAAAACCAGCCTCTTTAAATACCTTTGTCCATGTTTTTTTTGAAAAGAAATGCGTAAATCCTACAGAAAACGCAAAGAAATTTTGTACGTCTCTTAGGTGTTCAACTAATATTACTTTTCCTTTGGTTTTACAGATACGTTTACATTCTTTTAAGAATTGAATCTTTTCTGTATTAGAACGTATTTCATGAGCGGCAGATAGTAAAAAAACAACATCAACTGATTTATCCTTCAAAGGAATTTTATTGGTGTCAATTTGTTTAGTATTTGGATAAAGTAAACTTACTTTTCTAGCTCTGATTATGGCAGCTTCTGTATGCCTTTCAGGATTATAAAAGTCGAAAACCTCAAGGGTCGAGTTAGGTAACTTATGCTTCAAAATATAACTTGTCTCATCAAATCCAGCATTAATATTTACAATGTGGTTGTTTTTTGAACTAGGAATGTCTAATTTCTCCAACCACTTAAAATCATAGTACCCTGAAAAGTCATATACGAATGCGGATATTATCAATGGCATTACTAAACCATATATAACAGCTGTAATAACAATATAGAATAGTATCGTATTCCAATTAATTATAAGTTTACTTGTAAAAATTAATATCAGAGCGATTAAGCCTATCACATAGAAATGCCTATTAAAGCTTAAAATATTAAGCACACCTTGAAATGGTTTTCGTTTTAGTTCCATAAGTCAATTTTTCCTTTTTTCCAGTGATATGGAATTTTATTAATAATAAATGCATTTGCCAAAACAATACCTTTTAAGTTTAGGTTGTTCAGGAAGTTAATATTGTAGTCTTCTATTTTGATAGGAGAAGGCTTCCAGTTTTGTCTAACGCCTTCAATAATTAAAACCTCTTTTGAGATATTATTGTAAGTAAAAGTAAAAGGCAGTGGTCCCGCAAAACGTCTTGCTTCTTTCCAATTTGAAAACGGGGATTTTGTAGGTAAAGGATCTTCTTGTTCTTCTAAGTTAAAACGTATTTTGAATTTTGATTTATTTGAAGTTACATCTTCATCACTAAAATTAATATCAGTAGAGGAGTAATTGTAATGTGTAAAGATATTACCCACAAAAGCCATTCTTTTTTTATCTGTTTCAGATTTCAAAATATATAATCCTCTAAGGCGTTTTCCTTCACTGGTTTTGTAACGAACAAAAATACGATACCCAATTAAAAAGAAATCGTTCCCAATAAATTTGGGAAAACCTTTAGGTCTTAAATCTTTGGTCTGTACCATAGCTACTGCTATAAAAGCCCATTTATTTTTGAATGTATCTAGTTCTAAGCATTCAGGGATTAAATGCTCTAGCTCATCTTTTGGGAAAGCAAACGTTAAAACTAGAGAACTTTCAAAATATGCCTCTACTGCAAATGGATGATTTTTAAGATTTGAAAGCATAGGATTTGGTTTGAGATAATTTGTTTAAGTGAAAAGTTTCAACGTAAATAGCTATAATTAATAATAATGCAAAAATGATGTTGAATCTACCCCAAAGTAATAATTGGGGAACAAGAATATATTCAAGAATATTCATTACTGCGATAATTATGATTTGCATTATGGCATTTAACTTTGGCTTAATCTTACTTAGAATCCAAAGAGACATTAGTATTTCAAGAATACCAATTGTTATAGTTAGTTCTTTAGAGAACTCAAAATGTGTTATTTCTGCAACTATATCCTGATGTCTTGGAGTAAGGTTTAAAACTTTACAGAATAAACCGTTAATTAACCACACTGAAAATATTATATAGTGTAATATGTTGTTTTTATTCATTTTGAAATTTGTAAGTAAGAATGACAAAATATACTGCAATCAGCATGGGAACAATAAATAGAAATGTTAGTGAGACCCAAGCGAGATTTAGTAAATAACTGTTTAATAAATAAAATAGGAACCAAGTGGGTAAAATGAATAAATAGGAGTTTAATAGTTTTTTGTTTTTTGGAGATAGCTCCTTTGAATCTTGATAAAGAAGTATAGCGAATACTATTTGTATTATTCCCAAAGGGATTTGTGCTAAAGCACCATATATAGGTAATACAAAATAAAATCCTATCACTAAAAACAGGCAGATTAAATTGAGGTAAAAGAGATTTTTCATTTTTTCATTTTTTAAAACTTTCAAAAAATATTGAAAGTTTAATTCAAATTTTTTATTTAAATAATTTCATTAATGATTTAGTAATCCAGTTTTGTTCTTGGTTTGCTATTTTGTTTAATAGGGAATCAGCGGTATCAGCTAAATCATGTAAAGCCTTTGTTTGTTTAATTAATTCTTTTGTTTTTGCAGTACCATCGTCTTTAATGGAGCTAACTTCTTTTAAAACTTTTATCACTGGTTTTATTTCTCTACGGCTACGTTCTTTTGCAATATGCCTCGCTAGTTCTTGTACATCTTTTTCAGTAGTAAAGAATTCTTTTCGTTCTCCTGGAACTAATTCTTTGGAAACAATACCCCAATCCATTAATTGGCGGAGATTCATGCTAGTGTTACCACGAGAAATTTTAAGTTCCTCCATGATCTCTTCCATGGATAATGGTTTTGTAGAAATGAATAACAATGATTGAATTTGTGCCATAGCTTTATTGATACCCCACATAGATCCTAAACTTCCCCAGGTACTAATAAATTTTTCTTTGGCTTCTTGATATTCCACAATCTGTAATTTTAAATTCTGTTACAAAGATACAAATAATTTCTAAACTTTCAATAATTATTGAAAGTTTATTGTTTTAAGGTAAAGTGCCCCATCGCTTTAAATGAACTGTCTTCATCAACAATGTTAGCTATAAACCAATAATCTGATACTTGCATTAGCTCTCCATTGAAAGTACCATCCCAACCTGGAGAAAGTTTTGATAGTGTTTTTAATAATTTACCATATCTATCAAAGATTTGTATGGTAACATCTGTAAATTTATCAGTACCAGTTAAGTGCCATGTATCGAAAAAACCATCATTGTTAGGAGAAAAAAACTTAGGAAAATCAATTACAGTTATTTCTCGTGTTATAGTTTCACAACCATTTGTGTCTATAATATTAATGGTGTGTTGTCCAATTCCAATAGGGTTAAACGTATTAGAAGATTGAGGTAAGTTGTCATCTAATTGAAATAAATAATCACTTGTTCCAGTAAAATTTACAGTAACGCTATTAGGGTCTGTAAAATTTTTGATGTCTATTGAAGTTATTTCGGCCGATTCAGATTTAGAGACATTAAAGTAAGAAGTACTTGTGCAATCAGTATTTGAGGTAACTTGAAGCCAGTATTCTCCTGTATCGCTAATTTCTATAGAAGGAGAAGTTTGTGTTGTTGACCATAAATACCTATCTGAATTATATCCAGTACTGGCATTAATTATAACAGAAGTATTATCGTTACATATTACCTGATCGTCTATATTTACTATGGGTTTTCTACCTAGATTAATTTTGAATTCATGCGTTTTATAACATTCTGTAATGTTATTTTTAACCCTAGCATACAAGTTACCATTATTTGTATCTGTATATTTTATATTACTTTTGTCTAGGCTCTTAATATTCTCTTCTGCATTAGCTAGGGAACTGTGGTATGTAATTGTTAAATTCGTTAAGTTATCAACCAGAATAGTATCAAATTCGAGTAGGTTGAAAGAATCATTATAAATAGAGCAAGTTTTATGGGAAACTATAGCGTTTGTTTCTGGGATAGAATTTATAGTTAAAATTATTTCTACAATTTTATAGGTGTTGTTTTCAAGATCGTTTATCCTTGAATAAATTTTTTGACCACCTTTTTCAGTATTTACCCAGTTGTCTGGTAAACTTTTATCTTCATTTTCTGCATCAGATATATTTTCATAAAAATTCACATTGAAACGAATAGCCTCGTGCAAGCCTGCTCCTCCCCACCAATTGCCATGAGGGAAAATATTGTTTAATATAGGAATTGTGGTAGAGTTATTTAAATCTATTTCGTAGATGT
Source organism: Hyunsoonleella pacifica (assembly GCF_004310335.1). Taxonomy (GTDB): domain Bacteria; phylum Bacteroidota; class Bacteroidia; order Flavobacteriales; family Flavobacteriaceae; genus Jejuia; species Jejuia pacifica. The sequence goes on along the minus strand of NZ_SIRS01000008.1, from coordinate 38,356 downwards.
AACCTGGTGTTATGCCATATAATATCCCAAGTTCTGCAGCTAAACCATAAGTTTCTTCAGGTATAAAATCTAGTGTTGTATAAGATACATAATCATTATTTTCATCTATGGTTACTTCATATAATTTAAATCCAGAATTTATCCAAGAAATATATATTTTATCATTTATTTGTACAAAGTCTCCTCCTGCACTTCCAACTTGAAAATCATGCCAAACATAACTTTTAGGAATTTTATTTGGATTATATGCTTGTACAATGGAGTTATTTCCATAGCCAAAATATAAGTTTCCTTTCTTGTCGAATGATAAAGAGTTTAAATTACCGTTATCTAAGATGTTTATGGGTAAATCCATAGTTGTACAGGAACTAGTTCTAATACTAAAAATTTTATCGAAAAACACACCATAGTAGTTTTTGTGTTTATCTACAGCTACATCTGTTAGCCCTTTATTAAAATCGCATAGAACTTCAATGGAGGGCTTTCCGAAAGAGAAATTACTTATTTTTAAAAGTTTGCCAGAAGATGTTCCAATAATTATACTCTCAGTATCATCCTCTAAAACATAAGAGTTTATAATATCAACTCTAATCTTATTAATTTCAATATTTACGAAGCCATTATCACTACAAAATGAATACACAGGTGTATTACCTTTTTTACTTGATGAATAAATATTTCTTTTACCTGAGTAGAGGTTTTTATTTTTAAATATTTTATTTTTTGTATGAGAGTCTGAGTTTTGAGCTATTGAAAAACTAGGCCAGAGCAAACATAATAAAGCTAGAAAAAATATTTTTTTATACATTGTACGAACAAAGTAAGAAAATTATTTATTATTTCAACAACCCCGCACGTTTTAATAAAGCCTCTGGTTTTGGCTCTTGCCCTCTAAAACGTTTATAAAGTGTCATTGGGTTTTCTGTTCCCCCTTTAGAAAGTACATTATCATTAAATTTATCTGCAACCACCTTATTAAAAATACCTTCCTCTTTAAAATATTCAAATGCATCGGCATCTAAAACTTCTGCCCATTTATAACTGTAATATCCAGAAGAATAACCTCCTTGAAAGATATGGGCAAAAGCGGTACTCATACAATTTTCTTCAACATCAGGATAGAGTTTAGTATTTTTAAAGGCATCACTTTCATGTGCTTTAACATTTGTGATACCTGTAGGGTCTTGTCCGTGCCAACTCATATCCAATAATCCAAAGCTTAGTTGGCGCAGGGTTTGCATGCCTTCATGGAATGTTGCTGACGCTTTAATTTTTTCAACTAAATCCATCGGAATCAATGCTCCAGTTTCATAATGTGTTGCAAATAATTCAAGAGCCTCTTTTTCATAACACCAGTTTTCCATAACTTGACTTGGTAATTCTACAAAATCCCAAAACACACTGGTACCTGATAAACTTGGGTAGGTGGTGTTTGCCAGCATGCCATGTAGTGCATGTCCAAACTCATGAAATAAGGTAGTAACTTCGTTAAATGTTAATAATGAAGGTTTGGTTTTGGTTGGTTTCGTGAAGTTACAAACTATAGAAATGTGTGGTCTGCTATTTTCTCCGTTTTTTATGTATTGTGGTTTATAAACCGTCATCCACGCACCATTACGTTTCCCTGGTCTTGGAAAATAATCTGCATAAAATATAGCTATAAAATTACCTTTGCTATCAGTTACTTTATAGGTTAAAACATCTTCGTGATATTTATCAATGGTGTCAATTTCCTCAAAATGTAAATCGAATAACTTTTTAGCTATTTTGAAGGAACCATTAATAACGTTTTCTAGTTTAAAGTATGGCTTTAATTTTTCATCATCCAGACTAAATAACTTTTGTTTTAATTTTTCAGCATAGTAAGCCCCATCCCATTTTTGGAGTTGATCGATACCATCTAAATCTTTAGCAAAATTCTCAAGACTTGCAAATTCGCGCTCAGCAGCGGGTTTTGCTTTTTCTAGTAACTCATTTAAAAATTTCTGAACATTTTCGGGTGTTTCTGCCATACGCTCTTCTAGTACAAAATGCGCGTGTGTTTTATAGTCTAACAGATTAGCCCGCTTGTGTCTTAGTTTTACGATATCTAAAACAATACTCTGGTTGTCAAGATCATTATTTTTAAATCCTTTAGATCCGGCAACTAATGCTATTTTTTTACGTAAAGCCCTGTTATCAGCATAAGTAACAAAGGGGATGTAACTCGGGTAGTCTAAAGTAAATAGCCAGCCTTCTTTATTTTTAGATTCTGCCAACTGTTTTGCAGCTTCTTTGGCGCCATCGGGCAACCCAGACAAATCTGCTTCATCAGTTATTAGCATTTCAAAAGTATTGGTTTCGGCTAGTATATTTTCTCCAAATTTTAATTTTAGCTTGCTTAGTTGCTTACCAATATCGCGTAGTTCTTCTTTTTTATCTTTAGAGAGGTTAGCGCCGTTTCTTGAAAAGCTTTTATATTTTTTGTCTAGAAGTGTTTGTTGCTCTGTAGTTAAGTCCAAATCACTTTTAGAATTGTAAACAGCTTTTACACGTTTAAATAAATCTTCGTTTAAGGTAATATCGTTACTAAACTCTGAGAGTAAAGGTGAAACCTCTTGCGCTATTTTTTGAATGTTTTCATTGGTTTCAGCAGAATTCAAATTAAAAAATATACTTGAAATTCTATCTAGTTTTTCTCCAGAAAAATCTAAAGCTTCAATAGTATTCTCAAAACTTGGTAAAGCTTCATTATTTACAATGTTATCTATTTCAGCTTTGGCATCTGCAATGGCTTTTTTAAAAGCAGGAAGATAATCTTCATCTTTAATTTTAGAAAATGGAGCAGTGTTATATGGCGTATTAAAACCGTTCGTCGATGCGTATTCAATCATATTTAATAAAAAAATGTTAAAATCAGTAATTTATTATGCATGCATAATAAATTATCTATAATTAATTCATACTTTTACCTCGATTTTTCAGAGGAGTTAACTTTTAACTCGTAAGAATTATTGTTAATAGCTAATGAAACCTCGATTTTATATCGGGGTTTCTCTATTTTAGGTCTTTGGCAGATTGGTTAACCTTAACCTTTAAGCCTTCTTTGTAAGCTATTATTTTATCTAAAACACAAGTGTCATGAGCTCCAATGATTTGAGCAGCTAGTATTCCTGCATTTTTAGCACCATTTAAAGCTACGGTTGCTACAGGTACTCCTCCTGGCATTTGTAAAATAGATAGTACAGAGTCCCAACCATCAATAGAATTACTGCTTTTTACAGGAACTCCTATTACTGGAAGTGGCGATAAAGATGCTACCATGCCAGGTAAATGCGCCGCGCCGCCAGCTCCTGCAATAACAACAGCAAGACCTCTAGTGTGCGCATTTTTTCCGTAATCGAATAGCTTTTCTGGAGTACGATGTGCCGATACTATATCAACTTCTACTTCAATATCAAAACCTTTTAAGATATCAATCGCATCTTGCATGACAGGAAGATCACTTTTACTTCCCATTATTACACCCACTTTTTTCATATTATTCACTTATTACTTTTATTGATTTTTTTACGTCTTCTGCAATACGTCTTGCCTCGTTTAAATCTTCATTAACAATGGTAACATGTCCCATTTTTCTAAATGGGCGTGTTTGTTTTTTACCATAAATATGAGGCGTAACACCGTCCATGGTAAGTATATTTTCAATGTTTTCATACACTACATTTCCAGAGTGACCCTCTGAACCAACTAAATTTACCATAACACCACCAACTTTACTATCGGTTCTTCCTAAAGGTAAATCTAAAATAGAGCGTAAATGTTGTTCAAATTGAGAGGTATAACTGGCTTCTATGGTTTGATGACCAGAATTATGAGGTCTTGGAGCTACTTCGTTAATTAAAATAGTATCATTTTCCGTTTGAAACATTTCTACAGCTAACAACCCTACATGATTAAATGCTTTTGAAACGTCTAAGGCAACCTGTCTCGCTTTTTTAGCTACATCATCAGGTATTCTAGCAGGGCAAATAACATACTCCACTTGGTTAGCTTCAGGGTGGAATTCCATTTCAACTACAGGAAATGTTTTAATTTCTCCTGATGCATTTCTTGCTACAATAACAGCCAATTCGTTTTTAAAAGGGACTAATTCTTCGGCGATGCATTCTCCTTTTGGTAGGTTTTCCAAATCGGATAATTGTCTTACTACTTTTACACCATTACCATCATATCCAAATTGTGCCGCTTTCCATACAAAAGGCAAACTTAATCCGCCATTACTTATCGCATCTTCAATTTCAGATACATAGACAAACCTTGTAAAAGGAGAGGTAGGCAAATCATTATCCAAATAAAATAATTTTTGTGTAGCCTTGTTTTGTATAGTTCTCAGGGTTTTTGATGCAGGATATACTTTAACGCCCTCTTTTTCTAAAGCTTCCAGAGCATCAACATTAACGTTTTCAATTTCAATAGTTAAAACATCAACGTTTTTACCAAAGTTATATACCGTATCGTAATCCATTAAATCGCCCAAATGAAATTCATCACAAGCAATCTTAGAAGGGGCATTATCACTAGCATCTAACACAGAGGTGTAAATATCAAACTTTCTAGTGTTGTATAATAACATTTTACCAAGTTGCCCACCACCTAATATGCCTAGCTTGAAATTTGAAGAGAAATAGTTCATTAGTAACTCTTGATAGAATTAAAATTAAAGATGCACAAAAATACACTTAAATAACAAATTCTATAACCAAATCGTAAATCAAAACACCGTAAAACGTAAATCATTTAATTATCTTTGCATTTTTCAAACAGGAAAAAGTGATAAAACTTCACGATAAATATTTTAAGCCTTTTATTTCTGCAAAAGATATTGAAACTGCGGTAGATAAATTAGTGGCAGAAATTGCAAATGATTTTGGAGATGAAATTCCTGTTTTTGTGGGTATCTTGAATGGCTCTTTTATGTTTGCAAGCGATTTTGTGAAGAAATACCCCAAGCCTTGCGAAGTTACATTTATAAAACTGGCGTCTTACGAAGGTGTGAAATCTAGTGAAGATATACAGCGTTTAATTGGATTAACACAAGATTTAACGGGCAGAACTGTAATTATTTTAGAGGATATTATAGATACAGGAAAAACGTTGGAGGAAGTACATCGTATTTTTAAAAACGAAAAAGTAAATACATTAAAAATTGCCACCCTGTTTTATAAACCAGAGGCTTACAAAAAAGACTTTAAATTACATTATATAGGAATGGAAATCCCCAATAAATTTATAGTGGGCTATGGCTTAGACTATGATAATTTAGGAAGAGATTTACCAGAAGTTTACCAAATTAAAGAAACACAACACATGACCAACTTAGTATTATTTGGCCCTCCGGGAGCAGGTAAAGGCACGCAAGCTAATTTTTTAAAGGAAAAATATAACTTAGTACACATCTCTACCGGAGATGTTTTTAGATACAATATTAAAAATGAAACTGCTTTAGGAACGCTTGCAAAATCTTATATAGATAAAGGTGCTTTGGTGCCAGATCAAGTTACTATTGATATGTTGAATGCTGAAGTTGAAAAAAACGCGGATGCCAGCGGATTTCTTTTTGATGGTTTTCCTAGAACAACGGCACAAGCCAAAGCTCTAGATGAATTAATGGATACTAAAGACTCTCAAATAAATGCAATGATAGCTCTTGAGGTAGAAGATGAGGTTTTGGTACAGCGTTTACTAGAAAGAGGAAAAACAAGTGGAAGAGCTGATGATGCTGATGAAGGTGTTATTAGAAACCGCCTTAAAGTGTATTACGATGAAACTGCAATCGTGGCAGATTATTACACCGCTCAAAATAAGTTTATAGCCGTTGATGGTGTGGGAAGTATCGAGGAGATTACAGAACGCTTAAGCACAGTTATAGATAAACTTTAGTTTATTTGTTATTCTCGTGTAAGCGGGAATTCACATAAAAGCATCTACTTTTAATTAAATATGTTCCCGCTTTTGCGGTAATAAAAGAAACCATGACAGAAGGTAACTTTGTAGATTACGTAAAAATGTACGTTGCCTCTGGTAAAGGAGGGCAGGGTTCTGCACACCTACACCGCGAGAAATACATTACTAAAGGCGGGCCTGATGGAGGCGATGGTGGACGAGGAGGACATGTAGTTATTAGAGGGAATTCTAATCTTTGGACGCTACATCACTTAAAATTTAAAAAGCATATTCGTGCAGGCCATGGAGAACATGGTAGTAAGAGTAGAAGTACAGGAGCAGATGGCGAAGATGCTTATGTTGATGTGCCACTAGGAACCGTAGTGCGAGATACCGAAACCAATACTGTAATCTTTGAAATTACTGAACATGGCGAAGAACAAATTATTGTTGAAGGCGGAAAAGGAGGCTTAGGAAATTGGCATTTTAAATCGTCTACAAACCAAACGCCACGTTATGCACAACCTGGTTTACCCATGGAAGAGAAGTATATTACCATGGAACTAAAGGTCTTGGCAGATGTAGGACTTGTAGGTTTTCCAAATGCTGGAAAATCAACATTACTTTCAGTAATCACTTCTGCTAAACCCAAAATTGCCGATTACGAGTTTACTACCCTTAAACCTAATCTGGGTATTGTAGAATACAGAGATTTTAAAACCTTTGTAATGGCAGATATTCCAGGAATTATTGAAGGAGCAGCAGAAGGAAAAGGTTTAGGACATTACTTTTTACGACACATAGAACGTAATTCAGTGCTATTGTTTTTAATCCCTGCTGATGCTGATAATATTAAAAAGCAATACGATATTCTTTTAGACGAACTACGTCGTTACAACCCAGAAATGCTGGATAAAGAACGCTTAATAGCTATTTCTAAAAGCGATATGCTTGATGAAGAGTTAAAATCGGAACTAAATACTCAACTTGAAGGCGAACTCCCTATTCCATATTTGTTTATTTCATCTGTAGCGCAACAAGGTATTACCCAACTTAAAGATAAGCTTTGGGGTATTTTGAATGATTAAGGCGTCTGCCTGCCGGCAGGTTACCCTCCTTAGGTCAGGTCGGGCTTTCAGTAGTCGCCCTCTGGGGGAGCTTCAATCACGACATGGCGCGACCTCAATCCCTAACGCGTTTGTATTTGCTAAAAACGCTCATTAATCCAATCTGTAATTATTTTTAAGGCCTTTGGAGAAAAGGTTTCTTCAATAGATTTATATTCGTTTACATGTCCAGTTTCAGCAGTTTGGAATAAATGGTTTAGCCCTTCTAATTTCTTAATTGTAATATCGGTATTACCAGAATCAGTCAAGGCTTTTTCTATTTCTGGTAAGTTTACTTCGGGTAAAACTTGCACATCTTTACTACCATTTAAAACTAAAACAGGGCATACTATTCCTTTAAGATATTCTTGGGGATTAATGCGTATAAATTCTACTAACCATTTAGAATTTAATATTTTAAATTGTTGTTCCATTAAAATAGGAGTAATAGATGGGGATATTATAGACATAGGATTTTGAGCTTTAAAAGCATTTAAACCCTCGGTAATCTTGGTTTTAATGGTATCTATATTTTTATGCTGTTTAATGGCATTGTAAATAATAGAGGTTAATTTTTCATTTTCATCCAGTATTATTTTTTGGGAACCATTAAGTTCTAACATTTTTCGAGATTGTGTTTGTAGAATTTTGCCGCCATCTACACCAGGACCAGCCAATAATACAGTAAATGCAATGTTTGTATTGTTTGTAGCCACTATGGGGGCAATTAACCCGCCTTCACTATGTCCAATCAATCCAATTTTGTTTGTGTCTATATCTTTTCTTCTTCTTAAATAGTGAAAAGCAGCTTCAACATCCAGAGCAAAATCATAAGAAGTAGCGTTTTTAAACTTTCCTTCAGATTCAGCAACACCTCTGTCGTCGTACCTTAAAACAGCTATGCCATTTTTGGTTAAGTAATCTGATAATACTAAAAAAGGTTTGTGGTTAAATGGCTTTAGGTAAGCATCCCTGTTTTGTGGGCCAGAACCACTTATTAAAATAGCAACAGGAGGATTTTTTATGTGTTTTGGTATGGTTAAGGTTCCTGCTAGAGTGATACTGTCAGCTTTTGTGTTTGTAAACCTTATGTTTTCAGAAATATAATCTAATGGTAATTGAGGTTCTTGAGGTCTTTTATTCTGACTAAATATAAACGCTGAGCTTATAAAAAATGAAAAAATTAAAGAAAACCATAATTTTATGGAAAGATTAATGGGGGTCATGTATAAAAATGGAATAATTTTTGACTAATTTTAATCAAAAATAAGCATTATGAGACGACTCTTAGCTGTAATGATAGTATTTACCATAATATCATGTGCACCGATTTATGTGAATTATGATTATGATAAGGCTGTAGACTTTTCAAAATACAAAACCTATCAGTATTTTGGAGATATGGAAACAGGTTTAAGCGAACTAGATACAAAACGTTTATTGGATGCCATAGATGGCAAACTAAAGGCTAACGGATTTACAATTTCTGAAACTCCAGATTTTCTAATCGATATAAAAAGTGAAGAGTTTCGTAATGTACAACAAGAAACTGTAGGCGTTGGTGTTGGTGGCGGTGGAGGTAATGTAGGCGGTGGCATTTCTATAGGCTTACCTATAGGTCAATCTAAAATGACTAGACAACTAATTTTTGATTTTGTAGATGCTTCTAATAAACAGTTATTTTGGCAAGCCAAAAGCGAATCTAGTTATAACCCTAGAGCTACTCCTATTAAGCGAGAAGAACAATTTATAGCCATAGTAGAGAAAGTATTCAAGAAGTATCCTACATTATCTAATTAAATTTATAATAGTTAGATAAATCTAGTTTTTAATTATTTTTCTACTGGTAAGGAGTGTGTTATTTGAGTAAAAATTTGCAATATAAATTCCAGAATTAAAATTACTAATGTCTATTTCTTTTGGATCGTAGTTTGAAAGTGTTAAAGATTGTAGTTGTCTACCATCTAAACTAGTAATATTTACTTTTAGAGTTGTATCTGTCTTACTTTCAAATTTAAAATTGAGTGCTGAATTTACAGGGTTAGGATATAAAGAAATAGCGTAGTTATTTGCTTTTCCTTCTATTTCATCAATACTTAAAGATGAATAATTTATAGTCCATGTTACTGTATTCACATGAACTGTTATATTGTTGTCCACTCTAAGCATAGGACTTTCATCGGTTACAATAGTGGTTAAGGTATTGTTACCCTCCATTAAATCTGTTTCTAACAGAGATACCACATCTACATTATTGGCAATATTATTTCCGTTTAAACTCCAAATACTTTCTAAGGTATTAGGATTAGGTTTTATAAGTGTTAATTCAAAATCTAAAGGAAAAGTTGGATTCTCTATACTACTTGAATTATCAGGAGTAAAATTATCAACTGTAGATACCAAATCATGGATTTTTAAAATCATACCTTCTTTACATACAGCACAAAAATCTCGACCTAAATAGCGCATTTTACAGTCCTGATGAGGTCTATTCCAAGTTGCTGCTTCTCCAGAAGTTCCATAAGGGTAAATGTTTACACCATTACTATTCAACCAGTTTTTCCACTTTACTACAGTTGGATTGTTTTCTTGGGTAGCATTAATATCTTCTCTTAACCTACCATCTCCTGGGTAATATTCATCCAATAAATTAAAAAGTGAATGCCCTAGCTCATGAATTGCTATTTCATTAGCACTTGATGCCATTGAAGACATAGGGAACTCGCCACCACTGCCACCATACACTGTAGAGTTTACTAAAATTAGAGCTTGATCGTAAGCAGGGAAATTATCTGCTAATACCGAAATAATTTTTGATCGTGCTGTATTCGAACTAGGCCAATCAATACCATAAAATAACAACCTATGAAATCCAAAACCATCAAAAGTAGAATTAAAATAGGTATCAACTGTTTCTATAGGTGTTGCAGGTTCGGTAACATCGGTTGCTGTTGCAGGATGATCTGCACCGCTTTCATTTGATGGGACTTTAATAGCATAAACATTAAAATAATCGTTGTATTCTATAAAGGGAGATTGGCTAAACATTTCAGTTGTGAAACTGGTAGCATCTGTAATAAATTGATCTAATTCGCTAGTTTGATACCCATCTCCAAGTATTACCAGATTAATACGCTTATCATCGTTACCTTCATATTTAATAGTTTCCACATCAAAAGTTTGAGCAGGTATGAACGTAACACAAAAAAGATATATTAAAAAAGTAATAAGCTGTTTCATAACTCACTCACTTTGGTTAAGATTAGAGGGTGTTTATCATTACTATAATTTATCGCAATATATTTAGTTTCTGGATATAACTGTAGTCTCACTGTGAAAGCAGCACTATCTAATTCCATTTTAGCAATTTTAAAGTTTTTGGTTTCATCTACGTATTCTAAATGTTTTGATAATGGATTTTTAATCAATTGCTGAGAAAGGGTAGTAGATGATGCATCAAATTGAGAGCATACTAAATCATCAAAATTTCCGTAACTATTTATTTTTCGTTTTTGATTTTTGAGTGTGCCATCAACTTTTTTGGCATTAATAAAATCTATAGTTTTTTTACCATCACTATTTTTCTTTATCAAGTAGTTAAGAAAAATAATTTTAGGAGTTTTATCTAATTCATTTATAGTCTCAGAGGATGTTACAACTTTCTTAGCATTACAACCAATCAGCATAAATGAAAACACAAATAACATGAGTAGATGTATTAAAAAACTATTTTTAGGGCGTTTGTAAGTCATGTGTTTTATGAGTTAAAATACATTTATACAAGTGTAAAGATAAGAAATAAAAAAGGTCGTTTAAAAAGTGAACTTTAAACGACCTCTTGTAGATTTAAACCTTAGCCTAACTCAATAAGGCTTTATATTTATCTTTATATCCCATTAATGCTATAATATTTAGAACAAGTAAAACTATAGCACCAGCACTATTTGCAGGATCTAGCGTTAAATGAAATAACACAGCATTAACCGAAATACTCATTAAAATTAACGCAAGTAGTGCTCCAAATTTGTTAAAGATAAGCGCTAAACCAGCTATAATTTCAACAATTCCTACTAATACCATGACCTTGGCAGAAGTAAGTGCGGTAAAATAAGCTCCTGCCTCTACAGACATTTCTCCAAATGGAATAAAATTTAAAAATTTGTTTAACCCAAACACTAAAATAAATAGCCCAAGGAGTATTCTAAAGGCCATAAAAACTTTTGAATTCATAATCTTATTTTTATAGTTAGTAAATTGAAAGATAAGGTTTTATAAATTAATCTTTACTTAGTGTTTTGTCGTAAAGTTGCTGTTTGTCTAACAATCAAGAGACTTTTACCGCTTATGGCATCATTTTACCATTCATCATAATCTCACTTTATTTAGTGTATTTATAAGATACCTTTACATCATCAATCATCAATCAAAAAACGAATAATGTTATGATCAATTTAGTTAAAGTTTTAATTAGTCTAGTAGTTAATGTTTTAGATATGATAATACACCTAATATATTAAGACTATGAAAAAGACAAAAAGTATAAGTACTACAATAGTTTTTCTGGTATTACTATTAATTGTTAACTCTTGTAAAGAGCATGTAAAACACAATGAAAATAATAATGCAACACAACCAAATCCAATCCTAGACAGTATTACTAATGAGATTGAAAGTTTGTATGATAAAGCTGTTTTTAATGGATTCGCAGTATCTATTGTAGACTCTACAGGAATACTATATAATCGAGGTTTTGGGTATGCAGATGTACATAAAAAGAAAAAGTATACTGAGAATACTGTAATTAATATAGCGTCTATCTCTAAGGTGTTTATAGCAGCAGCGCTCTTAAAAGCAGAAGAAATGGGTTTTGTTACTTTGGATGATCCAATTAATAAATATCTGCCTTTTGAAGTTGTAAATCCTAATTATCCCGATATATCGATTACTATTAGGCAATTAGCAACTCACACGAGCTCTATTGTTGATACTGATATTTACATGCAAACATGTTATGTGAATAAAGACGATATTCCTATCAGTGAACAACTAAAGCGTTATGAGTTATACTACCAAAACCCATCTAAAAATTGGATGCCTTTGGCAGACTATATGAGGAAGGTTTTGAAAAAAGATGAAGCATTTTACAGCCTTTCTACCTTCCCTAAAAGAAAACCTGGAGCATTAAGAGAATACAGTAATATTGGAGCAGCACTATGTGCTCTAGTAGTAGAATATGCTTCGAATACACCGTTTAACGAATTTACAAAAGAACACATATTTCAACCCTTAAATATGAATTCTACAACTTGGTTTATTGAGGAAGCTGATAGCGAAAGCTATTCAAAATTATACTATGATGATGAAGAATTGCCGTATTACAAAATTCTCTCTTATCCTGATGGAGGTCTTATTACATCAAGTACAGATTTGAGTAAATTTCTAATAGAGTTAATTAATGGTTATTCTGGAAAAGGTAGCATTTTAAATGCCAGTAGCTACAAAACGTTTTTTAAATCTCAATTGGAACAAGATGCATTAGGCGGAAAAGATAATTTTAATGTTGGGTTATTTATAGATAAAGAATTAGCTTATAATGTCATTGGTCATACAGGTGGCGATCCAGGAACAAATACTATGATGTTTTTCAATACAGAAAATAAAACAGGAAGAATTTTTATTACTAATACAGATTCTAAAAAAGAAAATTCTATGGAAACAATGTGGAGTATATGGGATGCTCTAAAAATATAGAATAGCATTAATTTATATAGAATACGATATACCATTAAAACTCAAATACAAAGAAAATAATTGAATAGAAGAAGAATCGAAGTAAATATGTATATTGAGTTATTTAGAAAATATCACAATTATTTTTTGAAAATAAAAGCAGTACATGAAATTATCAGTAAATAAATATTATATCATATTTGCAGCCATAGGTTGGGTTTTACTATTTACAACCACATTGGCTATACCTAAAATTTTTATAAGATCTGAAGAGTTGGAATATAAATTCAAACTGTATTTCTGGGCAGAGAGTATGTTGTGTGGTGTATTTGCTTTTTTATGTAGCTATATTATATCGTTATTTATTGATTATAAGCTGAATATTGCCAATTTAAAACAAAACATTTTGAAACTTATTATCGTTTTTGTTGGAGTACAGTTGTTATATTCTTTAATAATCTGGCCAATTTTAGATGTAGCTGCTTTCCATATTAGAGGCACTAATACATCTGTTACATTTAAAGGTAAAATATATAATTTGTTTTATTTTATGACCTTGTTTTTTGTGTGGTTTTTTGTGTTTTTAACCATTAAAATATATCATCAATTAAAATCAGTTCAGTTAAAACAAATACAATTAGAGAGTAATTTAAGAGAATCTCAGCTTAACACACTAAAAGGGCAAATTAATCCGCATTTTATGTTTAACAGTTTAAATAATATTCGCGGTTTAATATTAGAAGATGTTAATAAAGCAAGAGTGCTGCTTACTAGTTTATCAGAAACATTGCGCTATTCGTTAACTAAAAGTGATTCAAATTCTATAGCTTTAGAAGATGAGTTAGATATGGTCGAGAATTACATTGCAGTTTCTAAAATACAGTTTGAAGACCGACTTACATTTATTATGAATATTGATGAATCATCTTTAAATATTAAAATTCCACCCATGATTATTCAGATGTTAATAGAAAATGCCATAAAACATGGAATTTCTAATCTTAAAGATGGTGGTAAAATTAGTCTAAGTTCAAAAGTAGCAGATAATCAATTAAAAGTAGAAGTATCCAATACGGGGCATTTAACGCAAACTAAAAAAGGCACTCAATTGGGTGTTCAAAATATTAAGAGGCGTCTTGAATTACTCTATGGAGAACGTGCTACATTTAACTTAGAAGAATTAAATAGTAATGTAGTTGCCACTATAAAAATTCCTTTGCAATGATACACTTAAAGGCCGTTATAGTTGAAGATTCACGTTTGGCTCGTAATGAATTAAAAGAGCTTATTAAAGCGCATAAAGAAATAGAAGTATTGGGCGAGGCAGCAAATGTAGACGAAGGTTATAAGTTAATTATAGAAACAAAGCCTAATCTAATATTTTTAGATATAAATATGCCTGAGAAAGATGGGTTTCAACTTTTGGAAATGCTAGATGAAGTACCAATTGTCATCTTTACAACAGCATTTGATGAGTATGCTATTAAATCTTTTGAATACAATGCGTTTGATTATTTGTTAAAACCTATAAATCAAAAACGATTCACTCAAAGTATTAATAAGGTCATTGAAAAAGCTACTGATAATTTATCGCCAGAAAGCGATAATACTTTAAGTTTAGATAAACAGATTTTTATTAAAGATGGCGAAAAATGCTGGTTAGTAAAAATTCAAGATATTTCTATGTTTGAAATCGTTGGAAACTATACGCGCGTATTTTTTGAAAACAATAAACCATTAATCTATAAATCGCTAACTCAGATAGAGGAGAAGTTGCCCAAAAATGTGTTTTTTAGAGCAAACAGACAGCAAATTATTAATATTAATGAGGTAAAAAAAGTAGTGTCTTGGTTCAATGGCAAACTAAAAGTAGAAATGAATTCTGGAGAAGAAATTGAAATCTCCAGAAGACAATCCTATATTTTTAAAGAGCAATTAAGTTTTTAATTCACTTTAATTTTAACGCCTTCACTGTGGCTGTTATATTCAGGAGCATACATGCTTTGTATTGTGGTAATACCGTTACTCATATTTCCAGCATTATTAACTCTTAAATCGTATTCAAATACATAAATGCCTTTTGGTAAATAGTCAAAAAAGAAGTTTGTAGATGCATCTTTAGTACTTTCATAATACCCCAAACCATCTTGCCATTTGTATTTAGAAAATACATTTACAGGTTCTAATCCAGAGGCTCGCATATCTTTCATGTGTAAGAACTCCATGTTTCTATCACTTTTTAATTCGATACGCACTCTAATTAAATCGCCTACTTTCAAACTGGTATTTTCAGTGATTTCTATAATTTCTTCGCCAGTATCTGTGTTCTTTTTTAAGAATAATTTCTTCTTTAATTGCAAAGGTGTCTCAGCGGAAGTAATTTTATCTAAATCCTCAAAATACTGCCAATATAAAGCCCCCCAGGCAATACCTGTTCCTTTTTTAGAAATACTTACATCTGCCATTTTGGGTTCAATTTCAGAGGAAGTCCAAGAGGTTTTAAAATAACCAGTTCCAGCTTCTACAGCAACATCTTCGAGTTTTGAAGGCTCAATGTTTTGTCCACCCAAAACCACATCAACCATATCGGTAACTGATAACCAATCGCTTCCCTGAAGCAATAAAGCATAAACAGCTTCAGTAGTGGCTTTTGTAGTTTTCCACCTGTTAGTCTGTTTGTTTTTAAGTAACCAGATTTTAAGATTATCAATAGTTTTGGTGTTTTCAGATTCAGGTTGAATGGTATTACCTGCTTCTGAAAACGTTTCAATCATCAATGCTTGAGTTTCAATAGGTGCTTGATGCCAATACCAAGAGTTGGTGTTGGTTTTCCAATACATACCTAATTCATCAGAAGTTATACTTGTTTCTTGCAGTGAATTCAAAATTTTAGCAGTTGTGCTATTATCATTATTTCTATGAGAGATCAAAGCCATCATGCCTTTAGCATATAACGAACGTTTTAGCCAATATTTCTGAATTTGGGTTTGATAATATGCCATAATTTTTTCAACTTCTTTTGACGTTTTTAGTTCAGGGAAGAAGCTACGCATGTATAGGTAATGTAATTGCGTATAACTTAAATGATCTTTATTTAAATCTACTTTAGCATTGTACTTTCTAATGTCTTTATATTCTTTTATAAATTGAGTGTCTAAGTAGCTAATAGCTTTGGATATCATTACCCTTTCGTTACTATTCTGCATGACACCAAGTTTATTAAGGTGTCCAAATCCAGCAATAATGTGTTGTGTAATGTATCGGTTTTCGTAGCCGCCTTTAAACCAAGACCAACCACCTGAAACCATTTGATTAGATTTTAATTTGTTGATGGCCGATTGCAACTCATTATTCATTTTATTTAAATCAAATAATAACGCAATACGTTTTTTCTGCTCAGTTTCACTTTGTGCATCACGCAGCCACGGTGTTTCTTGTATTAAAATGGATTTTAACTCTTGATTTTTTTCAAGATTTGAAATAAGTGCATCTTGAGATGCCCACTGATTAAATACTTCTTGTATTCTAGAGTTTGAGTTTGCAATATGACTTGCTAAAGCATTAGCATAATATCTAGAAAATGTTTGCTCATTACACTCATAAGGATATTCCATTAAGTATGGTAGTGCTTGCACTGCATACCATGCAGGATTTGAAGTTATCTCTAATGTTAACTTATGATGTTTTAGTGTCGTTGAGGAATTCGTCTTTAGTTTATCCAAACTAAAAGTTCTTGTTTCGTTACTTTTTACCCACATTGGTAAGGTTTCAGTAACTAACATTCTATTGCTTAAAACAGGTAATGCATTTTGTTCGCCATCACTAAAATCTCCAGTAGTTGCTAGAATTTTATATTGAATAGCCTGAACATTATCTGGGATTGATAAATTCCAAGATACTTGGGTGTTACTTTTTGCATTAACCAAAAAAGAAGTCCCTTCTAACTCGCCAGAAGGTAGAGAATTGAGCAACTTATGAGTAATATCTTCTCCAGAAATAGCATCAATTAAAACTAATTTGGCTTTACCACTTAAAGATTTATCTGTTAAGTTTGAAATTTTACTGCTTATGGTAATATTATCGCCCTCACGTAAAAAACGCGGTGCATTAGGAATTACCATGAGCTCTTTTTGAGTTACAGCGGTTAAAGTTGTTGTTGCACTTTCTAAAGATTTAGTGTGTGATAACAATTGCAATTTCCATTGGGTTAACGCCTCTGGTGTTGAAAAACTAAAACTGATGTTGCCATCTTCGTCTGTTTTTAATTGAGGGAAGAAAAAGGCAGTTTCTTGCAAGTTTTTGCGAATTTTTATGTTTTCGAAATTTGGTTTTTCGCCTTTAACTTCTGGAGAGTTGGGTGCCGGAGGCAAGCTTTTAGGTTCTTTAGTTTCGTATCGAGCTTCAGCTTCATAACCAACTTCAGTTATTTTATCTAGCATTACTTTATTTGATGCTATTGATAGAGTTGATTCTTCAAGTTCAATTTGATCTTCTACGATTTGAATTCCAGCAACTCCTCTTACCATTACCTTTGAATTTCTAGGACGAAAATTATGATTTCCGAAATACAACCCAAACCAATTCAATTTATCATAGCCTTGCGGTTTAAGACGATGTGAAAACCGCTCTTGGTAGACTCTAAAATGTTCCGTTCCAAAGCTTGAGTAGGCATCCATGTTTAAATTGCTGTAATAACTATGATGTTGAATGGGATTAAAACCCCATTGGTGTGTTTTAAATTGGTCTAAAGACGCATCATACATACTCGCCAGTAGTTCAGCACTCACTTTATCGCCTTTAGGTCCTTTGATTTTAAAGCGCCAGGTTTCGTTTGTTCCAGGTTGTAGTTTATCTCTAAAAGTAAGAGTTTCAATCTCTAAATCTGTTTTAGGATAAGGGACAGCAATAACTTCTGTACCTTCATGAAAACTATTAAATGAAGCAAAACTATAGTTAACCGCAAACCCGCCTAAGTCCTCAGATGTTACAGGCACACTAATTACTCTTTTATTATTATTTAAAGTAATGATTTCTTTTTTGATGATATTCCTGTTTTTTTCTACAGTGATAGTTACTGCCATATTTTTAGCAGAAGAACCAATAGTTATCAAGACAGTGTCATTAATATTATATATTAGTTTATCAGTTGATATTGTAAATAGTTGTTGGTCTGGTACGCTTTCATCTTTAGTGTTATAAAGCACAGTTTTCATTTCATCCTTTACCAATTGTCCAAATTTGTCTTTAGTTTCAAGAGTGATGAGGTATGCTCCAGACTCCCATTTTCTAAGTTTACCAAGAGGTATATGTTTTGATTTTTCGGTATTAAAAGTCTTTTCAAAAACTAAAGCGCCTTTTTCCCAATTAGCAGGATTATGTTCATTGGTATAAGCGTCATGGGGAAACAGTGTTTTAAATCTTTCTTTAGATAATTCTTGATAGTCTGGTGCTGGCCAAGGTCGAGGTCTTAATGTAAATTTCGGCGAAACCAGTTTGTGTATTTTTATAACACCTTTTGCTGGAGCATATTCTCCGTTTAAGTTTTTAGAATCGATATTGATGTTATGGTCTTTTAGCCTTTTATCTAAGCGTTCTGCAATAGTAATGTTAGCAATTAGGGCATGATAACCAACATTTACTATAGTTGTATCACTTCTGGTCTCACCATTAATGTCAGTTACATCAGCAATAACTTCATATTTAAAAATAGGTAAACTACTTTTGTCTACACTTTCGTCTGGGAGCGCCTTAAATATAACTTCAAAATTTCCAGAATCATCAGTAATAGTTTCTCCGTGAGCAATTTCTTGAGGCTCGCTGTTTGCATAAGGGCGATACCAAAAATACCAACGTGGATATTGCACTTTTCTATGTACACGATACACTACTTTTGCATTTGTAATATTACTGCCAGCATAAGCTAGAGCCTTGCCTTTTACCGTAATAGAGTCATTAATTTTAAAGGTTTCGGCAACAGGATTAAAAGAGGTTTCAAATTTTGGGCGTTTGTATTCTTCAACAGAGAAATAGAGACGATTTCTACCGAAATATCCTTTACTTGAACTTAAATCTATCCAATATTTACCATTTAAACCAGTATTAGGTAATATTAACTCCCCAGAAACAGAACCAAAATCATTAGTAACAAGTTTAACTGTTGTAACAGATTCGCCATTAGTATTGTAAAGCGTTACTTCTACATCATGATTTGCAATAACGTTAGATGTTCCATCTTCAGTTTTCATAGTAATAGCCTTAAAATACACTATTTGACTAGGTCTGTAGATACTTCTATCAGTAAATAGAAATGCGTTGTATTGTGTTGTTTGTTTTTGATTTTTGTAGCGTTGATTCACATAATAATTTCCAAAATAAGCTAATTCGTTCCCGTTTTTCACTTTAAGGTTTATATTTCTATACCAGCCACTACCTAACTTTTTTAGCTGTATTTGTCCAAGCTGATCTGAAGTATAATTTTCAAATTGGGTTTTTCTATCGTGACGTTTGTAATAAGACATTTCAATTTTAGCACCAACAATAGGACGCCCATTATTTCTATCTATAACTTGAAATATTTTATGGTCGTCCGTTTCATTTTCAACCAAAGCCATATTAGTTACTTGTAGTTGTGCAAAAGCAAAATTATTTTCGTTTTCTGCTTGTGTTCTTGTTACAATTAAATATCTACCATTAGCTAGTTTTGGTACTACAATTTCTGTGGTATGGGTTTGAAAATCGCCTTCGTTTTTTAGGTTGCTTTCCCAAGATGTAAATACTTTTAATTTTTTAATGAACGCCCACTGTTCGTCTTGCCTGTATGTTTTGTTAAAGGTTTTAATTTGACGTTCGGAAAGTTGATACGCTTTAAAAGTAACAGTGTCTAAATTCTTGTAACGTACCAAAATACGAGAATGCTCTTCTATGGGTAAAAAAGATTCTGCTGTAATTTGTAATGATTCATGACAAATTCTCGATTTTAAAACCTTGCATTTTTCAGCAGCACGACTTTCAGGAAACTTGGTGGTAACTGTATCACAAATATCAGCAGCTTCTTTAGCTTTCCAGCGATACGCTTCCTGCTTTTTGGGAATATACTGTTTACTTTTTTCAAAATGGAGTGAAGCAATTTCAAAATCATATAAACCAGAAACTTCATGTGCTTGTAAATGTTGTTTTTCAGCTTTTAAAGCGGCTAAAAAAGCATCGTCTTTGGTGTTAAAAGTGGCGTGTTGTTTTACAAATTTTAAACGCTCAACATTTACATCAGCTAAAGCAAAAGGAGATGTGTTATTTAAATGAAAACGAATTAAAGCTTTATAAATTTCTAAAGCATTTAGTTGTAAAGATGTAGTGTCTTTTGTTTCAATATTTAAAACCGAAAATGATGTTGCATCTGCTAAATATTCAGGTGTGTCAATCTCAAATTTGTAAGCAGGCTTAGTAATGTGCGTTTCATTGGTTTTATAAAAATCTAAGGCGTTTTGTGCTAGAAAGTCAAAAAGCGTAGGTCTAAATTGTTTAGAATTTTTTTGCTCATTTAGTAATACACTGTATTTTTCAATGGGCTCCATCTGGAGTAATAATCCACTCTTTAAGGAATTTTGAAAGTGTAAATGTACTTCGTTAAATAGCGTTTGTAAATCCCATGTTCTAAAATCTTCAGAGTTAACTTTAGTAGAAGTTTGAGTGCGGTTGTAAAATTTCCATCTATTTTGCTGGAAATATTGCCAGTATAAATTGGCTAAAATACTTTCTAAAATATTTTTTGTTGGAAATTCGCTTTTAGCAATTTCAGCTTTAAAATTGTTAATGATATTAAGTTGCGCATCTTCTTCTAAAACTAAGGCATATTTACTTTTGTAAAGCATAGTTTTTATAACTTGAGGATGATTTTCATCTTTTATAGCTTTTAATGCTATTGCTTCAACTTTTTTTAAAGCAGACTTTGATAACCCTTCTTTTTCAAGTTTTTCAACAGTTTTCCATAAATCCTCATAATTATTATTTTGAGCATGGAAGATGTTTGAAAATAGTAGAATCATAAAGAGTAATATAGTTTGTTTCGCTAGTGCTATGTTCATTTCAATTTAATTTTATATCTAAACTACGTTCAAAAGCTATTCCAAAAAAACAATAAATGGGTAAGTCCTTTCGTTCGATGAGGGAAGTTAATCATTTTATGAGTAAAACAGACTTAAAAAGTACTAGCGACATATTAAATCTTAAGATTATCTTAATCGGAAAATTAAATCATTTAAAACATTTATTTTTGCGATAATGTACCCTAAAAGCATGAAATACGTTACACTTCTTTTGTTATTGCCAATAATTGTATTTTCTCAGGAATCGCTAGATGAGGTAGAGCAGCTTTTAGAAAAAAAGAACTTTAAAAAAGCAGAGTCAACCGTATTAACATATTTGGAAACGCATCCAGAAGATACAAAAGCGTTAGAACTTTTAGGAGATACTTACGGGCACCAAGAAAAATGGGATTTAGCAATAGATACCTATGAAAAATTGGTAGAAGCAAATCCTAACATAGCCAATTACCACTATAAATATGGTGGTGTTTTAGGGATGAAAGCATTACAAAATAAATTTAAAGCCATAGGTTTTATTGGGGATATAAAATCATCTTTTTTAAAAGCGGCAGAACTTGATAAAAATCACATAGATGCGCGTTGGGCATTAGTAGAATTATATATGCAGCTACCGGGTATTTTTGGAGGAAGTAAAAGTAAATCCTTAAAATATGCAGAGGAATTAGAAACGCTTTCTAAAGTAGATGGATACCTAGCAAAGGGATATATTTATGAGTATGATGATGAGCCAGAATTGGCAGAAGATTATTATAAGAAAGCCATTAAAGAAGGAGGTTCTTTAACATGTTACAAAAAGCTTACAACTTTTTATGAAAATAAAAATGAGCCACAAAAAGCATTGAAAACTATAGAAGAAGCACAAAAAAAGCACCAACGCAATGCATTGCATTATCAAATAGGTAAAGTAGCAGCAGAATATAATATTGAATTGGAAAAAGGCGAAAAATGCCTACAGGCTTATATTAATAATTATTCTGCAAAAGATGGCGTTCCCAAAGCTTGGGCGCATTACCGCTTGGCGCAAATACATACTTATAAAAACAACAAATCTCAGGCTTTGACGTATATAGATTTAGCGTTAAAAGAATTACCAAGAATTAAACCATTTAAAACCCAAAAGGAAAAGATATTACAGCTTTAGCATTTGGGCAGGTCTTTTGTTTTGTCATTCCTGCGACATGTGCTGAACTTGTTTCAGTAAGGCAGGAATCCATTAAAACAATAAGCGTATCTAAAGTTAAACTGTTTTCTTTTTGAATAAAACAAAAGGATGCCGCTGCAATCCTTAACACACAAAGAAACATCCATCTTTTTATGTGCAATTCTAACTTTTATACATTAAACTTTTTGAACTTTAAACTGATAGTTTGATATTTGTTACATGAACGTACATTTTATAGCCATTGGTGGTGCTGCAATGCACAATTTAGCCTTAGCCTTGCATAACAAAGGATACAACGTCACAGGAAGCGATGATACTATTTTCGAACCCTCAAAATCCAGATTAGAGACAAAAGGTTTATTGCCAGAAGCATTTGGTTGGTATCCCGAAAAAATCACTTCAAATTTAGATGCCATTGTTTTGGGAATGCATGCTAAGGAAAATAACCCAGAACTATTAAAGGCTCAAGAATTAGGTGTAAAAATTTACAGTTATCCAGAGTTTTTGTACGAACAATCTAAACATAAAACCCGAGTAGTAATTGGTGGAAGTCATGGTAAAACCACCATTACCTCGATGATTCTGCACGTTATGCATTACCACGATAGAGATGTCGACTACATGGTAGGCGCACAGTTAGAAGGTTTTGATGTAATGGTAAAGCTTACCGAGGATAACGATTTTATAGTTTTAGAAGGTGATGAATATTTAAGCTCTCCTATTGATAGACGACCAAAATTTCACTTATACAAACCAAATATTGCGCTTTTAAGTGGTATAGCTTGGGACCATATAAACGTATTTCCAACTTACGAAAATTATGTGGAGCAGTTTAGCATTTTTGTAGATTCGATAGTGTCAGGTGGCAGTATAAATTATAACGAAGAAGACCCAGAAGTAAAACGTGTGGTAGAGGCAAGCGCAAACACTATTAGGAAATTGCCTTATCAAACCCCAACATATACCGTTGAAAACGGACAAACACTTTTAGAAACACCAGAAGGCGATTTACCAATTGAAGTATTTGGAAAACACAACCTGAACAATTTAGCTGGAGCCAAATGGATTTGCCAACACATGGGTATTGATGAAGATGATTTTTACGAAGCCATATCAACTTTTAAAGGGGCTAGCAAGCGCCTTGAAAAAATAGCAGAAAGCGCAAAAAATGTGGCTTATAAAGATTTTGCACATTCCCCAAGTAAAGTAGAAGCTACTACAAAAGCAGTAAAAGAACAATACCAAAACAGAACTTTGGTAGCTTGTTTAGAATTACATACCTACAGTAGTTTAAATGCTGAATTTTTAAAAGAATACAAAGGCGCATTGGATGCTGCAGATGTAGCTGTTGTGTTTTATTCCCCACATGCTGTAGAAATAAAGAAATTGGAAGAAGTCACACATGAGCAAATTGCTAAAGCTTTTCAACGAGACGATTTAATTATTTATACCCATCCAGACGATTTTAAAAACTTTTTGTTCTCGCAAAACTTTGATGATAAAGCGTTATTGCTAATGAGCTCTGGTAATTATGGAGGTTTGGATTTTGAGGCTGTTAAAGGGCTGATTAATTAACTATCTTGGTTTGTTACCTTAACTCGTTTTAGTATCTCATGATTTGTGTTTTTGTTGTGGATTCCGCATCAAGTGCGGGATGACAAGAGACCTTGATTTTGATGGGTAGTGATTTATTTTGGTTAATTTTGTTTACTGGTGTGTATGATTTGTTGCGTGGGTTTAGCACTAGTTTAATAAATAAAACTGACATAATTCAGCGCGAAGATTTTCCGATTAGGAAATTCAGAAGAAATGAATTATACACGATGTTACCACACGTAATTTTCGTTTATTTCCTTTTCCAATTGTTCAGTTTTTGAGGGGTAACTTGCGTGTTCTTTTACAACCTTTCCATTCTCGTCCACTAGTATGTATCTAGGGTAAGCAAATCCGTTTTTTCCAAACCTGCTTTGAATGTCTTCATATAGCTTTTCATTTGTAAATATATGTTTTCCTTCCAATTCATAAAACTCTATCATTTCCTTCCAAACATTTTGCTTACTGTGCTTTCCTTCACAGATATAAAGGCTTTCAATTTTTTTTGATTTGAGTAAATCAGCATATTTATCTTTATGCATAAATTCCCTTTTGCATGGTTTGCACCAAGTACCCCAAATATCTACAAAGACTTTCTTGCCTTTAAAAGTTTCAATAAGTTCGTCGAAACTGTTTATGCTTTCATAATTAATAATAAATTCTATCTTTTCATTGCCTGATGATTTTTCTATCTTTTTATGAAAATCGATTATTGGCTGTATATATGAACTCAAGTAATTAGAATAACTGTTATTCGGATATTCTTGCCTAAAATTTTTAAACAAGGTTATTAACTCTTTGGAGTTTTCTTTATTTGAAATGCTATTACTCAAAATATATGTGGCGTAATAATATTCTAATGCTTTTCCTTTTAGGTATTTTTTGGCTTCTCTAATGTTGTAGGAATGAATTTTTCCCTCCTCATAGATTTTCTGCATTTCTTTAGGGTCTAAAACACCTGAAACATGCTGATTGATATTGATGTAATTTCTCATCAAAGTGAATGACCATGGAGAGCGGATATCAAAAGATTCAGTAGGTCTAGTTTGCTGAAATATTTTTTTCGAAAGACCTATGATTTGAGAGTTTTGATTTTCGGTACTACCTGACTGGATATCATATCTAGTTCTAGCAATTGAAGTTTCCAATGCTGAATAATAGTATTCTCTGTCCAATTTTGCTAAATCATAAAAGTCCTTGGTAATTAATTTTTTTTCTAATTGTTCTTGGAACTGAAATATTTCGCCTTCCTCGAGTTTACTAATTTTGGATGAAATGGATGTTAAAACGGAATCTTGTAATAACTTATTAGAAGTATTAAGCGCATAAAAGTCAGGTAGAGGAAATGAATTGTATAAAGTAAGAGCTTTATTACTAGTTCCAGTTATTTTGAATTTTTCATTTTTTGAATCTAAATGGAAATCAATGTCATATTTCTCTCTCGGCTCTATGAGCATAAGTACTGAAATTTTTTTTGGTATGTAAAGGGTTATGAATGAAGCTAAATTAGATTTTATGGCGATTTTAAAATTACCCAAAGAATCAGGAGTAACTGACTTTTTAGCACCGTAGAACCAAGTTCCATTAACAGGAATTGTATATTCAATTTTTTCAGGAATGTCTCCTATTGTCTTTCCACTGATTATTATTTCATTATTCTTCTTTGAACAACCGATAAGTCCAATGATATATATTATTACTATTATTTTTTCTAGTTTCATGGTTTGTCTTATGTGTGGTAACGTAGTCACGAATATCCGTCGGTAAACGAAGGTAGTTGAAAGTTTTTACAAAGCCAAGGTCTTTATTTATGCTCAAAGCCCCTCATAAATCCACTTAGCTAAAGCTATAATTAAGAATACATTTTTGGTCTTTTTTTATGTCTTTTAATAGATAAACTTCTCTAATTGCTTTCGTTTTCGCTCAGGCAAAACATCTAAAGAAATAGCTGTTTTTAAAAGTTGTTGGTCTTTGTGTTTTGAAAATATTAAATTGTATAATTCTGCTACACTAAGACTTTTATCTAAACGGCTAATTAATTTTAAGTTATCATCGGCTTGTACCAAGCCTTCTTCTAAAACACATACATAAGTGCCAGGAAAACCATGTGCTATAAATTGTTTTAAAACCTCTTGAGTTCCAAATTTTACTCCAAACTTAAAACAAGGTTCTCTAGGCTGGGTAACTTGTACCAAAGCATTACCAATTTTATAAATATCGCCTACCCTAATTTGCGTTTCATTTAAACCATTTACGGTAAGGTTTTCTCCAAACATCCCCCAATTCCAGGCAAGGTTGGGGTATAGCTTTTTCCAATAAGGGTAATGATCTGTAGAAAATAAATAGCACGCTTTGTAATGTCCACCATGTACTTTAGTATCAGCTACATAATCTTCTTTAACACCACCCTGTCCTAAGTAAATAGGCTTAGGTGTTGGCGTTTTAAATATTCCGGTAGTAACTTCTTTATTTTGCCATAGTATGGTACGAACTTCAGCTATATTGGTGGATTGTATGTGCATTTGTTATGTCTTGAAAGGTAGTCTAAAAGTACAGTTTTCAAATCAAATTTCCTTACCTGTAAATTAACTTTTTCATAAGAAAAAACTAAAACTTTAAACTTGAAATTTTCGAGTTATTAGGTATTAAATATTTTAAAAATGTTGGTTTTTTCGGATAATTATATAAGATAAATTCTTAAAAATACGACAAAACGTTTGAAAAACACGATAAAATACATATATTTACAATATAAAATGCCAACCCATGAAAACAAATCAGTTATCTCTAACCGAAGATAATTGGCAAATGCGTATTGAAAATATACGAATTGATGCCAATTTATTTCTATTATTTGTGTCTCCTGAGTTTAGTCAACGAGATGAAGTTTTAGAAGCCCTAAATTCAAAATTTCCTCAAGCTATAATTACCGGATGCTCTACTGCCGGAGAAATAAGCGATGTTACAGTTAAGGACAACACAATTTCTTTAACAGCAATTGCATTAGAAAAAACAACACTAAAAAAAGTTGCGTTTAAAATTGAAGATAAAAACTGTAGCGAAAAAGCTGGTACGGATATAGCTAAGGATTTATTAGCAAAAGATTTAAAACATGTATTAGTATTAAGTGATGGTTTAAATGTAAATGGTGCTGAGTTAGTTACAGGATTAAAAAGTAAAGCACCAAATGTTACAATTACTGGAGGTCTTGCAGCGGATGGTGCATCGTTTGATAAAACATTTGTTATTGATGGAGACAAAGCTGTAGATAAAACTATAATTGGCTTAGGCTTTTACGGGGACAGTTTAAAAGTAGGATGTAGCTCTAAAGGCGGTTGGGATAGTTTTGGAATTGAACGCTTAGTAACAAAGTCTGATAAAAATGTACTCTATGAACTTGATGGAAAGCCAGCTTTAGAAATTTATAAATCGTTTTTAGGTAAAGAAGCTAATAACCTTCCAAGTTCTGGTTTGTTGTTTCCTTTAAGCTTAAGAACAACAGTGACGAATGCTCCAGTGGTAAGAACCATTTTAGCAGTTTCAGAAGAAGATCAGAGTTTAACCTTTGCTGGAAATATTCCTGAAGGGGCGTATGTTAGACTTATGAAAGCTAACATTGATAGACTTATTTTAGGAGCAGAAGATTCAGCAATTTTAGCCAATAAAGAGCTTAAAGAAGACTCTGAGTTGGCAATTTTAATTAGCTGTGTTGGAAGAAGGTTAGTACTGAAACAGCTGGTTGAAGAAGAAATAGAAGTAGTACGGGATGTGGTTGGAGAAAACCCAAAAATAACAGGATTCTATTCTTATGGAGAAATTGCACCATTTGGAGAGTTCTCTCCCTGTGAGCTTCATAATCAAACAATGACTATAACAACTTTAGCGGAATGTTAAATAGGGAACATCATAGATTGTTAAGACGTCAGCTTAAGCGGGTAGATAAGGATTTGTCAGAAAATCCTAAGTTTACAGAGTTTCTTGATTTTGTTAATGAGTCTTATAGAGGTTTTGATAAAGATGTACTTCATATAGAAAATATATTAGAACTAAGTTCGAAAGAATTATATACCCTAAATCAAAAACTAATTAGAGAAAGGGATATAACTAAGAGTAGATTAAAAAATTTAGTTGATAATATTGGTGGTATCATTTTCGAAACAGATGTAGAAGGTAATTTTACGTTTTTAAATAATGCATGGGCTGTATATTCAGGCTATAGTATTGAAGAATCTTTAGGTAAAAATTATAAAGATTTCTTAGTAAAAGAGCATATTGAGAGTAGTATTGATGTAGATAAGCTTTTTTCAAGAGAAAATAAGTATATCAAATTTATTTTTCACCATAAAAATAAAGACGATTTAAGGTGGTTTGAATTAAAATCTAAAGCTTTAAATGATGAGCATAACAATACTACTGGATTTATAGGTACCATAACAGATATTACAAATTTAAAGGAAACTCAAATTGAGTTGCAAAAGGCAAGTAAATCTAAAGACGAATTTTTGTCTACAATGTCGCATGAGATAAGAACACCTTTAAATGCTGTTACTGGATTGGCAAACATTCTTTTAATGGAAGATTATCTACCTGAACAAGCAGATCACCTAAAAGCCTTAAAATATTCTGGAGAGCACTTGCTGGGATTAATTAATGACTTATTAGACTTTGATAAAATAAAGTCAGGTAAATTAAAATTAGTTGAGAAAGATTTTAGTTTAACTTATTTACTTGAGAATTTAAAGTCTCACTTTAGTATAAGAACAGAGAAAAAAGGTATAGTGTTTAATGTTGTTAAGGCTAACGATATTCCTCATAACATCATTGGAGACAAGTTAAAACTAACACAGGTTATAAAAAACCTTTTAAGTAATTCGTTAAAGTTTACAGAAAAAGGAAGTATTATATTAAGTGTTAAGAATCTTGGGATTTTTCGTAATAAAGTACAGTTAGAATTTAAAGTAAAAGATACAGGAATTGGTATCTCAAAAGATAAGCAAGAATCAATATTTGAGAGTTTTATGCAAGCCACTTCTGATACATCCATAAAATATGGAGGAACGGGACTAGGATTATCCATTAGTAAAAAGTTATTAGAGCTACAAAATAGCGATTTACTCGTTGAAAGTGAAGAAGGTAAAGGGTCTACATTCTCTTTTAAAGTGGCGTATAAGGTAAGTAATAGGTTAAATACGTTTGAACCAGACATGATTAAGATGCAACCTACATACAAGCCATTAGATATTAATATTTTGGTTGCTGAAGATAATAAAATGAATGTGTTAATTTTAAAACGTTTTTTCTTGAAATGGCAGATAAACTATGTAATTGCAGATAATGGAGAGCAAGTACTAGACTATTTTAAATCTCCTGATTTTAGTTTTGATTTAGTACTTATGGATTTGCAAATGCCTATTCTAGATGGTTACAAAACCACACGTATCATTAGAAATATGGAAGATACCACTAAAGCGAATGTGCCTATAATAGCATTAACAGCTTTTGCACAAACCGATATTAAAGAAAAGACGCATCGCTATGGTATGAATGGTTTTATGAGTAAACCTTTTAATCCAGAAAAATTATATGAAACATTAAAATCGTATAGTAAAACAAATTTTAAAAAGCATATAGGATAATTTAATTCTGCATTTTTAATAGAAATTAAATTAAAAAAAATGTAGCTTTAACCAATGCAAGAAAAACCTACATCTTTTTCAATAAAAAATTGGAATCAAGACGATCAACCTCGAGAAAAATTACTACATAAAGGTAAATCTGTTTTAAGCGATGCTGAATTAGTAGCCATTTTAATAGGCTCAGGAAATAGAGACGAAAGTGCTGTAACACTATGTAAACGTATTTTAGCAAGTGTTGATAATAATTTAAGCGCATTAGGTAAACTTAGTTTAAAACAACTCATGGAATTTAAAGGAATTGGAGAAGCTAAAGCTATAACTATTGCAGCAGCCTTGGAGTTAGGGAGACGGCGCAGAGGAGAAGAGGCATTAGAAAAGAAAAAAATCACATCAAGTACATCAGTTTTTGAGTTGATGCAACCCATAATTGGAGAATTAGAACATGAAGAGTTTTGGATTATTTATTTGAACAACTCTAATAAAGTCATACAAAAAAATCAAATCAGTAAAGGCGGTATAACGGGTACTTTGGTAGATGTACGCTTGGTATTGAAAAATGCCTTAGAGGTGGGAGCTACAGGATTAATTTTATCGCATAATCATCCTTCAGGAACATTAAAACCTAGTGAAGCTGATAAGAGTATTACACAAAAATTAAAATCTGCTGCTTTAGGTTTAGACATACGAGTTTTAGACCATTTAATAATCACTGAAAAAGCATATTTTAGTTTTGCTGATGAAAATATGTTATAAAAATTGTTACTGAGAACTTTTAGATGCTATTAGTCTATACCCATAAAATATCACCACGATTAAAATATGTATTCAAACATATATGTACGCGTGTGTTGGGGGTTAAGGTAGATTTTACTACTAAAATAGAAGAATTCA
This sequence comes from Hyunsoonleella pacifica, assembly GCF_004310335.1. Taxonomy (GTDB): domain Bacteria; phylum Bacteroidota; class Bacteroidia; order Flavobacteriales; family Flavobacteriaceae; genus Jejuia; species Jejuia pacifica. The sequence continues at coordinate 8,211 of NZ_SIRS01000008.1, read as the reverse complement.
TTGCTCACGATAGTTTAAAAATGTCTTACACAAAACAGCAATTAGGTAGTGAGCTTTTTATCAAAAGTAATGAGATTTTATTTGAACAAGGACTTTCGGATATAGAAATAAATGTTCAAAAATGGGAGAATACCAAATGCTTTTTTTTTAATGGAGATAAAAGTGCTATACCATTTGACATTTTTGCAGCTTCCTTCTATATGTTGTCTCGATACGAAGAATATTTACCACATAGAAAAGACCAATACGGTAGATTTCTGGCAACCGAAAGTTTAGGGCATAAGTATGGTTTTTTGCAACAGCCCGTTGTAGATATATGGGCCTATAAATTTAAAGCAGCATTACAAGAACAATTTCCAGACTTTAAGTATCCAAAAAGAGTATATAGAATTAAGCCAATTATAGATGTGCCAAGTCCTTATAACTACAAACTAAAAGGAGTTATGAGAACTTTAGGAGGTACGGTAAAGGATTTCTTTAGATTTCGATTTAAGGATTTATATGTAAGATACGCAGTACTCTTTGGTTTAAAACATGACCCGTTTGATACGTTTAAGTATATCATAAACAAACAAAAACAAACGCAGTTTAAGTTTTTGATATTCTTCTTTATTGGTTCTTATTCTACTTTCGATAAAGGCATTAATATAAATAAACGCAAGTATGTTTCACTTATAAAACATCTTGCTGATTATTGTAAGGTAGGGTTAAAAGCTTCTTATTTTTCAGTAAAGAACATTCAAATATTGAAAAAAGAAAAACGGCAAATGGAAGAGGTAATAAATATGGACTTAAGTGTATCTAGATTTTCGTTTTCTAAATTAAACTTACCTGAGTCCTACAGGAATTTAGTGCAACTAGAAGTAAATGAAGATTATACAATGGGTTATGTAGATAAAATAGGGTTTAGAGCAGGTTCTTGTACGCCATTTTTATTTTATGATTTAGACTATGAAGTGCAGACACCATTGAAAGTATGCCCATTTCATCTTATGGATTCTACACTATTAAAGACCACTTCATTATTAGATAAAAAGAAAGTATTGAATTTGATTATTAACGAAGTTAAACAAGTAAATGGAGAGTTTGTACCTGTGTTTCACAACCACACATTTACCAGTGCTGGAAGATGGAGAGGATTTAAAGAATTGTTTAATGTTATCTTAGACTCCGCTGATGAAAAAGTTCAATAATATTACCGATATTTTTTTTGACTTAGATCATACACTTTGGGATTTCGAAAAAAATTCTGCGCTAACATTTAAAAAGATTTTTGAGATAAATAATGTTGAAGTTGATTTAAATGATTTTCTAGAACACTATATCCCTGTAAACTTTAAATATTGGAAACTATATAGAGAAGAGCGTATAAAAAAAGACGAATTAAGGTTAGCGCGTTTAAATGAAACATTTCAGTTATTACAGTTATCTATAGAAGAAAAGGTAATTCGTCAATTATCTGAAGACTATATAAAACACCTATCAACGTTTAATTTTTTAATAGAAGATACCATAAACATACTGGAGTATCTAAAACCTAATTACAGGTTGCATATTATTACTAATGGGTTTAGTGAAGTACAGCATAAAAAGATGGATAGGTCAAAAATCATACACTATTTTGAGACGATTACAAACTCAGAAATTGCAGGCGTAAAGAAGCCAAATCCTAAAATATTCAATTTCGCATTGAATTTAGCTAAGACAGAATCTGGGCGTAGTATAATGATTGGGGATAATTTGGAAGCTGATATTGAAGGCGCTTTAAACATAGGAATGAACACTGTTTTTTTTAATCCAAATAGCACCCCTTTTAACAGAGAAATAAAAGTAATTTCGAAATTAATTGAACTAAAACAGCTTTTATAAAGCAATACTTAACCAGAACAAAACGTTTTTTATATTGATGATGAAAACTAAACTAAAATATTTATGTTTAATATTAATTGTACTGTTACTCCACAATTGTACAAAGCCTGTTGATTTTGATCAGGCAAGTGATTTGGTAATACAACCAGTTATAGAATCTAGTTTAATATTTTATACCGCATCGGTAGGCGATTTTTTTATAGGAGGAAATGAGGAAGCTGAAGCTGACGATTTTGTTGAAATAGATCTGTTTAACGGCAGTTTTGTTCAAGACAATCTTGTAAAAATTGAATTTGTGTTTGAGATTGAAAATTCTATTAATAGAGCATATGAGTTACGTCTCGAATTTTTTGATTCCAATGATGAGTCAAAAGGGCAATTTAATGTAAACACAGAAGCCTCTCCCAATAATCAAAATTTAATATCAACACATACCGAGGTTTTTGAGGGAGATGCACTAGAGCGTATAAAACAATCAAGTATTATTGTATTTACACTCGTTATGCAGGCAGGAGAAGCAATTAATCAGAATTCTCCCGGAGAGATTAGTGTACAATCTAAAGGTGTATTTCATTTTAATATCGATTAATGAGCTTTAAAACGTTTTCCTTAGCTATACTCATACTGTTTATAACAAATTTCTGCTTTTCACAGAATAAACAGATGCTTTATGGGTTTTCCGAAATTCCTCAATCGCTTCTATTAAACCCTGGAGCAAAAGTAAATAATAAAGGATATTTTGGGTTGCCATTTTTATCTCATATTCACGTAAATGCAGGATCTTCAGGGATTTCTGTGTATGATCTTTTTGCTGAAGATGGGAGAGATTTTAATTTAAAATTGCGAAATGTTGTTAATAAATTAAAACCAACAGATTTCTTTACAACAACACAGCAATTGGAAATAATTTCTGGAGGTTTCGCAAAAGGACCTTCTTATAATAAAAATGAATATTTCAGTTTTGGCCTGTATCAAGAGTTAGATATAATAAGTTACTTTCCTAAGGATTACGCAATTTTGGGGTTAGAGGGCAACCAAACAAATATAGGTAGACCTTTTAAGCTAGACCATTTAAGCTTTAATGCTGATGTACTAACAGTGCTTCATTTTGGTTATAATAAGCGAGTGGATGACAAATTTACTTATGGTATACGAGGGAAAATTTACTCTAGTGTTTTTAATGTGAATTCTACCAGAAATAGAGGTAGGTTCATTACTGTTCAAGGAGAAAATAATATTTATGAGCACATTTTTAATTTAGATTTGGAAGCAAGAACTTCAGGAATAGGAAGCTTAACAAATGATGATAATGATGATTTCGATGAAGATTTAAAGCGGATAAGGAAACGCTTATTATTTGGACAGAATTTAGGGCTAGGTTTCGATATAGGACTTACAAATCAAATCAATGATCAATGGTATTTTGATGCTAGTTTGCTAGATATTGGTTTTATCAGACATTCAAAAGATACCGAAAACTACGTACTGCAAGATGATTTTGTGTTTGAAGGAATAGATCCGTTGTTTCCAGAGTCAAACGATGGACAAACAGCAGATGAATATTGGAGCGAAATAGAGGAAGAATTCGAAGATCTTTTTCAGATTGATACAACACAAGCGAAGTATACGGTATGGAGACCTGTAAAACTTAACGCGTCTCTAAATTACGCTTTTGGTAAGAAAAAAATTGAAGATTGTGATTGTTCAGCTGAAGATAGTGGATACTTAAATAGGGTAGGAGCGCAACTTTATGCTATAAAAAGGCCAAGAGGTATACAGGCGGCGCTAACCACTTATTATTATCGACGCATTTTTAATGGTTTGAGTGCTAAAGCAACTTACACTATAGATTCGTACAGTTTTAGTAATTTAGGTTTGGGGATTTCAGCCAATATTTTAGGCTTAAACTTATATGTGATGGCAGACAATTTTTTAGCATATCAAAATGTATATGATGCGCAAAGTGTATCTTTACAACTAGGACTTAATTATATTTTTAGAAATGAAAACTAAATTATTCACTTTATTTATTGTTTTTTTTATAGCATTTAACACATTTGCACAAACAAATCTTAATCAATACAAGTATGTAATTGTACCTAAAAAATTTGATTTCCTTAAGAGTGAAAATCGATATCGATTAAATGAATTAAGTCAGTTTTTATTTGGCAAATATAACTTTACTGCCATTATGGAGGGTAGTGATTACCCAGAAGATCTGTTTTCTAATAGGTGTTTGGCATTGAGGTCAGATGTAGTGAAAGAATCTGGAATGTTTACAACAAGATTACAGGTAGTATTAAAAGACTGCAATGATAAAGTTGTTTATACTTCAGAAATGGGAGAAAGTAGAGAAAAGGAATATAAAGTAGCTTACAATAAAGCATTGCGTGAAGCATTTAATTCTTTTGAAAGTTTAAATTATAAATACACCCCAAATGAGAATCTTCTGTCTTCTATTCAAAAAGAAAATAAGGAAGAAGTAAAAACTCAAACACAAGAGGAAATAAAAAAGTTAAAAGAAGAGATAGAATCCTTAAAAAAAGAAACAGCAAAAGCAGAAGAAAAAGTAGTTGAAGTAAAGGATATGTCTCAGGTAATGCTCAATCAAAAAAAGGATGTTGCATCATCTAATGCTACCTCAAAAAAGACATCATCTGGTGTACTATATGCGCAACCAATTGATAACGGATTTCAGTTAGTGGATAGCTCTCCTAAAGTAATATATAAAATTAAAAACACTGGATTAAAAAATGTGTACCTAGTAGAAGATACATCGGCTATAGTTTATAAAAATGGAGATAATTGGGTTTTAGAGAATCATACTCAAAACGCTATAATATTAGAAGAATTGAATATTAAGTTTTAGCATCAAAACGTACAACTAATATCCATATTTATCTTTCCAACGTTTTTTTAAGAATTCACGTTGGGCATTTTCTCTAGCATTATTACTAGGTTCATATAGTGTAGTTCCTTTAATTGCTTCAGGTAGAAACTCTTGGTTTGCAAAATTACCATCGTAGTTGTGTGCATATTTGTAGTCTTTACCATAACCTAATTCTTTCATAAGCTTAGTTGGGGCATTTCGTATTTCTAAAGGTACTGATAAATTACCAGTGTCTTTAACCAATTGCTGTGCATCTCCAATAGCTTTGTAAGCCGCATTACTCTTAGGTGAACATGCCAAATATGTTGCACATTGGCTTAAAATAATTCTAGATTCAGGATATCCAATAGTAGAAACTGCCTGGAATGTATTGTTGGCAATAACTAAAGCTGTAGGATTTGCATTTCCTATATCTTCACTAGCAGAAATTAAAAGCCTGCGAGCTATAAATTTAACATCCTCTCCACCTTCAATCATTCGTGCTAGCCAATACACCGCTCCGTTTGGATCACTACCACGAATAGACTTTATAAAGGCCGAAATAATATCATAATGTTGCTCTCCAGTCTTATCGTATCGTATTGTGTTATTCTGTACTTTTTCTAAAACAAAATCGTCGGTAATAGTTACAAGATCAGTATCACTAGAATTAATAAGTAACTCAAAAACATTTAATAATTTTCTAGCATCTCCACCAGAAAGTCTTAGTAATGCATTGGTTTCTTTAAGTTTAACTTTCCTTTGTGAAATTATCTCATCTGTTTCAATAGCACGATATAAAAGCGTTTCTAAATCGTTTTTAGAAAAAGCATTTAAAATATATACCTGGCAACGTGATAATAAAGCAGGAATCACTTCAAAACTCGGGTTCTCTGTAGTAGCACCAATTAAAGTAATCCATCCTTTTTCTACAGCTTGTAATAACGAATCTTGTTGAGACTTACTAAACCTATGAATTTCATCAATAAACAAAATGGGATTTTTAGTAGTAAATAATCCGCCACTTTGTTTAGCTTTCTCAATAACTTCCCTAATGTCTTTTACACCAGAGTTTATAGCGCTTAGTGTATAGAAAGGCCTTCCAGATTCAGTTGCAATAATATTAGCTAGCGTAGTTTTTCCAGTACCAGGAGGTCCCCAAAACACCATAGAAGCAATCAATCCATGTTTTAATTGTTGGGTTAAAGCACCATTATTACCAACCAAATGTGTCTGACTCACATAGTCATTCAAACGCTTTGGACGTAATCGTTCTGCTAATGGCACATTTACATTCATAACCGTAAAATTAAACCAATTTATTTAAGTTTTGGGCGTGCCCCCGATAAAAATCGGGGTCGGGCTTTACGCTATATCTTTTTCTCGTACCTCAAAAAAGGATGCCGCTGCAATCCCTCACGCGCTTATCTGCCATTTTAGCACTAAAACCTAATGTGGTTAACTATTTGCTATATGTATTTCAATGAAAGAACATCAACATTTTAGATACAGTACAAGTGTTATAGCATTTCCTATTTTGTTTGTACTTGTTATTTGGTTTGTGTTTTGGTTTGAAGTACGCTTTGGATATAAATTTTCAAAATTTGGAGTATACCCGCAAACACTGTCAGGTCTAAAAGGGGTAATACTAAGTCCATTTATACATGGAGATATTCAACACCTATATCATAATACCATCCCCCTTTTTGTACTATCTACGGCATTGTTTTATTTCTATAAACCTATAGCTTGGAAAGTTATGTTTTTTGGAATATTAGTATCTGGATTTTTAACATGGTGTATAGGCAGACCTTCTTATCATATTGGAGCAAGTGGATTAATTTATGTGCTAGTCAGTTTTACCTTTTTTAAAGGCGTATTTGCTAAACACTTTAGATTAATAGCCTTATCCTTACTTGTTGTTTTCCTTTACGGAAGCATGATATGGCATACGCTACCAATTGAAGAAGGTATTTCTTGGGAAGGCCACCTTTCGGGTTTAATCACAGGATTAGTATTTGCCGTATTATTTAAAAATAAAATAGCTAAACCCAAAAAATATAAATGGGAACAAGATGATTTTAACGAAGAAGAAGATCCTTTTTTAAAACACTTTGATGAAAATGGTAACTTTATTGAATCTAAGGAAACAGAAGAGTTGCAAGATGATAATGTAATGATACATTATACTTTTAAGAAAAAAGAAGAATAAGAGTTATTGACGCTGTCTCACAGCTTCATATAAAAACGCACCACATGCAACAGAAACATTTAATGATTCAATATCTCCCAAAAGAGGAAGCTTTGCCTTTTCATCAACAACTTTAAGTGTAGATGGATTTATACCTCTGCCTTCTGATCCCATAATGATGGCACAAGGTTGTTTAAAAGAAACGCTGTATAATAGATTATCTGTTTTTTCAGTTGCAGCAATAACTTTTATTCCAGATGCCTGCATGTAAAACACAGCATCTTTTATATGATCTACTTTACAAATAGGTATTTTAAAAACTGCTCCAGCACTTGTTTTTATTGTATCACCATTTACAGGAGCTCCACCTTTTTTTTGTATAATAATACCATCAACGCCTGTACATTCCGCAGTTCTTATTATTGCGCCAAAATTACGGACATCACTTAACTGGTCTAGTAGTAAAAACAAAGGAGTTTTTCCAGATTCAATAACATTTAAGACCAATGTTTCTAAATCATAAAAATCAATAGGAGAAATTTGTGCAACAGCTCCTTGATGATTTTTTTTAGTGAGTCTGTTTAGCTTTTCAGGTGGGACATAAGAAGTGTTTATAGAATTTTTTCTAAGTACTTGCTCTAACTCTGTGTACAGTTCTCCTCTAAGCCCTTTTTGTAAAAAAACTTTATCTATTGTTTCTCCTGAATTTACAGCTTCAATTATAGCTCTTATTCCGAATATTTGGGTTTGATTTTGCATTTAAGGCAAAAGTATAAAAGAAAAAACCTCATTTTTAATAAAATGAGGTTTTTTTATTCTGATTATAAATTGATTCACACAACTTAAGGAATAGTAATGGCTACACTAGTACCAGCCCCATAGCTTCCATCTGAAGAAAATATAACCTCATCATTAAAAGTAAGGGAAAAAGGTCCTGCACCATCTTCAAAGCCATCAAATATAACGAACGTATAAGATCCAGAGGCCAAACAAATATTTCTTGTAATACCACCTTCTAATCCATCATAAGCACCAAATCCTGCTGGAGTTAAGCTTTCAAAAACAGTATTTCCTCCAGCGTCTACTATTCTCCAATAAATTTCTTCTGGCCAGTTATCAAAAATTATATCTAAAATAAGCTCAGGGTTAGGACAAACTTGCTTTAAGTTAATCTGCATAGTAGCACCAATTTGTAAGCCTTCTTGAGACACAAAATCTAAAGCTAAAATATCCTCGCCAGATGGATTAACATTAGGCCCTACAATATCAAGGTTAAAAGTTC
>NZ_SIRS01000007.1:173718-301937 GCF_004310335.1 Hyunsoonleella pacifica | reverse complement strand
AGGACAGTTAATGGTTGGATCTTCATTATCAGTTACCGTTACATCAAAGCTACAAGTAGCCGTATTACCTGCTGCATCAGTAACTTCAAACGTATTAGTTGTAGTACCAACTGGGAATAAATCACCAGAAGGTAATCCAGCGATTTGGGTAGTAGAAGGACTTGGACAATTATCAATTCCTACTGGCGTAGTATATGTTACCACAGCACCATCTATACCTGTATCAACATTTACGTTAATAGGAGTAGGACAATTAATAGTTGGGTCTTCATCATCACTTACAGTAACAGTTTGAGTACAAGTAGCAGTATTGCCACTACTATCAGTTACAATCCAAGTAACAATAGTATCTCCTAATCCAAATTCAAAAGTAAGAGGGTCAATATCAGAGCCATTTACCTGAGCAATAACAGATGCTACTGAACAATTGTCTGCGGTTGTAGGTGTCCCAAGAGACGCAGTTGTTGTACAGTTGCCTGTTGCGTCATCTGAGGTGTTTATTGTTAGATTGTTAGGACAAGTTATAGTTGGATTTTCATTATCACCACTATCTGTGATTGTGGTGCTTATGGTAGTTGTACACCCAATATCATCAAGAATGGTTATGGTATAATTTCCAGTAGCTAAATCAGAAAATGTTCCAGAAGACTGGTAATTTGAACCACCATCAATGGAATAAGAATATGGGGCTGTACCATTAACGCCTTCAGCTATTATTTCTCCAGTAGTAGTACTTGGACAAGTAACATTTGTTTGAGAAGATATATTTCCAGTTAAAGTATTAGGTAAAGTAACTGTATTTGAATTTTCAGAAACATTAGGTAAAATACATCCAGAACCATAAGTACCAGTATAGGTTAGCGTAGCCGTAAAATCGCCTTCAAACGGTGCTGTGCCAGTATAATTAAAGGTACCGCTTAATGTATTTGATGTTCCAACTGAATTTCCGTCTAAAAAGAATTCCCATGCGTATGAATCTGCTACAGAAGAACACCCGCCTTGATCTACACTACTTGAATAATCAATACTTGTACATCCGCTTTGCGAAATTGTAGGGCTAATATTAGGACAAGGTAAACAAACCGTTGGGTTGTTAAATGTTATTGACGCCGAGTTACAAGATGAATCTTCGTAGTTAATAGTTGATGCTCCAGAAGGGTTAACACCACAAACAGATGGAGAACCTTCTATAGTATAGTTCAGAGTTATGGTTTCGTTAAATACATTATCTACATCCCATGAAACTGTTTGACTTGAAACAGAGCCTGTACCTTTACTAGCAACAATAGTTCCAGGAACTAATGAGTAACCTGTTTGTATTATATCTGTAACTAGGGCTTGACTAGGTAATTGAGTAGCTGCTGCGACTAATTGCCCAAGTATTACGTTGTATATAGCGGTTAAATCAGCATTATCTTCTGTTGTGAAAGCTCCAGCATTTTGCATTTGATTTAAGGTACTAACCCCAATTGTCTCTGTATCACCTGAAATTCCACCAATGAGACCTATGGTAAAAAAACTTTGATTGTATTCTTCACCAGCTACTGTTGTAGTCCATGAATCTTGTGCAGCTTGGATTGCTTCAGTTTGACAAGGTGTTACGGTTGTGATTGAACCACAATCGGTTAAGCTACTTCGCGGATCTCGGCTCGTTGGTACACCATCAGATAAAAGAATAATACTTCTACTTGTTTTACAATCAAAAGTACCATTAGTTGTTAATTCATTATCTGCAAGAATAACGGCTTGTTCAGTGTTTGTTCTTCCCGAAGTTGATATTGTATTTATAGTGTTTATTAATGTTGTTTGCCCACTACTATCGGTTAGTGGTTCATCCAAAGAAGCAGTTGTACCAAAAGTAACAATTGCAATTCTGTTTAAACCTGTAGGGTTATTAACTGGTAGAAAGAATTGATTTACAAAATCAACTGCAGCGTCTTGAGCAGCTTCAATAGGTAAAGGGGTTGTGGGATCTCCATCGTCAAAAGACATACTACCAGATCTATCAATGACAAGAACAACTTCCTGAGGCTGTGGGGGAGGATTACCTATGACTTCTAGTGTAATATCAAATTGATTGCAATTAGTAGCATTTTCAACAGCATATTTATTTACTATAATTTCTTGTGAAGTCAAAGAATTTATAGAAAAGATAAAGCACAATACAAATAATAACTTTGTAAGGCTTGTTTTTTGATTTCTATGGAATAGTAATGGATTTTTCATAAAGCTTTTTTTAAAGTCTTTAAATAGTGGTAAACTTTATTTATTAACTATCCTTCAGAGGGATTAGGTACATATACACTCAAAATGGTTTCCGCACCTGTAGCGCTGCAACTATCAGATTTAGCATTAATAGCTAAGCAACTCCAAGTTTTATACGGGATACCTTCAGGGGCTTCTATTTTTACATAAAATTTTTGAGATGAATTAGCGTTAATGGTTACATTTAGATCAGACGTCGTTGAATTAAGATTACTAGGTAGCATGAACAAAACATTCAACTCTGAATTATTGTAAGTTGATTTTGAATCATTACTGCTTTTCTTACATAATTGTTGGCTTTTACTAGATGTTAAAGTATAATTCTTTTTTGCATTAGAAGTATTTTTTAAAATCAGGGTAAAAAACACACCTTTCTCTCCAACGGACTTTACGCTTCTGTTTTTTTCAACAGAAAGTTCAGCATCACAGCCAAAATTGTTTTGTGAAAAACCAATGTTATTTCCTAAGAAGAAACTAAGAATGATTGTTAGTGCAATTGTTGCTTTTTTCATGATTACGAATAGTTATCTTAATATTTTTTATCTCAATTTGTATTAAACCAAACAAACCAATGGTACCAAATTAACTTTGGCTTGAAATCAAAACAAAAATCGTAAAGTTTTTGAGGGAAAAACAGTTAGAGGTAAATGAGTCAGATACGACTGCATTACTGTGCGAAATTTGATTTGGGGTCATTTTTTCTTAATTTGTAGGTAATACAAATAGACACATATCTTTAATGTTTTTCAAAAAAAAATGCTAAAACACTATTTTTTTCGATAAAAAGTTTTAATTTTTTTTATTATCGGCATTATATACCATTCATCGGATAAAGGTGTTTTTAGTCATTCAAAAACTGATATTTAACAATTAATGTTGATTATACTTTAATTTAATTAAGCAAATAAATTGAATTTTATCGATAAAAACAACATTTTATCGAAAAAAAACGCTTTTAATCGAGAGGTAGTGAAAAAACTTATTCTAATAAGGCATGCAAAATCATCTTGGGAATTTGATGTTATTGACCATGAAAGACCATTAAAAACTAGAGGTATTAATGATGCAAATCTTGTGGCTACAGAATTAAAATCTCATAATATAATACCAGATAAAGTACTAATAAGCGATGCAATGCGTACTAAATTAACTGCTCAAATAATATTGCCAGTACTAAATATTCCAGAGAGTAAAGTTTCTTTTGATTATAAATTATATGACTTTTCAGGTAAAGATTTGGTTGATGTTATAAAAAGTTGTGGTAATTCTGTTGAAACTTTAATGGTGTTTGGTCATAACCATGCGATTACAGCATTTGTAAATACTTATGGAGATAAATTTATAGATAATGTGCCAACATGTGGTGTTGTAATTATAGAATTCGAGGAGAGTGAATGGTCAAAAATTAGCACAGGAAAAACTACATACACTCTTTTTCCGAGAAATTTAAAATAATTAAAACCATCATATATATCTATTTCTAATTATTCGTTTTTAATACTTTATAAAAAGCATAGATTTAACTAAATTTTTATAGGGAATAGAGTAACTTGTTTACCTTAAATGAAATATATTTGTTAGTGAAATAACTTGATATAGATGACTAAAACAGACACTACTGAAGGCAAATACATAAATAGAGAAATCAGCTGGTTACAGTTTAATGCACGTGTGCTACAAGAAGCTACAGATGTTAGTGTCCCACTAATAGAAAGATTAAGGTTTTTAGGTATCTTTTCAAATAATTTAGATGAATTTTTTAAAGTAAGATATGCTACGGTAAAGCGTATTGTTGAAGCTGGTAAAGGAGGTAAAAATGCACTTGGAGGTATTAAAGCTAAAGAGTTACTCGAAATAATTACTAAGATAGTAATTGACCAACAGGCAGAAAGTTTAAGAGTTCTAAATGAAATAGACAAATCACTTAAGAATGAGAATATTTTTGTTATTAATGAATCTCAAATAGATGATAAACAAAAAGCATTCATTAAGAATTACTATTTCCAAAATATAAGTACAGCATTAGTTACCATTGTATTGAATGATTTGGTGGTTCTGCCTAACTTAAAAGATAGTGCAGCATATTTGGCAGTTAAAATGCAGATGAATGATGGTACAAAACAGTTTGCGCTTATAGAAATACCAAAAACAGTAGACCGTTTTGTAGTACTTCCAAGAAGAGGAGATAAAAATTTCATCATCATGGTTGATGATTTATTGCGTTTCTGTTTAAGTGATATTTTTAACATTTTTGATTACAATTCCATCTCTGCTCACATGATTAAAATCACTAGAGATGGAGAACTAGATTTTGATAGTGATTTAAGTAAGAGTTTTATTGAAAAAATATCAGATAGTGTTAAGCACAGGGAAGTTAGTGAGCCTGTACGGTTTGTTTATGATAAGACAATAGATGTTGATACCCTTGAGTATCTTATGGAAAAGATGGGTATTGACAATACAGATAGTATCATACCAGGAGGTAGATATCATAATAAGAGAGATTATATGGGCTTTCCAAGTTTAGGGATAGACCATTTACTTTATGATAAAATTTCGGCGTTACCTGTTAAAGGACTAAGTTTAGAAACCAGCATATTTGAAGCTATTGCTCAGAAAGACTATATGGTGCATGCGCCATATCATACATTTTCTTATATCGTAAAATTTTTGAGGGAAGCAGCATTAGATCCTAAAGTAAAAACTATAAAAATTACTATTTATAGGCTTGCTCAAATATCTCATGTTGCCAGTTCTTTAATAAACGCAGCCATTAATGGTAAGACAGTAACTGTATCTATAGAGCTTCGTGCAAGATTTGATGAAGAAGCTAATATTCATTATGCACAGCAAATGAAAAAAGAAGGTGTAAACCTAATTTTTGGGGTTCCAGGATTAAAAGTTCACAGTAAAATGTGTGTTATTGAGCGTGAAGAAGGTAAAAAGTTAAAACGTTACGGATTTATTAGTACAGGTAATTTTAATGAATCTACGGCAAAAATATATACAGATTACACATTGTTTACCTCAAGTCAGCCTATATTAAAAGAAGTTAATAAAATATTCAATTTTTTTGAAACCAACTACAGGATATATCAATACAAGCACCTTATTGTATCTCCACATTATACCAAGAAAGCGTTCTTTAAACTTATTGATGAACAAATAGAAGAAAGTAAAAATGGTAACCAAGGCTATATAAGATTAAAGATGAATAGTCTATCTAGTTATGATATGGTTGATAAACTCTATGAAGCAAGTAATGCTGGCGTGCGTATTGATATGATTGTAAGAGGTATTTGCTGTTTAATTCCCGGTATTAAGGGTATGAGCGAAAACATTAAAGTAATAAGTGTTGTTGATAAATTTTTAGAGCATCCACGTTTGTATATATTTGGTAAGAACGAAAATGTAAAAATATATATTTCTTCGGCAGATTGGATGACAAGAAATATAGAAAATAGAGTAGAAGTAAGTTGTCCAATTTATGATGAGGATATAAAGCAAGAAATAATTGATAATTTTGATATATGCTGGAGTGATAATGTAAAAGCCAGATTAATAAATACAGAGAAAGAAAATGAGTATCGGGTAGATGATAATCCAAAAGTAAGATCTCAAATAGCTTTGTATGATTATTATCTTGAAAAGTTAAAAAAATAGTATGCTTTCAATAAAAAAATATGCAGCTATTGATATAGGTTCAAATGCTGTGAGACTTTTAATATCCAACGTCATTGAAGAGAATGGTAAGCCTGTTGTTTTTAAAAAAAATTCTTTAGTAAGAGTGCCAATTCGTTTAGGGGCAGATGTTTTTATAAAAGGGCGTATTTCAAAAGGAAATATGCAAAGAATGTTAGATACAATGTTGGCTTTTAAATTACTTATGAAATCTCATAAAGTTGTAAAGTATAAAGCATGTGCCACTTCTGCAATGCGAGAGTCTACAAATGGTAATGAAGTTGTAAATGCTGTTTTAGAACATGCAGGTATAAGTATTGATGTTATAGATGGGGAAGAAGAAGCAGCAATAATAGCAGCGACTGATTTAAATAAATTTATACACCCTGAAAAAGTGTATTTATATGTAGATGTAGGAGGTGGAAGTACAGAATTTTCAGTGATTAGTAAAGGAGAACGTATTGTATCCCGCTCATTTAAAATTGGTACAGTGCGTTTGTTGAATGATATGGTTAAAAAAGAATCATGGGCAGATTTAAACCAATGGATTAAAGAGCACACAAGTAAATACGAAAAAATAAGTGTAATAGGTTCTGGAGGAAATATCAATAAAATATTTAAAGTTTCAGGAAAAGCTATAGGTAAGCCCCTTACTTACTTCTATCTCACAACCTATTACAACACGCTTCAAAGTTATTCTTATGAAGAAAGAATTACAGAACTTTCGTTAAATCAAGATAGAGCAGATGTAATTATTCCTGCAATGCGTATTTATTTATTTGCCATGAAATGGAGTGGTGCAAAACATATTTACGTACCTAAAATTGGGTTAGCTGATGGTATTATAAAAAGCATTTACCATAATACAGTATCAAGTAATACACAGTAAAATTCTGCAATTCAACTACAATTTCAACTGTATTTTAAATTTATAATATATATTCGTAGGCGTATATTTATACAAAATATAAACCCAAAACTATTAAAAATGAAAAGATTAGCACTTATAGCTTTTTTACTTAGCCTATCGTTTCAAGCATTTTCACAAGCCGGAACTTACGGTGTTCGAGCTGGTTATACCATCTCTAATTTAGATTTTAAAGAAACTCCAACAATGGATAATAAACATAGAAACAGCTTTTATATAGGTTTCTATGGAGATTTTAGGTTGTCTAATGGAGTATCTCTAGTTCCAGAACTTCAATTTTCTCCAGAGGGAGCAAAAGCAGAAGTTTTGCATTTAGATTTAATACAGATGCCTATATTTTTTAAATTTAGGTTAAATGAGAAGTGGCGATTAGGTGCTGGACCACAAGTTGCTTTAAAATCTCATAAAACTGAGGATGGCATAAATAACTTTCATTATTCTGCCATTGGAGGTTTAGAATATAAGTTTAATCAAATGGTTTTTATAGATTTAAGATATAGCTACGGCTTATCAAATATATTTGATGATAGTGTTGCAGGTGTTGAAGCTATAAACACTAATATACAAATAGGAATTGGTTATCAATTCTAGCCATGTATAGCTTCTGAAGTTCCGAGGTTAGACATAATTTTGGCTTCATAATTAAGAAGTTGCTGCCACTTGGTGTCAACTTCTTTTTTATTGCCGTATTGTCTGGCAAAACCTAAAAACATAGTATAGTGGTTGGCTTCGCTTACCATTAAGTTTCTATAGAAGGTACGCAACTCTTCATCTTCCAATTCTTCAGATAATAATCTAAAACGTTCGCAGCTCCTTGCTTCAATTAATGCGGCATAAAGCAGTCTATGTACCAATTGTGTAGTTCTACTACCGCCTTTAGGGAAGAATTTCATAAGTTCAATAACATACTCATCCTTTCTATCTCTACCCAAAGTCCAACCACGTTCAATTATTTTATCATGAACCATCTTAAAATGACTGATTTCCTCTTTTACCAATGCTGTCATTTCTTGAACCAAATCAGTGTATTCAGGGAAACTCACAATTAGAGAAATAGCAGTACTAGTTGCTTTTTGCTCGCAAAAGGCATGATCTGTAAGTATCTCTTCAATATTTTTTTCTACTATGTTTACCCAACGTGGGTCTGTTGGTAATTTAAGTCCTAACATCTTCTATTTTTTTAATATTAGAATTTCCTTGTTCGTCAATACTCAATTTGTAGTAGGTGCCTTGATTGTTTTTTGGTATGGTGTTGGCTGTTATCAATACAACTTTATTCTGAGATAAAGAAGCCATCTCATCTATGCTAATGCCATTATTTAAATAGTCTTGTAAACTAATATTTTCTTTATTAAAGTGTTCAGAAAACACGTTACTAAATACATTTTTAAAAATAAGTTTATCATTTTTATATACAGTAATTTCAGAATCTATTTGTCTAAATTGGGTAGTCTCATTAATCGTTACAGACTTTGGTAGTTCTACCAATTTATTCATGTTCGTAAAGTTTTTAATACTTACACGGTAGCCGTTACTTAAAATAGTATCCGTCTGAACTTCAGCATACGATTTTGGAAAATATTCTGCAACATGGGGCGATTTTATATTACTCTTAAATTTTGCAACAGACGCTTTTAACGCGTCCCTTTTTGTAGTTCTTCTATCGCAGCTGGAAAAAATCATGGTACCAGTTAAAAGTATTAAAATCATGTATTTCATAACTAAATATCTAAATCAAATGTTTTACGCAATGCTTCAATAGCAGCATTTTTTTCTTTTAGTTTCTCGAATTTTTCACGTGTAGTGTAAGCGTACTTTTTGCTTACTTGTTCGTTTACGGTTATAGAAAGGTTAATGTCAAAATTATTGAGAGATTTTCTCAAATACCCCATTAAATCATATTGTTGCCGTTCTAACTCTACTTTGTTGGTTTCGTTAGGAAATTCTAAATATACTGTAGTGCCTTTAACTTTTGGGGTATCAATAGCTAAAATAGAAGCTAGATTGTGCTTGCCCTCTTTTTGGGTTTTAGCAGTAAAAGCTTTCCAGTGTTCAATCAGTTCTTTTTCGGTAAAATCTTCTTTTGGGAGGTCTTTTTCATCAATAACCACCTCCATTTGTTTTATTTGATGTTCTTTTTTAGCACGAATACTACTTAAAGATAATCCAGACCTGCGTTTGGTATCTTGTTTTAATTCAATCTTAGAAGGTGTTTTAACTTGAAACTTTTCAATAACTTCTGTTGTGTTGTCCACCGTGGTGGTTTCAACAGGTACTTCCTTTTGAATTGATTCAGAAACGGATTGCTTTACTGTCTCTTTTACATGTGTCTTAACAGGAATTGGCGTAATGCCTTTTTTCTGAAAATAAGATGCTGGAATTATGAAGTTTCTAGAATTTTTTTTTTCTCCATCAAAAGTGATAGAGGCAAGCTGCATGAGGCATAATTCAACTAATAAACGTTGATTTTTACTGGTTTTGTATTTTAAATCACATTCATTAGCGAGATGTATACCTTGCAGTAAAAACTCTTGCGATGCTTTTCTAGATTGCTCTAAATACTTTTGCTTTATTTGGTCGCCTACCTCTAGTAAGGTAATTGTACTTTCGGTTTTGCTAACTAGCAAATCCCTAAAGTGAGAGGCTAAACCTGAGATGTAATGGTGTCCATCAAATCCTTTGGAAAGTGTGTTGTTAAACTGTAATAACAGTTCAGGTATTTTATTTTCCAAGATGAAATCGGTACTGGTAAAGTACGTTTCGTAATCCAGTACATTTAGATTTTCGGTTACAGCCTGTCGGGTAAGGTTTTTACCTGAAAAGCTTACTACACGGTCAAAGATAGAAAGGGCGTCTCGCATAGCACCATCTGCCTTTTGTGCAATGATGTGCAAAGCATCATCTTCGGCGGTTATCCCTTGTTCTTCGGCAATATATTTTAGATATTCCTTAGCATCTTTTACCGTAATACGTTTAAAATCAAAAATTTGACAACGCGATAAAATAGTAGGAATTATTTTGTGTTTCTCAGTTGTTGCTAAAATAAAAATACAATGCTTAGGCGGCTCTTCTAATGTTTTTAAAAAGGCATTAAAGGCAGCTTGAGAGAGCATGTGTACCTCATCAATAATATACACTTTGTATTTCCCTACTTGTGGAGGTATACGTACTTGATCGGTTAAGCTTCTAATGTCATCTACCGAGTTGTTGGATGCTGCATCTAACTCAAAAATGTTAAAGGCGAAATCTTCATCTTCTTTCTCAGTACCGTCGCTATTTATCATTTTAGCCAAAATACGGGCGCAAGTAGTTTTACCCACACCACGTGGTCCAGTAAACAACAAGGCCTGAGCTAAATGATTGTTTTCTATGGCATTTAGTAGCGTATTGGTAATAGCCTGCTGCCCCACAACATCCTTAAAGGTCTGTGGGCGGTACTTACGGGCTGATACTACAAAGTGTTCCATAAAAAATCCTTGAGACACAAATTTAATTATCTCAATTTAGAATTCTGAATTCTGAATTCAGAATTTGATAGGAGTTATTAACAAAACCCGAATATATGTTTCTTGATTTTGTAGAAATTTTCAGCTACCTTCGTTTACCGGCGGATATAAGCCATTAACAACGGCGTCATATTCTGAAAGTTGTAAGCAAGCTGAAAAAACACTTGAGATATTTTAAAAATTGAATGACTAATCAATAATGCTTTACAAATCTCAAAATATATTAAGTGACATTCTTTTTGCATTAAGCTTAATAACAACTGATGTAAAATACGGCACCAAGCTTAAATTTAATGACAAAGCAGAGGCTTGTGAAGGTATTTTCGCAAGAATACTTTCTATAATATTTGACAAGGGATTTACAAACTGCAATCTAATCAAACAAGATTACCCTGCTATTGATTTACATTCAGATAGTATAGCATTTCAAGTTTCTGCTCAAGATAATTCTACTAAAATAAAAGATTCTATAAACCTTTTCAAAAAGAATATTGATTTAGGAAAATATGATAGAAAGTATTCAAAAATTAAGTTTCTTATTATTTCACATAAAGAAAAATTCGGGCCTAAAACCTTCGAGAATTTTGATACTTACAATTTATTTAGTCCAAACGAAGATGTTTATTTTTCAGCAAATTTAGGCAAACAAATAAAAGCATTAAATCCAGCAAAACAGTCCGAATTACGTGACTTTTTATGGTTTGAATTAAACCTGGAATCTGATGTATACGATAATCGATTTAACGAAATACAATCAGTTCCTAGTTATCTTGAAAATACTTCAAATGACATTAAAGCAAGAACCACACAAGTAGATTTTGACCAAAATCTACTTTACTACTCTGAAAAAGAAGAAAAGTCAATTCTTGACTTTGCAAATACTATAAACTTTGAAAACAAACTATCCTATTTAATAACAGGACATCCAACAACCGGAAAAACAACAGTTGCATTAAAAATCTGTGATTATTTACAAAATCAAATAGGCATTGTTCCCTTTTATTTACAATTGAAAACTAATACTAGTTATTCCACCTTATTAAAGGACTTAAAGGCTATCAATGGATTACCAACTGTATTAATTATTGATGATATTCATTTAGATTTTGAGCTTGCCAATAGATTAATTAAAGAAAACTCAAAGTTTAAAAACATTGTTTTTCTTTTTGTTTCAAGACATATATCCACAGATTTCAGAAAAACCTTTGAACTTGATGACGTTTTTGAAACATTAAGAAGTAATTGCTTATCTCTTGAGAGAAATAATTCTAAAGATTTTCAAAGAGACAAAATCCTTGGTGTTGTAGCAAAACGCTCTGATTTTTTATTAAAACAAAATTACAATCCAAGACAAGGTGGGATTTTGCACCTTGAACACATTTCTAAAAACAATTTACTTAAACTTAAATTGCTTTTAAACAATTGGTGTAAGGCAGATGATGTTTTAAGTAACATTGATGAGGAAATAATTCATAAAGATTTATTTAATAAGTTTTTAAAAAAATACCCAAAAGAAGAAATTCTTGAAATCATAAAGTATTCTTGTCTTTATTCTTTTAATATTCCATTTGAAAAAGTAGATCCAATTATCGAATTGACAACAGAACGTGAAGGACTTTTTTACACTCAAGACGTAGAATTGAAATCCTTATTTATGCAACCAAGTTTTTGCGATTTACTTATTGATTCATACCTGTTTCTTAATCAAAGAGTATTTAAAACAGAATTCAATAAGGATAAGAATTTATTCAAGTTTAAAAACATAAAACAATACATTGAGGAAATTAAAATTGAACAATATCCAGAAATAATAATTGAGATATTTTTAAATGTTGGTTCAGCAGAAAACTACGATATATTAAGATTATTATTCAATGATTCAAAAAGTAAACTAGCACTTTTTAATTATTTTAAAAGTTCAGAGAACGCAAATTCAACTCAATTAAAAAAGATTATTCAAATTGTAAAAATCTTTGCCAAATCCAACTTAAACGAAATTATCAATGGTTTAATAATCAATAATAAAAATATAAATCAGATTCTATTAAGAGAAAACACAGGTTTATTTGTTTTATCCTATATACATTATTCAATTTCGCCAATTAATAGATTATTAAAATCTAAACTATACGAAACTTTCAATGACGAAACTTTAAGAAAATTAATAGATTCCTCTGCAAATCATAAAGTTACTCTAGCTATACAAAACATCAACGATAGTAAAATAAGAAAACGAATAACAGACCTCATATCGCAACAGAAATGGGAAGAAATAATTAAAGAAACTTCATTTGACTTAATTGGTAACTCTCTAACTGAATTAAGAAAATTAAGTCCAAAAAATGTAAAACCAATATTTGCATCACTAGACCCAATTCTTTTAGCTGATAGTGTGAAATGGGTTGATTTTTATAAGTTAACAAAAACATTAAGTGAACTTAAAACTTTTGAAAAATACGAGACAAATTCAAAGGCTAAAGTCATTCTCAATAGGATTGAAAAATGGAAAATTGTAGAATCACTTAAATACGCAAAAATTCAGCAAATTAGTCAAGGTTTTGCTCAATTAGCAAAAATTGATAATTTGTTTTTACAAGACTTACTTGAAAATTATTCTGCCGAACTTTTATTTGAAAAATTAAATGAAATCAAATTCTTGGACGAATACAGCCTAATGCTCATAAACATAAATAAAGCGAGTAAAACAACTTCCTTAAAGATTTTGAAATTAATTGAACAAAACCATAGTTTCAAAGAACGATTTAACTCAAAGGGCATTAAAGGAAGAGAAATTCCAGCTATACTTAACTGTCTTCGCAAGCTTGGAGCTAATTCTTATTGTTCAAAATTAATCGAAGATTCAAATAAAGATATAATTGAAGGTAGAGTTTTGAGTTCTTTACCAGAGGTATCCGTTCGTATAATAAAAAGTATAAAGCCTATAAACGAGCATTTAGCGGATAAAATTCTTTCCACATTTTTAGAATTAGACCTTATAACCAAATTGGATAACAAGAATTATAAGTTATCACAAGTATCTGATTTCTTGGTTAACTTTTCTCATTGTGACGAAAAACTTTGCTCTGATTTTTTTGAGAAAATAAATAATCTGATTTTCATTAAAAAATCTTTAAAAAGTAATGTTTCATTTGCCGAAATATGTACTTTTTTATCTAATGTTAAAAACTGTAATATTGCTAAAACGAGAGATATTTATAGTAACATTTATGCTCATAACGTTTTTCACAAAAAGGCACGAGAAATACAACCTCGAGTATTTGTAAATTCATTACATCAACTAAATTCGGTTGATAATAGATTTACAGTCAGGTTTATAAACTCTTATGTAAATCAAAAAAATATAAACAAGGAATTAATTTTTAAGACAATAAAAGAAGTGAATAAAGATTTCGGAATTAAACTGAATTAAAAAAAGCCAGCTTACAACAACATATATAAAAAATTGCGGTTTTTAGTGTTTAAACGGAAATCAATTTTATAAATTTAAGGTCAGTATAAATCCGAAAAGTTAGTGCAAAAAATCCGCTACTTTTCATATACAAGACCGTTAAACGAATTCTTCAAAAAACACTAATTTGTTTTAAGAAATTAAGACAGTAAGCGCAACTGCTTTAAGGATTGCAACGGCATCCTTTTTTAAATCTAGATAAATACAAGTTTATAATGAACTTTAATGTTTGAGATTGCCACGTCGCAAGCTCCTCGCAATGACCTCTATTTTAAAAAGATATATGTGGAAAGCCTGACCCGATAGGGTAACGCCCAAAATAAAAGTTTTATTTCCTTTTTTAAATGTCAAGAGTTGTATTTTTATCTCACATAAATATAGATTTTAGGTTGCTAAAATTATGAATACTGCATTAAAACAATATATACAGGAGGTGTTTGGTATTACTGTAGCGCAAGCAAAGCAACTTGATGGTTATGATAATTCTAATTATTTGATAGTAGCTGATAATACTAACTATATTTTTAAAACATACAGCTATACTACAGCATTGTTTGATTTAGTACAGGCAGAAAACGAAGCGCTCTTACATGTAGCTAAGTCTTTAAACATTAAATCTCCAAAACCATTAAAAGCAAAAAATGGAGCCTATGCTACACGAATGTCTGCGGAGAATGGTGATAAAATATGTCGCTTGCTAACCTATGTGGATGGCTCTTTTTTAGGGGATGTTACACATACCGAACCTTTAATTACGGCTTTTGGAACGTTTTTAGCCAAACTAGATATAGAGTTGCAATTGGTAAATAACTACACGATACAATCTAGAAGTTGGCCTTGGGATATTAAATGTTTTGAGTTGAATAAAGCATATATGGAGGCTATTCCTTTGGCTAAAGATAGACATGTAGTGCTTTACTTTTTTCAGCAATTTGAGGCCATTGTGTGCCCTCGTTTTCCTGAGTTACGACAACAAATTATCCATAACGATGCCAACGAGTGGAACGTTTTGGTAGCGGAACATGCTGTTTCTGGCATTATAGATTTTGGAGATATTGCCCATTCGTTTTTAATAAATGAAGTAGCAGTAGCGTTAACCTATATTTGCTACGATAAAGAAGATCCGTTACGATGGGCAAGTGCATTTCTAAAAGCTTATCATAAGGTTTTACCGCTTAAACCCTTGGAAATTGAGTTACTGTATTACCTTATTGCAGCACGATTGTGTATTAGTGTTTGTAATTCGGCTTATGCAAAACAGGAAAATCCAACAAATACTTATGCATCTGTAAGTGAGGTTTCTGCCTGGGGTATGTTATACCGTTGGTTAGCCATTGGGCCTGTAAAGGCTACCAATAGTTTTAAAGAGGCTGTTGGGTTTGAGTTAGCTACACTATTACCAATTGAAGCGGTTATTACTAGACGACACCAACATATTAGCAGTATATTATCGATGAGTTATGATACGCCGATATATATGGAACGTTCGGCATTTCAATATATGTATGCTACTGATGGTACCACGTTTTTGGATGCTTACAATAATATTCCACATGTGGGGCATTCGCACCCTAAAGTAGTGGTTGCCGGTCAGCAACAAATGGCTAAACTCAATACGAATACACGATACCTTTACGATAATTTAGCGCGTTATGCGGAGCGTTTAGTCGCTAAATTTCCTCCGAGTTTAAATAAAGTGTTTTTTGTGAATTCTGGTAGTGCAGCGAGCGATTTAGCAATACGCATGGCTAAATTTTATACAGGAAAATCGCATGTTATGGTTGTGGAACAAGGGTATCATGGCAATACACAAACATCTATAGATATTAGCGATTACAAGTTTAATAACCCAAAAGGGCAAGGACAAAAGCCTTATATATTAAAAACAGCCTTACCTGATGCTTACAAGGGTAAGTATGCTGGCGATAACGATACTATTGGAGCAAGTTATGCTACCGATGCCTTTAATGATATGGCACCTTTTAAGAACGATATTGCAGCATTTATAGCAGAGCCTATTGTAGGTTGTGCAGGACAAGTTCCGTTGGCTGATGGTTACTTAAAAACGGTCTACCCTGCCATACGTAAGCAGGGAGGTGTGTGTATAAGTGATGAGGTACAAACAGGCTTTGGTAGGCTTGGGGATTATTTTTGGGGATATGAAATGCATGGTGTTATACCTGATATGGTTGTTTTAGGGAAACCCATTGCGAATGGGCATCCCATGGGTGCTGTAGTATGTACAGACGAAATTGCTGCGTCTTTTGAAAAGGGTGTAGAATTTTTTAGCTCGTTTGGTGGTAATCCTGTGTCTTGTGCTATTGCTGAGGCTGTTTTGGATGTGATTGAAAGTGAAAATTTGCAACAAAACGCTAAGGAAGTTGGTGCCTATTATGCCTCATTATTTAAGGGGTTGATGACAAAATATCCTTGTATTGGAGATGTAAGGGGTGCTGGTTTATTTTTGGGTGTTGAGATTGTGAAGGATGGTACAAAACTACCCAATACGGATTTGGCACATCACATTAAAAATGAATTGAAAGGTTTACATATTTTAATTAGTACCGATGGTCAATTTGATAATGTACTTAAAACGAAACCTGCGCTTTGTTTTACTAAGGCTAATGCTAAAACCGTTGTAGATACTATAGATAGGGTTTTGGAAGTGTATTATAAAAATTTTTAGGTTACCCCTCTAAATAATTACTTTCTTTTATGTTAATGCTTAATGTTAGCAAGTGTGCCCGCGTTAAGGATTGAGGCATTTGTTGAAGCTCCCCGACGATAGGAGGGAGCGACTGCCGAAAGCCTGACCCGACGCAGGAGGGTAACGCCCAAATAATAATTCGGTTAGTTTTTTAAGATAGTAATTGTATTTTTGCCAGCGAGTAAATCGCCTTATCGCTCTTGTGCTGAATTTATTTCAGCACTTGGGAGGAAAGTCCGAACACCATAGTGTAACACAGTGGTTAACAGCCACCAGCCGAAAGGTTAGGAAAAGTGCAACAGAAAGTATGTACGGGTAATGCCGTAGTGAAACCGGGTAAACTCTGTGTGGTGCAATGCCATGTATACCAGCGCTTGAAGGCGGCACGTTTGATTGCTGGAGGGTAGGCAGCTAAAGTGTTTTGGTAACAAAACATTGAGATAAATGATAAGGGTTGCGCCTTGGCGTAATACAGAATTCGGCTTATAGATTTACGTTGTTATAGTATAAACCCTTCCAAGATAATATCAAGGAAGGGTTTATGGTTAAAAATGGTTGGTTAATTATGTATTATTGTTCTTCTTTTTTAGGCATGTAGGATAGGTCTGGGCGCATTCTTCCTCTATGTTCAACCCACTCGTCTAAATAGGCTAATAGTTTGTTAAATGTGTCATAACGGTCTGGGCCTAAAACATCCTGGTTTGCCTTTGCTCGCGTTTCGCTATCTATTCCATCTTTAGCAGCTACGGATACTAAATAAAAATTTTCCATAGTACCAAACCCGGAGTGATAGATATTATAATATTCTTTAGAGCCTTTTTCTTCAAACATGGCTTTGATGGCTTTCATCCCTTCTTTAACTTTATCTTTGTTTTCTGCTTGATAATGTAATTCGTACCAAACACGGTGATTTTGGTCTGTCATATCTGTGCCTTCTGGAGCTTTATAGGATAAATCATCTACCTTATACATGATGTAAGAACCAGAAGCTGTGGCGCATTTATCTAGATTTGTAATCATTTCTTGAAATTTATCTCCCATAGCTTCAGCCATTGCTTTCATGGGTCTTTTGTCTAGTTCTGCCATATTTTCAATTGGCGTGATGTAATAATACGTAAAGTCGTCTTGTGCTGCGGCATACCACTCAGCATCTACATTATGCTCTGTACAAGAATCGTTAAAAGCTTTTACAGCTTTTTCGTATTCTAACATTTTAGATGGTTTTACATTGTCTTGGAAAACAACATACATTTGTTGGGCAAAAGACATGCAAATTGATAAACAAAATAATACACAAGTTAAAGCTAAGTTTTTTTGATTTTTCATAATTATTTATGGTTTTAAGGTTAGTATTCAAAATAAACCATAAACAAGCCTACTTAAAAAAGATTATACTTTTTTGAGTTTGAGAGTAGCATCAATAGAGCTTGGGACTCTAAGGGAGATTTCTAAGGTACTGAAAAAAAGAAACTTAAATATTAACAAATGTTAAGCATCTAGTTTTTAAAGAAACTAAATACGCTACCGCCGTAGTTTTTTTGGTTTGAGAAGTTTGGTAAGGTTGAGAGATTTGTATGTTTAGAATGCTCAATAATTAACATGCCTTCATCTAGCAAGATATTGTTTTGAAAAACTAGTTCTGGTATTTTTGCAAATTGTTCGTCTGAGAAGCTATAAGGAGGATCTGCAAAGACTATATCTGCACTTTGTTTAGTACTTTCTAAATACTTAAAAACATCACTTTTTATCGTGTCTATTGGCATTTCAAAATTTTCCGCAGTTTGGTTGATGAATTTTACACAAGCAAAGTGTTGGTCTATAGCAGTAATTTGTTCTGAGCCTCTAGAGGCAAATTCATAGCTAATATTGCCTGTTCCTGCAAATAAATCTAATACTGAAATTTCATCGAAATAATAGTGATTATTAAGAATATTGAATAATGATTCTTTTGCCATATCAGTTGTAGGACGAACCGGCAAGTTTTTTGGCGCAATAATTTTTCTGCTTTTATAAATTCCTGAAATAATACGCATTAAAAACTATTTACAATAATGTGATTTGAATGATTAGATTCTGAATCGTTAGTAAGTTCTTTACCAAGCTTTTCTATACTTATATTTCTTATATATTTATATGCTATTTTGTATAAGATATGCTCTTTTGAGATGTTTCCTATCAATACTGTGTCTATTTTTTCAGGGTCATAATTAAGCTGTTCAAGCGTAAATAAAATATAATAGATAAAGTCTTCTGCATTACTATATTCAAAAGTATTGTATAGCATTAGTTTTCCATTATCTACGGCAACTATTTCAAAATGTTGTTCTCCTATATGTATATAGGTTTTTGTTGATTTGGAATCTGTGTCTTTGTATAGTAGTTTTTCAATTAAAATTGTAGAAAAATGTTTGAATGTAAATTCTCCAAAAGCTTCGTAAATATAGTTGTTGATATTTACATAAGGTACGTAAACATTAACACTTTCATTATTACTTAAAGTATCATAACTTATATAATCTGACTTTAATATTTTTGAATTAAATTTTAAGTAATCTGCTAAATAATCCTCATTAAATAGAGGTTTGGGTACTAGCGTAGATAAATCATTTTCATGAATTACAAGTATGTCGTCAAATTTGTCTTGGAGGTAGGGTTTGGTATCGAAAAAATGGATTAAACGTTCTAATGCTTCAAAAGGATTTACTTTTTTATTAAAGCTAATGTATTCAATACTGGAAATAGTATTAGTAATTGTGTTTAGAACACAAAAAGAAAGTCCACTCAAACTAATTTGAATGGACAGTTTTTGATTGGTAATAGTATCGTTTGTGTTATTTCTTGTCTTTAGTGTCATAAAATTTTGCCCAATTTCCATTAGTTTGAGCTTCATCCATTGAACCAACTTTTATGGAATTTCCTTGAACTCCTACTACAGAAGAAATAACTTCATTTTCTTGTCTTACTAGATTTTTATCCTGATCAAATAAAACTACATCTTTTTTAACAGACGCTTCAAATACAGGGATGTTAATGTCATTTTGAACAACATAACCAGATTTCAATTCAAATTTTGCACCTTCTTCTCCAACAGGTACATTCATCATAGTTTTGTACCTATCGGAATTTTTGAAAATAGAATCTTTAACTGGTTTAGTACCTAAAGTATCTATTATAACTATATCTTTAAATGTTTCTACACCTCCATAACGTTTAGTTAACTCTTCGTCAACAACACTTGAGTCTCTACGCTGAGTTAAAGTAAAACTGGCTGTATCAATAAACTTAACTAATTCATCAAAATTTCCAGAAAATTTTCCGGTTACACTTTTATGAGCTATTTGAGCTTCTCTTATATCCTTTAATTTATCGATTACTTGAATATAACGCTTTTCTTTTTCTTTATTAAATTGAATGGGTGCATATATAGACATAAATGTTTGATAAGCTAAGAAAAATATAATACCCCATAAAACAATCATTATAACTGGTCTAAATTTGTTTGGTACAAATTTGTCAATGAGCTTCACTAACCCTATAGTAATAAGTATTACAACGATAACTCCTATTATCAACATAGTCTTAAAATTTATTTAAAGTTCTTATTGGTCTTTCGCAAATCTACAATTTTTTTTTAATGGTTAAAACTATCTTAATAAAAATCATTTCTATATTTGATTAATTTCTAAACCGTTTCATTTTTAAATGACTTCAGCTGAATTTTATTCTCTTGTAAAGCAACATTTTCCATTTCAACCTACCTTAAAACAAGATATTGTAATACAGCAACTTTCTCAGTTTTTATTTAGTAAAACATCAAATTCTGCCTATTTACTAAAAGGATATGCAGGTACTGGTAAAACCACCATAGTAAGTACTGTTGTAAATAATTTATGGAAAGCAAAAATGAGTGCAGTATTATTGGCACCAACAGGTAGAGCGGCTAAAGTAATTGCCAACTATTCTAAAAAAGAAGCGTTTACCATCCATAAAAAAATTTATTTTCCAAAGAAGAATTCTGGAGGAGGTGTAAAGTTTGTATTGCAGCCTAATAAACATAAAAACACCATTTTTATTGTAGATGAAGCTTCTATGATTCCTGATACGCCAGGAGATTCTAAACTATTTGAAAATGGTTCGCTTTTAGATGATTTAATGCAATATGTGTATTCTGGTTTTAAATGTAAATTATTGCTTATTGGAGATACAGCTCAACTTCCTCCTGTAAAGTTAGATATTAGTCCTGCTTTAGATGAAAATAAGCTTGCCTTAAATTACAATAAAGAGGTTGTTGTAATGGAATTAGACGAAGTAGTACGCCAAGAACAAGATTCTGGTATTTTAGCCAATGCCACCTTACTTAGAGAAGCCTTAACTAATGCGTTCTTTGAAACGTTTAAATTTAGTCTAGATGGTTTCAAGGATATTGTAAGGCTAATAGATGGTTATGAAATTATGGATGCTATTAATGATGCATATAGCTCTTTAGGTAATGAAGAAACTGCTATTATAGTTAGAAGTAATAAACGGGCAAACATATACAATCAGCAAATAAGAAGTAGGATTTTGTTTAATGAAAACGAGCTTACTGCAGGCGATTACCTTATGGTAGTTAAAAACAATTATTTCTGGATAAAACCCACGACAGAAGCAGGGTTTATTGCTAATGGAGATATAATTGAAGTATTAGAGATTTTTAAAATTGTGGAGTTATATGGGTTTCGTTTTGCTGAAGTAAAAGTACGAATGGTAGACTACCCAAAAATGCGTCCTTTTGAAACAGTATTATTATTAGATACTGTACATGCTGAAACACCCTCGCTTTCTTATGATGAATCTAACCGTCTATACCAAGAAGTGATGAAAGATTTTGAGGATGAAACCAGTAAGTATAAAAAGTTCTTAAAAGTAAAGAACAACAAGCATTTTAATGCGTTGCAGGTTAAGTTTTCGTATGCAGTTACTTGTCATAAATCACAAGGTGGACAGTGGCATACTGTTTTTGTAGAACAACCTTATTTACCAAATGGTATAGATATTGATTATATGAGGTGGCTTTATACAGCAGTAACAAGAGCCAAAGAAAAATTGTATCTTATTGGTTTTAAAGATGATTTTTTTGAAGACTAATTTTTAGAATAAAATGACACCTGAAACAATAATTAGTATTTGTTTGGGCATAGGATTATCTGCTTCGGTAGGTTTTCGTGTGTTTGTACCTTTGTTTGCATTGAGTTTAGCAGCATATTTTGATGTTTGGCAGCTTAACGAATCCTGGGAATGGGTAGGTAGCATGCCTGCACTAATTACCTTAGGTGTGGCTACCATAGTAGAGATTTTTGCATATTTCATTCCTTATGTAGATAACTTATTAGATAGTATTGCAGTCCCTCTTGCAGCCATTGCAGGAACCGCAGTAATGCTCTCTACTGTGGCAGATTTAAGTTCTGTTACCACTTGGGCCTTGGCTATTATAGCTGGTGGAGGTACTGCTGCAGCGGTTGCAGGGTCTTCAAGTACTACAAGGTTAGCTTCCACCGCAACTACTGGAGGTATTGCAAATCCAGTAGTATCCACTGTAGAAACAGGAACTTCAGTAGTAATGTCTGTGCTTTCTGTTTTTGTACCAGTTATTGCTGTAGTCTTAGTAGCTATCCTTCTATTTATCATTTTCAAAATTTACAAACGATTCACAAAGAAGAAAGGCACAGTTGCGTAATTATTTGGTATTTTTGAATTTAAACTCTAAATAGTAAATGAAGATAATTTCAATGATTCCAGCACGTTACGGTGCATCTAGATTTCCTGGAAAACTCATGCAAGACTTAAATGGTAAAACGGTAATTCTTCGTACATATGAAGCTACTGTGGCTACTAAACTATTTGACGATGTTATTGTTGTAACTGATAGCGAGATAATTTACAACGAAATTGTAAGCAATGGAGGTAAGGTAATGATGAGTAAAAAAGAACATGAATGTGGTAGTGATAGAATCGCTGAAGCTGTTGAAAATTTGGATATTGATGTTGTGGTAAATGTACAAGGAGATGAACCATTTACTGATGCAGCATCTTTAAGTAAATTGATTGAGGTTTTTAAAAATGATTCAGAAAATCAAGTAGATTTGGCGTCTTTAATGGTGCATATTACTGATAAAGACGAGATTGAAAATCCTAATACAGTAAAGGTAGTTTTAGATAATTTTAATTTTGCATTGTATTTCTCAAGAAGTCCTATTCCTTATCCAAGAGATGAAAACGTAAATGTAAAATACTATAAACACAAAGGCGTATATGCTTTTAGAAAGCAAGCACTTTTAGATTTTTACAGGTTACCGATGTTGACTTTAGAGGCTGCTGAAAAGTTGGAACAATTAAGATATTTGGAATATGGCAAACGTATTAAAATGGTAGAAACTTCTGTTGAAGGTGTTGAAATAGATACTCCTGAAGATTTGGAACGTGCAAAAAAGTTATGGAAATAGACTATAGCGGTATAAAAGTAATAGGTTTTGATGCCGATGATACCTTATGGGTAAATGAGACTTATTTTCGTAAGGCAGAAGAAGAGTTTGCTAAATTGCTATCTGAGTTTGAAACTCCTAATAAGATTGATCAAGAATTATTTAAAAAGGAAATAGGTAATTTACCGCTTTATGGTTATGGAATTAAGGCCTTTACATTATCTATGGTAGAATGTGCGTTAGAACTTTCTAATTACACTATTTCAAATAAAACCATTGAAAAAATATTAAATATAGGTAAGCGTATGTTGAATGAGCCTTTAATATTACTGGATGGTGTTCAGGAGGTCTTGGAAAAACTATCAAAGCAATATAGACTCATTTTAGCAACTAAAGGCGATTTGTTGGATCAAGAACGAAAATTGGAAAAATCAGGATTAACCTCTTATTTTCATCATATTGAAGTGCTAAGTGATAAGAAAGAAGACAATTACAGTAAGCTTTTAAATCATTTAGATGTTAATCCATCTGAGTTTTTAATGATTGGTAATTCTTTAAAATCTGATGTTTTACCTTTAATAAATATTAAGGCAAAGGCTATTCACGTGCCATTTCATACCACTTGGGCACATGAAATGGTTACTGAAAAGGAAACGAATGGTAAAGAATATAAGACGATACAAACCTTGAGAGCGCTTTTAAAGTTGCTACCTTTAAGTTTCAAGTCAATTTAATTAAGTAAAAGTAAAATAATGCTATTTTTACATTTTGTAAAAGAAAATACACTACATGAGTTATAAAAACTTTCCAATGGTGCCAAGAGTAATTTTTGGCAGAGGTAGTTTCAATCAGTTAAGTGAATTGTTAGCTCCAAATCGCTTAAATAGTAAAGCCCCATTTATTTACTTGGTGGATGATGTGTTTCGTGCAGAGGTTAACGTTACCTCTAGAATTCCTATTTCTTACGAAGATAAAATTATTTATGTATCTACTGAAGAAGAACCTAAAACATCTCAAGTCGATGAATTGGTAGAACACATCATTTTAACTTCCAAGGAAACGCCTTCTGGAATTATAGGTATTGGAGGAGGGTCTATATTAGATTTAGCTAAAGCAGTAGCTATTATGTTAAATAATGAAGGAAGTTCTGAAGATTATCAAGGTTGGGATTTGGTTAAAAATAAGGCTGTTTATCATGTAGGTATTCCAACAATTTCTGGTACTGGGGCTGAGGTTTCAAGAACTACTGTTTTAACAGGTCCTACTCGAAAATTAGGTATAAATTCAGATTTCACACCATTTGATCAAGTGGTTTTAGACCCCGAACTTACAAATGGGGTGCCAAAGCAACAATGGTTTTACACAGGTATGGATTGTTTTATTCATAGCGTAGAGTCTTTAAATGGTACATATTTAAATGCATTTAGTAAGACTTATGGAGATATGGCTTACCAAATATGTAAGCATATTTATTTTGATGGTGGTTTAACTAAAAAGGAGGCTCAAGATCAATTAATGATGGCCTCATGGCATGGTGGAATGAGTATAGCCTATTCTCAGGTAGGTGTAGCACATGCGATGAGTTATGGGCTCTCATACTTGCTGGGTATTAAACACGGTATTGGTAATTGTATAGTATTTAACCATTTGGAAGAATTCTATCCAGATGATGTGAAGCTATTTAAACAAATGTTAGACAAACATAACATTAAGTTACCAACAGATATTTGTCGTAACTTAGGAGAACAGGATTTAGATACTATGATAAGCATCGCCTTAAGTTTAGAACCACTGTGGGAGAATGCTATAGGGAAAAAATGGAAAAAAATCATTACCTCAAAAAAACTTAAAGAACTTTATTTAAAAATGTAATATGCGAAAGAAGTTAGCCAAATTTATTTACTATAAGTTAATGGGCTGGCAGATTGATGGACATTACAAAATTCTTCAAAACGATTTAAAAAAGGCAGTCATTATAGCAGCACCACATACTAGTTGGCACGACTTCTATATTGGTGTTTTGGTACGTACTATATTAGGGGTAGAAGTTAATTTTATTGGTAAGAAAGAATTGTTTGTTTTTCCCTTTGGGTATTTTTTTAAAGCTTTAGGAGGGCGACCTATTAATCGTCGAAGCAGTCAAAACGAAGTAAAAGCTGTTGCGAAATTATTTAAAGCAAATGAAGTTTTTAGAATAGCATTAGCTCCTGAAGGTACTAGAAAGAAAGTAGATAAATGGCGTACGGGGTTCTATTATATTGCAAAAGAAGCTAAAGTACCTATCGTAATGTTTACTTTAGATTTTGGGAATAAAAAAAACACATTTTCAAAACCATTTTACACTAGTGATAACGTAGAAAAAGATCTTAAGTACTTAAGATCTTTTTACAAAGGAATTAAAGGTAAAATACCTGAATTTTCATAGAAAAAACCTAAACTTGGCATAGGTTTTGATTATTGTAAATCGATGGTTCATGAAACATAAAGTAAACAATTTCTTGTCACTAAAAAGAAACATTAACCACATAAAAAAGCTACTTCATTTGAAGTAGCTTTTTTTATACTTATTGAGTAAGTTGTATTATTTCAATTCTTTTAGCCCGTTTTCTATAAGCATTCTTAAATGCGCTTTATGTGCTCTTGAAGCAATATTTCCTGATGGAGCAGCCATGGTTTTAATACGTTTTAAGTTATACAGAGCCATAGATCTAGCATTATGAGTGTATATAGAACTCATTTTTCCAGTTAGCATATTTAACAACATATCTGTGTACTCTAGCTGTAGGTTTTGTCTAAAGGTATTTACATTACCATAAATATCAGCTTTAAAAATAGAGTTGTTCAAGTCAATCATCATTGATGATAATTTATATGAGTTACCATATAATTCAGAATCAGTAATTCTCTGTAAAGTGTTATAATGCAATAAATGGCTTAAAACACGTTTTTGCATTCCTAGAACACGGCTGTGTATTTTTGGATCTTCAGGAGATCTAAAATTAAACCCTCTACGCTGACTTGCTAAATAATTATATAAATCATTTGGTGCATCAAATGCGTTTGGAGCAAAGATGTATTTACTCAATGCATTCATTGCCTTTTTTTGATCTTCAAGACTTACGGGAGTATAAGGTTGAGTAGCTCCATTTTGTCCCACCATAGCCCTATCAACATAAACGCCTCCAATAAATCTTGAAATTGTATTAGCAGCACTACCCTGTTGACCAGATAAAATATAGTATACCCGTTTTAGTTCTTCATAAAACGCTCCCTCTTTAGCAAAGTTAGTTTTAGCATCTTTTAAAAGTTGGTCGGATAGTTGTATTCTATCGATAGCCCAATCTATTTGCTCATTGGATTGATCTGATACGTTTACTCTAGGGTCGATTGCCTTTCCTGGACTACGCATATCATCCGCGTCATTTCCAAAAATATGTTCGGGTTTTGTAGATTCGTTTAGTAATGCTTGTCTTTCATTTTCTGATTGAAATGGTTTATATCCAAGTTGTATTGCCCAAACATCATAAGGTCCAACAGCAACATCATCATATTGTCCTTGCTTACTTCTATCTTTTGTAATGTTTAAGGCTGCGTAATCCATAACAGAAGCTGTTAAGCATTTGCCTTCAATAAAACTAGCGTCATTTAACTGCGCTCTTGAGAAAAGCTGACTTGCTTTCATATTGTGATTTAAGCCTAAAGTATGACCAACTTCATGCATTATTAATGCTAACATGGATTCTTTTTTGATGCGTTCCATTTCTAAATCAGAAGCACCAGTGGCAGAAACCACAGCATTTGCAAACATAAGTTCTTGATGCATTTCATGACCAAGACTGCAATATTTAAAATCTTTTTGTTGTTCCATGCTTACGTCATTATAAATTTTATCATAGAGTACTCTATTGGTAAAATGAACGTATTCTAGCATAATATCTGCTCCTAATATTTGGCCCGTTCTAGGGTTTACAAAACTGGGGCCATAACCACCAAATGGCGGACGTGGAGATGATGTCCATCGTAATACATTATACCTAATGTCTCCAGCATCCCATTCAGCATCATCTGGTTGTACTTTTACTGCTATTGCATTTTTAAATCCAGCTTTTTCAAACGCCTTGTTCCATTGTAATACACCATCTTTAATAGTTTCTCTCCATTCAATAGGTGTTGTGTTTTCAATCCACCATGTAATAGGTTCTACAGGTTCAGATAATTCTGCATCTGGATTTTGTTTCTTTAAGTGCCACCTGTGTATTAAATCTCTGTAAGGTGTTGTACTTGTACTGGTTTGGTCATCAACCTGCCTTGTGAAATAACCTACCCTTGGATCGTCAAATCTTGTTTCGTAGTCATTGTCAGGCATGGCTATTAAACTATGGTTTACTTTTATGCTAACGTTTCTACCATCTGTTACAGCAGTAGATCCACTATTTAAAACAGAGGGTTTTGAATATACATATTCTGCTGTAATGTTTATGTTGTCTGGGTAATTTTTGAGGGAATTTATTTTAGTTTTATTTTTATCTAAATTACCAAGTGAAAACGACATTGGGGAACTACCTGGAAATCTTGGTCGTTTTATCTGTCCGAATGTTTCTTTTAAAAATAAGTCACTTGCTTTAATGAGATATACTCCTTTTTTCTTATCGTAAGCTTCAATTTTTAAACTAGCAATATTAGCATTAGAAATGTTGGCATCTTTAGCTTTTGATAAAGGGCTGCTAGGGTCAAAATAGAAAGATGTGTTTTGTTTAATAAATTCAATTTTATTAAAATGTTTGTCAATTTTTATAATTTGAGTTGGATTGTAAGCACCTCTAAATCTCCCTGCTTCTAGAACACCATCTGCTATTTGCGCAAAATGGATATATTCTTTTCCTAAATCCTCTTCAGAAATTAGCATTTGAAGCGCACCAGTAATAGTATCTTGATATAAAGTAAAAAGCCCCTCTAATTTTTTACTGGATTTGGTTAAACTAGCAATAGTCTTTTTTTTAGATGGCCTTTTTACAGGAGCAGCCATTACAGTTTTATTTTTATTTTTTTTGTCTTTTCGTTTGTTTTGAGCGTTAATACTAAAAGGTATAACTAGAAAGACAATTAAAAGCATTAAAATTGCTTTTAACTGGCATACAGATTTAGTCTTCATAACGAGGTTTTGAAATTTAGAATATTTATATTAAATGAATTAGTCGGGCTAAAGTTAAGTATTAAACTTTTTAGATTTTAATTCAAAATGTTAAATGAAGTTAAATTGAGTAAAATAATCATAAAGCATCATATTGATTAAGGATTGAAACAATATGTGTTTTTTTTGTTTCAATTTAAAAGAGGTAATGCTTCGTTTTATTGAATCAATTTATGAATTGTAATGTTTTATTGTTTGTGCCATTTCCTAGTACTAATTGTTTCAGTGTTGGGGAAATCCTCAGGAATATTTTGAGTCACTTTTCCTGTTGCAGCCCATTCTGTGCCACGCTGTAAAGTTGTTATAAAACCAACACACTCCATAGAGTAATCCATGTGCCCTAGAGCACTATGGAATGTTCTGCCTTCTCCATATTCAATAGCCATAAGAAGAGGCTCATGTCTATCCGTCATTTTTTTACTGTATTTGGAGTCTGAATACGCAGTTGCAAGAATAGTCATGTTTTTTGCAGGCCCTCGCATGCGTTCATAAAGTTCATCTTTATTATGTAACCATTCTAATGGTAGCCCTTTCATTATTGGGTGTTCTGGTGCTCTAGTTTTAATAATATAATTGTGTTGAGGTCCATGCGAAGCACAAGGTCCTTTAGAGGTATCTGTAACCAGCTTATTTTCTTTATTATAATAAGTATAAGGTCCAGATTCTAGAGTTCTTCCTCCCCAACCTCCTAGGCCAATCATTTTATTATACTCTTCCCATTTTCCCCAAGCATTGTTTGCACTATGAATTATTACTAAACCACCACCATTGGCCATATAGTTTTCAAAGTTTTTCTTAGTTGTATCTGGCCACTCAGAAGATTTCCATCCCAAATTGTTAATAACAACGTCATATTTTTTAAAATCTGGGCTAAATTTAGGATCGAATCTTGTGGAATCTAAAACAACTCTTTCTATTCCATCTTCAAAAGGATAAATATTAATAAGCTCTTGAATATTATCTGTCTCTTTTATTTCGTTATGATGGGGGCCTATCCAAAGATATTTTTTTCGTTCAATTTCTACATCAAAAAGACCTGTTTCTTCTAGGTAGCTTTTAATCATAAATGTGCTTTTAGGCCAAATACCGTGACTGTTTTCTCCATCAATAATTAGTGCTTTTAGTTTAGGAGTGTGCTCAGAGTTTTTTTGTTGGTTTTGTTTACAGCTAAAAAATAATAGCATTAAAATTATTGAAACTAAGAGCCGGAATGATACCATTTGATGTGTCGTTAATTATAAAAATGTTAAGATAAAACTTATTACATTTATTAAAAACTATTTGTAATTAAAAAAGCACCATCAAGGTGCTTTTTACTACTATTCAATGTAGTGAAATTAGAATTGGTAACGTATACCTAAGGCAATATCAAAATCTAAATCGTCATTGTCAAAAACATCATTACCAAACCCAATTTCTGGTCTAAAATCTAAAGATAACTGTAGTGGGATATCAAAATTGTATTCAATACCAATATTACCTGCAGCGAAAACAAATGTATCACCATCATCAAAGCCTTGAGGTACCCTATCAAAACTGTAAGATGCTAATCCTCCACCAACACCTGCATACCAATTGAAATTACCATCTAGTAACCAGACCCATTGGTACAATCCTGCCAATTTGAAACCGTCAAAATTGTTGCCAGACCTTAAGCCTAGATCCAATTCCAGTCTATTGTTTTCACTAAGAGCACGTTGGTAAGAAATTTCAGCTCCAAATCCATCACTATCCCCCAAACGCAGACCGATAGCGTTATCAGCTATCTCTTGAGCATTTGATGTAAAAGTAAATCCTAATAAGGCTACTGCTAATACGAATAATTTTTTCATAAGTTTTTAGTTTTTATTTGATTAATGATATACGATCTTTATTTGAAAAAAGATCATGTGTATTATTCTGGATAACTTTACAAAAATAACGCCAAAAATGTATTTATATTTATTGCTTTTATAATATTGTTAATATAAATCGATGCAACATCAACTAAAATCCTTAGAATCAAAACTATCTGGAGAATTATTTTTTAATGATTTAGTAAAAGCCATATACGCTACTGATGCATCGGTATATCGTATGTTGCCATTGGCTGTGGCAATTCCAAAAAGTGAAGAAGATATTAAACAGTTGGTGCTATTTGCCAAGACTCATAAAATATCATTAATTCCTAGAACAGCAGGAACTTCTTTGGCAGGGCAATGTGTTGGTTCTGGTATAGTTGTAGATGTATCAAGGTATTTTACAAACATTATTAAAGTAGATAAAGAAGCTAAAACTGTAGTTGTTCAGCCAGGAGTGGTTAGGGATCAGCTTAATAATTATTTGAAATCTTATGGTTTGTTTTTTGGGCCTAATACTTCAACCTCCAATCGGTGTATGATTGGTGGAATGGTAGGGAACAATTCTTCAGGAACAACATCAATACAATATGGTGTAACTCGAGATAAGGTTATACAATTAAAAACGGTTTTGAGTGATGGTAGTGATGTGACTTTTGGAGAAATATCATCAGAAGAGTTTATTGAAAAAACAAAACTAAAATCTTTAGAAGGAAAGATTTATCAAACGATATATCAAGAGCTAAAGCAGGAATCAGTACAAAAGAAAATAAAAAAAGAATTTCCAAAACCTGAAATTCATAGGCGAAATACAGGGTATGCAGTTGATGAGCTATTAAAATCTGATGTTTTTTGTGGACAAGACGCTACTTTTAATATGTGTAAGTTGCTTTCTGGAAGTGAAGGTACGTTAGCAATAACGACTGAAATTACATTACAACTTGACGATTTGCCGCCAGAACATAGTATTATGGTAGCAGCACATTTTAAAACAATTTCAGAATGTTTAAAGGCTGTCGTTCCAGTAATGAGGCATAATTTGTACACCTGTGAAATGATGGATAAAACCATTTTAGATTGTACAAAACGTAATAAAACCCAACAGGAAAACAGAAAGTTTTTAGTAGGCGATCCAGAAGCCATTTTGATGTGTGAAGTAAAATCGCATAATCTTGATGATGCAAAAAAACAGTCTTATGAACTCATAAATACTTTAGAGGCTTCTGGCTTAAGTTATGCAAATCCTGTGTTGATTGGAGAGGATATTAATAAAGCTAATAATTTACGAAGTGCAGGGTTAGGGCTTTTAGGAAATATAATTGGAGATGAAAAATCTGCGGCATGTATTGAGGATACTGCTGTAACTTTACCAGATTTGGTAAACTATATTTCTGAGTTTACCAGTTTAATGAAAGGATACAATCAAAAAGCTATTTATTATGCACATGCTGGTGCGGGAGAGTTGCATTTACGACCAGTTTTAAATTTAAAGAAAAAAGAAGGTGTTGCATTATTTCGAAAAATAACTACCGATGTGGCGCATTTGGTAAAGAAATATGGTGGTTCTTTTAGTGGAGAACATGGAGATGGGATTGTAAGAGGCGCATATATACCGTTAATGATAAGGGATGAGAATTATCAACTTTTAAAACGGATTAAAAATATATTTGATCCTAATACTATTTTTAATCCAGGGAAAATAGTTGATGCATTCCCAATGGACGAATCTTTACGCTATGTTCCAGATAGGGAAGAGCCAGACATAAAAACTCTTTTTGATTTTTCTGAATCTCAAGGCATTCTACGTGAAGCTGAAAAGTGTAATGGTTCTGGAGATTGCAGAAAACTACCTGAATTTGGGGGTACTATGTGTCCTAGTTATAGAGCAACTAAAGATGAAAAAGACACCACAAGAGCTAGAGCCAATGCATTACGTGAGTTTTTGACGAATTCTGAAAAAGCAAATAAATTTAATCATAAAGAATTAAAAGAGGTTTTTGATTTATGTTTAAGTTGTAAAGCATGTGCTAGTGAATGCCCAAGTAGTGTTGATGTTGCGAGTTTAAAGGCTGAGTTTCAATATCAATACCAGAAAGAGAATGGGTTTAAATTCAAAGATAAGGTTTTTGCAAAATCAACCCAGTTAAATAAGTTTTTGTCTAGAGGCCCTTTGATTAATAATTTTTTGACCGATAATATTTTGATATCGAAGGTTATAAAATTTTCTTTAGGAATTCATAAACAAAGAAGCCTTCCAAAAGTGTCTAGATCTTTTAGTTTTAGAGACGCTAGAAGACTGACTAAGAACGTAAATAATCCAACAAAAACAGTATACCTCTATGTAGATGAATTTATCAATTATTTAGAATCTGAAATCGCTTTAGACTGCATGATTTTATTGGAAGCTTTAAACTACAAAGTTATTCCGGTACATCATTTAGAGTCATCAAGATCTTATATTTCAAAAGGATTTCTAGAAGAAGCAAAGGTTATTTCAAAAAAGAATATAGCTTATTTTGAAGGTAAAATTTCAGATGAAACACCTCTTATCGGTATTGAGCCTTCAGCAATTTTAACCTTTAAAGATGAATATTTAAAATTGGTAGATGATAAAACTTCCGCAGAAAACATAGCAAAACACACATATTTAATAGAGGAATTTATTCAACAGGAAATAGAGCAAGGTTATATAACTTCAGATCAATTCACTTCAGAAACAAAAAAGATCAAATTTCATGGGCATTGTCATCAAAAGGCATTAGGAAATCAATTATCTAGTTTTTCTGTATTAAACCTTCCAAAAAATTATAGCGTTACCATAATTCCTAGCGGATGTTGTGGTATGGCAGGGAGTTTTGGTTATGAAAAAGAACATTATGATGTTAGTATGCAAATTGGTAAACAAACTTTGTTTCCTGCAGTGAGAAAAGCACCAGAGTATGTTGTTATTTCAGCAAATGGTACTAGTTGTAGGCATCAAATAAAAGATGGTACTGGTAAAGTAGCAAAGCATCCCATTACTATTTTAAAAGAAGCGCTTATTTAACTTTTTGCGTTTTATCTACAATGGTTATAGCAGCTATAAGGTCTTTAACTTCCATTTCTTTTACGTCTTCATCAGCAAAGAAAGGAGATAGTTTATCGTTGTTGTAATTGTAGATTTTCCAACGTTTAAATTGATACTCCAGAGCTGTAAAGTTTTCCACCCAATCTCCAGAATTTAGATACATCGTTTTTCCATGTTTATTCTCACGAATTTCCATTTTAGGTTGATGAATATGACCGCAAACTACATAATCATAACCATTATCAATTGCTAAATCTGTAATTACTTTTTCGTAATCATTAATAAATTTCACGGCACCCTTTACGCTGTTTTTAATTTTTTTAGAAAGTGAATAGCGTTCTTTACCTAGTTTCGTTAAAACCCAATTTGTAAATCGGTTTAGTAATATTAAAAGATCATAACCATAACCACCTAGTTTTGCTAGCCATTTGGCATTCTGTATAGAAATATCAAATACGTCCCCATGGAAAAACCACCCCTTTTTACCATCTAAATCTAAAACTAATTTATCAACAATGGAAACATTGCCAATACTAGTATTACTAAACTTACGTAGCATTTCGTCGTGGTTTCCAGTTATATAATAAACCTCTGCTCCGTTAGCTGCAAAATCCATTATTTTTTTAATCACTTTTAAATGTGATTTAGGAAAATAACGCTTACTAAATTGCCAGATATCAATGATATCTCCATTTAATACTAACTTCTTTGGATTTATGCTATTTAAGTAGGTTAACAGTTGTTTAGCATGGCAAGCGTATGTGCCTAAATGCACATCGGATATTACCGCAACTTCAACTTTACGTTTTGTTTTCAATGGGTTACTCAGGTATTAAAAAATCAAGTATATATTACTTTACAAATAACATGTTTTGGTGTTATGTGATGATTACTAATTAATTAACTAATTATCAGCTTTTTGTTACCATAATGTTATGCATTGGTGTATTTTGATTCCATTGAAAATTAGTGTAATTGAAGGCTAAGGCTTATTTTAGCAAAAAATTTTTGAAATGGCTGGAAATTCCTTTGGAAAACTCTTTAACGTAACAACTTATGGTGAATCGCATGGACCTGCTTTAGGAGGCGTAATTGATGGTTGCCCTCCGGGAATTGAACTTGATTTAGAGGCTATTCAACATGAAATGAATCGCCGTAAGCCAGGGCAATCCGCAATTGTTACACAACGAAAGGAACCAGACAGCGTAAAATTTTATTCAGGTATTTTTGAAGGAAAAACTACGGGAACACCCATAGGTTTTGTTATAGAAAATACCAATCAAAAATCTCATGACTATTCACATATAAAAGATAGTTATAGACCAAGTCATGCAGATTACACCTATGATAAAAAATATGGTACACGTGACTATCGAGGTGGCGGACGTAGTTCTGCACGGGAAACAGCTTGTAGAGTAGTAGCAGGAGCAATAGCAAAACAAATGCTAAAAGGTATAGAGATTTATGCTTATGTATCTAGCGTTGGTACTATGAAGTTGGATAAGCCATACACGGATATCGATTTATCTCAAATAGAGTCTAACATTGTACGTTGCCCAGACCAAGAGATGGCAGCTAAAATGGAGCAATACATTAAAGAGGTGCGTGGTAAAGGAGATACTGTTGGGGGAATAATAAGTTGTGTAATTAAAAATGTACCCGTTGGATTGGGGGAACCAGTTTTTGATAAATTACATGCAGAACTAGGAAAAGCTATGTTATCTATTAATGCAGTAAAAGGTTTTGAGTATGGTAGCGGATTCCATGGCAGTACCATGTATGGTAGTGATCATAATGATGCTTTTAATACAGATGGTTCTACTAAAACCAATTATTCTGGTGGCATACAAGGCGGCATAAGTAATGGTATGGATATATACTTTAATGTGGCATTTAAACCAGTAGCTACCTTAATTCAGAAATATGAAACCATCGATAAAGAAGGTAAAGTAGTACAGATGCAAGGTAAAGGTCGCCATGATCCTTGTGTGGTGCCAAGAGCGGTTCCTATTGTAGAAGCAATGGCAGCTCTGGTATTAGCTGATTTTTATCTGATTAATAAAACTTACAGATAGTCTCTTACTGTATTACGTTCTCTATTACACTTGAGTATTGCTAGGGTAATCAGATATTCTGTT
Source organism: Hyunsoonleella pacifica (assembly GCF_004310335.1). GTDB lineage: Bacteria > Bacteroidota > Bacteroidia > Flavobacteriales > Flavobacteriaceae > Jejuia > Jejuia pacifica. The sequence goes on along the minus strand of NZ_SIRS01000007.1, from coordinate 266,686 downwards.
ACTGTTAAAACCAAGTCGTCTTTTCTTTTAAAAATCAGAGGTTTTTATTAATTCAATAAAATTATTTCTATCCTTTTTTGAATTTTAAATTATTACAACAAAGGATTAATTATGTTGTAAATAGTGAATAGAATTATATATATTGTGATGGATTTTTAGTGATTAATATTTACAAGTTATAATCTGTTATTTTATGAGGAAACTAGCATTACATTGGAAAATTATTATAGGAATGGTTCTTGGAATCATTTTTGGTTTTATAATGAATGGTGTAGATGGCGGGAAAGGGTTTGTAACTGATTGGGTATCTCCATTTGGTACTATCTTTATAAACCTTCTAAAACTGATTGCAGTACCATTAATTTTAGCTTCTTTGATAAAAGGAATATCCGATTTAAAAGATATTTCTAAAATAAAATCAATGGGATTACGTACCATAGCTATTTATGTGGGTACAACTTTGGTAGCTATCATTATAGGATTAAGTATTGTAAATGTTGTAAAACCTGGTACAGGAATGCCAGAGGATACCATTGAAAAGATAAAGCTTAAATATGAAAATGATGCTGGAGTTACAGATAAATTAACAAAAGCGGCTGCGCAAAAAGATGCAGGGCCGTTACAATCTTTAGTAGATATTTTTCCGAGTAATATATTTAAATCTTTTGCTGAAGCTTCCATGCTTCAAGTTATTTTCTTCGCCTTATTTGTTGGTATTTGTTTGCTCTTAATAGGGGAGAAAAAAGCAAAACCATTAATAGACTTTTTTGATTCTTTAAATGAAGTCGTTATGAAAATGGTAGATTTAATTATGCTTTATGCGCCTTATGCCGTATTTGCATTATTAGCAAATGTGATTATAGCGTTTGATGATACTGAAATTTTAATTAAACTACTGTACTATGCATTTTGTGTGTTAGGCGGTCTTGTATTGATGATAGTATTTTACCTGTTTTTAGTAGGTACTTTTGTAAAGAAATCGCCAATGTGGTTTTTAAAGCAAATAAGTCCAGCACAGCTTTTGGCGTTTTCTACAAGTAGTAGTGCTGCCACATTACCAGTTACCATGGAACGAGTTGAAGAACATTTAGGTGTAGATAAAGAGGTTTCTGGTTTCGTGTTGCCAGTTGGAGCAACAGTAAATATGGATGGCACAAGTTTGTACCAAGGCATTGCCGCAGTATTTATCATGCAAGTTATCTGGCCCGAAGGTTTAACATTTACTAACCAGATGGTTATAATTCTTACTGCTTTATTAGCGTCTATAGGAAGTGCTGCAGTACCAAGTGCTGGCATGGTAATGTTGGTTATCGTTTTAGAGTCGGTTGGGTTTCCTGCTGAATTACTACCTATAGGATTGGCATTAATTTTTGCCGTTGACAGACCCTTAGATATGTGTAGAACTGTAGTAAATGTTACTGGAGATGCTACTGTATCTATGCTAGTAGCAAAATCTTTAGGTAAACTACATACACCAAAGCCCAAGGAATGGGACGACCATTATGAGGAGGTTAAATAATCAGTACTAAATTTTATACTCGGCTTTTTTTCGTTATTTTTAAAGGAACTAATAAATTTTAAAATAGTAAAGCATGAATATTTGTTTCATTATGTATCCGTGGGAAAATATTGATCCTGATAATGATACAACGCTTGCGCTTATTAAGGAATGTGTAAAACGAAATCATGGTGTAGCCATGTGTATTCCCGCAGATTTAACAATACGAAATAGTGTTACTACAGCAAACTGCTCAGTGATAAGTCGTATGGAGAAAACACCCTCTTCTTTAAAATCATTTTATAATAAAGTGAAGATTAGGGAAGAGATGTTGCCATTAGCTGGCTTTGATGTAATATTTTTTAGGGCGAATCCACCCCTAGACCCTATCATGCTTAATTTTTTGGATTCTGTTAAAGATGATGTTTTTATTATGAATTCATTACAAGGGATGCGAGAAGCAAATAATAAATTGTACACTGCTGCTTTTGGTGATGCCCATAGTAATATTATTCCAGCTACGCATGTATCAAAAAGTAAGCGCTATTTAATTAAACAGATTAAAGAATCTACCGCTGATAAAATGATTTTAAAACCTCTAAATGGTTTTGGTGGTTCTGGTGTTATTCTTATAGAAAAATCTGCGATGAGTAATATAAACTCTTTATTAGATTTTTATATTACCAATAGTGATGGCTCAAGTAGTTATGTGATTTTACAGGATTATATTGAAGGTGCAGATCAAGGCGATGTACGTATTTTAATCTTGAATGGAGAGCCAGTAGGAGCCATGAAACGTGTTCCTGGTAATGATGACCACCGCTCTAATGTTTCGGCTGGAGGTAGCGTGCAAAAGCATGCTTTAACTAAAGAAGAAAAAGCATTGTGTAAGCAAATTGGTCCGAAATTAGTAAATGACGGCTTGTATTTTGTTGGTATTGATGTTATTGGAGGGAAATTAGTTGAGGTAAATGTAATGTCTCCAGGAGGTATTACCTATATCAATAAAGTGTATAAACTTAAAACAAAAATAGAAGAGAAGGTCATCGACTTTTTGGAAATGAAAGTATTAGATAAACTCCAAGCTTTTGACAGGCGAACGCGATTACGTAAGGCGGTTCAAGATGCTTAAACAAGCTTAAATAGCAAATTAACTTTTTTAGCGGTTTTTCCAATCAGGTTTTGTAAGATAAAAAATGAATATTACCCTAACCACACCAGTAGTCTCAGTACAATGGCTTCATGATAATTTAAAAGCAGAAAATTTAATAGTACTGGATGGCACTATTGCCAAGACATTTGATGCATTATCATTACAGATTTCAAAAGCACGTTTTTTTGATATCAAGACAAAATTTAGTGATACATCAAATCCGTTCCCAAGTGCTTTTCCTTCAGAGGAACAATTCCAAAATGAGGCTAGAAGTTTAGGTGTAAATAATAATAGTGCTATTGTAGTTTATGATGATAAAGGTATTTATTCCAGCGCTCGCGTATGGTGGTTATTTAAAGCCTTTGGTTTTAAAAACATAGCAATTTTAAATGGTGGATTTCCAGAGTGGCAAAAGTCCAACTTACCTACGCAGTATATGCAGGCTTATGAGGGTAGTTTGGGCAATTTTGAAGCGAAACTACAGCCAGATTACATGCAATTTTTTGATGATATAGTTATTGCTTCTAAAACGCAAAGTCATAAAATAATTGATGCACGCTCTTCAAAACGATTTAATTGTGAAGTATCAGAACCTAGAGAAGGATTGAGACGAGGTACCATTCCAAATTCTGTTAATTTACCATTTACAAATTTATTAGAAGATGGTAAATTAAAGTCAAAAAAAGAGATAGAAAAGGCATTGTATATGGTAGCCGAAAAAGACGATGCTATTATTTTTTCATGTGGCTCTGGTATTACGGCTTGTGTATTGGCTTTGGGTGCTGAGATGTCAGGATATAGAAATATTTCGGTATATGACGGTTCCTGGACAGAATACGGGGCGTTAACTTCTGGTAACATGGAACAACCAGAAACATGGACGAAAGATGAGTTGCTGGCTTATATATTAATTTACGTTTCGCATTCTGATTTAAACGACACTTGGAAAGAGAAAGAATATATTTTGAGTAGAGTTGAAAAGGATGTATACCATCGTGTTCACGAGCAATTTGGAAAAGATAGCGATTATAAGAGCATTCAAAATATTGTAAAAGCAGTTAGTACCCACGATTATTACAGAAATGATTTTGCAGATCTATTTGCGGATATAAAACTAATGGCTTTTGCGGATGGGAAGTATGACAATATGGAAAAAGCAGTGTATTCTAATTTGAAAAGGATTTTAAAAATAAAATAATATCAAAATGAAGAAATTTCAGTTATTATTAGTTATAATAATATTTAGTTCTTGTGCATTGAAACCAATTTCTAGTGAATATGATTTTGTTCCTACTAATATTGATGAGATTAATCTAAGTTCTTTAGGAAATGGCAAAGTATTAATTTATAATGGAGCAGACATTTTACATAAAGTTGATAATACTGCTAGATTAAATGTTCTAATTAACAATAAAGCTTTGGGACAAGTAAGACCAAGAGAATATGTGGTTTTGAACTTTAAGCCAGGTTCTTACAGTTTTAAATTACAGCATATCGATTTGGTAAATATGAGAAGCGAACACACAGTACAAGTAGATGGAAGCACAAAAGTTATACGAATTGAGCCTACAATAACTTCTAATAAGTTAACCATAACAAACGAACTGCCAAAAAAGTTTGAGAAGTTTACTTATATGTTAAAGCGATAAGTATATGTATAGACTAACAGTTTCTGAAATAATCTCAAAAATACATGCAGGGAATATTTTTGAAGCAGTAGCTTCCGATTATTCGTTTACCATAAAAATTGATGGGTATGTGCCTTATGCTTGTGCTGCAATTCATGACGGACATCAATTTAGAAAAGAACTTTGGTGTAACTGCATTCATACAGAATATGAACGTTGGTATGAAGAGGATCCGGAAACGAAAACCATGATACAGTCTCATCCTATTGTTATAGCGGGTTGTGATTCCCGTTTTGAATATGATTTAAATCGCGCACCAGAAGCTGCTGTTTTTGAAACTGCTTGGGGTAAGCAATTATGGCGAGAATCTCTTTCTGAAGCCATGAAGGCTAAAAGCTTAAGGAAACATGCAAACTTCTATAAGGTAGCGCATGCTTTAATAGAAACTCTAGAGCAAAAATTTGGGTTTTGTACTGTTTACGATATGCATAGTTACAACTGGAAACGTTGGGATAGAGAAGTGCCAACTTGGAATTTAGGTACAAGCAATGTAGATAATGAACGGTTTGGAAGCGTTATAGAAGATTGGAGACATAGTTTATCAGAAATTGAGTTTCCTCATGGTATAAAATCAACTTCAAAAATTAATGATACTTTTCAAGGCAACGGATATTTCTTGAAATATATTACCAAAAACTTTAAAAACACTTTAGTTTTGGCAACCGAAATAGCTAAGGTGTATTGTGATGAATATGAGCAAGTTATTTTTTCTGAAGTAGTTAAAACTGTAGAAGAAGAATTGAGAACCCGAATTCCAAAACATGCGCAATATGTTTATAATGTTTTTAAAGCGTAAATTACGATGGTGGATAATAGCACAAGTCAAAAAGTATTATTAGAAATTGATAAGAATATCGATATGTTGGTAAAGCAAATCGAATTATTAAGCTACGTAAACCCCATAAATATTGAAGAAGAAAAAGAACGTTTTTTTGCATCTAAGTATTTAACAGATCCTATTTTTCAATATCCAAATATCAATTTCGATAAGTTTAAACTGCATCGTGAGCTATTTACACAACCATTAGAGCAAATTACAGATAAGGATATTCGTAATCTTTATGAGGATATTATCTATGCCTACTCAGGCTTAATTCAGTGTATTGAAAATATTGGTAACGGCAAGCATTTTTATTTTAATAGTTTGCATTGTTTTGGTACACCAACAGAGAATGACGTAGAGAATGCTAAATTTATTTTACATTTTGAAGATGAAAACAGGGGCGAAGACCGTTTTCTACCAAAGTATTCCGCTAAAGATTCAGAAGTCTTTTTTAAAGCGTTTTCAAAGAAATACGATTTCAGCTATGCTATAGAATTTTCCAACAAAATTTCAGCTATAGCTATGGTACTTAATAATGTTAAAACCTTAGTTTTAAATACAAATCATACCTATTCAGATAATGAGATTGCTATATTAACCAATCATGAAATTGGAGTACACATGGTAACGACTATGAATGGGTTGCTACACCCTCTAAAAATATTTTCTCACGGTTTTCCAAATAACGAAGAAACTCAAGAAGGATTGGCAGTATTTTCAGAATATATGAGCAATAATTTAACGGTTACAAGGCTTAAAGAATTAGCGTATCGTGTTATTGCTGTGGATAGTTTAGCAAAAGGTTATCCTTTCTCTAGAACATTTAGATTATTACATAACAATTACGATTTAGATAGAGAAAGAGCCTTTTATATAACATTAAGAGCCCATCGAGGAGGTGGTTTTACTAAAGATTATCTGTATCTCTCTGGGCTTAAAAAAATTTATGATTATTACCATTCAGGTAAAGATTTAAGCTTATTACTTACAGGAAAGGTGTCATTAGAATATGTAGAAGAAATAGAGTCTTTAATCCAAAAAGGTTATGCTGCAGTTCCAAAACACATTACAGATTCTTATGCTGAAAATAAAAACACTAATAAGAAGGTGGATTTTATTCTAAGAAGTTTAAAGTAACTCAGTGCAATTTAGAATATAGAATACCCCAGAATTAAAGAAACTGTTTTGTGATCTAATAAAACATCTATTTCATTAGGAAAACTTAAACGCCTAGGTGTATTATACCTTAGTTCCAAACTGTATTTATCTTTGAATTTATAGCCTAAACCAAGAGCGAGATTAGGGCTACTGTTAACTTCTGCTTTGGTGTTGTTAATAAATGCTTTGGAGTTTAAATCTACATCAAAAACTACAGCAGCATTTAGAAAAAGTTTTGACTTTTCATTGAAGAAGAAATAGTGCCTTAAACCTAGTGGTATTTCAATGGAGGAGTAGTCTAAATTTATCAATATTTCTTGACCTATGATAAGGTCGAATGGATTTACAATTATCCTGCCCTCATAGCTAGAAAAACGGTATGTAGGTTCTATAAATAAAGCCCATTTATTACTATTGAACCCTAAAATATATTCAAATTCAATACCGACTCCAAGATTTTGATTTTTCTCAAAATTATGCTCCTCAAAATCTGGGATTAAATCTTCGAAATTAACAAGCTTAGAACTATTTATTCGAGGTCTTATAGATAAATTGAAATTATCTTTTGATTGTTTCTTTTCATTAAAATCTATATACTCTGAGTGTGTACAATTATTAAATTTTTTGAAAACATTTAATAAGCTTTTAGTATTATAATTAAGGTTTTTAATAGTACTGATACTAATTTCAGAACATTTTAGAGCGTTTCTAATTTGCTGTTTGAATTGGTTATTTGTGCCAATTTCACGTTGTGAGGTAAAATATTGTTTGTATACCAATTGTTTTATTTCATCATTTTCAATTGAAAAAAAGAATTTTTCTATATTACTTTTCCTGTATAAATATAAACTAGCTTTACCATCAAGTAGAACTTTTAAAAGCAGTGTTTCCTTGCTAAAAGATGGTTTTTTGGTATAACTCAAGTTGTTTTTTTTGTCATCAGATCTATCTATATTTACTTGAGTTTTTACATATTTACAAACATCATAGATGCCAAATTCTTTAACCAAATCAACACCTATCTCTATCTCTTCCTCATTTTCGGATATTTTGTATGTAAATTTTGAAGGATTATTTATCCAATCTAAGTTTTTAATTAAGCATTCTACTTTATCATCAAGATTATTAATATAATAGCCTTTTTCGTATGTTATTTGCGAATGAGAATTAATAATTATAAATAATCCAAATACAATAATCGTTAAAATGTTTTTTAACATATTTTAATAATAGTTTAGAATTTACACTCGTTTCATTACCTGATTGAAGGTTAAAAGCTTGCAATTTCATTGCAGTTACTTTTAGTTTCTATAAATCTTTTTTAATACTGATTGTCATTTCTAACATAGTGAGAAACCTGACTATGTTATAGATTCAAAAACTATGGATTTCCAATCCATAATGGTTTATTAAAAAATTAAATGCGTGTAAATGTAAGAAAAACTATTAGTTGAAATTGGTAGAAGATTGGTTTAATCAAATTTTTTCCCACAAAAAAAGCCTCAACAATTAGTTGAGGCCATAGTTAATTTGAGTTAGTCAACTTCTTAATTATCCATTCATGGAAATTAAAAATTCTTCATTATTTCTAGTTTGTTTAAATCGGTCATTTATGAATTCCATAGCTTCAACAGGATTCATGTCTGCTAAATATTTACGCATTACCCACATACGTTGTACGGTATTATCATCTAATAATTTATCGTCACGACGCGTACTTGAAGATGTTAAATCGATAGCAGGGAAAATTCTACGGTTAGATATTTTTCTATCTAACTGAAGTTCCATGTTACCAGTTCCTTTAAACTCTTCAAAAATAACTTCGTCCATTTTAGAACCAGTTTCAGTAAGCGCAGTAGCTATAATGGTTAATGAGCCACCATTTTCAATGTTACGCGCTGCACCAAAGAAACGTTTTGGTCTATGTAATGCATTAGCATCAACACCACCAGATAATATTTTACCAGAAGCAGGTTGTACAGTATTGTAAGCTCTTGCTAAACGCGTAATAGAATCTAAAAGAATCACAACATCATGACCACATTCTACAAGTCGTTTTGCTTTTTCAAGAACAATGTCGGCTATTTTTACATGCTCATGGGCTTCCTTATCAAAAGTAGAAGCAATCACTTCTCCACGTACATTACGTTGCATATCTGTAACTTCCTCAGGACGCTCATCAATCAATAAAATCATTTGATATACCTCAGGATGATTCGCAGCAATAGCATTAGCCACATCTTTAAGTAGCATGGTTTTACCTGTTTTAGGTTGCGATACAATCATACCACGCTGGCCTTTTCCTATAGGCGCAAACAAGTCCATAATTCTTGTAGAAATAGTACTTTGGCGTTCAGCAATATTGAATTTTTCTTCTGGGAATAGCGGTGTTAAGTGTTCAAAAGCAACACGGTCTCTCACTACATTAGGGTCTTGACCATTAATTTTACTAACCTTAATTAATGGAAAGTATTTTTCCCCTTCTTTTGGCGGACGTACATGTCCTAAAACAGTGTCTCCTTTTTTAAGACCAAACAATCTAATTTGCGATTGAGATACATAAATATCATCAGGAGAAGATAAATAATTGTAATCTGAAGATCTTAGAAATCCGTAACCATCTTGCATAATGTCTAAAACACCTTCACTTTCAATAATGGCATCAAATTCAAAATCAGGTTCACGATAACGGTTTCTATTATCCTTGTTACCATTATTACCTTGATTTTTATGATTTTGGTTTTTATGCTGGTGGTTATTATCACGTCTCTGGTTACGCTGTTTATTATCGCGTTGCCCTCTGTTTTGTTGGTTATTATTATTCTGCTTTTGGTTATCGCTAGAACTTTTAGCCTCAACAGTTTTTTCTTGTGTATTAGTAGGCGCTTTATTCTCTTTTTGAGAATCATTATTTTGCTCTCTTTGTACACGCTGTCTAGGCTTTTTAGAAGGTTGTTCTGCTTTTTTATCTTGTGCAGGGGCTGCTTCTTTTGCGGCTTTAGGGTTTGCAGCTTGATGATCTAGGATTTGATATACCAAATCCAGTTTTTTCATCGAGCGGAATTTAGGGATACTTAATTGTTTTGCAATTTCTTGTAAATCAGTAAGTTTTTTTTCTTTTAATTGTGAAATTTCAAACATGAATGTTTAATTGAATGCTATTATATTGTGTATAAAAAAATTGAGTTTCCTGAAAAAAATATAGATTTTTTATTCTGAAGAATTAACAATCTGAATTAGCGATTGTTGAGAATTAATTAGTGCAATAATACAACTTTATTTTAATTAAACCTGTCAAATTAATAAAGAAACTACTATTTTTGCCATCCAGATTATAAAAATAATATGTTACAACGCATACAAACGGTATATTTATTATTAGCAGCAGCCAATGCTTTGGGGCTAATATTTGTATTTCATTTATGGATTACAAATGATGGTGCTACAGTTTTTGCTAAAGATCAATTACCATATTTTGCAGCGTTTTTAGTATCAGGAGCCTTATCGCTCATCACAATATTTTTGTTTAAAAACAGGAAGCTTCAATTTGTTTTGGGGCGTCTTAACATCATATTAAACTTTTTTTTACTAGGATTTTTCGTGTATCTATCTCTAAATTTATCTGGAGAAACCGAGGTTTCAGAGAAAGGTATTGGGATGTTTCTTCCTATTATTTCTATCGTGTTTTTGGCCTTGGCCAATAAAGCCATTAAAAAGGATGAAGATCTTGTAAAATCTGTAGATCGATTACGTTAAACCTAACATCTTAGTAGTATTAGTGCGTAAGCCCAAGGTGAAGATCTTGGGCTTTTTTATTTGAGCGTTACCCTCCTAAGGTCGGGTCGGGCTTTCCGCTATATCTTTTCTCGTGCCTCAAAAAGGATGCCGCTGCAATCCCTAACGCGGGCAAGTCCGATAGTTTTAGAAGTTACTGTAGTACAATTATTTTCTGCTAAAGCCTCTTATTTAAACCCATAAATATTTCCCAATTATAAAATACTTAACAAAATAATATTTGTGTTTTTTTACTATTGTCAAAAATATAATTCAAACATTTATTATGAAATTTTTCATATCACTCACAATTCTATTTTTAAGTATAATAAGCTATTCTCAAGAAGAAGCAATAATTGGGAAAGTATGGAATTTAGAAAATAATCAACCTTTAGCTTATGTTAATATTGGTGTTAAGAATAAAACAGTTGGGACAGTTTCAAATAAAGATGGAAGGTTTAAGCTTACTCTAAATAATAAAGTCACTTCAAAAGACACGGTTGTTTTTTCATATATAGGTTTTAAAACTAAAAAATATTTAATTTCAGAGTTAAGTAGTATAAAAACTCCAATTTTACTTCAACCTAAAAATACAGAATTAGAGGAAGTTATTGTTAATTCAAAAAAAGTAAAACTTAAACTCAAAAATATTGGAAGAAATTCAAAAGGGTTAGGATTAATGCATGCAAATTTTTACACATACTATGAAAAAGATGTAAATGACAGATTGAGTAAGGAGCTAGGAATGAAGCTTAAAATAAGAAGAAATTGTCACATTCAAAATTTGAATTTCAATATAACTACAAATGATTTCAAGTATTTAAAGTTTAGAGTAAATTTTTATAAAATTGAAGACGGACTTCCAACAGATTTAATCATACGTAAACATATTGTGTTTGAAATAGAAGATAATTTTCTTGGATGGTTTAAAGTAGATTTGGAGTCCTTCGATATTTATTTTGAAGAAGAGACTGAAGAGGTCGCAGTAACGATACAATGGTTAGAAAGTGTGAAATCTAGTGGAACGAGTAAATATTTTTCTATATCAACAGCTAGCTCACCAACACATACAGCTTATTTTAGGGAAAAAACTATGGATAGTTGGAATAAAAGTGGTCAAGGCTTAAGTTTTTATTTGAAGGCTATGTGCGAATAAAACAACAACTTTTTAATTTTTTGGATGTCTTGTTGGAAACTCAATAACCTCTAGATTATCAATTTTTTTACCATCAATTGTAAAACGCAGCATGGTTCTTACTTTATGAAACCCATGTTTACCAACAGCACCAGGATTCATGTGTATAAGGTTTAGTTTTTTATCGGGCATTACCTTTAAAATATGTGAATGTCCACAAATAAATAACCGTGGTGGATTTTGTTTTATAGCTTCAAAAACTCGCATATTATATTTTGGAGGATAGCCACCAATGTGTGTCATCCATACATCAACATCCTCACATTTAAAACGGTTATGCTCAGGGAATTCAGCTCGTGTTTCTGCATCATCAATATTACCATACACACCACGTAACGGTTTTAAAGCCTTTATAGCATCGGTAACTTTTAAATCGCCAATATCTCCAGCGTGCCATACTTCATCTGCCTGTTTTACATATTTTAATATGTCATTATTTATGTAGCCGTGAGTATCAGAAAGGAGTAATATTTTCGTCATTTTAAGTGCTTAATAAGATTTTACAAAGATTCAAAATTTAAATGAGGCATAGTATATTATGTATAATCTTCTCATAATTTTAAAAAAAATACAAAGAGTTGGCTTTCAATATAAAAAAATGAAATATTTTTATAAATGTAGATAAGTCTTCATAAGATAATGTATCTAATTTTCTGTATCTCTATAATTAATGAAATACTTTTCAATACATCTATATCGTAAAATGCTCAATTGTGCCATTGGAGAGGGTATGTCTCGAGATGATTTTATGAATCTACCCACGCCTATTAATGCTATTGATGGATTACAGGTAATTTCGGCTGATGAGTTTTTAGCATTACACGAATTGTTAGATGATAAACTCGGTCCAGGATTTGGAGTAAGAGTAGGTCAGCAAATGAAAATAGAAGACTATGGGGTTTTAGGACTCTCATGGCGTACATGCTCTAGAGTTGGAGAGATTTTTGAACGTAGTGAGCGGTATTTTAAATTATTATCCAACACCTTTATGTGGCATGTGGAAGTAGAAGGAAATCTATCCCATATATACCTTAATAGAGAAGCCAAACGCCGTGGTATGGAATTATCTACAGAAGCAAGTTTGTCAGCCACTGTAGTAGTACTTCAAGCGATGTCTGAAAAAGATATAGCACCAATTAAAGTGGCATTTAAACATGGACCTCCTAAAGATTTAACCAGTTATACGGCTGCCTTTAATTGTTCAATTGAGTTTTATGCACCACATTACGCTATTACTTATAAAACAGCAGATTTACAATTAAGAACTGCCAAAGCAGATAGTAGTATTAATAACTACCTGTTAATGCAAGTTGACGAAAAAACCAAGGGGATTAAAATTCCAGGAAATAGATTCGTTCAAGATGTAGAAACTCTTATTAAAGATGGGCTTCCAACAGGTATACCTAGTATTCAAAATGTTAGCAGCCTTCTAGCTATGAGTAATAGAACACTTACCAGACGTTTAGCAGATGCAGGTGTAACATACCGCGATTTAATTAAAAAGACCCAAGAGCATATAGCTAAAACACTACTGCAAGATCATAATAATAGTGTAGGAGAGATAGCCTTTTTAACAGGTTTTTCCGAACAGAGTGCTTTCAATCGCGCTTTTAAGAAATGGACAGACCAAACCCCTTCAGAATTTAGAAGTAAACATTAAAAAAAACTCACTTTGGCTTAAAATGTCAAAAGGTTGTCCTATAGTGTCAAAAATCTAGTGTAAGCACTTCGCACCTTTGTATCATCAAAACAATAACATTGTAAAAAGATGATAACACTATTTAAATGGGTATTAGTTTTTACGCTATTTATTACAGCCAAACCACAAGACTATAAACAAGACCTTGCTTATACGAACTATTTGGTAAAGACCAAATTAGATTCTACTTCAAACAAAGCATTTTCAATTCTTGAAAACAAGTGCAATATCTGCCACACAAAGCGCAATCGTAAGCGCATTTTTACCGCTAAAAACATGAATGTTTTTAAGGATGATATTTATAAGCAGGTGTTTATAAAACGACGCATGCCGAAAGGCAATAAAATAAAACTCAATAGTAAGGAATATCAACAATTATTAACGTGGATTAGCAACACACAAAATGAAACTTATGGAAATAAAATTTAAACTCATCGTGTTAGTTTTAGGTGTACTGTTTACAGGACTAACAGCAGGACTTTGTTTTACATGGTCTAACGCTATAACACCAGGTATAGGAAGATTAGACGATTTAAGCTTCTTAAAATCGTTTCAAGCCATGAATAGAGCAATTATAAACCCACGTTTTCTGATAGTATTCTTTGCGCCAGTAGTACTATTATTTTTGAACACCTACTTATACAGGAAAGCAGATGCAACAACATTCTGGCTATTCCTTAGTGCGGCAGTTTTGTTTTTTATTGGAGTGGGCCTTATAACAGTATTAAAAAATGTGCCACTAAATACTATTCTGGAAAATTCGGTATTAGAAGATTTATCATCTGTAGATGTAAAGCGCTTAAGAGAAACGTTTGAAAGTTCTTGGAATTTTTGGCACATGATACGTACAATAACCTCTTTCACAGCATTTACATTATTACTAGTAGGTATACTTTATAACAAATAAAATAAGAACTATTAAAAACAAACAATTATGAAAGTATTAAGAGCGATTACTATCGGTACAATTATTTGGGGTTTTGGTGTGAGCTTGTTCAACCTATCTTTTTATATCCCAATATTAGAAGATGCCCAACAACAGGCTAATATGGTTTTGTTTCTTGTGGTTATGCCACTGGTTTGGTATGGCGCAAGATTTTATTACCGAAAAGAGAAACATACTCATGGGTATTGGGTAGGACAAGCCTTTTTCTTAACAGCTATGGTTTTAGATGCTATAATTACTGTACCAGTATTTATAATACCCAATGGCGGTAGTTACTATGAGTTTTTTACCGATTTAGGGTTTTGGATTATAGGGCTAGAATTTATAACCATTACTGTATTGTATTGGTATACCAAAATTTATGTAAGAACACTAAAAACAATTAACTGATTTTTTAAACACAATAAATATATAAACATTAAAAACGAATATTATGAAACAAAACATTTTAGTCATCGGAGGTACTGGTAAGACTGGTCGCCGAGTAGCAGAAAATTTAACTCAATTAGGCCATAACGTTAGAGTTGTAGGTCGTAAAACAAATCCTGTATTCGATTGGGAAAACCCAGATACTTATGATGCAGCTTTAACGGATATGGATAGAGCTTACATTGTGTATTATCCAGATTTAGCAGTGCCAGGGTCTAGAGACGCAATTACCACATTAACACAAAAAGCTTTAAAAGCTGGCTTAGAAAAAGTGGTATTACTTTCGGGTAAAGGCGAAACAGAGGCAGAAGCTTGTGAGGATATAGTAGCTAACTCTGGGTTAAATTATACGTTGGTTAGAGCCTCATGGTTTAATCAAAACTTTAGTGAAGGTGCATTTTTAGAGTTTTTATTAAACGGTGTGGTAGCATTACCAATGCCAGAAGCTAGAATTCCATTTGTGGATGCTAATGATATCGCAGATGTGGTAACCAAAGTTTTAACAAATGATACCTACAACGGTAAAACCATAACGGTTACAGGCCCTAAAAAACGCACCTTTGAAGAATTGGTAACTATCATGGCAAAGGCAAGTGGGAGACAGATACAATATGTACCAATTTCTATAGAAGCATTTAAGGATGGTATGCGAGAAGCAGGCCTGCCAGATTCTTATGTTTGGTTATTTGGCTATCTGTTTAAAGAAGTGCTAGGTAACCCAGATAACCAAGAAGTATCTCATGATGTGGAGCGTGTTTTAGGACGACCTGCTATTGATTTTGAAACCTATGCTGAAAACACAGCTGAAACTGGTATTTGGAATACAGTGGTTGCTATCTAGAATTACAGTATAAAATTTGAGTGAAAAGGCTAATTCAATGGTGTTGGATTAGCCTTTTAATAATTGTAGCAAACTAAATAACGTGAGTTCGATATAAGTTTTTTAATTTTAATCTGACTATCATATAATTACGATTTATGTCAGGTTGAGCGCAGTCGAAACCTATTTGAAATGTAAGATTTTAAGACCTTTCGACTGCGCTCAAGATGACATTATAGCTTTAATTGTTATAAGTTTTTAAAATTTAGTGTTTTTTAAATCGAATTCACATTAAATAATGTGTTTTTCTATTTAAAAGACATATAAAATTGCATGCGATTCTATTTTGGTGTAAATTTACACCAAAATAGAATCGTTATGGCAAGACAAAGTATATCTTTTACAGAACCAAATGATGAATGGTTGAAGCATCAAGTAGACAAAAAAGAATATTCTAGCAAGAGTGAGTTGGTTAATGATTTGATAAGGCAAGCTAGAAAACAGCAGGTTCAAATAGATTGGATTAAAACTAAATTAGAAAGCGCAGAAAACAGTGGTTTTACCTCTGATAATAAAGCTGAAATTCTAAAACAGTCCAAAGATTTACTTAATGGCTAAATTTAGGTTAAGTGAAGTTGCTAAAGAAGATTTAATTAGAATTCATCAGTATGGTGTTAAAAAATTCGGAATGGTTCAGGCTGATAAATATTTTGATTCTTTTTTTAAATATTTTGAGATTATTGCCCAAAGCCCATTTTCATTTGAAGCCGTTGATTTTATAAAAACTGGATACAGACGCTGTGTTTGCGGGTCGGATAGTATTTTTTACAAAGTTGACGGAGATACTGTTGAGATAATGGCAATAGTTGGAAAACAGGATTTAGAAACCTTACTCTAAAAGCTACATTAATGTTTAAAACCTCAGTGTGACCTATTTCATAGGCTTTTTTTACATATTTTAAAAATGTTATTATTTTATGTAATAAGGGGTTGGAATACAGTGGTCACTATGTAGGATTACAATATAAAATTTAGTGAAAAGACTAATTCAATAGTGTTGGGTTAGTCTTTTTTGTTTTGAAATGATGCTATTGATAGTGCTGCTTTGCTGAATCTGTTTTAGTATTTCAATGTTGGTAAAGTTATAGATTCTTAGGTAATTTACTTCTGTTAATTAATGAGACAGTTTTCTTGAATTTGTAGAGATTTTCTTCTACCTTCGTGTGGTATAGTACTTAGGTGTTTACAATTAAATATGTTATCAGCTTAGAAGAAATTAGGTTAAAGTTTGAATTAGATTTATAAATGAAACCACATATAAAGCAAAAATTAAAAAATATTAAGTCAAGTACTAAGAAAGTTCAACTTACATCAGGGAGAATTAAAGAATTTCCAATTGAATTAAAGGAGTGTAGTCGGATGAAATATCTTGACTTATTTGGTAATTCCATACAAGAAATACCAGATTGGTTGTTTGGTCTCAAAAGCTTGGAGCATTTGAGTTTAAGAAACAATATGATAAAACTTTTCCCATCCATTGTATTTACCCTAGAAAAATTAAAATATCTTAATTTATCTGATAACCGAATTCAAGAAATTGATGGGCGCCAGTTTAAGAACTTAATGTTTATAGAAAAAGTTGATTTAAGTTATAACTCGATAAAAAGAGTTTGTTCTGAAAAAATTGATTATTCAAAATGTCGCAGTCTTAGTTTTAAGGGTAATACTTTAGAGGAATTTCCATGTGTGATTAGTTTTATAAATACTCTTGAAAACTTAAATCTATCCGAAAATAGGATAAACTCTTTGAAAGATGATGTCTTTACAGGACTTGAAAATATTGAAGAACTAGATTTAAGTTTTAATGAACTTACTTATCTGCCCACAAGTATTGGTAACTTAACCAAACTAAAAAAATTAAATTTAAGTGGTAATAAAATTACCTCTTTACCGAAAGAGTTTGAAAACCTTATTTCTCTGGAGTCACTGGAATTAGAAGGTAATCCAATAGGTAGAGTGCCTGTAGAAATTGCCTCCCAAGGAGTTTCAGGTATAATAAATTACTATTTATCCCTGGGGGATAATGTACAGTTATATGAGGCTAAGTTGCTGATTGTAGGTCAAGGCAATGTAGGAAAGACATTTCTTATGAACAGACTCATACATAATGAAATTCCAGAAACTTCAACGACTGAAGGAATAGATATTAATACATGGAAAATAGAAACAAAATCATCTCCTGAATTTAGAATTAATATATGGGATTTCGGTGGACAGGAAATTTATCACTCAACTCATCAGTTCTTTTTAACAAAACGTTCACTTTATTTATTGGTATGGGAAGCAAGAACAGATCAGCATTTAATTAGTTTTGATTACTGGCTCAATGTAATTCGTTTATTGAGTAATAATTCTCCAATAATTCTAGTGCTTAATAAAATTGACGAAAGAATCACACATATTGATGAAAAGTCACTTAAAGCTAAATTTAAAAACATAATTTCTTTTCATCAAGTGAGTGCAATGAGTGGTCAAAATATTGGTAAACTTACTTCAGAAATTGGACATGAAATCGATTCTCTGCCCTTGATAGGAGATAAACTTCCAAAAGTTTGGCTAGATATAAGGACAGAATTAGAATCATTAGAGTCAAATTATATATCAACTGAAGACTATTTGTTTATTTGTAATCAGAAAGGTTTATCCAATAAAAGAGCTCTTTTTCTAAGTCAATATTTTCATGACTTAGGAGTATTTCTGCATTTTCAAGATGATAATTTGTTACGGAACTTAGTGTTTTTAAAACCTGAATGGGCTACAAATGCAGTATATAAAATTCTTGATTCAAAAAAGGTTATAGAGAGAGAAGGTGAGTTTGATTCTCAACTTTTAGAACATATACTTTACGAATTTGAAGGGGAAAAACGACCATACATAGTTAGATTAATGAAAAAGTTTGAACTATGCTTTGAAGTTGATCAAGATACTTATCTTATTCCGGAGTTATTATCACCTGAGAGAAGAGAGTTCGACTGGAATTACAAAGATAATCTTCGTTTTGAATATCACTATGACTTTATGCCTGCAGGCATTATGGCTAGATTCATTGTTCGTGTTAGAAACATGGTTCATGATAGAACTTTTTGGAAGAATGGAGTGATAATTCAAAGGGAAAGGACAAGGGCTCTTGTAATGAGTGATCAATATTCAAGAAAATTGAATATTTGGATTCATGGAGATAATGCATCATTCTTGCTGGAAATTATCAGGAAAGAATTAGATGCAATTCACCTTTCTTTGAATTATCCCAATGTCCCGGAAAAGGTTCCTTGTAATTGTCCAGATTGTATTAATTCATCTATCCCACATCTATTTAACTATATCTTTGTTAAAAAAGTGGGGCAAGAAAATATTTTTAAAACCATTCCTTGTGAGGTAAGTGCTAGGGGGGTTAACGTTCATAATCTTCTCAAACTCTATCACATTGATAGTGCTACGTCAGATAACAACCCTATGTATTCTCTTGATAAAGTTTTAAACGATCTAATAGAGGTAAGTTCTAGAGTTCTTGAACGTAAGTTTCAAAAGAAAATTGAAAATTTAATTAATGATGACTTAGTAGATTTATTGAGGACCAAGGGACACAATATTTCTGATCAAACTCGTTCTGGTATTTCTGGAAATGGTAGAGGAGCTGGAGAGTTAGACATAATGATTAGACGTAATAATGGTATTCCAGTCACAATCATTGAATGTTTTCGACTAGATAGCTGTGGTTCTAAAAACGTTGTAGTAGCTGAGCATATGAAGAAGTTGTTTTCAAAATATGATACTCACGAACTGAAAAGAAAATTTATTGTTGTTTTTGGTGAGGCTCAGAGGTTTGACAATTTGTGGGTAAACTATTCTGAGTATATAAAAAATTTAAATTCTAATTATGATTTTGGAGAAAACTATCCGATTTCAGGATTTAGTGTTAGAGATGATCTACATGGTTTTTCAAACCTCAAAGTAGGTGTTTCGAGACATGAGAATAATGGAGAAACGATCGAGATAGTTCATCTTATGCTTAATATGAAGTAAAATTGTTTTGAAATTAGGTTTTATATCATACAGAGCCCTTTATTGATTTATTAGCAATGATGTAATAAGTAACCTAAATAAGTTATAAACTATAAATGAGCAAACACACCCGCGTTAAGGATTGAACGGTATGTGGAGCTCCCGACCTAAGGAGGAGCGACTAGTGAAAGCCTGACCCGACCTTAGGAGGGTAACGCCCACTTTTTAATATTTAATTAAGACAACACGCTTTATCACAACTATAAATCTCTCTATCTTTGCAGCTTTAGAAAAGTGACAACTTTTTTGTCATTCTGAACTTGTTTCAGAATCTCAACATCAATTAATATATTATTGTGTTTTGCGATATTTTATAGAACTTTCATACAATGGGAGCGTATACCACGGGTGGCAAATACAACCTAAAGCTACAACGGTACAAGAGGTTTTAGAGGATGGGTTGTCTAAGGTATTGAGCGACAAAATTTCGGTGATGGGTGCTGGTAGAACAGATACTGGCGTACACGCTAGCCAAATGTTTGCGCATTTTGATACGGATAGGCTGTTTGATACCGACGATTTAGTGTATAAACTCAATTCGTTTTTACCATTTAATATTGCAATTACTACAATTTTTAAAGTAAAACCTGATGCCCACGCACGTTTTGATGCTACAAGACGTAGTTATCTGTATCGTGTTAGTTTAAAAAAGAATGTGTTTACACACCGTAATGCCTATTATTTAAAGCAACCGCTAGATGTTGATAAAATGAATGCTGCGGCTAAAATTTTATTTGAGTATAAGGATTTTCAATGCTTTTCTAAAACGCATACCGATGTAAAAACGTATTATTGTAATATTATGAAAGCCAAGTGGTTTTTACGTGATGGTGAGGTACAATTTACCATTACGGCTGACCGTTTTTTACGCAACATGGTACGTGCCATTGTTGGTACTATGATAAATATTGGGTTGGGCAAGATTGCTGTTGAAGATTTGCATACCATCATACAATCTAAAAATAGGAGTGAAGCAGGCTACTCGGTACCAGCACATGGGTTATATTTAACAGAAGTAGTGTATCCTGAAACGATTAAGCTGTAAATGGAGAAGAAAAAAGAAAACATATTTGATTTTACGCTGTTTAAACGCTTGTTTAAATTTATTAGACCTTACAAGGTTACGTTTACCATTGTGTTTATATCTGTAGTTATTATTGCACTTTTAGGTATTGCAACACCAGAATTATTACAACGTGCCATAGATACCAAATTAACTGACAAAATTAGCGAAGGGTTTTTAACCTACATCGTAATTATGATAGGGGCATTGATTTTGGAATTCCTGTTTCAGTTGGTTTTTATATACTATGCGAGTTGGTTAGGGCAGCATGTGGTAAAGGATGTACGTGTAAAATTGTTCGATCATTTATTACGCTTTAAAATGAAGTATTACGATAATTCTTCGGTTGGGGTGTTAATTACACGTTCGGTAACTGATATGGAGCGTATTGCTGATATTTTTGGTCAAGGGCTGTTTCAAATATTCAAAGATTTGCTTGCCATGCTAGTGGTGTGTGGTTTTATGCTTTTTAAAAGTTGGAAACTGAGTTTGATTGTTTTTGTAATGTTACCTATTGTGCTTTATGCCACAAGGTTGTTTCAAAAATATATGAAGAAAGCCTTTGAAGAAGTACGTACTGAGGTGTCTAACTTAAATTCCTTTGTGCAGGAACGTTTAACGGGAATGAAAATTCTACAGTTATTTGCACGTGAGGATATCGAAAATGAAAAGTTTAGACAAATTAACGAACGCCATAAAAAAGGGTGGCTAAAAACAATTTGGTACAATTCTATTTATTTTCCAATTCCTGAATTTATCATTTCGGTTACTATTGGCTTGGTAGCTTGGTATGTTGGTGTAATTCAAATTGCCGATAAAAGTGTATCTATTGGAGTGCTTATGGCATTTATCATTTTAATTCCAAAGCTATTTCGTCCGTTACGTCAAATTGCTGATAAGTTTAATACACTACAGATGGGAATGGTAGCAGCAACACGAGTATTTAAAGTGCTGGATACTACCTCCCAAATTGATGATAACGGCACGCATAAAGCGGAACATTTTAAAGGCGATATAGCTTTTAAAAATGTATGGTTTAATTACGTTGAAGACGAACCCGTTTTAAAAGGTATTTCTTTTGATGTTAAAGCAGGGCAAACCATTGCTATAGTTGGTGCAACTGGTGCCGGAAAATCTACGATTATTAATTTATTGAACCGTTTTTATGAAATTAAAGACGGAACTATATGCATTGATGGTATTGCTATAAGTAATGTTACTTTAGCGTCTTTACGTACTCAAATTGCAGTAGTATTACAAGATGTGTTCTTGTTTGCGGATACGATTTTGAATAATATAACGCTTAACAATCCTGATGTTTCTGAAGAAGAAGTTATTGAAGCTGCTAAATCTATCGGCGTACATGAATTTATAAGTAGTTTACCAGGAGGGTATCACTATAATGTTAAGGAGCGTGGTGTGATGTTATCTTCTGGCCAGCGCCAATTAATTTCATTCTTAAGGGCGTATGTTACCAATCCGAGTATTTTGGTGTTAGATGAGGCAACATCATCTGTGGACTCCTATTCTGAACAGCTCATTCAAAATGCAACTGATAAAATAACAAAAGATCGTACTTCAATAGTAATAGCCCATAGATTAGCTACTGTAAAAAAAGCAGATAAAATCCTTGTTATGGATGCTGGCGAAATTGTAGAACAAGGCTCTCATGATGAATTACTTAAAAAGAAAGATGGGTATTACAAGAATTTATATGAGGTTCAGTTTTTGAAGGAAGCTGAGGTGGCTTAACTACGTTTTAGGTATAAAATCTTGGAATGAGATTTCCCCAGTTAGTAATAATCCACCTATGGTTAGTATAGATATACCAAAGTAACCTACTAAGAAAAACAATAAGAATAGCGGTACTCGCCAAAATAGAGATGTTTTTTTGTCTTGAGAATTTTTATAGGCTACATACACACAAAATAGTACCATAACTACGGAGTAAATAAGTGCTGTATCAATATAAAACTGAGGATTTGCAAGTAGCATTATTATAGCATAAATAGAAGAAATAATACTAAAGGTTGTTAACGCATATATTGCAGTAACAATATGTTCGGCTAGGTTATAATTTTTCTTATTAAAGAACACATAACTCGCAAATGCTAAAACAGGAATGTAGAATAGAAACAACAATGAACTATATTCCATAGTAGATGCCATAATTTTTTCTGTTCCTGCACCTCCAGAACTTGTCTGCGCATAACTAACCTTGGAGAAATCAATATTTTCCCAAGCTATTTTTTTCATTAAGAATAAAATAAATCCAGATGAGGTTAATGAAATAGCCAACATGCTTACTGGATTTAAATACTTTTTTCTTAGGCCGCTTATATAACCACCGCAAACTTCCTCAGGCTTAGTAATCATGTGGGAAATGGTTTTTAAAAACGTATTATCTAAATTAAAGTAGCGTTCTAAAAAATCGTAAACTAAACTTTTATTAGTAATTCTTTGTCTTACAACTTTGCCTCCACAATCGGGGCAATAGCTATAATCTGTTCTTAAGGTACTATTACAGTTTTTACAATTCATTTTTATTTCATTAGATAACCAAAAACATAACCTCCAACCACAGCAACAAACATTAGAAATACAAATAGTATAACATAACAAAACCCGATTAATACAAACCTGGCAAAACTCTCAAGGAATGATGCCTTAAATACACGGTGTAATACATAAAAAAGGTATGCGAATGTTAATAGGCTCACAAACATTGAAATCGTTAAGTAATTTCCACCACACACTAAAAATAGGATACTTAAAACAGCACTTACAATGATAATTTGAGCAGAATAATATAAGTTTATAACAATGTGTTCAGTAAAATTATAGCTCCGTTCTCCAGCTATAAAATAGGCTATCCATGTTGAAAACGCAGAAATGGGTACACTTAGCACATAAATTAAACTCTGGTAGTTATTTATAAGGCTATAATCCATATTTTCAGGAGAGAACGGATTGTTTTTTTGAGTGGCTAAGTCTTTAAAAGCATCACCATAAAGATCACTTAAATCCATAGCATCTTTAAAAAAGGTGTTCATTAAAAAAACTTGAATCCCAACTAGTGTTAGTGCGATAGCAAAGTATTGAATAACATCTACATACTTTTTTCTAGTACCTTTAATATAGCTTACAATTACCTCTTCCGGTTTTGTAAAAAGGAACAATAGCGTGCGGAATAATTTATTGTCTAAATTGAAAAAGTAAAGATTTATTTCAGACCATATATTTTTGAATGTGAGTCTATTACGAATAACTTTAGCACCACAGTCTGAACAGTAGTTTTGATAGGATTGCATTTTGATACCACAGTTTTTACATTCCATTAAGCTAAATCTTTCTTTATCATTTTAGATAATTCAGTAGTGTCTTCAAACACTACAAATTCGCCATCTTTAAAATAGGAAATATGTCCTGTCTCTTCACTAACAGCCAAAGCTAAAGCATCTGTTTTTTCTGTAACTCCTATAGCAGCGCGATGTCGTAATCCAAAACGTTGCGGGATGTTTTTATCATTATTTACTGGTAGAATTACTCGTGTAGCTTTTACGATATTATTACTAACGATTATAGCGCCATCATGAAGCGGACTATTTTTAAAGAAGATACTTTCTATAATGGGCTGCGTTACTTTAATATTCATTTCGTCTCCCGATTCTGAAAGGAAATCTAGATTATTATTACGTTCAAAAACGATTAAAGCTCCTGTTTTAGACATGCTCATTTTATTACACGCAGAAATAATAGCGTCCACATCACTTTCATTGGTAGCCTCAGTTTTTAGGAATTTAAGTTGTTTTAAAAATTTACGACGTCTACTAAAATTAGTAGAGCCTACCATTAATAAAAATTTCCTGATTTCTGGTTGGAATACTACTATTAAGGCAATGATACCAACACGCATGAACCCTCCAAATATACCTGAAAGTAATTCCATATTAAGGAATTCGGTAAGTTTCCAAGCGCCATAGATAATAATGATACCAAGAAAAATATTTATGGCTACCGTACCTTTAACAAGTTTGTACAGGTAATAGAGCAGTAATGCTACAAGCACAACATCTAAATAATCGATGAAGCGGAGATTTAAAATATCATCAAAGATGTTCAATAGGTAAAGGGTTTTTGTAAATTTAAGAAATTGTGGTTAATTATAAAGATACTCTTGATTCGAGATTGATAAATGATTTAAATTTATATTTGATAACAACGATTTATATAGTATATAATCTTCAAATTTTAAATTTTTATGGAAATTTAAAAT
This sequence comes from Hyunsoonleella pacifica, assembly GCF_004310335.1. Lineage (GTDB taxonomy): Bacteria > Bacteroidota > Bacteroidia > Flavobacteriales > Flavobacteriaceae > Jejuia > Jejuia pacifica. Next base: position 242,042 of record NZ_SIRS01000007.1, on the reverse strand, counting down.
GATCCTTCCTCTTAAAGTATCTAATTTTTTAATTTCATTTGTAAACTCTTTCTTATCTGTTGCTATATTGATGTCTAAAGCGTATCCTGGGAAAATTAAAATATCTTCATTAACTTCGAAATTAACCGTATGAATGTTTCCTGAATATTTAAGATCAGAAATATCAGAAAAAATCATTTCAGGTTTTTCAACATTATAATTTGTACTTGTAAACTCCAAAAACCCCAAATTATTAATACTCAAATCATGACAGGTAAAATAATTTTTTGCATTTTCATTTTTATGGCTGGAAGATTTTTTTTTGTCTTGTAAAAATTTTATGTGAGGAATGGCTTGTTTTAAAGTTAACCGCTTATCTACATTGACTAACCAATTTGTGGTGCTAATCAAGTTTTTTCTATTTAGTAAAACACTATCAGGTTGCGTTTCATCGTAAAATAAATAAGCAACTGAAACATCTTGTATTTCGGTAATAGCAGCTTTATCAATTTCAGGAAGTTGTAATTCTCTTTCGTTTCCGCAGGATACTATAAAAGCAAGAGTTATATAAAAAAAGATATTCTTCATAGTGATGACAAATTAAACAAGTCAACGATTCAACGATTCAACAAGCTTCACACATTCCACAGCCTCCTTAACATCATGTACACGTAAAATAGAAGCTCCTTTTTGTAAACCGATGGTGTTTAAAACTGTGGTACCATTTAAAGCCTCTTTAGCTGAGGTTTCTAAAGTTTTATAAATCATAGATTTTCTAGAAACACCAACTAACAAAGGTTTTTCAATTATTTTAAATAATTCTAATTTATTTAGAAGCTCAAAATTCTGCTCTAAGGTTTTAGCAAAACCAAAGCCTGGGTCAATTATCAGGTCAATAATTCCTAAATCTCTAGCTGCTGCAATTCGTTCTGAAAAATAGAATAGAATATCTTTTACCAAATTATCATAATCCGTTAAACTTTGCATGGTTTGTGGAGTGCCGCGCATGTGCATCATAATGTACGGTACTTGTAATTCAGCAATAGTTTTTAACATGTTGTTATCCAGTTGTCCTGCCGAAATATCATTAATTAAAGCAGCACCAGCTTCTATAGATCGTCTCGCAATAGTGCTTCTAAATGTATCAATAGAAAGCAATGTTTCGGGAAATTCGTTTAAAATTAAGTTTACAATTGGTAAAACTCTATTTAATTCTTCATCTATGGTAACATGGTCTGCACCTGGTCTGGAGCTATAAGCACCTACGTCAATAAAAGTAGCACCTTCATTTAACATTTGTGCTACTTGTTTTAAAATAGAAGCTTCATTCTTATATTTCCCGCCATCGTAAAAAGAATCTGGTGTTACATTTAAAACGCCCATTACTTTTGGGGTTGATACATCAACAAGTTGGCCTTTGCAATTTATGGTCATTATCAGGTATGGTGTAGTGTTTGTATCTGGTTTAAAACTTTAAACCCTAAACTTTGAACATTCTAATTATTTATGCGAAATTTACGCAAATTTAATGCTAGAAAATCCCAGATGCAAGATACTTCAAAACAATATGATGCGGTAATAGATACCTGTAAAAGTTTATTCGTTAAGAAAATGAGTGATTACGGTAGTGCATGGCGAATATTAAGATTGCCATCGTTAACCGATCAGATATTTATAAAAGCACAACGCATTAGAGGTTTACAGCAAAATGATGTACAAAAAGTAGATGAGGGACAGGAAAGTGAATTTATAGGTATTATAAATTACTGTATTATGGCATTGATTCAATTAGAGAAAGGTGTTGTGGAACAACCTGATATGTCTACTGAAGAAGCTAAAGCATTGTATGAAGCGCAAGTAGCTACCACTAAAAAGTTAATGGAAGATAAAAACCATGATTATGGCGAGGCATGGCGAGACATGCGAGTGAGTAGCTTAACAGATTTGATTTTGCAAAAATTATTACGCGTAAAGCAAATTGAAGACAATCAAGGTAAAACATTAGTAAGTGAAGGTATAGATGCTAATTATCAGGATATGATTAATTATGCCATTTTTGCTTTAATTCTGCTTGGGCAGAACTAAATCAAAAACAAAATTCCAAAAAATAAAACTCTAAATTCCAAAAGTGTTAGAAAGTAAAAGAGCATACAATCTAGAAGAAAGAACTTTTGAATTTGCTAAAGATTGTAGGTTTTTGGTAAAAGACTTAAAACCGACAATTTCTAATATTGAAGATGGAAAACAATTAGTAAGATCGTCTGGTTCAGTAGGTGCCAATTATATTGAAGGGAATGAGAAGTTGGGAGATAAAGATTTGAAATTCAGATTAAAAATTGCTAGAAAAGAAGCTAAAGAAAGTGAATATTGGCTGAAACTTCTAAAATCACTTAATAAAAAGGATGAGGAAAGGATTGAAAGGTTACAATTAGAAGCAAATGAATTGCGTAAAATATTATCAGCCATTATCAATAAACTTGGATGATTTTAGCATTTTTATAGTACTAAGTAAAGTTTAATAAACTTCTGATAGTTGAGTTTATAATTTGGGATTTATATAGAATTTGAGTGAGTTTTGGAATTTAGAGTTTGTAATTTGGAATTTATAAAATTATGAAAGTATTAGTAGCAATAAGTAGAATCTTAGTAGGCGTATTATTCATCTTTTCTGGATTTATAAAGCTAAATGACCCTATAGGTTTTTCGTATAAACTTCAGGAGTATTTTAGTCCAGACGTATTAAATATTCCATTCTTAGAACCTTATGCCTTATTGATTTCAGTTTTTGTAGTCGTTTTTGAAGTAGTTTTAGGGGTGTTTTTACTAATAGGTTACAAACCTAAATTTACAGTTTGGAGTTTGTTACTCATGATTGTATTCTTCACTTTTTTAACGTTTTATGCTGCTTATTTTGAAAAAGTAAAAGACTGTGGCTGTTTTGGAGACTTTTTAAAATTAGAGCCCTGGGAATCTTTTGGTAAAGATGTAGTGTTATTGCTATTTATCCTGATTCTATTTTTTGGTGTTAAACACATAAAACCAGTGTTTTCAAAATTACCTACAACAGTAATGGCTTTATTAGGTTTTATTGTAAGCTTGTGGTTTGGGTATCATGTGTTGATGCATTTACCTTCTATAGATTTTAGAGCTTATGCCATTGGTAAAAATATAAAAGAGGGTATGACAATTCCAGATGATGCGCCTAAGCCTATTCAAGAATATAGTTGGAAGTTTAATGTAAACGGAGAAGAGCAGGTTATAAAAACTAAAGGTGCTTATCCTGATGTAAAAGGCGAATTTGTTGGTGTTGAAACCAAAGTAATTCAAGAAGGTTATACGCCTCCTGTAGTAGATTTTTCAATTGAAAGTGAAGATGAAGATTTAACCACTCATTTTTTGGATCAAGACAATCTGGTTGTAGTTATATCTTATAGTTTAGAAAAAATTGAAGCAGATGGAGCATCGAAGTTGAAAGCTTTACAGAATAAAGCTAGAGCAAATAACTATCAAATCATTGGTTTAACAGCTTCAGGGACAGATGCCAAAGAGCGAATAAGAGAGGCTTACAATATAGATTTTGAATGGTACTTATGTGATGAAAAGGCGTTAAAAACCGTAGTGCGTTCTAATCCTGGAATTATTGAAATGGATAAAGGAACTGTAATGCAAAAAGTACATTGGAATGACATAGAAGAGTTAGAATTTAGGCGTCTACCAATTTCAAATATTTATAATTTTAATTTAAAAACAAAATTAGATAGTATACTTGAATTAGATCAAAAATATAGAGATACTTGGGATAACTACGACAAGAATTTTAAGGAACAGAATAAAATAGATAGTTTAAATTTGATTTATATTGAAGAGGTTATTCGTGGAAATGGCTATCCTGGTAAGTCAATGGTAGGGGAAGAAACGAGTGACGTAGCTTTTTTTGTTATTCAGCACTCAAATAAAATTGAAAAATATTTGCAAATTTTAAAAGGTGCTGCTGTAAAAAAAGAATTAGCTTTTGATAAAGTTGCTATGGCTGAAGATAGATTTTTGATGAGTCAGGGAAAAGAGCAAATTTATGGCACCCAAGGAATAGTACTAAACCAAAATCACAATGAAGAAAATATAATATGGCCAATTAAAAACTCAAAGATAGTTGATTCTATAAGAAAATCTGTAGGCTTTGAAACTACTGTAGAAGAAAATGGCAAACTAATGTTTGGGGATGATTTTACATTTAAATCATATACATTGAAACAAGTAAAATCTATAGAGAAGGATAACCCATGGATTATTGAATTGTTAAGAAATATTAATTAAACAACTGATAAACTACCTCTTAAATAAAATCCTTTACGCTATACTCACTCTACTAGGAGTAGTAACCGTCTTATTCTTTTTGTTCAATGTACTTCCGGGTGACCCAGCACAAATGATGATGGGGCAAAATGAAGATAGTGAACAGCTTGTCAAAGTAAAAGCAAAATATGGTTTTGATAAGCCAGTTTTAATGCAGTATGCCTATTACATTAATGATTTGTCTCCGTTATCATTTCATTCTAAAAACAAAGAAGATTATACGTATTTGGGAGAAAATAAATATAGTGCTACATCACTGTTCTCTTTAGGAAATACAACCACAGTAATAAAATTTCCATATCTGCGAGAGTCATTTACCAAACAAGGTAAAAAAGTAACACAAGTTTTAGGAGAAACATTACCTAATACATTCGTTTTGGCAGTATCAGCAATTATTATTGCTATAATTTTAGGGATTTTATTGGGAATAGTCTCTGCGCTGTATAAAGATAGATGGTTGGATAAAACCATTCAAGTTTTTAGTACCCTTGGTATGAGTGTCCCCTCTTTTTTTAGTGCAATTCTGTTTGCATGGTTATTTGGATATGTGTTGCACGAATTCACTAATTTGGAAATGACAGGCAGCCTATACGAACTTGACGACTTTGGAGAAGCTATACATATTAAATGGAAAAATCTCATTTTACCTGCCATAGTTTTAGGTATTCGTCCGTTAGCAGTAGTTATTCAATTAATGCGTAATTCACTGCTAGAAGTTTTTAACCAAGACTATATAAGAACTGCTAGAGCTAAAGGGTTAAGCGAATTTCAAATTATAAAACGTCATGCCCTCAAAAATGCGTTAAACCCTGTAGTTACAGCTATTTCTGGTTGGTTTGCATCTATGTTGACAGGTGCCGTTTTTGTGGAATTTATTTTTGGTTGGAACGGATTAGGTAAAGAAATAGTAAATGCATTAAATACATTGGATCTACCCGTAATAATGGGATCAGTTTTAGTAATAGCTACTTTATTTGTAATGATTAATATTTTAGTCGACTTAATCTATGTTTGGTTAGATCCTAAAGTCAAATTACAGTAAAAGTATAATATGAAAAAGATAAGTTATTTATTATTAATGTTGTTAAGCTACTTAAGTTGTGCAGAACCGCCAACACAATTTGATGAAGCTGCATTAAACGATACATTTATAACTTTAGAGGGAAGCAAAGTTACCCTACAATCAATCTTAGAGAAACACAAGGGCAAAACTATAGTTATAGATATTTGGGCATCTTGGTGTGGTGATTGTATAAGAGGTATGCCTAAAGTAAAGGCACTTCAAAAAGAATATACAGATGTGGTGTATTTATTCTTTTCATTAGATAAAGGAATAGAAGCCTGGAAGCGAGGAATAAAACGATACAATGTAGAAGGAGAACATTATTACTTGCCAAAAGCCAAAAAATCAGCCTTTGGTGATTTTGTAAATATTAGCTGGATTCCACGATATATGGTAATAAATAAGGCTAGCGAAATCGTTGTATTTAATGTTATTGAAGCTGATGATAATAAGTTAATAAAAGCTCTGAAAAATTAAGTAGTTTTGTAGCGCAAAAATTTAATTTATTAACTACAAAATAAAAGTCCCTTCCCTTGGGGAAGGTTAGTATGGGAATGAGAAAACATATCGTAGCTGGAAACTGGAAAATGAATAACGATTTGGCACAAACCGAAGCGTTAATTTCAGATTTAAAACAACAAACTAATTCTGGTAACGCAGAAGTAATGGTAGCACCAACATTTACAAACCTAGCTATAGCAACAAAAGCTTTAGAAGGTTCTGGAATTGAGGCTATTGCGCAAAATATGCATTTTGCATCTAATGGTGCTTACACAGGAGAAGTTAGTGCAGATATGTTAAAGAGTGTTGGTATAAACACTGTAATTCTAGGACATAGTGAGCGTCGCGAATATTTCAACGAAACTGATGCGTCATTAGCTCAAAAAGTAGATGCAGCATTAGCCAATGGTATGCGCACTATTTTTTGCTTTGGAGAAGAATTGGCTGATAGAAAAGCAGGAAATGAGGAAGCAGTTGTAGAAAGTCAAATTAAAAATGCGTTATTTCATTTAGAAGCAAGCGCATTTAAAAACATAGTTTTAGCTTACGAACCAGTTTGGGCTATAGGTACAGGAGAAACTGCAACACCAGAGCAAGCACAAGATATGCATGCCTTTATCAGAAAAACGTTAGCAGCTAAGTATGGTGCTGAAGTTGCTGATGAAGTCTCTATCCTTTACGGCGGAAGCGTAAAACCAGCAAATGCACAAGAGATTTTCTCTAAACCAGATGTTGATGGTGGCTTGATAGGAGGTGCTTCACTAAAAGCAGAAGATTTCTTTGCTATTGTAAATGCATTCTAAGGAATAAAGCATTTTGTCATGCTGAACTTGCCTGTACTGAACTTGTTTCAGTATTTTAGTATCTTATAATAAAAAACCTGTCAGGTAATGCCTTTCAGGTTTTTTTATTTTCAAAAAAGTACCAAAATAGAGAGGAACTTTTGTTTTAAAAGACTGTTTTTTGCCGGTACTTCCGCATTAGGGATTGAACGGTCTGTTTGAAATCCCCGACGGAGGAGGGATTGAGTAGTGAAAGCCCGACCCCTTGTGGGTAATGCCCCAAATAAAAAATACTGCAGGCTTAAGGGTATTCCCTGATTTTTTACAAATCAAGGAATGCCCTTAACTATTTTATATTGATATACAATAGCTTGCAACTATAAATATTAATACAATAAGTTATGAAAATTTTATGCAGATGTTTAACTATAGTAATAATGGTTGCTACAATTTTAAGTTGTAGTAAAGATGATAATGACATTACAACTATGGGGTTCTCGCCAGAGCTTCTTAACGGAACTTGGCGCATTAGTTTATTTACCGATGAGAGTAGTAACCGAACTTCAGAGTTTAATGGCTATGAATTTACTTTTAATGTTGAGCAGGAAACTGCTATTGTATCTTATAACGGGGCATCTCAATCTACTTTGGTTGAGGTGTTTCAACAAGACATTGAAGGAGAAAATATGTGGGTGGTTTATACTGATTTTGATCTGGACGATCTTGGTAATGCTGATTTAGACGATTTAGTTGAGGATTGGTTAGTTACAGAGGTTAATAGCGATGCTACTGTTATAAGCTTTAGAGAACTTTATAGTAACAACACACCAGAAGTTTTACAATTGTCTAAAGTTTCAAATTAGTCATTTAAAAGAATTAATATGAAATTAGGTATCTTGTAAGTAACTATAAAAACTTTTAATTGAAAAATTGTGTTCTGTATATAGCCCTAATTGTAATTGCTGGTAGCAGTTATTCCCAAAATAAACATTTTTATGATAGCATTTCAAAAGTTATCGTAGAGCAAAAGTCTGACAGCTTAAGGGCAAGTAAATATTATGATGCCGCAGCATATAGTGCCCAAAAATTATCTGATCTTAAACTAATGCGGTTATATACAGACAGTTCAATGTATTATGCATCACGTTCTGGTCATAAGGATTTAGAGGCGAAGAATCATTTTGCATATGGTGTTTTAGAACGATTGGCCGGCAATTATTCTAAAGCATTATCTCATTTACACAAAAATATAGACTATTTTGAAAACGACTCTTTAATGAAACCTTATGCAATGTTTCAGGTTGGAGTTATACATAGAAATTTAGGAGATTTAGAAAAAAGCTTAAGTACTTATTTAGAGATACTAAGTATTTTTCAAACACGTAAAGATACTTTTGCAATAGCATCTACTTTAAATAGTATAGCTGTATTGTATGGGGAAATGGAAAGCTATGATAAAGCAATTTCTAATTTTAAAAATGCCAAAGTACTTTTTACTGCTAAAAACGTTGAACGGGATATTGCAAACACAAATAGCAATATTTCTGAGATGTACTTTAAAAAAGAAGATTATAAAAGTGCCATAGATTATGCTAATAGTGCACTAGAGGTAGCTAAAAAGATTCAGCATAAAAACTTGATAGGGAAATCTCTACATTCTTTAGGGAGTATACATGCTTTATTTGATGTTGATAAGGGGATAAAGTATTTGCTTGATGCAAGGGAAATCCTTCTTGAATCTAATTATTCAAGAGAATATATCAATGTCAATAGAGAGTTAGGCAATTTATACTTTAAAAATAATCAATATTCCAAGGCAAAAACATACTTGAATGAAGCTCTAGAATTGGCTATTGAGAACGAAGTTTTGCCTGAGATAAAAATAGTTACAAAAATTTTAGCAGATATTTATTCTAAAGAATCAAATTTTAAAAAAGCTTATGCATACAGATTACAACATGAAACTGCCCGAGACTCAATTTTTAATACAGAAAGCAAAGAAAGTTTAAACGCATTACAAGTAAAATTTGAAACAGCTAAAAAAGACAAAGAGATTGCAGAACAACAGCTAGATATTGAGCAACAACAACTAGAAATCCAAAAGAAAAGCTCCCAACAAAAAATTATGATAGGGTTGGTTATAGTACTTTTACTAACATGTGTTTTGATTTGGTTTTTGTACCAACAGCGCCAAAAGCAGAAAAATCAAGAAATCTTAAGTTTAAAACGGGAGCAACAAGTACAAACATTGGAATTACTTATGGAAGGCGAAGAAAAAGAACGTTTACGCATTGCACAGGAGTTGCATGATGGTGTTAATGTAGATTTATCAGCTATAAAGTATAAACTCACGTCTCTTTTAGAAAAGAATAACCAAGTGATAAACGAAGCTGTATCCATGATTGATAAATCTTGCAAACAAGTACGTGCCATTTCACATAATTTGGTGCCGCCTGCATTAAAGAATTTTAGCTTAGTTGAAGCTATTGAAGACTATTGTAGTACATCAAATGCTATTCATGATATGCGTATTACATTTCAACACCTGGGTAATGCAATAGCGCTCTCAAAAAAGGCAGAAGTAAACATATTTAGGATAGTACAAGAATTGGTAAATAATAGTATTAAACATGCAGAAGCAACAGAGATCCATGTGCAAATAAGCCATCAGGATGATAGTATTCAATTAACGATAGAGGATAACGGAAAGGGGTTCGACATAAACAAAAAAGGAAATAATGGTATTGGGCTTCAAAATGTTTACTCTAGAATAAAATATCTTAATGCCAAGTTAGATGTTACTTCTGATAATAAAGGGACGTCTTATGTTATAGATATAGATGCAAAAGAAATTATATGATAACCAAGATAGCAATAACTGATGATCATCAAATGGTTTTAAAAGGTATTGAAACTATGCTTGCAGAAACTAAAGAGATTAGTATTGTGGGACTTTATAATAGTGGAAAGCAAACACTGGATAATGTTCAAAAAGATAATCCAGATATATTATTATTAGATATTAACCTTCCAGACATTAACGGTATTAACCTATGTAAAGAATTAAAATCATCTAACAAAAATTTAAAAATAATAGCCATATCTAATTATGATGATGTATCATTTATTAAAAGAATGCTTAGCAATGGAGCCGATGGTTATTTGTTGAAAAATACTGATAAGCTAGAATTATTAACAGCCTTTAAAGCGGTGTTAAATGGCGAGCAATATTTACAAAGAGATATAGAAAAGAAACTGCTTAATCTTTCCATTGGGAAAACATCAAAAAACCCACTTTTGGTAAAATTGACTAGAAGAGAAAATGAAGTTTTGCAGGCTATTGCCGAAGAATTGACAACTCAAGAAATATCTAAAAAACTCTTCATCAGCCCAAAAACTGTAGAAACACACCGTATGAATATTATGAGTAAGCTTGGTGCAAAAAATAGTGTTGGAATTATTAAGGCAGCAATTGAAAATGGATTGATTTAGAATGCCTCGTTAAGTCGAATCTAAAATGGTTTTTCAATATTAAAATTATAATCTAAGGGTATTCCCTGATTTTTCACAAATCAAGGAATGCCCTTAACTATTATCGAGACAGTCAAAGTAATTTTATTAAAGTTTTTAATTATAAAATTATACTATGTTTCGTTTATTACTTTTTACTGGATTACTCGTTATTTCAAATTATTTAAATGCACAAGGTTGGGGAGAAATACAAAAACTTACACCTGATGACAGAGCTATAGGAGATGAATTTGGTTGGTCTGTTGTCATGCAAGGAGATTTAGTTGCAATTGGAGCTAAATCTGAAGATGGTTCAAGTAGTGATTATGGCGCAGTTTATATTTTTGAAAAAGATGCTACAGGTAATTGGGTAGAAACTCAAAAATTCCGTAATTCTGATGTAAGACAGTTTGATAGATTTGGGCAATCTATAGCTATAGACGGTAATTATATGATTATTGGTGCGCGTAGTCAAGATTTTGATGAGAATGGAAATAATTTTATAGATTCTTCAGGTGCTGCTTATATTTTTGAAAGAGATAACAATGGTAATTGGAATGAAATCCAAAAACTAGTAGCTTCAGATAGAGAAACATTTCAACCACTTTTAGGAGAAACGGTTGCTATAAATGGTAATTATGCTGTAGTTAATGCTCCTTTGGAAGATAAAGGACTTGCAGGGCAGGATGATATTGATAAATCAGGAGCATGCTATATATATGAACGAGATACCAATGGTGTTTGGAATGAAGTGCAGAAAATAGTATCCAGTTTTAGAGGTGTAAATGAGCGTTGGGGAGATACATCTCTTGCTGTTTTAGGAGATATTATTGCTGTTGGTGCATTTAGGGATGATACAGACGTTTTAGGAGAAAATGAAATTCCCAGTGCAGGAGCAGTATATGTTTTTGAGCGTGATACTAATGGTGTTTGGAACCAAATTCAAAAAATTGTAGCGTCAGGTAGAGAACAAGGAGAATGGTTTGGTCGGTCAGTCGACCTATACGGGAACACATTGGTAATTGGTGCTGCTAACGAATACTTACAAGGTAATTTAAGTACGCAATATGGTGCTGTATTTGTGTTTGAAAGGGATGTAAATGGCGTTTATATTGAAACTCAAAAAATTAAACCAGATGCATTAATACATCAATCAAAATTTGGACATTCTGTAGATATATATGGTAATCGTATGATTGTTGGAGCTCATTTTATGGATATAGGAAGTGTATCCTTTGGAGGTGCAGCTTTTATATTCGAAAAAGATACTAATGGGGATTGGAATCAAACTGCTGTCATGTATGATGATGCAGTAAATTCTGGAGATGATTTTGGATATGATGTTGCGATTAGTGGCGGTTTTGCAATAGTTGGAGCTTATGAGCAAGATGATGATGTTATGGGATTGAATCCATTATCGCAAGCGGGAGCAGCCTACCTATTTGATGTTAATGAGCCTAATACTTTAAGTTCATTAGCTACGTTAAGCATAGTTGATAAAGATGCTAATTCTAACATTAGGGCTTACCCAAACCCAATTAAAGAAATGCTTAATCTTGATTTAGGAACGTATTATACCAATACTACTATCAATGTAAGCAATATTTTAGGGCAAAAAATTATTTCTAAAACATATCTAAACTCAAAATCAATTCAATTAGAATTTTACCAACCAAAAGGAATATATATGGTTGAGATAATGACCGAAAATAAAATCATTTCTGTATTGAAGGTCGTTAAACACTAATTTGAGAAAATTACGTGTAACTTTGCAGTCTAAAATTGTTACATGTCAAACATTATTTACATTGGCTACTATTTCAAAGTAAAACCATTGCAGCCAGCAGTAGAAATCCTAATTGCAGAATTAGGATATGCAGGTTTTGAGAGTTTTGTGGAAACTGAAGAAGGCGTAACAGCATACATTCAAAAAGAAGAGTGGAGAGCGGATATTTTAGAAGATATCCAAATATTGAATTCTGAAGAGTTTACTATAACATTCACTTTTGAAGAGATACAGCAAACCAATTGGAATGCAGAATGGGAAAAGAATTTTAATCCTATTGTTGTTGATGATATTTGTGCAGTTAGAGCACCATTTCATGAGTCATTTAATACCCAATACGATATTGTTATCGAACCCAAAATGAGTTTTGGTACAGGACATCATGAGACTACACACATGATGATTCAGCATATTTTAAAAAACGATTTTAAAGACAAGTCGATTTTAGATATGGGCTGTGGTACAGGCGTTTTAGCAATATTAGCTGAACAAAAAGGAGCAAAACCTATAGATGCTGTAGATTACGATAATTGGTGCTATTTAAACAGTATAGAAAATGTAGAGCGTAATCAATGTAAACACATCACAGTGATAGAAGGAGATGCATCTGTATTGGGTAAAAATAAGTATGACATCATTATAGCGAATATTAATCGTAATATTTTAATGCAGGATATGGAAACTTATATATCATGCCTAAATAAAAAAGGGATGTTGTTTTTAAGTGGATTCTACAACAATGATATACCGATGATTAAGGCAGAATGCGAAAAGCATCTGTTAAAATTTGAAGAAAAATTGGAGAAGAACAATTGGGTATCATTAAAATTTTTAAATTAGTATAAAAATTGTTTCCTAAAGATTAAAAATGAGTTCAAAAGAAAAAGTATCCGAAGAGTTATTACTCGAAGAAGATGTTTTAAGACAAAACGAAATTGTATTATACAATGACGATGTAAATACGTTTGATCATGTTATCGATACGTTAATTTACGCTTGTGACCATACTTCAGAACAAGCAGAACAATGTTCTTTAATTGTGCATTACAAAGGAAAATGTACTGTTAAAACAGGAGAATATGACGATTTAAAACCACGCTGTTCTAAACTTCTTGAAGCTGGATTGAGTGCTGAAATTGTCTAGATGTTTTATTAAAATATATGCTGACCTACTAAGTTTTTAAATCTGGTAGGTCTTTTTTTGTTTATAAAGATGAGGGACACACAAAATCAGTAGTAGGTAAACCTGTATTTTTTATTGCAGCAAAACCACCTGCAATGTCAACCAATTTATCAAAACCACGTGCTTTTAAAATAGATGCAGCAATTACAGACCGATACCCACCAGCACAGTGTACATAATAGGTTTTGTCCTTATCAATAACATTCATGTTGTCATTAATATAATCTAAAGCAAAATGTTGCACGCTATTTCCTTTAAGATGTTCTGCGATATACTCGCCCTCCTTTCTCACATCTAAAACATGAATTGTTTCATTATTAAACTGATTTGAGAAGGCTTCAGCAGATATTGAAGTAATAGTTTCTATGTCCTTACCAGAGTTTTTCCACGCTTCAATGCCTCCTTGTAAATACCCTAAGGTGTTATCGTAGCCTACACGAGATAATCTTGTAACGGTTTCCTCCTCACGTCCTTCTGGGGTTATCAATAAAATAGGCTGTTTTAAATCTGTAATTAAGGCGCCAACCCAAGGTGCAAAACCACCATGGATCCCAATAAAAATAGAATTTGGGATATGGGCTTCAACAAATTCCTTTTCGTTGCGTACATCCAAAACCAAAGCCCCTTCTTGGTTGGCTATGTTCTCAAAATCTTCGGGTAACAAAGGGGTATTACCTTGTTTTAATATAGTTTCGAATGTATCATAGCCTACTTTATTCATCATTGCATTTTTTGCGAAATATTGCGGAGGCGGCGTGATGCCATCTAAAACTTCTTTAATAAATTCCTCTTTGGTCATATCAGCTCGTAAAGCATAATTGCTTTGTTTTTGCTCTCCTAAAACACCTATGGTCTCCTTACTTAAATTTTTACCACAGGCAGAGCCGGCACCATGAGCTGGATATACAATAACATCATCAGATAAGGTCATGATTTTATTTCGTAGTGAATCATATAACATTCCAGCTAAATCTTCTTTAGTTAAATCAGATTTAATAGCTAAATCTGGGCGGCCAACATCGCCGAGAAATAGGGTGTCTCCTGAAAAAATAGCGTGTTCTTTCCCGTTTTCGTCCATAAGTAAAAATGTAGCAGATTCTAGCGTATGCCCAGGTGTATGTAGTACCTTAATGGTAACGCTACCCAGTTGGAATTCTTCGTTGTCTCTAGCTTCGTGAATGTCATACTCTGTTTTAGCGCCAGGTCCAAAAATTATTGTAGCACCAGTTTTTTTTGCTAAATCTACATGTCCAGAAACAAAATCTGCATGAAAATGCGTTTCAAAAATATACTTGATTTTGGCATTTTCTTTTTCTGCTTTATTAATATATTGTTGTGTTTCTCTAAGAGGATCTATTATGGCTACTTCTCCATTAGATTCTATATAGTACGCTCCTTGGGCTAAACAACCTGTGTAGATTTGTTCTATTTTCATAGTGTCGTTTTTGTCATTCCCTCGAAGGAGGGAATCTATTCGATTCTTTTTCAAAATTAATAAACCTAGAGTGTATGGTTTGTAACTATTATCACATTTAGATTTATTTTAACTCTCTGTAAATAATATAGGTAGCTATAAGGAGTATGAAATACCCAAAGCTTTTTTTGAGTTTTTCTCCACTGATAAATTTTGATATATACACACCTAAAATGATACCTAATATTGCTATACCTGTGAATGTTAAAAGAAATCCCCATTCTATATTTAGAGTTTGTACATCTCCAATAAAGCCTATTAAGGAATTTATGGTTACTATAATTAAAGATGTACCTACTGCTTTTTTCATGGGAATATTTGCCCAAAGTACAAGTGCTGGTACGTATAAAAAACCGCCACCAGCTCCTACAATTCCTGTAATTGTACCAATAATTAAACCTTGCACAAATGTTTTGTAATAAGGCTGGCTTTTAGAATTTATTATCTTGTTTTTTCCATTTTTTATCATGGAATAAGATGCAATTATCATGATGATGGCGAAAAATACCATTATACCTATATCCTTTGTAAGGTTGAAACTTCCTATGCTGAATAATGTGTCTGGAATTCCGGGTACTAAATAACGTCTTGATAGATATACCGCAACAAAGGACGGAAATGAGAATGCTAATCCTGTTTTAAAATCTACCAATCCCTTTTTGTGTTTTTGATATGTACCTACCAAGGACGATGTCCCCACCACAAATAACGAATACGCTGTTGCTAACACTGGGTTATAGCCTAGTAGGTATACCAGTAAAGGAACGGTTAATATGGAGCCACCACCGCCAATTAGTCCTAAAACCAAACCTACAATTAGGGCACCAATATATCCTACAATGTGTATTGAATTCATTTAATGGGGCAATTTGTTTTTTAGGAGCCCGTAAATAAAGGTTCCAAATATGGCAGCAGTTATAACGATTAGCATACTCCACACACCTGTGCCAAGAAGAATATACATAGGGCCAGGACAAGCACCGATAAGCGCCCAACCAAAACCAAAAATTGTTCCGCCAATTATGTAGCGCATAAACCCGTTCTCCTTTTTTGGTACAAAAATAGCTGCACCTTTTATGCTTTTTATGTAACCTCTTTTAGAAATCTGTAAAAACAAAATACCTGATGCTATGGCAGTTCCTATGATACCATACATATGAAAAGATTGGAAACGAAACATCTCGTAGATACGATACCAGGATACGGCTTCTGATTTTACTAGAACTATGCCAAAAAAGATACCAACCAATAGAAATTTTAATGCTTTCATAAGGTTAAAAAATTAGAGGTAAAATAAAGTTTGTCATGATTAGTCCACCAATAAAAAAACCGATAACTGCTATTAATGATGGTTTTTGTAAACTGCTCAAGCCAGTAATTGCGTGACCAGAAGTACAACCTCCTGCATATCTGGTTCCGAAGCCAACTAATAAGCCACCTATTACCAATAGTAAAATTGCTTTTGGAGATGCTAAAACATCTAGACTATACATTTCGTTGGGTACTAATGTTTGTCCTGGGTTGTTAAACCCCATAGTTTTGAGTTCTGTTACTGTGGTTGGGTTTAAATCTGTATCTGAGTTGTTTGACAAAAATTGTATTGCAATAAAACCACCAATAATGGCACCTAAAACAACGGTAAGATTCCATATTTGTTCTTTCCATTTAAAATTGAAAAAGTCGGCAAACTTCCCTGCTCCGGCTATAGTACACAGGGTTCGTAGGTTTGAGGACATACCAAATGTTTTTCCAAAGTATAGCAGTAGCGCCATGACTAAGGCAATTAGTGGACCTGAAATATACCAAGGCCAAGGATTTAAAATAGTTTCCATGTTTAGAGTTTTTATGCGAATTTATAATGAGAACTTGTAAGTTCTTGTAATACATGTTACATAACAAGAAGTTAATGAGTGATAATTTTAGAATCAAGCTGGTGGGTGGGGGAGTTGGGAATGGAATCTTCGCACATATTGGATAGAAGTTGTTTTTGTGCTGCCTGTTGGTAAGTAGACGCAAAAAAATTAAAACACTTCTATTTTGTTTCGGCTTAGTTTTATTTTGTTTTGGTTTTCTAATTGTTTTAGTATACGTGACACTACTACACGCGAGGTGTGCAAATCTTCTGCTATGTCCTGGTGTTTTACAATAATGGTGCTAGAGTTGTAGAGTTGGGTTTTGTTGATGAGGTACTTATAGAGGCGTTCATCCATTTTCATGAATGCTATATTGTCTATGGCTTCTAACATTTCGTCAAAACGGCTTTGATAACTTTCCAAAATAAAATTTCGCCAGCTGGCATTATTGTGAAACCATTTTTGCATGTTTTCAACGGGTATAAGTAGTAATTTAGAATCTTTTTCGGCCACTGCTCGTATTTTACTTTTTGTGGTGCCCATACAGCAGGTAAGTGACATGGTACAGGTTTCTCCTGCTTCTAAGAAATAGATAAGCAGTTCGCTACCGTCTTGATCTTCGCGAAGAATTTTAATGTTTCCTTCTAGTAATAGGGGAATGTAGTGTAAAGGCTGATTAATATCTATAATGATATCGTTTGCTTGATATGATGCTATTTTACCTATGCTTTCTATTTCTTGTAATAGAGTACTATCTAAAATATAACTAAATTTTTGTTGTAACAGAGTAGAAGTCATAGTCAAAAATAATCATTTCGAAATTTGAAATAAAAGTTTGGTTAAGATTTAATAAAAAATGTATATTTGCAGCCACTAAAAAAGGCCACGTGGCGCAACTGAATAGCGCACTTGATTACGGCTCAAGAGGTTGCAGGTTTGAATCCTGCCGTGGTCACGAATAAAATAAAAATCCCAGTGTTAAATCAAGCTTGCTTGAATTTATAAGCTGGGATTTTTATTTTTCAAAGCGGAGCTTTGTCAGGATATACAATCCTGCCGTGGTCACGAATAAATGGAAAACCGGAAACGAAATTGAGTTTACTCAAAATTTTGTTTTCGGTTTTTCTATTTTCAAAGCGGAGCTTTGAGGGATGCGCGTTAGCGAATCCTGTTGTGAATTTATTTATCAGGTTAATATCTTTATATAAAAAGTTTGATCTCTGTCCTGTCGAGGTCGAGAAAAACAAGAAACCACGTCCAAATAAGACGTGGTTTTTATTTTATGGAACAGCTAACGTCGTTTGAAGTTTAGGAATAAAACAAGGACAATAACATTAAAACAGGCTTTCTTGAATTTATTAGGTTGGATTTTTTAATAGCTAACTAAAGCTATAATGCGAACAAGTATATATAAATACGTTGTATTTTAACTTTAATAGATCTAAATTTATTTAGAAATACTGTCCGCCATAATTAAAGCATTGTAAGCATTTACAATTTTACCAGATTTTGAGAGTTGATTGAAGGGTGTAGTTCTGTTCTCGTTTTCTACGGTAGGCATCTTTACAGAAAACGTATATTCCACGCCACTATCCATGATGATTTGTTTGACTTGAGGGGCAGTTAGATTGGGGTAATAAGAAAATAGTAAAGCAGCCACTTTTGATGTTAGAGCAGAGGCAAGTGAAGTGCCACTATCGAATCTATATTCATCGTTAGGATACATAGTATAAATTTTATCTGCAGGTGCAAAAATATCTACATTCTTCTTACCATAATTACTATCTTCGAAATTCAAATCTTCGTTTGCATAACAAGTAGAGCCACCTACTGATATAAAATTATTTACAAATTCAATCCTTCTACTTGCGTCCAAGTCTGTGGGGTATTTAATATTTTTAGGATTGTCTACATCATAATAATCATTACCTGTAGAACTTACTAACAATACATTATTTTGTTGTGCATATAAAAAGGCTTCGTCGACCATATGTTTATATACTGAAAATTCCTTACCAAAACTCATATTGATAACTTTTGCTCCTTGGTCTACCGCGTAACGAATCGCTAAAGCTATATCCTTATCATGATTCGATCCATGACCAGATATGGCTAAAGGCATAATTTTAATCTCAGTGCTTTCTTTTACAACAAGGCCAGCAACCTTTGTACCATGAGAATATATACCCAGATTACTATTTACTCGGTTTGACCCATAACCAATATCATTGATATTACTGGGATTATCGCCCAGAAACGCTCGCTCATCATAAACAATATTTAGTTGTTTATTTATTAGTATTCTTGCCTTTACATTTAAATGCTCAATATACTCATCTGTATAGCCATGTTCTATAAATCCAGACAGAATCTGTATATTTTCTAGCAAAATACTATCCCTAACTATACTTGATTTAATACTATCTAATTTTTTTAATGTAAAATTAAAATCATCATCATATCCGAGAGACATAATAATTTTTGATTTGGCTTTACCTTTCCATTTCTTAACATTCTCTGCATATTGTTTTTCTTCTGGTACAGATTTTAATTTCTGGTTTAATCTGTATTTTGCATGTTGATATGTTATGAAACCTAGCGAATCTTTTGGATCTAGATCACTAAGGGTTTTTCCCTTATAAAGGCTGTCATACTTTTTTACATATCTAGTATAACTGTAGTGTAAATACTTATGATCGATACTATCATTGCTTCCTAGAAAATCCCAACCATTAATGTCATCAACATAGCCATTGTGGTCATCATCCAATCCATTGTTGGCAATTTCATCAAAATTTTTCCAAATATGATCCTTCAAATCCTTGTGTTCGATATCGACTGTACCATCAATAATAGCAACAATTACCTTTTGGTGCTTTTTGTTTTTTAATAGTTTTTTTGCTTTGTCTAAACTTATACCAGGAATTGAGTCTTCAATAATATCTTTCTTAAACCAAGTTTTTTTGTCAAATAACGTATCACTAAAAACCAAAGGGTTTTCTATTTTTTTTATCTGAGGATACTCCTTTTTCTTGGTACACTGAAAAAGGAGTATTGTAATAACTGAAAGAAAATAAATTCTAATAAATTTCATAAGAAAGCGGGTGATCATTTATAAATGGTATTTATGAACCTAATCTCTCTGTTTTTGCCTTTTTTTATATTTCTTTACGTTTTCTACCAGATATGTAGCCTATCCAAAAGCAAATTATTTTAATTGATAGTCAGGGTGCCCTGTTTGCCAAAAAATAAAAGAAAAGATGTTTGCCCAATCTTTATATACCTTGAGCTCATCTGGATTATCACCATGTCCAGTTTCATAATCTGCTAACAATAAAACAGGATTTTTGAGTTTATTATTACTTTGTAATTTAGCAACAAATTTTCCTGACATCCAAGGCTGAACTTGAGGATCGTTCATGCCTGTAGTTAAATAGACTGCGGGATAATCCACATTTTTTTTAAGATTTAAATATGGATCCATTTTAATTAAAGACAAACATTCCAAAGAATCTTTTGCAGATCCAAACTCTTCAGAATTAGTGCCTGCAGAGCCTATAACCTCACCTCTAAAAGGATTTAAATAACCATATTGAGAAATAACAACTTTGAAAAGGTCTGGACGTTCGATCATGGCTCTTCCAACAGTTATACCTCCAGCACTTGCTCCATATAGTGTAATTTTATCCTTGGTTGTTAATTTTTCTTCTACAAGGTATTCAGAACAGGAAATCAAGTCTTTCCATGAATTAGACTTAGTAGACTTGTATCCTCCTTTATGCCATTTATCACCTTTTTCTCCTCCTCCTCTAACATGAGCAATAGCATAAATACCTCCCCTTTTGACAAAACTTAACATTAAACTTGAAAAATATGGACTTTCGATATCTCCATAAGCTCCATAACTATACAAGAAAACAGGAGCATTATGGTTTTTATTAAAATCTATATTTCTAATAATCGATAGAGGAATTTCTTCTCCATCATGGGCTTTTATAAGCACCTCTTCTGCAATTATATTATTGAATTCAGGATATTCTATATTTGAAGATAGATTATGTTTTGAAAATGTATTAGATTTAATATTATAAAAATATTCAATGTATGGACTTGTCCATCCCTCGATAGCTACCCACAAATCGCTAGAATAAGGAGACTTATTACTTAAACTTATTCTACCTGCTTTTTTGGGAGTTTTTAATTTTTCTTCTTTTCCATCAACTAATCTGTATAAATTGGCATCCACACCATATTTTAGAGTTGAATAAAAAATGGCATCTTTAGTTATTTCAAAATCATCAATAACTTCTTCTGGTTTTTCATTTACTAAAGTGATTGCCTCGTCAAAATTTAGTTCAGAAGTATTTACCGACATTATTTTTTTGTTGTCTGCATCTTTAGCTGATAAAAAAATGAATTTATCATCAATAAAATATCCTTTTTGGGTTAAAACTTTATCTTTTTTACCATACAAAGGTTTCCAATTATAGTTTCCAGATTTTATGTCTACAATATTAGCATAATATGCTTTCCAGTAATTATCTACCTCTGAAAGGTAACCTATAATATATTTATCTTTCTCTGAATGAATTTTAGTAGTAGGATAAATAGTTTCCGAAATATTTAATTTTGAATGCGTTTTATTTCCAAAAATATAATCAACTTTTCCATTTTTATCTTTCAATAAGTGTAAAACGGATTGGGAATTTTGTTTAAATTTTGGTTTTGTTATATCAGTATCTTGAAATCTTAAGTAAGTGAAACCAGAGTTGTCAGGCAACCAATTAATTCCTAAAAAACTAGTGGGCCAAGCATTAATCAAAATTTGTGGTAGTAATTTTTTATTAGTAACATCTAACACTACTAAATCAGACAAGTCTCTTCCTGAATAAGTAAGTGACACCGCTACATACTTACCATTCCAACTAGGTTTAATGTAATTAATGACATAATCATTCCTGTTATTAATGTTTAGTTTTTTTGGATCTAATAAAATAACTGCATCAGATAGTGAATTTTCCTTGTAATAAAGTTTGTAGTAACTTTCGTCTGCTTCCTTTTTCAGGAAAAAATATTTACTGTTTGAAGTGACATTAATCCTTTTTGTTTTAAAAGATTTTCTATTGCTTACTTTATATAATTCTCTAGCCAAATCATCTCTTCCTTCAATATTATCTAAAATTGTTTTAGCAAAAATGTTCTGACTTCTGTACCAATTATCAACCAAGGAGTCCTTAATGTCTTCTAAATTCCTATAACTGTCATTTACAGTAGTACTAAAATATTTTTCAAAAGTAGGCTCTTTCCTGATTTTTGGAGAAGGGTAATTCTTATAAAAGTTGTTTTTTTTAATACAGCCTACTATGGAAAGTAGACTTAATGTAATCAACAGTTTTTTCATATTGTTAAAATAATTTTATCCCTTAAAGAGATCTTCTATCTTTAAGGGATATGATATTATTATGCAATTTTAATTAATTCTATCATTTATTTCCTGGTATTTTTAATTTCTTCCTATCAATGTCGTCGTCTTTCCCAACTCCTCCATATACTAAGTTAGTATTGTTTAGTTTGAATTTAGAAAAAGTTTCTAAATTTTTGACGTTTTGTTTTTTGTCTTTTTTCATTTTTATAAAGATTATGATTAATACTCAAACTTACATCAAAAATCTTATGATTATTAGTATCTATTTCATGTTGATCTCTTAATTTATAAATTTAGAGAACTTTTTAAGTAATATTTATGTTTGATTTAGTTGTTTAATAAAGTAGGAAGGGTAAATGCCTGTTTTTTTATAAAATGCTTTGGAAAATGATTCAGGGTTGTTGAATCCTATTTCTTTTGCCATAGCTGTTACTGTATAATTTCTAAAAGCTTTATTGTTTTTCAATTCTTTTATTGCATACTCTATTCTCAAATTGCTTAAGTAACTTGAAAAAGACTCCTTCTTGTAACAGTTTATAACCTTAGATAAATATGATGTGTTAGTCCTAAATTCTTTTGACAATTTGTTTAAGGTAATATCATTTTTTGTAAAATTACCTTTAGATTCAAAAAGTTCTAATTGTCTCAAAATATTTGATATTACTTCTTCAGAAATTCCTACATGTTTACTTTTGTTATTTAATGTAATTGCTTTACTTTTATTGGTGTTATTGTTATGTTCTTGCTCGTTAATAATTTTGTTAAATCTCTGTTTGTAACGTTTCTGTTTTCTGTAAAAATTTAATAATAAAAAAGTAAAAACTAATATTATTATGATCGCTGTATATACTATTCCTTTGTTATTTAATTTATACTTAATTAATTCTTTTTCTAATTTAACTTTTTCGTTTTTAAGCTTAGGAACTTCATAATTTTTAATAATCCCATCATTAATGTCTTTGAAATCGATATCCAGAATACTATCTATTTCTATCAATTTGTTAACCGAATTTAATTGCTCTTTTTCAGTTCCGTTTTTAGAATAATAATCAAACATTGATTTATATACATCTCTTAATTCAAGAAAAGAAACATTATTTTTTCTATATATTGAATCGACTTTTTTAAAATATTGAATTGTTTTTTGTTCGTCATTATTTTGAAAAACTTTAGCTTTATAATACATACAAATTGCCAAACTAGTATTGTCTAACATTGATTCTACTTTATTTAAGCTATCCAAAGCTTTGGAATTTTCCTGTTTATAATAAAAAGAAATAGCACTATTTAATAAAAAGCGACTGTACATTTCATTATCATTTAGACTAAGTTTAATTCCTTTATTAGTATATATTAGAGCAGAATCGGTTTTCTTACCTCTTAAATAAGACTTAGACAAGTCATCTAAAACTAACAAATAATCATCTCCATTTTTTATTTTAAACTTAGGTCTAGCTTCAAAATAAGAATACTGATTTTTGAAAATTTTTATAGCTTCATTATAATTCCCCGAATTATAATGCATTCCTCCAATGAACTGTTGTATTTCAATTTGTTGATTTACGTTATTTCGCTTTAAGGCATAGGTATAAGCTACTAAATAATCATCTAACGCCTTTTTATCTTTACCTATTGAATAATGATGATATCCTCTTATCATATATCCTAGAGCAGGGAACTTTTCATTTAAATAATCTCTAGTCAATAAAACAATACTATCTGAATATTTTATGGCTTCGTTATATTCTAAGTTATAAGACTTATACAAATATGCATTAGCTAGGTTAAAAGTATCCTTTGCTACTTTCGCTTTATTTACCCATGCATCAACATAAATTGAGGCTACCTTAGAATCATCTTGATGCTTAAAAAATTTCTTTTCTAGGTATTTATAAGGTTTGTTTTTTAATGAATCCTGTTCATAATCTTGACAATTAGCAGAGTTGTAAATTGAGACTATAAAAAACACAAAAAACCAACTATAGGATAAGTTCATAATATTTTTTTGTAAGACCAAATTTACAAATTCAGCCCCGAAATTTATAAATGCTGACGTGTTTTGTTTGCAAAACTACTACGTACATTGCAATTTTGAACAGTCCTAAAATTTATATCGACATAAATTATTTTGGATTAGTCTATTAGCAGGTGCAACAAAAATTGTGCCTGCTTCACTAAAATTAGCTTTTTAAATGCATCAAATTTTTCCAAAAGAAATTATAAATTCCAGTATTCATTCCCATCAATTTAAGCACAGTAAAAAGAGTAAAGTTATTTACACTACAATTTTATGTGCAATAATAGCTGTATTAGTAGCGCTTCCCTTTGTTAGAGTTGATATTTATAGTACGCATCGTGGTTTAATAAAACCAGATCAAGAACGATTAACCGTTACTTCTATAAATTCAGGTAAGGCCGTCTTTGTAAACTTAAAAAGTAATCAGTTTGTCAATAAAGGAGATACCTTAATTAGTTTAGATAATACTCTTATTAACGAAAAACTAAACTTATTAAAACTACAAACAGATAACATCAATATATTAATAGATGATTTAGCATATTTAGTTAGTGATTCTAAAATTCAAAACAGAAAGATATCTTCTCCAAAGTATAAAAAAGAATATTTGTTGTATACCCAAAAATTACAGGAGCTATACACCCGCCATAAAAAATTAAATAAGGACTATGAGAGAAATAAATTACTTTTTAAAAAAGGTGTAATAGCTAAAGTAGAATTTGAAAATGTTACCCTAGATTTTGACTTGATAAACAACAGCATTTACCAATTAAAACAGCAACAAATGAGTGTGTGGGAATCTCAATTAACCGAATATAAAAACAAGGTAATTGAGTTGGAAAGCAACACAAAACAACTTCTAGACAACAGATTGGAATATGTGATTAAAGCTCCTATTTCTGGTAATATAGTAACCTTAAAACCCCTAGAGAAAGGAAGTATGGTTAGTGCTGGAGAAGTGCTAGCAAGTATATCCCCTAACACTTCATTACTGGTAGAGTGTTTTATTGCACCAAAAGATATTGGTTTAATAAAACTTAATAATACAGTTACTTTTCAAGTAGATGCTTATAACTACAACCAATGGGGTTTAGCTACAGGAACCGTTATAGATATTGCTGAAGATATTGAAATAAAGAATAATGCGCCAGTATTTAAAGTATTATGCCAACTGAACGAAAAAAAATTAGGTTTAAAAAATGGATTTAAAGGGCAGTTAAAAAAAGGCATGACCCTTAATGCTCAATTTAAATTAACCGAACGCACGTTGTTCGATTTATTATACGATAAAGTAGATGATTGGGTAAACCCAAGCCAAAACGAATTAGTAGCTATAAACAATTAATCTGAATACAAAACATGAAAAGTATAAAACACTTAGAGCGTTTACAACAACTCCACCAGCGTATAGAGCAAGCCAATACAGGTACCCCTAAAGAACTTGCACGTTTTATGAATATAAGCGAACGGCTGTTGTATAATTTAATTGAAGAGTTAAAGGATTTTGGTGCCCCTATATCCTATAACCGTAGAATAAAAACGTATTATTATAACGATGATTATGAGTTGCAAATAAGTATATCTGTAACAGCACTAAGTAATAACGAGGTATTACAACTATTTGGAGGCACTTATTTTTTTAAGAGAAATACACTACTGCAAGGTTTATGCAGTCAACCCGCATAAATTAGTAGCATAAAAACAAAACCAGACGTGGTAAAAGTTAGACGTAACTTGTTTGTTTTTTGAATTAATGTTTAATAATTAAATTTTAAAAAATGAAAAATTTACATAGTTTTGATGTCAAGGAAATGAATACAATGGAATTAACTACTACTGAGGGTGGTAGCTGGTTGACTGATGCAGCTGCTTGGTATATTTCAACAAGCACCAAAGTACTTGTCGCTTTTATAGAGGGAGTTAGTGATGGAGCAAATCGTGCGACTGATGCACATGCAAATACATATCATTAATTAATAATTTTAAAAATTGAAAAGATGAATATAGAAACATTAGATGTTCAAATTATGAACATACAAGAAATAACTGAAATTGAAGGAGGAGGTTGGTTTACTGATTTTGCAGAAGACGTGGGCTATGCTGTTGGCTATGCTGTTGGGGTAGCAGCCGGCACAGTAGTTACAGCCGTTCACATACTTACACATGAAGCGCAACAATAGCTTTAATATAGTAGTATATTTAAATAACGCCCGTAATTTACGGGCGTATTTTAATACATTTGATTTAAATAGAAAATCATGAAATTAGTATCCGAACTCTCTCTTTTTCTTAAAAATCCGAAAAGAATAAAAAGAGAGAAAGTGAAATTAATAACAGTTTTAAAGGGATTTTTAATTTTTGATCTGACTGTAACATTTTTATGGGCTTTAGTAGTAGGTATACTTTCGGTAATATTTGATGAGTTTGCTATGATCTTTAAGAGTAAAAAAGACCTTGAGACTAACGTTGTTAATGCTTTTTTACTAACAGTTTTTATTGCACCAATTATGGAAGAGTTAGCTTTTAGATATAGTATAAAAATCAACAAATTAACTATTTCTATTAGCCTGTCTATACAACTAGTAATCTATATGCATATGCTTAACATTTTTGAGGCCACATTTTATGAGAGAGTTCTTTTAATGATTGTGTTTGCCGTAATCTGTTATTTTACTGTAGGTCAAAAAATAAGTACACTTTTAAATAAAAACTTTAACATCTATTTATATTTTAACTTATTGATGTTTAGTTTTTTACATGCGTTTAATTTTTCTTATTACGAAATTTTTCATTTTTTGTTCATACCTATTTTAATCTCTTTACAGTTTTTCTTTGGGCTGTATCTAAGTTTTATAAGGCTTAGACATAATATATCATTTGCTATAAGCTTTCATATCATCCATAATGCATTCATATTCGGTTGGGGGCTGCTAATACAATAACTAGATATAATTTAAAAAGTATAAGAAATTAACCTCCAATAGAAACCATTACTAATAAATATTTCAACTGCAAACGTTTTGCAGTAAGCTTCTCTAATATTGCCATAATAAAACCTATTTATGGCAAACATCAAAATAAAACAACACGATATTACAGACTGTGGTGCTGCTTGTTTGGCATCCATCTCAGCACATTATAAATTACAAATCCCTATTGCTCGCATACGGCAATACGCAGGTACAGATAAAAAAGGTACTAATGTATTAGGTCTTATTGAGGCTGCAGATAAATTAGGCTTTGAATCCAAAGGGGTTCGTGGCGAGCTAGAAAGCCTTTTTAAAATACCCAAGCCAGCTATAGCACACATTATAGTGAAAGAGCGCTTACATCACTATGTGGTAATTTATGAGGTTACTAAAACTCATGTTACCGTAATGGATCCTGGTACAGGGAAATTTCATAAAAAAACGCATGAGGAATTTACTAAAGAATGGACAGGAGTTTTAGTATTATTAATGCCAAAGGATACGTTTAGTACTGGCAACGAAAAAGTATCTATTTATAAACGGTTTTGGTTTTTATTAAGACCTCATAAATTTGTTTTAATTCAGGCTTTCATAGGTGCAGTGGTTTACACTTTACTAGGGTTTTCTACATCTATTTACATACAGAAATTAACGGACTTTGTTTTGGTAGGCGGCAATACTAGACTTCTTAATTTATTAGGAATTATAATGATTGCCTTACTAGCATTACAAATAGTAATAGGCGCTTTTAAAGATGTTTTCCTCATTAAAACAGGTCAGCAAATTGATGCACGTTTAATCTTAGGCTATTATAAACACCTATTTAAATTACCACAACAGTTTTTCGATACTATGCGTGTTGGAGAAATTATTTCTCGCATTAATGATGCTGTTAAAATACGCACTTTTATTAACGGTGTATCTCTAAGTCTTACGGTAAATGTACTCATTTTGTGCTTCTCCTTTGGGTTAATGTTTTTCTACTACTGGAAGTTAGCATTAATCATGCTATTGGTTATCCCAGTATATGCGCTCATTTATTTTATTATTAACAAGCTTAACAAGAAAACAGAACGCACTATTATGGAAAGAAGTGCAGATTTAGAGAGCCAATTGGTGGAGTCTCTTAATGCTGTTGGTACTATAAAACGATTCGGATTAGAAGATTTTGCAAATATTAAAACAGAAACAAAATTTATTAACCTATTACAAATTGGGTACAAGTCTGCTTTAAATTCGGTTTTTTCTGGGACGAGTTCAAGCTCAGTAGCTCAATTATTTACCATAATATTATTATGGAGCGGTTCTTACTTCGTTATTGAACGAGAAATAACAGCTGGAGAGTTAATGTCATTCTATGCTATTGTTGGTTATTTTACTGGACCTGTAGCTAGTTTAATTGGAGCTAATAAACAAATACAAAATGCGTTGATTGCAGCGGATAGATTATTTGAAATCATGGATTTAGAACGAGAAGAGTCTGATAACAAAATAAAACTTACAAAAGATGCTATAGGTAACATAAGCTTCAAAAATGTTAAGTTTAGATACGGTACGCGGGTAGAAGTATTTAAAGATTTCAACTTAACTGTACCAAAAGGCAAAATAACAGCCATTGTTGGAGAAAGTGGCTCCGGAAAATCTACTTTAATGTCTTTACTTCAAAACATTTACCCTATACAAAATGGGCGAATTACTATAGGCGATTTGGATTTAAAATATATCGAAAACGAAAGTCTAAGACAGTTAGTAAGTGTTGTGCCTCAAAAAATAGATTTGTTTGCAGGAAATGTAGTAGAAAACATAGCTGTTGGAGAATTTTCACCAAATATGGAACGTATTATTGCTATTTGTAAAGCCATAAATATCTTAGAGTTTATTGAAGCTTTGCCAAATAGCTTTGGTACTTACTTGGGAGAAAATGGAGTATCCTTATCTGGAGGACAAAAACAACGTATTGCTATTGCCAGAGCCATTTATAAAGAACCTGAAATATTAGTATTGGATGAAGCTACATCTTCATTAGATAGTAAATCTGAAAATTTCATTCAAAATACTATTAATAATTTGAGAAAAAACAATAAGACCATCATAATAATTGCCCATAGATTGAGTACCGTGATTAATGCTGATAAGATAGTAGTCTTAGATAAAGGGAGTGTTTTGGAGGCGGGGTCTCATGATGAATTATATTCAACAAAAGGACATTATTTTAATTTATGGCAACAACAATTACCTGTAGTTGCATTGCTTTAACAATTATAACTTATGATACAGCTAATAATATTAATAATTGGTCTAATAATGGGAATTCTAGATCAGTATCTTTAAGAAAAAAATTACATTTGATACTTTTTTAGATTCTAACTAGAATGAAATTTCCTCATTACAAACAATATGATTTAAAAGACTGTGGTCCTACATGCTTAAAAATTATTGCCAAATTTTATAATAAAACGATACCTCTTCAACAACTACGTAATCTTACAGAGACTACGCGATTAGGTTCTAGTTTACACGGTTTGGCAGAGGCTTCAGAGCAATTAGGCTTCCGTTCTATTGGGGTTAAAATTTCACTAGAAAAATTACTTGTAGCGCCTTTACCTTGTATCTTACATTGGAATAAAAAACATTTTGTGGTCCTGTATAAAATAGTAAAAGGTGTTTTTTATGTCTCAGATCCTGCACATGGTTTGTTAAAATACTCAAAAGAGGAGTTCTTGAAATGTTGGATTGGAAATAATGCTAATGATAAAACAGAAGAAGGAGTAGTTTTACTTTTGGAAACTACACCTGCATTTTATGAAATTTGTTATACTGATAAAGATAATAAACTTGGCTTTTTATTTCTTTCTAAATATATTCTGAAGTATAAAAAGTTTATTTGGCAGTTGGTAATTGGTCTAATAGCAGCTAGTGCTTTACAACTGGTATTTCCTTTTTTAACACAAAGTATTGTTGATGTAGGTATAAAGAATCAGGATATTCACTTTGTTTATCTAATTCTTTTTGCACAATTAGCTCTTTTTATCGGAAGAACTTCAATAGAAGTAATTAGAAGTTGGATTTTACTGCATTTGAGTACTCGAATAAATATCTCGTTGGTTTCTGATTTTTTTATAAAACTAATGAATCTACCAATAGCATTCTTTGATTCAAGAATGACTGGGGATATTCTTCAGCGTATAAACGACCACAGACGCATTGAACAGGTATTAACTACGTCATCTTTGAGTGTCCTTTTTTCAACATTTAATCTGATTTTGTTCAGTTTAGTACTACTGTATTATAATCTTCAGATTTTTGGTGTTTTTATTATAGGGAGTGTTCTCTATTTCTTATGGATTAGTATTTTTCTAAAGAAGCGAGCCAATTTAGATTATAAACGATTTTCTGAGGTAAGCCAAGAACAAAGCAGGGTTATTGAACTTATCAGTGGCATGCAAGAAATTAAACTCCACAATGCTGAAAAACAAAAACGTTGGGGGTGGGAGAATATCCAAGCAAGATTATTTAAGGTTTCTATAGATGGCCTAAAATTGGAACAATACCAAAGTGTTGGATCTAACTTTTTTAACGAATTAAAAAATATTTTAATTACCATACTATCTGCTAAATTGGTAATTGATGGAGAAATTACCCTGGGTATGATGTTAGCAATAAGCTACATAGTGGGGCAATTAAATTCTCCTATAGTCCAACTCATAGATTTTATTAAGGAAATTCAAGATGCTAAAATTTCTCTAGAGCGTTTATCGGAAATACATCAAAAAGAAGATGAGGAAAAAGAATTTGACAATAGAATAAATGAAATCCCGAAAGGTATCAACTTCAATATAATGGATGTGTCATTTAGGTATTCTGGCTCTGACCAAGTAGTGCTAAATAAAATTGATCTAGAAATCCCTGCTAATAAGATTACGGCTATTGTTGGAGTGAGTGGAAGTGGCAAGACAACCTTAATGAAATTATTATTGAAATTTTATGAACCTAATCAGGGAAAAATTATAATTGGTCAGAACGATCTAAAACACATCTCCCATAAGCATTGGCGAGAGAAATGTGGTGTGGTAATGCAAGAGGGTTATATTTTTAGCGACACTATAGCGAATAACATTGCCGTTGGTGAGGATGTTATAGATAAAACTAAACTGGCGCACGCTGTAGATATAGCCAATATTAAAGACTATATTGAATCACTGCCTTTAAGCTACAATACTAAAATAGGTATGGAAGGTATAGGTTTAAGTACTGGACAAAAGCAACGTCTTTTAATTGCAAGAGCAGTATACAAAAATCCTAAATTTTTATTTTTTGATGAAGCTACCAGTGCACTGGATACCAATAACGAAAGGGTAATCATGGAAAAGCTAAATACATTTTTTAAGAATAAAACCGTGGTTGTTATTGCACATCGTTTAAGTACTGTAAAAGATGCTGACCAGATTGTCGTGATAGACAACGGACAAATTGCCGAGGTAGGTCATCATAAGGCATTAGTTGCGAAAAAAGGAGAGTATTATAATTTGGTAAAGAATCAATTGGAACTAGGAAATTAAATGGCGGATAATAGCTTAAAAAACATTGAATTGCGCAGTGAGGAAGTACAGGACATCCTTACTAAAGTACCTAATTGGGTGATACGTTGGGGCAGTACAATCTGTTTTCTTTTGATTCTTTTATTGTTACTTATCTTTTGGTTGGTTAAATATCCCGACATTATTCCCTCTGAAGCCTTAGTTACAACGCAAATACCACCGCAAAAAGAATATGCAAGAGTTACAGGAAAGCTTACTGCTGTTCTTGTAAAAGATAATGCTACCGTAAACGTCAATCAACCCCTTGCTATTATTGAGAATACTGCCGATTACAAGGATGTATTTCTCCTAAAGAGCATTATTGACACCTTAATTGTTGATGCCAAAGCATTTCAGTTTCCTTTAGATAACATGCCTGTATTATTTTTAGGTGATATAGATGCTCCATATGCACTTTTTGAAAACAGTTATATACAATATAAACTAAATAGAGAACTTAAGCCCTTTTCTAATGATGCTCTGGCTAATAAGTACTCCATTGCTGAACTCAATAGGAGATTAAAAAACCTGCAATCCCAAAAAGAGATAAATGCCATTGAAATGGAGTTTAAAGCCAAAGATTTAAAACGCAACGAAACACTTTTTGAAAAAGGTATTATTTCAGAGCAGACTTATGAGAACAAGCAATTGGAGTATGCCCAAGCAAAACGAAACTATCAAAGTTTTGAGTCCTCTATTTCTCAGATTAAAGAAAACCTAAGTAATGCGCACAAAAATTCTAGAGGTACAGAAATCAATCGGGTTAAGGAAGAAATGACATTACTTAAACAAGTCATACAATCCTATAACCAATTAAAGAAAGCCATTAAAGATTGGGAATACCAATATGTGTTAAGGTCTGATATAAATGGTAAGGTATCCTTTTTAAATTATTGGAATGTAAATCAAACTGTAAACCAAAGCGATTTGGTGTTTACTATTATTCCTGCTCAGAGTTCGTTATTTATAGCAAAATTGAAAGCACCAACGCAAAACTCAGGAAAGATAAAGGTTGGGCAAACGGTTAATATCAAACTAGAAAATTACCCAGATACCGAGTTTGGTGTACTAAAAGGCATTGTGAAAAATATATCTCTAATCCCAAATAAAGAAGGTTTTTATATTATTGATGTGGAATTACCTAAAAAGCTAATCACTACTTATAATAAGGACATTGATTTTAAACAGGAAATGTCTGGTTCAGCAGAAATCATTACCGAGGATTTACGGTTAATAGAACGCTTGTTTTATCAGTTTAGAAATGTTTTAAAACGTTGATGTATGGAATAATTAACGTTATCTATTTCGTTAGTATTTTTTTTAGTATTAAAATTAATGTTATTTATATTAGTGGTTAGACAATTTTGATAAGGCGTTTATCTTTAAAATAGTTCACAAATAATACTTGTGTTCCAAATGTTCATAGTCTTTAGTTGCGTTTTATTAACCCAACGCATTTTTAGTGACAAACCAACGCCAACCAATTATAGCCAATTGTAGTTTATTGGCTTTAGCTAAATCTAGTTTGCTTTTGGAATAACTAGGAAGAATCGCTTTATTAACCTTTGCTAAAAATTTAAAAACTTGCTTTTTCATTTAAAACTGTTGTAAAACAAAAATAGTAAAACTTATTCTAGACTAAGTTTTACTTTTTTTAAGTTAAATACTAGAAATAATTAATAGTATTACATCAACTAAAAATTTGGCAAGAGTTATCATTTTATTTGGTTTTTAAGGTTAATAGTTATCAATGTTTTCTCAATATATATATAGCCTTAATCTGTACCAAGTGTTTTTATAAAAATCGATGAATTTGAATAGTGATTTGTAAGTAAAAAAATAATATTGATTTCAATATTTATGTGACTCTCTTTAAATATGTATTAAAATGAAATTTTTATTTTAAATTTTGTTTCATTTTGTAATAATTGTAGGGGTTTTTGAGAGCGTATTTTTAAAACCAAGGGGAATTTTATCTTGAAATCTTTGTTTTTATATAGTTTTATCTTTTTTGTTTTGAGAATTTAATAAAAATTGTCGCTTTCTTAACGCTTTGATGAGGTAACAGGTATTTATCATAATTTTATGAATTGCCAATATTGTTAGTTAATAAGTTTTGTTAAGTTCTGAGGTCTTCAAACTTTAATTTATCTTCGCAAAAAAAGTTTATGAGTGTCCTTTGGGTTGTTCTTGGTTTTGTTTTGTTGGTAATAGGCGGGGAATATTTGGTGCGTTCCTCAGTTGCACTTTCCTTTAAATTTAATATATCAAAAATGGTTATTGGTATGACAGTAGTATCATTCGCCACTTCTGCGCCAGAGTTATTAGTAAGTTTACAAGCTGCATTTACTGGTTCTCCTGCCATAGCCATTAATAACGTGGTAGGGTCAAATATCGCAAATATAGGTTTGGTATTGGGTGTTACTACATTAGTTGGTCCAATTATCGTAGACAGATCATTTTACAAGTTAAATTGGCCAGTAATGATGGTATTTTCCATTATGCTTTACTACTTTTTGAAAAACGATAATGTATTAACCGCTATTGAAGGCGCTTGCTTATTTTCAGGATTAATACTCTTTATAGTGGTATTAATTAAACATGCAAAAAAGGACTCCATACCAGATGAGGTGGATGATACATTGGCTACAGTTTCAAATTTTAAAATTATTGTTTGGTTGTTGATAGGAGCAGTAGCATTGTATTTTGGTAGCGAATGGCTTGTGGATGGTTCTAGGGAAATAGCACGCTCAGTAGGCGTTAGTGAAGCTGTAATAGGCGTATCTTTAATAGCCATAGGTACTAGTGTACCAGAGTTAGCAGCATCGATAATTGCTGCTGCTAAACAAGAAAAAGCTATTTCTCTGGGTAATTTAATTGGATCTAATATTTTTAATATAGCATCGGTTTTGGGTTTGACATCACTTGTAAAGCCAATTGAAGTTACAGACCCCCGAATTCTAACTAACGATATTTTTTGGATGCTAGGCTTTGCGGCGGTACTGATTCCTCTTATTTTTATCCCTAAGCAAATGCAAATAAGCAGGTTTAAAGGCTTTTTTTTAGTACTGGCTTATAGTGTTTTTATGGTTTTTGTTTATACAACTTAAACATTAAATTTCAATGAAATTATTCTACATTTTTGTTTTTGTTAGTTTTTTATACGCCTGCAACGCATCTAAAAAAGTATTAACCGCTCAAGATATCATTAACAATGCTATTGCTAAACATTGTAATGGGAATTGTGAGAACAGCACTATTACTTTTAGTTTTAGAAATAAAACATATAAAGCTTATAAAAACAAGGGGATATACGAATATGAGCGCACATATAAAGATAGCTTACTTGCTGTAAGGGATGTATTGACCAACGATGGTTTTAAACGTTATGTTAATGATACTTTGGTTGTACTTAATGATGACGAAAAGTTTAAATATGCCAATAGTGTAAATAGTGTGCATTATTTTGCCCAATTGCCTTATGGTTTAAATGCGCCAGCAGCTAATAAAGTATTGTTGGGAGAAGCCACAATAAAAGGAAAGCAGTATTATGAAATAGAAGTAACTTTTGATGAAGAGGGTGGGGGGAAAGATTTTGAAGACGTATTTGTATATTGGATAGCCAAAGATGATTTTGCATTAGATTACTTAGCTTATAGTTACGCAGTGAATGGCGGAGGTATAAGATTTAGGGAAGCTTACAATAAAAGAGTTGTAAATGGCATGACATTTATGGATTACAATAATTATAAGCCAGATAATTTAAATATAGAGTTAATTATACTGGATGATTTATTTCAAGAGGGAAAACTTGAATTAATATCTAAAATTGAAACTAAACATATTGAGGTTAGTTTAGAGTACTAGTGTAAAAAAAAGACCGCTATAGCGGTCTCCAACAAATCTATTATGTTTAATTTACTTTTAGTTTAACAATCCTGCCATTTTTCTTTTTTTCTCCTAAAAGAAATACCGTTTGGTTATTTAAATTAGCGATGCCGTTATTTACTTTATAGTATACTTTTGAGTCTTTATCATCAATTAATTTCTTATAATCAAAGTTTCCTTCTTCATTAACAGATACGATGTAAAGATTAGATTTTTTTGACGAAGTTTGTCTAAACGCTATTCTACCATTATTTAGTTTAGTAATATTGTCTGAACAGTTGATAAAGAAGAAGGTGGAATTTTCTATGGGAAGGGTTGTAAAAGAACTTGTGGTAAACCCAGTTTGTGCTTTATTAATATTTCTAGCCCATTTTAAATCCCCATCTGAGTCTAATCGAATAGACATTATATCGTTAAAGTGATATACTGTATAAGTATTCCATCCCCCATTTGCATTCATAGTTGTATAAGTTGATATGAAAAACTCTTCAGCATTAATTACAATGTCTCCATTAGCCATGAGGTATACGCCTTTAAAGTCAATATTTTTTATGCCTTTATCTTTTTTGCGCTTTTTCTTATTCTTTTTGTTTCCGTATTTATCATTTAAAAATTTATCTGAGAAATTATTGAATTTACTATAATTTATTTCAAGGCTGTTAGGGTCTAAATCATAAATACAAACACCATTAATTTTATTTTCTTTCTCATTACCAAAGAAACCAGTGCAAACTAACCTATTATTGTTTTTTAATAAATATAAAGATTCAATTAACTTACCTGTCGTTTTAAAGCTGGTGTTTTCTGTATTTGTTGCACTGACTTTATATAGCTCAAAATGATAATTTACTTTACCATCTTTTTTATCTCGTTTAGTACCTTTTTCGTATGATTTTCCTAAAAAGTATATAGTACCATCAGTATCGTCAACTTCAAAGCTGTTGTATTCAAATAGGTTATCTTTTATGTCTTTTGTAATAAGCTTATCAAAAACTAATTCGAATTCATCATTAAAAACAAATACTTTATGAGTTTCTTGATCCTTGTTTTTAATATCAAAATTAATAGCGAAGAATTTATTATTTGAAGAAAAGATTACTTCTCCCATGTGATTGCCATCAATTTGTCCCCATCCATTATTTATAAAAAAAGGAAATAGAAATACTCCAAAATATTCTTTGATATTCTCCTCAGAGAATTTGAGTAAATTTTCGGTAGAGAAATCTAGTGTAGATATATTGGATGAAGAGACATTAATGGCAATAGCTTTTTCTTTCTTTAACTCTTCAATTTCTATTAAGTGAAGTTTGTCATTTTTTAAAAAAGCGTTCTTAATGGTCTTATTTTTAACTTCGTAGTCTAATGTTTTAATTTCGTTTAAATCCTGATCAAAACATTGGATATAGTAGCCCTTAAGCTTTTGCATCATACCTCCGTAATATGATCTGATAGTAACTATGCCCCCATTTTCACTTTCCAGTGTGAATGACAATCGGGAGTTTTTTTTCTTATCCTTAAATATTTCGCTTTTAGTTATAGAAACATCTTGACAATAAAGTATTGTGCTTATCGAGATAAAAAAAAGCAGTAAGAGAGATTTTTTCATTTATGTTTAGATTTTTTGGTGGTTACAAATCTAACAAAATAAATGAAAGCAAAAACTGACTTAAGTCAGATGTTTAATCCCTAAAAATAGTCTGTTTCCTATCAGGTCCTACAGATACAATAGTAATAGGAATCTCCAGTTCTTTTTCTAGAAAATCAATATATTTATTAAGTTCCTTAGGAAATTGTGAAGCCTCCGTCATAGTGGTTAAATCTTCACTCCATCCTTTAAATTCAGTATATACAGGAGTAACGTTTTCTGGTTCTATGTTATAAGGTAAATGTTTAATTTCTTCGCCTTTATAGTTATATGCTGTACATACTTTAAGGGTTTTAAAACCAGAAAGTACATCGCCTTTCATCATGTTTAGTTGTGTAACACCATTTACTTGGCATGCGTATTTTAGCGCTACTAAATCTAACCAGCCACAACGTCTTGGACGACCTGTAGTAGCACCAAATTCATGTCCCACTTTCGCCATAGTAGCACCATCTTCATCAAACAATTCTGTAGGGAAGGGGCCAGAACCAACTCTGGTTGTGTAGGCCTTAAAAATTCCAAATACTTCTCCTATCTGGTTAGGCGCAACACCCAAACCTGTACACGCACCAGCTGCTGTTGTATTACTTGATGTTACAAAAGGATAAGTTCCAAAATCAATATCTAGTAGAGAACCTTGAGCACCTTCAGCTAAGATTGACTTTTCACTTTTTTGAGCCTGATAAACATATTCCTCAGAATCAATAAAGGTTAAGGATTTTAATACTTCTATAGCTTCAAAAAACTCAGTTTCTAATTCTTTTAAGTCGTATTCAATAGAAGCATCATAATAGTCAATCATAGACTCGTGCTTATCAGCTAGACTTTGGTAGCGTTCTTTCCAATCGGCTAACTCTAAATCGCCTACACGAATACCATTTCTACCTGTTTTATCCATATATGTAGGTCCTATCCCTTTTAAGGTAGAGCCTATTTTAGCTTTACCTTTTGCAGCTTCACTAGCGGCATCTAGTAAACGATGCGTAGGTAGGATGATATGAGCTTTTCTAGAAATTATCAACGATTTTCTGTAATCTACATCTTGTTCTTCAAGTTTATCTAACTCTCTTTTAAAAATTACAGGATCTATTACCACACCATTACCAACTAAATTAACCGCATCATCATGAAAAATCCCGGAAGGTATGGTATGTAATACATGTTTTCTGCCATTAAATACTAAGGTGTGTCCTGCATTTGGTCCTCCTTGAAAACGTGCTATTATATTGTAGTTATTTGTTAATACGTCAACAATTTTTCCCTTGCCTTCGTCTCCCCATTGTAATCCTAGTAGTAAATCTACTGCCATTTTAAAAAGTAAATTAGTTAGTTGTCCTCGTCGTTAGTTTTTGAAGTTTTTCTGTTTCCGTAGAAATATAAAGAGTGGTTATTAATTTCGATATTAAAAACCTCTTCAATAGTTTTTTTAATAGATTGAATTCTTGGATCGCAAAATTCTATAACCTCACCCGTATCTGTTAAAATGACATGGTCGTGTTGTCTATCAAAATACGACTTTTCGTAATGCGCTTGGTTTTGTCCAAATTGATGTTTTCTTACCAATTTACATTCTAAAAGTAATTCTATGGTGTTGTATAATGTTGCGCGAGAAACGCGGTAATTTTTGTTTTTCATATTGAGGTAAAGAGACTCAATATCAAAATGTTCATTACTATCATATATTTCTTGAAGAATGGCATAACGCTCGGGCGTTTTTCTATGTCCCTTCTCTTCTAAAAAGCTAGTAAATACACTTTTTACAATTTCCTGATTTTTGCTGTCTGTATTCGAATCCATAAATGCGCTGCAAATTTACACTTTAAACTCTGGAAACCTTATCAATACCATTAATTTTTTTAAGATTATCCAATATTTTTTTCAACAATGCTTTGTTCTTAACTACTAACTTAATTTTACCAGAGAAAATCCCATCATCTGTTTCAAAGCTTAAACTTTTCATGTTAATATGTAAGTTGTTAGAAATTACTTTTGTAATGTCGTTAACAAGTCCCATGTGATCAATTCCAGAAATTCTAATCTCAGTAGCATATTCTTGTTGGCTCGAATCAATCCATTTTGCTTGCATAATTCTATAAGCATAATTGGATTGTAGACTTAAAGCATTTGGGCAATTGTGCTTATGTACTTTGATGCCTTCTGAAACTGTTAAGAATCCAAAAACATCATCGCCTGGTATTGGGTTACAGCAGTTAGATAGTTTGTAGTCTAGCTTTTCTTCTTCTTTACCAAATACTAAAGAATCGTAGTTAGAAGTAATTTCGTCCTTTTCAATCTGTTCTTTTGAAATGATTGGTTTTCTTGTGATTTTATTTTTAATAAAACTCACAAGAGCATTACTTCTTGAGGCTGCAAAGTCTTTAAGCATGGAATTATCTATAGAACCAATGCCTACACGATAAAATAAATCTAAGCTAGTTTTTAAGTTAAAATGCCTCACTAATTGGTTCACTGATGACTCATTTAGTGTTATTTTAAGTTGTTTTAGCTTACGTCTTAAAACTTCTTTACCTTC
Organism: Hyunsoonleella pacifica; assembly: GCF_004310335.1. Lineage (GTDB taxonomy): Bacteria > Bacteroidota > Bacteroidia > Flavobacteriales > Flavobacteriaceae > Jejuia > Jejuia pacifica. The sequence goes on along the minus strand of NZ_SIRS01000007.1, from coordinate 202,504 downwards.
TTCAGCGATAAGTTTTCTGTCTTCTCTAAGGGCAGATTTTATTTTTGCTCTAGCCCTAGCGGTAGTAGTATAATTTAGCCAGTTAGCATTAGGTTTAGAGCCTTCTGATGTAATAACTTCAACCTGATCACCACTTTTTAGCTCGTGACTTAATGGTACAAGTTTTCCATTAACCCGAGCTCCTCGGGTATGCATCCCAACTTCAGTATGAATGTGAAATGCAAAATCTAATGAGGTAGCACCTTTAGGTAACGATTTTAGCTCACCAGCTGGCGTAAACACAAATATTTCTTGGGAATATAGATTAAGTTTAAACTGCTCAACAAAGTCCACAGCATTTAAGCTTGGGTTTTCCAGAGCTTCTTGCAATCTATTAATCCAGTTTTCTAAGTTATCCGTTTTTTCTGCACCTTGTTTATACTTGTAGTGCGCTGCATAGCCTTTTTCTGCAATTTCATTCATGCGTTCACTACGTATTTGTACTTCAACCCAATTTCCTTTAGGGCCCATTACTGTAATATGTAGTGCTTCGTAACCTGTTCCTTTTGGGGATGTAATCCAATCCCGAAGACGTAATGGATTAGGTCTAAAATGATCGGTAACTATAGAATAAATTTTCCAAGCTAAAAACTTTTCATTTTGTTTATCACTTTTATATATAATTCTGATAGCAAACTTATCGTAAACTTCATCAAAAGACACCCCTTGGGTTACCATTTTTTTTCGAATAGAAAAGATGGATTTAGGTCTTCCTTTTATAGTATAATTAAACTCCTCCTTATCTAGTGATTTTTTTATAACAGCGCTAAATTGTTCAATGTATTTGTCTTGCTCTTCTTTACTTTCCTTTGTTTTTAAAAGGATATCACTATATACTTCAGGTTCAGTATATTTTAAGGCTAAATCTTCAAGTTCGGTTTTAATATTATAAAGCCCTATTCTATGAGCTAACGGTGCATAAATATATAAAGTTTCAGAAGCAATTTTTACTTGCTTATCAGGTCTCATGGAATCCATGGTTTGCATATTGTGCAAACGATCTGCTATTTTTATAATGATAACGCGAACATCATCATTTAAAGTAAGTAACATTTTCCTGAAATTTTCAGCTTGTAAAGACACATCCATATCTTGCTCTTTACTTAGAGAAGATATTTTTGTAAGTCCGTCAACAATTCGGGCTACAGTCTCACCGAATAATTGTTCAATATCATCAATGGAATACTCTTCGCAGTCTTCAACTACATCGTGAAGTAATGCCGCGGCTATTGATGTAGCATCTAAACCAATTTCTTGAGCAACAATTCTAGCAACAGCTAGGGGGTGAAAAATATAGGCCTCGCCAGACTTTCTGCGCTGGTTTTTATGGCCATCAAGAGCAACTTCAAAAGCCTTTCTTATTAGCTTCTTATCCTCATCACTTAAGGTGGTATAGCTAACTTTTAAAAGGTTTTTATAAGCCTTGGCTATTAATTTGTTTTCTTTTTCAATCTCTTCTTCAGACATCGAATAAAAATAAGATAAACCGTTTTAATAGCCAATACTGATTTTCTATTTTTTTAAGAAAGCTTATTTAAAAAATCTACAAGTTGGTTTACTGCTTTCCCGCGATGCCCAATTTTATTTTTTAAAGTCAAATCCATCTCAGCAAAAGTTTCATCATAACCCAAAGGTCTAAATATAGGGTCGTAGCCAAACCCTTTATTTCCATGTCTTGTTTTGGTAATATGTCCTTTGCAAATTCCCGAAAATGTAGATAGTTTATCATTTAACGAAAGTGCAATTACAGTTTTAAACTGTGCACTTCTATTATCTGTAGGCTTTAAGTTTTGTAGCAATAAATTCATGTTGTCATTTGCATCTCTTTTAGGTCCAGCATATCGAGCTGAATATACTCCAGGAGATCCGTTAAGCACATCAACTTCTAAGCCTGTATCGTCAGCAAAACAATTATAACCATAATTTTCCTTCACGAATTGTGCTTTTTGAATAGCATTACCTTCAATGGTATCTTGGGTTTCGGGGATATCTTCAAAACATTCTATATCCTTCAAACTTAAAAGTTTTATGTTTTCAGGTATCAAAACTTGAACTTCCTTTAGTTTGTTTAGGTTATTAGTTGCAAAAACTAGATGTATCATTATTTTAATTAGCTTTATAAACAATAAAACAAATCAAAATTTATTAGATATGAAAAAAATATTATTAACTATGTGCATAGTTTTGTTTTGCGTTTCATTTGTGCAAAGTCAAACCGTTAAATTAAAAGCAAAAAAGCCTAAATACGAAAACATAAAGTATAAAAATCCAGGAGAGAAAGCTAGCGTGTTTTTTGTTGATAGAATTGTATATTCAACAAATTATAAAGGAAAAGAAAAGGAAAATTCATATCAAATTTCTATTTATGGAAAGACTAATGGTAAAACCAAACAAGTGCATTATACTGCAAAATCTGTAGACGAATTTGATTATTACAGAAGAATTTTTAAAAGTAGTTACAAAGAAATATTAGTTTTTGAAAATAACTATAAAGCAGGAGGTAAAACGTATTTTGATGTTGCAATTACAGTAGAGTATTAAATTTGTTGGACTTAAAAACTAATAGTGCAACTTTTAGATTTTCCAAACCAGGCTACACGGTTTTTTGATGCCATTTTATAAATGCCATCCCTAATTAACCTTGGAATAAAAGCTAAAAGTGCAGCTACACGTTGCCATTTAGGTATTTTAGATACAATTTTTAAAAACCCATCAGAGTGTGTTTTTATACCATTATTATCAATTAAAATTACGGTATCAAGTTGATGGGTAGGGAAACCATAAGTCTTGAGTAATTGTTGGCCGAATGGAGATTGAAAAGCTACAAATTGAAACACATCTTTTGGAGCAAACTTTAATAACCACCCCACTACGCCATTACATAAATTGCATTCGCCATCAAAAATAATAATATCCTTAGTTGTATCTTTTTTCATAATGTATTATGCTTTACTTAAATATAGACGTAGAATATTAGTTCAACTTTCAAAAGAACTTAAAATTTTTAAACTTTTTTTATGATTTTGGTCAGTAACTATAAGGGCTAAAATTTGTATTTTAGAGTATAAATTAACAATTAAAAGTAAACGGATTATGACAGTAAATTTTCAATATGTAGGTGTGGATGTTAGCGCAACACTTTCAGCGTTCACAGAGGAGAAATTAGGTAAATTGTTTAATAAATATGAGTTTTTAATAAGTGCCATGGTATACTTTAAACAGGATGAAAAAGACCATGATGCTGGAAAAATATGTAATATAGAATTGAGTTTGCCGGGACCGAGAATATATGCTACTTCTAACGAACATAATTTTGAGGTGTCTGTTCGAGAAACTATTAATGATTTAGACCGACAACTAAAAAAACGAAAGCAAGTTTTTAAAACGCATTAGTTATCGATGATGATAGGGTTCATTTCTCAAAATAGTGAAACCTCTATACAGCTGTTCAATAAAAAATAAACGTACCATTTGATGGGAAAATGTCATTTTTGATAGTGATATTTTCCCATTTGCTTTTTTATGAATGGCTTCAGAAAACCCATAAGGGCCACCAATTACAAAAACCAATCGCTTTCTGCCAGAATTCATGTGTTTTTGGAGATACATAGAGAAGTCTACCGAAGTGTATTGCTTTCCATTTTCATCCAAAAGAATTAAAACATCTTGAGGTAATATCTTTTTTAAGATAAGCGCTCCTTCTTTTTGCTTTTGTTCGGCTCCACTTAAGTTTTTAGCTTTTTTTAAATCAGGAATTATTTCAAAATCAAAAGCAATATAATGGCTCAGGCGTTTTTTATAACTATTAATTAAAGTAATAAGTTCCTTATTGTCGGTTTTGCCAATGGCAAGTAGTTTTATAGTCATGTTGCAAAATTACGATTTCCTTAATTTATCAGATTAGCATTTTTGACCATTAAAACTAAAAAATTCGTAAATTAAAGTTCCATTTATTATTTTTGCGCAAATTCCCTGATATGATTACGAAAGAGTATTTTGAAAAAGAGGTAGCATATATTATTGAAAATGCTATAAGAGAGGATGTTGGAGACGGCGACCATAGTTCGTTGGCATGTATTCCAGAAAATGCTAGAGGAAGAGCTAAGCTTTTAGTAAAGGATAGAGGTGTAATTGCAGGAGTTAATTTTGCAAAGCGTGTTTTTGACTATGTTGATAAAAAACTTAGAGTAGAAGTTAAAATTGAAGATGGTACACCAGTATCTTATGGAGATGTAGTGCTTTATGTTGAAGGCCCTTCGCAATCTATATTAAAAGCCGAAAGAACCTTGCTAAATTCAATGCAACGCATGAGTGCTATTGCTACAAAAACAAGAGGGTTTGTAGAGCTTCTTAAAGGGACTGATACTAAGATTCTAGATACAAGGAAAACTACACCTGGGATTAGAGTCCTTGAAAAATGGGCAGTACAAATTGGTGGAGGTAAAAACCATCGCTTTGCACTTTATGATATGATAATGCTTAAGGATAATCATATAGATTTTGCAGGAGGTATAACCAAGGCTATAAATATGACTAAGGATTATCTTAATGAGACAGGCAAGGATTTGCAAATTATGGTTGAAGCTCGTGATTTAGTTGAAGTAGAAGAAATTCTGCAAAGCGATGGTATTTACCGTATACTTTTGGATAATTTTGATTACGAAGATACTAGAAAAGCTGTAGAGCTAATTGGCGACAAGTGCCTTACAGAATCTTCAGGGAATATTAATGAAACTACTGTTAGACATTATGCGGAATGTGGAGTAGATTATATTTCATGTGGCGCCTTAACACATTCAGTTCATAACATGGATCTTAGTTTAAAAGCTGTAAAATAATCCTATTTTTTTAGATTTTACCTGTAAGTTAGTGCTACTAATTTTTTAACTTGCATTTTATAATGCATAAACGAAAATTGTTAGCAGTTAATGACTAAACCTATTGAAGATAAACTAGATAAAATTCCTGTAGTTAATCTCTTAGTTAGGTTTTTAAAACAAATTAAGTTACCAGGTTTTGAGGGATTATCTGTATACGATTTATTGGAGCTTTATGCTTTAGGAATTGTAAAAGGAGCACTTACAACCAGAGCAAGTGCAATTGCATTTAGTTTTTTTACTGCTATTTTCCCGTTTTTACTTTTTGTAATTATTCTTATTCCTTATATACCAATTGATAATTTTCAAACTGAATTTTTAGAGTTTTTAAATTCTTTTTTACCACCACAAACCTCAGACTTTTTCTTTTCAAATATTTTTGATAATATCAGTGATAGTGGAGGAGCAGGTTTAATATCTTCGGTGTTTTTACTGTCTATGCTTTTAATGGCTAATGGTGTTAATGCGGTATTTTCTGGTTTTGAAAATTCATACCACGAACAGCTTACACGTAACGTATTTCAACAATACATGTATGCCCTAGGTATTGCACTAATATTAGCAGTTTTAGTATTGCTAACAGTAGCTGTTTTTGGGTATTTTCAAATCTATATTTTAAGCCCTATTTACGAAAGCCTGAGTGGAGAAGTTTTAACCGATGATGACAACGGTTTGGGTTGGATAATTTTTGCAAAATACATGTTTTTTGTAATCATGGTATATTTAGCAACAGCAACTTTGTATTATTTTGGAACTAAGGAAGGTAAACATGCACGTTTTTTTTCAATAGGGGCTTTGTTAACTACCTTGCTTATTATTCTAACCTCTTATTTGTTTGGTATTTATATAGATAATTTTTCAAAGTATAATGAGTTATATGGGTCTATAGGCGCATTATTGATATTATTATTGTACTTATGGCTTAACTCCAATATTTTGTTATTGGGGTATGAATTAAATGCTTCTTTAAATATTTTAAGAAAAATTAATAGAGATGATAAATAGATATTTTATTTTGATATTGAGTTTGATGACAAGCCTTCTTACTGCTCAAGATATTTTTGGTAAATGGAAAACGATTGACGACGAAACTGGAGAAGCAAAATCTATTGTTGAAATATATGAGGAAAACGGAGCAGTTTTCGGTAAGATTATAGATATTATAAACCCTGAGAGGCGCGATGCTGTCTGTGATAAATGCGAAGGAGAAGATAAAGGAAAACCTGTTATTGGTTTTGTGCTCATAAGAGATATGGAAAAAGATGGAGATTATTACGAGAACGGTACTATTTTCGACCCTCAAAAAGGAAAAAAATACAAGTGCCGCTTAGGATTAGATGAAGATAATAAAGATGTACTGCAAGTACGAGGTTATGTTGCTTTTTTCTATGCTACACAATATTGGCAACGCATTAAGGAATAAATTAAAACAAGAGTTTCTCATTTGTCACATTTTATTGATGTTATATTACCCATTCCATTACAGAAATTATTTACTTATAGAATAACTTCTGCTGAGGCTACATATTTAAGTGTAGGGATGAGAGTTTCAGTTCCTTTTGGGAAATCTAAAATATATACAGGAATTGTTTCTAGAATTCATACAGAAACACCTTTGGTTTATGAAGCCAAAGACATTCATCAAATTTTAGATGAAACCCCAGTAGTAAACAACATCCAATTAGAATTTTGGGAATGGATTGCTAACTACTATATGTGTACGCTAGGCGATGTTATGCGTGCAGCTTTACCAAGTGCTTTTATTTTAGAAAGTGAAACTATAATCACAAAAACTAAAGCACAACTTAATGATGAGGATTTAAAAGATGATGAGTTTTTGGTATATGAAGCCTTACATCATCAGTCTTCTCTTAAAATTCAAGATGTGATGAGCATTTTGGATAAAAAAACCGTATTACCTGTAATTAAACGTTTAATAGATAAAGATGCTATTTCTGTACAGGAAGAAGTTTTTGAAAAGTATAAACCTAAGTTAGTGCGATATGTGAAGATGAGTTCAAACTTTTCTTCTGAAGAAAATCTTCAAAAATTATTGAATGACTTAGCTAGAGCTCATAAGCAAAAACAGGTTGTAATGGCCTTATTTATGTTGTCTTCAAAAACAAAAAAACCTATTAAGGTTTCAGAATTAGTAAAGGAAAGTGGTGCATCATCTTCAATTGTTAAAGCATTAGTAGATAAAAATGTTTTAGAGGAATATCAAATTCAAACAGATAGGGTAGAATTTTTGGGAGAAGTAAAAGCGGCTTCAAAAACATTAAATGAACATCAAGAAATAGCATTATCACAAATAAAATCTGAATTTAAAAATCAACATACAGTTTTATTACACGGTGTAACATCTTCAGGAAAAACAGAGATTTATGTTAAACTAATAGAAGATGTATTAGCAAAAGGTAAACAAGTACTGTATTTGTTACCTGAGATAGCTTTAACTACGCAATTGGTAACTAGATTACAAAACTATTTTGGAAATCGGGTAGCAATATTTCATTCTAAATACTCATCTCACGAACGTGTTGAAGTATGGAATAATGTTTTAAAAAATGTTGAAAAAGCGCAAATAGTTTTGGGAGCCCGTTCGTCGATATTTTTACCTTTCACGAATTTAGGGTTGATTATTGTTGATGAAGAACACGAGCAATCCTTTAAACAGTTTGATCCCGCACCACGATATCATGCTAGAGATGCAGCTATAGTGTTAGCACATAAGCACAATGCTAAAACCCTTTTAGGATCAGCAACACCTAGTTTGGAAAGTTTTTTTAATGCACAACAAAAACGTTATGGTTTTGTGGAATTAAAGTACCGCTACAATAACGTATTAATGCCTGAAATAGAGCTTGTAGATATAAAGGACAAGCACAAGCGAAAACTCATGAAAGGTCATTTTAGTGATAGATTGATGGAAGAAATGGCAGAGACACTTTCAGAGGGGCATCAAATTATTTTATTTCAAAACCGTAGAGGTTTTTCTCCAATAATAGAATGTAATACTTGTGGGCATGCACCACAGTGCCCTAACTGCGATGTGAGTTTAACATACCATCAATACAGAAACCAGTTGCGTTGTCACTATTGTGGTTATAATACCCCTATGCTTAAAACCTGTAGTGCTTGTGGAAGCCCAGAGTTGGATAATAAAGGTTTTGGAACAGAACAAATAGAACAAGAGGTAAAACTATTGTTTTCAGAGCATAAAGTAGCACGTATGGATTTAGATACAACTAGAGGTAAATACGGCTATGAAAAAATTATAACTGCATTTGAACAACAAGAGGTTGATATTTTGGTAGGTACACAGATGCTTACAAAAGGGTTGGATTTTAGAAATGTGAAGTTAGTAGGAGTGATGAACGCAGATAATATGCTAAATTTTCCAGATTTTAGAGCACATGAGCGCAGTTTTCAACTAATTATGCAAGTCTCAGGTAGGGCAGGTAGAACTGATAAAAGAGGTAAGGTTTTGGTGCAAACTTATAATCCTTATCATAATATCTTACAGCAAGTATCTTCTAATAATTATGATGCTATGTTTAAAGAACAGATGGATGATCGTTTTAACTATAAATATCCACCTGTTTACAAACAAATAAAAATTACTTTAAAGCATAAAGATTATAATAAAGTGGAACAAGCATCTATTTGGTTAGGTAAGTCGTTACGCCAAATATTTGGAGATAACGTTCTAGGCCCAGAGTCTCCACCTATTTCTAGAATAAGAAATCAATTTCACAAAAATCTCCTAATTAAGGTTCCTAAAAAGCAGTCTCTTTCAAAAACAAAAGAAGCTATTATTAAAATAAACAATAGCTTCTTTAGTATTAAAGATTTTCGGTCGGTTAAAATAATCTTAAATGTCGATAATTATTAGTAGTCTATCATTCTGAAGGTTCTTCCAGAATATGAGTTAAAATAATTTTTATAAACTGTAATTGTTAGTTCAGTTTGACAATAACCTATTAAGGTCTAAATATTATTTAAAGCATCAACCAATTGCGTCTTTTTGTTTCGGCTTAACGGTATTTCGTAAGCACCAACTTCCACATTTTTACTATTAAATCTGTCAATTTTATCAAGATTAACAATGTAAGATTTGTGGATTCTTAAAAATTTGTTTTCTGGCAATTCTGCCTCAAAAGCTTTCATTGTAGACAATACTACTAAACTTGTTTCTTCGGTAACTAATTTTACATAATCGCCAAGAGCTTCTATCCATTTAATATCCTTTATGTAAACTTTACGTTTTTTAAGGTTACTCTTTACAAAAATATGCTCGCCTTCTTCTTCTGTGAAGTCAAGGGTTAATTTATGTTGTTCAAGAGCTTTTTCAACAGATGTGTTAAAACGTTCTTTAGTAATTGGTTTGTGTAAATAATCGGTAGCATCATAATTAAATGCTTTAAAAGCATATTCAGTTTTACCGGTTACAAAGATAATTTGAGGTTTTTTGTTTAATACGTCTAAAAGTTCAAAACCATTTAGCACTGGCATTTCAATGTCTAAAAAGATTAAGTCTACTTGATGCGTATTTAAACCATTTTTTGTTTCGAGTGCGCTACTGTACTCAGCTATTAAGTTAAGTGAAGGATGATTTTCGACTAACTTAACAATAGAGAGACGTTGTATCGCTGAATCGTCTACTACTACACAGTTTAAAGTCATAACATTTTATATTATTTCGGTTAAGATATCGACAATAGTACGATAAATTCCGCTAAAAACCAAAAATCATCGGTAAACTGTTGATTTTAACATAATATTAACATTTTAAAAACACTATTAATTTAATGCTGAGAAAGTGTTGTAATATAGTAAAAAATGGTTATTTTTGCAGCCAATTTTTAACAATAAAATAGATTTTTATGAATCATTATGAAACTGTTTTCATCTTAAATCCCGTTTTATCTGAAGATCAGATAAAGGAAACAGTAAAGAAATACGAGGATTATCTCGTTTCTAAAGGTGCTAAGATGATATCAAAAGAAGATTGGGGACTAAAAAAATTAGCATACCCTATCCAGAACAAAAAGAGTGGTTTTTATCACTTATTTGAGTATCAAGTAGCAGGAGAAGCTATCGATCAATTAGAAGTTGAGTTTAGACGTGATGAGCGTTTCATGCGTTACTTAACAGTGAAATTAGACAAGCACGCAGTAGCTTGGGCAGAAAGAAGAAGAGAAAAACTTAACGCTAAAGCTTAATTATGGCATCAATAGATCAACAAGCAAAAGGAAAAAAAGACGGAGAAATTAGATATTTAACTCCGCTTAATATAGAGACTAACAAGCAAAAGAAATACTGTCGTTTTAAAAAATCAGGTATTAAATATATCGATTATAAAGATCCAGATTTCTTATTAAAGTTCGTAAACGAACAAGGTAAAATTTTACCAAGACGTTTAACAGGAACATCATTAAAATACCAACGTAAAGTGTCTGTTGCTGTGAAAAGAGCACGTCATTTAGCATTAATGCCATACGTTGCAGATTTATTAAAATAAAACAATCATAACAATGGAACTTATATTAAAACAAGACGTTGAAAATTTAGGATTTAAAGACGACATTGTAACAGTTAAGAACGGTTATGGTAGAAATTATTTAATTCCTCAAGGGCATGCAGTTATAGCTACGCCATCTGCTAAAAAAGTTTTGGCAGAAAACTTGAAACAAAGAGCATTTAAAGAGAAGAAAATAGTTGAAGATGCTAATAAAACTGCAGAAGCAATTAAGGTATTAGAAGTTAAAATAGCTTCAAAAGTTGGTGCAGGCGATAAGTTATTTGGTTCTGTAAACAACATTGATTTAGCTGCTGCTCTTGAAAAAGAAGGACATGCGATAGATAAAAAATTCATCTCTGTTGCTGGTGGAAACGTAAAGCGCTTAGGGCAGTACAATGCTACTATTCGTTTACACAGAGAAGTGTCTGTAGAATTACCATTTGAAGTTGTAGCACAAGCTAAGTAATTTCAAAATTCTTATATATTTAAAACCGTTTGGATACACTCTAAGCGGTTTTTTTGTTAAAAGTAATAGGAAACTTATAATGAAGAATAATTAGGGTTGTAAACTCTTTGGAAATGAGAATATAAATTCAAATGCAATAATGAAGAAAGTAATCATCATTTTATTAGTATTTATTTGTTTTTCATGTAAAGATGTAAAAGCAAAACAAAAACGTGTTATTACTGAAAATGAAAATATACCATCGGTTTTACTGGAAACTTTTAAGTATAATCCAAAAGCTAAGCCATTAATAAGTGTACATCGAGGAGGAAAGGGTGTTGAAAATTATCCAGAGAATTGTTTAGAAACCTTAAAGTATATTAATGATAGTATACATGGTGCTATTTTTGAAATTGATGTAGCTAAAACCAAGGATAATGTTTTGGTGCTAATGCATGATAATACTTTAGATAGAACAACTACTGGTAAAGGCGATATAGCAAATTTTACATTTAAGCAACTAGCTAGTTTTAATTTAGAAGACGATTTTGGTAACGAAACCAAGTTTAAAGTTCCCAAATTTGAAAATGTCTTAAAATGGGCTAAAGATAATGGCGTAATATTAACTATAGATATTAAACGAGATGTAGATTTGGAAGATGCAGTTAATAGTATTAAAAAAGAGAATGCAGAAGACATTTCAATCATTATAACTTATGATGTAAGACAGGCAGAATTGGCTAATGCAGCAGCACCTAATTTATTATTATCTGTATCGGCTAGAAATTTTCAAGAATTTAATTGGTTATTACATTCAGCAATTCCAACTAAAAATATGATAGCATTTACAGGAACACGTATGTCGCCAGATTCGTTATACACTAAAATCCATAGTTATGGTATAAAAACTATATTAGGTACTTTAGGTAATTTAGACAAACGTGCAGAGACAAAAGGAGATTCTCTGTATAATTTTTGGATAAGCAAAGGTGTAGATGTTATAGCAACGGATAGACCATTTGAAGTAGCAGCAGCTATTAATAATTAAGATATTAATACTATAATTTCTCCATTTAGGACAATTATTTAGAAATATGAAGTATAGAAGACTAACAAAAGAACAGTTTGAAGAATTACACCAAGAATTCATCAACTTTTTAGCAACACAATCTATAACTGCTGATGAATGGGCTAATTTAAAAGCAAATAAGCCTGAAGTTGCTGAAATGGAACTGGATGTTTTTAGTGATTTAATTTGGGAAGGTGTATTAAACAAAGCAGAATATTTAGAGCATTTTGCACCGCAACACATGTATTTATTCAATTTAAGAGAAGAAAAGATGCATGCTATTGTAGTTAATGTTAAGAATGATAGTATTGACATTACCACCAAAGAAGGTTATAGCTGGTTGCGTGAAAACTTAATGGACGATAGTGTAGAGTTTTTACAGGCAGACAAAGACTATTCAGAAGATAAAAATCTGGATAAATTTAAGATGATTGAACAAGGTGCATCTATAACCAAAGGTGAGTTGTATCATTATTTTGATAATTTGATTAATTAGTTCTGTCATTCCTGCATGGGCAGTAATTTATTTCAAGATAATCTATTATTTTTGTTGCTCTTCATCATAAATTAACTAGTATGATGCGGAGTAAAAACTAAAACAAATACCTGCGGTAGCAGGCAGTAATATGGCACAAAAACCATCCATTCCAAAAGGTACAAGAGATTTTAACCCAGAGCAGGTAGCAAAGCGTAACTACATTTTTAGTACAGTTCGCAGTGCGTTTGAAACATTTGGATTTCAACCTATTGAAACGCCAAGTTTTGAAAACTCTAATACGTTGATGGGTAAGTATGGAGATGAAGGCGACCGTTTGATTTTTAAAATTTTGAATTCTGGAGATTACTTGTCAAAAGCAAATGAAAAGGCATATTCTGAGAAAGACTCGAATACTTTGACATCAAGTATTTCTGAAAAGGCTCTCCGTTACGACCTAACAGTACCTTTTGCCCGTTACGTTGTACAACACCAAAACGATATAGAATTTCCTTTTAAACGTTATCAAGTTCAACCTGTTTGGCGTGCTGATAGACCTCAAAAAGGACGTTTTAGAGAGTTTTACCAATGTGATGCTGATGTGGTGGGAAGTGATTCTTTATGGCAAGAAGTAGAGTTTATTCAGCTGTATGATACTGTATTTTCAGCATTAAAACTTGATGGTGTTACGATTAAAATTAATAACCGTAAAATCCTTTCAGGAATAGCAGAAGTTATTGGTGCAAGTGATAAATTGATTGATTTTACTGTTGCTCTAGATAAGCTTGATAAAATAGGAGAGGAGAAGGTAAAACAAGAGATGTTAGGTAAAGGTATACCACAATCTGGAATAGATAAATTGGCACCTTTGTTTTCTATCTCTGGTAATTTCGAATCTCAAATTGATAGTTTAAAAGCTATTTTATCTATTTCTGAAGAAGGTAAAAAAGGGATTGAGGAATTAGAATTTATAAATAACGCCATTTCTGTGTTAGGCTTAAAAACAGCTAAGTTACAACTAGATGTAACTCTAGCAAGAGGACTTAATTACTATACAGGTGCAATTTTTGAAGTTGCAGCTCCAGAGGGTGTGAAAATGGGTTCTATTGGTGGCGGAGGACGTTATGATGACCTTACTGGGATTTTTGGAATGCCTAATATGAGTGGTGTAGGTATCAGTTTTGGTTTGGATCGTATTTATTTAGTACTTGAAGAATTAAACTTGTTTCCAGAAACTGTTTCTAAAAATGTAGAGGTTTTATTCATCAACTTTGGTAATAAAGAAGCTCTATTTAGTTTAAAGGCTATAAAGCAACTTCGAGAACAAGGTATACACGCAGAATTGTATCCAGATGCTGCTAAAATGAAAAAACAGATGACACACGCTAATAGGCGAGAGATTCCTTTTGTAGTATTGGTTGGAGATCAGGAGATCAATTCAAGTACGTATACACTAAAGAATATGAAAACGGGTGTACAAGAGAAAGTCGCTTTAGATGCATTAATTTCTAGTATAAAAAGAAGTCCTGAAGGTCAGTTCAGGACTTGAAATAGTCTTTTTTGAAATTAGATTTGGGTTAATGAGACTAACTCAAACAACTATTTTATCGCTATTTTTTTAGATATTTTACCTAGATCTGTTTCGATACTTAAAACATAGTTTCCAGCTATGTTTTTTGGAATTTTATATCTAATACTATCTTCACTAGAATTTGGCTGTAATTTGAATAAAGACTGCCCAAGGATATTAAATATCTCTACAGATGTTATGAGATGAAATTCTGGATTGTTTATTACGATACTTTCTTGTTCGTTAGAATATAATACATCAATATTTTTAACAGTTTTAAAATCATCATTACTTAGTGTTTGAGATTTTGAAAATGTAATTTCAAATCGGCTTAGGTGCTCACCTGCTGTTAATTGTGTTTCGTATATGCCAGCAACTTTCAGGTTGTGGTGTATCCCTAGTTCTTTATCGTGTAAATAAATATCCAAGTTATCAGGTATGTTTTCTAGTTCATCAATAATAACGCTGTTAAGTCCAGCTTCTTTTACGTGTATGCCTAATGGTATTATGGTTTGGTCTGTAATGGTATCTAGGGCTTGAATTACAAATTTTTCATTATTTATCATCCAATACATGTCGTCTATTTGAGTATCAATATATTTGGAGTCATATCCCCAGTCTACATTTTTTGATGCATTTGGATCTGCAGTAAGTAATATTTGTCTTCTTAAGGTGTTGGTGGAGTTAAACCCAATTCTAATCCTCATTCTTGAATCTGCTACCTTAGAACTTTCATTTTTACTTGTCTTTTTGGAGTTTTGACCTTTAACAAATAGGGAGTTACTACCATCTTCAACTTGAAATACACGCTGTGCGTTATTAAACTTAATGGTACCAGTAGCTTCAGCGGTTACAAAAAAGCCTTGACCAACAGGAATATACCTCCCTGGTATTTTTGTAGGTGTGCCACCAGAAGCAACATCAGGATCTGTTGTGCCAATAGCGGCCGCGGGAACTCCTCCTGCTAGAGAATAAGTAGCATAACCACCTTGATATTCGTTTGCTATATGAGAATTACCTCCCCAGTGTTCCCAAAAGTACAGTGTTCCTGTTGTTGAACCAGGTCCAGCTATTGTAGCGCCATTATCTAATATAAATTGTTCTGCATCTATGGCAGATGGATAGGGGTTACCTACTAAATAGTCATTCCCAGCACTTATGTCTAAATCAATATCTCCATTATTAGGCTTGCCTTCAAGTATGTAATTTTGTTCGTCGCTAATACTTCCACTTCCTGGACCTTTCATAGTGAACCCCTCGCCAGATTTGAGAGTACCAGACTGCCTCACATGTTGCCATGAAGCATAATCGTCACTAAGTCTGTTATTAAACTTCCAAATCCAGTAATCTGCAATACCTAAAGGAGATGCAGTGCCATTGTATCCAGAGCTTAAAAAATTAACATTAGTAAAAATATCAGTTACATTGTAGTCATTATTATTAGAGGAATTATTGGTTCTACCAACAGGAGACGACCAATAGTTATAAGTGTAGGTATCTGCAGTACCTTGCTGATCTTTTTCTAAGCTACCACTACTAGTAGGATCTAAACTACTATCTTCTTGTTGAACGAGTTGAGATTCGCCTTCTAAATCTATTTTCCCATCGAGCTTTAAATACCAACTATTGAATAAACCAGAGCTATTTGTTACATCAAGAGTGGCTCCGCTATCAATTATCATTCCTACAGTGTTTATATTTTCGTCTATTTCTAAGCTACCTTGTATATGTACTATTGCACAATCTGGAGGTATGCTGTGAATATCCCAAACACTTCCATGTTCCCAATTATTGGAATTATTCCAATTACCACTGCAAGATGTAGTGGTAACATAAGGTAAAGGTGCAGTGTATTCTTGATAGGTCCTCATATTATGCAACTGTCCATCTACATTGGAATTTGAATCATCTGGAGTGTAACCAGTATCAATAATGCCCATTTTGTAATATAAAATTAGATCACTCCAAGATAAATCTTCAATGTCTTTAGGTATTACAGTTCCTCTTACATTTCCATCATTATTTTCAATTTCCTGGTTAATTTGTCTGTGTAGTTGTTCTAAAGTAAGTGCTTTATCATAAACCCTACATTCATATATGGATCCTTCAAAATAATTATTGTCATTATAAGTATTCCTTCCAATTTCAAAATCATGATTTGAATTCCAGTCACTAAGATTATTTATTGATACTCCGATTAGAGCTGGGGTTGTATAGTTATAAATACTGGTGCCATTTAAAAATAATTCGAAAGTTCCAGATACGTTGTTGAATGTTAAAGCAGCATGATACCATATGTTATCACTTAGTAATGCTTCTGAAATATCTGGAGAATCTAATTCTGATCCAAGATTTGTACTCATAAAACCCTTAAGTCTCTTATTTGAGTCTACAAATAATCTAAAATTACGTTGTCCCATAATTTCTCCTCCGTCTGAACTAGAATCCATTTTAAACCATGTCATCATAGTAACTTCAGATTTACCTCCTAAAAAAGCACTTCTACTGATGTAATCGTTAACGCCATCAAAATCTAATGTTTGTGGAATACAAAAACTAAAGTCGCCTAAACCAGAACCGTGAATTCTAGATGTAGAACAAGAACTACAATCTTCCCATAAAAAGCTAACACTTGTAATGTAATCTGAGTCAGAAAAGTTAACCCCTACCATTGCGTTAGTTCCTGTTGTAGAAGAAGCATTGGCGTCAACAACGCCAGTTGTATTATTTGAGGTGTAAGATGGTGTTGCAGAATTTGTAAAAGTTGGATAAATAGTTCCTCCTGAGACTGTAGTAGCACTTATGGTGTACATATCTCCATGCCCTCCTCCTGCATTAACATGTAAAAGATCAAAAGATAGAGCATAAATGGGGGAACTAAATGTAATAGTACATGTAATTCCTGTGGATGAAAAGCCAGTAGTATATAGATCTAAATTTTCAGTTGTACCTCCACTTGCTGATGTTCCAACTCTTGGTGTCTGACCTCCCCAGCTACCAAGTGTACTTGTTTCTCCGGTAAATGTTATTGTGAAGTCAATACCTGAGTTATCTACGTTGGTATAGGTATTTGTAAAAGCTCCATCAGGAGCCCAATTATATTCGTTACTTGCAGATGGCGTAGAAGCCCAATCTAATGTAAAGTTCTCACCACAACTAGGCGGTAAGTGTATCTGCGCAAAAGTTTTTTGAGTATAAGAAAAGAGAGACGATACCAATATAATGGTAATGGTAAAATTCTTCATATGTAGGTTATTTAGTTTGGGGCTAAATATTTATAAACGAAACGTATATGTTGTAAATGTACGATTTTGTTTTCAAAAAACGATGAAAAGTATAAAATAATCGACTAAATGCGATTTAGTTAAATGTTTACACTGTTTTTAGATTATCTAATGAGTATTTTTTTGGTAATTTTCATTAAATCGGTTTCAATATTAATTACATAATTTCCAGAAATATTTTGAGGCACTTTATATTCTATGAGTTTTTTATTGGAATCTACATTGAGATTAAATAATGACTGCCCAAGAATGTTAAACATTTCTACAAGTTTAATGTTTTGAGCATTAGGGTTATTTATTGTAATACTATTATTTTTGTTTGAATAGTAAACATCCATTGTTTCCAGATTTTCGCGCTTTTCTGTGCTTAAGATATTTTGAGATTTAGAAAACGTAATTTCAAATCTTTCTAAGACTTCCCCTTCAGGTAAATAAGTTTCATATTTTGATTCTTTTAAATTATGATAAACATCGAGTTCTTTGTCATGAAGATATATCTCAATTTCTGAAGTTGGATTTTCTAGTTTGTCAATACTTATGCTATTTAAACCAGGTTTATTGGTGTGAACCCCTATAGGAAGTATTGTTTGAGGGGTTATAGTATCAATGGCTTGAATTAAATATTTTTCACGATTGAGCATCCAATACATGTCATCAATTTGTGTGTCAATATACTTTGAGTCGTACCCCCAGTCTACACCAAAAGTTGCATTCTTGTCTTCGGTTAAAAGAAGCTGTCTTTTTATTGTATTTGCAGAATAAAATCCAATTCTAAGTTTCATTCTTGAGTCTCCAATGCTATTTTCTATTTTTTTGTTTGCTGAATTATTTTTGAACTTTATTGAATTAGTATCATCATTATTATAAAATACGCGCTGGCTGTTATTGAATTTTATGGTACCATTAGTTTCTGAAGTAATATAAAACCCTTGACCAACTGGAATATATCTTCCAGGTATTTCTGCAGCGGTATTTTTAGTTTCTGTTTCTTGTGTATTAGTTCCTTTAGAAGCTGCTGGTATACTACCAGAAAGAGAAAATGTAGCATATCCTCCTTGATAATCGTTAGCAACATGTGAGCCACCTCCCCAATGTTGCCAGAAATATAATGAACCATTGGTAGAACCTAATCCAGATATTTCGGCTTTGTTGTCTAGAAGAAACTCTACAGCGTCTATTGCTGATGGATAAGGGTTGCCAACTAAATAATCGTTTCCTGCATTTACGGTCAAGTTAATGTCTCCATTATTTGGTTTACCTTTAAGTGTGTATTCTTGTTTAGAATCTATTGCGTTTGTGCCAGGGCCTTTCATAGTGAAACCTTCCCCGGGAGCAATCTCGCCAGTACTTCTAACATGTTGCCATGATGCATAATCATCACTTAGCTTGTTACTGAATTTCCAAATCCAATAGTCAGCAATACCAAGTGGAATTTCAGAACCATCGTATCCATTGGTTAAAAATTCTATACCATAAAAAATATCTTGAACAGTATAATTGGTATTATTTTTTATATTACTTTGTTTACTTACAGGAGATGACCAGTAATTATAAGTATACTTATCAGAAGTACCTTTAATGTCTTTTTCTAAAACACCACTACTAGTTTCATCTAAAGTACTATTTTCAGTTTGTATTAGTTGTCCTCCATCCTTTAGTTTTATGTTGCCATCTAGTTTTAAATACCAAGAGTTAAATAAGCCAGAATTATTGTTTATGATAAGATTTTTTCCTTGATTAACTATTAGCCCTATAGTGTTCAAATTCTCGTTGGTTTCTATATTACTTTGTATTGAGACAATAGCATGTTCAGGAACATCATTGTGTATATTCCAAGTATTACCATGTAGCCAACTATTGGCATCTTTCCAGTTGTTATTGTTGTTATTTGTTTTTGTGATATAGGGTAGTGGAGCTGTGTATTCCTGAAATGTAGACATATTGTGTAACAGGCCATGTTTATTACTGAGAGAACTGTCTAATGTATAGCCTGTGTCCAGAATATCCATTTTGTAATAAAGAATTAAATCGTCCCAGGTTAAATCAACTATATCTTTAGGAATCGTTGTTCCTCTAACATATCCATTATTGTTTTTTATTTTTTGATTTATCTGTTGATGTAATTGATTGCTATTTAATGCAGTTTTATATATTCTTATCTCATTAATGGAGCCTTCAAAATAATTATTTTTTATTTCGGTGTTTCTACCTATTTCAAAGTCGTGGTCTGTATTCCAATCTGTGGTGTTATTAATTGTAGTGTTGGCGAGTACTGCATCTGAATAACTCCAAATAATATTGCCATTTAAATACAAAAGAACTATACCAGTATCTCCATCATACACTACAGCTACATGTTGCCATATATTAGGCTCAATGAACCCTTCAGTAATATCAGGAGAAACTATTTCCAATCCAGTATCGGTTTTTATAAAAGTTTTTAGTTTGTTATTGTTATCTAGGTATAATCTAAAATTACGTTGTCCCATGATTTCACTAGAACCTGAATTGCTATCTGCTTTGATCCAAGACATCATTGTTATTTGATCATGACCTCCTAGAAATGCAGGAGTACTGATGTAGTCATCTTCTCCATCAAAGTCTAGTGTTTGTGGTGTACAGAAACTAAAATTACCAATACCTGTAGCATGTGCTTTTTCAGCTGCACAGCTTTCACAGTCTTCCCAAAGAATAGTTATGCTTGTTATATAGTTTGGATCAGTAAAGTTTACGCCTACAATAGGATTTTCTCCAGAAGTTAAATTAGATACAGCATTTACAATTCCTGTTGTTTCATCAGTAGTATATGAAGGGGAAGGGGAATGCGTGAACTCAGGGTAAATAATATCTCCTTCTAGATTTTTTCCAGTAATGGTATATTTATCCCCATTTACTTCATATACATTGATATGGTGTATGTCGAAAGACAGTGCATATATAGGTTTGCTAAATGTTATGGTGCATGTAATCCCATCTTTAACGAAGCCATTGCTTAACAAATCGATGCCTTTGTGTAGATAACTGGATTTTGTCCCTACTTTTGGGGTTTGTCCTGCCCAAAACCCTAAGGTACTTGTTTCTCCGGTAAATGTAATAGTAATATCTACATCAGAATTATCAACATTATTAAGCACATTTGATAATGCGCCAGATGGCCAGCCATATTCATTTGAATCTTCTGGGTATGTAGACCAATTTAGTGTATAATTATTTCCACATTCGGGAGTAGTATGAAGTTGAGCAAATACTTTTAAAGTATTAAAAAAGAGAGAGAACACTATTAAGAGTGTAATAGCAATATGCTTCATGTTATAGGTTATTTAGTTTGGGGCTAAATATGTTTTGTATGCTAAAAAATAGCATTGTGCTAATATAAAGATTTATTTTTCAAATAAACGATAAAATGTATGAAATAATCGATGAAAAGCATTTTTAAAATAAAATGATGTATAAATAAGCTTTTCATTTTAGATAAAATAAAAAGTTGGAGCGAATTAGCTTTTACCTAAAATCTCCAACTTTTTATTATTAAAACTAAATTTATTTTTTATTCAATAATAATCTTTTGTGAAATCGATTGGTTATCATCTAAATGAATTTTTACAAGGTATACACCAGTAGAAACATCATTTACTTCATGTAGAATTTGATTCTTATTAGATGCTTCGTCAAAATTTTTTATCGATTGACTTAACAAATTGAAAATTTCGATTGCATTGACAGTTCGTTCTTTTGGATTTTCAATCACTAATTTATTGTTGTCATTTTGATAACGAATTACTAAATCATCAAATTCAAAATCATCTGTTCCAAGTGAAGCACTATTATTATTGCCAAAGGTTATTTCAAATCTATCTTTATATTCTCCAGCTTGTAGATTGACAGTATAGTCACTTTGTTTTAAATCATGGTGCACATCTAATTCTTTATCATGTAAATAGATGCTTTTGTTAGTTTCAATATTTATTAACTCATTAATTCTTATTGTAGATATACCTGGCTTTGAGGTTTTTATGCCTAATGGAAGTACTTGGCTTTCTTCAAAATTATCAACACCTTGAATTACCAGTGGTGTATCATTAAAATTCCAATACATATCTTCATTGCCAACATCTAATAAAATAGCATCATATCCAAGATCAAAATTATTTGTGGTTCTTTCATCTACACCCACAAGTAATTCACGATGATATCCGTCAGGAGAATCAAACATTAGTCTTATTTTTTGTCTTGTATCTTGTTCTGTGTTATTACTGGCTGTAGATTTCTTTGTATTGTTGCTTTTTACAAAAATAGAACCTGTATTTGATCCAGAAACAGTTTCTCTTTGAAATACTCTTTGACTGTTTCTAATTAAGATATTTCCACCAACTATTGGTTGTGATAACCCAGTTAAGGTAGGATCGTTTACAGCTGAAGCAAAGAACCCTTGTCCTACTGGTATATACCTTTCAGGGCGTTTTGTTCCTGTTGCATAAGTTACATTAATTCTAGCATCGTCTGATATAGCCAGAGTTCCACCAATTAAGGTTAAAGTGGCATAACCACCTTCGTAAGAACCAAGGTTATGTGTGTTATCTGAAAAATGATCCCAAAAGTATAAGGCACCATTAATTACATTTTGTGTATTAGTTCCTCCGTCAGCAGCACTTAAGTTATCTAAAATAAATGCATTTGCGTCTAAGGCGGAAGGGTATGGGTTACCAATTAAATAATCATTATCAACAGTAATTGGTAAGCTAAAATCTCCGTTATTAGGTTGTCCAACAAATTCATAATTTTGTTCTGGAGTGGCTACACCTGGTCCTTTCATTGTAAACCCTTCTCCTACAGAAATAGGAGTTGTGCTTCTAGCATG
Source organism: Hyunsoonleella pacifica (assembly GCF_004310335.1). Lineage (GTDB taxonomy): Bacteria > Bacteroidota > Bacteroidia > Flavobacteriales > Flavobacteriaceae > Jejuia > Jejuia pacifica. The sequence continues at coordinate 180,363 of NZ_SIRS01000007.1, read as the reverse complement.
TTGCCATTGTGAATAATCATCGTCTGGTAAATTAGTATAGGTCCAAATCCAATAATCGGCATTTTGCAATGGAGATGTTGTACCATTGTAGCCTGTGGTTAGAAAGCCTATGTTATTAAATACACTAGCAACTGTATGGTCTGCATTACTAGTTGGAGCAACTGGGGAACACCAATAATTATAGATATAAGTACTAGGTACACCTTGTTGATCACGTTCTAATGTGCCTGTGCTAGCGATATCAAAATCACTACGGTCTGATTGTACTAATTGCGATTCTCCTTCTAGATCAATGGTGCCGTCAAGTAATAAATAATGTGTTACGGTTAAGCCTATACCTTCATTAGCAGCTGTGTCTCCATTCACTTGTAAATCGCCACTATTTATAATCAGAGCTTGTACTGAACAATCTCTTGTTCTTGTTGTTGTAGATGAGGCACCAAGGTAAGTGTCATGGTTTATTTCTACTATATTCCAACTTATTGGTGTAGTGCCATCTACAATTGATAAAGCATTAGGTAAATCTACTACCGAATTGTTTAACCAAGTTCCTGCTGTATCCCATGAACCAGCAGCTTGGGTGCTGTAAGGTAGTGGGGCAGTTTGGTAATCAACTGTATTTAAATTTCGTAAAGCGCCTTGAATATTATTACCCGACATGTCATCTGTGTTGGTATATGTGTATACTGACATTGGATAATATCCTGCTAAATCAGTCCATGGTATGCTACTAATTTCACATTTTGTAATAGTAGTTGGGATAACATCTCCATATTCTAATGCTAAGGTACTATCATTAATGATTTCTTGATTCATAACATACCTTAATTGATCTAAAGAAAGTGCTACATCCCAAACTCTTACTTCATCAATGTTTCCGGTAAAATAGTCAGTTGTATTTGGGTCAAAACCATCAGCGGCAGCCACTAAGAATTTTTGCGAGGTAGCTACTGGTGCTGGTAAAGTGCTTGACGCAGCTTCTACACCGTCTATATACAATCTTGCTGTACCACTCTCATAAATTACTGCCACGTGATGCCATTTGTTTTCAGGAATGGCTACTGTAGTGTTAAGAGTGCCAGCTCCTCCATTTACTGAAAATTCTAATTGTCCAGAACCATTAATTCTAAGATCATATCCTTCTGAATCTGCTGCATTTCTCTTAGATATTATAGAAGCGTTTGTTGTTCCTGTATCTCTTTTAATCCAAGCAGACAATGTAAATTCAGTTGTATTTAGGTCTAAGTTGTTTTCCATATCTACATAGTCAACAACACCATCAAAATACACTGAACGTTCAACAACAACTTGTGGGGCATAACCAAATGTAATGTATTTTGTACCATTAAAGTTATAGTCTGCTTCTAAGTTACCACTGCCATCAGGAGTCATTACTCTATAATCTGCTGTTGGATCGAAAACTCCAGTGTCAGAAATAAACATATAATAATTCCCTGGAGGCGTTATGTTTCTTATCGCATTTTGTGGAATTCTAACTTTACAAGAAGGTATATCTCCTCCAATTTCAACTACTTTCCAGTTACGTTGCATAGCGACAAATGATACAGGTGTAGATAAACCTGAAATCCCAGAGCTCATATCAACACTTATAGCTGTAGCTGCTAAATTTAAGTCAGATCCATTGTTACCCCACATCAGGAATTCCCTATCATTAAAATTTGTTGGATTACTTGTGACATTGTCGCTGTTTGTATCATAAATATCGGATAATCCAATAGTTAATATGCCTTCAATTAGTCCTGTGCCGTCAGTAGCATCATTAGAACTGCTAGATTGTTTTTGTGTTAATTCAGATGCATCATCTCTACCTATACCTGCAACATCGTAGTTATAACCACTGTTGGCACTTGTATCCCATATTACTGTATCTTGTGAGTCAATATAGTCTCTATCATTAAGGTTAACTGCTGTAGTACTAGCTGTATCATGAAGTGTGATGCCATATTTAATACAAAGTGCAGATAGAATCTTATGCTGATCTGTTGATGAGTTGGTCTGAGAGTAGCTTAAAACTTCACCGATTTTTCCATCGAAGAAGGTGTCAAAAGGGTGACCGTTTATAGAGATACGTCCACTACCCAAACAATAGTAAGAGTTTAGGTATTCTACAAAGGGTAATGGGTCAAATGGTGCGGATGATACTTCTCCTGTTTCATTATCTATTCTAATACCATTTTTATAAATTTCTGTAGATGTATTGGTAGCGTTGTTTTTAATATTGAAAACAATAACTTCATTATCATAAGAATCTGTTGCGCTGGAATACGTTCTACCCCATGAACCACTAGATCCTAATCCAGCTAAACTTGTTGGGACAGTACTAACCATGTGGTTAACCATAGAGTTATAATTTTGAAATCTCATTGATCCTGCTCCAAAGTATAAGCCACTACCATCACTATGCATTGTTTCTATAGCATGTCTTCCAGAAATTGGTGCTTGCGTATTAGATAATTCATCGTCAATTACGCCATCAGTTTGTATTACAATAAAATATTCTCTTGCAAAATATCCACCTTTACCTTTCATAACGTCTTGGTTTGTCTTAACGAAGTCAACATAGGGATTAAAGTTGATGTTATTGGTAGCACTATTATAAAATACAGGACTGGTTGCAGTAACACTTACAGCATCGTTATCTTGAGCTTGATCTGTCCATGTAGCAATGTCTGATCCATCTGCTACTACACCAATTTCAGAATCGGCTTTTAGCCAGAGTTTCAGGTTATTGGTAACACCTCCTGGCGCATAACTTGGATCAGCAAAAGGCGTGTAAGGATCTCCATGTATAAACACGTTATCAAAGTTAAATCCATCACCATTTGAGGTTTGGGATGCAAAACGTATTCTAAATTGAACAGTAGCTACATTATCTAGAGCTGAAGGTAAACCAATGCTTGCTTGTTCTGATAAATTTCTTATGGGCGTGAATGATTCAGTACTGTTATTTCCGCTCCAGCCATTTACAGCTCCTAATGCGTTTACACTTGCAGAATTATACCATTGCGTTCCATCCCCCATAGCTCCCAAAGTGGTCCAGGTAGATCCATTAGTTGAATATTCTATTAAAGCACCATCATTAGCATCTGTATTATAACGTATGTCTATACTGAACTTTAAATTGTAGAAACCTGTTAAATCTATTACAGGGCTTGTTGCGTATGTATCGGTATTTGTTAAATAGTTGTTGTAGCTATCAGTATACCAGTAATTTGCTTCGCATATATCAGTAGTGTTTGTTCCGTATGTCCATGTTGAGCCAGAGCCACTGTTAGTCATAGTCCATCCACCATCATTATTATCAAAATTTTCGTAGTAGATAGTATATGTTGGAGGACCACTTATTCCAGTACCTTGAATATCAAAAGTATAAGGGTTTTCATCTCCATCGTCATTTGCTATAGATGCAGTTGCAGTTCTAGTACCTAGAGCGCTAGGGTCGAATGTAATTTCAAAAGTAGTGCTGCTGCTAGCTGCTATGGTGGCTGAAGGGATACTTGTTACAGTAAAATCTCCAGGGTGGGCTCCACCAATAGTTATATAAGGAGAAGCTCCTGTAAGATTTAAACTAGATACGGTACCTAAGTTTTGAATGGTAAAGGTATTGGCATTATTGCCACTAGTAACTACAATGCTACCAAAATCTGTGTCGTCGCTTGTATCTGGTGTGGTATCACCATCAGCGATATCAACGCTATTACCTTGAATATTTATTTCTTGTACTGTTGTTATCCCCGTACCTTGAATATTAAAACTATATGGGTTTTCGTCTGAATCATCATTAGCAATACTTACGGTTGCGGTTCTTAAGCCTGTTGCGCTTGGGTTAAATGTAATAGTAAATGTTGTACTGCCACTGGCAGCTACAGTAGCTGAAGGATTTGCTGTTAATGTAAAGTCGGCTGCATGGGTTCCGTTTATTGTAATATAAGGGGATGGATCGGTTAAATTTAAGGTTGCGGTACCTGTATTTTGAATGGTAAACGTATTGGCATTAGTACCAACGGTAACATCAATATTTCCAAAGTCAGTATCATCTGTGGTTGATGGCGTTGTATCTCCATCTGTAATTGTTGTAGCATTACCAATAAGGTTTATTTCTGGTTCTGGTGCTGTGTTGTACAGAGAAATATCATCTACTGCTATATCACTATTCCAGGAACTTCCTGTTATGCCTTGAATTCTTAATTTAATAGTTTGCCCAGCATAAGCAGCAAGGTTTAATGTAACGGTAATCCAAGCATCTCCATTTGCAGTTTGAACTTGACCAGTTTGTGTCCAAAGATTTGTAGGGTAAGTAATTCCACTATCGGTACTAATATCTACATTGAGAGTTCCTAGATCAGCACCATACATGTGGTAGCTAAAGGAAAACTCTGGATTTGTTAAGCCACTAAGGTCAAAACATGGGCTAAAAAGATTACTTGTATTATTGTAATTTGAACTAGCTTCCGTATAAATGTAATATGTTCCACCTCCAGCACCAGTTGGGCCGGTATCTGTAGAAGTGGTTCCGCCGCTGTTAACGGTCCAATCAAAATTATCAGTTGTATCTTGAATCCATGCTCCAACAGTATTTGATTCAAAATCTTCAGTATATGGAAAACTACTCACTGTTGAGCCGCATGGGTCTATTCCAGTTCCTTGAATATCAAAGGTGTATGGGTTTTCATTTGAATCATCATTAGCAATACTAACGTTTGCTGTTCTTAATCCAGTAGCACTAGGATCAAATGTAATAGTAAAAGATGTATTTCCACCAGCAGCAATGGTAGCTGACGGATTTGTTGTTAATGAAAAATCGGCTGCGTGTGTACCACTTATAGTGATGTAAGGAGAAGGGTCTGTTAAATTTAATGTTACAGTACCTGTATTTTGAATGGTAAATGTATTAGCGTTAGTACCACCAGTAATATCAACACTACCAAAATCTGTATCATCACTCACATTAGGAGTTACATCTCCATCTAGTATGTTAGTTGCATTTCCTGTAATATTAATTTCTGGCACACTTCCAGCAACAACACTTAAACTTATATTATCTATAGCAATATCACTGCTCCAGCCACTACCAGTGGATCCTGAAATGCCATTAAATCTTAATTTTATTGTTGAACCAACATAAGCTGATAAGTCGATTGAGGTATTAAGGTAACCAGAATCTTGAGTTGCTTGTTGATTACCTGTTCTTGTCCATAATGTCGTCGGAAATGTTGCTCCGTTATCAGTACTTATTTGTACGTTAAGCGTACCCATATCTGCACCAAACATATGATAATCAAAAGAGAATGTTGCACTTGCTGTTCCTGATAAATCAAAACAAGGGCTATCAAAGTTCGTGAAATTACTTGGAAACCCTATACCGCCACTTGTTGAAGCTTCAACATACATGTAAAATGTAGAGCCAACTCCTACTGTAGTTGGTCCAGTACCACTTGATAATGTTCCATTATTATCTCTTGTCCAATCACCATTATCACCTGTTGCTTGTGTCCAAGCTCCAGTACCAGATTCAAAATCTTCAGAATAAGGAAATGAGCTTATTGTTGTTCCACAGGTTTGTGAAAATAAATTGTTAGAAATAAGAATACTTACTATAAGGATAGTACTCCTTAATAAAAAAGTAATTTTTTTCATGAGAGGTTAAATTTAGCTTGGGACTAATTATTTAAGCACCAAATATAAAGTGTAACTCCATGAAATACAAAAATAATCGATGAAATACATTATTAAAAATTAATTTATTGAAAATCAATTAATTAAAATTTTAAGTGTAAATTGTTTGAGGAATGATTTTATAGAAAAAAGGCTGAGTTTTCATTAAACTCAGCCTCTTTTTTTTATTACTTATAGTTGATTAGAATTTTATTAACTGTTTCATCATAGAGAATCCAGTTTCTATATTTATTATTTTCACAACATAAGGTGCTTGGTCTAATTGATCTAAACCATTTACACTTATTCTTCTGTTAGAACTAGAATATTGTCTATCTATAACTAATCTACCATTCATGTCGAATATCTGTATACCAAACTCTACACTATTATAGCTTGAAGGTAAATCAATGTTAATAGTATTACCAAATGGATTTGGTAGCACAGAAATATTTCTGAATTCTAATTTGTCTCTATCAAGCGTGGTTTGGTCAAACCCATCACAATCTTGATCAATACCATCATCTGTGATTTCAGGTGCTCCAGGATATATGTTAGCTCCAGTGCCAGGTGTATCATCACAATCAGTCACAGGAAGTACACTAGATGTGTATTCTATTCCTGGAGATGAACAATCAGAAACCGTTGATATTGCGTAACCATCTCCATCAGCATCCAAATACCAAACAGTTTGAGGCGTAACAGTTAAGTTTAGTACATCATCAGCTGTACATCCATCGTTAGTAATTGTAAGTCCAGATTGCGCTGTTGTATAATCTTGGCCATTAGCTGCCCATGTATATGTTTCTCCTGAACAGATGGTTGCATTTGTAACGTCGTCTGCAGGTTTTGGCGTAACAGTTAAGTTTAGTACATCATCAGCTGTACATCCATCGTTAGTAATTGTAAGTCCAGATTGCGCTGTTGTATAATCTTGGCCATTAGCTGCCCATGTATATGTTTCTGATC
>NZ_SIRS01000007.1:0-173633 GCF_004310335.1 Hyunsoonleella pacifica | reverse complement strand
CTACTACATCATCAGCTGTACATCCATCGTTAGTAATTGTAAGTCCAGATTGCGCTGTTGTATAATCTTGGCCATTAGCTGCCCATGTATATGTTTCTCCTGAACAGATGGTTGCATTTGTAACGTCATCTGCAGGTTTAGAACAACCTACATTTGCTGTTAAGGCTAATTCATCAAAAGCCATATCACTTCTATACCCATCTCCTGTGGCTCCTGCGAATCTTATTTTAATAATTTGACCGTCATAAGCGCTTAAATCTATAGTCTGTTGTAGCCATGGGTTTCCTTGAGCTGTTTGTTGTTGTCCGGAAATAGTATTTTCAATTGTCCAATTACCGCCATTGTCAGAACTTACTTCAACGCGTAAGTCTCCCATATCTCCAGTATTATTATCAAACATATGATAATAGAATGAAAAGCTAGTATCCTCGTATCCCGACAAGTCAAAACATGGACTTATAAGGGTTACTGTAACATTTTGACCAACGTTTGTCGTGGTATTTGCATTTGTAGCTTCAGTGTAAAAATAATTTCCTGATGTGCTACCACTTGTATTTTGAAATGTGAAATCGTTAAGAGGACCAGTTTGCTGTGAAGTTGTACCTCCAGAATTCAATGTCCAATCTTCGTAGTTGTTTCCAGAAACATCGTTTTCTCCTTGTGTCCAATTTCCAATACCAGAATCAAAATTCTGTGTATATGGAAAAGAATTTATAACTGTTCCAGTACATGCAGTACCGGTAAAGTTCACAGATGCAGAAAAACTAGAAGTAGAAGATGTGCATCGCGTTGCAACTTGAGCTTCATAATCTGTTTCGTTAGTTAAGCCATTTATAGTATAGCTATTTGTAGATACGTCAGTTATTGTTGTCCAAGATGGCGCACCAACTTCTCGGTATCTAACATCATAAGTAGCAGATGGAATATTATCCCAACTCAGTATTCCGGAAAGTCCTATGGTTTCTACATCAGCAGCTAGATTTGTTGGCGGATTTGTATCATCACAAGGAACAGGGAAATTTATAATTTTGAAATCGTCAAAAATAAAACCATCAAAAGTAGTTGTTAAATCATCTTCTCTATTGGTGTCATCAGTTTTGAATCTAAATCGGAATTGTACATTGCTTTGTCCTAATAAGAAGTTATTATCTTGATTGTCAATTAGGATTTCTTCCATCACCCATTTATCCATACTATCACCATCATAAACAATCTCTCCATTAGAGGATTGGTGCTCACCTAAAACATCAGGAAAGAAGTTGCCATATATAGCTCTGGAATCGGCTGTTTTTGATATATGAAAATTGGTTAATAAGGTAGCTGCGGGTTTATTATATCTACCACATAAAGCAGTCCAATTACTACCTCCATCTGTACTTGCTTCAAGCTGTACCAAGTCAAAATTTCTCTCTAAATCCCATTTAGCAAAAAATTGAACAACTGCTCGTGATGAAGACGATAAATCTATTGTTGAATTTAAAGTGATGCTTTTGTTTTCATTATTGGTGTAAGAACCTGAAGGGGAATCAGTGATCGCTGTAGAACCAATATAAGCATCCGTTGTTGTTCCCCATGTACCTCCGGATGTTGTCCAATTAGTGATGTCAGTATCATTATCTACAAAAAGTGTGCTTGGTTTGTAATACTTAATATAGTTTGCACGATAAATGACAAAATCATCATTACTTAAAGTAACCTGAAACTCAATTTCATCATTTGGTTGAATTCCCGCATCTAATGTGTAAGGTACATTTAAGTTTCGTTGCTCCAATTTTGTCCATCCAGATTGTACGGAAGGAGAGTTCATTGAGGTAATGTTTGCAGAAACTGGTGTAACCGTTAGTGTAATATCGTCGTAAGTCTTGCCTAAATATTCCACACCAAAGGTTAAGTTTCCTGATGTAGATGATATGTCACTTGTATTTAGGTCGTGAAATTTAGCATATTTTCCAGAGTGAATAACTGATAAATAATTCATACGTAAAGCACGTCTAGCGATATCTATAATCAATGTAGTAGTAGGCCAAAAATCATCTCCATTTTCTGGAGCGAAAGCCAATACATCTTTTCCGGAACCTGAGCTTGTTTGTCCGCCAGAAGTTACAGATGGTCCACCTAGCATCCAGTCGTTAACATCTCCGTTGGCTTCGTATAAAGTGTTTGGTGCCGACCCAAAAACATACCTATTATGATGTGTTAAATCAGTACATATTTTTGCATATTCATCTTCTCTTCCGGAGTCAGTTGCTGATGCATTACCATTATAAGAAGAAGTAACAATGGAGTTTAAACCACCATGATGATTTACAGCTACTTTAATATCATGCGCGGCTATAAATTCTTGTACAATTTGTGTTTCTGGCTCTGATCCTGCAGAAGGTCCTCTGTAGGTATTAGCGCTTGTTGTTGGTGAGGAACCAGCATTGTCCCATCCCCAGTAATAGTTAAAGTTTCTGTTTAGATCTACGCCTCTAACATCATTGTTTGAGTTTGTAGTACCATTATCTGCTACACCAGGTCTTAGATTTTTACGTTGTAATCCTCCACCAGATGGGGCTATAACCTCATTCCAACGATAGCCATCAGGATTACTAATAGGCATGATGTAAATTTCTTGATTATCAACAATATTTTTTATGAATGGGTCAGTATCATAATTTTCTAAAATGTACCACATAAAATAGAAAGTGTTCATAACACTACTTATTTCACGAGCATGCATTGCACCAGTAATTAGTGTTTCAGGCTCATTTGCTTCATCTGTATCAGGGTTATCTGAAATTCTAACATAGTACACAGGTTGTCCAGCCCATGTTGTACTACCAGTAGAATTTCCGTGAGTTACAATTCCTGAAGTAGAAGCATCTGTTCTTACAGATATTAAATTTGGATACATACTACGCATCAAATCTAATTCAGCATAAGCCTCACTTAACGTTAATGCTCCACCCATGCTACCTAACTTAAAGTTTGTAGGCTCTATCCAATCAATTTCTTCACAATCATCATGTTGTGTTGGGTTATCAACTAAGCTACTCTTTTTGCTTAACGTTTTGCTTGCCCTCTTTTGAGCTGCGATCTGTTGGGATCGTCTTAGTTCAGCCTGAGCAATTGGTAAGTCAATTGCATTTCTTTCACTATAGTAAGTAGTAAGGTCATCGATTAAAATATTATAGGAAATACCTTGGTTGTCTAATAGCTGTAATTCAGCGTAACTAAGTTCCATTTGTAAGTTGTTGTTAACGAACTTAGGTCCGCAGGACAAGGCTATTCCAGCCTTTTGGATATTTTGTAATGTGCTAACTGAAGGGTTTGGTATGGAGATTCTTTTTGGCGTTTGATTTATTACCTGAGAGAAACCATAATTAATAAGTAAATTGAAAATTGCTAGCAAAACAATTTTCTGGTAGGTAGTTTTTTTCATCAGATTTAGGGGTTAATGAATTATAGGGGGCTAATATAGTATTTTATAACTCAAAAATCCATGAAAGGTAAAAAAAATCGATGAAATACATTTTTAAAATTAATTTTCTTATATAAAATTTTGTTTTTTAGCTGTTAGATTTTGTTTTTTATTACTGTAAATCAATTAATTAGTTATTGTTTGATGTGTGTTGTAGGATAAAAAATACAATATTGTATAAGAGTATAAAAAAAATAAAATGTATTGATAAAAATTTTATTATTCTTATAATACTATAGTTTAAAACTTACATTATTTAAAGTAAATATCAATAGCTCAAAAATAGTGAGATAAACTAAGTTAGCAGTATTGGAAAATACAAGGAATTATTTAAAGAGAGATGCGTTTTAGAAGTATAATTACCAGACACAGCAGGACAGTTGTTTGTTTTATTGATGTTAATTTGTATTATGTCCTTTAATTTTAAAGGATTTTCTAACTAATCTGATATTCCGTTTGTTGTTATTTAACAAGCGTTTTCTTAAAGTAATTGAACCATGGTTGACAGCAAACTAAGGCTGAAAAATATAGGCAATAATGATATTCCTAAGTATAAAAAAATATTTAACGCATTTAAAGAATCGATTGAGACAAATGCTTTTAAACCAGGAGATAGTATACCATCTATAAATGAGTTTAGTAAAGATTACAATCTGTCTAGAGATACTGTTTTTAAGGCCTATACGTTATTAAAACAAAAAGGTTTTATAAAATCTACGCCAAATAAAGGATACTACATAGCAGATAGCAAAATAAAAGTGCTTTTACTTATAAGTACTTTTAAAGCTTACAAAGAGGTGTTATATCACTCATTTATGCAGAATTTGCCTAGTAATGTAATTGTTGACTTTCAATTTCATCATTATAATGTAAAGAACTTTAAGTCAATGCTTGATACAGAGGAAGGTGAATACTATAAATATATTATTATGGGGTTTGATCATCCCGAAGTTAAAAGAGCTATATCTAAAATTAATAGAGATAGACTTTTGTTGATAGATTGGGATTTAGGATCTGAAAAAACAAAAAATTATCTTCTTCAAGATTTTGGACAAGGATTTTACAACTGTTTAGAGCAAGGATTACATCTATTTAGAAAGTATAAAGAGATTAATTTTATTTATCCAGAGTATACCTATCATCCATGGGAGAGCGTGGAGTATTTTAAAAAATTTTGTAATGCATACAATATAAAATGTAGTGTAACAAAAAATTCAAGAGATTTAAAAGTGGAAAAACATACTGCGTACATTACGGTTAACGATAGAATGTTATATAATTTACTTGATCAATGTATTACAGAAGATTTAGAACTTGGTAAAGATGTTGGTTTACTCTCATATAATGAAACACCAATTAAGAGATTTATATATAAGGGTATATCTGTAGTATCAATTGATTTTAAAGAATTTGGAGCTATAGCAGCTGAGTTTGTAAAAAGTGATAAGATTATTAGAAAGTTTTTACCAACAAAATTAATAGTAAGAGACTCTTTGTAAAATCATTTTCTCATTGATTTTTTCTAGAATATTATTATCTCTAACCTTGTTGTAATAAAGATGTTTTAATATATTGCGAAGCAGGACAGAGCAGGACAGGTTCATTTGTATTCTTAATTATTTTTGTTGGTAGGTATAGCACTTTTAATTACAGGTGTATTCATAGTGTTTAGAAGTACAAAAGAAGTAGGAAATAGTACAATTTTTGGAGTGTTTAAAATAAATTACTAAGTAATGCTTTTTTTTGTTCTGAGGTTTTAACATGATAGTAAAAATTAATCTTATATATATTAAATAAATAACTGATCAAACCATAACTTAATGAGTAAAACAATAGTTTTAACAGGTGCAGGAGGAGTGCTTTGTGGAACATTAGCAAAGGCACTTGCAAAGCAAGGACATAATGTAGCATTATTAGATCTTAGAAAGGAAGCGGCAGATGAAATAGCAAATGTAATTAAAGCAGATGGAGGAAAGGCCATTGGAGTTGCGGCTAATGTTCTAGAAAAGGAGTCATTGCAAAGTGCTAAAAAAGAAGTTAATGATGCTTTTGGAGATTGCGATATTCTTATTAATGGAGCTGGTGGAAACCATCCGCTTGGCACCACTTCAAATACACATCTTTTAGAAAGTGATTTAGAAAATAAGGCAGAAGGATTTAAAACATTTTTTGATTTAGATACTAATGGAATCAAGTTTGTGTTTGACCTTAATTTTATAGGTACTTTATTGCCTACTCAAGTTTTTGCTGAAGATATGATAGGGAAAGAAGGCTGTAGTATATTAAATATTTCATCTATGAATGCTTTTACACCTTTAACTAAGATTCCTGCTTACAGTGGAGCAAAGGCAGCAATATCTAATTTTACGCAGTGGTTAGCTGTTCACTTTTCAAAAGTAGGAATAAGAGTAAATGCATTGGCGCCAGGTTTTTTCTTAACAGATCAAAATAGATCTTTATTAACAAATACAGATGGTAGTTTAACCCCACGTGGAAATCAAATTATAGACCAAACCCCTATGGGTAAATTTGGAGAGCCTGAAGATTTAATAGGAACCACACTATGGTTATGTGGGGAAGGTGCTTCATTTGTTACAGGAGTGGTTGTTCCTATAGACGGAGGGTTTAGTGCATATAGTGGTGTTTAATTTAAAATTCTAATAATTCGTAAGTGATTAACGATTCTATTATTTGGGGAATAATTGGCTGTGGTGATGTAGCAGAAGTTAAAAGTGGACCTGCATTTCAAAAATGCGAAAACTCTACATTACTTGCCGTAATGAGACGGGATGCTAGTTTGGCAGAAGACTTTGCTAAGCGTCATAATGTGCCTTTTTGGTATAGTGATGCGAATGAACTTTTAGCAAATCCAAGCATTAATGCGGTTTATATAGCAACACCTCCATCAACACATTTAGAGTATGCATTAAAAGCATTAGCAGCTGGTAAAAATGTATACATAGAAAAACCAATGGTACTAAGTATTGCTGAAGCGACTCAATTAGAAGAGGCGGTTAGTAATAGTAGTCAAAAATTAGTAGTAGCACATTATCGTAGATTTTTACCAATGTATAGTAAGGTAAAAGAGTTAATTGACTCAGATGCTATTGGGGATATGAAATTTGTAGATCTAAGATTTTTGCAACCATATAATTTTAATGATAAAGCTACATGGAGATTGGATGAAGAAGTGTCAGGAGGAGGGTATTTTCATGACATAGCGCCTCATCAAATAGATTTAATGTATTATTTCTTTGGTAATTACAAAAGAGCAAGAGGTTTGGCTGTTAATCAATCAAAAATTAACAATGTTGATGATACTGTTAATGGTATTATCGATTTTCACAATGGGATTCAATTTAGAGGAATGTGGTCTTTTGCAATTCCAGAATACTTAGAAGAAGATCGCTGTACAATTTATGGGGAAAGTGGAACAATTGAAATTTCATTTTATGAAGATAAACTAGTACTAAATTCAAATAAAATAAATAGAACTTTCGAATTTAAAAACCCAGAAAATATTCAACAGCCAATGATACAAGAAACGGTTAATTATTTTCTAGGAAAACGAAGTAACCCATGTCCAGTTGAAGATGGCAAATTGGTTACTGAATTGATGCAAGAATTTACAAAAAAGTAAACAATAAAAAATGGAGCAAACATGGAGATGGTACGGACCAAATGATCCCGTATCTTTATCAGATGTAAAGCAAGCGGGTGCAACAGGCGTTGTTTCTGCATTACATCATATACCTAACGGCCAAGTATGGACTGTAGAGGAAATACAAAAAAGAAAAGACATTATAGAAGATGCAGGCTTAACTTGGAGTGTTGTAGAAAGTATACCAGTACACGAAAATATTAAAACCCGTTCAGGAGATTTTAAAACTTATATAGATAGATATAAGACTAGTATAGAAAATTTAGCAAAGTGTGGTGTAAACATTGTATGTTATAATTTTATGCCAGTATTAGACTGGACAAGAACAGATTTAGCATTTAAAGTAGAAGACGGTTCAGAAGCATTACGTTTTGATGTAATTGCTTTTGCAGCATTTGAGTTGTTTTTATTAAAACGTCCTGGGGCTGAAGAAGCTTATACAGAAGCACAACAAAAAGCAGCTAAAGCTTATGTAGAAGGTTTAGCTGAAGATGAAAAAACCAAATTGGTAAATAATATTATAGCAGGTTTACCAGGTGCTGAAGAAGGCTATACTTTAGAACAGTTTCAAGATATTTTAGATACTTACAAAGATGTTGATGCACAAACATTACGAGATAATTTGGTGGAGTTTTTAAAAGAAATTATACCAGTAGCGTCGCAAAATAATGTATTGATGTGTATACATCCAGACGATCCACCTTATCCAATTTTAGGACTACCAAGAGTTGTAAGTACAGAAGAAGATTACGCCTATTTATTTGATAATGTTCCAGATCGTGCCAATGGTATTACATTTTGTACGGGATCTTTAGGTGTTAGAGAAGATAACAATTTGGTAAATATTTTTAAGCGTTTTGCTGATAGAACGCATTTCTTGCATTTGCGAAGTACAAAACGTGACGAAGCAGGTAATTTTTATGAAGCAGATCACTTAGATGGCGATGTAGATATGTACGCTGTTGTTAAAGTGATTTTAGAAGAAGAAAAACGGCGTAAAGCTGAAGGTATGGCAGATGCCGCAATACCTGTAAGGCCAGACCACGGGCATCAAATGTTAGATGACTTAAATAAGAAAACCAATCCAGGATATTCAGGTATTGGTAGGTTAAGAGGCTTAGCTGAGATACGCGGTTTAGAATACGGACTAAAACACATTATATAAACGATAATCACTAGAGTTATGAGTACAAAGTACGAAACACGATACGCATCGAGCCCACAGGCGGTAAAAAAATACGATACACAAGAGTTAAGAGATGAGTTTTTAATTCCTGATTTAATGCAAGGCGATAACATCAAATGGGTTTACACACATTACGATAGATATATGGCAGGTGGAGCAATGCCAATAGCTGAAGCTTTATCTTTAGAAACAATAGACCCCTTAAAATCTGAATTCTTTTTAGAAAGAAGAGAAATGGGGATTATTAACGCTGGAGGGGCAGGAACTGTTATAGCAGATGGAGAAGAATTTGCTATGGCTCATAAAGATGCGCTATATCTAGGTAAAGGTGTAAAGGATGTTGTTTTTAAAAGCGATGATTCAAACAAACCAGCAAAGTTTTATATGAATTCAGCACCAGCTCACACAGCATATCCAACAAAGCATGTGGCTAAAGTTGATGCTAATAAAATTGAATTGGGAAGTTTAGAAACTGCCAATCATAGAACCGTAAGTCAAATGATTATAGGAGGGATTGTAACCACTTGTCAATTACAAATGGGAATGACGGAACTTAAAACAGGTTCTGTTTGGAATACAATGCCAGCGCATGTTCACGATAGAAGAATGGAGATTTACTATTATTTAGATATTATGGATGAACAAGCGGTATGTCATTTTATGGGGCAGCCACAAGAAACACGACATATCTGGATGCAAAATCACGAAGCAGTAATTTCTCCACCATGGTCTATTCATTCAGGTTCAGGTACATCAAACTACACATTTATTTGGGGTATGGCAGGAGAGAATTTAGACTATGGAGATATGGATGTTGCTAAAATAACAGATTTAAGATAAGTTATGAGTATGTCGTTATTTGATGTAAAAGGCAAAATAGCCTTAGTAACAGGAAGCACTCATGGTCTTGGTATGGCTATGGCAAGGGGCTTAGGTTTAGCAGGAGCAACTATAGTTGTTAATGGAAACTCTTCTCAAGAAAAGATAGATAAAGCAGTAGCAGAATACAAAAGTGAAGGTATTAATGCTGTTGGTTGTAAATTTAATGTTACTAATGAAGCTGAAGTAATTGCGGCAGTAGCAAAAATTCAAGAAGAAGTAGGACATATTGATATATTAATCAATAATGCAGGTATCATCAAAAGAACACCGCTTATTGAAATGGAGGTGTCAGATTTTAAACAGGTCATAGATGTAGATTTGGTAAGTCCCTTTATTGTGTCTAAACATGTCGTGCCAGCAATGATAGAACGAAAAGCAGGTAAAGTCATAAATATCTGCTCTATGATGAGTGAGTTAGGACGAAACAGTGTTGGTGCTTATGCAGCTGCAAAAGGTGGGTTAAAAATGCTTACACAAAATATGGCTACAGAGTGGGCAAAACACAATATTCAAGTAAACGGTATAGGACCAGGATATTTTGCCACATCGCAAACAGCACCTATTCGTGTAGACGGACATCCATTTAATGATTTTATCGTAAATAGAACACCAGCAGCAAAATGGGGAGACCCAGACGATTTAGCTGGAGCAGCCATATTTTTATCATCTAAAGCTAGTGACTTTGTAAATGGTCAAGTAGTATATGTAGATGGTGGTATTTTAGCAACTATAGGAAAACCATCAAACGAAGATTAATATAAAATGTCTAGAAATAATGCATTGTGAACGTATCACATGTATTTAGCCATTAAAAATAATATATACTAACAGATGAAAACACTATCAATATCTATTTTACTGCTTTCATGTTTCATATTTTTTAATTGTGAAAATAAGTCAGGGCAAATTATTACTGTAAAAAATTCTTTGGATATCTCAAGGAGTTTTGAAACTGTTGAGTTAAATCTTTCAGATATCATTTTATCACAAGGCGAAAGCATTGAAGGTATTGGTGTTGTAGATGTTGAAACTGGAGAAGTATTAGTATCTCAATTAGTCGATGAAGACTTAGATGGAAATATTGATATACTACTATTTCAAGTTGAAATAGAGGCAAATTCAGAAAAACAATTTGAACTATTACAAATTGAACCATCATCTAAACCAAAGGTGGAGGAATATTGTTATTCTAGATTTGTTCCAGAACGAACAGATGATTATGCTTGGGAAAACAATAAAGTAGCTTTTAGAACCTTTGGACCTGTAGCACAAAAAATGGTAGAGAATGGTGTTAAAGGCGGTACACTATCCAGTGGTATTGATGCATGGTTAAAGCGTGTAGAATTTCCTATTATTAATAAATGGTACAAAAGAAATGATGAGAAAAAAGGTGCTTATCATGAAGATCATGGAGAAGGCTTAGATAATTTTCATGTAGGAGTTAGTAGAGGTGTAGGAGGTATAGCTGCAAAAATTGATACTACATATTATGTGTCTAAGAATTTTATAAAATGGAAAACGATTACCACTGGCCCTATAAGAACTAGTTTTATATTAGAATATGCTGATTGGGATGCAAATGGTGTTGCTATTTCAGAAATAAAGCATATCTCTTTAGATTATGGAAGCAACTTATCTAGATTTGAAGTAGAGATATCTGGAATAGATAATATTTATACAGGTTTAACTTTACATGAAAAAGATGGTGAAGCAACTCAAAATAAGGAAGTAGGCTATATTTCTTATTGGGAACCACACGGAGATTCTGAATTAGGAACAGCTATAGTAGTGCCAAATGGTAATATGATATCTACTCAATTATTTGAAACCTCAGTTAAAGACTGGAGTAATTTATATACTAGCGTTAAGGTAAATGAGGGTAAAGTTGTTTATTATGCTGGTTTTGGTTGGAAAAAAGCTAAGACATTTACCTCTAAAGAGTCATGGAATAATTATTTAGAAACATTCACGCAAAAAGTAAATAACCCACTAGAGGTTAGTTTGAAATAAGTAATAAATGAAATCAACTAAATTTATAACTGATAATTTTATATTACAATCCGATATAGCAGAAAAATTATATCATGAGTATGCTAAGGATTTACCAATTATTGATTATCACAATCATTTATCGCCACAAAAAATTGCCGAAAACCAACCTGTTAAAAACATAACAGATGCTTGGTTAGAGGGAGATCATTATAAATGGAGGGCAATGCGAGCCAATGGTATCGAAGAGATTTTTATCACAGGTTCTGCAACTTCAAAAAAAGAAAAGTTTTTAAAATGGGCAGAAACTGTACCTTATACCTTAAGGAACCCTTTGTTTCATTGGACACATTTAGAACTTAAACGTTATTTTAGTATTGATGATGTTTTGCAACCTAGTACAGCCGAAGATATTTATGTTAAAGCTAATGAAACTCTAGAAAGTAAAACGCCAGCACAATTACTAGAAGATATGAAAGTTGAGGTTATCTGTACTACAGACGACCCTATTGATGATTTAAAATATCATAAAGAGATAGCTGAAAAAGATTTTTATACCAAAGTGTTTCCAACCTTTAGACCAGATGCCCTGCTATTTATAAAAAAAGAAAATTTTATAACATATATCAATAAACTATCTACTTGTGTTGGATTTCCTATTACCTCTTTAGAAGATTTAATTAAAGCTATTGAAAAGAGAGTTGAATATTTCGATGAAGCAGGATGTCGATTATCAGATTATGGTATGGAAGAAATTTATGCTACAGATTTTACCGAAGCTGAAGCAGATGATATATTTAAGAAACGCTTATCTGGAAGTGATATTTCAAATAACGACGTTAAGGTATATGCATCATGTGTCTTAGATAAGTTGTGTAAAATGTACCATAAAAAAAGATGGACACAGCAGTTTCATGTAGGTGCTATAAGAAATAATAACGACAGGTTGTTAAATCAAATAGGTTTAGATGCAGGGGTAGATTCTATTGGAGATTTTCCAGCAGCAAAAGCTATGTCTAGACTATTTAATAGATTAGATAGTACAAATCAATTGGCAAAAACAATCTCGTATAATTTAAATCCATCACAGAACGAAGTGTTTGCTACTATGATGGGAAATTATAATGAAGGAGGAGTCCCAGGTAAAATGCAATGGGGTTCTGGTTGGTGGTTTTTAGACCAAAAAGATGGTATGGAAAAACAGATAAACTGTTTGTCTAATATGGGGCTTCTAAGTCGTTTTGTAGGTATGCTTACAGATAGTAGGAGTTTTTTATCTTTCACAAGACATGAATATTTTAGACGTATATTATGCAATATTATAGGAGAAGATGTTAAGCAAGGACTTGTGCCAAACGATATAGAATTTCTAGGTAAAATGGTACAAGATATATGTTATTATAATGCAAAAAACTACTTCGGTTTTGATATTACCGAAAATAAATAAGACATGAAAAAAACACTGGCAATCTGTTTACTTTTTTTAGTTGTTTTGTCCTGTAAAAAGGATGAAAATGAAAAAGTACTTTACTTAGCACATACCTTACCACAAACACATCCAGTTCATAAAGGTATAGTAGAATTTCAAAAGATATTAAACGAGAAATCTAATGGTGATTTAACTATCAAAATATTTCCTGATGCCCAATTAGGTTCAGAGCGTGAAGTTCTAGAACTTTTACAAATAGGTAGCGTGGCAATTACAAAAGTAAGTGCAGCTACATTGTCTAATTTTGTACCAGAATATCATGTACTGGGAATACCTTACTTATTTAGAGACAAGCAACATATGTTTGATGTTTTAGAAGGGCCAGTTGGTAAATCTATCTTAGAAAAAGGCGAAAAGTTTTGGCTTCGCGGTTTATGTTATTATGATGCAGGAAGCCGTAGTTTTTATACATCTAACAAAGCCGTTAGAACTCCAGAAGATTTAAAAGGATTGAAGATTCGTGTAATGAATAACCAAATGGCTATTAATATGGTAAACTCATTAGGAGGAGCTGCTACGCCAATGGCTTACGGAGAACTTTATACTGCTATACAACAGGGAGTTGTTGATGGAGCTGAAAATAACCCACCTTCATTTGTGTCATCTAATCACTATGAAATTAGTAAGTATTACACATTAGATGAACATTCCTCAGTACCAGACGTTTTACTTATAGGTACAAAACAATGGGAAAAACTATCAGAACAAGAAAAAACATGGGTGCAAGAAGCAGCTAATGAGTCTGCCCAAGCTCAAAAGAAATTTTGGAAAGCATCGGTTGATGAAAGTATGAAAATCGCCAAAGAAGCTGGTGTAGAAATAATAATACCTGAAAAGTCGTTGTTTGCAGAACAATCTAAATCAGTTTTAGAAGAATTTAAGAAAGAGCATCCAGAACTTATTCAACTGGTTAAGGATATTAAATCGAATTAAAATTATGAGTGCATCTAAATCTGTTTTTAGCAAAGTGGTTAAGTTTATGGAAGTATTCTTAATTATCATATTCACACTTCTTGTATTTGATGTGTTATTTCAAGTGTTTTCAAGATATGTATTAAAAGCTTCTTTTTCGTGGACGGAAGAGTTAGCTAGATTTTCGTTAATATGGATGTCAATTCTTGGTGCGGCATATCTAAATGCAAAACGAGAGCACCTATCTATGGATTTTCTGTATAGTAAGTTTTCAGATAAAACAAAAAAGAAGGTATCTATTCTTATTGAAGTGTTTATCTTTTTATTTGCTTTAATTGTTATGGTAATAGGTGGGTTTAATTTAGTATATACTACATTACACCTAGGACAATTATCGGGCACATTACGTATTCCTTTAGGTTATATCTATGCCATTTTACCAGTTAGTGGGCTATTAATTATGTGGTTTTCTATTATACACATGACTCAAATTTCAAAAAATCAAATAACAGACTAATTATGAGTATTGAAGTAATAAGTATTATCGTTTTATTTGCTAGTTTTTTTGTTTTATTGATGCTTAAAGTACCAGTAGCTTATAGTATTGGTATTTCAACAACATTGAGTTTGTTATTAAATATAGATAAGTTACCAGGCTTAACTACAATAGCACAGCGTATGACTACTGGTATTGATAGTTTTGCGCTTTTAGCCATACCATTTTTTGTTTTGGCAGGAGAAATAATGAAACAAGGAGGTATAGCTAATCGGCTTATAAATTTTGCAAAATCGTTGGTAGCTAGTTTACCAGGAGGGTTAGCTTATGTAAACGTTTTAGCGTCAATGCTATTTGGAGCAATTTCAGGTAGTGCTATTGCTGCTACATCTGCAATTGGTAGTATTATGACGGATAGAATGGAAGAAGAAGGTTATCCAAGAGAGTTTAGTGCTTCAGTTAATATTACATCATCTACAACAGGTTTGTTAATTCCGCCAAGTAATATATTGATTGTTTATGCCTTAGCTAGTGGTGGAACTGCATCTGTAGCGGCTTTGTTTATTGCTGGTTACTTACCAGGTATTTTGTTAGGTTTAGCACTTATTGGATATATCGTTTTTGTAGCCATAAAACGTAAATTTGCAAAAGGCCAACGTGCTACATTAAGAGAGGTGTGGAGCCATTTTAGAAAAGCATTTTTTAGCTTATTAATGTTAGTAATTGTAGTTGGAGGTATTGTTGCAGGTGTTTTTACAGCTACAGAAGCTTCTGTTATAGCTGTTTTATATGCTGCTATACTGGCACTTATTTATAAAGATGTTACTATTAAAAATTTTCCAAATATTCTACTTAACAGTGCTAAAACAACGGCTGTGGTTATGTTTTTAATCTGTACATCTATGGCTATGAGTTGGTTGTTTTCTTTTGAAAGTATTCCAGCACTAATGAGTAACTTTTTGTTAGAGCAATTTAGCAGCAAGTTTGCTATTTTCTTAGTTATTAACCTAACACTATTAATTATAGGAACGTTTATGGATATGACACCAGCTGTGTTAATTTTTACACCTATTTTCTTACCTGTAGTTATGGCTTTAGGTATGGATCCTGTTCATTTTGGTATTGTGTTAGTGCTTAATCTGTGTATTGGTTTGTGTACACCACCTGTAGGAACTATTCTCTTTGTAGGAAGCGGTATTGCCAAAGTCTCAGTATCTCAGGTAGTTAAACCCTTGTTACCATTTTTACTTATAATGGTAATAGTATTATTTTTAATTACTTATATTCCAGAAATATCAATGTGGTTACCAAGACTTTTTGATTTATAATTATTATCATTATTGAAAATATTAGAAATTTAAACTAGTTCTTCATTTTTCTTAGATAGATACTAGAGCTTAAATTATTGACTTAATCTATTCTTTGATAAATTTCAGAAACTAAGTAAGTATATTGAGTACTCCCAAGTAGTTGTATTAAGATTATAATACGAAGAGCGTTCTAGTTTTTTTTCATTTTGCTCAATACTATATGTTAAACTAATATTGTTCTGTTTAAATAAAGATAAATATTGAGTTATTTAGGTTATGTTTTTTAGGTATTAACCTGCTTCTAAAATTATCAAAGCAATATTGAGTTGTGTAAAACTAATTGTTCCAGTAAGGTATTAATCTTGTGTCTATTATGTGCTTTTTGATTACCTGAATACTTTGCGTTACAGTATAGTACAGGATAGTTAAGCTGCTAATATGTTGTAAAATTGTTAACATATATTTAAGACTAAAATTACTTCATTTGGTATTTGAATATGTAAACTAAATAAAACAATTTAAATGTTAAAACTTAAACTCAAAATGAAACAAAAATTTAAGAGACAATTTCCTGTCTTTGGGTTTGTACTAATGCTTACACTGGTCTTTTCCAGTTATACAAGTATTGGAGCTCAAGCTCAGGAAAGGATTTCAGGAACGGTTACTGGTTCTGATGGATTTCCAATTCCAGGGGTAAACGTTCTACAAAAGGGTACAAACAATGGTGCCGTTACCGATTTTGATGGAGAATACAACATAACTTTAAGAGCTGGAAGTAAAGTGTTAGTTTTTTCTTATATCGGTTATAAAACAAAAGAAGTTGATGTTAGTGGCAAAACTAGTGTCAATGTTGTTATAGAAGAAGATGTTGAAGGTTTAGATGAAGTAGTAGTAGTAGGTTATGGTACTCAAAAGAAAGAAAGTGTTGTAGCAGCTATCACTCAAATAAAAGGAGAAGATTTACAGGAATTAACTTCAGGTATCACAAATGTAGCAGAGGCACTTCAAGGTAAT
The DNA here is from genome assembly GCF_004310335.1 of Hyunsoonleella pacifica. Classification (GTDB taxonomy): domain Bacteria; phylum Bacteroidota; class Bacteroidia; order Flavobacteriales; family Flavobacteriaceae; genus Jejuia; species Jejuia pacifica. The sequence goes on along the minus strand of NZ_SIRS01000007.1, from coordinate 157,231 downwards.
TTACCTGGAGTTACTACAATACAAGGTAGTGGTGTACCAGGCCGTAACGATGTGCAAATTTTTGTTCGTGGTTTAGCTACATTTAATGGTACAGGTGGTCCTTTAATCCTTGTAGATGGTGTTCCTAGAGATTTAGATAATATTGATTTTAACGATATTGAAAACCTGTCGGTTTTAAAAGATGCATCAGCCACAGCAGTTTTTGGTGTACAGGGTGCAAATGGTGTTATATTAATTACTACAAAAAGAGGTAAGAAAGGTAAGGCACAATTGTCGTTACAGGCTAATACAACTTTAAAAACAGTATCTAGATTACCAGAAAAGTTAGATGCTTATAGTGCTATCTTAGAAGCAAACTCTTCTATATTACGTGAACTTCCTCATGAGGAAGCTTCTTGGCTAGCTTTTAGACCAATAGAGATTGCTGATAATTATAGAAATCCTGCAAATGAAGAGGAAAGGCTATTGTTTCCTAATGTAGATTGGGAAGATGTGCTTTTGAAAGATATGGCACAAGATTATCGTGTTAATTTATCTGTACGTGGAGGTGGTGATAAATCTAGATATTTTGGTAGTTTAGCATATCAAAAAGTATCTGATATTTTTGATGGTGCTAGCTTTGATAATGGTAAAGGTTATGAAAGTGAATTTAGTTACGATAGGTTTAACTTTCGTAGTAATATAGACTTCGATATTACTAATACTACTGAGTTTTCGGTAAATTTAGGAGGATTTTATGCTATTCAACAAACACCTGGTAGCTTAAATTTGGTAACAAACTCCATTTATGAGCTTGCAGCAAATGCTTATACTCCTGTTTTTCCTGATGGTGCCTTTGGTAGGGATCTTCAAGATGTTTTTGCAAATACTAATCCTTTAGTAACCTTAACAAATACAGGTTATACAACTACAAGAACTTTTCAAATCAATACTGATTTTATTTTAAAGCAAAAATTAGATTTTATTACAAAAGGCTTGTCATTTCAAGGGCGTTTTTCATTAGATAATAGTTCTCAAAGTAGACAGAGACTTCTAGATCCTGGAGCTGATGGACAAGAAAATGTAACATATCGTGTTTATGATCGCTTTTTAAATGAGATTATTGAATCTCCAGATGGTGTGAATGACTTTGGTTTTGTACCATTTCCATGGAGGCTTGAAGCTGAAGCAATTCAAAACGGGACTATTGTTCGTAATTTATTATATGATTTCTCTTTTAATTATAGTAATACTTTTGCAGAAAAGCACACAGTTACAGGGTTGTTATTGGCAAGACGTCAAGAGCGTGGTAGAGGTAATGGTTTTTTAACACTCCGTGAAGATTGGGCATCAAGGATAACTTACGATTACGATAAGAGATATTTCCTGGATATTAGTGGCGCATATAATGGATCTGAAAAGTATGGTCCAGACTTCCGTTTCGACCTTTTTCCTGCAATTGGAGCAGGTTGGACGGTATCTAATGAAGCATTTATGGAGAATGTTGATTGGGTAAATAAACTTAAAATCAGAGGATCTTATGGTTTAATTGGTGATGATCAAGCAGGAAGAAGATTTGAATATCTACCAACCTTCAGTATTGGAGGAGGCGCATTTATAAATCCGGATCAGTCTAATATAGCAGAAGATCGATATGTGTTTTACAGAGAAGAAAATGTTGGTAACCCTAACCTTCAATGGGAAACTGCTATAAAATATAATTTTGGTGCAGAAATAGGTTTGTTTAATAACGCAATTAGTGCAGAGTTTGATTTTTATGGAGAAAATCGAAGTGACATTTTGATACAAAGTGATGATAGAGCTGTACCAGAATGGTTTGGTGCTAGACCTCCAGCCTTTAATAGAGGAAAAGTAGAGGTGCGAGGTTTTGAACTTGTGTTATCTGCAAATCATACCTTTGGAAACGGATTAAATATTTTTGGTAATGTTAATTACACGCAAGCAAAAGATTTAGTGATAGATAGAGAAGATCCTGAATTTCGCCCATTTTGGCAAAAAGCTGCAGGTTATCCTATCGGTCAACCTAGATCTGCCATCCCTGGTAATATACTTGCTAGTTTAGATGATCTTTATAGTTCAACACCTAGAGTTAACGGACAAAGTTTTATACGTACAGGATACTATAATTTACATGATTATGATGGCGATGGTGTTTATAACGCTAATTTTGATAATATTCCATTTGGATTTCCAACGAGACCGCAAAGAACATGGGCAGCTACTGTAGGAGCAAAATATAAAGGATGGAAATTGTCTGTACAGTTTTATGGTGCTCAAAACTCAAATAGAGATTATCTTAGTAGAACTTTTACGAATCAAACAGATACATTTTTTGCACACGAGTTAGGGTATTGGACAAAAGATAATCCAACAGGTACACGAACGCAACCAACCTTTTCTTTTGATCAAGGCGCTAGTGATCCTAGACGAAACTTTTGGTCTGGTTCGTTAACAAGACTAAGAGCTATTGCTTTAAATTATACAGTGCCTAAGAAGACTTGCGAGAAATTAGGTGTTAAAGGTTTAAGTATTTTTGCTAATGGTAATAATTTGTTTTTATGGACAGACTTACCAGACGATAGAGAATTTAATAGTAGCCTTACTGCTGATTCTAGATTTAGAGGAGATTATCCTAATTTGGCTCGATTTAACTTCGGTTTTAATTTAGATTTTTAAAAAAATAGAATTATGAAAAATAATGTATTAAAAATAGTGTTAATCCTAGGGCTAGTATTATCGTTTGCTTGCGAGGATTATTTAGACATACCTTTAGAGGCTCAAATTGAAAGAGAAGATGTGTTTGGAACTTTTCAAACGACACAAGGTTTTGTAGAGGAAATGTATAATTTGGTAGTTGATTACGGAACAAATGGTTGGTCCTTTCAAGATTATATATATGGTGATGATGGTTACAATACTCAAACTTTTAAGTATAGTACTCAGATAGATAGAGGAGAATTAGATCGTTGGGATGGAAACAGCTTAAGCTACTTACATAAAAATAATAGGTTTCAAACAAATCAAAATAATGGAGCTGCTGGTAGCACTACTGAAGAGCAAGGTAGAGGTAGACCAAAAGTATGGAGAGCTAGTATGCTTGGTATTCGTAAGGCTAATGTTGTAATTGCAAACGAAGATTTAATGGTTGGGCTAACTCAGGCTGAAAAGGATGTTGTCCTTGGTCAGGCTTATTTCTTCAGAGCGTTCTTTCACAATGAAGTTATGAAGTTTTGGGGACGTTTTCCTCATATCCAAGAAGTATTCACAGGATCAATTGATATACCACGACCAGAAACTTACAAAGAAGCGGCTTTATCAATAAATGAAGATTACAAAAAGGCTGCAGAGTTATTACCTGTTAATTGGGATAATGAGCCTTATGGACTAGCTACTCGAGGTCAAAATGCTGGTAGGTTAACAAAAGGTGCCGCTTACGCATTTCAAGGTAAAAATTTATTGTTAGCTGCGAGTCCATTAATGTTTTTTAATAATCAGCCTGGAATCAATACGTATACGTATGATACAGAATTAGCTGATATGGCTGTTGATGCTTTTGCAGAAGTACTTAAATTAGCACAAGGCGGTGAGTATAGTTTGGCCACAAACATGGAAGATTATAAAAAAGTTTTGTGGGAGACACCTAGAAATACTTGGCCAGCATTAGTGCCAGAGGCCAAAGAGTTAATTTTTGCGGGTTCTGCAGGATCTCATGTTGGTTCTACAATGAGCTTTATGTCCACAGGGATGCCAAGACCAATTGCATCTGGTGGTACACAATGTACAAGTGCAACTCATAATTTTATACACAATAATTTTGGAATGGCTAATGGATTATCCATACAAGATGATATAAGTGGTGTATATGGTACACCAACTTATAATCCTCTGAGACCATTTGATAATCGTGATCCTCGTTTTTACGCATGGATATTTGCTGACCGTGATACTCTTGGTACAAGAGCAGGTATACCGGCTGTAAACAGAACTTTAAAATTGTATTCAGTTGATGCAAGTGGTAATCCTGGTGCGCATCGTGATAGGCCTAATTATTCTTTTTCAGGTTACATGTTTAAGAAGTTTTATCCAGAAATTGATGGTCAACACCATTCACAGGTTGGAAATAATATTATCAGAAATTTTACGGGTATACGCCTTCATATGAGATTAACAGATGTATACCTTATGTATGCTGAAGCACTTCATGTTGCTAGAGGAGCTACAACAGCACCTAGTTCTTTTTCATTGACTGCTGAACAGGTAGTCAATATATTTAGAGCCAGAGCTGGGGTGCCTAATGTAAACCCTGCTATTGTCGCAGATAATAATAAGTTTATGGATGAGTTAAGACGTGAAAGATCTGTAGAATTATCTTGGGAAGCACATAGATGGGTTGATATACGCCGTTGGGGAGTTGCTCATGAAGACAAATACAGAATTAAAACAAAATTTAATTTTGATCAGGGTTGGACGTTCTTTGAAGAAGCTGTACTTGTAGACAGAGTGTGTGAGTATCCTAAACATTACTGGTTACCATTTGAACCTAATCAAACACAGTTTTATGAAGGCTTTCCTCAAAACCCAGGTTGGTAAAACAATTATAAACTCGTTTTAACTAATACTAAATACTAAAGAAAATAAAATGAAGATAAATAAAATATATAGGTTTTATACTCTCGTATGCCTTGCCATGTTATGCTTTTGTGGTATGGTAACAGCTCAATCGGGCGGTACCGAGGTATCAGGAACCGTGGTTGATGAACAAGGAAACCCTTTAAGTGAAGTTAATATTTACGGTCCTAAGGGTTCTAGAGCATCCACTAATAGTGATGGTCTATTTAACATTACTTTGCCTGACGATGAAGCGGTAGTTATAAAGAAGAAGGGCTACGAGTCGCAGCTTCTTAGTCTATCTAATATTACAGGTAATATTACTCTAGTAAAATCAGAATTCTTAGCTTCAGAAGATGACGAAATAAATATGGGGGTTGCTACTAAAGATAAGCGAGACATTGTAGGAGCAATATCATCAACAAATACTAGAGACCGTTTAACGTATGATAATACGCAGGTTGTGAGCAATTATATTGCTGGATTAACGCCAGGTGTAGTAGGTGCAACTAATATTAGAGGTTTAGGAGGTGCGCTTGTTGTAATTGATGGTGTTTTTGGACGTAACATTGGTCTTGTAAACATGGAAGAAGTAGAGCAAATAACTGTTTTAAAGGATGCAAATGCTGTGGCATTGTATGGTAGCCAAGGTAGAAATGGCGTTATTGTTATTAATACAAAACGAGGTAAAATTAACCAAAAAGAGGTAAATGTAAATGTACGCTCTGGTTTTAGTAGACCTGTAGCATTACCTAATTACCTGGATGCTGCAAACTTTATGATACTTCGTAATGAGGCTAGAGCAAACGACGGTTTAGATCCTTTATTTGGAGTAGATCAAATCCAAAACACTAGAAGCGGTACTAACCCTATACAGTATCCAGATGTTGATTTGTATGAATTTGTACAACCATTTGTTAATAGTACGAATGTTATTTCAGAGTTTTCTGGAGGTACTGATAAATCAAGATACTATGTAAATGTAGGATGGGTTTATGGTGAGAACTGGGTAGATATTAATGAAGATATAAATGCAGGTAATAATCGTTTTAATGTTAGAGGTAATATAGATTTTAAAGTTAACGATTGGATTACCAGTAGTATAGATGGTGTTGCAATCATAGCTTCTAATAAAAGTTCTAGAGCTAATATATTAAGCGCAGCAACTACATTTTTGCCTTTTGATTATGCACCTTTAGTTCCAGTAAGTAGTATTGATACAACAAACAATCCAGAGTTAGCAACCTTATTAGCTGGTGCTAATGTTTTTAATGGGAACTTATTAGGTTCTGCGCAACAAATTGGAGATAATGCGCCTCTAGCACTTGCAATAGCAGGTGGGTATTTAGATAGAAGATTTCGTGTTACCCAAATTAATAACGCTATAAATTTTGATCTTTCTGGAATTACTGAAGGATTATCTGCAAAAACATACCTAAGTTTTGATTTCTTGGACGCATTTACCATATCAATAAACAATGATTTTAGAACTTATGGTGTTACTGAATTCTTAAACAATGTTGATCCATCAGCACCTTTAAATACTTTTGGTGTGGATGAAAGAGATCTTTCAGAGAATGTAAATTCTAATGGATTTTTATCCAGATTAGGGACATACGCTTTAATAAATTATGAAAAAACGTTTGCTACTAATCATTCTATAAACACAACCCTTTTGGGGTATTATAATTCACAAAAAAGATCAGGGGCAGTTCAAACTGATAGAGATTCCCATATAGGATTTCAAATGACTTATGATTATAAGAAAAACCTTTTTGTTGATTTTTCTGGATCTTATATACACTCCATAAAATTACCTGAAGGAAATAGAGGTGGTTTCTCTCCAACAATTGGCTTAGGTTATATTTTAAGTAATGAATCATTCTTGAAAGATTCTAATTTTGTCAATTATCTAAAGTTAAAAGCTTCCGGAGGTATTATAAAATCTGACCAAAGGTTTGGTTACTTTTTATATGATGAAAATTATTTTGCTTCTGGTGGTTTTTCATGGGCAGATAATACATTTTCAAATGCTAGACAAGGTATTTCTCAAGGAGAGAATCTTAACTTAGGCTATGAAGAGCGTATTGATTTAAATATTGGGTTAGAAACTTATTTAATGAATTCACTTTGGATAGAAGCTAATTATTTTAGAACAGAGCTTGATAAACAATTGGTGTTTTTAGCAGATCAATATCCATCATATTATCAGGATTTTAGACCATTAAATAATTTTAATTCGAACTTACATACTGGTTTAGAATTAGGGCTTAACTTCAACAAAACCTTTAATGATTTTTCAGTCGGTATTGGTGCTAACGTTCTATATACACAAAGAGAAGCATTAAAACGATCTGAGACTAACGAGTTTGAGTATCAAAATAGACAAGGACTTGATTTATCCTCAATATTTGGATTACAAGACTTGGGTTTCTATTCAGAGTCTGATTTTACAACAAATACTGAAGGTGATCTAGTTTTAAATGACGGTTTGCCAGTACCAAATTTTGGTGCAGTACAGCCAGGAGATATAAGGTATGCGGATCAAAATAATGATGGTGTTATTGATCAAGATGATCAAGTAGCTATCGGGGAATCTTTTAGTCCTTGGACCTATGGGATTAATCTAAATTTAAAATATAAAAGATTTAATTTATTTGTCTTGGGTACAGGGCAAACAGGAGCGGTTGGTTCTAAACTATTTAGTGGTTTTAATAATTATTATGCCCCTAATGGTACTGATAAATACTCTGAAGTAGTATTAGGACGTTGGACACCAGAAACAGCGAATACGGCAACATTCCCAAGATTATCATCAGGAGATAATCAAAATAACTTCAGGCAGTCTACGTTTTGGCTATATGATAACAGTTTTTTCAGAATAAACCGTGCCCAGCTAACATACGAGTTTACTGATGCTTTATGTGATAAAATAGGTGTTCAAGATTTTAGTGTTAATTTTCAAGGGACTAATCTTTTTGAAATATCTGAAAATAGAGACATTCGTCAGCTTACTATCGGTGGGAATCCTCAGGCTAGAGGCTACACATTAGGTATAAGAATGTCATTTTAATAAAATAAAAAATTAGATATATAAAATGAAAAATATAACAAAATATATAACAATTATGTTTGTTTTGATAAGCATAATTAGTTGTGATACTATTTTAGAGCCTATTGATGAAAATAGATTAGACTTTGACTTTATAAGTAGTGATCCTGCATCAGCAGAAGGTTTATTATTAAATGGTTATTCACGTTTAACAAATCAGTTTTCATTCAGTGAAGCTGCAACTGATGATGCAGTAACTAATCAATTAAGTAATAGCTTTAAACGTATGGCTCTTGGGGAGTTAAACTCACAGTTTAATAATCCGTTAGCACGTTGGAATAATTTTGAAAGTGTATTATGGCTAAATAAATTTTTGGAAGTTATTGAAGCCGGAGAAATAGTATGGTCTCAAGACCAAGAGATAAATGAGATGTTTTACTTGCGTATGGAAGGAGAAGCTCTTGCTTTAAGAGGTTTGCACCATTTCTATGCATTACAAGCTCATGCAGGTATTGGTACTTCAGGAGAATTATTGGGTGTGCCCTATATCACAGAGTTTATAGAATCTGATGGAAATTTTAACTTACCTCGTTTGTCATTTCAAGCTACAGTAGAAGCTATTATGGCTGATTTTGATGCTGCACTTGCATTGTTACCAACTGATTATGGATTAAGTGCTGGAGACGTAGACCCGATATATGCAGGTTTCGACTTTAATAAATATGATGTAGTTAATGGAAATCTGTATAATCTAAGAATGTCAGGAAGAATAGTACGAGCTTTAAAGGCGCGTTTAGCTCTTTTTGCTGCCAGTCCATCATTCTTAAATGATCAAGGTTATTATAATATGGCAGCAACAGATGCTAGTGAACTGTTAAATACTATTGGAGGTGTTTCTGGTTTAGCGGCTAATGGCGTAGATTATTATGTAGCCTATGATGAAAATAATGATGAAGAAATGATTTGGAGAAGTTCTATACAGAATACTCCAAGTTCTTCTACTGAGCGTAGTATATTTCCACCTTCTGTAAATGGTTTAGGTCGTGTAAATCCGACACAAAACTTTGTTGATGCATTTCCTATGCAAAGTGGATTTCCTGCAACAACAGCTAATGGTTACGATCCGCAAAACCCTTATGCAAATAGAGATCCTAGATTAGATAAATTTGTAGTACTCAATGGGACTTCTTTTGGTGGCGGAACTATTAATACAGGTGTTGGCGGCGGAATTGATAGATTAGATTCCATTCCTGAATTTTCAACTCAAACAGGTTATTATCTTAAAAAAACATTACGTCCAGATGTTAGGCTAAATAATGATGGTTCTACAGTTAATCAAAGACACTATAGTGTTTATTTTAGATATACAGAGTTATTCTTAATTTTTGCTGAAGCTGCTAATGAAATTGGTGGTCCAGATCAGCAAATAAATGGTATGACGCCTCGAGATGTAATTGCAGCAATAAGAGAAAGAGCTGGACTAGCCCAACCAGATAACTATTTAGCATCAATAACATCAATGGAAGCTATGCGTGAGTTAATCAGAAATGAACGACGTTTAGAATTGAGTTTTGAAGGTCATAGATTTTGGGACTTAAGAAGATGGGGAGTATCTTTAAACGAAACAGCTGAAGGAGCTTTCTTTGATGGAACGAATTATACTTTAGGTATACCTGTTGAGACGAGGAATTATCCATCGTTTGCGACTTACATGCCTATACCCAATACAGAAATCTTGAGATTTCCAGCACTAGAACAGAATATGGGTTGGTAAAATAATTGCATACTTTTAAAAGAATTAAAAATATTAAACATGAAAATTAAATTAATAATAATATTTGCTATAGCCTTTAGTTTAATGGCTTGCGAGAATCAAGAATTCGTGGCTGAAGATTTTGGCTCAACTTCGGTGTTCTTTCCATTCCAAACGCCTGCTAGAACTTTGGTTCTGGGTGAGTACGATTTAGGCTTTAATGATAATGATAACAATGGCCGATTTGAAATAGGCGTAGTAATGTCTGGTGTGTTTGAAAATCAAACAGATAGAAGAGTGCATTTTGAATTAGCTCCAGAATTGATAGATGCAGCTGCATTAGGTGCGGATTCTGTAAACGTACAAATATTACCTCCATCCTATTACACTATAGAACAGCAAAGCCCTGTTACCATTCCAGCAGGTTCTATAAATGGTCGTATTCCTATTCAACTAGAAGAAGCATTTTTTAATGATACACTTTCTTTCGCTGGAGAAAATGAAACACATTATGTAATTCCTTTAAGAATTACAGATTTTGAGGTATTAGATTCTCTTTTAACAGGAGTGCCCGCTGTGGATAATCCAAGAAAGATAATAAATGAGGATTGGGTTACCTTACCTAAAGATTATACACTTTTTGGGATTAAGTTTATGAATGAATATCAAGGTGTTTATTTACGCCGTGGAGGAGATAGGATTGTTGGAACTTCAGAAACAGTTACTCTTGCAACTGGAGCAACAGAAACTACTAATATTGATACTACTTCTGTTTATAGAGCAGAATTTATTGTGAGAGATGAAATTGTTCCAGTGACAACTACAGGAAGAAATACTGCTACAGTTACTAACCGTGTTAGAAGAGGAGATATACCTAGTGAGGATAACGTGAATCTTAATATGACATTTGATGCTAGTGGTAATATCGCGATTGAAAATGTTGAAGGAGATAATTTCACGGTAACTGGTACTGGAAGTTGGGTAGAAGATGGTGATGAATGGGGAGGAGAAAGACGTAATGTAATGTACTTGGAATATGAGTATAGAGATGTTCAAGTTGTAGAACAACGTGTCTTTGGGCAAGTAGTTTCTCGAACAACAGTTGATTTACTACATACAGTAAGAGATACTTTAGTAATTAGAAACAGAGATGTTAAGTTTGAGGAGTTTACCGTTGAATTAACAACACCTTAGTCTCATATTTCAAAACATATGTTAAAAAAATGGTAAGAATTTAATTCTTACCATTTTTTTTGTCTGTAGTAAAATTAAGATTTTTTTGCTCTTGATTTTAGTTTTAGTCACTGGCATAAGAAATTATACATCTTAAAATGTTGGTATTGGAAATAAAATTTTCAGGATACAACAGGATGGTTACTTGTGGAGAATATTTTAATTTTAAAAAAAATAAGAGTCTTTTAGTTTTAAAAAAAATCAATAAAATTGCCCTGATATTTTGTTAGGGCATATATTAAATATACGTTTAATTACGTTTTAAATAAAGTAGTTAATTGAGTTAGTCAAGTATAACCTCCACTTAAAATTAAGTTTTAAAATGGAGGTTATTTTTTTATTTATCTGTACATTTATTAATAACTTATTATAAAATAAAATATGAAACCAATCACAACTAAATTATTACTAATTATTACATCCTGTTTTATATTATCCTGCAGTACAAAAAAGGCCGAAATACCTTGGATAGAATTGATTAAAGATGATTCACTAGAGGGATGGACAATTTTAGGAGGTAATGCTACTTATGAAGTTAATGATGGTGTCGTAATTGGTACAACAGTAGCTGATACTCCAAATACATTTTTAACTACAGATAAAATATATGATGATTTTATTTTTGAAATTGATTTTAAAGTAGATTCTACAATGAACTCAGGTATCCAAATACGTAGTAATAGTTTACCGTATTATAGAGATGGTATGGTTCATGGCTATCAAGTGGAAATAGATCCATCTAAAAGAGCATGGAGTGGAGGAATTTATGATGAAAAAAGGCGTAAATGGTTAAATCCACTAGTGGATAATCCAAAAGCTCAACAGGCTTTTAAACAAAATGAATGGAATCATTACCGAGTTGAAGCCATAGCTGATACTATTAAAACATGGATAAATGGAGTGCCAGCATCGTATTTGGTTGATGATAAAACACCATCCGGATTTATAGGACTTCAAGTACATTCTATTGGTAATAAAAAAGAAAAATTAGGTAAAACAGTAATGTGGAAGGATGCTAAAATTTTAACAGAACACTTAGAAAAATATGCAACTAAATCTACATTAGAACCAATAATCACAAAAAACAATCTTACATTTAATGAGAAAAGATTTGGTTGGAAAATGCTTTGGGACGGTAAATCAACAAAAGGTTGGCGTGGCGCAAAGTTGGATAAGTTTCCTGAGTCTGGTTGGGTTATTGAAAATGGAGAACTTATTGTTTTAGCGTCAGGAGGTGCAGAATCAGCAGCTGGAGGAGATATTGTAACAACCGAAGATTATAGTAATTTTGAATTACTAGTAGACTTTAAATTAACATCTGGAGCAAATAGCGGTATAAAATATTATGTAGATACTGAAATTAATAAGGGGCCAGGATCTTCAATTGGTCTTGAATATCAAATCTTAGATGATGAACTACACGAAGACGCTAAACGAGGATCTCACGAGGGTAGTAGAACTGTGTGTTCTTTATACGATTTAATAAAAGCAAATCCAAACAAACCTATAAAACCAATTGGGGAATGGAATACGGCTTATATTAAATCAATAAATAATCATGTTGAACATTGGGTAAATGATATTAAGGTTTTAGAATATGAGAGAGGAAGTGATGAATTTTTAAAATTAGTTTCGGAAAGTAAATATGCTAAATGGCCTAATTTTGGACTATTAGAAAAAGGTCAAATTTTACTTCAAGATCATGGAGATAAAGTAGCTTTTAGAAACATTAAAATTAAAATTCACGCTTCTAAAAAAGATAAAAATGCAAAATAAAAGAAGAAATTTTATAAAAAAGACTGCCTTAGCAGGTGTTGGTGTTAGTTTGGCAGGAGGGGTTAATGCAATGTCTGCTCAAAGTTATAGTAACATTATTGGAGCTAACAATAGAATTAATGTTGCCATACAAGGACTCGGTAGGAGATATGGTGCATTTATTGGAGGTATTGCTTCTAAAGAGAATAATGTACGTTTAAAATATCTATGTGATGTTTTACCTAGCCAAATGAGTAAAGCTGCTAATAAGGTTGGAAAAAAGATTGATTACAAGATAGCATTAGAGGGTAATATTCAAAACATTATTGAAGACAAAGATGTAGATGCTATATTTATGGCAACTCCAGATCATTGGCACACACCAGGTGCTATAATGGCCATGAAAGCAGGTAAGCATGTTTACGTTGAGAAGCCCTGTAGTCATAATCCTAGAGAAAGTGAACTTATTGTTGAGGCTCAAAAAAAATATAATAAAGTGGTACAAATGGGAAACCAACAGCGGTCTTCTCCACAAAGTATCGAGATTATTAGCGAAATCCACAATGGCATTATTGGGCATGCTTATAAAGCCATTGCATTTTATACTAATGGGCGTGGTAAAGTGCCAAAACCAGTAAAATCAACACCTCCTGAAGGATTGAATTGGAACTTATTTCAAGGACCTGCACCACGAAAAGATTATATGCATGATACTTGGAATTATAACTGGCATTGGTATGGTTGGGATTACGGTACTGCAGAAATGGGTAATAACGCCACTCACGAATTGGATATTGCTAGATGGGCATTAGATGTAAAATATCCAGAATATGTAGATGTTATTGCTGGAAAACATCAATTTATTGATGACGGGTGGGCGATGTACGATACCATGGAAGCTAATTATAGATTTGCTGACAATAAAATGATCCAGTGGGATGGTAGTAGTAGAAATGGATATTCAAAATACGGAAGAGGACGTGGAACTATTATTTATGGGTCTAAAGGATCTGTAATTGTAGACAGAAATGGATATGAACTTTATGACCTTAGAGGAAAACTAATAAAGGAAAATAAATCTGATGGAAAAGAAGGAGGTACTGCCCTAGGAGGTGGAGGAGATTTATCTACGAGGCATGTAGTTAACTTTTTTGATGCTATTAGAGGTAAAGAAAAGCTTAATTCACATATAGAAGTAGGAGCTATTTCTCAAATGTTGACACATTATGCAAATATTTCTTATCGAGTTAATAAAGGTTTTAATGTTGATGAAAATTCTGGAAAGATTTTTGATAGAGAAGCTATGAAACTTTGGTCCAGAGCTTATGAACCAGGGTGGGAACCAAAACTATAGAAATTGAAAAGACGATCGTTTATAAAAAAAGCGGGGCTAACAACTTTGGGAGTCACTGGTGCTGGATATTTGTATGCTCAACCATTATCTTTTTTGGGAGCTAATGATACCATAAATATTGGTGTTATTGGTACAGGAAATAGAGGTGCTGGTCTAAGTTCAATAATTAATTCAATAGAAGGTATAAACATTGTTGGCTTATGCGATATATTGCCTTTTAGGTTAAAAAAAGGATTATCTAGAGTAAACTCAAATTCAAAAGGATATGCTGATTATCTTAAACTTTTAGATAATAAGGATATTGACGCTGTAATAGTAGCAACACCTTTTAGTACTCATGCTAAAATTGCTATGGATGCGCTTGACGCTGGAAAACATGTGTATTGTGAAAAAACATTAGCAAAAGGATATGAGAGTATTGGAGCATTAGTGGATAAAGCTGAAAGTTCAAATACCATATTTCAAACAGGTCATCAGTATCATAGTTCTAGGTTGTATACCCATGTGGTAGACCTAATTAAGAATGGAAAAGTAGGTAGAATTTCAGCTTTTGAATGTCAATGGAACAGGCATGGCAACTGGAGGCGTCCTGTTTCTGATCCAAAATTTGAGAGAGCCATTAACTGGAGAATGTATAGAGAGTTTTCAGGTGGACTTCTTGCAGAATTATGTTCGCATCAAATAGATTTTGCTAATTGGGTATTAGATGAAACACCTGAAAAAGTTACAGGTGTTGGAGGCGTTAACTATTGGAAAGATGGCAGGGAAACTTATGATAATGTTCATCTTATATATAGTTACAAAAGTGGAGTTAAAGCATCTTTTACATGTTTAACTAGTAATGCAAAAGATGGGTATCAAATTAAAGTAATAGGAGATAAAGGGACGATTATAATTGATACAAAACATGCATGGTTTTATCCAGAGGGTAAACGAGAAAATAGAGTAATTGATGATGTAGATGGTGTTAGTGGAGCAACAGCCCAATGGGATGCAGAAAAAGGGATGCGTATTAATTTGGAGCACTTAAATCCAAGTAAACAAGCATTATTGGATTTTAAAACAGCGATAATCAATAATACAAATCCACTATCAAATGTAATTACTGGTGCTAAAACTTCAATTTGTGTACAAATGGGTTTAGATGCTATGTATAACAATAAAATCGTAAAATGGGATAACAATATATTAGGTTAGGTATGCTGTCCTATATTAAAATAGCGCTTTCATTTTTTATCCTTTGTACTTTATCATTACAAAGTCAAATAGAAATTTCGGCTGTTTTTGGGGATAATATGGTATTACAACAGAGAGAACATGTTTCTATTTGGGGTAAAGATAATCCAGGAACTAAAATAGAGATACTTTCCAGTTGGGGTGCAAAAGCTAAAGCAATAGCTAATTCAGATGGTTTTTGGAAGACAACAATCAAAACAAAAAAAGCTTCGTTTAACCCAGAAGAATTGCAAATTAAAGGAAGTACTTCTATTACACTTTGTAATATTTTAATTGGAGAAGTTTGGTTTTGTTCAGGACAATCAAATATGGAAATGCCTTTACAGGGGCTGAGGCAATCTAAAGTATTACATGCAGAAGACTATCTTCTAAAATCAAATAATAAATACATCAGATTATTAAATAATGCTAGATCAGCTAGTGTTATGCCTAGTTTTAATGTTAATGGTAAATGGAGTGTGTCTGATAAAGACGGTGCTAAAAAATTTAGTGCTATTGGCTATATTTTTGGAACCAAACTATTCGAAAAACTAAATGTTCCTATAGGTATTATAGAATCCGCTTGGGGAGGTACGAGAATAGAAAGCTGGATTCCTAAACAGGTTTTACTTAAATATAACGACATTAAATTTTCTGATAATTTACCTAAAGAGGAAAACAAACAAAAGAAACCTGCTTTTTTGTATAATGCAATGGTGCATCCTTTTCAAGATTTTACTGTAAAAGGTTTTTTGTGGTATCAAGGAGAATCTAATAGAACACAACCCAAACCATATAAAAACTATATGGAAGATTTAATTAGTTCTTGGAGACTACAATGGAAAAACGATAAACTTCCATTTTATTTTGTGCAAATTGCACCTTATAACTATAAAAAACATAAAAAAGGCACTTCTCTTAGACCCAATTTAATAAGAGAAGCTCAACTACAAACGGCTCAAGAAATAAAAAACACAGGTTTAGTTGTTACTACAGATGCTGGAGACTGTAGTGATATACATCCTTCAAAAAAAGAAATTGTAGCAAAACGACTTTCAAATTGGGCCTTAGCAAATCAATATAATTTTAAAAAAATAGCTTTTAAAAGTGCAGAATTGAAATCTTATGAAATAACTAATAGTGAAGTAAATCTTTATTTTCAATTTTATAAAAAAGATAAGTTTATAAATACTAAAAACGTAAAAGGGTTTGCTATTGCAGGAGCTGATAAAATATTTTATCCTGCAAATGTTGTATTTCACAAAAATGGAAAACAAATCACTTTATCTAGCCAAAATGTAAAAACACCAGTTGCCATTAGATATGGTTTTGAAGCTTGTTATGAAAGTAATCTTAAAACAAAGTCAGGATTACCTATTTCTGTTTTTAGAACGGATAATTGGTAATATCATAAACTCACAGTTAGTATAAAATTCTAATCTCTCTATCTAATCTTGCTGATTATAGTTTCAGGATACAACAGGATAGCTTCTGATGTAAAAAACTATAATTTTATGAGCTATGAATTTTGTATAACTATTCATTGAAAAAATTAAATACCTAAGACGTTTATTTATGCTTAAAAAAAGTTTTTTATTAGTTCTTCTCGCGTTGAGTTGTAGTCTAAATATTATTACAGCACAACAAAATAGTGGCGAAAAACCAAACATCATTTTCATTCTAACCGACGATCAGCGCTTTGATGCCATTGGTTATGCTGGTAACGAGTTTGTTGAAACACCTGAAATGGATAATTTGGCTAAATCAGGAACCTACTTTAATACCGCTATAGTAACGACGCCTATTTGTGCTGCTAGTAGAGCATCTTTATGGACAGGTTTACATGAAAGGTCACATAACTATAATTTCCAAACTGGGAATGTAAGGGAGGAGTATATGGCAAATTCATATCCAACATTACTTAAAAATAATGGGTATTATACAGGTTTTTTTGGAAAGTATGGTGTGCGTTACAACGATTTAGATAAGCAATTTGATGAATATGAGTCTTATGACAGGAATAATCGTTACAAAGATCGCAGAGGCTATTACTATAAAACAATAGATAATGATACGGTACATTTAACACGATATACAGGACAACAAGCCATAGATTTTATTGACAAAAATGCTTCTAATAATAAACCGTTCTGTTTGTCGCTAAGTTTCAGTGCGCCCCACGCTCATGATGGAGCTCCAGAACAATATTTTTGGCAGTCTGAAATGGATCAAATGCTAGAAAGTACAACGATACCAGAACCCGAACTAGGCGACGATAAGTATTTCTTAGCACAACCAAAAATTGTAAGAGATGGTTTTAATAGATTACGTTGGACTTGGCGTTATGATACGCCTGAAAAATACCAACATAGTTTAAAAGGGTATTATAGAATGATTTCTGGGATAGATTTAGAAATCAAGAAGATTCGTGAAAAACTTAAGGAAAAGGGTGTAGATAAAAATACAGTTATTATACTAATGGGTGATAACGGTTACTTTTTAGGGGAACGCCAGTTTGCAGGAAAATGGTTAATGTATGAGAATTCTATCCGTGTTCCATTAATTGTTTTTGACCCAAGAGAAAACCAACATCAAGATATTGATGATATGGTATTAAATATTGATGTGCCTCAAACTATTGCTGATTTAGCTGGCGTAGAAGCACCAGATACATGGCAAGGTAAAAGTTTATTGCCTATTGTTAAAAAAGAAACCAATAGCATAGCAAGAGATACCATTCTAATAGAGCACATTTGGAATTTTAGTGAAATTCCACCAAGTGAAGGTGTACGTACAAAAAAATGGAAATATTTCAGGTATGTTAATGATCAATCTATCGAGGAGTTATACAATTTAGAAAAAGATCCTTTAGAGACTAAAAATCTTATAGGAAAGAAAAAGTATAGAGAAACTGCTAATAAATTAAGAGCTAAGCTTGATGAACTAATTAAGAAAAACAGTAATGAATACAGAGCAGCTCCAACCGATTTAACTGTAGAATTAATAAGAAAACCTTCTACGGATGTTGAAATATTTGATTTAAAACCTGAATTTGGTTGGACCGTACCATTAGGTTCTAAATTTCAAGGTGCTTACCAAATATTAGTAGCATCTAATAAAAAGGATATTGATCAAAATAATGGAGACGTTTGGGATAGTGGGCGTGTTGCTTCTACAAAATCTACAGATGTTGAATATGGAGGCAATCCATTAGAAATAGGAAAAGAATACTATTGGAAAGTTAGAATTTGGGAGCAAGAAAATAGACTTGTTGATTATTCTAAAGCTCAAAAATTTACAACAGGAAAGCCAGATGACTATATCATTTCAACAGAAAATAAATACCTTATAGATAAAGTAAATCCACTTAAAATCGAAAATAGAGGAGATTTCTATTTTATGGACTTTGGAAAGGCTGCCTTTGCGACGATAGATTTTAACTATGAAGCTAAAGAACCGCACACATTAACCGTTAGAATAGGCGAAATGCTTGATGATAAAGGAAATGTAAATAGAACACCTCCAGCAAAAAGTAACATTCGTTATCAAGAAATTAAGGTTGATGTAACTCCTGGAAAAACAAAATACCAAATAGAGATAAATCCAGTTCCAGACAAGCGTATGAAAGGCCCTAGTAAAGCTATTCCTTTGCAAGAGGGATGGCCAGTTTTACAACCCTTTAGATATGCAGAAGTTGAAGGTGCTCAAACAATTTTAAAAGCAGAAGATTTTGAACAATTAAGATATACCAGCTATTGGGATGATTCAGCAAGTAGTTTCAAAAGTAATAACGATATTTTAAATCAAGTATGGGATTTTTGTAAATACTCTATTAAGGCAACCACATTTGCTGGGTTGTATGTAGATGGCGATAGAGAACGTATTCCTTATGAAGCCGATGCATACTTAAATCAGTTAAGTCACTACACTACAGACAGGGAGTATGCAATAGCAAGACGCACTATTGAGTATTTTATGGAGCATCCAACATGGCCAACAGAATGGCAACAACATGTGGCGTTATTAATCTATGCAGATTATATGTATACTGGAAATACTGAATTGATAGAACGTTATTACGAACCATTAAAACATAAAACGCTTTTTGAATTATCTAATGAAGACGGGTTAATTACATCAACAAAAGTTACCGAAGAGTTTATGTATAAGCTGGGATTCGAAAAAGGTTATAAAAAACCATTAACTGATATTGTAGATTGGCCTTCAAAGAATTTTGCTGGAAGTAAAACAAAAGGAGAACGCGATGGTTTTGTATTTAAACCTTACAGTACAGTTATTAATGCGTTCTTTTATGAGAACATGAAAATTATGGCTGAGTTTGCTACCTTATTAGGAAAAACACAAGAAGCCTTAGATTTTGAATATAGAGCTGCAAAAGCTAAAAAAGCAGTTAACGAACAAATGTTCGACAAAGAGCGTGGCATCTATGTAGATGGCATTGGTACAGATCACGCCTCTTTACACGCAAATATGATGCCTTTGGCGTTTGGGCTTGTGCCGGAAGAACACTTTAGTTCTGTTGTAGACTATGTTAAATCTAGAGGAATGGCTTGTAGTGTTTATGGTGCTCAATTTTTGATGGATGGTTTATACAATGCAGGTGAGGCAGATTATGCTTTAGAGCTATTAGCTAGCAAAGCCAAAAGAAGTTGGTATAATATGATTAGAATAGGCTCAACAATTAGTTTAGAAGCTTGGGATTATGAGTATAAAGTTAACTTAGATTGGAATCACGCTTGGGGTGCAGCACCAGCAAACGTTATACCACGTGGTTTATGGGGTATAAAACCTAAAACACCTGGATTTGGCGTTGTTACTATCAAACCACAAATGAGTAGATTAAGATCAAGTGAGATTACTGTACCAACTGTAAGAGGGCAAATTAAAGCTAAGTACACTTACAATGGAAAAAGATTGCAAACCTACGAAATTGAAATTCCAGGAAATATGGTTGGCGAATTTTCGTTAAATGATTTAGGTGGAAAAGACTTAATTCATAATGGCGAAAAAGTGCCTTCGGCATTTGAATCTATAAGACTAGCTCCGGGTATGCATACCATCCAACTTAAAATAAATTCATTTTAAAAGAAAATGAGTAGTAAAAAAAGCCAGTAAGATTATATATTTACTGGCTTTTTTTGCAAGTTATAAAAAAAAATAAAGATAAAATTTTAATAAAAATGAAAAAAGGTTACTTTGGGTTATGTTTGTTATTATTATTTTTTTATTCTTTAGTTGGAGCTCAAAAAGAATTAGTTCCTACATTAGATAGTTCAACCAGAGTATCTAGCGATGGAGAAGGAGGCTTATTTTTTGCAGGGACTAGAGATGTAAACTATAGATTTGCGCAAAGAATATCGCCTCACGGAGATTGTGTAGATGTTATAAATGGTTATGCATTTGTGACCTGGTATAAAGGCGGAATGGATAAACGTAACTTGATGTTGTCAAGAAAAAACCTCAATGTACCAAATTCTAATTGGGTTACTATAGAGTTCCCTCATAAACATATAGGCCAAGGAGGAGAGCTTTTCAATGGTACAGGTATTAGGGGAGATTCTCATAATACAGCTGCAATAGGTATAAGTACTATAGATAATACAATTCATATTATTTACGATTTACACGCATACAGTAAAAGTGCTTTACCAACTGTATTCTTTAACTACTCTGTTTCAAAAAAAGAAATGGCTTTTGTACCTGATAATGAATTTACTCTAGACATTTTTGAGCCGAAACGGAACTTTTTAAAATCTGGACAAAATTACGAGCGTATGACTTATCCTATGCTTCATAGAGCAGATGATGGAAGTTTGGTTACTAGATATAGAAAAGGCGGTTCTGGAAATGGAGATATATTTATGGCACATTACAACGGTACTGAATGGTCTAATAACTGGTTATTTCATGAAGGGACATTACCATTACCAAACAGAAATAACATGTATGGTGGAGAACGTTTTCTAAACGGTAAATTTTATTCTGGTTTTTCTATCCGCTATGCTACAAATAAAGAAAGTAGTACAAGTAATGGCTACCTAATAAATAGTGGTTTATACTATGCGTATACAAATGAAATCCCAAAAAATCAATCTACTCAGTGGTTTGATGTTAACGACAATCCTATTTCTCTCCCAGTACGAAATAATATTAATCCAAACTTAGATCCAGTTCAGGTAGCACAACCAGGGGATGATCATGGTACTGCTACTTTGCCTAGAACATCTTCAGATCCGTCATGGACTGTTACAGAAAGCGGTGCCGTACATTTTATTACCAGAGTTGATAATATAAATGTACATTATTATAAACTTGCTTCAGATGCTAATTTTTCAAGTGCTGCAGGTGGATTAATTCCTAATCCACAAGTTCGTGGAGAAGTTTACAGTTATAAAAATCATGTATTCATGGTGGAGCTTTTAGGGGGTAAAGTGAATATAAAAACGACATTAGAAGGACAAAATGATTGGAAAATAGTTTACACTGGAACAGAATCTATCAACTTTGCTCATTTTGATGCATTTGTTACTGGAGATAAACTATATGTTTATCTCATGGAAAATACTGGAAACAATACACCAGGAGTGGGGGATAAGCGTCCATTGTATTTTCAAGAGTTCACATTATCTGAAATTGATGCCCCGGTTTTAATATCATTAGAGGCAGAAGATTATACCACAGCTTCAAGTAATATTAACGTTGGTACTAGTGCTTCAGCTTCTGGAGGAGAATATATAGATTCTTTTTCTTCAAATCAGTTTATAGAACATAAATTTCAAGTTACCACTGCTGGTACTTATGATTTTATTCTTTTAGCTGCAAATAGGAATAGGGATGACTCCATTATGGATATTGAAATTAATGGAACTTTGTACAACAATGTCTTAATAACAAGAACTTTTGATTGGAATATCTATCTAGAAACAAGGATTCCAGACATTACTCTAAACCAAGGAGAAAATACCGTTAGAATTACTCAAAAAAGATCGTTATCAAGTGAGCCTGATAAAATTGAATTTGAGCTTAAATCATCTTTAAGTACTAGTGATTTTACAAATCAAAAAGTAGTAGTATATCCTAACCCAAGTAAAGGTGTTTTTAATATTCAATCTAATGTTCAAAACCTTGAATATATTTTAGTTAATATACAAGGACAAATTTTAGATAAAGGTAAAATTTTACGAAATCAAATTGATTTTTCAAGGTTTAATCAAGGTATTTATTTTCTAGAACTAACTAATGATAATGATAGGTTAGTAAAGCGTATAGTAATAAAGTAAAGTAGTCAATGAATAAATTCTTCTGTCTTTTTTTTTCGATATTTTTTGTATTAAATGCATGTAAAAAACATGAAGAAGTAAGGGTAGAAGGTGAGCTTAAAAAGTGGCATAGAATTGTACTCAATTTTGAGGGACCACAAACGAGTGAATTAAATCAAGTAAATCCATTTTTAAATTATCGCTTAGATGTAACCTTTAAAAATGGTAATAAAACTTATGAAATCCCTGGATTCTATGCGGCCGATGGTAATGCAGCAGAAACAAGTACAGATTCAGGAAATATCTGGCAAGCACGTTTTACACCTGATACCATAGGTAAATGGACTTATTCAGTATCATTTAAAAAAGGAGATAGTATTGCGGTTTCTAATAACGTGAAAGATGCTTCAAGTGCAGGCTTCATGGATGGTCAAAAAGGAAGCTTTATAATTGCTGATTCTGATAAGGTAGGAATTGATAATAGATCAAAAGGAAAACTACAATATACAGGTAAATCATATTTGAAATTTGCAGAAACTCAAAAATACTTCATAAAACTAGGGGTAGATGCACCAGAAAATTTATTAGCATATACAGATTTTGATGTATCAACAAATGCGCTAGGATTTCAAAAAACATGGGATCCCCATGCAAAAGATTTTGAAGAAATCGCAACTTCTTATTTATGGCAAAAAACAAAAGGTAAAAATCTTTTAGGCGCTATAAACTATTTAGCTAACGAAGGATTAAATGTATTCTCGTTTTTAACATTTAATGTAGATGGAGACGACAGGAATATTTTTCCACACCTTTTAAAAGTACCTATTGAAGATTACGAGGCTTATGCAAGTACCAAGAAAAATAAAAAAGCTTGGGAAACTATGTTTTACAAAACACGATTTGATGTTTCAAAACTAGACCAATGGGAACGCATTTTTGAATATGCAGAAACCAAGGGAATGTTTTTACATTTTAAAACCCATGAAACCGAAACCGACCATCTTATGGATAAAGGTGTGTTTGGAGTAGAAGGTAAATTGTATTACAGAGAACTTATTGCAAGGTTTGGCCATCATTTAGTAATGAATTGGAATTTGGGAGAGGAAAATAACCAACCTATCGAAGAAGTTAAAAAGGTAGCAAATTATGTGTCAAAATTAGATGCATACAATAGTCATTTAGTAATACACACATTTCCAAATAAAGATGATAGATATGCAGAATTAATTGGAGATAAATCACCCTTAACAGGAGCTTCTTTACAATTAAGACACCCAGATTTTAACGATGTTCATGGTAGGGTTTTAAAATGGCGGGAAAAATCTAATGCGACTGGTAAAAAATGGGCTTTGGCTGTTGATGAACCTGGAAAAGCTAATATTGCTTTATTACCAGATGATGAAGATCCAGAGCATAATTATGCTAGAGGAAGAGCCATGTGGGGTACACTTATGGCTGGAGGTTTTGGTGTGGAATGGTACTTTGGGTATGCAAGCCCCAATTCAGATTTAACCTGTCAAGATTTTAGAAGTCGTGATCTTTTTTGGAATCAAAATCTATATGCACTACAGTTTTTTAATAAACATATTCCTTTCTGGGAAATGGAACCTAGAGATGATGTAATTGTAAGTAATGATATAGCCTATTGTTTAGCTAAAGAAGATGAGATTTATACAATTTATTCAGAAACAGATGCAAGTAAAATAAAATTGAACTTACCTAATACGGGCAAAGTTTTTTCTATAAAGTGGTTTAATCCAAGAAAGGGAGGAAATTTACAAGAAGGTTCTATTACTTCAGTAAAAGCAACAGGAATAGTTGAGCTGGGATTACCTCCATCAGAAATCGATAAAGATTGGGTTATTATGGTTAATAATAATTCAATATAAATAGATTTTAGAAAGATGATTTTTTCTAAGGCACAATAAGATTATTATAACTTGATGAATTACCGCATAGTACAGGACGGGTCTGCAAATTTCAAATTTTATCTTTATCACTGTAAATTACGCAATAGAAAATACTGTTTTTAAATATTATGAAAAATAACTTAATTCGTCTGCGTTTAATATTTTTTAGTATTACTTTATTATCCGCAGGGATTATGTTAAATTCTTGTTCAAATGAATCTCAAGATGAAATAGAACAAGAAATAATAGAAGAAAACGACGAAGAAGAGGAGAAGAAAGATGTTTGCCCTAATGGGAAATTATTTATAGAAAAAGATGGACTTGTTCGTATAGATATTGAAAACCCAAGTGATACTCCAAATGGATGGACAGAAACAAAAACTTTAGCAGGCTTTAAGGGTTCAGAATATTTGGTATGGACTGGAGCTGATAATTTTAATAGTCCCGGTCAAGGAGTAATGAAGTTTTCTGTTAAAATTAGTACGCTAGGAACATATCAATTTGTTTGGAATTCTAGAATAACTACAGGTAATAGTAATACAGAGCATAACGATTCTTGGTTAAGAATTCAAGGCGATAATTTTTTTGGAGAGAAATTAATTACAGGACAGCGTGTATACCCTAAAGGTTCTGGAAAAACACCCAATCCACAAGGGTCCAGTAAAGATGGTTGGCTAAAGGTATATATGAATAGATTGAACGAATGGTTTTGGAGGTCGTCAACAAATGATAATGATCTTTTTGATGTATTTGTTACATTTGATAAGGCAGGAACTTATGATGTTGAAATTTCAGGACGTTCAAGATCTCATGGTATAGATCAATTTGTGTTGTTTAAAACTGATAAGTCATTAGAGCAAGCTAAAAATGCGAACTTTAGTGAAATAGAGTGTAAATAAGTGAGCTTGTTTTAGAAAATGAATAAACTAATATTGAAAACTATATTACTTGGATTTATACTCTCTACTTATGCCCAAAACCCAATAGTACCAAACAAAGGGTTAAACGATCCACACATTCATATTTTCAACGATACTGCTTATGTTTATGCGTCTCATGATAAATCCATCGATAACGATAAATTCATCATGGAAGATTGGTGGGTATGGTCTTCTCCAGATCTAATTAATTGGACAAAACGAAGCGTATTAAACCCTAAAGACACATACATAGGAAAGTCTTATTCAAGGTGTTGGGCTACTGATGCTGCTTATAAAAACGGAAAGTATTATTGGTATTTTTCTGAAGGAAATGAACAAACGGGGGTTGTAGTTGGTAATACGCCAGTAGGCCCATGGAAAAATGCTTTAAATAAACCACTATTAAATTCAGATTTAACCCCAACACATGAATACGATATGGCCATTTTTGAAGAAAATGGATCGCATTATATTATTTTTGGGGTTTGGGAGTATTATATAGCTAAACTAAATGATGATATGGTAAGTTTAGCTGAATTACCAAAAAAGATTGATATAACCAATGTTAGAGGACCTTACAATACTGATGGTAAGAACAAAAAAATGCCTACAGATGATAAACCTTTTGTACATAAATACAATGGTAAATATTATTTATCTTGGGGCTGTTTTTATGCCATGTCTGACAATTTGTACGGGCCTTACGATTATAAAGATACAGTTATAAAAGAAGACAGTTTTGTAGAAGGCTACGAAGCACCTACATGGCCAAATGGATTTTTACAAGGGCGCCATGGATCATTTTTCGAGTGGCACAACCAGTGGTATTATATCTATTGTGATATCAGCCAAACAGGAAATAGGTATTTTAGAGATGCTTTTATAAGTTATGTACATTACAAGGATAATGGAGAAATGGAAACTATACGGGTGGATGGTGTTGGTGTTGGAAATTACAATGCTAATAGCAGTATTGAGGCTGAAGACTATTTTAAATCTAATGGCATAGCTAAAATTGAAAATACTATTGGTGGTTTTTCTATAGCCCCTCAAAAAGAACTTAGTTATACGATATATCCTAATGTAAAGGGGTTGAGTGACAAAAATAGTTTAGAATTAGAAGTTATCGCTTGGGAAACCACAGAAATAGAAATAAGAGAAAATAATCTAGAAGGCAAGCTGTTATTAACGTGTAAGATACCTAAAAATGATATCTATACACTTCAAAAAAGGCAATTCGATATTAATACATTAGAAGACGTACAATCAATATGCTTTGTATTCAAAGGAATAAAAAATAAATCTTTTACATTAAATAGATTTCAATTCAAAAATTAAACAACAACTAAAAAATCAAAAATGAAGAAATTATTTTCGTTATGTTTATTAATCAGTATCGTTGTCACTTCTTGTAGTGAAACCGTTTCAAAAGATTATAAAGATACATCTTTATCAATTGAAGAACGTGTTGAAGCACTGCTTCCTAAGTTATCACTAGAAGAAAAAGTAGCACAAATGCGAATTTTTCATGCTAATATTGGTACTAAACCCGATGCAAATGGCAACTTAAAACTTTCAGATAGGGTAATAAAAAAATTAAAACTAGGTATCGCAGGGATTAAAAACCCTGGTGAGCATATAGATGCTGTAGCTGCAGCAAAACTAAATAATGAACTTCAAAAGTATATTATAGAAAATAACCGTTGGGGTATTCCTGCATTATTTGTTACAGAATCTTATAACGGTGTTGATGCTGAAGGTTGTACTAAGTTTGGTCGCCCAATGACATCAGCAGCGTCGTTTAATCCAGAACTGGTACAAAGGCAATGGGATGTTGTAGGTAGAGAGGCCCGTTTAAGAGGGATGCATATGTGCCACTCACCAGAAGCAGATGTGGTTCGCGACCCACGTTTTGGACGTATGAGTGAAGCTTTTGGAGAAGATACATATTTAACAACCCAAATGGTAACTAGTGCAGTTAAAGGTGTGCAAGGAGATTATGAAGGTTTAGGAAACGGTACACACATTGGTGCTGTAGCGAAACACTTTGCAGGTTACGGACAAGTATTAGGAGGTTCTAACTTTGCAGCTATAGAAATATCAGAAAGAACTTTAATAGATGAAATTTATCCACCGTTTGAAGCCGCTGTAAAAGAAGCAAAAACATTAGGGATTATGGCATCACATGGTGACTTAAACGGTGTGGCAAGTCATGGTAATCCAGAGTTATTAACAGGGGTTCTTCGAGATCAGTGGGGATTTGAAGGTTATGTAGTTTCAGATTCTAATGATATAGCACGTTTATTTTATTTTATGAATGTTGCAGAATCGCCTGAAGCTGCTGCACAAATGGGCTTGGAAGCTGGTATTGATATCGATTTATATGCTGAAGACTCATATTCATATCTCCCAGAAATGGTAAAGAAAAATCCAGAATTAGAGAAGTTGATAGATCGCTCTGTAAGACGAGTACTTAGAACAAAATTCATTCTCGGACTTTTTGATAATCCTTACATCGATATAGAAGACGTTAAAAAAGGCGTGAGAGCAGAATCATCTTTAGAGCTTGCTAAAGAATCAGATTTAGAGTCTATCATTTTATTGAAAAATGAAGAGAAGGCTTTACCTCTTTCAAAAAATAAAACTTTAAAGGTAGCGTTATTAGGTCCACTGCTAAAAGACAATACAAAAGCGATGTTTGAGTCTGTAGCTGGGTCTAATGTTAAATTCATTGCAGAAAAAGGATTTCAACTAACAAACCAAAAAGGAGGAGCTCCAAAACTTTTAGATAGAGATCCAAAAGCGATAGCAAGTTTAGTAAACAAAGCTAGATCTGCAGACGTGTCTATTTTGTTTTTAGGAGGGGATGAGTTTACTTCAAAAGAAGCATATTTTAGCAATAGCACCTTAGGAGACAGAGCAACAATTGATCCTGTAGGACCACAAGATGAGTTAGTTGAAAAAATTAAAGCTTTAGGAAAACCAGTAATAGTAGTTTTAAAACATAGAAGAACACTATCAATTAACACCATCTCAGAAAAAGCTGATGCTATTTTAGATGTTTGGGATTTAAGTGAATTTGGAGATGAGTCTACGGCAAAAATTGTTTTTGGAGAAGTGTCGCCGTCAGGAAAATCGCCAGTTACCATACCACGATCTATCGGGCAAATACCATTTCATTACAGTATGAAGGAGATTAATTATAAAAAAGAATACTTATTTTTAGGTCAAGGGCCACTGTATCCATTTGGACATGGTTTAAGCTATGGCGATTTTAAATATTCTGATATTACAATCTCTAGTGAAGAAATAACACCAGAAACTGAGCTAGAAGCTAGTGTAAAAGTTACTAATAATGGTAACATGAAAGCCAAAGAAGTTGTACAAATGTACATTAAAGACGAAATAGGCTCCGTTACAAGACCTGATAAGGAGTTAAAAGGTTTTGAAAAAATAGAGTTAGCCGCAGGGGAGAGTAAAACAGTTTCATTCAAAATAACACCTAAAATGTTAGAATTTACAGGTATTACTATGGAAAAGGTTTTAGAAGCCGGCGATTATACTGTAAAGATAGGAACCTCGTCACAAGAGTATTTAGAAACTACATTCAAACTAAAAAAATAAGATATAATGAATAAAACAATTTTAACACTTTTCATGGCTGTATTACTCTTTAATTGTTCAACGGCTCAGAAAGTAACAGAAGCACAACCAATTAATAAGGAAGCAGTAAAAGCTTCAATGATAAAAGCTTTAGAGTGGCAAGAAGTACATCCAATTTTCGCTTTATCTCCGACAGATTGGACAGCAGGAGCCTATTATGTAGGCGTTGCCAGAGCACATAAGACTACAAAAGATATGATGTACATGGCGGCCTTAAAAAATCAAGCCTATTGGAACAATTGGCAAACCTATAAACGTTTACATCACGCTGATGATGTTGCTATCTCATATAGCTATATATATATTGATAGGAATGAGAAAAGAAGAGATTTTGTAGACTTAGAGCCTACTAAAAAATTCTTAGATGCACATTTATACGAAGATGATAATTGGAAAGCTGGAACAGATAAAACCAAGTACGGTAGAACCATTTTATGGTGGTGGTGCGATGCCCTATTTATGGCGCCTCCAGTATTAAACCTATATGCTAAGCATACTAATCAACCTAAGTATCTGGATGATATGCATAAGTTTTATATGCAAACCTACAATCAATTGTATGATGAAGAGGAGCAGTTGTTCGCAAGAGATATGCGTTTTGTGTGGGAAGGTAACGATAACCCTACTAAAGAGCCTAACGGTAAAAAAGTATTTTGGTCTAGAGGAAACGGATGGGTTATTGCAGGTTTAGCTTTGATTTTGGATGATATGCCAACAGATTATGAACATCGTCCTTTTTACGAAAAACTTTATAAAGAAATGGCAGAAAAAATGTTAGCGATTCAACCAGAAGATGGTTTATGGCGTACAAGTCTATTATGTCCAGAATCTTATGACCATGGAGAAGTGAGCGGAAGTGGGTTCCATACCTTTGCTTTAGCATGGGGAATTAATAACGGTTTGGTGGATAAAAAACATACACCCGCAGTTAAAAAGGCGTGGAATGCTATTGCAAAATGTCAGCATGCAGATGGTCGTGTAGGCTGGGTACAAAACATTGGAGCTTTTCCAGAGCCAGCATCTGCTGATTCTTGGCAAAACTTTGGAACAGGAGCATTTTTGATGGCAGGAAGTGAGATTTTAAAATTAGACTAAAAAAATGTATTTTTAAAAATGTAAAACGGGAACGATATGTTCCCGTTTTTGGTTTTGATACATAAAGAATTTTGAAAGTGATTAAATTTAATAACATAAGCTTTTTGTTTATTGTATTCCTAATATCTTTTGGAGAAGCACAAAATGATGTTTATAAGTTTAATCATATTACAGATGCCAATGGTTTGTCTCAAAATTCTGTAATAGCTATGCATCAAGATAAACTTGGTCAAATGTGGATTGGTACTCGAGACGGTTTAAATAAATATGATGGTGAGCAGTTTACAGTTTTCAAACATGAAAAAAGTAATCCAAATTCAATTACAAATAATAGTATTCTTTGTATTGAAGAAGACAGAAATGGTTTTATTTGGATAGGGACGTCTTTTGGACTTAATCGCTATAATCCAAAAAAAAATGAGTTTAAAGCTTATTTTGTTAATAAGCAACGCACATTTATTGGAAGTAACATGATTTCAGTAGTCAAAGAAATGGCTAATGATGAAATATGGATAGGCTCAGCAAGTGGTATTTCAATTTACAATGTACAAAAGGATGAATTTGAAAGTGTATTAGAAAAGAAAAATATTACTTCAGTTTTAGAAACAAAATCAGGGAAAGTTGTTGTTGGGACTACTAGTGGGCTATTAATTTTAGATGATAAAACAAGAAACGTATTCAATTTTTACACTGTAGCAGGAACAGAAGATTTAGATATTCAAGATATAGTAGAAAGTAATAATGGTAATATTTTAATCGCTACAAAAAACGAAAGTATATTAGAATTTGAAATAACTAAAAATAGTATAAAACCTTATTTTGATAAGGCTTTATTAAAAGGAAAAAGTAAGAATGTTAGAA
Source organism: Hyunsoonleella pacifica (assembly GCF_004310335.1). GTDB lineage: Bacteria > Bacteroidota > Bacteroidia > Flavobacteriales > Flavobacteriaceae > Jejuia > Jejuia pacifica. The sequence continues at coordinate 126,532 of NZ_SIRS01000007.1, read as the reverse complement.
GTCTACTTTTTGATGATTTAGGACAATTATGGTTAGCTACCTATAATGGACTTCAAATATCCAGTGATAGAAACAAATTGATGGTACTCTACAGTGATGATAATGATGAAAAATCTATCAATGATAATTTTATAAAAACCTTATTTAAAGATAATATTGGAGTTTTATGGGTAGGTACCTATTATGGAGGAGTAAATATTTGTAGTGATTTTAATAAAAATTTCATCAATATTACTCAAAAATATTCAAAAGCAGGTCTTAGTTTTAAGGTAGTAAGTTCTTTAGTTAATTATAAAAATCTGTTATTTATTGGTACTGCAGGTGGGGGTATTTCTGTTTTAAATAAAGAGAATAATTCCATAGAGCATATCAATACAAAAAACTCTATAGCCTTAAAAAGTGACAATATAAAATCTTTATGTATAACAAATGATGACAAACTTTGGATAGGTACATTTGAAAATGGTGTAGCTATTTATAATTTAAAAACGAAGTTATTTGAGGAGTTACCTTTTTCAGAGAAATTAAAAGCGCTTTTAAAAGATGTTGGAGTATTAAGTTTATCACAGTATGATAGTAATTATATGCTAATAGGAACAAATGTTTCAGGCTTAATAAAATATAATATAAGACAAAATACGTATAGGGTTTTTAGTAGTTATTCAAAGACTTCTGCGCTTACGAATGGAAATATAAAAACTATTCATGTTAGCAAGAAAGGAGATATTTTAGTAGGAACGTTACGAGGTTTAAATTGTATTTCAGCAGACGGAATAGTTACCAATTATATTTATTCTAAGGACCAAAAAATAAAATTTGAAATCACATCAATTTATGAAAGTCAAAATGATGTATTATGGATTGGTACAGCGGAAGATGGACTTTTTAAATTTGCAAACAATCAATTTGAGCCTATTCATTTAAAAGTAAATAATGAAGAAATAAATGCAATTCGAGGTATAGTTGAGGCTGAGTTAGGTCATGTTTGGATAAGTACCTATACACAAGGCTTAATAAAATTTAATCTTACTCAAAAGAAAATAGTGTCTCACTATACTAAAAAAGATGGGCTTCCTAGTAATCAGTTTAATCGGGATGCGTATTTAAAAATCGGAACCTCCTACTATTTTGGAGGACCATCTGGTGTAACATTTTTTAATGAAAAAAACTTAATAAAAAATAATTATGCACCACAGGTTATCATTACTGATTTTAAAATTAAAAACAATTCCATTGATGTTAATGAAGATCAAAATATCTTGGAGACAGCTTTAAGTTATACACGAGATATTGAATTGGTATATAATCAAGGTAATTTTAGCCTAATGTTTGCAATGCCAAACTTTATTAATTCTTCAAGTAATAGTTATTTGTATAGGTTGCAAGGCTTAGAAAATGATTGGGTAGAAACTTCTACTAATGTAGCGTCATATACCATACAAAAATCGGGCAATTATAAATTTGAGGTAAAGGGTGTAAATAGCGATGGAGTAATAAATGAAATCCCAACCACTTTAAACATCGTAGTAAAACCGGCACCATGGGCTACATGGTGGGCATATAGTTTGTATGGTCTTTTAATTATTGGGACATTATACTATTTATATAATACTTTAAAATCGAAAACAAAACTTAAACATCAACTAGAATTAGAGCATGTTAAGACAGAGCAGATTGAAGAGATAAATAAATCTAAACTAGAGTTTTTTACCAATATATCTCATGAGTTTAGAACTCCTTTAACTTTAATTTTAGGGTCTTTACAACAAGTTTTAGATGATTATCAAGGGAGTAGTAAAATGTTTAAGAAACTTAAAGTAGTAGAAAGTAGCTCTAATCAATTGTTAAAGCTTATTAATAGATTGATGGATTTCAGGAAGTATGAAAATAGAGTAATGAAACTTGAAGTTGCGAAAGGAGATATTGTTAATTTTGTGGAAGAGATTTATTTGTCATTTTCAGAATATGCTAAAGAAAAAAAACATACTTATAATTTCTCTACGTCAGCAAAGGTTATAGATTTATATTTTGATAATGCCAAGTTAGAGCGCGTATTTTACAACCTTATCTCAAACGCATTTAAATATACCCCCAACGGAGGGGAAATAAGTGTTGAAATAGAAGACCATGAGAAACTTGTACTAATTTTAATAAAGGATACTGGAATAGGTATACCTGCGCAATTTAGAAGTAAAGTTTTTGATCGTTTTTTTGAAATTTCAAAGCATAAATTAAATAATGAGCATAATCAGGGTACTGGAATAGGGCTTTCGATAGTAAAAAGCATAATAGATTTACATAAAGGAACAATTTATATTTCAGAACAAACTAAAACCACAGGTACTGTCTTTACTCTGGAACTTCCAAAAGGCAAAACCCACTTAAAAAGTAGTGAAATTGTTGAAGATTTTAAGCAAGGAGAGGATGTTTCTTATTATCAAAGTCAACTTAAAGCTATAAATATATCTCATTTGGATGAAAACTTCTTTAATGAGATCCCATCACAACATAAAGCTTCAATTCTTGTTGTAGAAGATAATAAGGAGCTGAGAACTTTTATACGCAACCTTTTAAGCTCATATTACAATGTTTTTGAGGCTGGAAATGGAAAAGAAGGGTATAAAATGGCCATAAAACATCAGGTAGATCTTATAATTAGTGATGTAGTCATGCCTATAACTAGTGGTACTGAATTATGTGCTATGATTAAAGAAGATATAAGAACAAGTCATATTCCAGTAATTTTATTAACCACCCGTTCTGCTTTGGTTTATAAACTAGAAGGCTTGGAAACAGGTGCTGACGACTATATAAGCAAACCTTTTAATCTTAAAGAATTTAAATTAAGAATATCTAATATACTGGCATCAAATCAACGACTAAAGGATAAAATAAATGCTAATGAGATCTTAAAACCAGAAGATATGGTAATGTCCTCTATGGATGAGGAATTGTATAAGAAGGCATTAAATATTGTTGAGAAAAACTTAGGTAACGATACTTTTGATATTCCTTATTTTTGTGAAGAGTTAGGTGTTAGTAAATCCGTTTTATATATCAAGGTAAAAGCTTGGACAGATTTTACACCTAAACAATTTATAGTTCATTTAAGACTAAAATATGCAGCTCAACTTCTTGAGCAAGGTAAAATGAATATAAATGAAGTTAGCCGTAAGGCTGGTTTTAAAAATCAGAAATACTTTGCAAAGATCTTTAAAAATAAGTTTGGAAAAACTCCAAGCGATTATGCTCAATCTTTTACAGAATTTTAGATCTTTTTTTATTTAGTTATTTTTTTATTACAAAATAATGATAATCAAATCATTGTATTTGTGTGTGCAATTTTAAAAAAGGAAATTTTTACACATTTTCAGGAAATTTTTACTCTGATTCTCCTTTAGCTTTACAGTCAAATCATTTATAAACTAAATCTAACATTTTATGAAAAAAATTACATTTTTTGTTATCACTCTGTGTATAGCAACTAGCACTTATGCACAATTTATTGGAGCTGGCGAGTACAGACTAAGAAACAATTTTACTACTAATGGTACTGTTTATTTGTCACATGATGGTTCTAAAGCTATAAGGGCAACTTCGACTGCTTCTGATGCTACAAAATTTACATTAGTTTCCACAGGGGTAGCAGACCAATACAATATTGTAATACATACCAATGATGGTATTTTGAGAGCCAATAGTACCTCAGAAATTCCTGTAGTTGCTTATTCTGGATCACCTTCCACGTCTAATCCTAATGTTTGGTCTGTTGTTGATTCAGGATCGACTGGATCAGGCGGAGAAACTGCATACAATATACTTACCCCATTGACCAGTACAACTAGATATTTGGTTTATAACAACAGTACTGATGCCATAGGTTATTCAGGTGGTAATTTTACAAGAACACAGTGGATTTTAGAGAGGTTATCTCCACCATTGAGTACAAATGATTTAGAAAAAAGTTCTGTTTTTATCTCTAACCCAATACAAGATAAGATGACAATCAAAGGGTTAGAAGGGAAAGTTAACCAAATTGAAGTTTTTAATGTGTTAGGAGAGTTAATGATAAGCAAAAGTACTATAGACTCATTATCAATAAATGTAGAAACAAACTCACTATCAAGTGGATTATATCTCGTTAAGTTCTATGGAGAAGCATTTGCTTTCACAAAAAAAATTATAAAAAGATAAAACATAAAGTAATTTTTTTTTAATTATTGAAACGGTTTGATGCTATGAGTATCAGGCTGTTTCATGTTTAAAGAGTATTTTGTTTTAAATTTATATACAAGAGACGCAACAATCTGTTAAAAAAAGTCAAAGAAAAAATGAAACGCTATGAACAAAAGAATAATATTTTATCTCGCAACTCTAATTGCGGGTTACATAAATGCACAAAATGTAGAAGCACCCTCTTGGGTTGACTTTGCAGAAAAAAAACTAACAGGAAATTTAGCAGAAGCAACATTAAACGACTTTTCATATACGGGTTATCACTTTTCTGAAAAAGAATTGCCAGATGTATCTGGTTGGAATACGATAAGTGTAACAGATTATGGAGCCATTCCAGATGATACAGGTTATGATGATTTAGGAATTCAATCTGCTATTGATGCGGCAGAGGCTAGTAATCAACCAACAGTTGTGTTTTTTCCAGCAGGAAAGTATATCGTTTCTAGTGAAACTACAAAAACGCAACCCATAGTTATTAGTGGAAGTAATATTGTATTGAAAGGAGCAGGTACAGGCGTTGGAGGTACAGAGATATATGCAGATAAATTTAATGAAAATAAGTTTGGAAGTGGTTCTACACATTACCGATTTATGTTTAAACCATCCAATACAGATTCAAATGACATCACGCAGGTAACTGCAGAGATAAAAAAGGGAGATTTTGAAGTTCAGGTTGCAAGTACTGCTAATCTATCAGTTGGTCAATATGTAGATTTGTTTCAAAAAACAACAGATAATTTAGAGGCAAATATGCCCGGGTTAACACCTAATACAAGATGGACTGCTATCAACAGAGATGGTATTCGTCCTTTTGAAAAACATATAATTACTAAAATATCTGGTAATACAGTTACGTTTAAGAACCCTGTTCAACTAAATATGCCAGTTTCTTCTACTACAGTACTAAAAACTTTTCAAACCATAGAAGAGGTTGGAGTAGAAGATATATTATTTACAAGTGGTTGGAAAGATTATCCTGAAAACTTTGTACACCATGCTAATGATATTGTAGACTATGCTTGGCAAGCTTTGTTTTTTACAAATGTTGTAAACGGATGGATTAGAAATTGTCATTTTAAAGATTGGAATGAAGATATTTTTGTTGATAGAAGTATGGCAGTAACAGTTAAAAATATTGATATTTCTGGTAAAAGAGGTCATACTAGCTATTACTCAAGATATAGTTATGGTGTACTTTTCGAAAATTGTTTTGATAATGCAGATGAAGGTTTGGTTGATGCAAATAAAAAAGGAATGCATCATGGGCCAGGAATGCGTTGGAGCACCACAAGTTCAGTTTTTATAAATTGTCCCATGCAACCTGATCAATCCATAGATTGTCATGGCTCTCATCCTTACGCCAATTTGTTGGATAATATTCAGGGTGGAAAGCTTCTAGGTAATGGTGGTGCAGAGCTATCTTATCCAAATAGTGGTCCTTATTTAACATTTTGGAATTTTAAGCATGATGCTAATTTTACCAGTAGGCTCTACGATTTCTGGTTTATATCTAATACAACTGAGCGAAGAACCCATACGTTTCCCAATCCATTATTTGTTGGTTTTCAGCCTGGTCCAGGAGAGAATAATATAAGATTTCAAAATGAAGGTTTAGATGAGTTGCATGGACAGCAAGTATATCCGAATTCATTACTTGATGCACAATTACAGTTACGTTTATTTGGTACATATATGTCGGCGTCCTCCTCTAAAACAAACACTGAAGCTAAATTGGCAAATGACGATGACGATACTACATTTTGGGAATCCGATGGAGCAGGAACCGGAGAATGGTTAATGTTAGATTTAGGTATTAATAGAACGGTCAAAGGAATTACCATAAAAGAAGTTTCTTCAGGAATTAAAGACTGGACATTAGAATATTGGGATAATGACCAGTGGGTAGAGCTTGTTTCGGATTCCGAAATAGGCACTGAAAAGACTGTTAATTTTGACATTATTGTTACGCGTAAAATCCGACTTAATGTGGTTAACATGTTGGCTGGACAGGAATCTGCTTCGGCATCTATTACCGCTTTTGAAATTATACCAGGACCTTTAGAACTACCGGCTGACAATTTTACTATTGAAACTATTGGTGAGACCTGTACAGGAAAGAGCAATGGTTCTATTATTATAAATGCAAATGCAACTTACAATTACATTGCTTCAATTAATGGTACTAATTATAATTTCACTGATACTTATACGATTACTGATTTGGCTCCTGGAGTTTATGATTTATGTATTACTGTAGAAGGGGAAGAGTTCCAGCAGTGTTATCAAGTTACTATAGAAATTGGTGTTTCTTTAGCAGCTAAGATTGCAGTTGTTAAAAAATCTGCTCAAGTTTCGGTTGAATCTGGCGCAGTGCCTTACTCGATCTATAAAAATGGAAAACAAATAATGGAAACATATCAATCTAAATTTTCAATTGATGTAACCCATGGAGATGAACTACAAATAAAAAGTAAGGACGCTTGTCAGGGAGAAATTTTAAAAACAATAAATCTACTTGAGAATATTAAGGCATATCCCAATCCTTCAAACGGATTATTTGAGATTTACATGCCAAATAACTTAAAAACAGTAGAGATTTTTATTTATAACATACATTCTCAATTAATAGATGTTAAAATGTATACCTTAAATGCTGGAAAGTTGCAATTAAATATTGAAAATAAACCCAATGGAATTTATTTTGCCAAAATGAACTTAGAAAAACCGGTATTTATAAAATTAATAAAAAAATAGCATGAAAAAGTCATATTTATATTTAGTATTTCTTACTAGTGTTTGTTTGTCATGTAATAGTGGAGGGGCAGATGATGATAATGAATCAAATCTTGTTAACACTGCTCCCACTATTCCTGAGCAAATATATCCATTAAGCAATACGTTGTGTATTGATAATAACGTAATTTTTGAATGGAATGCTTCTACAGATAACGAAGGAAATACGATAACTTATAGAGTTGAAGTATCCGAACAAAGTGACTTCTCCTCGCTAGCATATGATGTTTCAAGCTCGTCAACGTCTAGAGTTATTAGCTTAGAGAAAGGAAAATCGTATTATTGGCGGCTAAAATCCAGAGATAGTAAAGGAGAGGAAAGTGCATATTCTACCGTTAGTCAATTCCTTACTGAGGGAGATGGTATTTCAAATCATTTACCATTTGCACCAAGTTTAATATCTCCTGCATTGGATTCTGAAATAGATGGAACAAGTACAACGTTAAATTGGTCAGCATCTGATATAGATGGAGACTCTTTAATATTTGATGTATATTTAGACACTAACGCAAACCCAATTACAAAAGTATCTGAGAACCAATCAGGAACTAGTTACAATGCTTCGTCTTTAATTGTATCAACTAAGTATTATTTTAAAGTAGTAGTAAAAGATGATAAAGGAGGTGTTAGTGTAGGGCAAGTTTGGAGTTTTACAACAAAATAAAGCGTTGTAAAAAGAAATATACAATTTGAAAATATTTAGATGAAAAGAAGAGACTTTATTCAATTGTCTACTTTAACAAGTTTAGGTTTATCATTATCGGCTTCAGGAATTTTAGATTCCTGTAAAAGTGCTCCAATTGAACACTCTCAAGAATATAAAAAACTAGTTTTTGATCTTTTAAAAGATTGGTGTGATGGTATGATAAAAACGCAAATCATAAATCCATCAGCTCCTAAAGTTCATGGACTGTTCGATTGTCCAGCTTGCGATACTGTACATGCAAGAGTAATGGATGCTGTGTATCCATTTTTTTACATGGCTAAAGCTACTGGAGAAAGTAAGTATCTAGAAGCTGGTATTGCATCTTTTGAATGGGGTAAAAATGTGACAAGAGAAGATGGTGCTTGGACCAATGATTTAGATCCAAAATCTTGGGATGGGACTACGGTTTTTGGATCCATTGCCTTAGCAGAAACCTTAAAGTATCATGGCGATTTATTAGACGATGAAACTCGAACAAGATGGACCGCACGTTTAGAAAAAGCAACTGAATTTGTGTACAACAGATTTTCTGTAGTTGGTAATGCTAATATTAACTACAGTGCTACAACAATTTATGCATTGCATTTAATTGGAAAATTGTTAAACAATGAAAATTACTTAGCGAGAAGTAAAGAGCTAGCTAAGCAAATTAAAAATCATTTTACAGAACCAAACGCGTTGTTGTTTGGTGAGATTCAAGGAAAAAATAAAAAAGCTAAAAGTCCTAAAGCTTTATATGGAATAGATTTGGGCTATAATATAGAAGAATCGCTAAATAACCTAGTGATGTACGCTCTTGATGTTAAAGATGAAGCATTATTACAAATCTTAAAGAAGTCTTTAGATGCACATCTAGAATTTATTTTACCAGATGGAGGTATAGATAATAGCTTTGGAAACCGCATGTTTAAATGGACCTATTGGGGTAGTAGAACAAGTGACGGTATGCAACCAGCATTCAGTTTTATGGCTAATCATAATCCTGCTTTGGGTACAGCAGCTTTTAAAAATACTGAGCTTTTAAAACAATGCACTCATAATGGATTATTGCATGGAGGTCTGCATTATGTGTCTCATGATATTCAACCCTGTGTACATCATACATTTGCACATGCAAAACCATTGGCTACTCTTTTAGACCATTGGGAAAATTTACCTAAAATAGATAAATCTACACCATTGCCAAGAACTACAGCTAATGGCGAAACCTATTTTAAAGAGTTAGATGTGTCATTATTTGGTAAAGGCGATTGGAGGGGAACTGTTTCTGCTTATGATTCTGTCTACAGTCAAAGAAATGATGTTAGGCAGGCTTCTGGGGTTTCGCTTGGTGTTTTATATCACAATAAAGTAGGTTTACTATGTACGGCTAGCGTAGCAATTTATAAAATGTTAGAAGCCTATAATCAGCAACCACAACCAGGAGAAGATTTTGCGCTTACACCAAGAATAGAAACTCATAAAGATGGCGTTTGGTACAGTAATTTGTTTGATTTAGAGGCAACATTTGCTTCTGAAGAAGATGCTAGTACCATTGCATATAGAGCTAATGTTCAGTTAAAAAATAAAGCAAAAGAGTTGGTTTCAGGCACAGCATCAGATTTTACATTGAATTATAAATGTACTGAAGAAGCGTTAGAAATTATTACAACTACAAATCAAGCTATTAAAATAGCAACAGCTTTTGTATTACCCATTGTTTCTCCAACAGGAGAAAAAGTAACACAAGTATCAGAAAATGAAATTGTCATAGAAAAACCAAAAGGGATTGTAAAAATTAGTGCTAGTGTACCACTTAAAATAAAAGACATGCCAAAAAGTAGAACCTTTAATATGGTGCCAGGAGTAGAAGCTGTTCCTATTATTGCAGCATTTGAAGAGGAAAATAAACAAATTAATATTGCTATTGAAATAGTATAATGCCAAACAAAACTGTATTATAAACAATGAAACAAATTATAAATTCACTTTTATTTTTAATTACAATATATACTTATGCAAATGAACCTTTATTACAAAATAGTTATTTAAGAAACGGACAAAGTTTAAATGGAAGGTGGCATTATATTGTGGATGTTTATGAAACAGGATACTATAATTATAGAATGGAGCCACATGATGGTACAGAAAACCCAGGTTCTAGTGCTTATTTCTTAAATAAAAAACCAAAAAATAAAATGGATAGAGTGGAGTACGATTTTGATGCTACTCCAACTATGGTTGTGCCAGGAGACTGGAATTCTCAAAAAGAAAAATTATTTTATTATGAAGGTACAGTGTGGTATAAAAAATCGTTTAATGTAGAAAATTACGATGCTAATAAACGTTATTACGTTCATTTTGGTGCAGTTAATTATAGAGCAGATGTGTATTTAAATGGTAAAAAATTAGGAGTTCATGTTGGAGGGTTTACGCCATTTAACTTTGAAATGACCCATCTTTTAAAAGAAAAAGGTAATTTTTTAATTATTAAAGTAGATAACAAACGCGCTGCAGATGAGGTGCCAACATTAAGTACAGATTGGTGGAATTACGGTGGAATTACTAGAGATGTAACTGTTTACGAATTAGATCAAATGTTTATTGAGGATTATAAAATTCAATTGACAAAAAATAATAACAAAGAAGTTTCAGGATACATTCAATTGAATGGTAAAAATAAAGGAGCTCAAAAAGTAAACCTTACCATTCCAGAATTGAAAATAAATAAAACCTTTACAACAGATGTAAACGGATTTGTTCAAGTGAAGTTTCCTGTAAAACGAGTAAAGTATTGGAGTGATACCAATCCAAAATTATACGAAGTAAACATTGCTATTGCAAAAGATAAAGTAACCGATAAAATTGGTCTCAGAACCATAGAGACAAAAGGCAAAGCCATTTTATTAAATGGAGAGAAAATATTTTTAAAAGGAATTTCTATTCACGAAGAAAATGTAATGAGAGGTGGTAGAGCTTGGTCTATAGAAGATGCAAAAGTTTTGTTAGGTTGGGCAAAAGAATTGGGTTGTAACTATGTACGTTTAGCGCATTACCCACATAATGAAAATATGATTCGTGTTGCAGAGCAAATGGGGATTTTAGTTTGGGAAGAAATACCTGTGTACTGGACCATACAATGGACAAACTCAGAAACATATAAGAAGGCAGAAACACAACTTACAGAATTAATCAGTCGCGATAAAAATAGAGCTTGCTCTATCATTTGGTCTATGGCAAACGAAACACCAACTTCTAAAGAGCGTTTAACGTTTTTAACAAACTTAGCGACTACCGCAAGAAAATTAGACGACACTCGCTTGATCAGTGCAGCATTAGAAGATCATGGTAAAAAAGAGAATAAAAACATCATGATTGTAGAAGACGAATTTGCAAAAGTGGTAGATGTATTAAGCTTTAACCAATATTATGGTTGGTATGGTGGTAAAATTGATAACATCAAAAATATTCGTTGGAATATTGATATTGATAAACCTGTGATTATTTCAGAATTTGGAGCAGGAGCATTGCAAGGTTACTATGCAGATAAAATGACACGTTGGAGTGAAGAGTTTCAAGAGTTGTTATACGAAGAAACCTTACCAACTTTAGTTAAAATTTCTGGAATAAGTGGTATTACTCCTTGGACTTTAGTAGATTTTAGATCTCCAAGAAGAACTTTAATTCCTTACCAAGATGGATGGAATAGAAAAGGTTTAATTTCAGAAACTGGAAATAAAAAGAAAGCGTTTTACACACTTCAAAAGTTTTATAAAGACATCAATTAAAACCAATAACTTTAATGTAATGATAAAATAGTACTCTTAATTACCTATACCAAAATTTATACAAACTCACTTCTTCGTAGATTTAGAAGAAGTGAGTTTTTGTTTAAGTAAATCAGGATAAAGCAGGACAGGGGTCTTTTATAAAAGATCTAATTTTATGAATTATAAATAATTTTATGAGACTACTTAAAATAACAGTTTTATTATGCTTGAGTCTTCTGGCCTGCAAGGATAAAAAAGTAAATCAGCAAAAATTAAATACAAATAATTTAAAGTTACCAGAACGTCCAAATATCCTTTGGTTAGTAACTGAAGATATGGGGGCTTATATACCACCTTTTGGAGATAATACGGTAGCAACACCAAATTTAAGTAAGCTAGCTCAAGAAGGTGTTATTTATCCAAATTTGTATTCTACATCAGGCGTTTGTGCGCCAAGTAGAGCAGCCATAGCTACAGGAATGTATCCTTCAAGTATAGGCGCAAATCACATGCGTACCAACTCTTATACAAAAGAGAGGGGGTTACCAGCCTATGAAGCAGTACCTTCAGCAGACGTAAAAATGATCAGCGAGTGGTTGCGTAGTGCAGGATATTACTGTACTAATAACTATAAAACCGATTATCAATTTAAAGCACCTGTGACAGCTTGGGATGAAAGTAGTCCTTATGCGCATTGGAGAAATAGAGGAAAAAATCAACCGTTTTTTTCAGTAATTAATTTTACCGAAACCCACGAATCAGGCTTATTTGAACCTTATGGATTCAGAGAAATTGAAACCAGATTATATCAAGCAGGAGATAGAGATTACAAATGGAAAAATTTTGGTGGTTCTCATGCTAAAAATAGAATGGATGAAACTGATACACCAATACATTTGTCAAAAAGCACAAAATTTAACGTGCCACCTTACTTGGTAGATAATGAAGTAACACAACGTGATATGTGGAAGCTTTATAACAATATAGCAGAAATGGACAAGCAGGTTGGTGCTGTTTTAAAACAATTAGAAGATGATGGTTTGTTAGATAATACTATTATATTTTTTTACGGCGACCATGGCGGACCATTACCTAGGGAAAAACGTTTAATTTATGATTCTGGCTTAAATACTCCTATGATTATTCGTTTTCCAAAAAAATTACAAGCAGGAACAAAAGATAACCAATTAATTAGTTTTGTAGATTTTGCACCAACCTTATTATCGTTAATTGGAGAAGCGCCTAAATCATATATGCAAGGGCAAGCTTTTTTAGGAGACTACAAAGCAGAAGAACGAAACTACATTCACGCCGCTGCTGATAGATTTGATGCTTTTACTGATGTTATCAGAGCGGTAAGAAGTCAACGCTTTAAATATATTCGAAATTATAAACCAGAGCAAGGCTATTATTTGCCCGTAACATACCGCGAAAAAATACCAAGTATGAAAGAGTTGTTACGGCTAAAAGATGAAGGCAAGCTTAATGCTATACAATTACAATGGTTTAGAGAAAATAAACCTAAAGAAGAATTATTTGATTGTTCTGTTGATCCGTTTGAATTAAATAATGTTGCAGGAGATGCCAAATATCAAGATGAACTCAATAAGTTAAGTAATGAAATGGATAAGTGGCTTAACGCCATTGAAGATAATCCAGACTTGCCAGAAGGAGAACTTATCAAAAAGTTATGGAACGGAGATGTTCAACCTAAAACAACAGTTCCAATCATTACTAATGAAAATGGAAAAATATCAATAAGTTGTGATACTGAAGGAGCTTCAATAGGTTTTAAAATAATTAAAAGCGGAGAGAAAGTCTCAAAATCTTGGGAGATTTATCAAAACGCTATAACCTTACCTGAAGGTGCTACATTACAAGCAAAATCTCATCGTATTGGCTTTTTAGCTAGTGAGACTATCCAAATTCAATAAAAAATATTATATAAATAAATGCAAAAATTAGTTAAACTACTGCTTTGTTTAAGCTGTTTTATAAACTACGCTCAACAAGTTCGTCATATTGAAACTATAAATGATTCATGGCATTTCCATAAAGGAAATGTAGAGCATCCATTTTCAAATGATAATTCAGAAATTACTTGGGAAAAAGTAACCATTCCGCATTCTTGGAATACAGAAGATATTTTAGATGATGAAGATGGTTACTACAGAGGAGAAGGGTGGTATAAAAAAACCATGACAATTCCACAGATTTATGATAATCAACAAGTGTTTTTATTATTTGAAGCTGCAAATCAAGTGACATCACTTTATATCAATGGAAAAGCCATAGGAGAAGACCATATAGGAGGCTACACCACATTTGCAAGAGATATTACTTCGGCACTAAAAACTGGAAAAAATGAAATTGCTGTAAAAGTAGATAATGCCCATAATGATGAAATTGTACCGCAGGCAGCAGACTTTTCATTTTATGGAGGTATTTACAGAGATATTCAATTAATCATTACAAAATCAGTACATTTTGAAGTAGCTAATTTGGGTGCAAACCCCATTTTTATCAGAACACCAGAGGTTTCTGAAACTTCAGCCAAAATCTCAGTGCAATCCAAAATAATTAGACCTAAAAAAGGAACGTTTTATATTAAACAATCTTTATTTGATAATAAGAATAATTTAGTTAAAACCATCAAGTCAAAAATAACTTTTGGGAAAGATATTTTTAGTGACTTTTCAATTGATAATCCAAATTTATGGTCTCCAGAAAGCCCTTATTTGTATAAATTGGTTTCTGAAATAGTGGATAGAAAAGGTAATATATATGATAGAATTGAAAATCCAGTTGGTTTTAGATGGTTTAGTTTTGATGTTAAAAAAGGATTCTCTATCAACGGCAAACCAACCAAATTAATAGGTACTTGTAGACATCAAGATTTTTACGGAAAAGCTAATGCTGTGAGTGATGAGATTCATCGCAACGACATGAAATTGCTTAAAGATATGGGGAGTAATTTCTTGAGAATTGCTCACTATCCGCAAGATCCAGCAATTTTAGAAATGTGTAATAAACTTGGTTTTGTGGCTACACTAGAGATACCTTTTGTAGATAAAGCTGCTGCAAACGAAGCAGGAAAGCAAAATAGCATAAACATGCTTAGAGAAGCTATTCGTTTTAATTATAATAATCCAGCTATTGTGGCATGGAATTTAGGGAACGAAACCACCATGAAAGCACCTAGTAAATTGGGGGAAGATTACACAAAACATTTTGTAAGTACCCATGAAGCTTTAGCTAAAACCATAAAGGAAGAAGATGAAACACGCTACTCATATTCTGTGTTTTTTAGAGAACCAGCATATCAAGATAAACTTGGTATTAGATTGACTGAATTGGTTGGTTATAATAAATACTATGGATGGTATATTGAAGAGTTAGAAGATATAGATAGTAACTTAAGAAGTTTGGTAAAACGTTCTCTAGAGTTAGATCCTGATAAGCCATTCATTTTAAGCGAATATGGAGGAGGAGCTGATCCAAGATTGCGTTCATATAACCCTAAGCGATTTGATTTTAGTATAGATTATCAGTTTTTATTGCACAAGTATTATATGAAAACCATTCTTAATATGCCAGAAATTGTTGGAGCAAACGTTTGGAACTATGCAGACTTTCAGGTAGAACACCGTAAAGATGCTGTACCACATATAAATAGTAAAGGTTTAGTATCTGCGACAAGAGAGAAAAAAGATGCCTATTATTTGTATCAAGCCTTATTGAAAAAAACACCGTTTTTAGCTATAGCATCTAAATCTTGGAAAAACAGATCAGGTATAGCAGATAGCGAAGGAGGAACTTTTGCAACTCAACCCATAACTATTGTAGGTAATGGTAAAGAAGTTGAATTATTTATAAATGGTACATCATTGGGTAAAAAAGATTTCGAATTTTCAACAGCAACTTTTAATGTACCTTTCATAGATGGACAAAATTTAATTGAGGCAGTGTCTGAAAAGGAGGGAAAAACATTAAAAGATGTTGTATTTATAGAATTTAAACTGCAACCTAGATACCTTAAAAGTAATACAAATAAATTTGAAGAGATAGCGATTAATGTAGGCTCTTACTGTTATTTTATAGAATCTGATAACATTAATTATTTATGGATGCCTGATAAGCCTTATGAAAAAGGAAGTTTTGGTTATGTAGGTGGAGATTTTTTACGATTCAAAAGTAAACGACGTAATAATATTGGTGTGGATGTAAGTGTAAAAGGCACTGAAAATGATCCCATATACCAGACACAACGCATAGGTATAGAAGGATATAAGTTTGATGTACCTAATGGTACTTATGAATTGTCTTTATTATTAGCTGAATTGAAAACAAGGGATGACAATATCATGGATATTTTAGTGAACGGAAAACCAATTTGGAATAACTTAAATTTGAAAGAAGCTTATGGAAATAACCGTGGTGTAGCCAAACGTTTTTTAATTACTGTTGCAAATGATAAAGGTCTCACTGTAGCTTTTAAAGCTAAAAAAGGACAAACTAGGCTAAGCGGAATTAAACTTAGAAAAGTGAATTAGTTAATTTCTTTAATATTTCTTGTGTTATTCATCTTAACTTCTACTCTAAGGTAGAAGTTGTTAAACAATAATATATTTATAAAATCTAGAGAATTTCTGTTTTCAGTTAGCCTATAGTTAAGTATATAAAGTTTCACAATAGCGAATCTTCATTTATATAAAGCCTTCGAAATCAGCATTTATCTCTTAATTCAATAAAATTCATTTTTATTTGTGTAAGAAAAATAAAAGCTATAAACTGGTTAGCCAATTTGAAAATGAAATTTTTGAATGTTTTTCTTTTAATATTAATAGTCTTTTCTTGTAAAAAGCAAGAGCAATCTAAAGCTTTAGTTTCTAATGCACAGCAATTAGTTAAAGCTATTTCTGAAGCTAAGCCAGGTAATAAATTAGTTCTAAAAAATGGGACATATAATGATATTAATATTGTGTTTCATGCTTTTGGAGATGAAAATAACCCAATAATTCTTAATGTAGAAACTAATGGTAAAGTAGTAATTAGTGTTACATCCAGTATAAAATTTGGAGGAGGCACAATACACTTAAAACTATTACATAGCCGGAAAAACAAACCGAGGACCAATAGTTAGTATCTATTTAAAAGAAAATGAACAGATAGTCAACTACCATCAAATAGTAAATATAAAAAATTTTCAAGTGTACAAAGGCTCTATGTTTTGGAACTACTAAATCAACACTAAAGGAAACAATTCTGGAAGGTTTGATTTTTCAACTACTGTTTGGGGATCTGATTTTTCCATGGTAGAAGTAGATGAAACAACCTATTTTGAAGAAGGAATAGATGGCATTGCTTTAGGCGAAGAATTTAGTTATAAAATTAACGTCTAAAAAGGTACTATCTAAATTAACATTTAAAAGTAAGGGTTACGAAACTATAACGTTTATAAAAAGTTTTATAAATTCTGATTTATCAACAAAAGCTGATATTCCTAAACATGTTATTGACCTCTATTCTTCAAGATGAGACATAAGTCCAGAAAGGAAACCGCTTACGCTAGCGAAAAATGTTATTTCAAACAAGGCACATATAACCGCCAATGGACAATCTACTAAGTCTGATACCTACGATGTGAACATTGCCAAATAACATGAAAAACGGAAGCTATACAGAGTTCTGGTTTAAAAACGCATTAGTTACCGACGGAACAACGCCAAACACAGTCCTTCATTGAGTTACTGTGTTAAAAGATTGAATTTGTTAGCTAATATTTTGTTAAACCTATTTATTATGTTTATATTTGGAAAACCAAATTGGTTAACCAGATTGGAAAACCAGACAACCTACACTGTTGAATTTACAATTCTATTAACTTTCTAAACTAATATTTATGAAAACAAAACTACTTTTATTATTACTATGTGTCTCTTTTTTGGGATATTCACAAACTTACGACCACACCACTTATTTTATTAGTGAAATAATTCCTAGTCCGCCTAATAGTAGCACTGCTTTTTTCAATGATTCTGATAATGCAGCTATGGAGCCTTATCAAACAGATACAGATGCAGGTATTGAATATTTTGAATTTAGGGGGCCAGCGAATGGTACTATTCCAGCTAACACCTATTTTATTGCAATAGATGGAGATGGAGATGATAGTGATGTTGGTACTAACATTGGGAAAGTTAGAGAAGCGGTTGACTTAAGTGGACTGCAATTTGGCAGCAATGGAATTTTAGTTATTGTTGTTGATATAACTATGAATACTGGTACAGGTGCAGTTGATTTACTTGGTGCCGATATAAGCGGTACTAAATTCATAAATCCTTATGCGACTGATTTAGCTGCTTCAGACGCTAATGTAGTAACAATACAATTAGTGGCTGACACTATAGAATGGACGGATGAAAGTCCTTCTGATGGCACTAATGAGACTTTAAATAATTATAATGTTTCGTCAATTACCCCAGATATAGGATACGATGGAACCTTTAATGACCAAAGTTCTACATATATGATTGTACAATCAGCTACAAATCCTAAGGATGCGATAGTAGATTCAAATGAGGATGGAGTTCTCGATGGAGATGCCTTAACCTGGACAATATATGATTCAGTTAGTATTTTAGACGATGACGATATTACTACCGGCAATGGTGAAGTAGGTGAATTTGGATATGGTAAAATAATTTTTGTTGAACAACTACTATCTACAGATCCTTTACTTCGTTTTGATAGTTCTTTATCTCCTACAATAGTTACTCTTAATCAGTATCCTAATTACGTGGCTAGACAAGGTACTTCTAGTGGTTTTGATTGTACTACTGATGCTGTTAATAATGATGATTGGATGGCTGGACGAGTGAATTCAGTATCATATCCAGATTGGAGATTTAGTGGTACAGGAACTAGAAACGTACCTAGTGCAGAATTAACAAATAATAATTTTAGCGATTTTAGCGGTCTTACCTATGGAGAGGTTAATGTTAATTTTGCTCCTCTTTCTGTTGATGAGAACGTTGTTTCTAATTTTAGAATATACCCTAACCCAGCCAATAATTTTATAACTATCGAATCAAATAATTTGCAAATTAGTTCGGTATCGCTATATAATATCTTGGGAAAAAGAATTTTGTCTGAAAATAGATTGAAGGATAATAGGTTAAACATATCTAATGTAGCAGCTGGCATGTATTTAATGAAAATAAATGCTGAGGACAGAACTTTAACAAAAAAAATAGTTATCAAATAATATTAAATTTAGTTGAATTAGAAAGTCTTTATCTCTCGCATGAAGACTTTCTTTTTATATTAACCATTTAAATAGTCTCTTATGAAAAGGTTATTCCTTCTTGTTTTTCTTTGTTGTATAGTTGTTTCATGTAATAAAGCATCAAATGATTTAGGTGTTTTGGTTACTACTATTGCTGAATTAGAAACCTCAATAAAAAATGCAAAACCGGGTGACTATATCATTATGTCCAATGGAGTTTGGAAAGATGTTGAAATTAAGTTTAGAGGAAAAGGAACTAAAGAAAAACCAATAACTTTAAGGGCAGAGACTCCAGGGGAAGTTACTGTTGAAGGTAAATCATATTTAAAGTTTGGTGGAGAATACCTAGAAGTAGAGGGTTTGCATTTTAGAAACGGATACTCACCATCAAATGCAGTGATTGGTTTTAAAATTAATGACGAAGAAATTGCAAATAATTGTAAAGTGACTAATTGTGTGATTGAAGATTTTAATAAACCTAAACGAGATAAAGATGATTTGTGGGTACAATTTTGGGGACGACATAATGAATTGAGCAATTGCTATATCGCAGGTAAAACAAATAGAGGCCCTACGGTAAGAGTAAGTATTGAAGGTATCGAGAGTATTAATAACTACCATCAAATAGTTAATAACCACTTTGGACCTAGACCCGTAAAAGGAGGTCCAAGCGGAGAAACCATTCAATTGGGTAATAGTTATACATCTATGTCACCAAGCCATACAATGGTAGCCAATAATTTGTTTGAGGAATGTAATGGTGAAGTTGAGGTAATTTCCAGTAAAACAAATTTCAATGTATTTAAAAACAATGTATTCTACAAAAGTGAAGGTTCTCTAGTTACGCGACATGGTAATTACTGTACTATAGATGGTAATTATTTTATCGGTAATGGCGTTAATGAAAATTATGGAGGAATCAGGATCATAAATACAGGACATTGGGTAATCAATAATTACTTTTTTAACTTAAAAGGAAAGAGTTTTAGAAGCCCATTGGCAGTAATGAACGGTATTCCAAAATCACCATTAAATCGTTATAACCAAGTAACAGATGTTGTGGTGGCATATAATACGTATGTAAATTGTAGCGCGCCTTGGCAATTTGGAGTTGGGCAAAATTTAGCGCAAGCTGATGTTTTGCCGAAATCGGAAATCCGTTCGGCTAGAGCAATAAGAACAACCGTTGCAAATAATATTGTTTTTAATGAAAAGGGGCTTAAAAATATTGTAGTTGAAAATGATAAAGCAGACGGGGTTTTATTTAAGAACAACGTTATAAATAATCAAGGAGTTGCCTATAAAGACTTTAATGGAGGTATTGTGGAAGCCTCTTTAGAACTTAGAAAATTATCTGATAACATTTATATTCCTGTTGGAATACCTAATGGTTTTGAAGCGTATAATGGTTTTAATTTTGATACCATTGAAACGGATTTATTAGGTGTTTCTAGAAAAGATGATAAAAGTATTGGTGCAATTATGGGTAAAGAGGTTTCAAACCCTAATATTTTAGATAAATCTAAATACGGAGCAACTTGGTTTTCTAATGAGGTTAAGGCAAAAGAACCAATAACGTATAGTGTTAATAAGGTAGAGGAACTGCAAGCTAAAATTGATGAGGCAGGAAATGGAGATGTTATTGCTTTATCAGAAGGTGTTTTCAGTATAAATAAATCTTTAGTAATTAATAAAACTTTGACTATTCAATCTGACGGAAAATCACAATTGGTGTTTTCGGGTGTAGAAAATACACCGTTATTTTCATTAGAGTCCAAGGGAAAACTTATAGTTAAAAACTTAAAATTAAAAGGAAACAATTCAAACTATGCATTTGCAAGTTTAAAGGAAAACATGTTAAATCACTTTGGGTTAACAGTTTTAAATTCTGAAATCGATAACTTTAATTTCGTTTTAAAGGTTTATAAAGAATCGTTTGCTGAGCGTATTACTTTTGAAAACACCTTAATATCTAATTGTAACAATGGGATAGAATTATCTGAGGAAACGAACGATAAAGGTGATTACAACACAGAATATTTAACCATTCGAAACTGTAATTTTAATAAAGTAAAAGCAAATGTGATTGATTATTACAGGGGTGGATATGACGAGTCTACTATTGGGGGTAATCTGTTGGTATCTAATAGTACATTTATAAATTGTGGGGATAAAGAAAAAAATAAAATCCTGCTAAACCACAGGGGTATTGTAAATGTAAATCTTACTAACAATATATTTAAGAATAACCCCGTACAGTACGTTTCCATATTGTGGGGCGCTAAAAATAATGTGGAATCTAACAATACATTGACTAACTCAGGACAAATAAAAACTGAGCAAAATTTGAAATTAAAATTAATGTATTAATCTTAAAATAACTAACATCTAAAATATGCTATGTTTTTAGGTATAGTAAAGTATTTCAATTTACAAAAAGGTTGTTTGTTTGCTAATAGTTCAAAATCAGAAAATAACAGATAATTCTTTGTAGAACATAATAATATAGTTATATTTGGTAAACCAAACTGGTTAACCAATTATACAGATGCGATATTTACTTTCATTTAGTGCTGTTCTTTTATTTCAATTTCAAACTATAAATTCTCAGGTAGTATTGGATGCTGATGGACCAGGAAACACCTATGAGTTAATCAATTCTGTGTTAGCACCGGGGTTTGATGTTATTGAAGTTCCAGATTGTAACCATGCCGCTTTTGGCCGGCATATTGATGAGGTTTTTGATTCGGACCTTAATTCAAACGTATTCCGCTTTAATATCCACGTAACACCAGATAACGATCGTTGTAAAAATTTTGACAGGCAACGCAACGAAATAAAGGCTTACGATAAGTCTCCTGATAACCTTAAAGGTATTGAAGGAGAAAATGTTATTTACAAATGGAAGTTTAAACTAGATGCTGGCTTTCAATCCTCACCAAACTTTACGCATATTCATCAATTAAAATCGGTTGGTGGTAGTTTGGAAAGCATGCCTATGTATACCTTAACCACTAGAAAAGGCAATCCGGATCAGTTGGAATTGCGCTATGCAGAAACTGATAGACAAATTACTCTAAAAAAGATGGATTTAGCACCCTTTAAAGGTGTTTGGCTTGAAGTAACTGAGACAATAAATTACGCAACGGATGGTATTTATTCAATTGAAATTAAAAGGGTTAGCGATGGGGTTGAGCTTTTTAGTTATTCAAATAGCTCCATTATCAATTGGCGACCAGGTGCAGAATTTGTGCGACCAAAATGGGGTATTTACAGAAGTTTGATAAATGCTGCTGATTTAAGAGATGAACAAGTGTTGTTTTCGGGCTTTAGCATCGAAGAAACAGGTGCTTTGTCAGTGGATGATTTTAATTTTAAAAAAAAAGTAATTAAAGTTTTACCCAATCCAGCGAAGTCTCAAATTCTCATTAATGAGGCTGTAGCTAACAGTTTTAGTGAAATTTATGTTTATAATAGTTTGGGGCAGTTTATAAAAGAAATAAAACCTATTTCTAAAACAATGGATATTTCTGATTTTAACCCTGGGATGTATTTTATTGTTTTCAATAAAGGCGCATTTACTGTAGGTGTTGAAAGGTTAATAGTTAAGTAATCAAACAAAAGATTTTCAAAATGATTAAATAAACAGTAAAAGTTTTAAGTTAACTAAAACCTATCACAGAAACCTACAAACTTGTGCGGTTTTGTTATATTGATGATACTTTTATTCTCAAAACTAAACAAACACACTTTTAAAATTTGGATGATTTTAAAATAAAACAAAAGCAATGCTAAAGTATATAAAATCGCATATAGTATTATTTTTAGCGCTATCACTTGTGTTTTCGTGTGAAGAAAAAACAAGTGATGCCAATAGTGCAGTATCTCAATCTGTTCACCCAAGCTTAATTTTAACACAAAAGGGTGTTGCTGACATTAGGGAGTATTTAGGAAATATTCCGCTTTTTGATAAGGCCTTAGAGAAAACAAAGGCCGAGGTAGATGCCGAAATAGAAAATGGTATAGAAGTACCAATTCCTAAAGATTATTCTGGAGGCTACACACATGAGCGCCATAAAAAAAACTTTTTCGTGATGCAAAAAGCGGGCGCTTTATATCAAATCTTGGATGATGAGAAATATGCCAAGTTTGTAAAGGATATGCTAATGCAATATGCTAAAATGTATCCCACATTACCAGTTCATCCTAAACCGCGGTCTTACGCGAGAGGAAAATTATTCTGGCAATGTTTAAACGATTCTAACTGGCTGGTTTACACGAGTCAAGCTTACGATTGTATTCACGATTATTTGTCTAGTGAGGAAAGAAATAAGCTTGAGACAGAGTTGTTTAGGCCATTTGCAGATTTTATTTCAAAAGGAAATCCGCAGTTTTTTAATCGTGTGCACAATCATAGTACTTGGGGTAATGTAGCTGTGGGCATGATGGCTTTAGCAATGGATGATGATAGTTTACTACAACGTGCACTTTACGGTTTAAAAGATGTAAAGATGGATGCAAACATGAAGGACAACGATGGTGGTTTTATAAATAAAGATGGGAAAATAGGTTTTTTTGCTAATCTTGATGAACCATTCTCACCGGATGGTTATTTTACCGAAGGTCCTTATTATCAGCGTTACGCTTCTTATCCTTTTTTAATTTTTGCTCAAGCACTAGAAAATAAAAAACCTGAATTAAAAGTGTTGCAATATAAAGACGGTGTGCTTTTAAAAAGTGTTACGGCCTTAATTAATCTTTCGGACGCTGATGGTGATTTCTTTTTGTTGAACGATGCGCAGAAAGGCATGTCTTATTATTCCAGTGCACTGGTTGCGGCGGTGGATATCGCTTACCATTTTGGAGGTAACAATCCAGAATTGTTAAGTGTGGCCCAAAAGCAAGGTGTGGTAACATTAGATGATGCAGGTTTGGCTGTGGCACTAGGCATTAAAGACGGCAAGGCAGAACCATTTGTAAAAAAATCTATAGAGCTATCCGATGGTCCTGAGGGCAATCAAGGTGCTGTTGGAATACTACGCAGTGGTGATTTGGAGTTGGTCTGCAAATACACAGCACATGGTTTAAGTCATGGACATTATGATAAACTCTCTTATTCGCTATTTGACGAAGGCGATGAGGTGGTGCAGGATTATGGACTAGCTAGATTTGTAAACATTGAACAAAAAGGAGGTGGTAATTACTTAAAGGAAAATAAAACTTGGGCAAAACAAACGATATCTCATAATACCTTGGTTCAAAACGAAACCTCTCACTTCAAAGGGAAGTACGATATAGGGAGTATGTATCATTCACAGCGCTATATTTTTAGTTCTGATAATGAAAACCTTCAAGTAGTAAGTGCCAAAGAAAGTAATGCTTATCCAGGAACTGAATTACATCGTACCATGGCTACTATTAAAAATTCAGCCTATGAAAATCCTTATGTGTTGGATATTATGAGAGTTACATCAGAGAGTCAAAATCAATACGATTTGCCATTTTATTACTTAGGACATATAATGCAGACTAGTTTTGAATACTCAAAATTACCCGTTCCAGAGATTTTAGGGAATAAAAATGGTTACCAACACTTATATAAAGAAGCCGTAGCAACTTCGGATGGAGGCAACATTCAATTAAATTGGTTGCTAAACAACAAGTTTTATACATATTCTGCCGTAACATCTCCAAATGATGAGGTAATACTTGCACGTATAGGCGCAAATGATCCTGAGTATAATTTAAGAAATGAGCCAACTTTAATTATTAGAAAAAGGAATACCAAAGATGCTGTGTTTGTTGCAACTATAGAATCGCATGGTACTTATAATCCAGTTTCTGAATCTGCAATTAACGCATACAGTAATATTAAATCTGTTTCTGTGGTGTATAATTCAGAAGATTACACTGCTGTTCAAATAGAAATGGAAGACGAAACAAAAAAGCTGTTCATTATTTCCAATCAAAATAATGATAAGAATACAGAACATGAATTAACGGTAAACAAAAAAAAACATGCCTGGAAAGGGCCTTATATATTAATAGAAAACATATAGTTATGAAACGATTCAGCGAAAAGTACATCATCACAAAAGACATGGAATGGGAAGAACTTGGTGGAGGTGTATCTAGAAAATTTTTGGGTTACGATAACCAAATCATGATGGTAAAAGTAAAATTTGAAAAAGGGGCATTAGGGTCTCCGCATCAACATTTCCATACGCAAGCTACCTATTGTATTTCAGGTAAATTTGAATTTGAAATTGATGGCGTTAAACAAATTGTAGAAGCTGGAGATGGTGTTTATATTGAACCTAACTTGTTGCATAGTGCAGTTTGTTTGGAAGAAGGGATGTTAATTGATACGTTTAGTCCTGTAAGAGAAGATTTTTTGAGTGGAGGAGGGGTGTCTTATTTTGGGGATGCCGAGTCATAAAAAAAACTGACTTTTCATTATCATTTAATGGTTTATGGGTATTAATCATTCTAATTTAAAACTTAAAAAGGAATAAAAAAACTATGAGGGTATTACTTGAATTTAAAAACAAAACATTCTGGATTTATTATGCCTTAATAGTTATAGCTTTCTCGTGCTCTAATTCGCCAGATATTGTTGTAGAAAATCTAACAATGGAGATGCCTTCTCATGGGCAGGTTTTCAATGAAGAATTAATCATAAATGAGATTGCAGATACCAAAATTGAACACATAGGTATTAGGGGAGGAAATGAATATGATATTGTTTTACCCGAAATGCATGTAACTATGTTATTATTTTTAAAAGGTGAAGCAACCCTGACTGCAGATTCTATTACCCAAACAGTTACTCCGGAGTCTATCACAATTCCTATGAACGGAATTAATAGCTTGCAAATTAAAGTTCCTAAGTCTGGAGAACTCCATTTCTTAAAATTTACAAAAAAGCTCTCTTTGCAGGATGTTGAGGATATTAAGGCGTTCCCTGAAAAAAACAAATACAAGCTTTATTTTAAGCGTTTTGTAGATTGTCAACCTTATACTGAGAAAATTAAAAGCCCAAACACAACCAGTAGAACTGTATTACCAGCCGATATTGTTCCTCGAGTTTCACTTGGAACTGTTGAAGCTATGGGGCCAGATAAAGTAGGTGCTCATAAACATCCTATGCTTGACCAGCTTTTTTTAGGGCTTTCTGATAATGATATAGTTGTTCATGCTGATAATACTTCTGTTAAATTAAATCAATATGAATTGTTACACATTCCTATTGGATCTAGTCATGGGGTTAGAGTGGATCAAGGAAAAAAAATGAACTATATGTGGATGGATTTTTTCCTCACAAAAGAAGGTCAACAATGGTTAAAAACACATAAACCCGCATCTTCCGATAATGATGAATAATTCGTTTTACTGCAATAATTGTGCATTTCATTTGATGAAGCACACCTTGAAAACAGGGCTATTTAAAGGAAGTTATTGTTCCACTAAAGTATAATACTGTTTGTTTGTTCATCTTGAAAATAGTTTAATCGTCATTTAACATCATAAAGTCGAAAATTAATTTGATTTAACAGAAAATTAGTATATATTTGGAAAACCAAACTGGTAAACCAATTTGGAAAACCAATAAAACTAAACTAATGTCTAATACTTCAACAAGGATAATCAACGATCATATAAAATAAAAAAAGGACAGGCATATACCTATCCTTTTAAAACTTATTTACTTCTTTTAGGAGGGAAGTAAAATAAACATGTTATCACAACGATAATCATCGTCTTGTACTAATTTACATAAAATGATTTAAATATATTATTTCTATGAGTGTTAGCAAGAATAATATTAAATGCAACTAGAGATTATTTAATAATAAAAAACTAATTATGAATATAAAAACTAAACTGTTATTAGTACTCACTTTGGTTTTTGGCTATATGCTAAATGCACAAAATATCCCAATAAATGGTGTGGTAACCGACCTTAATAATATGCCTATTCCAGGTGTTAATGTAATTATTGTAGGCACATCAACTGGGACAACTACTGATTTTGATGGCGCTTATACTATAAATGCTAAAAAAGGAGATGTACTACAATTTACTTATGTGGGTTATGCCTCCCAAACAAAAATAATAGGCGATAATACTACTATTAATATAGCTCTAAAGGAAGATATTAGTAAATTAGATGAAGTGGTCGTAGTGGCCTATGGTGAGCAAAAACAAAAGAATGTAACTAGTGCTTTAACAAAAATAGATTCTAAAGAAATTCAAGATATTGCCGTGGCACGTGTGGAAGACGCCCTTCAAGGTAGAGTTGCAGGTTTAAGAATACAAACCGTAGCATCAGAAGCTGGGGGTGACCCAAAAATAACACTTAGAGGTCCTGGTTCAATTACAGGCTCTTCTTCGCCACTCATTGTTGTTGACGGAGTTGTATTGGGGACAGATGCAGATATACTATCATCTATTGATAATAATAACATTGAATCTATAAGTGTGCTAAAGGACGCTTCTTCGGTTGCAATATATGGTTCTCGAGGAGCAAATGGTGTAATTTTGGTAACGCTAAAACAAGGTATTGAAGGTAAAACAAGGTTTACATTTAACTCGTTTACAGGTTATAAATATGCTACCGATAATGAGAATTTTACATTTTCAGTAGCTGAAGAGCGCACTCGTTTAGATGGGTTACAGAGTGCTGTTGATGAGATAGCAGATCCTGTGAATTTTGCTAGAGTTAACCTTAGGTACAACCAAGCGTATGCAGAACTAGCAGCATGGGATTATTTGTCAGAATTGAGTGGAGGTGAATTAGATTTACAGAAGGAGATTTTGCCTGGAGGTACTATAACGAGCCATTCATTTGGTGCCAGAGGTGGTTCTAAGCTTACCAAATATTCTGCATCCGTAGCTTATCTTGAAGATGAAGGTATTGCTTTAGCGGATAATTTTAAAAAATACAATGCAAATTTAAAGATTGATACCAAGTCTCAAAACGAAAAGATAAAAGCGGGAGTTAATCTTCGTGCGAGTTACAACGATCAAGATAGATTGCCTGCCAGATTTACTGATGCGCTAAGACAATACGGAGCTATACCATTATATCTAAATCAAGATCATTTAGATATTTTTAACGCGTATAGGGATGCTGGTGGATCGCTGAGTACTGCAGGTACCCAGTATGAAAACTTAGGTGTTGGTAGTTATGGTTTTTCTAGACTTTTTGATAGAGTCTTTTTTCAGGATCAAAATAATCCAAGAACTATTTTAAGAGATCCTAATACAGGGCTGCCAGTTATTAACACGCAACAAGGCTTACCAGGGCAGCTAACATTGGGTTTAACCAGAAATGTTCATCCATTAGTACCTTACCTTGAAAGATCTAGGATAAAAAGAAGATTTAGTTTAAATGCCGCAGCTTATGTAGATTTTAAATTAGCTAAGGGTCTTAATTTTAAGCAAACTATTTCGGGTATTTTCAGACACACTAAAAATAATAATACAGATTTTGTTGCTGGAAATGAAAATATCGTAAACTTCGGGGACGAAGGGTTTCGTTTTGAGAGTAGGGATGAGGTTAATCAATATGTCATAGAATCTGTTTTAAGATACAAGAGAGGCTTTGGAAAACACAACTTTAATACTATTCTAGGTTTTGAATTCACTAATAGAGATTTCTCAAGTCAAGATTCTGAAGCTTTTGGTGTATATTCTAATGATTTTAATGAAAATATTGCATTAGCAGATGGTGGTACAACTTTTACTCAAAATGGATCAGATAAATTAGTATCATATTTTGGAAGGCTAGATTACAACTATGATGAAAAGTATTTGGTGCAAATTTCTGCACGTACTGATGGAAGTACGAGATTTGGCTCAAATACCAGATACGGGTTTTTCCCTGCTGCATCTGTTGGTTGGAATGTGTCGAGTGAAGATTTCCTTTCCAATAGTGACGTCATTACTTTTTTAAAACTAAGAGCTAGTTACGGTATTTCAGGCTCTAATCAAATTTCAAATAATATATATGACTCTTTATATAGGTTTGAAGAAACATTCGCTATTGTTAGTGCTAATGGAGAATCAGGGGTTAAAAATACTGCTTTAGCAAATGCAGATTTAGGTTGGGAAAAGCTAGTAGAGTTTAATCCTGGATTAGATATCACTTTCGGAAGAAATCTATTTAGTTTAACAGCAGATTATTATACAAGAACAAGTGAGGACTTAATACTTTCTGCTCCAGTATCTGCGGCTTATGGTGTTGATACCTTCTTACAGAATATAGGAAAAGTTAGAAATCAAGGTGTTGAACTTGCTATAAATTCTAGGATTTGGACTAATGAGAATTTTAGTTGGAGACTTTCTGGTCAATTTGGTCTAAATAGAAACGAAGTGTTAGATTTAGGTGGAAATGAACAGATAATATCTAGAATAGATCAAGAAAGTAGGCCAACAGAATTTATTGCTAGAATTGGACTTCCTATTACCTCTTTCTACGGTTATGTATTCGATAGAGAAATTGATATAGATTTCATTGAAAACCCATTCAATAGATTTAATAATGATTTTGCAGAGGTGTATGTGAAAGATTTAAATGGAGATGGGATTATTGATGCAGATGATAGAACTGAAATTGGGAGTCCTTATCCAGATTTTACATGGGGCTTCAATTCAGATATCTCCTATAAAAACTTAGATTTTACTTTTCAGTTTCAAG
The DNA here is from genome assembly GCF_004310335.1 of Hyunsoonleella pacifica. GTDB lineage: Bacteria > Bacteroidota > Bacteroidia > Flavobacteriales > Flavobacteriaceae > Jejuia > Jejuia pacifica. Next base: position 97,058 of record NZ_SIRS01000007.1, on the reverse strand, counting down.
GATCACATGGAGGAGAGGTAAGAGTGGCAGATTTAGATCAGCTACTTTTTGCAAGTGAAGGAGCTGTTCAAGCTACAGCATTACCAGAAGTAGAACGCGATAAAGTTATACCACGAAGATTTACCAGTGCGCATATACAAGATGCTTCTTTTGTGACTTTAAGAAATATTACAATAGGGTACACATTGCCAGAATACTTATCTAACAAACTAAATTTTGATAGATTACGACTATATGTCACAGGAAATAATTTGCTGTATTGGACAGCACAAGAATATCAAGGGTTTAATCCAGAAGCTGCAGGACAAACATCAAGTAATGCAAATACACCTTTAACGGCAGGTTATCAAAGAGGTGACGGACCTGTGGTGAGAACTATATCAGCTGGTATTAACTTTCAATTTTAATAATTATGAAAAAGACATTTAAATATATAAAAGTATGCCTCGTTATGATAGCTTTTCTTTCTAGCTGTCAAGAAGAGTTGGATTTGAATAATCCAAATGCGTTTTCTCTAGAAGAATTATTGCAAACCGCTGATGGTTTTGAGCTACTGGCTGTTGGAGTTATAGACAGTTATCAAAAAATACCGGCAAATGAATTTTTATTGATTGAACTAAGATCAGATAACAGTAGGGCCAATGCGCAAAACGGTGTGTATCCAGATATTGATTCTTATAATATGGATGCCAACAATGGTGACGCAGCTACCTATTGGTCTAATAATTATGCTACCATTTTTAGAGCAAATACAATTATAGAAAATAAGTTTTTAGCGCCAGAAGAATTTCAATATACCATTGGAGAAGCATATTTCTTTAGAGCTTTGTGTCACTTTAATTTGGTAAGAGCTTATCAGAATGTACCATATTTGGATAAAGTGTTAGATATTAATTCAGATGAAGCTGAAAACTACCCACAATTACCGCCATCAGAGGTTTATGCGAAAATAGTTGAAGATTTTAGAACCTCAATCGCTTTTTTAAACGGAGCTCCTCAAAATAGATATCGACCTTCTGAAGGTGCAGCTATTTGTTTACTAGCTAAAACGTTTTTAAGTCAGCCCAATCCTAATTATGCTGAGGCTGAGTTATTATTAGCTTCTATAATAGAAAACAACACGTCATTTGGATATAATTTATTGACGATAGATAGAGATGAGTCAGAAAATTTCTTATTTGATGCCGATCCCAATGATCCTACAGTAAATATTTTAACTACCCAAGAATATCAGGCAAACCAAGCTATTAACTTTGCAAAGGTTTTTGGTAATGAGTTTGTTGGAGAGTTTTCATCTGATAATTTACGATTAGATGGATCTTTTACAAACAATGAAGGGTTGGAGCTTCATGAAGAGATTATTTTTTCTATTTCATATGAAGCCATTAATACGGATAACGTAGTGAGTAGTCAGAGTGGTTTAGACGATCAAGTTGAAACTGACGCAGAAGGGTTTAGTAATGCTATGACAGCAAGCGGACCATCAAATGGTGTAAATGTAGCTACACTAGATTTACTTTCGGTTATGACGCCAGAATTACAACCCGTTAGATTTGATGGTACCTTTAGAAGTATTACGGTTATTGCAGATGATCTTTTAAATGATACGTTTAACTCTAAGTACCCATCTTCTGGAGAAGCGAATGGAAATGATTGGATTATATTAAGATATGCAGATGTACTATTATTATATGCTGAAGCTATTTTGGCTGGTGGGGATTCTACTACCGATATTAGAGCAATTGAAGCATTTAACCAAGTAAGATTAAGAGCTGGTTTAGAAGAAGTTGTTAACTTAACAAAACAACAATTATTGGAGGAACGCAGAGTGGAGTTTGTATTTGAAAATCAACGCTTGTATGATTTGATAAGATTTAATGAGGCAGATAATGTGTTGGGAACGCACTCAAATAGAAATGGGTTTTTATACACAAGTGATAAAATTTATCTCCCTATTCCACAAAGAGAACTAGATAATTTACCTGGTGTTTATAGCCAGAATAACGGATACTAAATTAAAAATTGTATACTAATGAAAAGATATTTGTTTAATTTTAAAGCTATGTTCTTAAGCACGCTTGTGCTCTTAAGTTCATGTTTAAATGATGATTTGCCAGATGTAGGAGACTTGGTTGATCTTACAGGTCCTACTCCATCATTTAATTTTAATGAAATCACTACCTCGCAGTTTACTTGTGATGAAGTTTTAATATTTGCTAACTATGAAATTTACTTAGAAGCAGGTTCGAACTTATCTGTAAACGGAACGCAATACGAATGGGTAATTACAGAAGTGATTAATCCAAATACCGTACAAGAAGAAGAAGTACCGGTTACAGTAGATTATATCAATAGCCAAAGAACGCGACTGATGGCGTCTTTAGAAGCTTTAAATGCCGATGTTATCGCTATAGAGGAGGATATCGAAGAGCTTGAATTAAAGTTGCCATGTGAAACAGATCAAGTAAAAAGAGATGCAATTTTAGCCGAAATTAGTGCTTTAGAAGTTGCTTTACTAGCTGCAAAAGATGCTTTAACAGGTGATACTCTGGAAAGTATAGCAGATTTAGAAAATCAAATTTCTAATTTACCCGCAGGTACCATTAACGACCAAAATGTAATAGCTGCTTTCCCCGGCCCAGGTACATATAAAATTGCATTAACCGTAACTGATAATAATGGTTGGAGCAATGATATAGATGATAATTTAACAATAGTTGAAGCGGTGCCAACTATTCCAGTTCCTGAAATTGCAGAACCAAGTTTTGAGGATAATAGTTTACCCGATGGAACTGGAGATGGAAGAGATTCTTGGAGAGTACCAAGTAATTCTGCATGGAGTCCATTAGGAGGTGGTACTACCGTAATACAAATTAACACAGATACTAATCCTGTAGATCCACCTAATTTACCAGATGGAAGACAAGCAGCTAAGTTCCCTGCGGGTGGAGCTAGAGTAGCTTACCAAGAAATTGAAGTGACACCTGGAGCAGAATATGTTTTAACCTACCATTCAGCTTTTGAAGTTACCCAATTTGCGGAGCTTAAAGTTTCAATTTTGAAGCCATCAACATCTAGCTATACCGAGTCTTTATTAGAAGATAACATCATCGCCTCTAGAACGGATAATAACATAGATAGGGTAGATAATATATGGAGACAACACGCGCTTACTTTTGAAGCCGGTGAGAACGAGTCTGTAATCATTTATGTTACTAATTCAGGAGATGAAAGTAGATTGGATTTCTTTGAGATTTTAGTTAAACAATAAATAAGATTTTAAAACACAATATCATGATTTTTAAAATAATTAAAAAATACAACATAGGTGTTATCTTGTTACTATCTATGTTTCTAGCCCTAATATCATGTTACGATACTGGTTATGAAGAGTTTGTTCCACCAACTGGAAATGTTAATAATATACAGCCTAATACCCTTTTTACCACTACTACAAGTGCTGATGATAATTTGCGAATTGTATTTAGAAGTTATTCCACGGATGCTGTTTCATATTTATGGGACTTTGGTGATGGAAATACATCAACTGAGGCAAATCCAAATTATACCTATGCTACGGGCGGTTTATATGCTGTAACATTAAATACAGTAAGTTCTGATGGTTTAGAAGCTAATGCTTCAGCCAATGTATCTCCTATTTTTGTAGATTTTAATTTTAGTGCTATAGATTCTGAAGTAACTTTTGAAAATCTAACTACAGGAGCAGAAAGTTTAGTTTGGGATTTTGGAGATGGTGAAAGTGTTGAATGGAGTATTGAAGATAGTGAAGCGGATCCTGATTTTAGTCCAGTGTATTCATACAAAACAGCCGAAACTTTTCAAGCAACCCTAACTGCAACAAACTATTTAGGAGTTCAAGTTTCAATAACTAAAAATATTGAAGGTTTAGTATTGTCTACCGTTCCAGATTTTACATTTGATGTATCTTCATTAGAAGTACAATTTACGGATACATCAATTTTAGCAGTCTCACATAGCTGGGATTTTGGTGATGGTAATACATCAACTGATGCAAGCCCATTACATACTTATGCTACTGCTGGCACATATGATGTTACTTTAACTACTACCAATGCAGCAGGTGTTTCTAGAAGTATCACAAAGCCAGTTCCAGTAGGAGGAATAGAACCAACTTTTAAGGTCATAGTACAAAATTCCGATTGTAATGTTCATACATCTAATACTGGTGATAATGCAGATGCATGGGATATGACACCAAATAGTACTGTAGTTGATGATAACTTAGGAACAATAGATAGTCCATACAGAGCTCTATGGCGTAATGATGAATTGAATGCTTATATAGATGCTACATTCTGTACTAATGAACAGCCAGGATCTACAAGTGATGGTAATAAATTTGGACCTGATGCTGGAGGAGGAAGAGGTGTAAAGCTAAGTAACAATTGCCGTAGATTGTATCAATTAGTAGCAGTTGAACCAGGTGTAGAATATACGTTTACTATCGATACACGTTCTGAAGCAGCAGGAATTAATACTGAAGTATTTATTTTGAATAATGAAATTACCACGGAAGAAGCTATAAATACACCAGCAGCACTTGCAATTAATACTGACGGTTATGCTTTGATTGATAATGATTTTAACAGCAGTAAATCGTCTAGTACTAATGATACATTTACAACTACAACACTTACGTTTGAAGCTTCGGCTAACATTGCAGTAATTTATGTTAGAGCATTAAATGCAATAGATAGCAGTAATGAGGTGTTTATTGATAATATAGATATTATTACTCCTGGATTTGATTAAAATTATCCAAGAGCAATAAATTAAATTAAAAATGAAATACATCCGAAAAGAAATATTAATAGTTGTTCTTTTAGTCTTTGTGTCTGGTAATGTAATCTCTCAAAAAAAGGAGACTAGCACTACAGATTCCAAAACTAAAGTTGAAAAAAAGAAAAAAAAGAAGAAAAAAAAGAAAGCAAGGCTACCTGATATAGATTTAAGTCATTGGAAAGTAACTTTACCAGTTACGAATGAAAAAGGCAAACCTTACGAAATTGAGCCACCAGAGATTTTCGATTTTGCAAACAATGAAATTGCAAGACCATATATGTTCATAGATTCCACTAAAGGAGCTATTGTATTTCATGCGATGCCAACAGCATCTAAAACTAAGAATACAAAATATACTAGGTCTGAACTTAGAGAGCAAATGGAGCCAGGAAGTAATCATAAAAACTGGACTTTTGCTGATGGAGCTTACATGAAAGGTAAAATATCTATGGCTGAATCGACTAAGGGGGCAGATGGCAAGTATCACCGCACCATTATTATGCAAATACACGGTAGGTTAACAAATGAGCAGCGAGACTTGATAGGTGAAGATGATAATAATGCTCCACCAATATTAAAAATATATTGGGATAATGGTAAGGTAAGAGTTAAAACCAAGGTATTAAAAAATTTGAATGCTACCAGTGAAGAGATACTTCGCGAAGACGCTTGGGGTGATGATGAAGGGTTTAATTTTGAGCAGGAAGTAGGCTTTAGAAAATTTGTTTTAGAAGTAAAAGTTTCTGAAGGGAAAATGGTTGTAGTACTTAATGGGAATGAGTATAAAGTATATGAAAATATATATATGCGAAAATGGGGAGTTTTTGAAAATTATTTTAAAGCTGGAAATTATTTTCAATCTAGAGATGAAGGTGCTTACTCCAAGGTACGTTTTTATGAATTAGAAGTAAGGCATTAATTTTTATTAATAACTGATGCAAGGTCGGCTATTATTGTAAATAAACGTAAAAGCACAAAAGTTTAGTCGTTTTTGTTTAAATTTATCGACGAAATTTGGTTAACCAGTTTAAGGAAGTTTACACATGAAATTAGAATCAATAGTAATTAGTGATAGTCAAAAAGTACAGAACGAAATAATCGGAAAGATTAAAGAGTTGATAAATTATAAAAACCTGGAGCCAGGGGATAAGTTGCCTTCAGAAAGAATGCTATCTGATAAGTTTGGAGTAAGTAGAGGGAATGTTAGAGAAGCTATTCAAAAACTGGAGTTCTATGGATTATTAAAATCTATTCCGCAGAGTGGTACTTTTGTTGCTAATATTGGCGTAGTAGCCATGAATGGAATGATTGACGATATTTTAAGACTGGAATCTCCTGATTTTAAATCGTTGGTAGAAACTAGAATTCTATTGGAGCTGAAAACAGTAAAGTTGGCTTCTTTAAGACGATCAGAAGAGGATTTAAGGCATATAAAAGAAACGTTTGATGCCTACGAAGAAAAAGTATTGTCTGGTGAGGATGCCGTGCAGGAAGATTTACTATTTCATTTGGCAATTGCCAAGGCAAGTGGAAACAGTACCATGAATACCTTTATGCTAACCATTACACCGCAAATCATTATAGATTTTGAAAAGTACCATGTTTGTGATAAAAATCAAGCTGTTTTGGGAATAGAAGAGCATAAGCAAATTTATAAGGCAATTAAAGCACAAAATCCAGATTTAGCAAAACAAAAAATGAAAGAGCATTTTAGTGCGCTCTATCAATATTGTTACAACATTAAATCGGCTTAAGAGCAAATGAAAAATAGGATTCACGTATTTATTTTTCATTTTAGAATATAGGAGGGAAGAAATTCTTCAATTAAGTTATTTCTTCATAAAAATTATACATTCAGAATTCTTTTACGCAATCATTTTTGGTTGTGGTAGGATACTACTGAGTAAAAACTAAAATTATGAAATTAAAAGGTTTAAGATGGTGGGTAGTAGGACTAGTGGCATTAGCTGCGGTAATAAATTATATTGATAGGCAAGCTTTTGGTGCACTTTGGCCAGATATTGCTGACGAATTATTTCCTGAAATGGATAAGGATGGGCATAAAGCTATCTATGGAACCATTTCAACGGTTTTCATATTGTCATATGCCGGAGGGCAAGCGCTTTTTGGTAAAATTTTCGATTGGATAGGGACTAGGTTGGGCTTTGCACTTTCAATTGGTGTATGGTCAATTGCTACCATGTTACATGCATTTGCTCAAGGAATGTTAAGTTTTTCAGTTTTTAGATCAATATTAGGGATTGCAGAAGCAGGAAACTGGCCAGGTGCTGCTAAAGCTAATGCAGAATGGTTTCCAACTAAAGAGAGAGCACTTGCTCAAGGCATTTTTAATTCAGGGGCAGCTATTGGTGGTATTGTTGCCTATCCAGTTATTGGTTTATTGTCTATCTATTTTGATTGGAAGGCTATATTCATAGTGGTAGCATTACTTGGATTTTTATGGTTACTACCATGGTTATACATTGTAAAAGGCACACCAAAATATCACCCTTGGCTAACAGATGATGAAAAAAAATATATTCTTTCTGGGCAAAAAAATCAAGACATCGATCAGGATGGGGATTATGATGATGGGTATACTCCTAGTACAGGTAAACTATTAAGGCACAAAGAGAGTTGGGGAGTGATAATAGCCTCAGCTGCAATTGATCCAATCTGGTGGCTTTTTATTGTTTGGATTCCTATTTATTTGTCAGAAGTTTTTGGAATGGATGTTAAAGAAATAGCATTTTCTGCTTGGGTGCCCTATGTTGGGGCAATGGTTGGAGCTATAATAGGTGGTTTACTAGCAAAAAATAGAATTTCTGCAGGTTGGTCTATTGACAAGACACGAAAGATGACGATTACTTTAGGTTGTGCAATCATGCTACCTTGTTTCTTCTTATTAAAAGCACCTAGTTCTGCTGTAAATGCAGTAATTATTATGGCAGTTTTACTTTTTGGATTTCAAGTTGCTATCGGAAATATTCAAACCATTCCAAGTGATCTTTTTAGTGGAAAAATTGTAGGTACGCTTTCTGGATTTGCAGGAATGGCTGCTAAACTTGGTGCTGCAGGACTTACAATATTAGTTACATTCGTAACTACTGGCGGTAACTATACACCAGCATTTATAATTGGAGCTGCATTAGCGCTAATAGCATTGCTTGCTATTTGGTTATTATGCCCTAAAATTCAGCCTCTAAAGGGAAAGTAGAAGTATACACAATATAAAACATTAAAAAAATAAATATAAATAGATAATTATGAGTAAAATAGCAATAATCACAGGAGCTACAGGAGGAATTGGTTTTCAAGTAGCAAAAAGATTGGGAGAAGACGGATATACAGTAGTTTTAAATGGTATTGATGATGATGCAGGAGCAGATCGAGTTAAAAAACTAACTGAAGCTGGAATAACAGCAGAGTATTATGGGTTTGATGTTACTAATGAAGATGAAGTAAATTTAAATATCAATAAAATAGGCGAAAAATATGGAAAAATAGATGTGCTTATAAATAATGCTGGTGGTTTAGGAGGGCGTTCTAGGTTTGAAGATATGACTACCGAATTTTACAGGTTTGTTATGGCATTAAATTTAGATTCAACGTTTTTTGCATCAAGAGCCGCTATACCTTTCCTTAAGAAAAGTGATGATGCATCAATAATAAACTATACGTCCATAGCAGGCTGGAATGCAGGAGGTCCTGGAGCTGGTGTATACGGCACATCTAAAGCAGCGGTGCATGCTATTACTCGAGCTTTGGCAAAAGACCTTGCTGAATACGGTATTCGAGTTAATGCAGTATCACCTGGTACGATTGATACGCCTTTTCATGCTCAAATTAAATCTACAAAGCCAGAAGTATTCGCTTCATGGAAAAATAACATCTTGTTAGGAAGGCTAGGGCAACCTGAAGAAGTAGCATCTGTTATTTCGTTTTTGGTTAGCAAAGATGCAGCATTTTTAACAGCAGAAACTATACAAGTAGGTGGTGGTCAAGGTTTAGGGATTTAAAATTATTTAATAGTACATTGTTTTTTAAATCAAATGTTGTTGAACAGTTTTTCTTAGAATGAAAGTTTTAACAGAAATTCGTCAAAATGTAAAGGAAAATGAAGAAAATTGTCACATTTGGAGAAGTTATGATGAGGCTGTCGCCCCCAGGTTATGCCAAATTTTCTCAAGCTACATCTTTGGATATTGATTACGGTGGAGGCGAAGCGAATGTAGCTATCGCATTAGCTTACATGGGAATGAAAGCGTGCCACGTAACACGTCTTCCAGACAATATTATTGGTAAATCAGCGACGCAATACCTAAGGCAGCATTGGATAGATACCGATCACATCTTGTATGGAGATACTAGAATGGGGCTGTATTTTTTAGAAAAAGGAGCTGTACATCGTTCAAGTGAGATAGTGTATGAAAGAGAAGATTCTGCTTTTTCAAAAATCGAAGCAGAAATGATTCAATGGGAAGAAATTTTAGAGGGAGCAGATTGTTTTCATTGGACAGGAATCACACCTGCAATTTCTCGTGGTGCCGCTAAGGCTTGTTTAAAGGCTATCCAAGTATCAAATTCTATGGGGATTATGGTTTCTGGAGATATTCATTCGCGAAAAAGTTTATGGAAATATGGCTTGTCAAAGCAAGATATAATTCCCGATTTAGTTTCTGGTTCCAATGTGGTAATTGCTAGTACTTATGACATGTATGATATTTTTGGAATTGGAAAATCAGAATCAAATTTTGAAACAAGTGCAAAAACCCTACAAGAAAAATTTCCGCTAATACAGAAAGTGGTGGATAAGGATAGGGAAGTATTAAGTGCTTCACATAACCGAATAAAAGGAAAAATGTGGAATGGCAGCAAACTTCTTACAACACCTTTCTATGACGTTACGCATGTTATAGATCGAGTAGGAACTGGTGATGCCTATGCAGCTGGATTGATATATGGATTGGTCAACCATAAAAAAGATGAAGTAGCTTTAAAATTTGCAGCCGCTTCATGTGCCTTGAAGCATACCGTTGAAGGTGATGCAAATATGGTTTCTAATGAAGAAGTTACCAGATTAGTAGAGGGTAATGGTTTAGGAGATATTAAAAGGTAAAAAAACAGTCAGCCATACATTTGAATTTTGTTCTGCAAACAAATCAAAGTCTTACGCGGTCTATCTGTCTACACTAAAATTTTAGAACTTTTATATTAACATTATATATGTTAAATACTTAATGGATCTAAAGGAAAACTAGTTTATAACGGTATTTGTCTAATATGTAGGAGAAAAATATAGTAATTGATTTTTCAGTTTTCTGTTTAATCTTATTTATATTTACGATATACTCAACTGATTGTTTTTAATGTTTAGGTATCTTACTTTTTTGTTTTTTTTTACGCTAAGTTTTGTTTGTTTTGGGCAAATACCATCATATAATTTTTCTAATTTAACTACGCTAGATGGACTATCTCAAAGTGCAGTAATAGCAATACATCAAGATAAATTAGGGCAAATATGGATTGGTACCAGAGATGGTCTCAATAAGTATGATGGAACTAAGTTTACAATTTACAGGAATGATGAAAATGACCCAAACTCTATTAGTAATAATGATATTTTATCAATACAAGAAGATGATAATGGTAATTTGTGGGTTGGGACATATAATGGCTTAAATAAGTATGACCCTAAGACCGACAAGTTTGAAAGTTATTTTCATGAGGAGCATTTTTATTCGTTATCAAATAACACGGTATGGTCCATAAAAAAACTATCAAACGGAGATATTTGGGCAGGTACATGGAGAGGAGTGTCTGTTTACAATGAAACAACTAATAGTTTCTCGAATTACCTGAATAATCATCTTAAGTCATCAGCTAAGATGAAAGTAATGACCATTTTAGAAACCAAGTTAGGTCAAATTTTTATAGGCACTGGAGCTGGTATTTTTGAGGCAAAATATGCTGAAGACAATACGTTAAAATTAAATCTTATTTCGGGAAGTGAGGGCTTTTATGTACAAGACTTAGCAGAGGATAAAGATGCTAATTTACTAATAGCAACTAAAGATAATGGCCTCGTAAACTATAATTTAAATAGTAAAGTTTATAATCCTTTTTTTGAAAAAGGAACTCAGTTTGAAGCTATAAAAAGTGTTAGAAAGCTACTTTTTGATAAAAAAGGAGTGCTTTGGATTGGTACTTATGAAGGGTTGATCTTAGTAGAATCTACTGGAACAATAGAATTATTACAAGCTGATTTAGATAATAAATCGAGTTTAAGCAAAAACTCGATTAAATCCTTATTTAAAGATAAGAAAGGGTCAGTATGGATAGGAACCTATTACGGTGGTGTTAGTATCTGGGATGCCTCTAATGTTAACTTTCAAAATATCACTCAAAATCAAAAGGGCAAGGGTTTAAATTACACGGTAGTAAGCTCTATAGAGTCTTATGGTAATTATATGTTTTTTGGAACTGAAGGAGGAGGACTAAATATTTGGAATAAGAATAATAATTCTTATGAATATCTCACAGAAAACAATTCTTACTTAATAGATAACAATATTAAGGCGTTAGAAATACTAGATTCTAATAAGCTCTGGATTGGTACTTTCAAGACAGGTTTGCAAGTATATAACACTGAAAGAAAAACGTTTGAAACGATAAAACTACCTAAAGAGTTAGAGGTGGTATTAAAAAATGCAGGAGTATACGCTATAAAAAAAGATAGAAACGAGAATATATGGATTGGAACCTTTGGTAAAGGTTTAATAAAATACAATCCAGTTTCAAGAAAATTCAACCATTATAAATCTTCAAATGAAGGTTTAAACGAGTTATCTAATAACTTGATAAGAACAATTTTTATAGATACTAATAATAACATTTGGGTAGGAACTGAAAACGGATTAAATAAAATTACCGAATCAGGACAAATAACAAATTTCTTTTGTGATAAAAGCTTACAATATGGAGATGATATCTTATCGGTATATCAAGATGGTAATGATGATATTTGGGTAGGAACAAAGTCAAAAGGTCTATTTAAATATAATGGGAAAGGATTCGATGCTGTTTTGTTGAATTTGGAAGAAACAAAAATATCTGCAGTTAGAAGTATTCAAGAAGATAATCAGCAACAGCTTTGGATAGGTACTAATCAAGGTATTGTTAAATATAACATCAAAACGCAGGAGTCAAAACTATACAATCAAACAGATGGATTGATAAGTAACGAGTTTACTAATAATGCGAGTTATAAGACAGAAGATGGGCAGTTTTACTTTGGGAGCCCCCAAGGTGTATCCTATTTCAATCCAAAGAAAATAACAACAAATAATTATGCACCTCAAGTTATCTTAACTGATTTTATTATTAGAGAAAATGACATCAAATTTGATAGTCCTACAAATAGTTTGAAGGAACAATTAGCATATACAGAGTCTATCAATTTATCGCATAAACAAGGAAATTTTAGTATCACATTTTCTATTCCAAACTTTATAAACTCTAGTAATAACAAATATCAATATAGATTAAAAGGGTTAGAAAAAGACTGGAACTTAACATCCAATAATTCAGCATCTTATACCATCCAAAATCCTGGTAATTATATTTTTGAAGTAAAAGGCGCTAACAACGATAATATTTGGAATACTAGTGCAACACAATTATCAATAAATGTAGCACCAGCACCATGGCGAACATGGTGGGCTTTTGCGTTGTACGGGCTATTAATTTTAATTGCATTATTTTTTCTTCTAGACATCTTAAAATCTAGAACAAAATTAAGACACGACTTGCAATTAGAATATTTGGAAACTGAGAGAACAAAGCAAACTAATAAAAATAAATTAGAGTTTTTTACTAATATATCGCACGAATTTAGAACACCATTGGCTTTAATATTGGGGCCATTAAATCAAATCTTGGACTCTTACAGAGGTAGTAGTAAGATGTATAAAAAGTTGATGGTTATTGAAAATAATGCTAATCACTTATTGCATTTGATAAACAGGTTGATGGACTTTAGAAAATTTGAAAGTAACCTATATAAGTTAAAAGCAGCTGAAGGAAATATTGTTAAATTCTTAAGAGAAATTTTTCTGTCATTTACAGAATATGCTAAAAATGGAGACTATAAATTTGAATTTGTATCAGAAGAGGAAGAAATTTTATTGTATTATGATCGTAATAAGTTAGAGCGTGTTTTTTACAATCTAATCTCTAATGCATTCCGCTATACTCCTAATGGGGGACGTATTGTAGTTAGAATTGTAAGCTATCAAGATAGTATAAAAATACATGTTGAAGATTCTGGTGTTGGTATTGCTAAGGAGTATCAAACCAAAATATTCGATCGCTTTTTTGAAGTAGCAGTTAATAATAAACCAGATAAAGATTATAATAAAGGAACAGGCATCGGTTTATCTATAGCAAAAAATATAGTTGAATTACACAAAGGGAGTATTGAAGTAAATGATAACGTAAATAATCAAGGTTCTATTTTTTCAGTAACATTATTATTAGGAAATACGCATTTAGATGATTCGGAAATTTTAAAGGACTTTAAATTTAGTGATGACCTTTCTCAATATGTAAAACAATTAGAAGAGGAGGAACCTATATTAGATGATGACCTTCAAATAGCTAATAAAACTAAAAAGTATTCAATTTTATTAGTAGAAGATAATAAGCAACTTAGAAAATTTATAAAAGATCTTCTTAAAGAAGATTATAATGTATTAGAAGCTGAAAATGGAAAAGTAGCTTTAAGTAAGGCAAAAAAAGAATCTCCAGATTTAATTGTTAGTGATGTTATAATGCCTGAAATGACAGGTACAGAACTTTGTTCAGCAGTTAAAGGAGAATTAAAAACAAGTCATATTCCTATTATACTATTAACATCTAGGTCTTCTTTAATCTACAAGATTGATGGATTAGAACGTGGTGCTGATGATTATATTAGTAAGCCATTTAATATAAATGAATTTAAGTTAAAAATAAAGAACCTATTACAGACCAGAGAAAAGCTAAGAGAAAAATTTATTTCTAGCGATGGTTTAAAACCCGAAGATATTTTAGTATCATCTTATGATGAAAAGTTATATAAGAAAGCATTACAAATAGTTAACGATAACTTAGGTAATGAAGATTTTGATATAGCTTATTTCTGTTCAGAACTTGGGGTAAGCAGAACGATGCTATTTACAAAAATAAAAGCTTGGTCTAATTTTACACCTAATGAGTTTATCCAGCACTTTAGAATGAAACGTGCAGCTCAACTATTAGAACAAGGAAAAATTAATATTTCCCAAGTAAGTTATAGGGTAGGATATAAAGATCCTAAATATTTTAGTAAATCTTTTCAAAAGAAATTTGGCGAAACACCTTCTAAATACGCCGCTAAATTTTCAGAATAGAATTTTTTTATCACATATAATTATTTGAAAAACAGTTGATTGTACTATTTTACTCCTTGTTTTGTACTTCTACAACTTCTAATTATTCTAGTTTTATGATGATGAAAAAAACGAAATCAAAATTTAAGTATCTAGAAATTATACTCATGCTAATCATTGTAGTGTTTAGTTTAGTGATAATTTATTTCACTTAAAACCTACACTGTATAATTTCATGAGAAACTAAATAAGTTTTGACTCAATGTTTTTATAATAATTGGATTAAAAACAGATATGAATAACAAAGAAATACACATTAATTATAACATTTCAAAAATTTGTGTATATTTGGTAATCCAAACTGGTTTACCAATTTGGTTTACCAAAAATTACAATTGAACAATAAACTTAAAATATAGATCTAATTACTTCCTAGATGTTTACACTGAAGTCTTTATGATTTATAGCTAATTAAATTAACTTAAAATTAAACTAATGAAGAAAACTAAACAATTGAAAAAAGTATTCTTGTTACTATTGAGTTTGTGTTTTGCACTTACCGCTAGTGCTCAAGAAAAAACAGTACAAGGAACTGTAACATCCCAATCAGATGGATCAGTATTACCTGGAGTAAATGTAGTTGTTAAAGGAACTAGTTCAGGTGCTTCAACAGATTTTGATGGTAATTATTCCATAAAAGTTAGTGAAGCTGACGCTGTTCTTGTTTTTAGCTATATAGGGTATGCTACACTAGAAGTTAAAGTTGGTAACTCAAGTACGCTAGATGTAAAATTAGAAGAGGATTTAGCTGCTTTAGATGAAGTAGTTGTAGTAGGTTATGGTGCACGGAAAAAGAGTGATTTAACTGGGGCTGTATCTTCAGTAAAATCAGAAGAACTTAATGCATTTCCTGTTTTAGATGCAGCACAAGCGTTGCAGGGTCGTGCAGCAGGTGTTGTGGTACAATCTAATAATGGTGGTGAGCCAGGTGCACCAATTAACATACAGATTAGAGGTAACACATCTATAAATGCAAGTAGTTCTCCTTTAATTGTAGTAGATGGTTTTGTAGGAGCAACTTTTCCTCAGCCAAACGATATTGCATCAATTGAAGTTTTAAAAGATGCATCAGCAACAGCTATTTATGGTTCCCAAGGATCTAATGGTGTTGTTATGGTTACAACTAAAAAAGGAAGAAGTGGCGCTTTAACTATCGAACTTAATTCTAACTATTCAGTACAAAACACTGCGAATGAATTAGATTTATTAGATGCTAATCAGTTTGCAACCTATCAACAAGCTATAAACCCTAGTTATGTACAAGGGCCTGCTAATACAGACTGGCAAGATTTGTTATATAGAACTGGTAGTACACAAAATCATCAAGCTTCATTTTCTGGAGGAACTGATAAAGTAAACTTCTATGCGTCTGCAAATTACTTTAAACAAGATGGAGTTCTTATAAACTCTGAATTTGAAAGGTTTACGTTTCTTTCGAATATTGATGCTCAGGTTACAGATAAACTTAAGTTAGGAATTAATGTATTTGGAAGTAGAGGAACTGAAAATGGAGTACCAACACAATCCACTGGAGAAACAGCTAATGGTGGAGGTGATGACGTAGTTAGTGGTTCTTTTAGATTTGCACCAGATTTAGGAGTGCTAGATGCTAATGGACTAAATACAGTGAACGGAGTAGGTGATGATATAGATAATCCTTTCGCAGTAGCAACTGAAGGTATAAATGAAACCAAGACAGATGTATATAGAGCAAACTTATATGCTAATTATGATATTTTAGAAAACCTAACATTTAAAACAACATTTGGTTTTAGTACTACTAATGAAACATTTGGGCTTTTTAGACCATCAACTTTAATTACTACAGCTGGTGGAAATGTAGGAGGAAGAGCAATTATTGATAATTTTAAAAGAACTAGTTTAATTAGTGAGAATTATTTAACGTATACAAAAGAAATAGCCAAAGGGAAATTAACATTATTAGCTGGTTATTCTTATCAAAAAAGATCTAGAGATAATTTTGCTGCAGGAGCTCAAGGGTTTACGTCTGATTCCTTTTCATTCCGTAACTTATCGGGAGGAGCAGTACAGTTAATACCAACATCATCATTAGTAGAATCAGAAATTCAATCTCAATTTGGCAGAATTAATTTCGATTATGATGATAAATATCTAATCACTGCAACTATTAGACGTGACGGTGCATCAAACTTTGCTGCAAACGAGAAATATGCAATTTTCCCTTCAGCAGCTCTTGGTTGGAAAGTTTCTAATGAAAACTTCTTAAAAGACAGTGATAAAATTTCAAATTTAAAACTTAGAGTTAGTTATGGTGTAACAGGTAATCAAGCAATATCTCCATTTGAATCTTTGGCGCGTTTCGATAATATTTATGCGGTTAATAATGGACAAACTGTAAATGCAGTAACACCAGACCAACCTGCTAATCCAAATTTAAAATGGGAATCGTCTTTTCAAACTAATGTAGGTTTAGATTTAGGGCTTTTTAACAACAAAGTATCTCTTTCTTTAGACTATTATAATATTGATACTAAAGATTTAATTATTGGAGATAATTCACAACCTCAATTCTTAGGTTTTTTAACACCTGCTAGTTTAAGAAATATTGGTGAGGTAAATAATAAGGGGTTTGAGATTAATTTGAATACTAGAAACATAAGTAATGAAAACTTTTCTTGGACTACAGATTTTAATTTCTCAACAAATCAAAACGAAGTAGTTGCCTTATCAGATGGAGACAATATAGATTTATTTTTAGATGCCTCACCGGGTTATTTCAATTTACCTCGTACGCATTTGTTAAGAGAAGGTGAAGTATTAGGTGCATTTTGGGGTTATGATTACCAAGGGGTTTATCAAGGTGGAGACTTGCCAGCTGGTACAGCTTTATTACCTGGTGGAGAGGCAGGAGATCAGTTATTTACTGATGTTGATGGTAGTGGTGATATTTCTCCTTCAGATCAACAAATTATTGGAGATCCAACACCAGATTTTACGTTTGGTATTACTAATAATTTCACTTATAAGAATTTTGATTTGAATATTTTCTTTCAAGGTGTTCAAGGTGGCGATATCATGAATTTAACGGCAATACAGTTGTTTAACGGAGATTCAAACGCTACTACAGAGATTCTTAATTCTTGGACGCCATCAAATACAAATACTAATATCCCTCGAGCTAAACTTAGAGGAAAAGAGATTTCTTCTCGATTTGTAGAAGATGGAAGCTATATCAGACTTAAAAATATAGCTTTGGGTTACACATTACCTAGTGATGTGGTTGAAAAGCTAGGTATGCAAAATATTAGACTATCTATTAGTGCACAAAATTTATTAACCTTTACCGATTATTCTGGTTTAGATCCTGAAGTAAGCTATTTTGGATCTGGAGGAGGAAGTAACTCAGACAGTAATACAACAAACGGATTTGATTTTGGAAATTACCCTACTTTAAAATCGGTTAATTTCAGCTTAAACTTAAGATTCTAAAAAAAAAACAAATATGAAAACAACGTACAAATTTTTCTTCTTATTGATAGGCTTATCAATAATAGGATGTTCAGACTTAGAGGAGGCACCAGTAGGGCTACTGGCTCCTGAAGGATTTTTTCAATCCCCAAGAGATATACAAACTGCTGTAAATGGTGTTTATGGACACATGACCCACGAAGATTTTTGGGGTAGGAAAATGTCGCTTACTATTCTATTACGTAGTGATATGGTAGATATTGGAGATCCAACTACATCAGCACGTAGAATTGAGCATAATGAGTTTAATGTACCAGCAGATAATGGTATGATTCCTGATAATTGGCGAAGATCCTATCAAATTGTAGCAGCTGCAAATCAGGCTATTGCTGGTGCAGAACTAGTAGGAGCTTCAGAAGAGCAAAAAAATCCAATAACAGCACAAGCTTATTTTGTTAGAGCATTTATATATTTTCATTTAGTAAGGCAGTTTGGTGATATTCCATACATAGATACGCCTATAACTGATGTTGAAGCATCAGGTTCCATAAGTAAAACATCAGCAGCAGAGGTGTATGCTAATATAATCTCGGATTTAGAGTTTGCTAAGCAATGGTTACCAAATACACAACCAGCAAGGTCTATACCTGCTAAATCTGCAGCACATTCTTATTTGGCATTAGTACATTTAACCATGGGTAATTACCAAGAAGCTTATAAAGAAGCTAAGGGTGTAATTGATAATGAAGGGCCGTATGATTTGGCTTTAGAAGCAGATTTCCAAGATTTGTTTGATGCTACTACAATTGATGGTTCTAAGGAACCAATATTTTCGCTAGATTTTAATGGATTTAGAGATGGTGATGCTGGTCAAGATTATCAACCAGCTTTAACAGGAATCCGAAGTGATGAGCAATATGGTATTGGAGGCGGATGGTCTGTAGCTGTGCCTTCTTTAGAGGTATACAATACATGGGATGATCAAGATTACAGGAAGTCGGTTAGTTTTGATGCTACAGGAATTTTTGATGGTAATGTAGAGCCTTTTACTAATTATAGAGATTTTAATAGTAGAGCAGTAAACCGTCCTCATATAGCAAAATATACTCGTAACACAGGTATAACTGCTAACAATAATGGTAGAGGCTCTCAGCATAATTATTCTATGATGCGTTATGCAGAAGTTTTATTAATTGCTGCAGAAGCATTAAATGAAGTGTCTCCTAATTCTTCTGAAGCAGAAGGTTATGTAAATAGAGTAAGAGATAGAGCAAGAAACGGAGGGACTTTCCCCGCAGATGTTTCTGGATTATCACAAGATGACTTTAGAGACATGGTTTTAGAAGAGCGTAGATTAGAATTAGCGTTTGAATTTAAAAGATGGTACGATATTGCAAGAAGAAGACTAGGAAGTGAAGTGTTTAGCGCTTCTGGTTTAGAAGGCGAAAAGCCAAATTTTGACCCTAACCAAGATTATTTATTTCCATTACCAGCAGATGAGTTAGCTAGAAATCCGAATCTAGAACCTCAGAACCCTGGATACTAAATCAAAGTTTTGTTTGATGTTTAGAGTTAGTTTTTTATTTATTATCCTTGGATTTACATGTGTATCATGTAAATCTGAGGATAAAAATAAAGTAGTAGACGGTAAAGAAACTATTGAAGCTTTGTTACAAGCAAGGTACAGTAAGTTTCTAAATTATAAAGTAGATTCCACAGCTTTTGCACGAAGCTATAATCCAAAAACAGCTACAATAACAAAAGTACCTTCTGGAAATTGGACCAGTGGCTTTTTTGCTGGCAATTTTTGGCAAATTTATATGCTCACTCGTAATGAAGATTTCAAAAATAGAGCTGAAGAATGGACTGCTTACATAGAGAAGGAAAAGTACAATGATAGAACCCATGATATGGGTTTTAAGGTATTTTGTAGTTTTGGTAATGGCTTAAAAGTTAAAGACAATCAAAATTACAAGGATATCATAGTAAAGAGTGCTAAAACTTTATCTACTAGGTTTGATGATACTGTGGGTAGTATACGTTCTTGGGATTTTAATGAAGATATTTGGCAGTTTCCTGTTATTATTGATAATATGATGAATCTAGAACTTTTGTTCGAAGCTACCAAAATATCAGGCGATAGTACGTTTCATAAAATAGCAGTTAAACATGCTAATACTACTTTAAAAAATCATTTTAGAGAAGATGCAAGTACATGGCACGTATTGGATTATGATACAATATCTGGTCAAGTTAGAGGGCGTGTTACACATCAAGGAATTAGTGATGATTCTGCATGGGCTCGTGGTCAAGGTTGGGCAATTAATGGTTTTACAACTGTTTATAGATATACCAAAGATGATAAATATTTAAATCAGGCTATAGCTACTGCTAACTTCTTTATTAATCATAAGAATATGCCAGAAGATGGAGTGCCTTATTGGGATTTTGATCATCCAGATATACCAAATATCTCTCGAGATGTGTCTGCTGCTGCAATAGTAGCGTCAGCGCTAATAGAGTTATATCAGTATACCAAAAATGAAGATTTTTTGAATTATAGTAAAAAAGTTTGTGAAAGCTTAAAGTCAAGAAAATACATACTTCCCGAAGATATTGATATACCTTTTATATTAGATCATAGCTTTGGAGATTGGTCGCTCAAGAAAGAAATGGACGAGCCAATTGCCTACGGAGATTATTATTTTTTACAAACCCTTCTTAGACTCAAAGCGCTTCAGAAATAGAAATTATAATTCTAGATTATTTAGATACGTAAATAAATGTCCTGTTTTTACCTGAGTGTGAAGATTCATTTATAGATGTTGGTTACATACATTTCTACCAATAGCTTTATTTACAATTAGTTTATTGATATTTATTAAGCACCTATATTGTTGCTTACATTGTTTTTTACATTATCCAAGTTTTAACAGATGAAATTAAAATCCTCTTTTTTAAGAATATTAGTAGTTCTTTTAGTTTGTTTTTACCAGTTTTCATGCCACTCAGTAGATAAAAATGGTAATGTGAATACAAGGAATAGAACTAATATAAACTTAAACTGGCTTTATCTAGAAAATAACACTCAATATTTAAATGAAGCTCTTAAGCAGAATAATTGGCAAGAAGTAAATTTACCGCATAGTTGGAATGCATTAGATGCTACAGATGTAGCTCCTGGTTACAGGAGAAGTGCGAGTTGGTATAAAAAGGATTTAGATATATCTAAGGTTATGGATAATCAATCCTATTATCTACATTTTGAAGGTGTTAATATTGAAAGTGAAGTTTATGTTAACGGAACTAAAGTAGGAGGACATACTGGAGGCTATATAGGATTTTCTGTAGATATCACTAATACTATAGTATCAGGAAAAAACGAAGTATTAGTTAGAGTAGATAATAGCTATAATCCAGAAGTAATACCATCACAAAAAAGTGATTTTTTCATTTTTGGAGGAATTACAAGAGATGTTTGGTTGGAAACGTTACCTTCTGTTTATTTGTCTAATTTAAAAATAACCACCCCTAAAGTTACTAAGGATAGAGCTGAAATAATAGCAACAGCAACAATTAATGGTTCGGAAATTTCTAACTTAAAAATTAAAGCATCTTTAATTGACAGTAATGAACAGGTAGTAACATCTTCTCAATTTGAAATATTAGAACATCAAGTTGAAATTGAGTTTAATAATATTGAAAACCCCAAATTATGGCATACAGACTCGCCTAATCTTTACACACTTAAACTAGAGCTTATTGAAGATGAAGTTATAAAAGATGAAGTTTCTGAGCCCATTGGTTTTAGATGGTTTGAATTTAAAGACCATGGTGCATTTTATTTAAATGGAGAACGCCTTTTATTAAGAGGGACACACAGACATGAAGAGCATGCTGGTGTTGGGGCAGCAATGTCTAATGAACAGCATAGAGCCGATATGGAACTTATTAAGGATATGGGGGCTAATTTTGTGCGTTTGGCACACTACCCTCAAGATCCTGAAGTTTATAAAGCATGTGATGAATTGGGGCTTTTGGTGTGGGATGAATTGCCTTGGTGTCGAGGAGGGGTAGGTAATGATACATGGAAAGTAAATACTAAAACCATGCTCGAAGAGATAATTACTCAAAATTTTAACCATCCAAGTGTTATTTTATGGTCTTTAGGTAATGAGATTTATTGGTTGCCAGATTTTGAAAATGGAGATAATAGGCAGGAGATAAATACATTTTTAACAGAACTAAATGATTTAGCACATAAGCTAGATCCTTCAAGAAAAACAGCAATTAGAAAATACTATGAAGGCGCACATATTGTAGATGTATTTTCGCCTTCAATATGGTCTGGTTGGTATTCGGGAAGCTATAAAAGCTATCAAAAAGCAATAGACCAATACAAAGCAGAATATCCTCATTTTTTACATGCAGAATACGGAGGCTCAAGCCATTTGGGGCGCCATACTGAAAACCCTATAACGGGAGAAGGTAAAATTCAATCAGATGGTTGGGAAGAAGCTATTGTGCAGACAGATGTGGCTAACATAGCTCAAATAGGAGATTGGAGTGAGAACTACATTGTAGATTTATTCGATTGGCATTTAAGAATTTCAGAAAACGATTCTACTTTTGTTGGTAATGTACAATGGGCATTTAAAGATTTTGGTACGCCACTGCGTCCTGAAAATGCAATTCCTTATATGAATCAAAAAGGATTGGTAGATAGAACAGGAAAGCCTAAAGACGCATTTTATGTATTTAAAAGTTATTGGAGTGAAGAACCATTTACTTATATTGAGTCGCACACGTGGACAGAACGCCAAGGGCCAAAAGGAAAACCAAGAGCTATAAGTGTATATAGTAACTGCTCTAGCGTAGAATTATTTTTGAATGGTAAAAGTCTAGGAACCAAAAAACGAAATACTAAAGATTTTCCAGCTGCTGGTTTAAATTGGGATGTGAATTTTAAAGAAGGAGAAAATACATTAACAGCTATAGCTATAACAAAAGACGGCAACAAAGTAAGTGATGAATTAAAGCTAAATTACAGGTTTGATAAAAATGGTAAGGCAAGAAGCCTAAAACTTAAACATAAAAAGTTAGAGAACGGTAATTATCTAGTCACAGCTACCGCTATAGATGATAAGGGGTTAAGATGTTTAGATTACGAAGAACGTGTTTATTTTCAATGTTTAAATGGGGGAGAAGCTATTATAAGTCAAGGTACACCCACAGGTAGTGAAGTTATAGAAATGGCTAATGGAGAAGCTTCAATAGAAGTAAAAAGGTTTTCTGATGATGAGCAATTACAAGTTATGGTACTTAATCAAAGCTTTAAAGGAACGTATTTAGATATTGAGTAGCCTTAAGAGTAATCACAGAAAAATAGTTCTATTTAACTTTTTTTTGAAGTTTAGTAGTATCAGTCATACTATTAATGACAATTTTGGGATTTTGATAAAGGTAAATAGAACTCGTACCAGTTGCATCAATACTAATATCCTTCATAACTTCTAAATAGGCACTGCTAGATATGTTGCAAACTATTCTACAGGTATTAATAGTAAAGTTTTTTCCGTTAAATTGAGCATTGTTATCGAGTTCTAGATCAGCATTGTCGCAATTACCTTCAATAATAGCATTTGTTCTTTCATATATAGAAGCATTAACTTTTGGGGCATTTATTAAAGCCTCTAATTTTCCAGAACCTCTCATATTAATCAAACAGGTATCTGCTGTAACATTCAACTTTACTTTAGCCTTATCAATACTTTCAAAATTAAAATTATCAGTTTTTATCGTTAAGCCAACTTTAGAATAACCGCTAGTTTTTAATGTTGCGTTATATAAATGTAAAGGCGTTAATCCATGTATTTCAGCATCATCAGTAACTTCAATATGTTGTAAAAGATCGTCATAACTTACCTTAATACGTAATCGCTTTTTTGAGGTTATACGTTTTAGCTTGTTAAAGTAAAGTACACTGTCTCTTACCATAAAATCAATTACTTCATGGAGATTTTCGTCTGTTTCAATTTCTACGGAAGGTACTTTATTATAAATCAAGTCAATTTCAAAATCTTCGTCTAAAGCAATGGTATGAAAGCCATCAATTTCAGTATTAATTATAGTGACTATGCGATTGCCTTTTATCTTTTCTATATTTTGAGTATACGTTTTTGTAAAAGCAACGCTAACTAGGATTATAGCTAAAAAATATCGTTTCATTTTATGAGGGTTAAAAGTGTAACGTAATTACTATACGTTATTTTACTAATTTAGACACACTTAAGCAGAAGGAAGTCACTTTTTGAGAAATATAAGCAAAAATAAAAGCCACCTTAAATCAATAAAGATTTAAGATGGCAAAAATTCACAAAGTTTAACGGGTTATCTTTTATTTATACTTCCACCAGAACTTTTATCAGTATCTAACATTTCTGGATTACCATAATATTTAACGCCACCACCACTAGATGCTTTAGCTATCAAAGCCTTAGAAGTGTTAACAGTTAAGTTAGCTCCACTAGATGCTGATACCTCAGAAGATTCAGCTTTTAGATCCCCTGCTTTGATATTACTACCACTGCTGGCTTCTGCACTTAAGCTTATCGTATTGCCAGAAACCTTTAAGTTACTTCCACTAGACGAATCACAAGTTAAATCATTAGCTTTAACCTTTACCTTCATATTGCTACCGCTACTTGATTTTAAAATTAGGTTTTCTGCCAAAACTGTATTTGTAGCATATAAATTACTTCCACTAGTAGAGGTTAATGCAGAAACAGATTTAAAAGTTACATTAATCTTTTTAGAAGAAGCTCTTCCAATTTGTTCTTTGCAATGTATCTTCAAAACCCCATCTTTAATTTCAGTTAAAATAAGTTCTTGTATGTTTTCATCTGCTTCCACTGCTATACTCTCGTTATTTCCTTGAGTAACGTAAACATTTAGTCCTTCAGTAGCTTTAATTTTAGAGAAAGATTCGGTTACCTCTCTGGTTTCCATTACCACATTACCATTACCCTTTACTCCAGTACTCCAATTCATATTGAAATTACAGGAAAACATAAGTAAACTTAAAATTGAGGTTACAATAATTCTGATTAGTGTTGTCATGATTTTTGTTTTAAAGTGATTGATGATTAGTATTTATTTGTTACCCAAATATATTTTGTATTAGCTACATTTTTGAATTTGTATTACTGAATTGTTATATTTTAAGGATGAGTTGTTAGTTATCTGATGTTATATCTATACCATTACTATCAATATTAACTTTTACATCGTCAGACTCTACTTTTATTCCCTCACTATTAATTTTTACTTTGTCTGCTCCATCTTCAATTTCAATACCATCTTCATTTATTTTTACACCATCAGTATCTACATTTACTTCAAAGGTATCTTCATCGCAGTCTAAGCATTTAGTATCATTTTGTAGTATCTTCAAGTAATGTTCTTCTTGTCCGTTATCTAAAATATCATTGTAACTAGGAGAATTTCTGTGAAAAGGATAAGTGTTATCATTGGCATATAAAGTAGCACCCTCAGGTAAATACAATATTAACTCTACTTCTTGATCTCTATATTTATTTTCAAAATCTGTTATTAAAAAGGCGTTTAATTGTAACTCATTTCCAACTAAGGCATAACCATAATTAATTTGTTCAGCTCGCTTTTTTGCACTAGGATAATCACTACCTTCAGCTTTTTTCTCAATACTTAATGATGCTAGAGAATCTTTTGTAGATTTTACAATAAGTCTAATATCTGATGAGTAAATCATCTTTTCATCATTTTCATTATAAACTAATCTAAAAGAGTTTCTATTTCTAGATAAATGTCCATATTGAGATTTGTAATAATTATCATTACCAACCATGGTTACTTTAATAGTATCATTAGCTGTTATGTTTAATTGTTCTTTCTGTATAACATTAGCATCAAAAGCATGCTCACTAGCCTGTTTTACTCCTAATATGATTAGGCCTATAATGGCAATCAACCATAAACCTAGTAATGAGAATTTAGCAATATTACCTATAGACTTTAAGTTGTTTACCAAAATTTTTAATCCTAGATATGCTAAGAAAAAGAATGGTACACCAACAGCAAAAAATATCAAGAGAGATACTAACCATATAGAGGTATTTGCAGCATTAGCAGCATCAACAATATCAAAACCAGGGATGTTAACAGCATTAGAAATACCAATGGTAAATAGAGATATTATTAAGGCAATTACTGTAATAGCACCCACTAATAGTAATATGGCCCCAATAAACTTGGCAAATATTTTAAAGAAGAATATAATAACATCTCCAAGAGTTTCAAAGAAGGTTCTGGAGGACGATTTTATAGAACTAGCCCCTTTTTTAACATCTACTTTTTTAGCTGCGTTAGATACAGAGTCTGATACATTTTTAGCTACATCTCCAACAGTTTCCGTTACCGTATCAAAGCCATCCTTTATTTTTTTTTCAATATTACTAATGTTAACAGGCTCCCCTGTCATCATTATTTTTTCAGCAGTACTTTTAGCCTCAGGTACTAAAATCCAGAGTAATATATAAAGTAAAATACCTGTACCAGCACCAGCAACTAAAAGAATCCATGCTAAGCGAATCCAAATAGCATCAACACCAAAATAGTGTCCTAAACCAGCCGATACACCACCAACATAAGAGTTATCTGTATCTCTATATAGTTTTTTTGAAGGTCTGGCCTTAGTAGAAGTATAGGTTTGTTGTGGGCCATCCTCAAAAATCTCATCGTCTACTAAGTAATCCTCAGGTTGCCCCATAATAGTAATAATGGCGTCTACCTCTGTAATTCGTATCACTTGTTTGTCGTTTTGCACACGCTCGTTAAAAAGCTCAGCAATACGTGCTTCTATATCGGCAATAATTTCAGATCGTCCTTGCGAATCAGTAAATGAACGTTTTATAGCCTCAAGATAGCGTTGTAATTTTAGGTACGCGTCTTCATCAATATGAAAAAAGATACCTGCTAAATTTATGTTGACTGTTTTATTCATTTTTTTGTGGTTTTTTGGCTTGTTACAATGTTTACAGCATTACGCAATTCGTTCCAAGTAGTATCTAATTCTTTTAAAAATAGCTTTCCAGTTTCGGTTAAGCCATAGTACTTTCTTGGAGGTCCAGATGTAGATTCTTCCCATCTGTAATTTAAAAGTCCTGCATTTTTAAGTCGCGTTAATAAAGGATAAATGGTACCCTCAACTACCAGCAACTTAGCGTCTTTTAGCGTTCCTAAAATTTCTGCAACATACGCATCGTCATCTTTTAAGACCGATAGTATACAGAATTCTAAAACGCCTTTACGCATTTGTGCTTTTGTGTTTTCTATCTTCATAGTGTCATTCCTTTAATGTTGTAAAACTGTTCATTTTTTGATTGATTTTGATACTGAAACAAGTTCAGCACAGGTTGATGATTATAATTGATGAAATTTTTAACATTTTTATTTGGGCGTTACCCTGTCGGGTCGGGCTTTCCGTTTCAAGTCCTCGCACCTCCTACGTCGGGCTGTGGGCTATCCACTACAATCCCTAACGCGAGCATGTTTGCTAACTATAGGCTTTTATAAACATAGAGCTATTTTAAAAATTTAATAGTAAACGGATATTTATATAATTCGCCATCTCTAGCCTTTAAACTAGCAATAACAATTAAAGCTAACTCTACTATAAAAGCAATCACAGCTAAAACCCCTAATCCGCCACCAACATAAAGCAAGGGGGAAGGTTTACCTAAAGAAATATGAAAATCATGTAAACCATGAAAATCAATAAAGTCCATACCGCTAAATATTTTAAAAATAAAAAACGGAATAGTTAGTGTACCAAGAATAATAGCATAAAGAAAAATACTAATCTGAAAATTCAAAATCTGCTTTCCGTGTTGGTCTACAAAATCAGATTTATCCTTATTTATAGTCCATAATATTAACGGACCAATAAAATTTCCCAGTGGGATTACAAACCTACTAAAGGAGGATAGATGAATAAAAGTGGCAATGTTTTTTTGGTGTTGGTCTAACATGATTTTTTAATTATTTCATTTTATAGGAATTTGAACTAGATGTTTTTACTAAACCGTAATTGCTTTCTTTTTCAAAAGTTAATTTTCCTAAAATAATATCTGATGGGTTGTATACTTTAAATGCCAGTTTTCCAATCTCAAATGCTAGTTTCTGTTTGTTTCTAGTGTTATAATTGTTAAACTTAGAATCCCCAATCAATATGTTTAGAACTTGTTCTTTATCCTGATTGGTAATGTTGATTTTAATATTTTCTATATCATATTCTTTAGATATTTCCTCTTTCAATTCTTTCATTTGGCTAAGTTCCTTTCTAAATTGAGAGCAACTAAAAGTTGTGATTATTATAAATGACAGTATAATTTTTAGAACTTTTTTATTCATTGTATCCAAAGTATATAATAGTTTCCTATGCAAATATATGTCTAAAATCAGGTACTTTGTTACGCATAGTACTATAATTAACATTTTTTTAACATTTTAAACTAGCATTAAATTTCATAACTTAGTACAAATTAAAATAGAGTATATGAAGCTTACGCCCAGTAAATTAAACACCTTTAGTATGTTTAAACTTCCCTCTGCATACCTGTGTGGTGTACGAGTAAAATATTTGGATGATGAGAAGTGTATTATAAAAGTAAAGCACAAATGGATCAATCAAAACCCATTTAAATCTATGTTTTGGGCAGTACAGGGTATGGCTGCGGAATTATCTACTGGTGCATTAATGATTGGTAAAATTCAGGAATCCGGTAAAAAGGTATCCATGTTAGTAACAACTAATAACGCAACGTTTACAAAAAAAGCAACAGGCAAAATTACTTTTACATGCAATGATGGTCATTTAATTGATGAAGCACTAAAAAAGACCATAGAAACTGGAGCAGGGCAAACCATTTGGATGAAGTCCGTTGGTGTTAATGAAGAAGGAGTAGAAGTATCTACTTTTAATTTTGAGTGGAGTGTTAAAGTGAAACAGTAGACAATATTCAGTCACAGTTTACAGTTGTTTTCGGTTTTTTTGTCACTCAATGTCTTTGATATAATATTTTTTACCATTTTGGAATTTAGTGTTTGTTTTTTGGTATTTGAATTACTTTGTAACAAAACCCAAAACAAATCAACATATAAAAGAATCAATAGTTAAATAAACATCAATTAAAATGACTTCACACGAAATAGACTATCGCATTTACGGAGAAGAAATGCAATATGTAGAAATAGAATTAGACCCTAACGAAGCTGTTATTGCCGAAGCAGGTAGTTTTATGATGATGGACGATGGTATTAAAATGGAAACCATTTTTGGAGATGGCTCTCAAAAAGATACTGGGTTTTTGGGTAAGATATTAGGAGCAGGAAAACGCATCCTTACAGGAGAAAGCTTATTCATGACTGCCTTTTATAATACTTTGGTAGGAAAACGTAATGTATCATTTGCATCTCCCTACCCTGGCAAAATTATTCCAATAGATTTAACAGAGTTTGGCGGGAAATTTATCTGTCAAAAAGATGCATTTTTATGTGCAGCAAAAGGCGTAAGTGTGGGTATAGAGTTTTCTAAGAAATTAGGTCGCGGACTTTTTGGAGGAGAAGGTTTCATAATGCAAAAATTAGAAGGAGATGGTATGGCATTTGTACATGCAGGAGGTACTATGGCTAAAAAAGAATTAGCTGCTGGAGAAACACTTAGAGTAGATACAGGATGTATTATAGGTTTTGATCAAACTGTAGATTACGATATCGAATTTGTAGGCGGTATTAAAAACACAGTATTTGGAGGAGAGGGACTGTTTTTTGCAAAATTACAAGGTCCAGGAACCGTTTTTGTTCAATCTTTACCATTTAGTCGTCTTGCAGGTAGAGTTTTAGCTTCTGCACCAAGAGCAGGAGATAAAAATAAAGGAGAAGGTAGTATATTAGGTGGTTTAGGAGATTTATTAGATGGTGATAACAATTTTTAACAGTGTTAAAGTCATACTAAAATTACGATTAAATGTATTTTTTGATTAAATTTAGATATTGAAACATTAAACAAAAGCCTATAATCAAATCTACTTTAATTATAAACCTGAAATACCTAACGTTAAAAAATGGCAAGAGCAATGCTAGAGTACACTAAAACTGTGCTAGAAAAGGTAAGCTTTGACGCCACATTGTTTTGCAAAGAAGTACAAAAAGCAGTGCAGCGATTGTTACCTTATGAGATTGAAGAGCTTAAAATTTATATCAATTCTCTAGTACAACAAAATCCAGAATTAAATCAATGTTTAATTTATTTAAAAGCATAAAAAAAGCGACCTTTTGGTCGCTTTTTTAATATACAATATTTTCTTAAACCCTATTGAGGTAAAGGGCTTATTATTTTTACATCCTGAAACTTTATAGCACCTCTAATAATCCCAGAAATTACAGCCTGCATGGCTTCTATAATCTGCATTTTTAATTCACTTTTATGATATATCAAACTTACCTCTCTAGCAGGAGAAGGTTCTTCAAAATAATGCAAATTCCTAGTATCTTTATCATTTAAATCTAAAGTATGTAAATAAGGTAGAAGTGTCATTCCTAGACCTTCATTAGAGAGTTTTATAAGTGTTTCAATACTACCACTTTCTAGTTGAAACTTATCGTCTTCATGATTTTTAAAGGCTTTACAAAGATTAATTACACCATCTCTAAAACAGTGCCCATCTTCTAAAAGTAGCATATCTTCAATTACTAAATCGTCAGTTTTTATTTTATCCTGAGTGTGTAATTTATGTCCAGGCGGAACAAAAGCAACAAATGGTTCAAAGTATAATACGCGCTCTTTTATATTTTCACTTTGTAGAGGTGTAGCAGCAATGGCAGCATCTAAATGCCCTTCGTTAATACGATGAATAATTTCTTCTGTGGTTAGCTCTTCAATTTTAAGTTTAATTTTTGGGTATTTTTTTATGAAAGCGTTTAAAAACATAGGCAATAATGTAGGCATTATAGTAGGTATAATACCTAGTTTAAACTCTCCCCCAATAAATCCTTTTTGTTGATCTACAATATCCTGAATTCTATAAGATTCATTAACTATATTTTTTGCTTGTGTTACAATTTTTTTACCTACATCAGTAAGTTCAATAGGCTTTTTACTGCGATCAAAAATTAAAATATCAAGCTCATCTTCTAATTTTTGAATTTGCATGCTTAATGTAGGTTGAGTAACAAAACATTTTTCTGCTGCTTTTGTGAAGTTTTGATGTTCTGCAACAGCAAGAACGTAGTATAACTGGGTAATTGTCATTTTATAAGTTTAAGCTATAAAAATATAAAAACTATCAATTAAATTTATAGAAATATAGATTTATTATAAACTATTTTTGTGTTACAAATTAAAGTGTAATGGCTAACATATTTTAAGTTATTACAATAATTTGATTTTGTTTAAGTTTAGTTTAGTTAAAGCAAAAAGACGACTAGAAATGGTCGTCTTTTGATTTGTTATATTTATGTTTGGCTATTTAGAACCTTATTTTCATTTCTAAGTCATCCTTAGTCATGTTAAACTTAGCTGAAGCATATTGTGGAGGTCCATAACTCATGGGGTTGTTAGACATTCCATAAGACTCTTTAGGCATGCCACTATCATCAAAATCCATAGCATTATTATCATTTTCATCGTGCAATGTCATTATAGCATAAGTTCCAGGTATAACATTTTTAAAAGTGACTGTAATTTTTCCATCTATAATTTCACTTTTTGCATTCATAATCCCAGGCCCTTTCATAAAAGTGTTTTCAGTATGAAGTGATAATAAAACATGACCATTATTATTGGTAATGTTGTTGATGGTAACCGTAATAGTTTTTCCAGTTGTTTCCTGCGCGTTGCTAAGATTAATGCTTAAAAATAGTGCGATAAATAATGTTGATAGTGTTTTCATGTTGTATAATTTAAAGTGTTATTATTGATTGAACACTTCAAAGATGCAGTGAAACTTGAGTTTTTGGTAAACTAAACTACCGAACTGTATTTTTTTAATGATGAATTGTTGATCTTAGAGACAGGAGACAGGAGACAGGAGACAGGAGACAGGAGACAGGAGACAGGAGACAGGAGACAGGAGACAGGAGATAAAATATCTATAAACTGTATTATTGGCTACCGAGATTGTACTTTGATATATCTAAAGGAGTCCTCTAGATTTTATTTCTAAATACTTATTAATGGTATCTACTGTTAAATTTTCAGGAGTAGTTAAAATAGAATAGATACCAAATTTTTTAAGCTCATTCACAATCAAACGTTTTTCAAAATCAAACTTTTCAGCAATTACTTTATCATATACCTGTTGAATAGTTTCAGCCTTATTATTTATAAGTTTATCAATTTCAGTATTCTTAAAAAAGATAACTACTAATAAATGATTTTTTGCAATAGCTTTTAAATAAGGTAGTTGTCTGTTTAATGCATATAGTGTATTAAAATTAGTGTACATTAGCAGTAAGCTCCTGTGGGTTATATGTCTTTTAATATTAGCATATAACCTCCCAAAATCACTTTCAAAATAATCAGTTTTGACATTGTAAAGTGCTTCTAAAATAAGTTGCATTTGTCCACTTCTTCGTTCTGAAACCACAACGTTTTCTATCTTTTTAGAAAAAGACAGCATGCCAGCTTTATCATGTTTCTTTAAAACAATATTACTAATTACCAGAGTTGCATTAATAGCATAGTCTAATAAACTTAATCCATCAAAAGGCATTTTCATGATACGCCCTTTATCTATAATGGAATAGACAGGTTGTGATTTTTCATCTTGAAATTGATTAACCATTAATTGGTTTTTCTTTGCTGTAGCTTTCCAATTAATGGTTCTAAGATCATCTCCTAAAACATAATCTTTAATCTGTTCAAACTCCATAGTATGTCCTAAACGACGTACTTTTTTAAGACCGTAATCCATGGCGTTTTTATTAATATTAAGTAATTCGAACTTTTTTAACTGCTTAAAACTAGGATAGGTAGGTACCATTACATCATTATCAAACTTAAAGCGCTTTGCTACTAATTTGATTGCTGAAGTTGCATAGATATTTAAATATCCAAAATGATATTCTCCGCGTTCTTTTGGAGTTAAGTTATACGTTATGATTTGCGCTTTTTTTGGGCTTACTTTGTCAATGAGTTTAAAATCTCGGATTTGAAATTGCTCTGGGACTTCATCGATAATTTCTAGATGTGCCACAAAAGGATAATTATTTCTAATATTTAGAGTAATACCATTAGCATCTCCATTAGAAAATTTATCGGGTACGACCCTTTCAGCTTCAATTTTTTGATGTCCTATAAATACAATTAAAACATCAAGAAAAAATAAACCCAATAATACCAAAATGCATAGTTGTGCAATATTAAAAAGTACAGGAATAAAGTAGCTCATAGCAAAAAGTACTACAATGCCTATACCAGCATAAAAAAAACGAGGTTGTATGTAAAAGGGTTTAAAGAATTTCAATAAATTGGTTATTGGTAAATACTGTGATTACTTACTAATACCTTATCTAGGTATTTCAACTGTTTCAATAATTTGTTGAATGATTTGTTTACTGGTAACACCTTCCATTTCACGTTCTGGAGTTACAATAACTCTGTGGTGCAAAACTGGAACTACAGCACGTTTAATATCTTCTGGCGTTACAAAATCGCGTCCGCCCATAGCAGCAAAAGCTTTACTGGCCTTTAACACAGAAATGGATGCTCTAGGTGAGGCACCTAAATATAAAAAGCGATTACTCCTTGTAGCCACGATGAGTTCAGCAATATATTTCAATAAATGTTTTTCAACTATTACTTTGCTTACAAGACTTTGATATGTGGCTATTTGTTTTGCTGTTAAAAAGGAGGTAATCTGTTCTGTTTTGGTATTTTCTTTTAGTTCATGTTCACGAGATAGAATTTCTATTTCTTCTTCAAGATTTGGATAATCAACATCAATTTTAAATAAAAATCTATCTAACTGCGCTTCTGGCAAACGATATGTACCTTCTTGCTCTACAGGGTTTTGCGTTGCTAACACCATAAATGGTATATCTAATAAATATTTATGGCCATCTATGGTAATTTGTTGCTCTTCCATAACTTCAAACAATGCAGCTTGAGTTTTGGCAGGTGCCCTATTAATTTCATCTATCAATACCATATTAGAAAAAATAGGGCCTTTTTTAAATTCGAATTCAGAATCTTTTAAGTTAAAAACAGAAGTTCCTAAAATATCACTAGGCATCAAATCTGGTGTGAATTGAATTCTACTAAAATCTACACTTAAAGATTTTGCCAATAACTTTGCGGTTACAGTTTTTGCTACACCAGGAACGCCTTCAATTAAAGAATGCCCTTTTGCTAAAAGTGATGCTATTAGCATGTCTACCATATCTTTTTGGCCCACAATTACTTTTCCAACTTCAGCTTTTATTTTAGCTACACTCTGTTGTAGTTCTGATAAATCCAATCGATTTTTAAACTCTAAGTCTTTAGATTCATCTTTTAAAGCACTATCGTCTATAGACGAGACAATGTTTTGCTCTGGTTTTGGTAAAAAATCTTCGTGGTTTTCTTGTGCTTTGTTTTCGTCCATAATTATTGTGCGTAAAAATCTTCTATAAATCTATTTAATTTAACGAGACTTTGCTCAGAAAGTTCGTCTTTTGTTTGCAACCACTTAATATAATTAACTAGTTGTTTTACATCTTCTTTTTTTCTTCCTGCTTTAGCTGCTAATTTCTTAATAAACTCATCATTTAAAACAGAGGTGTCGAGGTTAAAATCAGTTCTTACTTTTTCTAAAAAGTAAGTTATTTTTTTATCTATCAGATTTTTGTAGTCTTTGGTTTCTATGTATAAATTAGAAATTGTTTTTACAAAAGCCAAAGAGGTATTTTGTAGTGGTTTTATAATTTTAATAATCCGCTGGCGACGTTTCGCATTAAAGATCATAAATAAAATCATAAAAATAATAGCTGTATACCACGCCCAACGAAATGATAACTGGTCTAAAAACCAACTTAAGTTAGATTCCTCTTCGGCATCTCCATAAGGAGTTTGTCTTTTTGCATAAGAATCAAAATATACATCATTATCAGGTAAATACGATAATACACTTTCTACATAGTGATACCTGTCACCTTTTAGTATATGGTAATTTGTGAAGGCTTTGGGTTCTGTATGCAGCAAAATAACGCCTTTTCCAAAAGGAACTTTAATAAAATTAACACGTTTTTTATCGGTTTTAGAATGCCCTAAAATGGTGTAGTTAATACTATCAAAACTTGAGAAAAAGTAGTCGCCTTCATTTTTATCTATTTTAATAGCATTTAAGTTTTTATTCTGAAAGGATAAATATGAGATACTGTCGTTCTTTAGATTATACTCAAAGTCAACATCAATATTAAGTGTATCATGAAGTTGTTGTGCAAAGTAATAATCAGAAATAAAAAGCGTATTACCTGTATCTACAAATTCTAAAAGCTTTTCTACAGAAAACTCGGTTAGGTAATCTGAGTTTCCGATAATAATATAGTTGCCTTTTGCTTCATGATCTCCATATCCATTTTTGGAATTTGCAGTGAGATAACTTGAGGGTTGATGATAAACGGTTCTTAATTTATAATCTTTAAATAGTTTTGGTAATTCCTTGTAAAGTACACTTACACCATAGGGCTTATTGCTTTTTTCGTTAAAGGATTCTTCCCAATCAATGGTTCGGGTTTGCTTTACGTTAAACGTTAGTGCTATTACTACTATAAGAGCGATGATGACTAATATTACAGGTAAAAGCTTCTTCATTATTTTACCTGATTTAATAGTGAAGTGAAATTATCTTTCGCCTTAGCATATTGTAATGCTTCTAAGTTAAACTTACCATACCAAATGTAGTTATATAGGTAAGATGCATACGAAAACCCTTTACTAAAAGGTTTATCGCTTATTTCATTTAAATATTCTGCATTAGTTTTATCATCTTCAAATTTAATGTGTTTTTTAAGAGATAAGGTTTTTAGCGTTAAGAGGTAATAATAACGAATCGCTAGCCTGTAGTCATTATCGTTTTCGGCTTTTTTTATTAAAGAAAGAATATCTGCATGTTCAATATTTTCTGCAGTAATTTCATCATGGTTGTGAATCGTTTTGTTTTTACCCTTAGCAAATAAACCTGTACCACCTTCATTCAATAAAACATAGGCTAAATAAAGTACTGCACCAATGAGAATAAAAATAAATATCCACCAAAACGGACCTAAGTTTATAACTATACTTTCTGAATTGTCCTGTTCTTTATTTTTTATTTTTTCTTTTTTATAATCTTCGTATTGTCCAGAGCCAGGTTTTGTTCTATTTACTATTTTGGTGCCTTCATAATTGTATTTATCGCTAGAGTAGCGCTCCTTAAAATCATCATCAAAAGTACGATACACCTCTGGTTCTTGTACTGGTATAATTGATACAGACCACCCTTTATAGCTAAATAGCAAGAACACTAAAACTAAGAAAATATGAGTGTGCTTTTGTGCCATTAAATTACAGTAGATAAAGGGGTTTGAGTAATTTGTTTTTGAACTTTAAATGGGTAAATTAAATAATAGTAACTTATTACAGATAAGGTTACTAAGATGATGCCTACAGATAGCCAATTGGGCATAATATTAGAATATCTGGTAATGAAACCTTCTAGAAACCCTGCAGAAAACGTAAAAGGGAATGTGCTAATCAGAATTTTTATGCCTGTTTTGGCGCCAGATTTGAATGACGTATAACGAGAGTGCGTTGCAGGAAATAAAATACTAGCACCTAAAATTAGACCAGCTGCACATTCTATAACTATAGCAAATATTTCCATAGCACCATGTATCCAAATACCTCGAACACTTTCCCAAAACACTTCTTTTTCATAGAAGAAGTATTGAAAAGAACCTAGCATGATACAGTTTTTAAACATAATATATAGTGTTCCAATACCTAAAAACACGCCGAGTATAAATGCAATAATCCCAACACGAAGATTATTTATTGTTATACCAATAAAACTCCCCCAATTACTGCCACTTTTATATACAGCAACAGGATCGCCAGCTTCAATATTTGCTATGGTTTGGTCAACATAATTATCGCCAACAACTGATCTTAGAAATTCAGCGTTATTGGCTGCAGATATAACTCCAATTAGTGTAAATACTGTAAAAACGATAAAAGCAACGTAAATAAATTTACGGTATTGGTAGCAAATTAGAGGCACCTCTGTTTTCCAAAATCCAATAATCCTATTAGTATCTTGTCTTTTAGTTTTGTAAATTTTTTGAAATGCTTTAGCTGCTAGCTGATTTAAATAGGTAATTACCTTACTTTTAGGGTAGTAGGTTTGTGCGTAAGCTAAATCGTTTACGAGTTGAATGTAGTTTGAGGCAAGTTCGTCAGGGTCTTTAAAATCATTATTAAAAATAGCAGTCTCAAAACTCAGCCATTTTTCTTTATTTTGCTTAATAAATGCAACTTCTCTCATATACGAGATAAATTAAAATATAAAATGTCAGAGTTACAAATTAACACGACTCAAAATGTAAAAATAAAGTTTACCGCAGCTGGAGTTGGAGAACGATTGGTTGCTTTTATTATTGATACAGCCATAAAAATTGGCTACTTACTTATTTTAAATAAAGTTTTTGGAGTATTTGAGGGCATGGATGAGTGGTCACAAATAGGTATTAATACAGTGTTGAGTTTCCCTGTGATGTTTTATACATTGGCTTTAGAAACGTTTTTAGATGGACAAACTCTTGGGAAGAGGGCTTTAAAAATTAGAGTGGTAAAAATTGATGGGTTTCAAGCAACTTTTTCAGATTATGTAGTGCGTTGGTTTTTTAGAATTGTAGATGTTTGGATATTTGGTATTGGCTTTTTTGTGATTATTTTTAGTAAAAAACTTCAACGTATTGGAGATATGGCTGCGGGTACTGGAGTGATTAGCTTGAAGGATAAGGTTAATATAAGCCATACCATTTTAGAGCAATTAAAGACGGATTACAAACCCACATATCCCAATGTTATTAAACTTTCTGATAATGATGCGCGTATTATTAAAGATACATTTACAAGGGCTAGAGCAGCTAAAGACTATTCAACTTTAATAAAACTTAGAACTAAGCTTATTGAGGTTGTAGGTATTAAAGAAGTAAAGCAAAGCAGCGATATTGAGTTTATAGATGTAATTTTGAAAGATTATAATTTTTATACTCAAGACATGTAAGCAGAGAGGCCGCTATAGCAGCCAATGTAATTGGCTGTTATAGCGTGCGAATTGCTTATCACGCCAAAGGCGTGATCTCAAAAAGAAAAATCATTAAGATTGAAAAGATCTTAGCAGATAAGTGCGTTAAGGATTGAACGGCATGTTTGAAATCCCCGACGCAGGAGGGATTGAGTAGTGAAAGCCTGACCCCTTGTGGGTAACGCCATAATAATAAATTACAATGTTTTACACTTTAGACATATTAGGAACCATTGCTTTTGCAATATCTGGTGTATTGGTTGCTTTCCACAAGAGAATGGATGTATTTGGTATACTTATTATAGCATTTGTAACTGCTGTTGGCGGTGGTACGCTTAGGGATTTATTAATTGGAAATACACCTGTAAGTTGGATGTTAGATATGAATTATACGTATGCTATTCTGGCTTCTGCTGTTTTTGCCATAATTTTTAGAAAAAAGATAAATTACTTGAGAACTTCTTTGTTTTTATTTGATACCATTGGTATTGGTTTATATACTGTAGTTGGTATAGAGAAAGGATTAAATGCTAATTTACATCCTATTATTTGTATAGCTTTAGGTACTATGACTGCTAGTTTTGGTGGTGTAATACGTGATATTTTATGCAATGAAATTCCTGTGATTTTTAGAAAAGAAATTTATGCTACTGCTTGCATTTTGGGTGGTTTAACATATTTTGTTTTAATAGAATTCCCAATAAAGACGGATTTTGTATTTATAATTTCTGGTTTGGTTGTTATTATATCTAGATTACTTGCCGTAAAATTTAAAATAACTTTACCAAATATTTATACTAAGGAAACGTAGTGTTTATTCTAGAATTTCTACTTTTTTTATAAATACATTTTTAAGTGGCCAATCAGCTTCGTCGGTTTTTACTGCTGCAATTTTATCTACAACATCCATTCCTTTTATTACTTTACCAAAAACAGTGTAGTCGCCATTTAAATGATGTGCACCACCGTTTTGTTGTACTATAAAAAATTGATAAGGAGATGCTAATTTGTGTGGGTTTTCGATATCACTGCTAGGCATTGAAACCGTACCACGATCGTGTTTAAAACCTCTATTCGTGTCTCTTGGGAGTAAATATTTCCCAATTTTTCGTCGCTTAATTGCAGTTGCCATATCATCTCCATTACCACCTTGTATCATAAAGTTATTAATTACCCTAAAGAATTGTGTGTTATCAAAATAGTGTCTTTTAGTTAAGTAGATGAAGTTTGATCGGTGGAATTTGGTTTCGTTAAATAATAGAATGTCTATATCACCATAATCTGTAGAAATTCTAACTTTATTTTCTTTGTTTTCTGTATCGTATTGTAAAAAGAATTCCATTGCCATTTTACTGTCTAGTAAAGGAAATTCTTCAGCTTTCTTTGTTATAGTATCCTTTATCTTTTTTGCTTGCTTTTTTACTGTAGTAGTATCTTTTGCTTTGCTTTTAGATTGTTTATCTTCACAATTGAAAAGACATAAAAAGAGACTTAACAAAACTATAATACGCATAAAGAATGAATTTTGATGAGTTCGTAACATTGCTTTCAAAAATAAAAAATATAGAGCTACCAGCCGAATCATCACATTTTAAAATGGTGCCGCCAACTAGAAAAGATTTTGCAAAATACTCGAAAGAACAGCTAGAAAATGCTAAAAGAGCTGGAGTTCTGGCATTATTTTATCCGAATAATATAAATGAAACATATTTTGTGCTTATGTTACGAAAAACCTATAAAGGCGTACATTCTGCTCAAGTATCCTTTCCGGGAGGGAAGTTAGAACCAGATGACAAAAATATAGAAGAAACTGCCTTGAGAGAAACATTTGAGGAAGTTGGTGTGCCAATATCAGATATTGAAGTGATAAGACCATTATCTCAAGTGTATATACCACCAAGTAATTTTTGTGTACAGCCTTTTGTTGGTATTTTAGAGAAACCTCCTGTTTTTAAAAAGGAGGAAAATGAAGTTGAACAAATAATTGAAGTAAAATTATCTGATTTAATGAATGATGACAACTTTACTCAAACTACCATGAAAACTTCATATAGTATTGGTATAGAGGTACCTGCATTTGTTCTTAATGGGTTTATTGTTTGGGGGGCAACAGCTATGATGTTAAGCGAAGTTAAAGATGTACTTACAAAATTGACATAGATAATAGTTTTATTACCTTTGCCGTCCAACTCTAACAAGATAGCAGTACATGGGATTGTTTAAAAAAAATCCTTTCGGACACATATTATTTCTCAAAAAATGGCTCATTCGTATTTTAGGAGCCATGACCCACAGACGTTTTAGAGGGTTTAACGAGCTACAAATAGAAGGCTCGGAAATTATAAAAGGTCTTCCGGATAGAAAGGTACTTTTTATATCTAATCATCAAACCTATTTTGCAGATGTTGTAGCAATGTTTCATGTGTTTAATGCGAGTTTAAGTGGACGTACAGATTCTATAAAAAATGTAGGTTACCTCTGGAATCCAAAACTCAATATATATTATGTAGCGGCTAAAGAAACTATGAAGGCTGGTTTATTGCCAAAAGTTCTCGCTTATGTGGGGTCAGTGAGTATAGAGCGTACATGGCGTTCAGAAGGTAAAGATGTACAGCGACAGGTTAAAATGAGTGATATTTCTAATATAGGGAAAGCGCTAGATGATGGTTGGGTGATTACTTTTCCGCAAGGCACCACAACACCATTTAAGCCCATTAGAAAGGGTACAGCACATATTATAAAGCGCTATAAACCTATTGTTGTTCCTATTGTAATAGATGGTTTTAGACGTTCGTTCGATAAGAAAGGGCTTCGCATAAAAAAGAAAAACATACTACAAAGTATGGAAATAAAAGCGCCTTTAGAGATTGATTACGATAATGAAACTACTGATGAAATTGTAAAGAAAATAGAATTTGCTATTGAGCAGCATCCATCTTTCCTAAAAGTTATTCCAGAAAAAGAGTTGAAAGCCCAGCTTGAATTAGATAAACTACGAGAATGGTAGTCCGTTTTAATTGAAAAAATGATATAGTATTTTGATTTGCAATAATTTAACAATAAAATTCGTTATATTAGTATTGCAAAATTGTTAGACTGTTAGTTCTATAAACTTGTGTTTTTTAGGATTTAGATCAGAGCTAGCGGCAACCCCAAAACCTATCTGCTATGAAATATCTTAACCATTTTAAATTAGCTTTTTTAAGCGTTCTCCTCATTACTTTTGTATTTAATTGCTCTAATCAAACAGAGACTACTAGTCAAGATGATTTACAAGAAGAAGAGGAGGAAGAAGTAGTAACTGACTTAACTAAAGCAGCTGTAAATTATACAAACCATTGTGGTGGTTGTCATGGACAGAAATTTGAGTCTTTTATAGAAAGGCAATGGCTATATGGCAATGCCTCTGCCGATATTGCTAACTCCATTACTGTTGGATATGAGCCCAATGGTATGCCTGCTTACGAAAACACGTTTTCTACACAAGAAATAAAGGATTTGGCAGATTATATTCTTCAAGAAATCGAAGGGAAAACCAAAGCTGATATTGAAGTTGAAAACCCTAACCTTTCTGGGATTATAGAATCAGACGATCTTATTTTTAGATTAGAAACAATAACTAATGAAATTAACGGTGTGCCTTGGGGTATGGTACAGCTACCAAACGGAGATTTTTTAGTTACACAACGAGAAGGAAACCTTTTTAGGGTTACCAGTGAAGGTGTAATATCAGAAATTAGCGGTACTCCCAATGTTGTTGCACAAGGTCAAGGCGGTTTACTAGATGTAACGTTGCATCCTGATTTTGAGAATAATACTTATATATATTTATCTTATTCTAGCCCAAACCCAAATAACTCCAATCAAAGGACAACAGCTGTAGCGCGTGGACGTTTGTCTGGCAATACTTTAGAAGGGGGCCAGGAAATTTTTACGGCCTTACCATATCTTACTAGTGGAAACCATTTTGGTTCAAGATTGGTATTTGATAATGCAGGTTACCTTTATGTAACAGTAGGAGACCGTGGTAATAGAGATACGTATCCTCAAGCTTTAAATAATGGTGTAGGCAAGGTGCATAGGTTAGTGGATGACGGGACAATACCAACTGATAATCCATTTTACAATATGCAAGATCACGAATGGTCTGTTTTTAGCTATGGCGTTAGAAACCCTCAAGGTTTAACAAAACATCCCGTTACTGGTGCTATTTGGGAGGGAGAGCATGGCCCTCAAGGAGGCGATGAAATTAATATTTTAGATTCTGGAAATAATTATGGTTGGCCTACAATTACTTACGGTATTAATTATAATGGGACACCTATTACAGATCAAACTGCAATGGCGGGAATGGAACAACCAATTCACTATTGGGTGCCCTCAATTGCGCCATGTGGTATGGATTTTATGTCTGGTAACTTTTATGGCAAATGGCAAAATGATCTTTTCGTAGGGTCTTTAAAATTTAGATATTTACATCGTT
The DNA here is from genome assembly GCF_004310335.1 of Hyunsoonleella pacifica. Taxonomy (GTDB): domain Bacteria; phylum Bacteroidota; class Bacteroidia; order Flavobacteriales; family Flavobacteriaceae; genus Jejuia; species Jejuia pacifica. Next base: position 54,465 of record NZ_SIRS01000007.1, on the reverse strand, counting down.
TAAAAATGAACGGAAATGAAGTTATAGGGCATGAAGAGTTACTCAACGATATAGGTCGTGTTAGGGATGTTCATATGGGTATTGACGGATATATGTACGTTTTAGTTGAAGGACCAGGAAGACTTATAAGGCTTGTGCCAGAGCAATAATAATATTTTTATGATGTTTTGGGCGTTACCCACAAGGGGTCAGGCTTTCCGCTATATCTTTTTTAAAGAATACATCATTATTGGGAGCTGTAAGTGCTAACCTCAATGATATGAGTTCTAAATAAACTTTGGTTTTCAAAATTTAAAAAAGGATGCCGCTGCAATCCTTAACGCAGATTCGGATCTATATTTACATGAGGTTTTATATATGTATATTGGAAGTACTAATTCAATAAATTAATAAACTCTTGCATACCAACTGTGGCTGTTTCAGCAATTACAGTAATACGGTTGTTACTCTCAATATTGGGCTTTGGATCAATAAAATAAATAGGAGTATTGCTTGGTGCATAATGCATTAAACCAGCAGCAGGATACACTTGCATAGATGTCCCAACAATTAATAAAATATCTGCTGTTTCACAAATTTGAGCAGCTTTTTCAATAAGCGGGACATCTTCCCCAAACCAAACAATATGTGGGCGTAATTGATGTCCTTTTTTACAAAAATCTCCCAAAACTAAATCAGTTTTCCATTCTTGTATATCATTTGAATCAAAGGTGCTACGTACTTTTAATAATTCGCCATGTAAGTGTATTACATTTGTGCTACCAGCGCGTTCATGCAAGTCATCAACATTTTGTGTGATTATGGTAATGTTATGTTCGTTTTCTAATTTAGCAATATCTATATGTGCAGCATTAGGGGTAACTTCAAACAGCTGTCGTCGCCGTTGATTATAAAAATCTAAAACTAATTCTGGATTTTTCGCAAACCCTTCGGGAGTTGCTACTTCCATAACATCATGACCTTCCCATAATCCGTTTTCATCTCTAAAGGTCTTTACGCCACTTTCAGCACTCATGCCAGCACCAGTAAGTATAACTATATGTTTTTTCTTCATATTATTTTTCTATGCACTACATAACTTAGGGTATGCTAAAGCTAATAAAATATTCTCTTCAACAACCTTTAAAACACCAATTATATGCATCATGCGTTAAATTGTATCTTTATCCAATAAATATTGTTGAATTACATGATAGATCAAGATTTACTGCATCATTTAGAAGGATATTTAACCGAAAACAGAAGAAATAAATTTATAAAAGTACTTGCCCAGCGTACAAAACATTTTACTGTTGCTATTGAAGATGTGTACCAATTACATAATACTAGTGCTGTAATAAGAAGTTGTGATGTGTTTGGAATACAAGACGTTAATATTATAGAAGAGCAAAACACTAAACGTATAGACAGAGAAATAGCCATGGGTGCTCAGAAGTGGGTAGATTTAAATAGATATAATTCTGTAAAGTCTTGTATTACAGATTTGAAACAAAATGGCTATCAAATAGTAGCTACAACACCTCATAAAAACGATTGTGATTTACAAGATTTTGATGTTACTGAGAAGGCTTGTATTTTTTTTGGACGGGAAACTGAAGGCTTATCAGATGAGGTTTTAAATGCAGCCGATAGCTTTTTAAAAATTCCAATGGTAGGTTTTACAGAAAGTTTAAACATATCAGTATCTGCTGCCATTATATTACAGCATATTACAAGTGAGTTGAAAATCACTAAAATACCTTGGCAATTATCTGAAAATGAACAGTTAGAAAAGCGAATTGATTGGTGTAAAAAAACGATTAAGAGCTTTGATGAGATTGTAGAGCGTTTTCATCACACTAAAAATATATAACTTCTTACTAAATACGGTCTTTTCGTCTATTACTTAGTAATTTGTACTCTTCGTAGCATTCACTTATGGCATCCAGTATTTGCAAGTCATTTGCTGTTTGAATAAAGCCTTTAGAATAGTTACATTGACTTACTATTTCATCAAGATCTACACGTTCAACTTTTAAAAGTGCAGTTAACATTTCTCTGTCAAAACGAGAAGCTAGTAAATTACGTATCTCGTCATTTTTTTTCATTTGCTTAAGTTTTCTAAGCTCATTAGGCTTTTTGCCAAACATACGATGTAAAAAGTCAGCCGGATTAAAAATAGATCCAATAATCTTAGTTAATCCGGATTTTTTACCAGCCTCATATCCTTTTGATAAACCAGCAATTTGATAACGATAATTATCATTTATTTGCGGTACTTGTTTAATGTCTACTTCCAGATAACCCGTTAGTTTTAGTTGATTTACAACAACCTCTTCTAAAGCCAAAGCCAGTTCTGTTAATTCAATAGTAGAACTTCCATATTTCAACCAGTCATTCGTTACTCTAACTTTTATAGATTTAAATCCAATAAAGGAGAAGTGTAAAGTATCATTTACTTCAGCAGTAATCGCAAATTCTCCTTTACTATTGGTGGTAGTACCTTTAACTTTATTCAAGTTAACAATATTAACACTTTCTAAGGGTTTATCATCTGCTGCATTTACCACTACACCAATGGCCTTAGCATCATCCTGTTGAGCAAATACAATTGTACTGACAAAAAGTAGTATAATAATACTTAAAATGCGTTTCATGAGTGGTATAATCACAGTTATGAGATGTTAAAAATACTAAACAAAACCCTAACATGTTGGTGTTATGGTTTTAATTTGACTAAAAATTAACAAAAAGCATACCTAAATGGTAGTTTTATGTTGTTAGTCGGTTTTCTCATAAAAAACTTAACGTCTAGAACGTCTAGGTCTAGAACTTGCAAAATCTCCTCCCGACTTAGAACGTCTGGATTTTGATTTATTATCGCGTTTGCGATCATCTTTTCTGCCGCCAGAACTAAAGTTTGCTTTTCTGTCATCTCGACGTCTACCTCTATTTCTGTCACGTTTTCTGCCCCTCCCACGATTTTCAGAAATCTCTACATTCACAAAGCGTCCATTATATTTAAAATCGGTAAAGAACCCGAGTATTTTTTCTTGTAGTTCTTTTTCTGTATTAAAAAATGAAAACGTATCCTTGGCTTCTACCTTAAACACATCATCTTGTCCCAATTCTAAGACTTCTTTTAGAAAGTCCTTTAAGCTCATCCAGTCAAAACCGTCTTTCTTTCCAACATTAATGAAGTAACGAACTGAATTTCCAGAATCCTTATGATCGTCGTTAGATGTAGAAATATTTAAGTCTAAAGCTTTTTGGTAATAATTATAAAACCTAGAAAACTCAACAGAGAAGAATTTTTTAATCAATTCGTCTTTGCTGGTATCTTCAAATAAGGCATTAATATCCCCTAAGTAAGTATCAATATCATGATTAACCTCAGTATGGTGTACTTTTTTAGCAAGAGACATTAATTGCACTTCGCAAATTTGCATTCCATTTGGGATGTCTTTCTTTTCAAATTGTCTCTTTATAATACGTTCTATACCCTTAATTTTGCGTACTTCACTTTTAGAAACAATAACCATAGAAACCCCCGTTTTTCCTGCACGACCTGTTCGTCCAGAGCGATGTGTATAGGTTTCAATCTCATCAGGTAATTGATAATTAATTACATGAGTAATATCGTCCACATCAATCCCACGAGCAGCTACATCAGTAGCAACTAACATTTGTATTTGCTTATTTCTAAAAGATTTCATAACCAAATCTCGCTGATTCTGACTCAAATCACCATGCAATGCTCCAGCGCTATATCCATCTTCAATTAAACGCTCAGCTACTTTTTGGGTATCGCGCTTTGTTCTACAAAAAATTACAGAAAAAATATCTGGGTTAGCATCAGCTAAACGTTTTAAAGCTTGGTAACGGTCTCTAGCATTAACTAGATAATATTCGTGCGAAACTTGGCTAGTACTTTCATTTTTACGTCCCACAGTAATTTCCTGTGGGTCATACATAAAGTTCTTAGCAATTGCAGCTACTTCGCGTGGCATAGTAGCCGAAAATAGCCATGTGTTTTTATCTTCAGGAGTATGCGATAAAATTGAAGTAATATCTTCTTTAAACCCCATATTTAACATTTCATCAGCCTCATCTAAAACTGAATATTCAATTTTAGAAATATCTACCAAACGTCTGTTAATCATATCTTTCATACGACCAGGAGTGGCAACAATAATTTGGGCACCACGTTTTATCTCTCTAGCTTGTTCCGTAATACTCGCACCACCATAAACAGCAACTACATTTAAACCTTTACAGTATTTACCATAAAGCTTCATTTCGTTAGTAATTTGCAGACAAAGTTCTCTGGTAGGTGATAAAATTAAGCCTTGTGTTGTACGACTGTTAACATCAATTTTTTGAAGCATAGGGAAACCAAATGCGGCGGTTTTACCTGTTCCCGTCTGTGCTAACGCAACTAAATCAGTTTCGGAATTTAATAAAATGGGGATGGCTTTTTCTTGGACTTCACTAGGTTTCTCAAAACCTAAATCAGTAATAGCTTGTAATAGATCGTTATTTAGACCTAAATCTTGGAATGTGCTCATGTGTATTATGTATGCGATATTTATTATGCGGTGTTGCATAAGAAGCGCATCGACATACGTAACCTAAACTTCTAGCAACACATCCTCACCCTGAGGAATTAGATCGGCAAAGATACATTAATATTTTTAGTATTTATGATGATCTTTACATTGTTACATCACAAAGAAGAGGAATTAATCAATCTTCTCTATTGAATTTCAAAATAATAAAAAGCATAAACCTGAAATAGGTTTATGCTTTTTATTATATAATTATTTTGTTTCAATTTTTCCAAGAGGATTTTCTGTTAAAGAAAGTTCTGTTTTTATGTGTTCCCAATCCCTATTTTTGTGATATAGTTGTGATTTTAAATAGGCTGTGGTTAATTTTTGAATAAAAGATACACGTTCAGGATTTTCGTCTGTTGTTTCTGCAGCATCATATCCCGAAAGGCCCCCAAGTAAATGTTCTCCACCAAATACAGTAACTAATGCTTTAGGCCTTGGACTTAAAAAATAGGGATCAGTAGCCCAATCTGCTTCTCGAATACTTAAATACGTAGAAATGTCATTATCGCCTGCTATAACTAAAGTGTTTGTTTTCATAGTAGTGAAATTAGAATTTTTTAAAAAAGGATAATTTTCATTAGCAATTTTACTCAAATCTTTTCCTCCATTCCCATTTCCAACTGAAGAGAACAATATTCCAGCTTTAATTCGGTTATCCCTTAAACTTATTACTGAATTACCATCTTCAGGATCGTCATATTCTGCTCCTAGTAATAGGCTAGTAGTGTGTGCTCCCATTGATAAGCCAGCTGCGACTATTTTATCATAATCCACTCTGTTTTTTATTTCAGGTATAATAGATTCTATCCTTTTAAGCTGATTTAAAATATGTATCATATCTTCGGCTCTGGATCTCCAAAATAAGGGCCAACCAGTTATATTTTCCCCTAACTTTAGGGTTTTAGAATCTAAATGTGTGGGTTGTATAACAATAAAACCTTGTTCTGCCCAATAATTGGTAAGAGGCAAATTTCCATTTAAAGATGAGAGGTAATTTGACATCCCATGTCCATGAGAAAACAAAATAACTGGTAAGTTTTCTCCTTGTATTGTGGCTGAAATTCTCAATTGCAATTTTACTGGTCTTTCAGGAATAGTAATTTCTATTGGGCTTAAAGAAATTATTGAGTTTTGCGTTAAATTAACTTCTAATACCTTACTTTGATGTATCATTTTATAGATTTTAAGATTAATACAACAAATATGTAGGGTATAACAATTAAATTATTTACCATTTGGTAAATAATGATTCTAGTGAATATTTCTTCTTATTCTACTGAGAGATTGTTGGGTAATTCCTAAGTATGATGCTATGTAAGAAAGCGGAATTCTATTAGCTAGCATAGGGTATTTTTTCATAAACTCTAAATATCGAGTAGTAGCATTTTGAGATACTAAAGGAGATACTCTTTCGAGTTTCTGGGATAAAGCCTTGTTAGTAATTCTTTGAATTATATTTTTCCAATCAATAATTGTGTCTGATATTTCATTCCAATCGGAATTGGAAAATACAAGTAACTTACAATCAGTTGCAGCTTGAATATATTCAGTAGAAGGTACATTGTTTAAGTTAAATAATAAGTGGTGTTCTTCAATGAAAATTTTTGCAATCTCGTCTCCTTTATTGTTATAGTAACATATCCTGAGTATGCCATCAAGGACAAATCCCACTTGTTTTAATACACTACCAGCTTCTACAAAATACTGTTCTTTACAGAGTTTTATTTCTTTGGCTTTTTTAGATATGAGGTCTATTTGTTGCTGGTTTAAATTACCATATTGTAATATGTATTCTATAAATTCTTCCATTGGAACAATTTAAAAAAGTTTACCCAATAAGAATTTACCAATTGGTAAAAAATGTTTTCTTTACAGGCTATTTACATGTAGATATTCTTTTATTGCACTAATTTATTACAACCCTTGATTGATATATTAATTTTTTAAGCGAATTGTAACAGACCAAACATAACCAAATTGTATTTTTACCAAAACATCTTATATGAATTCTAGACAAGATCAACTCAAAGCTTTTGATAGATTGCTAACCATTATGGATGAGTTAAGGGAACAATGCCCATGGGATAAAAAGCAAACCATGGAAACGTTACGGCACCTTACCATTGAAGAGACTTATGAATTAGGCAATGCTATTTTAGATAAGGATTTAGAGGAAGTTAAAAAAGAGTTAGGAGATGTATTACTGCATATTGTATTTTATTCTAAAATAGGGAGTGAGACCAACGATTTTGATATAGCCGATGTATGTCATGCTATATGCGAAAAATTAATAAATAGGCATCCGCACATATACGGAGATGTAGCTGTTGAAAACGAAGATGATGTAAAACGTAATTGGGAAAATTTAAAACTAAAAGAAGGTAAAAAAAGCGTTTTAGAAGGAGTGCCAAAAAGTTTACCAGCACTGGTAAAAGCCAATCGTATTCAAGAAAAAGTAGCAGGCGTTGGTTTTGATTGGGAACAACCAGAACAAGTTTGGGAAAAAGTACAAGAAGAACTAAATGAACTAAATACCGAAATTAAAATAGGTAACCCAGACAACATAGAAAGCGAGTTTGGAGATGTATTATTTTCTATGGTAAATTATGCTAGGTTTTTAAATGTAAACCCAGAGAATGCTTTAGAACGTACTAATAAAAAATTCTCAAAGCGCTTTCAATATCTAGAAGAAAAAGCAAAGGAATTAAATAAACCGCTAACCGATATGACACTTGCTGAAATGGATGTGTTTTGGGAGGAAGCAAAAGGGCAGTTTAAATAATAATACTATATGATTTGCAATTATAAAGAGTAAGAAGTTGCAATAAGAAGATATGAATAAATATGCTATAATAATAGGAGCAGGACCAGCTGGGCTTACTGCAGCTTATGAATTTTTGACTAAAACTGATATTGTTCCTATCGTTTTGGAAAAGACTGATAAAATAGGAGGAATTTCAAGAACTGAGGTTTATAAGGGTAATAGAATTGATATCGGAGGTCATCGTTTTTTTTCCAAGTCTGATACTGTTATGGATTGGTGGCGAAATATTCTACCTGTCCAAGGATTTCCATCAAAAGATGAAATTACTAACACAAAAAAGAATAATATATCAAAATTTAAAAAAGGAGGTCCAGACCCAGAAAAAGAAGATCTGGTAATGCTAATAAGATCACGATTATCTAGAATCTTTTTTTTAAGAAAGTTTTTTGATTACCCGATAGCAATAAACTGGGAGACTTTATCCTCGTTAGGTTTTAAGAAGATTTTAAAAATTGGATGGACTTATCTACAAATACGATTTTTTCCAATTAAGAATATCCAAAACTTGGAACAATTTTTTATTAGTAGGTTTGGAAAAGAACTGTACGAGACGTTTTTTAAGGATTATACAGAAAAGGTTTGGGGAGTGCCTTGTTCTCAAATTGATGCAAATTGGGGGTCACAACGTATTAAAAAGCTTTCTATCTCTCGTACCATTATTCATTTTGTAAAATCTCTTTTTACAAGTAATCAGTCTATTGATCAGAAAAAATTAGACACAAGTTTAATTGAGCAATTTATGTATCCTAAGTTAGGACCTGGACAAATGTGGGAGACTGTCGCTAAACTTGTAAAAGAAAAAGGAGGTCAGGTAATAATTAATGCAGAAGTTATTGGCATACAACTTACTGATGGATTGATAAATAGTGTATCCTACAAAGATATTTCTAGCAATAAAGATACAACTGTAGAAGGGAGTTATTTTTTCTCTTCAATGCCTGTAAAACATTTAATTAGAAGTATGTCTAGCACGATAGTCCCTAATAATGTAAAGAGAGTTAGTGAAGGTTTGGTGTATAGAGATTTTATTACTGTTGGGTTGCTTCTTAAGGATTTAAAAATAGGAGATCGAGAGAACCTCATTAAAGATAACTGGATATATATTCAAGAAAAAGAAGTTAAGGTTGGTAGATTACAAATATTTAATAATTGGTCTCCATACTTGGTTGCACAACCAGATAATGTTTGGATAGGACTTGAGTATTTTTCTAATGTAGGAGATGAACTGTGGCGCATGGAGGATGCAAAATTTATTGAATTTGCAATTGATGAATTAGTTTCCATAGATATTATCCAAAGAGATGCCGTTCTTGATAGTACAATCATCAAGATGCCTAAAGCTTATCCTGCTTATTTTGGGACTTATAATGAATTTGATAAAATAAGAGATTTTACTGATAAAATCGAAAATTTATTTTTAATTGGAAGAAACGGCATGCATAAGTATAATAACCAAGACCACTCTATGATGACGGCTATAACAGCTGTAAACAACATTAAAAATAATATTAAGAGTAAAGCCAATATATGGGATATTAACTTGGAAAAAGAGTACCATGAGGAAAAGTAGTTATGAAAATATAGCCTTATCTCCGTTGTTTATTGGTTTAGGTTTATTTTTAATTCTAATTTTTATCGCTCTCTATCCCTATTTACTATATGATGAAATTATCTGGGCTTATATTGGCAGAATATGGGAAGAGGATGGGTTGGCACCTTATAAATACGCTGTAGAAAATAAAACTCCGGGGATTTACTTTTTAAACGTAATAAATAATTTTGTGTTTAATGGAAGTATTCTCTCCATTAGGCTTTTAGGGGCAGTTTGTATTATTGGGACTTCCTACTTATTATATCTTTTAGGAAGGTTAATAGATAGTAAATTATGTGGGGTTTTATGTATGTATATATACGGACTCATAATGAGTTGGCATGTAATGGACGGAGTTGCACTTTCTTATACAGAGGTTTTCATGTCTTTGTTTACTGTGGCCTCATTTTATGTTATTTTTAAGTATAGAGATATAAGTGCAAATATATATTACTTACTACTCGCTGGGATTTTTATTGGAAGTTCTATTGTTTTTAAGCAAATAGCAATTTTAAGTCTAGTAGCTCTAATTATTATCGTTTTTCTAATCAATAAAGAACAATCATTTAAGAGTAGATTTTTAGACATTGGTACTATTATACTAGGTGCTTTTATAATAAACATAATTTGTTATTTGGTTTTATATTTAAATGGGGTATCTGTAAGAGAATATCTAGAAGGAGCTTGGAGTATTTTATTTAATCAAGGGTCAGGGCAAGGGCTTAGTGAGTTACGTTTCAGTAGGTTTTTTGATGTTTTTTTTACTACAAGGTTTTTATGTATTTATCCATTTATTTTTCTTTTCTGGATAGACAGAAAATTATACAACAGAGAACTATTAATACTTCTTCTAGTATGGCTTTTCTTTGATTTTTTAGGGGCAAATCTATCAGGAAATTACTATGGGCATCAGTTAAAACAAATGTTACCAGTACTTTCAATTTTATTGGCTTTAGTATTTTGTAGATTGAAAGTTAGACTAAGCCACATTAAAAAACTAAAAGGATTACATAGTTTTAAATTTATAATTTTGGTGGTTATCTATTTTTTTCCTTACTACCAAATAGCCAAAATAGGGAAGTCGTTTTTAGATTATCCAAATGCTCCATATGTTGATATGCAAGGTTGGATTGAGAATAACTCTTCTAAAAATGATAATATATTCTTGTTAGGTGGTGATATTAGTTTGATGCATGCGTTGTATGAATCAAATAGGGTATCTTCTAGTAAATTCTTTAATTTAATGTTTGTAAAGAGCTTTAAGGAACAAAGTGTTATTATGGATGATTTATTGAATCGTCCTCCATTATTTATATTAAAACTAAAAGAGAATAGTGAGATTGTATCAATTTATGGTAATACTATCTATGCTTATTTTGTTGAAAATTATTATTTAGAAAAAGTTGTAGGTAATGTGGAAATTTATAAAAAAAAGTAGCGTATTAATGCTAATTATAGTGTTTTAAAAAAAGCCTTTATAAAACTCCAAGAAAAAAGTGAAGACATAATTTTTAACTCTTCTAAAAAGGTAGATTCTTCATCTAAAAAACGAAACATAGTTTCAATATCATTTTTAGCATAAAACTGTTTAAATATCCACTCGCCTTTGTGGTTTTCATCTTTTAAAACTTTAAGAAACACTTTGTCATAAAACTTATATTTCTTTTTAAAGAGATGGTGCGAAGGTCTTTTATTTGCTTTAATGTTAGTTATAATTTTTGCTACTTTCTGTTCTGTATGTTTAAATGAGTATCCTGATGAAGGTTTTACCCAACCACCACCAGTACCAATTTTTGTGATATTTTTAGTATTGTAACTATCAAATGGAAAGGTTGTCATGGGTATATTTCCCATTTCAGATTCTATAACTTGGTAGTTTTCAATTTGCAGGTGGTTTTTAATATATGTCTTTACATAATCATCATATACACATTCATCAACAGTATTTTCTGTAAAATATGTAAACTCCACTAAGCCCTTATTTTTTGAAAAAGGTAAAACATAAGTAAATGTAGTTTGTTTGCCATCTTTTAAACGGTAATCCATCATAGTAAAAGTATCTACATCAAAAACATCACTTTCGGTTTTGATGACAATACCTTTAAAATGCTGATTTATCTTGATACTTTTAGAATCTTGATAGAAAGATTCTGGTATTCTACTATCAAAAACATGATTTGCAGAAAAACTATTTTTTTTAGTATTGATGGTTAAAGTTTCGTTTTCAGATAAGGAGACCACTTCATCAATTATAAAGTGAATATTATTATGACTTTTTAATTGTTGTTTAGCGTAATTATAAAAGTCAATAGCCTTAATAGATTTGTAAGTGTAAGGAGAAAGATTTAAATAGATAGACTTTTCAAAAGTTATAATCTTTGCTTTTTCCCATGTTTTGTAGGGTAGGTTATACCATTGAGAAGGTTCGGTTTCCCAAAAACTCCAAGTTTTATCGTTAGTTTTTTTTTCAGAAGGGTCTATTAATGCAATTTGTTTATCATCAAAAAAAGTATCAGAAGCCATTTTTAAAACCAATTGCAAACCAGCTAAACCATTGCCAATAATGATATAGTCAAAATGGGAACCAAACACCATTTATAATTATTTCTTTTTGAAGTATTTAAAAGGGACGAATAGCATGCCAAAGCACTCACCATCACCTTTACCTAAGTGTTTATGATGGATTTTGTGTGCTCTACGTACACCACGAGCATACCAGTTGTTAGCATTTCTAAACATTTTAAAACGCTGATGAATAAAAATATCATGTACCAAAAAGTAGCATAAACCATAAGCAAAAATACCTACACCTATTGGGAATCCAACCCATAAGATTTCGTATTTCCAAAGTAAAAAGAAACCAATGCTTACTACAGCATAAAAAATAAAAAATGCATCATTACGTTCAAACCAGCTTTCATGGTCTTTGTGATGATGATCTTTATGTAAACTCCATAAAAACCCATGCATAATATATTTATGAGTAAACCAAGCCATGAATTCCATGAAGCAGAATGTTGCTAAAAAAACCAATATCCACAGTACAACTTGCATAGTATAAAATTACATTAAATTTAATTGATATTTTACATAACTACGCATCAAGAGTTCAATTTTTTTAGGGTTAGAAACTCTAATGCGAGTATCTTTTATTCTTAACGCGGGCGTTTTCTTTAGTTTTTTAAGAAGTTGGCTGTAATAGCGATAGGCCATAAAAACACCAAATTTAGCTTCCATTGGCAATTTTTTTATACCACTCAAACCTTTTTCAAAATCACTTTCTATATCGTCAATAATTTGCTGTTTAGAATTTTCATCTAGATTATCTAAATCAATATTTGGAAAATAACTTCTGTTTAATTCATTAAAATCAGCTTTTAAATCTCTTAAAAAGTTTACTTTTTGAAAAGCAGATCCTAACGACATTGCAGTATCTTTTAACTCATTAAATTTATTTTCATCTCCTTTTACAAATACCTTCAGACACATTAACCCAACCACATCAGCAGAACCATAGATATAGTCTTTGTATTCTTCGTCAGATAGATAATCACTTTTATGCAAATCTAATCGCATACTTCTCATAAAAGCATCAACCATACTCTTATCAATATTAAACTTATGATAAGTATACTGGAATGAATTTAAAATTGGGTTAAGACTTATTCTATCTTTGAGTGCATTTTCTAAATCTTCAGAAAAACGCTCAAATAAATCTTCTTTATCGTAACTATGGAAAGAATCTACAATTTCATCTGCAAACCTTACAAATCCATATATATTGTAAATATGCATTCTAATGGAATTAGATAGCATTTTAGTGGCTAATGAAAATGAAGTACTATAACTTTTAGTTACTACTTTACTGCAATTGTATGAAACGGTATCAAATAATGCTTTCATATTATTGATTATGGTGTTTATTAATAAGTTGTGCTACTAACTTTCCAGAAATTAGCGATGGTGGTACTCCAGGTCCTGGTACAGTAAGCTGACCAGTGAAATACAAATTTTTTACTTTTTTACTTTTTAGTTTAGGTCTAAGAAAGGCAGTTTGAGAGAGTGTGTTTGCCATTCCATAGGCGTTACCTTTATAGGAATTGTATTCCTTAATAAAATCCTTAACACAGAAGGACTCTTTAAAGATAATATTATTTGTAACATCTTGTTGTGTTAATTTGTTAAATCGGGATATAATAATATCAAAATATTGAGCTCTAATTTCATTTGTGTCTTCAATCCCAGGAGCTATAGGTATTAAGAAAAAACCTGTTTCACAATCTTTTGGAGCCATTGAGGCATCAGTTACAGAAGGGAAATTAGCATAAAATAAAGGGTCTTTAGGCCATTTAGGATTATCATAAATTTCTTCAGCATGGGTTTCAAAACTTGTATCAAAAAATAAATTATGGTGTTCAATATTCTTAAGCTTTTTATTGAAGCCTACATAAAATAATAAGGAGGAAGGAGCAAACGTTTTTTTAGACCAATAGGTTTCGGAATATTGTCTATGCACTTTATCAAGTAAAGATTCAGAATGATGATAATCTGCACCACTTAAAACAATATCAAATGTTTTAATTTCATTATTTACTTTTATCGAGGTTGCAGTTTTTTGCTTTACATTTATTTTTTCAACTGCACTATCAGTATATATTTTAACACCCAAGCTTTCAGCTAGAGCCTTCATAGCTTTAATCACTTCATACATCCCACCTTTGGGATGCCATGTGCCTAAACCAAAATCAGCATAATTCATAAAACTGTAGAATGATGGTGTATTACTAGGTTTAGCACCTAAGAAGAGTACTGGGAATTCTAGGGTGGAAATTAGCTTAGGGTTTTTAAATTTTTTTCTAACATCTCCACTTATGGTTTTAAAAAACTGATCTACTCTTGTAGCTGTTTCAGGAGTGATTAATTCAAAAGGAGATACTCCAGGTTTTAACACTACTTTATTAATAGCTATATCATAATTTGTAGCTGCTTTATTGATAAATTTTTGTAGAGGTTTAGAGCTGCCTGGTTCAATACGCTCAAATTCTGCACATATTTTGTCCATAGTATCTCCAATAGTAATGATTTCATCTTTGAAGAATATTTTGTACGCAGGACTTAATTTATCCAACTGATAATAATCAGAGGTTGATTTGCCAAAATCGTTGAAAAACTTTTCGAATATATCTGGCATCCAATACCAACTGGGGCCTATATCAAAAGTAAAACCGTCTTTTTTTAACTGTCTTGCACGTCCACCAACTGTGCTGTTTTTTTCAAATACAGATACTTCAAATCCATACTGTTTTAAATAACTACTAGCAGAGAGTGCTGAAAATCCAGAACCGATTATGGCTATTGTTTTATTCATGTTTAACAAATATAATTAAAAGTTAAACAAAAATAAATCTATTTATAAATCTTTAACTAAATTTTCGATAGAATCATACATTTTAACGCGCTCAGGTAAACTTATGTTTTCATCTAGTGAAACTAATTTAGGGCCTAAAAGCATTAAATTAATTTTAGAGTTACCTAGTAGTAATTCATTAAATTCCTTAATGTAATTTGGAATTTCTTCAATTTCAGGTTTAACTGTAAAATATGTTATAAAAGTTATTTCGTCAAAAAATTCTAAGACACTAACTAAACTAGACATAGGAACACTTTCTCCTAAAAATATAGTATGGTAGCCTTTACTTCTAAGCTGATAATTGATAAAGAGTAGACCAATATCATGTACTTCATTATCAGGTAGAAACAATATAAAAGTTGTAGAAACAGGTTTAGGTTCTAAACTTTGGAGTCGTTCTATATTTAATAGAATTTTCTGTTTTATGTGTGATGTTAAAAAGTGTTCATGGGCTGGGGTTATAGTATCTGTTTGCCATAAAAGCCCAATTTCATGTAATAGAGGGAGAAATATATCATAGAAAATATCATTAAAAGATTTGTTTTCTATAAGATTGTTGTAAGTGTTGTAAAATAATACTTGATCAAAATTAAGCATTGAGAGCTTAAAAGCATTTATAGCATGATCTTCTACTTTAGCTCTAGATGCTATTTCTCTTACTTTAATAGGAATTTCTTCTTCACTTAATTTTGCTATTTTAGATATTTTATAGCCACTATTATTTAAAAAAGATATATTTAGTAGCTTTTGAAGGCTGGCTAAACTGTAATTTCTAATGTTTGTTTCAGACCTATTAGGCTGCAATAAATTATATCGCTTTTCCCATATTCTTATAGTATGAGCCTTTATACCTGTTAGGTTTTCAAGATCTTTAATACTAAAATTTACTTGCACATTGTTCATTAAAAAGCAATTTTTCTTAAACAAAATTACGAATACCTATTGAATAAACCTTAAAAAAGACACGAAAAAAATAAAAAATTAACAAAGGCAAGTTTATATTAAGTCGTTTTTTACAATTTATTTTTTAATTTTTTTAATAATTTGTTTAAGCTGTTTTCCTTTCAAAAACCTTTGTCACTCTGAGATTATTGAGTATTTTTGATTATTCACTATTTAAATATCACTTTAGAATTTTACAGTTTTTATCTATGCGTTGGATAGTTTTGATTTTAACATTTTTATTGTTTTTTTCTTGTAAGAATGATAAGTTTGAATATGTTGATAAACAGTATGTTACAGGTAAAGGTTTCTCATCTACGCATTTAATCCCAGATAGTCATTTTTTGGGTGATGAAACTTGTGCTAGTTGCCATAAAGAGCAATTTAAAGATTGGGAAGGTTCACATCACGATAAGGCAATGCAAATAGCCGGTGATTCTACAATTTTAGGAAATTTTGATAACTCGGTTTTTAAAAGTCAAGGAATTACCTCTAGGTTTTTTAAAAGAGAAGGAAATCACTATGTAAATACTGAAGGTAGAGATGGTAAGTATCATGATTATAAAATTGAATATACTTTTGGTATTACTCCTTTACAGCAATATATAGTTAAATTTCCAGATGGTCATTATCAGTGTTTACGAACGGCTTGGGATACTGAAAAAAAGGTATGGTTTGATTTATATCCAGATTTTAAAGTAGTGCATTCTGAATGGTTGCATTGGTCTAGAGGAGGGCTTAATTGGAATAATATGTGTGCGGATTGTCACTCTACCAATGTTAGAAAAAACTATAATATTGATAACCATAGTTACAATACAGAATACGCACTAATTAATGTAAGTTGTGAAGCGTGTCATGGTCCTGGAAAAAACCATGTGCTACAAGTTAATAAGCTTGGGAATGAATATAAGCCTACTGGAGATTTAAAAATGACGCATGCTACTTTGCCTAAAACGTTGGTTGATGAATGTGCAAGATGTCATGTTAGACGCGAACAATATTCAGAGTATTACAATTTTGAAGGCACGTTTTTGGATCATTATTTCCCGCAGTTAATTACTAACGGATTGTATCATACAGATGGACAAATTCTAGATGAAGTTTATGTTTATGGATCATTTCTTCAAAGTAAAATGTATCAGAATAACGTAACATGTACAGACTGCCATAATCCACATTCTTTAGAATTAAAGTTTGAGGGTAATTTGTTATGTGCGCAATGTCATGAGCCACAAACTTATAACGTCCCTTCTCATCATTTTCATAAAGAAAATTCAGAAGGTGCACAGTGTATTAATTGTCATATGACTGGAAAAACTTATATGGGTAATGATTACAGAAGAGATCATAGTTTTAGAATTCCTCGTCCAGATTTAAGTTTAAAATATGGCACACCTAACGCATGTACTCAATGCCATACAGATAAAGATGATGAATGGGCATGGGAAAATTATAAGAAATCGCATGGTACTCCTAAAAACAAACATTTTTCCGAGTTATTGACACCAGCGCTTACAGGAGACCCTCACGGTTTTGAAAAACTATTAGAATTATCAAAAGATACTATTTACCCTGAGATAGCTAGGGCATCTGCTGTAAGAGCAATGCCAAATTACTTGAGTAAAACAGCTATAGAAAATATGCTGACATTTTTAAATGATGATTCGCCACTTGTAAGAGGTGCAACTATAGATGCATTTAATGATATAAATTCTGTAGACTATATTGATTACTTTTTGCCCTTACTTAAAGATGAAAAACGAGCAGTGAGAGTAAAAGCCTTTTTGGCAGTTGCTAGCCTAAATGAATTTCAAATACCAAAGGATTATAAAGCGGTTTATAGCATCGTTAAAAAAGAGTTTGAAACTCATTTAAGTGTTACATCTGACTTTACTGGGGGAAGAGCAAAAAAGGCATTGTATTTTCTTAACAAGGGAGATGTAGCAAATGCAATAAAATGGTATGAAAAAGCACTACAAATTGATGGTATGAATAATATGATTCGCACTAATCTTGCTAATTTATATTACAGAAGTAAAGATATGGCGAAAGCGGAAGAAGCCTTTAAAACCATTATCCAACAAGAGCCTGATTTTGGGCAAACTTACTACTCTTATGCACTATTATTAGCAGAACAAAATAGAGTAGATGAAGCTATAGATCAAATGGAATTGGCGATAAAATATATGCCAGAAAACATAAGGTTTTATTATAATTTAAGTTTGCTTTATGAGAAAGCAAATAACTTAAAGAAAGCAGAGGAGATTGCGGCAAAAGGGTTGAAGTTAGATGCTAATAATGATAGTTTACTTTATGTTATGGCTTATATTTTTCAAAAACAAGGCGATTTAGTTAAGGCCAGAAATATGGCATCTAGATTGGTACAATTATATCCAGGAAATCAACAATACCAGCAATTTTATCAGCAATTGAATGCGCCAAATAGATAAGACTAAAATCTTAAAATTTATAAAGAACTTCTTGTAAAGATTTTTAAAGTGCACACGAGAAGATTCGAACTTCCACGTCCATAAGGACACTGCCCCCTCAAGGCAGCGCGTCTACCAATTCCGCCACGTGTGCTTTTTGAAGTATGCTAAAATAAAAAAAGTTAAGCGATAATGCTTAACTTTTTTGTGACCGGGCTGGGGCTCGAACCCAGGACCCTCTCCTTAAAAGGGAGATGCTCTACCAACTGAGCTACCCGGTCTTACTAAAACAAATATCTTTGTTGTTAGCGGGTGCAAATATATAATGTTTAATTAATAAAACAATGCTTTTTTAATATATTTTTTTGTTTTTTTGTGCTCAAATTATCTATGTTTTTAATAATCAATTACAAGCACTAAAATGATCATAGTTTTATTAGGATATATGGGGTCGGGAAAGTCTTCCGTTGGAAAAATTTTGTCAAAAAAATTAGACTACAATTTAATTGATTTAGATGATTATATAGTAGAAAAAGAAAATGCTTCGGTAAAAGAAATCTTTAAAACTAAAGGTGAAATCTACTTTAGAAAAAAAGAAACAGAGTATCTAAAAGATTTACTAGGGCTTCAAGAAAATACTGTTTTAGCTTTAGGAGGCGGAACACCATGTTTTGCTGGCAATATGGAAGCAATTTTGGCCTCAGATAATGCGGTTTCTATCTATTTAAAGGGATCTTTACCGTTTCTTTCTAAAAAGTTGTTCAAGAAAAAAGCTAAACGCCCCTTAATTGCGCATATAGAAACCGAAGAGTTGATGACTGAGTTTATTGGAAAACATCTTTTTGAACGTTCTCATTTTTATAGTAAAGCTGAGCACCATATTATTACTGATAACAAAGAAAAAATTGAGATTGTTGAAGATATTATTTTAAAACTATTCTAAAACAACTTGATTATTCTTTCCTACTAAATTTACTTGTACATGTTCATGTAAGGAAGTAGACAAAGAAATACCTTTAAAATCAGCTTTTACAGGATATTTTTTATGATTTCTGTTAACTAAAATAGCCGTTTTAAATTTCTTCAAAGGTACATTTAAAAAATGCTTCACACCATAGATTAATGTCGTACCTGAATTTAAAACATCGTCAACTAAAACGATAGATTTATTTATATATTCTTCTGGCGTTAAAGATGTAAGTATTGGAGCCAGAGGGTTTTCTTTGTCAATAGTAACTTTACAGAGTATAGGATTGATACTAGAAATCTTTTCGAGTGTGGATTTAAGTTTTTTAGCTAAGATATAACCATTATTACCTATACCAGCAATTATTACTTCCTCTTCATCTACATTGGTTTCATATATTTGAAATGCTATACGTCTTATCTTGTGTTGAATTTCTTTATGACTTAAAATAATATTGTTTTTTAACTCCATGATACTTATCCCTATTTAATTTCTAAATTAATCATTTTCAGTATTAAAATCATCTATATCTCTTCTATCTTTTTTTGTGGGTCTTCCTGTTCCTTTCTTTCTATAATAATCTTTAGAATATTTAAGTAATTCTTGAGCTTCAAATTCAGTTTTAGGTGTAGTGTCTACTCTATATATATCAACAAGTTTAGCAGACACTCTATTAGGTGGAATGTCTTTAACTGTAAGTTGGTAATTAATTTGATTCTTCCGTAGGGAAATTTTATCAGTAGCATAAACTTCCCTACTGGGTTTAACTATGCTACCATTAACCCTTACTTGTCCCTTTTTGCAAGCAGTAGACGCTAAAGTTCTTGTTTTGTAGTATCTAACACACCATAAATACTTATCTATTCGCATACAATTTATGTAAAAACAACGTTAATGTAGTTGTGCAAAATTACATTTAAATTGTATCTTGCGCGTCAAAAATAAGCAATAATGAGTTTAAGAAAAATAGGTTTTATTATATCAACAATTACTTTAGTATTGGTCGGATGTAAAAGCGATGATGATAGTACAGAAATTCCAGAGGTAGTAATTAGGGATAGAGGGGAACAACAAACAACAGATGATGCTGCGTTAATTGAGTATTTATCAACCCATTATTACAATGCTGGAGATTTTGATGGTAACTCGAACAGTGGAATTGCTGATTTAATTATAAGTGAAGTGCCTAGTAGCGGTGTTCTACCAAATGCTACTGATAGATTATTGTATACTGATGATGGAGATGAAAATAATGATGCGGTACAAATAGTAACCACCACTTTTGCTGAAACAGAATACAAGTATTATCTCTTAGAATTGAATAAAGGAGGAGGAGCAACTTCTCCAAATTTTTCAGATAGAATTAGAGTTGTTTATCAAGGGTTTTTACTTGATGGTTCAGTATTTGATAGTGCTGTAACACCAGTAGATTTAAATTTAATTGGAGATGGGACTAACACTTTTGGTACTATTACAGGCTGGAGAAAAGTTTTTCCATTATTTAATGTTGCAGAATCTTTTGTTGATAATGGGGATGGTACTGTATCCTACACCAATGCTGGTACAGGTGTAATGTTTTTACCTTCTGGTTTGGCATATTTTGCAAGCCCTCCATCAATAGATATCCCTGCTTATTCTCCTTTAATTTTTGAGTTTGAATTATTGCAAAGTTTTGTTACTGATCATGATAATGATGGAATACCTTCTTATTTAGAAAAGTTTTTAAATGAAGGTGAGTTTGCGGATCAATTCGTAGTGTTTCAAGAAGAAGGTCAGTTAGATGATGATACAGATAGTAATAATTTCCCAAATTATGTTGATACTGATGATGATGGAGACGGTATTTTAACGCAAGATGAAATTGTAGTTCGTGAAGTTATAGGGGATAGTGAGGAAGAATTAAATAATACACCCTTAAATAATAATGAGATGTTAGTTAGTATTAACTATGATGTAGCTACTCAGAAATACATTGGAATTATTATTGATTTTATTGATACAGATAATGATAATACACCTGATTATCTGGATGCAGATTAAATTAAAAGTACAGGGAATTTTAAACAAAAAAACTTACCAATCTGGTAAGTTTTTTTTGTTTTATATAAACCATATAAGTGTATTATAATATTAAGGATAAACTTAAAATAAGTTGGTCTGGTCTGGTATCCAATCTATCTTGTACATTTATATTATTGTTTTGTAAAAACGTAGCTTCATTATTACTAAAACCACGCTCATACCTTAAATCTATTCCTAATTTCTTTAAATTAAAGCCTATTCCAAAATTTAGTCCTACGGAAAAGTCGTTTTCAATATTACTTATAGAGACATTGTCAAACTCTGAATCTAGGATATACTGAAACGAAGGACCTCCAAATACGCTTAATGGTCCTAACACTTTTACTCCAACAAGTACAGGCGCATCTAGTTTACTCATTTCAAAACTGTCGTTTCTATAATCACTTTTAGTTCTGGTATAAACCAACTCTGGTCTTAAATATACTTTTTGGCCAACCTTTCCAAAAATACCAACATGATAACCAATATTTCTGTCTGGGTTTTCAGCATTATTTTGGACAGCATCAAAGTAGTTGCCATTAGCATTATAATTTAAACCAACTTTTAAACCAAAACCAGTTTGCGTTTGGCCAAAGCTAGACAGTGATAGAAGTAAAACTGCTGCTAGAAATAAAAACAGTTTTACAGTAGAAAATTGGTTTTTTAGTTCGCTTTGCAATTCATTTGTACTTTTCATAATTATTCGTTTTTAGATTTGATGTCAAGTATAATATCAAAAACGTTGCCAAACGTTAAATATTTTAACAAAGAAATAGAATAGACAAAAAAAGGTTCTTTCTAGTAACTAGAAAGAACCTTTTATAATATTTAAAATAAATGTTACTTTCTTTTAATAACTGCCTTAGATTTTTCAACAATGGTAGCACTGTTTAATCCGTACTTTTCCATTAATTGAGCAGGAGTTCCAGACTCGCCAAAAGTGTCGTTAGTACCAACAAATTCTTGAGGGGTAGGAGTATTAGTAGCTAATAATCTAGCAACACTTTCGCCCAAACCTCCTAAAATATTATGCTCTTCAGCAGTAACGATGCATCCTGTTTTAGATACTGATTCTAAAATAGCAGTTTCATCTAAAGGTTTAATGGTATGAATATTTATCACTTCAGCAGAAATTCCAGCTTCATTTAAAACTTTAGAAGCTTCTAAAGCTTCCCAAACTAAATGTCCAGTTGCAACAATGGTAACATCGGTACCTTCTGTAAATTTAACAGCTTTACCAATTTCAAATTTTTGATCAGCTGGTGTGAAAATTGGAACAGATGGACGACCAAAACGTAAATATACTGGCCCGTCATATTCTGCAATAGCAATAGTTGCAGCTTTTGTTTGATTAAAATCACATGGGTTAATTACCGTCATACCAGGTAACATTTTCATCAAACCAATATCTTCAAGTATTTGATGTGTTGCCCCATCTTCACCTAAGGTTAAACCAGCATGCGAAGCACATATTTTTACATTCTTACCAGAATAAGCAATAGATTGACGAATTTGATCATAAACCCTTCCAGTAGAAAAGTTGGCGAAAGTTCCAGTAAACGGAATTTTACCTCCAATGGTTAGTCCTGCAGCTATCCCCATCATGTTTGCTTCTGCAATACCTATTTGGAAAAAACGTTCTGGGTTTTCTTTAATAAATTCGTTCATTTTTAAAGATCCAATAAGGTCTGCACATAGGGCAACTACATTAGGGTTGGTTCTTCCAAGTTCTGCTAAACCAGCACCAAAACCACTTCTAGTATCTTTTTTTTCTGTGTACGTATATGTTTTCATTTGTTTTTAAGTAAGTGGTTAATAATCGCCTAAAGTTTCAGGGTTTTGTTCTAAACCAACAGCTAATTGCTCATCGTTTGGTGCTTTACCATGCCAAGCATGTGTATGCATCATAAAATCTACGCCATTCCCCATAACAGTTTTAAGTAAAACACAAATAGGTTTTCCTTTACCAGTTTCAGCTTTAGCTTTAGCCATACCGTCTATAACAGCATCAAGATTATTACCTTCTTCAATTTCCAATACAGTCCATCCAAAAGCTTCAAACTTAGCTTTTATACTTCCCATAGGTAAAACATCATCTGTAGAGCCGTCAATTTGTTGACCATTTAAATCTATAGTAGAAATTAAATTATCCACTTTTTTAGCTGAAGCATACATAATGGCTTCCCAATTTTGTCCTTCTTGCAACTCACCATCGCCATGTAAAGAATATACAATCTTATCATCGTTGTTCATTTTCTTAGCTTGAGCAGCACCAATAGCAACAGACATACCTTGCCCTAAAGAACCAGAAGCAATCCTTACGCCAGGTAAGCCTTCATGAGTAGTTGGGTGACCTTGAAGGCGAGAATCAATCAATCTAAACGTATTTAATTCTTCAACAGGAAAATATCCTGCTCTTGCCAAAACACTATAAAACACAGGAGAAATATGTCCGTTAGATAAAAAGAATAAATCCTCTCCAATTCCGTCCATATCAAATGTGTCCTTTCTATCCATAATTTCGTTGTAAAGCGCAACGAAAAATTCGGTACAACCTAAAGACCCTCCTGGATGCCCAGAATTTACTTTATGCACCTGTCTTAAGATATCTCTTCGTACTTGTGTGCAGATATCTTCTAAGTGTTTAATGTTTGGCATGTTAAATGATTATTTTTTGCGCGACAAAAATAGGGGATTAGAACAGTTTTACAAAGTATTAACATTCTATTTTTTATAAAACTACTTAAACGTTAAGTAGTGTTGATTAGTTTATTTTT
Source organism: Hyunsoonleella pacifica (assembly GCF_004310335.1). Classification (GTDB taxonomy): domain Bacteria; phylum Bacteroidota; class Bacteroidia; order Flavobacteriales; family Flavobacteriaceae; genus Jejuia; species Jejuia pacifica. Next base: position 30,866 of record NZ_SIRS01000007.1, on the reverse strand, counting down.
TTTGCCATAAAATATGTAGGTTTGCGCATTGGTAAAAGGTTATGAAATTCGATTTAAAACATAAAGATGTAAACAGTAAAGCGAGAGGAGGAAAGATTACTACTGATCATGGTATAATTGAAACTCCTATTTTTATGCCTGTTGGCACAGTAGCAACTGTTAAAGGAGTACATCAACGTGAACTGAAGAATGATATTAATCCGGATGTCATATTAGGAAATACATATCATTTGTATTTACGTCCACAAACCAATATAATTGAAAAGGCTGGTGGTTTACATAAGTTTATGAATTGGGATAGAAATATTTTAACCGATTCTGGAGGCTATCAAGTGTATTCTCTTTCTGCTAATAGAAAAATTAAAGAAGAAGGTGTGAAATTTAAATCTCATATAGACGGCAGTTACCACACATTTACACCAGAGAATGTCATGGAAATTCAGCGTACCATTGGTGCTGATATTATTATGGCTTTTGATGAGTGTACACCTTATCCTTGTGATTATAATTATGCTAAGCGCTCCATGCACATGACGCATCGGTGGCTGGATAGATGCATTAAGCATTTGGAAAAAACACCATTAAAGTATGATTACAATCAAGCATTTTTTCCAATAGTTCAAGGAAGTACTTATAAAGATTTACGAATACAATCTGCTGAATATATAGCAAATGCAGGAGCAGTAGGTAATGCCATTGGAGGATTATCAGTAGGAGAGCCTGCTGAGGAAATGTATGCCATGACAGAAGTTGTTTGTAATGTTTTACCAGAAGATAAACCTAGATATTTGATGGGAGTTGGCACACCAATCAATATTTTAGAAAATATTGCGTTAGGTATTGATATGTTTGATTGTGTAATGCCAACACGAAATGCGAGAAATGGTATGTTATTTACGGCTCATGGTACCATAAATATAAAAAACAAGAAATGGGAGGATGATTTTTCTCCTATTGATGGAATGGGTATCACTTTTGTGGATACAGAGTATAGTAAAGCTTATTTAAGACATTTGTTTACAGTAAACGAATTATTAGGAAAACAAATAGCAACGATACATAATTTAGGATTTTATTTGTGGTTGGTTAGAGAAGCAAGAAAACATATTTTAGCAGGAGATTTTTCGGAATGGAAAAATATAATGGTAAAACAAATGGATAAGAGGTTATAATAATTATACAGCGTGAAAATATTAGACTGGTACATATTAAAGCGTTATTTATTTACATTTTTGATGATGTTATTACTGTTTATTCCAATTGGAATTACAGTAAATTTAGCTGAAAAAATAGGTAAGATTTTAGATAACGATGTACCTTTTAATGAAGTGGCATTGTTTTATTTAGATTTTACAATTTATTTTGCCAACTTACTATTTCCTCTATTTTTGTTTCTATCTGTAATTTGGTTTACATCAAAGCTTGCCAATAATACAGAAATCGTTGCATTTTTGAGTTCAGGGGTATCTTTTTCAAGGTTTTTAAAGCCTTATATATATGGTGCTACAATTGTATCGATTTTTGCCCTTATTCTCGGAATGTTTTTAGCACCAGAGGCTAGCAAAGGATTTAATGAGTTTGATTATAAATATTTTAAAAGAGGTAAGAGTGCAGTTGATAATAAAAATGTATATCGTCAAATAAATGATACCGATTTTATTTATGTAAGTAGTTATGATTCAAAGAATAAAAAGGGACAAAACTTTACTCTGGAGCATTTAGAGGATAATGAATTGAAGTATAAAATCAGTTCCCGAAGTATACAATATGTAGAAAAGGATACTACATATAGACTAATAGATTATGTAAAACGCAAAATAGGTACTCTAGGAGATACCCTAGAGATTGAAAGAAGAAAAGATACTTTATTTTCTTTTGAAGCTGAAGATCTTACTCCAGTAATTTACATAGCAGAAACATTACCTTATCCAGAACTAGTAGATTTTATAAAAAAAGAAGAAGCTAGAGGGTCTTCAAACATAGGGCGCTACAAGTTAGTACTATACAGAAAATGGAGTTTGCCAGTTTCTATTTTTATATTAACCATTATAGCTGTGGCAGTATCATCTATAAAGCGAAGAGGTGGTATGGGAGTAAACTTAGCACTTGGAATTTGTATTGCTATGATATTTGTGTTTTTTGATAAGATTTTTGGTGTAATGGCTCAACAATCTAACTTCCCGCCAGTAATAGCAGTATGGTTTCCCAATTTCATTTTTGGTATTTTAGCTATATATCTATTATATAATGCTAAGCGCTAAATTTAAGAACTATCTTCATTTACATCTTTTAGTTTTTATTGCGGGTTTTACAGCCATTTTAGGAAAAGAAATCTCAATTACAGCTATTCCTTTAGTTTGGTTTCGCATGTCTATAGCTGCTATACTAATGTACCTCTATATAGTAGTTAGAAAAGTTAAATTAAAAATAGACAAAACATCATTAGTAAAATTATGCTTAGCAGGTATTATCATAGCATTACACTGGATTACTTTTTTTGCAGCCATTGATGCTGCTAACGTTTCTATTGCGTTAGCTATGTTTTCAACAGGAGCTTTTTTTGCTTCCATTATTGAGCCTATTTTTTATAAGAGAAAAATTATAGGGTATGAAATACTATTTGGAATTTTGGTTATAGTAGGTGTCTTTATAATTATGCAAAGTGAAATAAAATATCTAAAAGGTATAATATTAGGTGTTTCATCTGCATTTTTTTCATCATTCTTTGCTGTTTTAAATGGTGTTTTTCTCAAAAAATACTCTGCAACAGTAATATCGTTTTATGAATTTATCAGTGGCGTAATATTCATTTCTATATTTATCTTATGTTTTGGAGAAGGCTTTTCAGTAGGCTTTTTTCAGCTAAGCGGGAAAGATGTTTTGTATCTGTTTATACTAGCTTCTATATGTACAGCTTATGCTTTTATTGCGGCTGTTTATGTTATGAAATTTATAAGTCCATTCACAGTAGTACTTACTTATAACTTAGAACCTATTTATGGCATAATACTAGCAATAATCTTATATCCTGAAACAGAAAGAATGAGTACTAATTTTTATTATGGAGCTATGATAATCATTAGTACCGTTGTGCTAAATGGTATTTTAAAAAATAAACATGCATTCAAACGAAAACAAATACATTAATTTCTAAAATTGAAACAAAATAAATTCCTTAATTTTGTACGCTAACCAAAAACTGAGTTAAATTCTTATGGAATATTTAGAATTTGAATTACCAATAAAAGAGCTCGAAGATCAACTTCAAAAATGTAAGGTTATTGGAGAAGAAAGTGAAGTTGATGTCTCTGAAACTTGCGAGCAAATAGAGCAAAAGCTTAAAAAGACAACTACAGATATTTATAAAAACCTTAGCCCATGGCAACGTGTACAGTTATCAAGGCATCCTAATAGACCATATACGTTAGACTATATAAAGGCCATTTGTGGAGATACATTTTTAGAACTTCATGGGGATAGAAGTTTTAAAGATGATAAAGCAATGATTGGAGGTCTAGGGAAAATAGGAGACCAAAGTTACATGTTTATTGGACAGCAAAAAGGATATAATACTAAAACGCGACAATACAGAAATTTTGGAATGGCTAATCCTGAAGGGTATAGAAAAGCCCTGCGCTTAATGAAATCTGCTGAGAAATTCGGGATACCTGTAGTAACACTATTAGATACGCCAGGGGCTTACCCAGGACTTGAAGCAGAAGAAAGAGGTCAAGGAGAAGCCATAGCTCGAAATATTTTAGAAATGACTCGCCTTAAAGTACCTGTAATAACAATAGTAATAGGAGAAGGTGCATCTGGAGGCGCTTTAGGAATAGGTGTTGGAGATAAAGTATTAATGCTAGAAAACACATGGTATTCAGTTATTTCTCCAGAATCATGCTCTTCTATTTTATGGCGTAGTTGGGAACATAAAGAAAGAGCAGCAGAAGCTTTAAAGCTAACTGCTACAGATATGAAAAAACTAAAAATAGTAGACGATATTATTAAAGAACCTCTAGGAGGAGCTCATAGGGATAGGGAAAAAACTTTTAAAGCTGTAATTACTGCTATTGAAAAACATTACAGTGAGTTAAAAAACTTATCACCAACAGATCTTGTAAACCAACGTATGGAAAAATACTCCAATATGGGAGTGTATAAAGGATAACTTCTTTAAAACCAAAAGATAAAAAATCTGGAGTTTAGGCTTCAGGTTTTTTTTTATGGTTATCCACAAGATAATTAAGTTATCAACATTAATATTGTTGATGAAGCGTGTACAACCAAACACATAATTTTTAAAATACAATTCTTTATTTGTATATTTTCGTAGTTATGAAACAACCTAACCAAATAAAGGGATTTAAAGTAGATAAAAGTACAATCATTAACCTTGAAAAAGGAAAAATACCACCTCAAGCTATTGATTTAGAAGAGGTTGTGCTTGGTGCAATGATGATTGACAAAAAGGGTGTTGATGAGGTAATTGATATTTTAAGCCCTGATGCATTTTATAAAGAGGCGCATCAGTTGATTTTTGAAGCGATTTTTCAGTTATTTGAAGGAAGCGAACCTATAGACTTATTAACCGTTTCAACACAACTCAAGAAAAACGGAAGGTTAGAGATGATAGGGGGGGATTTTTATCTTATTTCTTTAACACAAAAAGTATCATCTTCTGCTCATATTGAGTTTCATGCGCGCATCATACTTCAAAAATTTATTCAAAGAAGTTTAATTAAAATTTCTAATGAAATTATTGAAGATTCGTATGATGAAACAAAGGATGTTTTTGATTTATTAGATAAAGCGGAATCAAAACTATACGAAGTTACACAAGGTAATATTAAAAAATCCAGTGAAACAGCACAGGAATTAGTAATTCAGGCCAAAAAGAAAATTGAGGAGATTTCCAATAAAGAAGGTTTAAGTGGTATTCCTACAGGGTTTCATAAATTAGATAAATTAACTTCTGGATGGCAACCTTCAGATTTAATTATAGTTGCAGCAAGGCCAGGTATGGGTAAAACAGCACTTACCTTGTCAATGGCTAGAAATATAGCTGTAGATCAAAATATTCCAGTGGCGTTCTTTTCATTAGAGATGGCATCAGTACAACTTATAACACGTTTAATATCTAGTGAAACAGGACTATCTTCAGAGAAATTAAGAACTGGTAAGCTTGAAAAACACGAATGGGAACAACTCAATGTAAAAGTTAAAGATTTAGAAAAAGCCCCATTATTCATTGATGATACACCATCATTATCAATTTTTGATTTAAGAGCAAAAGCACGTCGTTTATCATCCCAGCATGGTATTAAACTGATAATGATTGATTATTTGCAGTTAATGACGGGAGGTAGTAGCCATGCAGGAAATCGTGAGCAGGAAATCTCTATGATTTCCAGAAACCTAAAAGCATTGGCTAAAGAGTTAAATGTGCCAGTTATTGCTTTATCGCAGTTATCTAGAGCCGTTGAAACTCGTGGAGGAAGTAAACGACCTTTACTGTCTGATTTACGTGAATCTGGTGCGATTGAGCAGGATGCGGATATTGTGAGTTTTATTTACAGACCAGAATATTATAAGATTGACGAATGGGACGATGAAGAAAGATCTCCTACTGAAGGACAAGCAGAATTTATTATTGCAAAACACAGAAATGGTGGTTTAGAAAACATTAGACTAAAGTTTATTGGGCACTTAGGTAAGTTTGATAATTTAGATGATTTTGATTCTCCTTTTGAGTTTCATAGTAAAATGAATGCAGCTGCTAATGATGATACATTTAAAGCCGATAATTTTACAGCAAGCCCAGACCAAGCCTTTGGAAGCTCGTTTAACGATGATGATGATAACGATGTTCCTTTTTAACATTTGATTAATTCGCTTAGGTTGTTTTTTTCTTTATCTTTCGACTTATGAAGAAAGCCCTGATATTTTCTATAATATTATTTTTTAGCATCAAAATTCACGCATCCTACATTCTCATTCCAATGGATGCAGAAAGCCAAAAAAATCATTTGAAAGCTTATGGGATAACCTATTGGACGTTAGAGAAACAATTAAAAGTAAAGTGGCTATTAAATTATAGAGGCGGGTCTTTTTTATTACCTGACACTGACGTAATCCAACAAGAATGTCAAATTCGAGGCGTGTCTTTTGAAGTTATTTCAAATGGAAAAGCAGAAAATATTCTTGAAGAAATAGCAAGCCCAAGCCAGAATATGGAAGCCGTAGTATTAGAAAAGGCACCAAAAATAGCAGTGTATACGCCTAAAGGTAAATTACCTTGGGATGATGCTGTTACAATGGTTTTAAAGTATGCTGAGATTCCCTACGAAACAGTTTATGATGAAGAAGTTTTAAATGATGGCCTTCTACTATTCGATTGGCTACATTTACATCATGAAGATTTTACAGGACAGTATGGTAAATTTTATGGGATGTATCGTTCTTCTTCATGGTATATACAAGAAAAAAAAGAAGCAGAAGCTCTTGCAGTAAAGTTAGGATATGCGAAAGTGTCTGATGCAAAATTAGATGTAGCATTAAAAATAAGAAACTACGTTTTAGGAGGAGGTTTTATGTTTGCTATGTGTAGTGCCACGGATAGTTTTGATATTGCACTTGCAGTAGAAGGTATTGATATTTGTGAACCTATGTTTGATGGAGATGGAAGCGATCCAGCGTATCAGAATAGAATTGATTATAATAAAACTTTTGCTTTCACAGACTTTCTATTAGAAAGAAGCCCTAAGGTTTATGAGTTCTCATCTATAGATACTACTAGAAAGAGGGCTATATCTAAGACAACAGACTATTTTTCATTAATGGAGTTTTCAGCAAAATGGGATCCTATCCCAACCATGTTATGTCAAAGTCATACAGCATTGGTTAAGGGATTTATGGGGCAAACTACTGCGTTTACACGAGATGAGATAAAATCAAATGTACTAGTAATGGGAGAAAATCGTACTAATGGAGAAGCCAAATACATTCACGGTATTAAAGGAAAAGGATTCTTTACATTTTATGGAGGGCATGATCCTGAAGATTACCAGCATAGAGTAGGCGATGCGAAAACGGAATTAGATTTACATCCAACCTCACCTGGTTATCGCTTAATTCTTAACAATGTATTATTTCCTGCAGCAAAAAAGAAAAAGCAAAAAACTTAATTAATTGTCAGATTCAGTGATTACTTTGCGTTTAAAAGTATAAACAAAGCCATCTGAGATAGTATTTCCGTCCGATTTTATATTCTGGCTAATAATTAAGTCATTTTCACTAGGAGTGAGTAACCCAGCATATTCATTTCCATCAATAAAAAGGATGGATTGTGTGTCGTATACTGGTATAGAAATAGGGTAGGTTCCTGTATCTAAACCATCTTCTAAAGATATATCCGTATTATTATTTTGTACTTGTAGTTCGCCACTACCTACAAGATCAACATTAAAAACCCATACAATAGTATCCATTTTAAAATCAATGTCAATACCAGCAATACCTCCAGAAACATTGGTTAAATGCCATTGGAATATCTCTTCATTTTGAACTGCTTGAAAATCTAAACTATCATCATTACCAATACTACAACTAAGTAGAAAAAATAATGATATAATGGGAATTAAAAACTTAAATTTCATAGTAAAAAAAATACTTTTTACTTTAAAGATGGTAAAAATAAAGAAAGGTTGCGTATTAAATATAAAACTTAAAGCTTAGAGGTTTATTTTTCTTTTTCTAACAAGAGTTTTTGAAGTACAGTTTCAACACCTAAATCGTTGTTACTTTTTGTCTGAAATCTTGCCGTAGATTTTACTTTAGGATGAGCATTTTCCATAGCAAAACTAAAATATGCACTTTCTAACATTTCAAGGTCATTATTATAATCTCCAAAAGCCAGAGTTTCTTCTGTACTAATATTATAGCGTTGCTGTATTTGTTTAATAGCGGTGCCTTTATTAGCAATATTTTCAGATATATCAACCCAATGTGTGGCAGATAATTTTACTTTAAAATTAGATTCTAATTCCTTAATGTGTGGATATATATACTTTTCCGAGCTTTCCTCATGAAATAAAGCAACTTTATATACTTCATCTTTAATTTCATTTGTATCATTTATTACTTTATAGTTATGGTAATATTCAGAGAGTAGATTTAATAATTGTTGAGACCTACTCATCACATAAGCCCTATTTCGAGTGCAAAAAACAGGATGTGCATTTTCAACTGTACTTATTATTGTTATTATTCTCTTTAAATTGTTTTCATTTATAGGATTAGAAAGAAATACACTATTTTGATGAATAGCTAAACCTCCATTTTCTGCAACAAAAATCATATTGTCTTTTATTTCAGACAATTTTTCTACCATACCATAATATGGTCTCCCGCTGGCTGCAACAAAAATTATATCGTGCTTAATTAATTTTTGAAAAAGTTGTAAAAATAAAGGACTTACTTCATGGTTGGTATTAAGTAGTGTACCATCCATATCAGTAACTACAAGTCTAACTTTTGATAAATTCATGCATTTGTTTTAAATCGTAAAAATACTTTATTTATGCATTTTAAATTTATATAAATTAATTAATTCTCTAGAAGATATTTTTTAATCATATTAGAATTTAAAGGAATTATTATTCAAGTAAAAATATTTTAAAAAAATCGACAAAACGCTTGTTTTTTACGATAAATTACATAATTTAGCAACCTAAACCCAAATCATAATCCATGAAAACGAAATTATTCTTCCTTAGTTTTTGCTTTATACTAATTTCTGGTATTGGTTTTGCTCAAAAAAAGAAACAGCCAAAAAGTATTATTAGTGATAACGTTGCTATAAAAAAATATCATAGTAAAGATGAGCTAGATAGAATGGCAAAAGGAGAGTTATTAGTACTTTACGTTGAAAGAATTGAAAGCTTAGTAAAATTAATGCCTTACATTGCCTTCGCCACTAAGCCTGGAGTTACAATGTCTACTTTAGGTATACCAAACGATAGTGATAATAGAAAAGCTTTAGATGATCAGTTTGATGCTACAGATGAGTTTTTAGAAAGAACATCAGAATTTCAAGAAAGAATATTACCTTATTCTGATACTGATGATTTAGTTTCAGCCATCATTTTTTATGAAGAAACATTGAAGTCTTTACACGAATATAGCGAATTTCATTAAGTGAATTTTTTGTTAGTTATAATGTAGTACAACCCAATTTTATTATTGGGTTTTTTATTGTCTTCCGTTTTATGATACTTCAATTTTTATAAAGAAAGATTATTCTTTCTTTATTGTTTTATATCTTTATTTAATGTATTTCATCGATTATTTTGAGATAATTCTATGAATAAATATGTGTTTCATCGAAATATTTGGTATTTCATAGATAATTCTATTATTTTTGATTATGTTGAATTGTAGGTATTTATCCCTCAACAGAAAAAATATAAGTATGATGAAAAACATTACTCAAATTATCTTAGTATTCCTGATTACCTTAAGTTGTTATGCGCAACAGGAAAAAGGTATAGTTGGAGAAAATAATTGGTTAAACAATTGGACACAATTTAAATCCAATAAAATTGATTATGGAGAGCCTACACAAATTTTGGCAGGAACTATATCTGAAAATGAAACATTAAAAAAGGGAGAAATCTATTTGCTTTTAGGAAGTGTTTTTGTGGCCCCAAACATTACTTTAACTATTGAACCAGGCTCTGTAATTTTAGGTGATTACAAGACAAATGGATCATTAACAATTTCTAAAGGGGCTAAAATTTTGGCTGAAGGTAAATCTACAGATCCTATAATATTTACTTCCAATAGAAGTGTTAAAAGAGCTGGAGATTGGGGAGGTTTAATACTTCTTGGAGACGCTCCTATTAACAGATATGGCTCTGGTTCTGTAGCATCTTTTTACCCTAATCTTAGTCCTGCAGATTATGCAAATACCAATTATGGAGGAGATGAAATATTGGGGTCTTCAGGTATTTTGAGGTATGTTCGTGTAGAATACGCAGGAAAGCGTATATCTCAAGATAAATATTTTAATGGACTCTTATTAGCCAGTGTTGGTGCAGCTACTGAAATTGATCATGTAATGATTAGTAATTCTGGTGAGGATGGATTTGAAGTTTGGGGAGGAAATGTTTCCTTATCAAATACAGTGTCATACAAATCAAAAGGAACGGATTTTAAATTTAATTATGGTACAGCGTCAATAATTTCAAATTCATTGGCTATTAGATCACCTTATGTTTCTAATGGTAGTGGAGATAGGTGTTTAGAAGTACTGTCATATTATAAAAAGGAGGAAATAGATTTTGAAAAAAGCAAAACTACAATAGAGGCTACAAATTTAACTTTTTTAAATTCTAGTAAAGATTTAGAAGCAGATATTAAGATGAACTTAGTACATGAAGCTATTTACGTAGGAGTAGATGCTGAATTAAACATGTCAAAAAGTGTGATTTCTGGTTTTAATCCAGCCGTTGTTTTAGATGAAAACATTCATGTAAATCAGAACAATTTGGAAAAAATAGGATTAAAGGAGATGTATTTTAATAATTGTAATGGTAACATTTTTGTTGAAAATAATGCTAATAATGATGATTTAGAGAATTGGTATGGGAATAGAGCTTTTTTCAATGTGTATTCTAAGAGTAATAACACTGAAACTTTTATAGCAGCAGATAATTATAAACGACCAGACTATAGACTTAGAATAAACAAAATTATAGCATCTAATATTGATAGAGAATCATTAGATGACTAAAAAAAGTATTAACTAATAATGTATGATATAACTCTAGGTATTTAATCTTGTAATACAAATCCAAAGCTTATTTGGACAAAATCTAATTCCTAGAGGTTTTATTAAATGATAGAACTGCATGCGGAATTTTACTATTTTTAATTTTCTTATTATCGTTTTAGGTTTAAGTACAACCCTAAATGCACAGATAGCAATAAGTAAACCCAATTTAGGGTTTACACAGGCTTGTGCTAGTTCTTCTTTTAATGCTTACGAGGTTACATTTTCGTTCTCTCCTGAGGGAGATTTAGAAGCATCTAACAAATTTATTATAGAATTATCTGATGCAAATGGTAGTTTTTCCAATGCCAAAATTGTGTTTTCTACTGAAGCAGGAAATGTTACTACCTCACCTGTTACCTTAAGTTTTTCAATACCAAATGAAACTGCTGGAGAAGGTTACAAAGTAAGGGTAAAAAGTACGGCTCCTGAAGCTACCAGTAGTGCTTCAAATGGGTTTGCTGCTTATTATAAAATTCAAGATAGCCCATTTACCATCAATAATTTAATAGATACAGGTGTGTTTTGTGCTGGTGGTAGCTATTTGCTAACTATTGATAATCCAGGTGATGCTATGAACGATTCACCTCTGCAATATCCTAGTTTAACTTTTAATTGGTATAAAGAGACTAGCCCTACAACATCTGTTCTTATTGCATCAGGAGAAAGTTTAGAGGTAAGTGCTGAAGGTACTTATTTTGTTGAAACTAATTATGGAACATGTACTTCAGATTCATTTTCAAATAGAGTAACAGTAAGTGAAGCCAACTCAGGTTCAAACTCATCTTCTATTAGTTCTAGTTTAGGTAACCCTTATTGTTCAGCAAATGGTCCAACAATATTAAGTGCAATTAATGGAGTATCCTATCAATGGTTTAGAAACGGAGAAGAGATCGATGGAGCAACGAGCCAGATGTATGAAACTAATGAAGCAGGTAAATACGATGTAAGAGTAGATTTGAATAGTTGTACCGCCTCAGCATCTATCGATTTAATTAATAGAGATTTTACAAGTGAGATTGATGTTGATGAAAATAACAGATTAGAGTCAGGAGAAAGACTTATGGTAAATGTAACTACATCAGCAACTAATCCAATATTTGAATGGTATATAAATGATGTACGTATTGCTAGTGCCAATGAAAGTAATTATGAAGTAACAGAACAAGGCAATTATAAAGTAAAGATTACACAAACTGAAGGTTGTAACGCAACACAAGAAATAAGTTTTAGGGTAACAGAACCTTTTCCTAATGTAGCAAATATACCTAATGTAATTACACCTAATGGAGATGGTATAAATGATACTTGGGTTATTCCTCAAGAATTTGTGAGTGGAACAAACACTGAAGTTACATTAATAAGCGCTCAAGGAAAAGTAGTGTTAAGTACAAACAACTATCAAAATAATTGGCCTGAAAAAGAATTAAGTTTTAAAGACGTAAACCCTATTTACTATTACATCATTAAAACCTCAAATAAAAATATAAAAAAAGGATCTATCACAGTTCTAAAGTAAAATGAACAAATATCTATTATATATGTTTCTAATGTTATCTATCATTCAACAATTCCATTCTCAAGAGAGTAATGGTGTTGTTGCTTTAGCATTACCCGTTAGAAACTCATTAAAGTTTAATAGATATGCCATTAACCCAACCTTTAGTTTTGTTAGAGAGCAAAATAAATATATAAGTTTTACTAATAAAAAACAGTGGGCACAATTTAGTGATGCGCCACAGTCATATTTATTCAGTTATTCAGGTCGTTTTTCAGAGAATGTAGGTGCTGGTATTGGTTTATTTCAACAAGATTTTGGTGTTTTAACCACTTTTGGGGGTATTTTAAACTTCGCATATAATGTAAATATTAGTAGGGAGAGTAACTTAACTTTTGGATTGAATATTGGTGCTTACCAGAGTGGATTGAATGAAGGTAGAGTAGTTGTTAATGTATCTGATCCATCTTTACAAAATATACCATCTAACTTTTTAATAGCAATAAACCCAGGAATAAATTATGGTACAGATTTTTTTGATTTTGGTTTATCTATAAACAATTTAGTAACGTATAATTTAAATGAATCTCAGATAATAGAAGATAACCCAGAACAAGCACTTCAGGCCCATGTAATGTATACGGGATATATGAACTCAAGAGGCTTTTTTAATAACAGTAAGTTTTCAACATTAATAAGGAGTGAATTTAAAAAAGACCAAACGGTTATTTCTGGACTAGCAATGCTAAATGTGCCAAAAGGAATTTGGGGACAAGCAGGATACAATACTTTATATGGAGCATCGGCAGGTATTGGTATTAATGTTACCAATAATATTGCTATTGAATATAATTATGAACAGTCTATGGGAGATTTCTCCGAGTTTGGAAGCTCACATGAAATTACACTTGCGTATCGCTTTAATAATAAATATAGATACAGTTATGGCAATGATGATGAGGAACAATCTGTTTTCAATACTACTAAAAAGCGAAGACCTAAAAAAAGTAATAGCTTAACTGACGAAGACCGTACTAGAATAGCAGAACGAAGAGTAGAAATTGAAGCAAAAAGGCGAGCTGAAGCTAAAAAAGAACAAGCTAATGCAAAAATTGAAAAACCTGAAATTTCTAAGGAAACATCCATAGATAATAGCGATGAAACTATAACTAAAAAAACAACTAAAGAGATTCCTGTGGTTGATGAGCAAGAGCAACTAGAACAAGAAGCAAAAAGAAAAGAAGCCGAAGAACAGTCGAAATTGAAAGCTGAAGAGGAGAGAAAACTCGCAGAAGCAGAGAAAAAGAGAATAGAAGAAGAAGCTAAGATTAAGTCTCAAGAAGAGGCACGTAAAAAGCTAGAAACCGAAAAATTAGAAGCTGAAGCTTTAGCTAAGGCTAAAATAGAAGCAGAAAAAGAAAGATTAAGATTAGAGGCAGAGAAAAAAGCTGAAGCAGCTAAACGCCAAGCCCAAGAAGAAGAAAAATTACGACAAGAGGCTGAAAGAAAAAGAATAGAAGAAGAAGCTCGTAAGAAACTTGAATTAGAACAGCAAAGAAAAGCTGAAGAGGAGAAAAAATTACAAGAAGAAAGGTTAAAACTTGAAGCTGAGAAAAAGGCTGAAGAAGCTCGTAAAATAGCAGAAGCAGCAGAAAAAGAAAGATTAAAATTGGAGGCAGAGAAAAAAGCTGAAGCAGTTAAACGCCAAGCCCAAGAAGAAGAAAAATTACGACAAGAAGCGGAAAGAAAAAGAATAGAAGAAGAAGCCCGTGAGAAACTTGAACTAGAGCAACAAAGAAAAGTTGAAGAGGAGAAAAAGTTACAAGAAGAAAGGTTAAAACTTGAAGCTGAGAAAAAAGCTGAAGAGGATCGTAAAATAGCTGAAGCAGCAGAAAAAGATACTGCTAATAATGAAGTAGAAATTCCTGTAGCAAATGACGAAGCAGCCAAATTAATGAATGCTTTGGTAAATGAAACCAGTGATGCCAAAGAGGTTCAGGATGAATTGATGAAAAGGTTATCTGAAAAAATTGATATTAAGCAAAAAGACTTAGATGATTTAAAAGAAGAAAACGATTTAAGTGAAAAAGGAATTTATCTAGCACCTAAGCCTTTTAAAAGTTTAACAGCAGAAAATCAAGAGCTTGAAACTCTAAAAGATGAAATAGATAAAAAATTAGAAGAGCAACAAATAAAAATTATTGAGTTGGAAACGGTTTATCTAAAACGCAAAAGAAAAGTAAAAGATAAAAATGATTCTGTAAATGAATTTTATTTAGATGCTTTAGAACGATTGAAGTCTGAACAACAACAACTATTAAGTGCTAAAAGAGATTTGATACTGAATTTAGAGCAAATAAATGAAGCTACAGATTTTGAGAGAAAACGAAGAATTCGTCGTGCAGCTTATGATAACCAACAAGACAGGTATAACAAAGATAAAGCAGCTTTAGCTAGAATTAAAAAATTTACAGATGAAAGAGCGACCCAATTACTAGAAAAGGATTTTGATTTTGGAGAAGAACAAACTAAAAACATTCAAATTGTTAAAAATGTATTGAATGAAGAACCTGGTTATTATATGGTAATCGCAGTACATAATACTGTTGAGAAACGAGATGATTTTGTAACTAAAGTTGTAGCATCAGGAGAGAAGAATGTGAACTTTTTCTTTGATGTAAACACGAATAAATATTTTATATACTATGAAAAGTTTAATTCCATTAGTCAAGCAAAAAAGGCTTTAGAACAAAAAGGAAGTAAACCTTATAATGGTAAAATGTCCCTTGTTAAAATTGATAATTAGAAGAATTAGATAAAAACAGATTGCTATTTCTCTCAACCCCAAATGAACTGAAATAGAAAAACTAACAACTATGAAAACACCTACTTATGTAAATAACTGTATCCTTGCTTTGATGCTCTTAATAGGTATACAGTGTTTTGCACAAAATGTTGTTCCATTTTTACCTAGATATGACGAGGCTATTAAGGGTGATATGCTTTTAATTGGAAATAGTAATGTTGGGCTACATATTACTAACCCTTATAATGGAAATAACACAAATGACAGAATAGATGCTGCAGTTTATGTAGATATTGACAGCGACCCCACTACATTTAATTCTAGTACAGCAGATTTAGATGTGCCAAGCGATACAAATTGCTATCAAATTGTATATGCAGGATTGTATTGGAGTGCAGTAGTTAATGGTGCTGAACCAATATCAGATATTAAATTTAGAGTCCCTGGAAGTACAGCTTATCAAGATATTACAGGAACACAAATTTATTTTCAAAATGCAGCAAATAACAGAAATTCAAATACTTATGTATATTATCATGACGTAACCGATATACTAACTGCTTTACCTAATCCAGAAGGAACTTATGGTGTAGCAAATATATCATCATTAGTAGGTCCCAAACCTAATTCAGAAGGGCTTTCGGCAGGTTGGTCTCTTTTCGTTATTTATGAAGACCCACTATTACCAAGTAAATACATTACATCATTTGATGGATTTACAAAAATTACCAGTGCCATAAATGAAACCTTTCCTATTTCTGGTTTTCAAACCATTCCAGTAGGGCCAGTTCGTGCAAAATTTGCATTTAGTACTATTGAAGGAGATAGACGTTATACAGGTGATTATTTAGAATTAAATAACAATATCATTAATGCTACCGACAATTCAGGAACGGTAATTCGTCCTGGTAATAATTTCTTTAACAGTACAGTTTCCATAATTGACCCAGTTACCAACACACCAGAATTATTTTTTGACAGAAATCCTGCAGGTACAAACACATTAGGATTCGATGCGGGAATTATAAACATACCAAATGCAGGTAATACCATTATTGGAAATGGAGACACTAATGCAACTATAAGTTTAGGAAGTAATTTGGATATATATTACTATTATTTCAGTGCCTTTGCTATTGAAATTATTGCACCAAATATAGTGCTTACCAAAATTGTTGAAGATGAATTTGGTACAGACATAGAGGGACAGGAAGTAGATCTGGGAGATGAATTAAATTATGTTATAGGATTTCAAAACACAGGTAATGATGATGCTAGACCGCCAGTAGGTGAAACAGGAATCATAATAAGAGATATACTACCAATCAATATTATATTCAATTATCCTGCCGACATTGTATCACTACCTCCTGGAGTTACAGTAAAAAGTTATGATGCTAGTACACGTGAAATAATTTTTCAAGTAGATGAATCCCTTGTAGAGGAAAACGATCCTGTACAAGAAATTCGTTTTAGTGTAACTGTAGTGTCAGATTGTAGTTTGTTAACCGATGCTTGTTCTAACATAATTAGTAATCAGGCTTATGTAACTTATCGAGGTACTATAAATGATACTTTTGAAATTTCTGATGACCCAAGTTATAATAGTAATACTGGGTGTTTAATCACGCCAAGAGCTACAAACTTTTTAGGAAATTTAAACTGTACGTTTGATGAAAATGTAGTGCTTTGTGGAGATTCTACAACACTAACGGCTGGTAATGGATACGATTCATATACTTGGTCAACAAGTCCTAGTGGCACACCTGTTATTGGAACTGGACAATCGATTACGGTTACTTCAACAGGCACCTATTATGTATACAATGCTGCAACTGCACCATGTCAATCAATAACCCAACAATTTGATGTTACACTTTTTGGATCTAATGTTACAAATCCAGTAATACCTTTTGCTGATGAAGTGGTAATATGTCCTAATGATGGTAAAGAATTACCAAATATCTTTTTATGTGGTGCAAACGATTCAAGATTTATACAAACCAATATCACGGATACATCTTCAATGATTTGGGAAGTGTTAGATGAATCAAGCTGTACAGCTGTTTTAAATCAGGACTGTGCTAATGAAAGTGATACTTGTTCATGGAATCAAGTTGCTACAGGAGCAAGTTATACTGCTGATACTGCTGGACAATATAGGTTAACACTTAATTATGATGGAGGGTGCTTCAATCAGTTTTACTTCAATGTTTACGAAAACTTGTTGGTTCCTAATGTTGCATCACGTGATATTATTTGTACCACACCTGGAGAAATTATTATTGGAGGAGTGCCTAGTGGTTATGAATATAGTATTGATGGAATTAATTATCAAGTTAGCAATACTTTTGTAGTGAATACACCTGGTATTTATTCAGCTTATATAAGACAAGTTGGTGTAACACCTAATCCATGTATATTCACTGTTCCAGATGTTCAAATTAGAGAGAGAGATTTCGCGGTTCAAACTACAGTTACACAGCCTATATGTTATGGTGAGTTAGGAAGTGTAGTTTTAGCTGCCAATGATGCGCGTCCACAGTATTTCTTTTCGATTTATGATGGTGTAACATTAGTAAATAGTGTTGGACCAATTACGGATGATAATTATACTTTTGAAAACTTAAATCCAGGAACATACATAGTAAATGTTTCAACAGAGGATGGATGTACATATACAGGCAATGTTGAAATTATTGAGCCTCCTATACTTGAGGCAACATCAGCAATAACCAAGCCTATTACTTGTACTGATGGGGAAATTACAGTGTATCCAACAGGAGGAACACCACCTTATTATTACTTTGTAAATGGTAGTGCAACATTTCAAAGCACTCCAATAATTAATGCTCCTACAGCAGCAACATATACGATTAGAGTAGTTGATTTCAATAATTGTGAAGTAGAGACAATTATTTCTATAGATGCCATTCCAGCACCAGATTTCACAGTTGCCCAAACCGATATTTTATGTTCTGATGATCCAGATAGTGGAACTATTACGGTTAACGTAACTAATCCAAATGGTAATACGCTACGTTATAGTGTTGATAATGGAACTACATATCAGAATTCTCCAAACTTTACAAATCTAACAGCAGGAGATTATGATGTAATAGTAGAATACACTTTGGGAACAGATGTTTGTACAACTACACCACAGACAATTACCATCACTACAGCAACAGCTATTAATGGTACAGTTGCTCTAACAACACCATACACTTGTACAACAAGTGGTATAATCACTGTCTCTGGAGTAACAGGAGGATTTCCTCCTTATCAATATAGTATTGATGGTGTAAACTTTCAACCTGGTACAACATTTACAGGATTAACCAATGGTACGTATACAGTTACAGTAAGAGATGCTAATGTATGTACATTTGTAGCAGCACCAATAACAATTGATGCGTTAAATCCACCTACAGATTTAAATTTTAGCAGTACGCCTATAACATGTCCAGCAAACACTTCAGATATTACTATTACAACTACTGGAGGATTAAGTCCATTAGAATATCAAATAATAGCACCAGCTAGTGCAGTAACAGCTTACCAACCATCAAGTACATTTATAGGATTGGTACCAGGAACATACACGTTTCAAGTAAGGGATGCCAATCAATGTACTTATGCTGAAACATACACTATAGATCCATTACCACCATTAACAGTAGGAACAGTAATAACAAAGAATTTAGATTGTACGGCCTCTCCAGATGGAACTATTCAAGGCACAATTTCTGGAGGAGTTGCACCATTTACTTATGAAGTTTCAATAAATGGAGGCGGTTTCACTAGTTTAGGAACTACAGCTACTACATTTAACTATACAGTAACAACTGATGGTACTTATCAATTCCGTATAGCTGATACTAATAATTGTACTACAGATTCAGCAGTAGAAACTATAAACGCCATTTCATTACCAGACATCACTTCTGTAATACAAACTGCTGATAATTTATGTAATGGAGATGCTAATGCTGCAATTGATATCACTATTAATAGTACAGTAGGGACACCACCATTCGTTATAAATGTTAATAACGATACAACAGGAACAAATTTTGGTACACAAACTTCAGGTTTGCCAGCAGGTACTTATACAATCACATTAACAGATGCTAATTCTTGTGAGGATACAGAAACTATAACTATTGCTGAACCAACACCAATTAGTGTTTTGCATACATCGCTACCAATTACTTGTGATGTTTTAAGTGGCGGAATCTCTAAAGGTTCTGTAATTGTACAAAGTGTTAGTGGAGGAACAGCACCATATAATTACTATGTTACAGGAACAAATGGGTATTCAGCAACAGAATTAAATGCTTCAGGAACAACATCAACAACCTTTGATGTCGTAGATTTTGGCTTGTATCAAATCAACGTAGTAGATGCCAACGGTTGTTCTGTTTTAGTACAAGATGTATTAGTAGCGTCTCCACCAAACGATTTAGATATTTTAGTAAATACAACTGTTGATTGTACAACAGGGGGAGAAGCGATAGTGAGTATTGGAACTACTTTAGTAAGTACAGGACCATTTTTCTTTGATATTTATACAGGCGTAATTCCACCTCCGCCACCAGGAGGTACATGGGTGGCTGAGGATACTCCAGGTAGTCAAACAGCAACCTTTACAGGATTATTGCCAGGAATTACATACACATTTATTGTTTATGACGATTCTACAGGATGTAGTTATTATGAAACAGCTACAGCATCAATACCAACAAATTCAACATTAACAGCATCAGCTGTAACCTCAAATAATATTACTTGTGTTGGAAGTGCTGATGGAAATGTATCATTTACAATCAACAGTGTTTATGGAGTTCCTACAAATGTAGATTATGAAATATTCAACGCTCTATCTATAGTTACAACAGGAATCACAGGTTCTGGAGTAGTGCCAGCTGGAGGAAGTTTACCTGTTGCCAATCTAGGAGCATTACCTTTTGGAACCTATTTTGTTTCTATAACAGAAACATCAGGACTAAATGCAGGTTGTGGTGTGGTAACTGTACCATTCAATATTTCAGAGTCAGCTATAGATTTAAGTATAACTGCGACAGTAGACAGAAATGCAAATTGTAATGCTAATTCAGGATTAATCAGTGCTATTGCGAGAGATGGTACACCACCATATACCTATCAAATTACAACGTCAAGTACAGCACCATTAGAAACAGATCCTTCATGGGCTTCTGCAAATACATTTAATGTTGATGCAAACACGTATTATGTTCATGTAAAAGATGCATACAATTGTATAAGAACAACTACAGCGATTGTTTTACCGCAAGACCCAGAACCAGCTATCTCTACAACATTAAATAATCAATGTACAGTAGCAGAAGGAGAGTTTGAAATTGATGTTGCTTTAGCAACAGCAGGAATTGCACCTTACAGTTATAGTATTGATGGTGGTGCATTTCAAACAAGAACAGCACCATTTAGTATATCTAATTTAGCTTCAGGAACACATACTATAGAAATTCAAGATGTCAATGGTTGTGGAAATTTAGTAACTGTTGATATTGCACCTCCAGTTAACCTAACACCTAGTATAACCACATTACCAACATGTAGTAATGACGATGGACAAATTACCATAAATGGAACAGGCGGTACAGGAGTATATACATATACCATTAGTCCAAATCCAACAGGCATAAGCTTAAGTGGAAATGTGTTTTCAAATGTACCATCAGGAACATATACCATTACACTTAGCGATGCAAACACTTGTTTCGCCGAAGTAGAAGTTATTTTGCCTGAGGCAATACCGCCTACAGTAACCACAACACCAAATGCAGTAACCTGTTTTGGAGATAACACAGGAAGTTTTGAACTTAGTTTAAGTGGCTATTCTGGACCATATACTTATGAAGTTTTTGATAGTACTTTAGCTTCGGTAACTGGTGTTGTTAATGCAAATACCTCTACAAACCCAGTATTAGTTTCAGGAATGACATCAGGAACTTATAGTGTAGAAATTATACAAACGGCAAACCCATTTTGTACTACAACTACTAATGTAATTATTCAATCTCCACCAGAAGCTTTAACTGTAGTGGCTACAGAAACATCAAATGTTACATGTGATAACAACCAAGGGACAATAACAGCAGTAGCTAGTGGCGGTTATGGTACTTACGAATATGAATTAACAGGAGCAGCTATAGTAGCATACACTCCAAACGGTACGTTTACAAATTTAGAAGCAGGTGTCTATACAGTAAACGTTAGAGATGCTGGAGGTTGTATAGCTACAGACAATGTGACACTAATTATTCCAAATCCAATTGATGCCACAATTTCAGCAAATACAACATTATTATCATGTTTTGGAGATACAAATGCTACCATTACAGTTACAAGTACAATAGGCGGACAAGGTTCAAATTATACTTATACGCTTAATCAAGTATTGCCAACAGTATCAAGTTCAGGACCGCAAACATCTACTGTTTTTGATAATTTAGGAGCAGGAACATATAACGTTACTGTAACCGATGGTTATAATTGCGAATTCAATACACCAAATATTGTAATTGATGAGCCTACAGAAGTACAAGCAACTTTAGTAAAAGCAACATCGCAAACATGTTTAACAGAAGCAACACTAACTTTAAGTGCTTTAGGAGGTAATGGTCCTTACAGTTATAGTACAGATAGTAACTTTTCATCCGTAATAGGCACATTTGCAACTTCAATAACATTCTCGGTACCGGCTGGCGATTATCAATATTATGTAAGAGACGCTAATGGTTGTATCACTGATGTATCAAATCAGATTACTATTGATCCATTACCAGATTTAACAGTTAGTATAGATGCAATGAATGCTAATATTAACTGTACTGGAGATATCACTGGCGTAATTATAGCTACAGCAGAAGGCGGATTGGGTAATTATGTATATACCCTACAAGATACTTCTGGAAATGCAATTCCTGCAACACAAAATAGTCCTGGTGTATTTACAGAGCTTCCAGCCGGAAACTATCAGGTAAGAGTAGATAGTGGAGATTGCTTAACAACTTCTGCAACTATTCCTATTACAGAGCCGTCTTTACCACTAGAAGTAACCTTTAATACAACAGATGTAACCTGTACAGCAGAAAATAATGGTTCAATAGAGATTTTAGCTACTGGAGGTACAGGAATTATTAAATATGCAATATCTCCACAAATGAATCAATTCTTTGATGAACCAATTTTTGAAGATTTAGCACCGGGTACATATCAAGCAGTAGTACAAGATGAGTTAGGATGTTTTGTAATCATTGATTTTAGTATTAATGAGCCTGCTCCAGTATTTCTAACTGTAGTTCCAAACTCCATAGTTCCAGAATTATGTACAGGAGAACTTAATGGTGCATTTAGTGTAGAGGTTTCAGGAGGAAGTTTACCATATAGTGTGAGTTTAGATAACTATGATGGCCCATATACAACGGGAACTAGTACACAAACTATTTTCGATTTCACAAATTTAGCAGGTGGAAATCATGTGATTTATATTAGAGATAATGAAGGTTGTGAAGTAGAGTTTGAAATAGATTTCCCTGAATCCATCGCGTTTAACCCAGAATTGGTTATCGAATATGGATGTGTTAATAACGCCTCAACTAATACAGTTACAGTAAACCTAAATGAAAACGATACTGTAGATCCTGCCGAATTGGAATACGCACTAGATGGTGGTACATATCAATCAAGCAATACATTTACAAATATAGCACCAGGGTTAGATCATTATATAGATGTTAGACATATTAATGGTTGTATACAGCGCAGTGCTTTGTTTGATATTGATGACTACCAACCGTTGGCTTTAGTGTTAAGAGAAAGTGGTTTAAACGAAATAGAAGCAACAACTACTGGTGGTACAGGAAACTATGAGTATTTCCTTAATGGAGAATCTTACGGTAGTACAAATACATTTATTATTTATGAAACAGGAACATACACTGTAACAGTTGTAGATACTAATGGATGTCAAGTTGAAGCCTCAATACCAATGGAGTTTATAGATATCTGTATTCCTAATTACTTTACACCAAATGATGATGGGACTTTAGATGGATGGGGTATAGGTTGTGCGTCTCAATATGACGATTTAACCTTTGATATTTTTGATAGATATGGTAGAAAAATTGCAACCCTTAATGTAAATGAAAAATGGGATGGAAGATACAAGGGGAAAGAGTTACCAACAGGAGATTATTGGTTTGTAGTAAAGTTAAACGATAGTAGAAACGATAAAGAATTCGTAGGGCATTTTACCCTCTATAGATAACATGAAGAAGGTGGTGAGGAAAGACATAAAATATATTAAGATGCGAAAAGTAATAATAGCCTTGTTACTATTATCTGTAGTAAATAGTTACGGACAAGAGTTAAACTTACCAGTATTTACACAGTATTTGGCTGACAACAATTTTGTTGTGTCACCAACCTATGCAGGTATTGGAGATAATTTAAAAATTAGAGCAAATGGATTAACGCAATGGGTTGGTATCAAAGGCGCACCAGATAACGCATCCATTTATGGAGATGTGAGAATTGCTGATAGAACAGGAATAGGAGCATCTTTCTATCGAGATAGAAATGGAAACACCATTCAATCTGGAGCCAAGTTTACTTTTGCACATCATTTAATTTTAGACTATTATTCAAAGCAATACTTGTCCTTTGGTATTTCATATAATTTGAATAACTTTAGAATAGATATTAATAATTTTAATACCACATTTGAAACCCCTACTATAGACCCTTTTGTTACTGACGATAGAAGAACAGCTAATCATAACTTTGATGTTGGGGCACTTTACAGATATGGAGGCTATTTTTTAAGTCTTAATGTGAATAATCTACTGCCTAAGAATTTTGATGAATTTATTAGAACCCGGGAACCAGGGCTACTATTAAACTATCAAATATATTCAGGTTACACCTTTAGAGGACCAAAGAAGAGTGGGATTGAATATGAACCCTCAGTGTTCTTTCAATGGTTTGATAGTGACGACCGTTCTGCTACAGATTTAAACTTTAAATTTAGAAAGTACAACCGCTATGGCGATTATTATTGGGGCGGGCTTTCCTATCGTTTCCTAAACGATCAAGTTTTAAAGCCATTAAATGTAGGTCCAATGGTTGGTTTTCAAAAAAACATATTTTACTTTGGTTATGCTTATCAAATCACAACCAATGAGTTAGCAGCATATAACTCAGGAACTCATGTTATAACCATTGGTATAAACTTTTTACAAGGTATTAGTAATTGTCCTTGTACTCAAGATCCAGTACACGATTAAGCAGTAAAAAGTATCCACTATTTGGGCGTTACCCTCCAAGAATTTTTTACGTGTAATTTGTAATAAGCGTAGTCGGGTCAGGCTTTACGTTCCAATTCCTCGCTTCGCTTTAGCTACGCTGTGGGATTTCCTCTGCAATCCCTAACGCAGCCTATCTGCTAACTATTATACTTTATTCAATGTAGCGATGGTTTGTTAACGTCTTTTTCTTAAATTGATCCAGATTATAAACATCTAAAAGTAACCATGGCTTCAAAGAAAACAATCATTAAGATGCTTCAAATTATACTTACCTTAAAAGAAATGGCTAGAGACGTTGAACAGGTATAATGAAACGTTCTGTCATTCCTGCGAGGTCAAGAATCTATTAAAGTTAATCTAAAGGAATTATTATATAAAATATGAAATGTTTTCAAAAAGAAATTAAATTGAGATCTTACGCTAGAGGGTTTCATTTAATTACAAATGAAGTTTTGTCGGCTATACAAGAAATAAGAGAAATACAAACAGGTCAGCTACAGGTTTTTATAAAGCATACGTCTGCAAGTTTAACCATCAACGAAAATGCTGATTATACGGTAAGAACCGATTTTGAGAGCCACTTCAATAAAATGGTGCCAGAAAATGCCCCGTATTATGAGCATACTTATGAAGGATCTGATGATATGCCCGCCCATATCAAAGCATCATTGTTAGGAGTTTCAGTGCAAATCCCTATTACCAATGGAAGATTAAATTTAGGAATATGGCAAGGTATTTATCTCTGCGAACACCGTAACCATGCGGGTGGGCGAAATTTAGTTATCACAGCTTATGGCGTTTAAAGTAATATATTAATGCGCGTAAAAAAGTTTTTAATTTCGGTTTTTCAATCTGTAGTATTTTGGATACTAGCTTTTTTCATATTTATTTTTATAAAGTACAATGGAATAGAAGCAGAACTTGAAATTTATACTGATGATGTACTTAATTTACCAATTCCAGAGTTTTATCAATTTGGGCTACTATTAGGCGCTATCATTGGCATATTTTATGGTATAATAGAGTTTTTATTTGATGAGTATTTAAGTAAAAAAATGATACTTGGTATCAATATTATGGTAAAGTCCATAATTTATTTTATACTCATAGTTGTGTTACTTAGCATATTTTCACTATTTATTGAAGAACAGATAGATATTGATTTACCTAACGAACGAGGTTGGTGGCATGATGATCCATTTTTTTGGACTACTATTCTTTATTTTTCAATAACCTCAATAATTTTCTCGCTTTTAAAAATAGCTAATGATAAATTTGGTCCTGGCGTATTTTTAAACATGCTTTTAGGAAAATATAGAAGACCAAGAGAAGAAGAACGTGTATTAATGTTTATTGATTTGAAGGATTCTACTAAAATTGCCGAAAAATTAGGACATGAAACCTATAGTAGGTTTATTCAAGATTGTTTTTCCGATTTAAATAGTGTGCTTAGAAAACATGAAGCTGATGTCTATCAATATGTAGGAGACGAGGCTGTGCTAAGTTGGACTACTAAAAAAGGGTTTAGGAAAAATAATTGTGTTAATCTATTTTTTGCATTTCAAGAAAAGCTTAATAAGAGCTCGCAACGCTATTTACAAACATATAGTGTGTCTCCACAATTTAAAGCAGGATTACATTGCGGGAAATTAATGATTGCTGAGGTGGGTACAATTAAAAAGGAATTGGCATTTCATGGCGATGTTATCAATACAGCATCTAGAATTCAAGGCTTATGTAATCAGTTTAATGCAGAGTTGTTAGTATCTAAGTCCTTTTTAGATAGATCATTAATAACTCTTAAGTACGAGGTTAATTTGTTAGGAGATATAGAATTAAGAGGTAAAAAGGATAAACTCGAAGTTTATGAAGTGCTACAAGGTAAGGGCATTAACTAAGTTAGTAGGCAAGTGCGTTAGGGATAGTAGTGGCATCCTTTTTAAAACTTTTGCAAATTAGTCGTCATTACGAGGAGGCACGACGAAGTAATCTGTTTTAATTGAAGAAGATTGCTTTTTGAAGTTAACAATGACGTTAACTGGTAAGTTTTAAAAAGATATAACGGATAGCCCGACCCGACATTAGGAGGGAAACGCCTAAATAAAACACAAAAAAAATCCGACTCTTTCGAATCGGATTTTTATTAAGCGAATAATATGTTTTACAATAGGCTAAGCGCCTTATTTTACTTTATCTACAACTGCTTTAAAAGCTTCTGGGTTGTTCATAGCTAAATCTGCAAGAACTTTACGGTTCAATTCGATATTGTTAGCTTTAAGTTTCCCCATAAATTGAGAATAAGATAAACCGTGTTCTCTGGCGCCTGCGTTAATACGCGTTATCCATAAAGCGCGGAATGTTCTCTTTTTGTTTCTACGGTCTCTGTACGAGTATTGCATCGCTTTATCAACCGCATTTTTAGCTACTGTCCAAACGTTTTTACGTCTTCCAAAGTAACCTTTTGCTTGTTTAAGAACCTTTTTTCTTCGGGCTCTTTTTGCTACAGAATTTACTGATCTTGGCATAATTTTAAATGTGTTTTGTAGTAGGCGGTTAGATAACTAACACTTTTATTGAGCCTAACTCCAGGGTTTATAAATTGTTTTAACCGATTAAAACTAGTGTTACTTTAAACGTAACATTGTTTTAATATTATCTTCGTCAGCCTTATGCACTAATGTGTCATGAGTTAACGCAAGCTTACGCTTTTTAGACTTCTTTGTTAAGATATGACTCTTAAAAGCGTGCTTTCTTTTAATTTTACCAGTACCCGTTAACTTAAAACGTTTTTTGGCACTAGATTTTGTTTTCATTTTAGGCATTTCTTCTCCTAGGTTTTAATTATTGCGCTTAATATTTTTGTAATGCTGAATTTGTTTCAGCATCTCATTTATTTCTTTTCTTTCTTTGGAGCAATAAACATCGTCATACGTTTTCCTTCTAGTTTTGGCATTTGCTCAACCTTACCAAACTCTTCTAAATCTTGAGCTAAACGTAATAATAAAATTTGTCCTTGCTCTTTAAATATAATAGAGCGCCCTTTAAAGAATACAAATGCTTTTAATTTAGCACCGTCTTTTAAGAACTTCTCAGCATGTTTCTTTTTAAACTCGTAGTCATGGTCATCAGTTTGTGGTCCAAATCTAATTTCTTTAACTACTACTTTAGAAGCTTTTGCTTTTAAAGCCTTTTCACGTTTCTTTTGCTCGTAAAGAAACTTTTTGTAATCCATAACTTTACAAACAGGAGGATCCGCTTTTGGCGAAATTTCAACTAGATCTAAGCCTAGTTCGTCGGCAAGCCTCATGGCATCACCTTTAGTATAAATACCTACTTCTACATTATCTCCAACTAAACGCAATTTTTGCGCTGTAATTTTGGAGTTAATCTTGTGTTTGTCTTCTTGAATAACCCTTCTATTGGGCTGTCTTCTTCTTCTAATTGCTATGGCTACTTCTTTTTTTAATTAAACTTTATTTCTAGAACGATTTTAACGTTTTACTAATATCCTCTTTTATTATTTTGGCGAATTCATCTATAGAAATCATACCTAAATCTTCGCCACCATGCTTACGCACAGTAATTTTGTTTTCTTTTTCCTCTTGCTCTCCAATGATGAGCATGTAAGGGTGTTTTTGTATTTCGGCTTCCCGAATTTTCTTCCCTATAGTCTCATTTCTATGGTCAACAAGGGCGCGAATTTCGTGATTTTCAAGCAAATTTAAAACTTTTTCAGAATAATTTTCATATTTCTCGCTGAGCGATAATATTTTAGCTTGAACAGGCATTAACCAAATAGGAAAGTTTCCACCAGTATGTTCTAGAAGAATAGCAATAAAACGTTCCATACTTCCAAAAGGTGCTCTATGAATCATTACAGGTCTATGTTCCTCATTATCACTACCCTTATAAGATAGATTAAAACGTTCAGGCAAGTTGTAATCCACTTGAATTGTACCTAGTTGCCATTGTCTACCTAAAGCATCTTTTACCATAAAATCCAGTTTAGGTCCATAAAAAGCAGCCTCGCCTTCTTCAATAATATAATCTAACCCTTTGTCCTTAGTAGCATTAATAATCGCCTGTTCTGCTTTTTCCCAATTTGCAGCATCACCAATATATTTTTCTGGGTTTTTCGGATCTCTAATAGAAACCTGTGCGGTAAAGTTTTCAAATCCTAGAGATGTAAATACATAAAGTACTAAATCTATAACGTTTTTAAATTCGTCATCTAACTGCTCCGAAGTACAAAAAATATGTGCATCATCTTGAGTAAAGCCTCTAACACGTGTTAGTCCATGAAGTTCGCCACTTTGTTCATATCTATATACTGTACCAAATTCAGCATAACGCACAGGTAAATCTTTGTAACTCCATTGGAAACTGTTATACATTTCACAATGATGTGGGCAATTCATAGGCTTTAATAAAAACTCTTCATCATCTTTAGGAGTAGTAATGGGTTGAAAACTATCTTCTCCATATTTAGCATAATGTCCAGAAGTAACGTATAGTTCTTTCTGTCCAATATGTGGAGATACCACCATATCATAACCAGCTTTCCTTTGTGCAATCTTTAAAAAGTTCTCTAAACGTTCACGCAAAGCAGCACCCTTAGGTAGCCATAAAGGTAAGCCCTGTCCCACTTTTTGAGAAAACGTAAAAAGTTCCAACTCTCTCCCTAGTTTTCTATGATCACGTTTTTTAGCTTCTTCAATTAATTCTAAATATTCCTTAAGTTCCTTTTGCTTCGGGAAACTAATACCGTAAACACGAGTTAACTGAGGTTTATTCTCATCACCACGCCAATAAGCACCAGCAATACTAGTAACCTTAACAGCTTTTATAATACCAGTATTAGGTATGTGTCCACCGCGGCATAAATCTGTAAATGTACTGTGGTCGCAAAAAGTAATCGTACCATCTTCAAGGTTTTCAATAAGTTCAGTCTTAAAGGCATTATCCTTATAAAGATTTAAAGCCTCAGCCTTGGTAGCAGAGCGCATTTTAAAATCATGTTTACCACGAGCAATTTCTAGCATTTTATCCTCAATAGTCTTAGCATCCTTTTCAGAAATACTATGTTCGCCAAAATCAACATCATAGTAAAACCCATTTTCAATCGCAGGGCCAATGGTTAATTTAGATCCAGGATACAGCTCCTCAATAGCCTGTGCCAAAACATGAGCCGAAGAATGCCAAAACGCCTGTTTCCCTTCATCATCTCTCCATGTGTAAAGCACTAACGAACCATCGGTGGTTAGAGGGGTTATAGTTTCAACAGTTCTACCATTAAAACTAGCCGAAATTACATTTCTAGCCAAACCTTCACTAATGCTTTTCGCAACATCCATTGGTGTAACGTTTTCCTCAAACGCCTTCACACTGCCATCAGGCAAAGTAATCTGTATCATTAAATCAATTTAAAAATAGGCTGCAAAGATAATATATAAACAAATCCATACAATATATAAGTAATTATAATTTTTTGGGCGTTAACCTCCTTAGGTCGGGGTCGGGCTTTCCGCTATACCTGCCAGCCGGCAGGCAGGTCTTTTGTTACTCACCACGAACGTTATTGCGAATGTAGTGAAGCAATCTCGTCATCCAAGGAGATTACTTCGTCGTGCCTCCTCGTAATGACGGCTTGTGTGTCAACGCAAAATAGGATGCCACTGCAATTCCTAACTCGAGGGTATTTGCTGGTGTAAGCTTTAATCCACGACTCCATGGTTTTTCAGGAGCCATTATGGCGTAGTCTGTAGAAAGAAAATAAAGTTAAACCAAGTGCTGAGTTTTGTAAAGAAGTCAAACCCTTATTTCATGAACGTAAGACAAAGTAAGAGAACAAATTTCAGTGAGATACAAATTATCGGGCATGAAATTTCGTGAGCGATAAGTGCTTTATTAATTTCCTTAGATTGATATGATCTTTTATTTCCATGTATTCAAATAAAAATATTCAGAGTATACTTTTATTTAGATAGTACATCAATAAAAAATAGACATATATATTATAAGAAAAGAAATTGGATATATTGTGTGTAATTCATTCCGTCGTTAGTTCAATTGTAGTTAAGAATAATACAAAGCGAATATGTAATATTGAGATACATATAAAGATTAGTCTTACTAGATGATTCTTTTACGTCATTGCGTCTTTATGAGAGTTAATAGGTTCTCATTTGATTTTAAAGGTTTGAGATATTAAAGCATATAGATAAGAAGCGTTTTAGTTTTGAGAGGAAGCGGAATTTTTCTCATGACATAAAACACAGATTTATAGGGTATTAAAAGCGTGTAAAAAAAAGGGGTAAAAAAATATTAAAAAAGTCATTGTGTAATTAAAAATAGGTAGTATGTTTGCACCCGCAA
>NZ_SIRS01000006.1:36296-307864 GCF_004310335.1 Hyunsoonleella pacifica | reverse complement strand
TATCGTCTACGGCATTGACTGTGACATCAACTACGGCTGTAACACAATCGCCATCTGCATCACAGATCTCATAGGTAATCTGGTCAGGACCGTTATAATCTGCGGTTGGTGTGTAATCTATGGTATCGTCGGTTGGGTCGTTGGGGGTACCGCCATCATTTACTGTTGCTACTCCATTGGTTGGGCCACTTGTTATGCTTATGGTACCAGTACTTGGGCCGTCGCCTCCAAAATTGTCATCGTCTAATACATCGATGTTTACTGTATCGTCTTCATCTACACTGGCTGTATCGTCTACGGCCGTTGGCGTAGAATCCAAAAAACAAAAACTAATATCTTGAATAGCCGAGCCATGAACTGTTCCGGGATTACAAGCTGTACATTCATCCCAAATTAAAGTTATAGAATTTATACCATTACTACTTGAAAAATTAACCCCAACTTCATCATTATCTCCAACAGTACTATTATCATTTGAATCAACAAAACCTGAAGTATTAGTTGTGTATGATGGATTAGCAGATTCAGTAAAAACTGGAAAAAGTGTACCTCCTCCAACTTCAGAAGCAGTAATTGTATAAGAATCACCATTTGGTCCTTGTCCGTTTACATGAGCTAGGTTAAATTCTACTTCATTTACAGGTTGAGAAAAGGCTAATGTAATTGTAATACCTGTGGCATCGAACCCTGTAGTAAAAAACTGCAAAGCTTCCACTCCATTATCTGTGTTTACTTCTGGTGTATCTCCTGCACCAAAATTCCACCCAGCTAGAGTACCAGTATCCCCTGTAAAAGAAATAGTTGTATTTAAGCTTGTTCCAGAAATATTATTAAAAGTATTGGATAATGCTCCATCTGGTGTCCAATCAAATTCACTATTATTTGTTGGCACAGTTTCCCATACCAACGTTCCTGAAGTTCCTCCAACGCATGGATCAACAAGAGTTATTTGCAAATTGCCTTGATTTGAGCCTACGCCTAAATCATCTTCAACACTAAATAAAATAGAGGCGTCTCCAACATAATCTAGCTCTGGAACAAACACTACATTACCAGAAGTATCAACTGTATAAGTTCCCACTCCTGAAATAATAAGAGGATTTCCAACAGTACCTTGATTACTTGGGTTACTAGGATCTATTAAGCGTACTGTAGTTTGGTCTAAATTTCCATCTGGATCACTAGATCCATTCAGTACATTGCCATTGAATTGGGAATTGGAGCTAATTGTATTTCCTAGATTATCAACTACTACTGGAGGACTATTAAGTGTAGTGATAGACGGATTTATAAAATTAACTTCACCTAAAAAACTTACGGAGTTTTGACGTTGTCCTCCACTTGTTGCACGGCCATTTCTAAACCTAACCGTACTAATATTATTGTAAATAACAGAAACCACAAACTCTGTTCTAGCAGCGTTTATACCTGCTGAAAAATCTGAATCACTTTGAAAGCGTGTAAAAATACCATTTGTGGATACCACTAAATCCGTGGGGCAACCAATATTATTATTTGTGGCACCTGAACCTTGAGGGCAACCACCAGGAGTTGGCGTATTTCCTGCCTCAAGTGTATAGCTATCAGGAACTGCAACCTCAAAAAATTCATTACCATCAACATCAATCGCTTCCAAAGTATAAGAATCAACTAAAATTGGTACCCCATTGGTAGATGCATTAGCTGTGCCATCTTCTACAAATTGTATCTCCCATTCTACATAGCCACCCGCTGCTGTGGTTGTTGTTGAAGGTTCAAAGCGATTATCCACTCCTAACGTAGTATCTACATTATTGACTGTAATATTATTTAACTCTATTATGGTAACAACAGCATCAGCATTTGAAGCAGATCCATTTACATTTACAACAACATCCGTATATAAATACCGAGACCCTTGTTGGTTCTGTGTTCCAGAAAGTAATGTTGGACCTTGAGCCCCCCCAAATGTTGGTGTTGCCTGTGAAAAAACAGTTAAAGCACTAAAAAACATGCTTAATACTAAAAATAATTTCAAATTAATTCTTTTAGTCAGGTAAAGATTTGTCATGATATTCTTGAGCTATACATTAGTTTTCAATTCAATACAAAAATTTAGTATTTAAAAATGAGAGTTATGTTTTATTGAAAGTTTTGTTGAGATGATATTTGAGAGATATTTTGTAAAATTAACATTTGTTAACAAAAAAACAAGTTTTTTTATAATTTGATCAATGAAAAATATTTTGCCTTAATTTATAAAATTGAACAATTGTGAATAAGTGTTTCTGGTACTCAATTGCTACGCAAAGCAAAATATTAAAGATTACTTGTTTTATGCTTAGATACGACTTAATTAAAAACTGTTACCTTTCACTTAAACAAACACAATAAGTTTATCTAGTATTAGTATTTAATAACTTTTATATTTGCCGAAATTTAAATTTTTATGTCTTTCATTCAAGAAATACAACGTAGACGCACTTTTGGCATTATCTCTCATCCTGATGCTGGTAAAACTACTTTAACTGAAAAGCTATTACTTTTCGGTGGGGCCATTCAAGAGGCTGGTGCCGTAAAAAGCAACAAAATAAAAAAAGGAGCTACGAGTGATTTTATGGAAATTGAGCGCCAACGTGGAATTTCTGTTGCAACATCGGTTTTAGCTTTTGAATACAATGGCATAAAAATTAATATTCTTGACACACCTGGCCATAAAGATTTCGCTGAAGATACTTTTAGAACTTTAACTGCTGTGGACAGTGTTATTGTTGTTATAGATGTAGCAAAAGGTGTAGAAGAGCAAACTGAAAAATTAGTTGAAGTTTGTAGAATGCGTAACATTCCTATGATTGTTTTTATAAACAAACTGGATAGAGAAGGTAAAGATGCTTTTGATTTATTAGATGAAGTTGAACAAAAATTAGGATTGACAGTTACACCTTTAAGTTTCCCTATTGGTATGGGGTATGAGTTTAAAGGTATTTATAATATATGGGAAAAGAATATTAATCTATTTAGTGGAAATAATAGGAAGGATATTGAAGAAACTATAGAAATTTCTGATTTATCTTCTTCTGAGTTAGATAATTTAGTAGGAGAAGATTCTGCAACTACATTAAGAGAGGAAATTGAGTTAGTAGAAGGAATTTATCCTTCTTTTGATAAGAATGAGTATTTAAGCGGAAATCTCCAACCTGTATTTTTTGGTTCTGCTTTAAATAATTTTGGTGTTAGAGAACTATTGGATTGTTTTGTAGAAATTGCTCCAAAACCTAGACCTAAAAACAGTGAGGAGCGACTTGTTGAACCTGATGAGAAGAAATTTAGTGGTTTTGTATTTAAGATTCATGCCAATATGGACCCCAACCATAGAAATCGATTAGCCTTTGTTAAAATAGTTTCTGGAGAGTTTAAGAGAAATACACCTTACCTACATGTTAGACATAATAAGAAGGTGAAATTTTCAAGTCCGAATGCTTTTTTTGCTGAAAAGAAAGAAATTGTTGATGTATCTTATCCTGGTGATATTGTTGGCTTACAAGACACAGGTACTTTTAAAATTGGAGACACTCTAACTGAAGGAGAACTTCTTAG
The DNA here is from genome assembly GCF_004310335.1 of Hyunsoonleella pacifica. Classification (GTDB taxonomy): domain Bacteria; phylum Bacteroidota; class Bacteroidia; order Flavobacteriales; family Flavobacteriaceae; genus Jejuia; species Jejuia pacifica. Next base: position 304,288 of record NZ_SIRS01000006.1, on the reverse strand, counting down.
CTATAAAGGTATTCCCAGTTTCTCTCCTGAGCATTTTAGATATATTAATAATGCTGATCCTCTAAAATCAAAACAGCTTTATAAAGGTATCGATCAATTAATGGATGAAGGTGTTGCACAATTGTTTACTTTAGAATTAAACGGTAGAAAGGTAATTGGTACTGTAGGAGCACTTCAATATGAAGTAATTCAATATAGGTTAGTGCATGAGTACGGTGCGAAATGCACCTATGAAAATTTAAATGTACATAAGGCATGTTGGGTAGCTACTGAGGATGATAAAAATGAAGAGTATAAAGAGTTTTTAAGAGTAAAGCAACGCTTTTTAGCTAAAGACAAACAAAATCAACTTGTGTTTTTTGCAGACTCCGCTTTTTCTTTACAAATGACACAACAAAAGTATCCAAGTATAAAGTTTCATTTCACATCAGAGTTTGAATAAACCCCTTGTATTTCATCGAAAATCATTAGTTAGTCCCTCTTTTTAGACGATTTAACGATTTTTTAAATATTAAAAATGATGAATATATAATTTTAAACTAATCAACCCCAAATTGATATAACCATGGAAATAGAATCTAAAGAATTTAGTAACAAAGATATTACGGTTATTTACGACCCTTGTATATGTCAACTTTCAAGAAAATGTGCTAGAGAACTATCAAATGTATTTAGTGATAGTGTTATCCCTTGGGTAAATTTAGATGATGGCAAAACCGAAAATATTATTAAACAAATAAGAAAGTGCCCTTCTGGTGCATTACAATACCATGAAAAACACCAAAAACTAACTATTTAATTATAAATAAAAAATCCTTTGAAAATAATAATTCAAAGGATTTTTATTTTTTATATCATGCATCTCTCAACCTTAATGTTGTTAGGATAATATAAAGATATTAAGCTTGCCCAGTAGGCCCAAAATTAAGAGGGATTGGTGGCTGTTCATAATCTTTAATCTCTCCATGAGCATTTTCAAATCTCGCCACATTATCTCCTAAAGCTTTTAATAAACGTTTTGCATGTTGAGGAGTTAATATAATTCTAGACTTTACTTTATTCTTAGGAACTCCAGGCATAATATTAACAAAGTCTACAACAAACTCTGAAACAGAGTGGTTGATAATTGCTAAATTAGAATAGGTGCCTTCAGCAACTTTTTCATCTAACTCTATATTTATTTGCCCTTGTTTTTGATTATCTTTTTCGTCTGCCATAATTAAAATATGAAATAAAAAAGCCTTCAAGGTTTAATACACATGAAGGCTTTTTATGTTTTAAATTCCTGCCTTCGCAGGAATAATAATTAATTAAAATTCATTTCTTGTTTTACCTGCATCATCTCATCAAACTCTTCTTTAGAACCTACGATAATGTCAGTATAATTTCTCATACCTGTACCTGCTGGAATTCTATGCCCAACAATTACATTTTCTTTAAGTCCTTCTAAAGTATCAACTTTACCTGCAACTGCCGCTTCATTTAACACTTTTGTTGTTTCCTGGAACGATGCCGCAGAGATAAATGATTTCGTTTGAAGTGAAGCTCTAGTAATACCTTGTAATATAGGTGTTGCCGTTGCTGGCTTCGCATCTCTAGCTTCAACAAGTTTCTTATCTTCTCTACGTAAAATAGAGTTCTCATCTCTTAATTCACGAGGTGATATAATCTGACCCGCTTTTAAGTTAGCAGACTCACCAGCATCTTCAATAACTTTCATACCAAAAATTTCATCATTTTCAGTAATAAAGTCACTCTTATGTACTAACTGATCTTCTAAGAAAATGGTATCTCCAGAATCAATGATTCTAACTTTACGCATCATCTGTCTTACAACTACCTCAAAATGCTTGTCATTAATTTTCACACCTTGTAAACGATAGACTTCTTGTACTTCATTAACCAAATATTGCTGTACAGCAGATGGTCCTTTAATATTTAATATATCGTTTGGTGTAATAGAACCGTCAGATAAAGGCATTCCTGCTTTTACAAAATCATTTTCCTGTACTAAAATCTGGTTAGATAATTTTACTAGGTACTTTTTGATTTCTCCTAATTTAGATTCTACTATAATTTCACGATTACCTCTCTTAATTTTCCCGAAAGATACTACACCATCAATCTCACTTACCACAGCTGGATTAGATGGATTACGTGCTTCGAATAACTCAGTTACTCTAGGTAAACCACCAGTAATATCACCTGCTTTAGCTGATTTACGAGGTATTTTTACTAAGATTTTACCAACCTTAATTTCCTCACCATCATCAATCATTAAGTGTGCTCCAACTGGTAGGTTGTATGAACGAATAGTTTCGCCTTTACTATCTTCAATATGTAATGTTGGTATTAATTTCTTATTTCTAGATTCAGAAATTACTTTTTCTTGGAATCCAGTTTGCTCATCAATCTCAACTTGATATGTAACACCTTGTTCGATATTTTCATACTTCACTTTACCAGCAAATTCTGAAATAATTACACCATTATATGGATCCCATTGACAAACTACATCTCCTTTCTTTAATTCTTGACCATTCTTTATAAAAATAGTAGAACCATAAGGTATGTTGTTTGTACTTAGAGTAATACCTGTTTTCTTATCTACAAGTTTTACTTCAGAAGTTCGAGAAATTACAATATCTGCAATATTACCTTCACTATCTTCTCCCTTTACAGTTTTAAGATCTTCAATTTCAGCAATACCGTCAAATTTAACTGCAAGCTTATTATCTTCAGAAATGTTACCTGCAATACCACCTACGTGGAACGTACGTAATGTTAACTGAGTACCAGGTTCTCCAATAGATTGTGCTGCCACAACTCCTACTGCTTCTCCTCTTTGTACCATTTTACCTGTTGCTAGGTTACGTCCATAACACTTCGCACATATACCTTTAGTAGCTTCACAACTTAATGGAGAACGTACTTCTAAAGTTTCTATAGGAGAATCTCCAATAGCTTTAGCAATATCATCATCAATTAAATCTCCAGCTGCTACTATCAATTCATCTGTATGCGGATTGTAAGTATCATTTAAAGCTACACGCCCTACAATTCTTTCTTCTAAAGTCTCAACAACTTCATCATTTTTCTTTAAAGGCGCTACTTCAACTCCTCTTAATGTACCACAGTCTACACTGTTAATAATTACATCTTGTGATACATCTACTAAACGTCTTGTTAAGTAACCTGCATCTGCTGTTTTAAGAGCGGTATCTGCAAGACCTTTACGTGCACCGTGAGTAGAGATAAAATATTCTAAAATTGAAAGACCTTCTTTAAAGTTAGAAAGAATAGGGTTTTCAATAATCTCTCCTCCACCTGCATTAGATTTTTTAGGTTTTGCCATTAATCCACGCATACCTGTAAGCTGACGAATCTGTTCTTTAGATCCACGAGCTCCAGAATCAAGCATCATAAACACCGAGTTAAATCCTTGTTGATCTTCTCTAATACGCTTCATAGACAATTCTGTCAACTCTGCATTAGTTGATGTCCAAATATCAATTACCTGATTATAACGCTCGTTATTAGTGATAAGCCCCATGTTATAGTTTCCAGTAATACCGTCAACTAATCCATTAGCTTTATCAATCATCGATTGTTTTTCTTGAGGAATAATAATATCTCCTAAACTAAATGACAATCCACCTTGGAATGCAAATTTAAATCCTAACGTTCTAATTGCATCAAGGAATTCTGCTGTTTCAGGGACTGAAGTCACTTTTAAGATGTTTCCAATAATATCTCTTAATGACTTTTTAGTTAATACCTGATTGATATATCCTGCTGCTTGAGGTACGTGTTGATTAAATAACACACGCCCAACAGTGGTTTCAACAATCATTCTATCAAGCTTCCCATCTTCATTAATATCGATGGTTCTTACTTTTATTCCAGCATTAAGATCTACACGCTTTTCGTTAAACGCAATTTCCACTTCCTCTGGAGAATAGAATGTTAAGCCTTCTCCTTTAATTGGTAATTCTGGAGTAGACTTACGTTCTTTAGTCATGTAATACAATCCAAGTACCATATCCTGAGAAGGTACAGTAACTGGAGAACCATTTGCAGGATTTAGTATATTATGAGATGCTAACATTAACATTTGACACTCTAAAATAGCTTCAGGCCCAAGAGGTAAATGCACCGCCATTTGATCTCCATCAAAATCCGCATTAAATGCTGTACACACTAACGGGTGTAACTGTATTGCTTTACCTTCAATTAATTTAGGCTGAAATGCTTGAATACCTAAACGGTGTAATGTAGGCGCACGGTTTAGTAATACTGGATGTCCTTTAAGTACATTTTCCAAGATATCCCAAACCACTGGCTCTCTTTTGTCTATAATTTTCTTTGCAGACTTAACTGTTTTTACAATACCTCTTTCAATTAATTTTCTAATAACAAAAGGTTTGTATAACTCAGCTGCCATATTTTTTGGCAATCCACATTCAAATAATTTTAATTCTGGACCAACAACAATTACAGAACGTGCAGAATAATCAACACGCTTACCAAGTAAGTTTTGACGGAAACGTCCTTGCTTACCTTTAAGTGAATCTGATAACGATTTTAATGGTCTGTTAGAATCTGTTTTTACTGCTGAAGATTTACGTGTGTTATCAAATAATGAATCTACTGATTCTTGTAACATACGTTTTTCATTACGTAAAATTACTTCTGGTGCTTTTATCTCTACCAAACGCTTTAAACGGTTGTTACGGATAATAACACGACGGTATAAATCATTCAAATCAGATGTCGCAAAACGACCTCCATCTAGAGGTACTAACGGACGTAATTCTGGTGGAATGATTGGCACAACCTTCATTATCATCCACTCAGGACGATTTTCACGGTTGTTGTTAGACTCACGTAAAGATTCTACAACTTGAAGACGCTTTAAAGCTTCTGTTTTACGTTGCTTAGACGTTTCAGTATTAGCTTTATGACGTAATTCATAAGACAAGCCTTCTAAATCAATACGTGCTAATAAGTCTATTAAACATTCAGCACCCATTTTAGCAATAAACTTATTAGGGTCTGTATCTTCTAAATATTGATTGTCTTGAGGTAACTCCTCTAAGATATTCAAATACTCTTCTTCAGTAAGGAAATCCATTTTTTGTAATGGTTCTCCTTCTTCATTTTTAGCGTTACCTGGTTGAATTACTACATAACGTTCGTAGTAGATAATCATATCTAATTTCTTAGATGGCAGGCCTAATAAGTAACCTATTTTGTTAGGTAACGAACGGAAGTACCAAATATGTGCTACAGGAACTACTAAGTTAATATGTCCTACACGGTCTCTACGTACTTTCTTTTCAGTAACTTCTACACCACAACGGTCACATACAATACCTTTGTAGCGAATTCTTTTATATTTCCCACAAGCACATTCGTAATCCTTAACCGGACCAAAAATACGCTCACAGAACAAACCATCACGTTCTGGTTTGTGAGTTCGATAATTGATAGTTTCTGGTTTTAAAACCTCACCTCTAGATTCTGCTAAAATAGATTCTGGTGATGCTAAACCAATTGAGATTTTATTAAATCTCTTAACTGCATTTTTATCTTGTTTTCTTGCCATGTTTTTTAGTCTTTAGTCTTTAGTCTTTGGTCTTCAGGTTTAAGTTTTTCAACTGCTTACTGATGACTTATGACTGCCAACTTTTAATGTTTTACTCCTCTAATCTGATGTCTAATCCTAAACCTTTCAATTCATGCATTAATACATTGAAAGATTCTGGTAAACCTGGATCTGGCATTGGCTCGCCTTTAACTATACTTTCGTAAGTTTTAGCTCTACCAATTACATCATCAGATTTCACAGTTAAGATCTCACGTAAAGTACTTGATGCACCGTATGCTTCAAGTGCCCAAACTTCCATCTCACCAAAACGCTGACCACCAAATTGTGCTTTACCACCAAGAGGCTGTTGCGTAATTAATGAGTAAGGTCCAATAGAACGTGCGTGCATTTTATCATCTACCATGTGTCCTAATTTCAACATGTAGATTACACCAACAGTAGCGGGTTGATCGAAACGATCTCCTGTTCCACCATCATATAAATAGGTGTGACCATATCTTGGGATTCCAGCTTCATCTGTAAATCCATTAATTTGATCAATTGTAGCACCATCAAAAATCGGAGTAGCGTATTTGCGACCTAATTTTTGACCTGCCCATCCTAATACTGTTTCGTATATCTGCCCGATGTTCATACGAGATGGTACACCAAGTGGATTTAATACGATATCTACTGGAGTTCCATCTTCTAAGAATGGCATATCTTCTTGACGAACTATACGCGCAACAATACCTTTGTTACCGTGACGTCCTGCCATTTTATCACCTACTTTAAGCTTACGTTTCTTAGCTATGTAAACTTTAGCAAGCTTAATGATACCTGCTGGTAATTCATCTCCAACAGAAATGGTAAACTTCTCACGACGTAACGATCCTTGTAAATCGTTTTCCTTAATCTTGTAGTTGTGAATTAAATCAGCAACTAACTTGTTAGTATGTTCGTCAGTAGTCCATTTTCCTGATACCAAATGCGCATAATCATCAACAGCATTCAACATTTTTAAAGTGAACTTCTTACCTTTTGGTAATACTTCCTCGCCTAAATCGTTAAATATACCTTGAGCAGTTTTACCATTTACAATTGCAAAAAGTTTTTCAACTAAAACATCTTTTAATTCATCAAACTTTCTGTCATATTGTGCTTCAAGAGCCAAAATATCATCTTTATCTTGTGCTCTTTTACGCTTATCTTTTACTGCTCTTGCGAATAGTTTCTTATCAATTACAACCCCGTTTAATGAAGGAGAAGCTTTTAAAGAAGCATCTTTTACATCTCCTGCCTTATCTCCAAAGATTGCACGTAATAATTTCTCTTCTGGTGTTGGGTCAGATTCTCCTTTAGGCGTAATCTTACCAATAAGTATATCTCCAGGTTTAACTTCAGCTCCAACACGAATCATTCCATGCTCATCCAAGTCTTTCGTAGCCTCTTCAGAAACATTAGGAATGTCGTTAGTTAACTCTTCATTACCTAGTTTTGTATCTCTTACCTCAAGAGAATATTCATCAATATGAATAGATGTAAAGATATCTTCACGAACAACTTTTTCAGAAATTACAATTGCATCCTCAAAGTTATACCCTTTCCAAGGCATAAAGGCTACTTTCATATTTCTACCAAGTGCTAGTTCTCCTTTTTGAGTAGCATACCCTTCACATAAAACTTGACCTTTAGCTACCTTGTCTCCTTTAACAACAATTGGTTTAAGGTTGATAGAAGTACCTTGGTTTGTTTTTCTAAATTTTACTAATTGATACGTTTTTATATCAGAATCAAAACTTACTTTAGCTTCGTCATCAGTACGGTCGTAACGTATTTTAATTTCATTTGCATCTACATAAAGGACCTCTCCATTTCCTTCAGCATTAATTAATACTCTAGAATCTGATGCTACTTGACGCTCTAAACCTGTACCTACAATTGGAGCATCTACTCTTAATAATGGTACTGCCTGACGCATCATGTTAGATCCCATCAAGGCACGGTTCGCATCATCATGCTCCAAGAATGGAATTAATGAAGCCGAAATAGACGAGATTTGGTTTGGTGCTACATCAGTATAATGCAAATTATTTGGTTCAATCACTGGGAAATCCCCTTCCATACGTGCAATTACCTTGTCATGTAGTATCTTACCATCTCCATCAACTTTAACTGTTGCTTGAGCTATTAGCTTTTCTTCTTCTTCTTCTGCACTTAAATATGTTGGTGCATTTTTAATATCTACAACACCATCGGTTACTTTTCGGTAAGGCGTTTCAATGAAGCCCATTGAATTTACCTTAGCGAATACTGAAAGTGATGATATCAAACCAATATTTGGTCCTTCTGGTGTTTCAATAGGACAAAGTCTTCCGTAGTGTGTATAGTGTACATCACGTACCTCGAACCCTGCACGTTCTCTTGAAAGACCACCTGGCCCTAATGCCGATAAACGACGTTTGTGTGTGATCTCTGCTAATGGATTGGTTTGGTCCATAAACTGAGACAACTGGTTTGTACCAAAGAAAGAATTAATTACAGAAGATAAGGTCTTCGCATTAATCAAATCTATTGGTGTAAATACTTCGTTATCACGTACATTCATACGCTCACGAATAGTACGTGCCATACGTGCTAAACCAACACCAAATTGAGATGATAATTGCTCACCTACTGTACGTACACGACGGTTAGATAAGTGATCTATATCATCAATCTCTGCTTTAGAGTTGATTAACTCAATTAAATATTTTATGATGGTAATTATATCTTCTTTAGTAAGCACTTGCTTATCCATTCCAATATCAAGACCTAATTTTTTATTCATTCTATAACGACCTACTTCTCCTAAAGAGTAACGTTGGTCTGAGAAGAATAACTTATCTATAATACCACGCGCTGTTTCTTCATCTGGCGGCTCTGCATTACGTAATTGTCTATAGATATGTTCAACAGCCTCTTTTTCAGAGTTTGTTGGATCTTTTTGAAGCGTATTATGGATAATAGCATAATCTCCTTGCTCATTACTTTCTTTGTGTAATAAGATAGTTTTTACACCAGCTTCAAGAATTTCTTCTATATTTTCTTTATCTAAAATAGTATCACGATCAAGCACAATCTCATTACGCTCGATAGATACCACCTCACCTGTATCTTCATCAACAAAATCCTCATGCCATGTGTTTAACACACGTGCTGCTAATTTTCGCCCTAAATATTTCTTTAAACCTGTTTTAGAAACTTTAGCTTCTTCTGCTAAATCAAAAATTTCTAATATATCCTTATCACGCTCAAATCCGATAGCACGGAATAAGGTTGTAACTGGTAATTTCTTCTTTCTATCAATATAGGCATACATTACCTGATTGATATCTGTTGCAAATTCTATCCAAGAACCTTTGAATGGAATTACCCTAGCTGAATATAATTTTGTACCGTTAGCATGGAAAGATTGCCCGAAGAAAACCCCTGGAGAACGGTGTAATTGAGATACTACAACACGCTCTGCTCCATTTATAACAAAAGTCCCACTTGGCGTCATGTAAGGAATAGTACCTAGATATACATCTTGAACTATAGTCTCAAAATCCTCATGCTCAGGATCTGTACAATATAGTTTTAATCGTGCTTTTAAAGGCACACTGTAAGTTAATCCTCTTTCAATACACTCTTCAATAGCATATCTTGGTGGATCAATAAAGTAATCTAAAAATTCTAAAACGAATTGATTACGCGAATCTGTAATTGGAAAGTTTTCCATGAAGGTGTTATATAACCCTTCATCTCCTCTTTCTTCAGATTTTGTTTCTAATTGGAAAAAATCCTGGAAGGATTTAATCTGGATATCCAAGAAATCTGGATATTCCGTTCTATTTACAATAGAGGAGAAATTTAATCTTTCAGCTTGTGTTGACAACATCAATGGACGAAATTTTGATTAAAAAATATTTTGATAGTGCTTTTAAACACTAGGGAAACAGCCAAAATTTTAAACCTACTAAACAGACTGTTTTTGCAATTTATTTACGGATATGGTTATATACGCAAAATGGTCTAGGTGTTATCACGCCAATGGCGTGATAGACCTAAACCTTTGTATTGTTGAGTAATTAAGCTTACTTAAGCTCAACCTCTGCTCCTGCTTCTTCTAATTGAGATTTTAGAGCTTCAGCTTCATCTTTAGCTACACCTTCTTTAATTGGAGATGGTGCATCATCAACTAATCCTTTAGCTTCTTTTAAACCAAGACCAGTTAATTCCTTAACTAATTTTACAACTGCTAATTTAGAACCTCCTGCGGCTTTAAGAATTACATCGAATTCTGATTTTTCCTCAGCAGCTTCACCACCACCAGCAGCGCCTCCACCAGCAGCAACAGCTACAGCTGCAGCAGCAGGCTCGATACCATACTCATCTTTTAATATAGTAGCTAACTCATTAACTTCTTTTACTGTTAAGTTAACTAATTGTTCTGCGAAATCTTTTAAATCTGCCATTTTTCTATCGTTTTAAAAATGTTTTAATAATAATATAATTGTAAAAAGTGCGTACTTATTTGATTATCCTTCTTTTTCGGATAATGTTTTAATGATACCTGCTAATGTTCCTCCACCTGATTTAAGTGCAGAAATAACATTTTTAGCAGGAGATTGAAGCAACGTAACTATTTCTCCAATCAATTCATCTTTAGACTTAATGTCTACTAATGCATCTAACTGCTCATCACCAATGTAAATAGCTTCTTCTATAAAGGCACCTTTTAATAAAGGTTTCTCTGATTTTTTTCTAAAAGCTTTAATTACCTTAGCTGGTGCATTACCAGTTTCAGAATACATCACTGAAGTGTTCCCTTTTAAAACAGTAGCAAGGTCTCCAAATTCTTTATCTGAAGCTTCCATTGCCTTTTCAAGTAATGTGTTCTTTACAACTGCCATACTTACATTTGCTTTAAAGCAAGCACGACGTAAGTCTGAAGTAGATCCTGCATTTAATCCTGAAATATCAGTTAAATATATATTTGCATTTTCGGCTAATTGTGCAGTTAAGTCTTCAATTACTTGTGATTTTTCTTCTCTTGTCATAATAAAAGTTTTTAACTAATTAACCAATTTTAGGATCTACAGCAACACTAGGACTCATTGTAGAAGACATAAAAATGCTCTTTACATAAGTACCTTTTGCAGTAGTTGGTTTTAATTTCATTAATGTTTGTAATAATTCATTTGCATTACCTGCAATTTTATCAGCACTGAATGATGCTTTTCCTATAGCAGCATGAACGATACCTGTTTTATCAACTTTAAAGTCAATTTTACCAGCTTTAACTTCTGTTACTGCTTTTGCAACATCCATAGTTACCGTACCTGTTTTTGGGTTAGGCATTAAACCACGAGGACCTAATACACGTCCTAATGGACCTAATTTACCCATAACACTTGGCATAGTAATAATAACATCAACATCGGTCCATCCACCTTTAATTTTATCAAGGTATTCATCTAAACCAACGTAATCAGCTCCAGCTTCTTTAGCCTCAGCTTCTTTGTCTGGTGTTACTAATGCTAATACTTTCTTATCTTTACCAGTACCATGAGGAAGAGATACAACACCTCTTACCATTTGATTAGCTTTACGAGGATCTACTCCTAAACGTACAGCTAAGTCTACAGACGCATCAAATTTAGTATTGGTAATTTCTTTGATTAATGCAGACGCTTCATCAACAGAATACAGTTTACCTTTTTCTATTTTCGCTAAAGCCTCTTTTTGCTTTTTTGTTAATCTTGCCATTTTCTAATGTCTTTAATCGATTAAGAAGGGAATTTCCCTGTTACAGTTATTCCCATTGATCTTGCGGTACCAGCAACCATTTTCATAGCAGATTCAACTTCAAATGCATTTAAATCCTGCATTTTGTCTTCTGCGATTGCTCTTACTTGGTCCCAAGACACTTTAGCTACTTTTTTTCGGTTTGGTTCACCTGATCCTTTTTTCACTTTGGCCGCTTCTAATAATTGTACTGCAGCTGGAGGCGTCTTGATTACGAAATCGAAAGACTTGTCTTTGTAAACAGAGATAACAACTGGTAATACTTTACCTGCTTTATCTTGGGTTCTAGCATTAAATTGCTTACAGAACTCCATAATGTTTACACCAGCAGCACCTAGAGCGGGTCCAACCGGTGGCGATGGATTCGCTGCACCTCCCCTAACTTGTAGCTTAACTACTTTACCTAACTCTTTTGCCATTTTTTAAAATTTAAATTTGATAAGATTTAGTTTTGGAAGCTCTAAACTTATCTGGATATGTAACAATTATTAAATTTTCTCTACTTGCATGTAGCTTAACTCTAATGGTGTTTTTCTTCCAAAAATCTTAACCATTACTTCAAGCTTACGTTTTTCTTCATTAATGTTTTCAATAGTACCATCAAATCCGTTAAATGGTCCATCGATAACTTTAACTGTTTCTCCTTTAGTAAACGGAATAGCTACATGTACATTTTCATCAACTGCTAATTCATCAACCTTGCCTAACATTCTGTTTACTTCAGATTGTCTTAATGGTACTGGATCGCCGCCTTTAGTCTCTCCTAAAAACCCAATTACATTGGTTATACCTTTTATTATATGTGGTACTTCTCCAGTTAAATTCGCTTGAATCATAATATACCCTGGAAAGAACACTTTCTCTTTTTGAATTTTCTTTCCGTTACGAATCTGAATTACTTTTTCTGTAGGCACTAATACTTGATCCACATAATCTTGCATCCCTAATCGAGCTATTTCATTCTCAATGTAAGTTTTGATTTTGTTTTCTTGACCACTTACAGCCCTAACAACATACCATTTTTTCTCACTTACTTCTGACATAAATCTTATTTTTTATTCTTGTTTAAAAAAGAAGAAAGCCCGTAAAAAATAGCGCCTGTTAATACAACAAACCATACTATACGTAATACACCAAAAAAACCTTTTCCGATGTACTCTTCATATGTTGACATTTTAAATAGATCTCCAGTAATTAATTCAGAAAAATATATATCCAATCCCCATATGACCAAGGAGAATATAATTGAAAACATAGCTACTAAAACTGTTAAACTTTGTGCTTCTGCCCATGAAGGCCATGACACATTATTTTTTAGTTCGTCGAACGATTCTTTTACGTATGTTACAATTCCAGCCATTTATAATTTCTTTTTAGGATTACATCCTATTTAAACTCTTGGGTAAATTATTACCCGATTTTCTTCGCACGGGTTGAGAGACTCGAACTCCCGACACCTGGTTTTGGAGACCAGTGCTCTACCAACTGAGCTAAACCCGTAGACTTAGAAATTCTAAAACTCAAAAAAATAAATTTCAAAATTTCCAAACTCTTAAATATAAGTCAAAAGGCATTACGCCTATGGCGTAATACCTTGAGTCTTTATTTATATTAAACCAGTGTTTAGTCTAAAATCTCAGTTACCTGACCTGCACCTACAGTTCTACCACCTTCACGGATAGCGAAACGTAAACCAATATTCATTGCAATTGGTTGGATTAGCTCAACAGTAATTGTTAAGTTATCTCCAGGCATTACCATTTCAACACCATCAGGAAGCGCAATGTTTCCAGTTACATCAGTTGTACGAACGTAAAACTGTGGACGGTAGTTATTATGGAATGGAGTGTGACGTCCACCTTCTTCTTTTTTCAAGATATAAACCTCAGCTTTAAATTTAGCGTGAGGAGTTACTGAACCTGGTTTAGTAATAACCATACCTCTTGAGATTTGAGTTTTCTCAATACCTCTTAATAAGATACCAGCATTATCTCCAGCTTCACCTCTATCTAATATTTGACGGAACATTTCGATACCTGTAATAGTAGATGTTAATTTCTCAGCACCCATACCGATGATTTCTACAGGATCTCCAGTGTTTGCAACACCTGTTTCAATTCTACCAGTTGCTACAGTACCACGACCAGTAATAGAGAATACATCTTCAATAGGCATTAAGAATGGCTTATCCATATCACGAACTGGCTCTTCAATCCAAGAATCACAAGCTTCCATTAATTCTAATACAGTATCAACCCACTTTTGTTCTCCGTTTAATGCTCCAAGAGCAGAACCTGAAATTACAGGACCGTTATCTCCATCGTACTCATAGAAGTTTAATAAATCTCTAACTTCCATATCTACAAGCTCAAGAAGCTCTTCATCATCAACCATATCAACTTTGTTTAAGAAAACAACGATACGAGGAATTCCTACCTGACGACCTAATAAGATGTGCTCACGAGTTTGCGGCATAGGACCATCAGTTGCAGCAACAACTAAGATAGCACCGTCCATCTGAGCAGCACCAGTTACCATGTTCTTTACATAATCGGCGTGACCTGGACAGTCAACGTGAGCATAGTGACGGTTAGCTGTTTGATATTCTACGTGAGATGTATTAATTGTAATACCTCTTTCTTTTTCTTCTGGAGCGTTATCGATTTGATCGAAATCCTTAGCCTCAGATAAACCTGCATCAGCCAATACTTTTGTAATAGCAGCTGTTAAAGTTGTTTTACCGTGATCTACGTGTCCAATAGTACCTATATTTAAGTGCGGTTTTGAACGATCAAAAGTTCCCTTTGCCATGTTAAAATAATTTAATCTTAGTTATATAATAATATTAGTGTATTCTTTTTCTCTTTTTATTTTGAGCCAACGACGGGATTTGAACCCGTGGCCTCTTCCTTACCAAGGAAACGCTCTACCCCTGAGCTACGCCGGCGTAAAGTGTTTACATCCTCATTTAAACAAAATGAGATTCCTGCCTTCGCAGGAACTTTATTGAGCGGGAGACCAGGTTCGAACTGGCGACATTCAGCTTGGAAGGCTGACGCTCTACCAACTGAGCTACTCCCGCATTTTGCAAGCTTTGAACTTGCTTGGTTTTTATTGAGGATATCGTGTTGCGCACGATGATCCTGGATTGGTAACCCAATCCAAATAATTTCTAAACACAGCTTTACAAAAGTTAACTTTTGACAGCTCTTTATCAGAAATTATATGTGGGAAGAGCAGGATTCGAACCTGCGAAGGTAAAAACCAACAGATTTACAGTCTGTCCTCGTTGGCCGCTTGAGTATCTTCCCAAATGTTTAAAACTCCAATATTTTAAAGAACAAATTCCCAAAATAAAAATTTTGGGAATCCTGCTTTTGCAGGAATTTTAAGAGCCGATAGAGGGACTCGAACCCACGACCTGCTGATTACAAATCAGCTGCTCTAGCCAGCTGAGCTATATCGGCTTTTATTACTTTTTTAGCATAAAAAAGTCCGCTATTTCTAACGGACTGCAAATGTATATATTTATTTAATTATTCAAAACATTTTTTTAAAAAAAATTATCATGTGTGTGCTCTTAATTTTTCTTTACGCTTTTTTAACTGTCTTTCCAGAGATGCAACTGCTGTATCTGTTCCCTCTTCAAAGGTTTTACATTGCTTTTTTACAATAAAACTATCTCCAGGAACACTAACCCTTGCTTCAAATATTTTATTTTCTTTATCACTTGTGTTTTCAACCTTAAGATATACATCAGATTTTATAACCTTATCGTAATACATATCTAACTTGTCCATTCGCTTTTGAATAAAGTCTATTAACTTCCTATCTGCATTAAAATTAATGGATTGTGTGTTTACTTTCATGTGCTCATTACGTTTTTAAAAATAGTTTGAATGTAATTTGGCTTGATTTGAAATGATTTGAATACCATCTTTCGTACAAGACTCATTTCATATAATACTATTTTGGTTAGACAATGATTTAAAGGTGCTACTTTTTACTTCTAGGGTGCGCCTTTAAATGTACTTTTTTTAATTCGGCTATACTATTATGTGTATAAACCTGAGTTGCTGCTAAACTTGTATGACCAAGAAGCTCTTTAACAGCATTTAAGTCTGCTCCCTGATTTAATAAATGTGTGGCAAATGAGTGTCTTAGTATATGAGGACTCTTTTTTACCTTCGAAGAAGCCTGACTAAAATACTCATTTATAATTCTGTAAACAAGTGTTTCGTATATTTTAGCTCCTTTTTTAGTTAAAAATATATATTCTGAATCTTCAATATAGGTTAAACTGTTTCTTTTTTCTAAATACTTTTTTAGTGTTTCTTTTACTGAATTCAACAACGGTACTATGCGCTCCTTATTTCTTTTCCCGAGTACTTTAACAGTTTTTTGCTCAATATCTACAGTGTTTAATTTTAATTCAACAAGTTCTATACGCCGAATACCTGTTGAATAGAACAATTCTATTATTAACTTATCTCTTAAGCCTTCAAAAGAATCGTCAAAATTAAGCGTATTCAGCACTGTATCAATTTCTTGCTCTGAAAATGGTATCTGAACTTTTTTACTAGTTTTTAAAGCTTTATGTTTAATTAAAGGGTTTTGTTGAATATCGCCTACTTTTAACAAGAACTTATAATAGGTGTTTAAAGATGATATTTTTCTATTAATGCTCCGGTTGGTTAACCCTGATTCAACTAGATGTACAATCCACGACCGTATTAGAGTGTAATTAACTTGTTTAACAGATTCTGAATTATACTCTTCTTCTATAAAATCTTGAAATGTTTCTAAATCTGACTGATAGGCTTGTACTGTGAGTTTAGAATAGTTTTTCTCTAAAAGCAAGTAATCTATGAATGATTTGAATGACATACATTGGATTGAGGTTCTAATATACAATTTTTTGACCTTATGATGAAAGCATAATCTTATACCAAATTGAATCAATCATGCATTATCAAATATATAATAGAATTAAAAAATCCCGCGACTTGCGGGATTTTAATATTTAGTAAACAAAAAACTAGATGTTTTCTGCATCTCTTAATGTTTGAATGTATTGCGCTTTTTGAATTTGCGCTCTACGTTCTACAGAGGGTTTTAAAAACTGCTTACGAGACTGTAATGCACGTTTTCTTCCTGTTCTATCGAACTTTCTTTTGTAACGCTTTAGCGCTCTATCTATATTTTCTCCTGCTTTAATTGGTATAACTAACATAGACCTTAACCTCCTCTCTTTTAGAATTTTCGGGTGCAAATATAAAAACTATTTTAATTATTACAATTTGTAACTTCTATTTTTAAACAACACTAATTGAATATATAAAAATATTAAGAAATGTTTTTAAAAAAAGAAAACAGTTTAGGTTACGACAAGAGCTAGCAAATTTACCCGCTTTAGGGATTGAGGCGTTTATTTGAGCTGCTCGCAGAGAACGACCGCCAAAATCCTGTCTGCCGGCAGGCAAGCCCAACCCTCTTGTGGGTAACGCCCAAAACAACATTTCAAATTTAAGTTGCTGGTTTGTATGATTTCTTATCAATAATAATTTTAGCGATAATTTCTCTTAAAATTTCAGAAGTCCCTCCTCCTATAGGTCCTAACCTACTATCTCTAAACAGTCGTGCCATAGGATACTCTTCCATATAACCGTAACCACCTAAAAATTGCAAGCATTGGTAGATAACCTCATCGGCCATTTTGGTAGATTGTAGTTTTGATATTGTAGCTTCTTTAACTACATATTCGCCTTTATTTAAAGCATTGGCTACTGTGTAATTGTAATGCTTACACACATCCATTTCTGCGTACAAATCGGATAATTTGTGTCTCAGGGCCTGATACTTATCTATTGTTTTTCCGAAAGCTGTACGCTCGCTCATGTATTGCTGTGCATACTCTAAAGCAAATTCTGCACGAGCATGGGCATTTACCCCCATTATTAAACGTTCTAAAGAAAAATGCTGCATAATGTATGCAAAACCTTTATTTTCTTCGCCCATTAAATTACTTGCTGGGATAGTTACATTATCAAACGCTATTTCTCCTGTATCTGATGCTCGCCAGCCTAACTTATCTAGTTTAGTGGCAGACACCCCTGGAGTTTCTCTGTCTACAACAAAAATGCTGATACCTTTGTTACCTAATTCTGGGGTTGTTTTTGCTGCAATTACTAAATAATCACTACTAACTCCATTTGTAATGAAGGTTTTTGATCCGTTTATAACATAAGTATCTCCCTTTTTTACCGCTGTGGTACGCATGCCTGCCACATCACTCCCTCCAAAAGGTTCTGTAATACATAAGCATCCTATTTTTTTACCAGTGACGCTAGGAGCTAAATATTTTTCTTTAATAGCTGCATCGCCTTCTGCATTTAAATGCGTCATTGCCAAATATACATGTGCCCAAACTGCAGCTGCAAAGCCTCCTGAATTTATTTTTTGAAGCTCTTCTAATAAGATTACGGTATAAAATAGGTCTAAATCTAATCCGCCATAAGCTTCTGGATAGTTGATACCAAAAAAGCCCATTTCTCCAAACTTTAACCAAACAGATTTATCTATTTCTCCTGATTTTTCCCAATCTTCAATATGTGGGACTACTTCTTTTTTTAGGAAATCTTGTAAACTTTTTCTAAAGAGATTGTGCTCTTCAGTGAAGTACATACTTGTCATACTTTAATTTTTAAATAAACATTAAAACTCTGTTTGGTTTGTAAAGAGTAGGAAATTTTAATGTGCTCATTTATTGAAAGTGCAAAGATAATTTAATTATCTCTAATTTACTTATAGGAAAGTCTTTTACTTTTAACAATTCATTTAAGGATGAAAAGCCTTCGTGCAGCTTACGGTATTCTATAATATTATAGGCAATTTCATAGTCTATATGGTTAATTGTTACTAGTTTGTCAACCCCTGCCGTATTAATATTTATAGTCTTGATTGCTCTAGGTGTTTTTACCGTAAATTTAGATTTAATGTTTTCTATTACTTCTGGAGTTAATCCATAGACATCATGCAATTGTACATCTGCAATAAAACCGCCTTTAAATTTATTACGGTACTTTATAATCCGCTGTGATAACTTCTCCCCAATACCATTAACAAGTTGGAGTTGTTTTTCTGTTGCTTCATTTAAATCTATCTTTTGTGCATAGGAAAGAGGTTTGCCTTTGTTGGACTTGTCATACTTTCTGAAATCATCTGCTTGATAATTTTTTGATACTCGATTTGGGTTACTAACCCAATCAGGAAATTTAAAATAAGGAGATATTTGAGCTAAAAGCGAATCTGAAACTCCTGTTACTTCTTGAAATTGCCTTGTGGAGTTTATCCATTTATTGGCCTTTCTAAAAGCTAATAATCTATCAATTTCTTCATTACTCATTCCTAAAACCTCGCCTTTGTAATCTGTAATATAGTTTGGGTTAAAGGGATATAATTTTGGTTTGCTTTCTTCTATTGCTATGCGCCTTAGGGAATCTATTTCTGTTTCATATTGCTTTAGTTCTTCTTGGTTTATAGAAATATCATCTGAAGAAAAATCTACAAAAAAGTAAATGCACTGCAACGCTACTATAACTAGTACAAATAAAAAAATCCCATTTCGTTGTTCTTTAGTGAATAGGAAATGGGATTTCATTTGATATAAATATTTAATTATTCCTTATTCGCCTTAATCGCCTCTTGGTATTTATTCATTTCTTCTTTTACTTTAGGGAATAAGAAAAATAAGCCTATCATGTTAGGAAATACTAAAGCCAATATCATAGCATCAGAGAACTTTATTACTGCATCAAGAGTTGCAGCTGCCCCAATTACCACAAATAGCAAAAATAGAACCTTATAAACTAAATCCGCTGTTTTACCCTTACCAAATAAATATTTCCATGACTGTAAGCCATAATACGACCAAGAAATCATTGTAGAGAATGCAAACAAAACGATTGCAATTGTAAGTATATATGAAAATCCAGGAATAACAGAATCAAAGGCCATTGAAGTTAAATCTACTCCCCCTACCGAACTCCCATCAGCATTTAACAATACACTACTTGAAGAATCACCTGCAGCACCATATTGAAAAACACTTTGCATATTAGTACCATCTATATTAAAGAAAATAATTACTAATGCTGTCATAGTACAAATCACTACAGTATCAATAAATGGTTCTAGTAATGCCACAACACCTTCAGAAGCAGGATATTTAGTTTTTACTGCAGAATGCGCAATTGCAGCAGATCCAGCACCAGCTTCATTAGAGAATGCTGCTCTTTGAAAACCAACAATTAAAACTCCAACCAAACCACCAAGTCCTGCCATTGGCGTAAATGCGCCTGAAAATATTAATCCAAATGCATCTCCAATATGATTGATATTAGCAAAAATTATTATCAATGCAGCAAGTACATAAATACCTGCCATAAATGGGACTATTTTCTCAGTAATTTTTGCAATACGCTTAATACCTCCTATGATAACAATACCTACTAAGATTGCTAAAACAAATCCAATTATTAATCCTGTAGCTCCTCCTTCTAAATTAAACAATGAGCTTAATTGAACCGCAGCTTGGTTAGATTGAAATGCATTACCCCCTCCAAAAGATGCACCAACACATAGTATTGCAAATAGAACAGCTAATACCTTTCCTATTACTGAAAAACCTCTCTCTTGGAGCCCCTTTGACAAATAATACATTGGTCCTCCATACACAGTTCCATCTTCTCCAACGTCTCTATATTTTACACCTAAAGTACATTCCACAAATTTAGTTGCCATTCCAATTAATCCACAAACTATCATCCAAAATGTTGCACCAGGACCTCCTAATGCTATTGCCACTGCTACACCCGCAATGTTTCCTAAACCTACTGTACCAGAAACCGCTGTTGCTAATGCTTGAAAATGGGTAACTTCCCCTTCTTGACTTTCATCTCTAATTGTATCTGGTAAATCTCCATCTACAATGTTCACTGCTACTTTTTCTTCAATACCATGACCTTCAAGCTCATCATACTTGCCCCTAACTGTATTAATAGCTAAAGGGAATCTAGTGATACTTGGGATTTTAAAATAAAATGTAAAAAACAGCGCTCCCACTACGAGAAGTATAACTACAAATGGTACATTATATCCTGTAATAGGAACAGTTGTTAACACTAGACCTTCCCACCATACCGCAATTGGCATAAAGGCATCATTTATTTTTTCATCTAATCCTTTTTCTGCTTCTTGAGCAAAAGATAATAGTGGTAAAATTATTGTAAATAATGAAAGAAGATATTTCTTCATAGTTAAAATATGTTAGTGTTTTATTGAAAAATATGTATAAGAAGATAGCAAGATGCTAAAAAAAAACGATTTTTAAAACATATTATGCCAAATATGTTTATTCTTCTAACTCAATATCGTATTCGGAATTTAACTCTTCTATTTGTTCTGGCCTTCCTAATACTATAATTTTAGATTTTGGTGCTAGTGGTAACTCGGCTTCTGGGTTGACTGTGTATTCTCCATTTTCATCTTTGTAGCCAATAACAGTACAGCCTGTTTTTTTTCTTAAATCTAAATCCTTAATTGTGCGTCGTTTTTTATTTTTTATATTAAATAGCTTTTCTACCGCTACTTCTTCAATATTAATATTGGCATCACCAACAATGGAAAGGTTATCTATAAACTCCATTAAACCAGGCACAACCACTAATGAAGCCATGTGGTCTCCCCCAATCATATCTGGTAATATAACATTGTTTGCCCCAGCAAATTTTAGTTTTTGATATGACGATTCTTGAGATGCTCTACTAATAATGTTTATTTTTTTGTTGAGTTGCCTAGTGGATAGAACTACAAATAGATTGTCTGCATCGCTTGGAAGCGCAGATATAAAATTAGATGCTCTATCAACACCAGCTAGCAATAAGGTTTCATCTTCATTCGCATTACCAATAACATAAGGTACATCGTCATATTTTAATCGTTCTTCTACTTCCTTATCTTTTTCAATCACTACAAACGATTTGTTATATGCTTGTAACTTTCTGGCTGCTTGTTTACCATTTCTACCGTAACCACAAATAACAACATGATCTTTAAAAGCATCTATTTTCTTTTGCATCTTCTTATGTTTTAATTCTTCAATGTCATTTTTACTTAAAATATACTCTGTAATAATGGATAGCGCATACCCTACTATAATTACACTAGCCAAAATTAAAAATATAGTGAATATTTTAGATTGATCGTCTAAAGGTACTACCTCACCAAATCCTACAGTAGTCATTGTTATAACCGTCATGTATAGGGCATCTACCCAAGAATAACTAGAAATAAAACGATAACCTAACACCCCAGTTAGCATGATAAACACCAACAAAATTAGGGCGGTATATATTCGTGATCTAAAAAGTCTAACTATAGGATTACTCATTAATTATAGGTCAAAAACCGATGAACGCTTGGTGTAAATTAAATCTTTTATGCGCATCCAGAATGCTAAAAACATGTACACTGCAAAACCAAAACCTACGGTTACAAAAGTGATATACATAAACGATGTGCGTACTACTTTGGCTCTAATACCAAAACGGTCTGCAATACGCTGGCATACATGGTATCCATGTTTTTGTAAAAACAGTAATATTCTGTAAAATACATTCATTAGTGCAAGTTAACCTTTAGTTTATTCTTTTAAAAGTTTAACGGTTTAAAAGTTTATTACCAATAGCACATTTTAGGCATTGGTTTTTATTGCAATATTCATTTTTTAGCTGAATTAGTGCTTGCGACTGTAATGCGTTTTCTGATACTTTTTTTATAGTATTAAATTTTTCTACAATTTTATTTTTTTCTGAAGGAATTTGTGAAATTAATTCTAATATAGCCTCTTCGTTTGATCCTCCTTTATATTTTGAATAACTAAATTTTAAAGGTATCAAGGTGTTTATAATTAATAAATCTATAAATGATTTTGAGATTATTTTTTTTGAATCTTTTGAAGATTTGTAAAACGTGTAATGTGTATTCCAAAACGCTGAACTTCCTACATTAAATATATCTTTAATATCTTCTGAAGACGTTGCTTCTATAATTTTTGAAAATAAATTTTGATGATTTGCATACAAATTAGCCAGCTGCGATAGCCTTATTGTTGGAAAATTATTGGGGCGTAATCTAAAAAAAGAAGGTGCTACTACCAATTTATTATTTAATGAAAACTTTTGTTTTAAATATTGATATTCCTGTTGTAGTGTTTGATAATAAGGTTCTTCAATGGTGTCCTCCAATAATTTTGATTGTCCGAATAAAAGAGATTCTAACAATACAGGTTTTGACTGTGATTTTCTTAATATTGAAAAATCGAAAGAATTGGCTAAACTTAAAAATGCAGTACCATTAACTTTTAAACCAAAACTTTTTGCTAACATTTTAAACAGTACGGCTTCCCAGTTATTTTTGGAGGCTTCTAAAAGCTGAACAACTTCGATAGATTTTCGTTCTAAACGTTCCAAATACAAACGTTCTAACCAGTGGGTAATGGTAAAATCATCTACATTGTCAATATCATTTTCACAATTTATCCAATTTCTATTTGCATGTATAAGCTTATTGTAATTATTTAATGCCGTGACAGACACAACCTCTTTTAAAACCAATGTTGGTATTGTGGAATTATCTTTTCTAAATACATCTGCATCATGTTCCCATACTACATGTAAAATTACATTATCATAGTTTTTATCTTGTTCATGATTGTGTAAAAACCAGTCTGAAGATTTTACGTGAATCTCTACATTACCTGCCCAAAGTTGTGTTCCAATTCTAATTTGGGCATTAAAAAAGTCTGGACCTGCATTTAAGTTATGCTGTCCGTTTGATATGATATTTATGACTTCTTCATCTGAAGTTTTTAAATTGATTGTAGAAAACTTACTATGTTTCCAGATATAATGTAGAAAATCTTCTTGCACATGCCGAAAATATAAAATCTTAATTAACTTTGAAGTAGTTTTTTTACAGAAATTATGGAAGAATTGACACTTACTACACCTGCAGTACTATTTTCGGCTATTTCGTTAATTATGTTAGCATATACAAACCGGTTTTTAGCCTACACTGCGGTTGTTAGAACGTTATACGATAAATATTTACTAAATAAAGATGCTACACTAATTGCACAAATACAAAATATAAAAAAGCGTCTTTATCTTACAAGGACTATGCAAATATTGGGAATTAGCAGTCTTTTACTATGCGTTGTTACTATGTTTTTAATTTACATACAACAACAAACGATAGCAACATGGATATTTGGTATCGCTCTATTACTACTCATAGCATCGTTGTCGTTATTAATTTTAGAGATACAAATTTCGGTAAAAGCATTTGAACATCATATTAGTGATATTGAAGGGAAATAAGATTTTTTCATACAAAAAAACAGTAACTTTGTTAAAGAATCTAAGCCTATTAACCAAAAATATCTACAAAATTCTAGTTTATTAAAACAGCTATTAAGAAACATGATTGAAGAAAAACCAACAACTAGTACTCTAAAGTCCATTTCAAATAATTTGATGGTCGACAGTGTAGATAATACTCTTGATTTTTACACTAATATTGGATTTAACGTTTTATATAAATCTACTGAAAAAGGAATTGCTTATTGGGCATACGTTAAGAGAGATAATATTGAGTTATTCTTTCAAAGCAAAAAATCATTGACTAAAGAATTTCCAGAACTACAGGAGTATAATACAGGGGGAGCGCTAACTCTATGGTGCCGAGTAGACAATATTTCTGAGTGGTACGAAGAGATTAAGGATAAAACGGATATAATTAGACCTTTTGGAATTACTGAATATAATGGGGCAAAAGAATTTGTAATGAGAGATATTAATGGATTTATTCTACATTTCTCTGATTTTGATCTGATAAGTGAAATAAATAAACTAAAAGATGAATCAAACAAATAACAAAAGCCTAACTACACAAGTAATAATAAAACGAAATTATATGAATCGTTAACAAAACTCTTCAAAAATCATTCAAACCAAATCACTTTAACTGGAGAAATCTTAGTTATAATATAAGAAGACACTAAAAGTGTTTAAACATCATATTAGCGATATTGAAGGAAATTAGATCTTAACTTTACATAAATCTTCTCGCACTTTCTGTAACTTCATATATACATCACTTTAAAAGATGAATATCCAATAAAATCACCAAACATTAACAAGACTACATTTAAATTAAACCCTTTATAATGAAAGCCCTATTAACTATTTTTATAATACTTACTTACTGTAATACTTATTGCCAAGATATTATTGAACTTTACCAGATAGAAACCGAAAACAAAATTGATTATGGAAAAATTGTAAAAAGAAAAAATAAATATGGAACTGTAAACAAAAAAAACGAAACTTTAATTCCATTTATATACGATACCATTTATAAAACGACTAAAGACACTTTATACGTGGCTAAGAAAGGTAAATTAGGTTATATAAATTATCAAAATAAAGTATTAGTCCCTTTTAAATATGATGAAGTTATTGTTTCTGCATATTCTCGACATTTTGGCTACGACAAAACCTTAACAAACAAAGGTTATGGAATATTCGATCATCGTCGAATGAAAGAAGTTATAGAAAATAAATATGATAGTTTACACACCCCCAGCTATCACCTTAACTTTAAATCTTACATAAATGAAAAAGTTGGCTTAATTACAGATGAAGGAACAATTTTGGCAGATAATAAATATGAAGATGTTTTATTTCATAACAATTATTTATATACTTCTGCAAAAAAAAATGGTTTATGGGGAGTGGTTAAAAATCAAGTTGTATTAATACCTTTTAAATATGAAAAAATTAAACCTTCGTTTTTTATAAGAGACTTGTTTATAGTTTTTGATAAATCAGACAATTGTGGTCTTAAAAGTGTTAGTGACAAAAAAATAAATATATCTTGTAACTACCAACATTTGTTTCCTTTTAAGCATGGTTCTCTAGTTAGAGCAAAGCAAAATGGCAAATTTGGATTGTTAGATTATAATGAAAAAAAGATCCTTCCTTTTTTATATGACGATATAAAACAAATACAAAAAAGGGGCTATCCACAAATTATAGTTGAGAAAGAAAATAAATTCGCTATTCTTAATGTTAAAGGAGAATTTTTAACAGATATCATTTATGATTCTATAGATTACGAAACTAATGGTTTTTATCTTACCCAAAAAGACAGTGATTATGGTTTAATTAATAGTAAGGGAGAAAAAATTCTTAACACAGAATTTTCAAATTTATATGTGTCAAAATTTAATATAGTAGCAGAAAAAGACTCAAGATTTGCAATTTTTGATCTGAATGGGAAAAAAATTACGGATTACATCTTTGATGATTTTTATAACGCTAAGATATATGAAGGCTTTAAACGGTTTTATGGATTTAGAAAAAATAATAAGTATGGTTTATTAGATATAAAAACCTGCAAGCCTACAACAAAATTTATCTATGATTCTATTACTCATAGACGACCTAGATTTTCTCACAGCAAAATTTATGGCTATATTGATGGGAAAGAAGTTTTAATAGGTAAGGATTCCTACTATGATAAAGAGTAGTAAAGACTATTTATATTGATAAGATAGCGTTAAAACACTTATTATGGGTATATAGAATAACATCACATTACTTTCTAAACACTTATTAATGAGCTACATAAATCATAAAGGCATGAAGAATATCATTAACAAAACACACACAAACTACTCAAACCGAATAGCCTTCACAGGAGAAATTTTAGTAATAATATAAGAAGGCACCAAAAGCATTAATAAACATAATAATAACGTACCGATATTTAATCCTAAAATATAACTCCAATTAATATATACTGGAGCTTCTGTAACGTAATATACATCTGGATTCATTTCTAAAACTTTAAAATATTTTTGTGCTAAAAGTATACTCACACCTAAAACATTACCCCAAAACAAACCTAATACTATTAAGTAAGAGGCATTGTATAAAAATACTTTTCTTATACTCCAATTGGAACTTCCTAAGGCTTTTAAAATACCTATCATTTGGGTACGCTCTAGTATTAGAACCAGTAAAGCCGTAATCATATTAATACCTGCTACAAGAATCATGATACCAATAATACCATAGATGTTTTTATCAAATATTTTAACCCATTCTATAATGGAGTAAAACTTTTCGTTAATAGTAGAAGTATTTAATGTTGATGGTGTATTTTGAAAAATTTCTACACCCATACGTTCTATATCATTGTAGTCCTCAATAAACACTTCAAAATTCCCTATTTCGTCCTCCTTCCATTTATTTATCCGCTGTATGTGTCTTAAATTTCCAATAAGATAAGTTTCATCAAAATCCTGAAATCTGGAATTGTAAATTCCAACAATCTCAAAAGTGATGATATTTGGTGGTTTTTCAGTATCATCTTTCAAGAAATGCATTTGAAATTTATCGCCCAAACGAAGCCCTAAACGTTTAACTAAATATTCTGAAATTAACACCTCTTCACTCCATTTCTTCTCAAAACTTGGAATGCAACCTTCTACCAAAAACGCTTTAAAATATTGCCAATTATAATCACTACCTACACCTTTTAAAACGGCTCCTTCAAAATCGATTTCGGTTCTAATTACTCCAAATTTTGTAGCTACAGCTTGTATATGAGTTATACCTTCCACTGCCTTAAACTCAGGATAAAATTCTTGTGTTTTAGAGATGGGCACTATACTTTCTTGCGAGATATTACTATCATAATTAGTAATAGTGGCATGCCCATTAAAAGCCACTACTTTTTCCCGTATTTTTTCTTGTAGCCCAATTCCTGTAGCTATAGCAATCATCATTACTAACATACCAATTGCAATGGCTGCTATACCAATTTTTATTATTGGTGCCGAAATGCTACTTTTATACGCTTTACCACCAATAATGCGTTTTGCTATAAAATACTCGTAATTCAATGCTTTATATAACGTTTACTTGTTTCAAAAATACTGTTTTATTATTTGTTTTGATGTTAATTTCTTGTGGTAATGTAAAGAAAACAAATGACGGAAAACATGAAACAGAATTAGGATTTAACAATGAGATATCTAACTCCTCCCTTAATGATACTTTAGTTACTGTTGGAGCAAATCAAACGGTATTGTATTTACCGCTTTTAAAAGGAAAACGTGTTGGGGTTGTGGCAAATCAGACTTCAGTAATTTTTACTGACCATAGACTGAAAACTGAAATACCTAGCTATAAACATATAGTAGATTCTCTTTTGAGTTTAAATATTGATGTAAAAAAAGTATTTGCACCAGAACATGGGTTTCGTGGAAAGGCAGATGCGGGTGCTAATGTTGCTGATGGTATTGATACTAAAACGAAACTTCCTCTAATTTCTCTACATGGAAAGCACAAAAAACCAACCCTTGAAGCTTTAGATAATTTAGATATTATTGTATTTGATATTCAAGATGTTGGCGTTAGATTTTACACCTACATTTCTACATTACATAATGTCATGGAAGCTTGTGCTGAAGCTGGAATTCCAGTACTAGTATTAGATAGACCAAACCCTAATGGACATTATGTTGATGGACCTACGCTTAAAATTGAGCATCAAAGTTTTCTTGGCATGCATCCCATACCTTTAGTACACGGTATGACTATTGGCGAATATGCTAAAATGATTAATGGAGAGAAATGGTTAGCTAATGCATTACAATGCGATATTACTGTGATACCTATTAAAAACTACACACGCGATACTTTTTATAGTTTGCCTATTAGGCCTTCTCCTAACTTACCTAACAATCAGTCTATAAAACTATACCCCAGTTTGGGTTTATTTGAAGGTACTAATATAAATGCAGGTAGAGGTACTGAGTTTCAATTTCAAAGGTATGGCGCACCTTTTTTAGATAAAGACACCATGACTTTTGAGTATACTCCTGTTCCTAATTTTGGAGCGAAATACCCTAAACATAAAAACACCTTGTGCTATGGAGAAGATTTAAAAGATGCGGGTGTTGAAGGAATGACATTAAAATGGGTTATTAAAGCATATGAAAGCGCAACAGATAAATCCAAATTTTTTAATACTGCCAACTTTACAACACATGCAGGTACTACAATACTTCAAAAACAAATAGAATCTGGTTTATCTGAAAAAGATATAAAAGCATCATGGCAAGAGGATTTGGACGCCTTTAAAGTGACTCGTAGTAAATATTTAATTTATCCTTAGTTGCTTTTAGGCTTTACTTTATGGTAGTGACTAAATACCCGATTTATGTATCGGCATCCATAGTAGGCTTATCATATTTTTGAAAGGGCTGTTTTAACAACTCGCCAATATGTCCATTCTTTTTTTCGTCTGGAAATACATCTACGCCATACACTATTTTTTCAGGATCTAATTTCATAAACGTACCGCACAACCTATCCCAAACCGAAAAGATGTTACCATAATTAGAGTCTGTATAAGGTAACCGGTAATGGTGGTGTACCTTGTGCATATCTGGAGAAACAATAACATAGCTTAAAATATCATCCAACTTTTTAGGTAGTTTAATATTAGCATGATTAAATTGTGTGGCTACGACCGATAGGGATTGATACAGCATTACCAAGGCTATGGGCGTACCAATTACAAGCACCCCAACTAGAGTAAATACGTAACGAATTACACTCTCAAGTGGATGATGACGATTTGCTGTGGTGGTATCTACATTATGATCGGTGTGGTGTACCAAATGTACCATCCAAAGCGGTTTAACTTTATGTTCTACTAAATGAGGTAAATAGGCGCCTACAAAATCCATAAGAAACAAACCAATAATCGTATATAACCACAATGGTATTTCGGGCAACCAATTTAAAATACCAAAGTTATTTGCGGCTACCCAATCTGAAGTTTTTAAAAGAAAAAAAGCTAATGGTAAATTAACTAAAATCGTAGTTAACGTAAAGAAAATATTGGGTACAGCATGTTTCCATTTTTTATAGGGTTTACCAAACAGTGGCATAATACCCTCTAACAGCCAGAAAAAAGTTAGGCCTCCAACAATGATGAGCGCTCGATGGAGCGATGGTATGGTTTCGAAATAGTCAAAAATTGCCTCCATAGTAAAAATTAGTTTTGCTAAAGGTACAAATCTTAAATAAACTATGCGTGCATAGTTTATTTATAACTACTTAATTTGTTGTTTCATAGCCTCTACAATATTAAACGCTGCTGGGCAAATGGCTATGTTTTTTAATGTTAAATTTGAAATTTGTTGAAACTTTTTTCTATCAGTATGTGGAAATTCCCGGCATGCTTTGGGGCGCACATCATAAATAGAACAATAATTATCTGCCCCTAAAAACGTACATGGTACACTTTGCAGTACGTAATCGTTATCTTCGTCTACTCTCAAATATTGCGCTATAAATTGTTGTGGTTTTAGCTTAAAAAATTTAGAGATGCGTTCTATATCTTTATCTGTAAATAAAGGTCCAGTGGTTTTACAGCAGTTGGCACATTCTAAACAATCGGTGCGTCTAAATTCTTCTTCATGCAACTCCTGCATTATATAGTCTAAATTCTTTGGAGGTTTCTTTTTAAGTTTTGCAAAGAATTTTTTATTGGCGTTATGCTTATCTTTGGCGCGTTTTGGAAGGCTATTTATGATGTCTTGCATAGTACAAAATTAGACATTTAGATTTATTAGATGTTTTAGATAGGTTAGATTCTCATTTTAATCTATTTGAAACTTTAAACTTGTAACTTTCTACATTCAACTATTAATAATGAAAGATATTTTCGGAAAGGCCTTATTGGATTATCATAACGGAAATTACACTGAAGACATTGTTACTTCCACCAATATTTCTTCTGAAGATATACTACCACTATCCTATTTATTTCGTTGTTATGCTGAAATGCCTAAGCTGGAACAAAAGGCTTTACAACTAGCAAAAGGGAAGGTTTTAGATGTGGGCTGTGGTGCTGGCAACCATAGTTTGTATCTACAAGAAAAAGGTTTGGAAGTAAAAGCGATTGATATTTCACAAGGTGCTATTGCTGTTGCAAAACAAAGAGGTGTTTTGCTTGCTGAAGTTTTAAATATTCTTGATGAAACCGAAACGTTTGACACTGTTTTTCTCTTAATGAACGGCACTGGTGTTTTTCAAGAATTACAACAGGTTTCTAAACATTTGAAACACTTAAAATCTTTGTTGAACACTAACGGACAAATACTAATTGATTCTTCTGACATTACATATATGTATGAAGATGAAGATGGTGGTTTTTGGATGGATACTAATGCAAACTACCATGGCGAGTTAGATTATTTTATTAGCTACAAAGGCGAAAAGGAACTCCCAATGAAATGGTTGTATTTAGATTTTGATACTTTAAAATTGGCTTGTGAGTCTGTTGGGTTACAATGTAAACTAGTTTTAGAAGGGGAGCATTTTGATTATTTGGCGCGGTTAAGTTAGGAATATTTCTGTCATTCCTGCATAGGCAGGAATCTCTAGAAAACAGTACAACTCTTTTTATCACTAAATTTCAACTTTTATTTATCAGAAAAAAAATATAATTTCGTTTCTCATTGGATATGGGATATAAGCCATTAAAAAATAATTCTTATCCGTGATACTGCTATGAGTAATTAGAAAACGACTGAAAAATGCTACTATCCATACTATCCTTTCTTTTTGCTTTTGTAATTGCCTTTGGAAGACAATCAGCCGTATTTGGAAAGATAAAGCAATCACTTTGGTTTTTTTCAAATTATGAAGTGAAACGAATTTGGTTTTCCTGCATTTCAATACTGTTTGGCGTATTGGCTCTTTGGTTATATCCAACAAACTTAACAATCCTTGTAATTTTAGGATTGTCACTTTTATTAATAATTGCCTCTTTTCTTTTCGATTTTAAATTCATATTTCCAGAAATTAAAACTGTTGAAAGAAAACTTGGAGATGCCATTGAAATTAATCAAGGCACAGAAATTATTGGAGTGGTTAAAAACGGAATTGCAGTTGCCTATCCATTAGATGTTGTAATTCCAAGACATATTATTAACGACAAAATTTTAGGGTCGCACATAGTTGTCTCTTATTGTGCTATTTGTAGAAGTGCCCTAGCTTTTAATGCTGAAATTGATGGGGTTAGTCTCTATTTTAAAGTTTCGGCAGTTTGGAGAAGAAATATGGTAATGATTGATGACCAAACTAAAAGTTTGTGGCAACAAGCTACTGGTGAGTGCATACATGGAAAACTTAAAGGAAAGCGGTTGGAATTATTATCAGGAGAAAATACCAATTGGAATTCTTGGAAACAGAAACACCCTAAATCTGAGTTTGTATTTAACTGTATTGAAGCAAGAAAAGGCTATTTAAGTAGAGAACGTATGATTAAAGCATTGAATTTTGTTACTCCAAAAATAACACCTCCTGGATTTACAAATTTAAAGGGATTACCAACAAGGGCGACCGTTTTTGGTATTACCTATAATGGAATTTCAAGAGCATATCCTATATCTGAAATTGAAAACTTGCATATTTTTGAAGACCATTTTAATCACAAAAACGTCACATTAGAATACAATAAATCAAGTGAATATTTGATCGCTATTGTAACTGAAACCAAAAAACAAATAATTGTAGAAAAGCATTGGTGGTTAGGGTGGAAAGAATTTCACCCTGATACAGAAATATGGAAAAAAAGTACATAATATTGGATATAAGTCATTAAATAACGGCGTATATCCCTGACTCTGTTAAAAGAACCGCCCAAAAACAAAATAATTTTCTCGTTTGAAAATACAACTAGCTGATAAGTGCGTTAAGGATTGAGGCATTTGTTGAAGCTCCTCGACGCAGGAGAGAGCGACTGCCGAAAGCCTGACCCGATAAGGGGAACGCCCAAATAAAAATTATTTTATAACTATTTAATTGCTTTTATGCTAGTGAGATTCATGCCTTCGCAGGAATGACAAGAGACCCTGAAACAAGTTCAGTGTAACACTGTGTGTTAAAAATCAAACTTAAACGTAGCTCCCGCTAAAAACTGAATGCCCTGCACTGGAAAATTTTGCCAACGTTGATATTCGTTATTTGCAATGTTGTTTGCTTTAGCAAATACCGAAATTTGATCATTTATATGATACCCTACATGGGCATTGGCATCGAAAAAACTATCTAAAGTTACAGTAAACGGAGAAGTTACTGTTACTCCATCATTCAAAAAGAATTGGTCTTTACGTTCGCCTGTGTAAATTAAATTTGCGCCTGCAAACCAATGTTTATTAATTTGGTAATCTAAAAACAGAGAACCCATGATATCTGGTAAATTCCACGCTTCGGCTTCGTCATCTGTATTATAAGTAAAATACTCTGCTTTTATACCTAAAGTAAAGTTTCTGTTAACATCAACATTTAATTCTCCTGCTACACCAAAGGTTGTTACATCATCATAAACAATACCGTAAGAGTTTCCGTAAGAATAAGGCTGATCTGCCATTAAAGTAATCTCATTATTTCTAAACAATGCTCTGTTTCTATCTGCTTTATACATACCATTTATACTATAACTCATATTACTAGATAGTTTTCCTTTTAAGCCTACGTATGCATTATATTGCTCATCTGTAGGGATTACGAAAAGCGTTGGAGATACAAATGGATTTTCTGATGCAAAACTGTAATAAGAATTTTGAATTAGTCCGCCTTCTATACCCCCAAAGGCAATCAGTACATCATTAACTAATCTGTATGTTGCCGTTACATTTGGGTATATGTATAGTTTATTGTCGCCTGATGCTCTATCGTTTAAGTAATTTATTGTAGCACCCAAGTTTACAGTTAAATCGTCTTGTTTTAATTCATAGGATGGAGATACGCCTATTACAAAATTGCCATATTTTAACTCGTTATTTAGGGTATAGCTCCTATCAAATGAGCCGCCTAAATAATCAAAAATAATAGCTGTAGATACTTCTTCTCCATTTAAAGGAACATCAACTGTTGCTTTGGCTACAAAACGATTTTCTCCTGAGCCTTGATTATCTGCAAAACGTCTAAAAAAGAAACTTCCTGAATTAATGTATGTATCTTCAAAATTAATATCGCCTCCAAAATGTGCATTGGTAAAAGCATGTCTCACATCTATACCATCAGTTTGGGCTTGATTAATTTGAGATGTTGGTACGCCATACCAATTGTAAATTTGATTTTGGAAACCAGCTTCTACTGTCCACGCTAAATCTCTTAGTTGAGATGAGTAGTTGGCGTTTAGTTTTGTGTTTGAAAAATTATCATCAAACTGTATGCCTTCTATGCCACCTCCAGAGGAATGATGACTAAAATAGCCCCCTACACTTTCGGTTCTACTTATGGCATGGTTTAAATATACTTCCCCTAGAAACGTAGTATATGTACCAACACCAACAGTAGCATAATTATCAAATAGTTTTACGGGTTTTGCTTTTTCTACTGTTGCCGCTTTACCTTTAGCTGGTGTAAATGTTGAGGCTACTGGAAAAGAAAAGATATTGTATTTAATCTCTTTTTTCTGAATGGCTTTATCATCTTCTGTTGATGGTGTTTCTTTTACTTTAAAAGCATCAGAAATTGATGGCGTATATGGTTTTACTACATCAATAACACCTGTATTTATGGTATCTTTCTTTCTGTTTTGAGCAAATGAAAACGTGATGTTTAATACGATTAATAATGAAAATATATGTTTGATTTGCTTTCGCATAGGATTTAATTTTTGATTCTTTTGATTAACGAACAACGATTAACAGTTTTTGATTTCTAAATACTGTGATTACCAAACTAATTTAATCTTGCGGCGCTATTGATGAATTTGTTTTTGCTTCTTCTCGTTTTATTCGGTTTAATTCTGTTTGTGCCTCTTCTACAACATCATCAAACTGACTAAAATTTTCTATTACACTTTCTAAAATATAAGTGGCTTGATACGCGTCTTTTAGTGCATAAAAGTTTTGTGCCATGACCACTAAACCTTTAGCACCATAATATTTGTAACCTGAATAATCTTTTGCTAATTTTTGTGCTGCTATGTTGGATGCCTTAAACTTGCCATCTTTATTTTTAAAATAAGCATTATAATACAATGCTTCTGCTGCGGTTTCGCCTGTTGCTACTTTTTGTACATTTTTATACGCCGATTTTGCCTTAGCTTCATCGCCAGTTTTTATAGCTGAACGCGCAATAATAATATGTGCATCACTTTTAATCTTATTATCAATTTTAGAACTTTTTAATACCTTCTCTGCATAAGCGACAGCATTGCCGTAATCTTCTAATTGATAATTGGCTTTCATTAAATTAGATTGCGCAAAAACCACGTTCTGAGGAAAATTAGCCTCAATCTCTAAACGTTGTAATAATGGAATTGCTTCATTCCAACTTTTATTTTCTAAGTGATATTGAGATAATCTTGATAATGCTTCTTCTGTAAACTCACTTTGCGATGCTTCAACCACAAATTTATAATGCGGTGCTGCATTAGCAATTAAATTCTTTTTATAATACAGTTGCCCTAAATAAAAATGTGATTGCAGATTATGAATACCGTTAGGAAAACTATTTAAATAACTATTAAATTGTTTTATTGCTGCATCTGTATTGCCTTCTAAATATTGTTTTTCTGCTGCTTCATAAGACGTATTATCTAAATCAGCATCAGTAACCTCAACATAATCTAATTGCTTTACCCAAGCTGCATATTCATCTACACGTCCTAAATCAATATAAATTAATCTTGCTGTAGATACTGCTTGTACCGCTTCTGGAGTTCCAGGATATTTACTTGCTACATTTTTAAATTTACCTAAAGCTGCTTCATTTTTATTGGCATTATAATGAATTAAACCTTGACGCAACAACGATTTTGGAACAAATGAACTCATTCTATATTCTGAGTTCAATTTGTCATACCTCGCCATAGCCTTATCGGTTTGATTTGCTTTTACATAGGAATTTCCTAATTCATACAAAGCATCATCTCGTAATTTAGATTTTGGGTATTCTCCAACAAACACTTCTAGTTCTTTTATCTTTTTTGAAGGATTACCTGCGTAACCTGTACTTATTGCCTTTTGAAAAAATGCGTAGTCAGACTCTACTTCATTCATCTTAATGGCTTTTCCATACGCATTTATTGCTTGATTGTATTTGCTAGATACAAAATAACCATCTCCTAAACGTAAATATGAATCATTCAATCTTACTTTATCATCACTTCGTTTTGAAATAAATTGATTGAAATGGTTTGATGCTTGATCATAGTTTTTCAGTTTAAAATATGTGTATGCTAAATTATAATCAATATTATTTTGCTCTGGCACATCCATCCCTGTAGATTGTTGTATAAATTGTTTAAACCCTACTAAAGCGTCCTCATAATTAGTTAAATTATAATCTGCTTCGGCTTTCCAAAACGTTGCTCTAGCAGTAAATGTTTCATCTAAAGATTCGCCTAGAGACTTATCAAATAAACTTTCAGCTTCTAAATATTGATTTTCATTATACAACTCTAATCCTCTATAAAATGCTACTTTTTGGTAGGCTTTTTTATTTTCAAAGCTTTTTTTCTTTTCTAAAAGATTAAGTGCTTCCTCATAATTTTTTGAAGTGATATAAGAATCTATCAAAAGTGTTTCAATCTCCTCTTTGTATTTTGTTTTAGGATATTTATCTAAATAACCTGCCAATACTTGCGGCACAGACTGATATGGATTCCCTATTTCATAACTAATCTTCGCATAATTTAGCCATGCATCCTCCTGAATTTTTAAATCGAAATCCATTTCAGAGGCATTTCTAAACGCATTTAACGCTTCTTGTTTTTTATCAAGATTAATGTAACTCTCGCCTAAATGATAGTATGCATTTTGGGCAATATTATTATTTCCTCCAATAATCTTATTAAATTCTGAAATTGCACTTTCATAATCGCCCTGCTTGTAATGCGCATATCCTAATTGATAAAAGTCTGTATTATTCCACTTACCTGTTCTATCACGCTTTCCTTTTTTGCCTTTATAAGCTTGCAAATAAGGAATAGCTTCAGCATATTGCTCTAGATTGAAATAACTCTCTCCTATTATTTTTGAAAGCTCTGATACTTCATCCTCATCGCTAGAATCTAATCTTGCTTTGGCTAACGCAATAGCTTTTTCAAATTTCCCTAGTTTAAAGTTTAAATCAGCTTGATAATAAGATAACTTTTCTTTGTATCGCTCTTGATCTTCAACTTGTTCAAAATATTCAGTGGCCCTATCGTAATCGTCGCCTTCATAGGCCATAAACCCGATGTAATATTTTGCTTGAGAACCATATTCTGGAGAATTCTCTACTCTACTAAGATAGGTTTTAGCATCTTTATATTGTTTTGTTATGAATGCTGTATAACCATTATTAAAATAAAACTTCTGACGTTCTTTTCTCGATAATGCTGCTTCGTCAACTTTACTATACCATTTTCTAGCATAAGCATATTTTCCATTAGTAAAATAGTAATCTGCAACATCAACAAACGCTGTGTTTCGCTTGGTACTTGTAGGATATTCTTCAACAAAATTATTGATTAACTGATCTGCATTTTGTTGATTTAATCGTACAGCACAATTAGCTATATAATATGTGCAATCGCCTTTTACACCTTCTTTTTCTGTAGACTTTCTTATTTTAGAAAATAACGATTGTGCTGCTAAATATTGCTGATTATTATACAGGCTTAATGCCTTTTGATAATCTGCTAAACTATTAGTGTAAACCGCCGATGCTTGTGAAAAAACTTGTATTGAAACACATAATACAAGTATAGAAATACTATGCTTTAGCTTCATTTAGTATTTGGTTTTTGTTTGATGAAATTCAAAGATAAACAAAGGTTTGTGATTCCCACATTTGCGAGAATGACAAATTCAATGGAAACCAAAATATTCATTTTGGAAACTTTCACAACATATAACGCAACAATCGTGCTAGAATTATAAACTAACTTATTAAATATTAAAAAACGACTCTGGTCTAACGGTTTAAAAGCAATAAATATTAAGAAAAACTGTTTAATGGTTGTTCCATTAAACGATAAGCACTAAACTTGTATATTGAAATTACTATTTTATGTCTGAAACCATTCTAGAACTTAAAGATGCTTCTATTTACCAAGGCGAAAGTTTGGTGCTTTCTGGTGTTAATGTTGAAATTAGTAAGGGCGAATTTGTCTACTTAATTGGTAAAACTGGCACGGGGAAAAGTAGTTTTATGAAAACATTGTATGGTGATTTACCTTTAAGTGACGGAGAGGGTTCCATTGTTGATTATAATTTAAAAACATTAAAAGAAAAAGATATTCCCTTTTTAAGACGAAAATTAGGTGTTGTATTTCAGGATTTTAAATTATTAATTGATAGAACTATAAACGACAATTTACTTTTTGTTTTAAAAGCTACAGGCTGGAAAGATAAAGACAAAATGAATACTCGTGTTGAGGAAGTCCTAAGCAAAGTAGGGATGAAAACTAAAGGCTTTAAATTTCCTCATGAGCTTTCTGGTGGAGAACAACAAAGAGTGGCAATTGCTAGAGCTCTGCTAAACAACCCTGAACTTATTTTAGCTGATGAACCTACTGGAAACTTAGACCCGCAAACCAGCGTGGAAGTAATGGAAGTACTTCAAGACATTAATAAAAATGGTAATACCATACTTATGGCCACTCATGATTATGCTTTACTTTTAAAGTACCCAAGCAAAACACTAAAGTGTGATGAGAATCAGGTTTATGAGGTGGTACAAAGGAAAGGATAAGTATGCTTTCAATTTTAATTCCTGTTTATAATTATGATATTACTCAACTCGTAAGTGAGATCCACAAACAAGCTATCAAATCTAATGTAGATTTTGAAATTATTTGTTTGGATGACAAATCTAACTCAAGCATATCTCAGATAAATTCATCTATAAATGAACTTAGTTATACATCTTATCTATTCTCAGAAAGTAATAACGGTATTGCTATAACTAGACAACACCTCTGTAATTATTCTAAGTATGACTGGATATTACTACTCGATGCAGATGTAGAGCTAAGGGATGATTTATTTATAAGTAATTATTTAAACGCATTACAAACCTCTAAATATGATATTGTTTTTGGTGGTATTAGTTATAAAAACGAAAAACCACAACAAAAAAGTTTACTTCGTTGGAAATATGGAAAACAATGTGAAGGGGTAACTTCTAAAGAACGTAACAAAACCCCCTATAAGATAACTTCAGCAGCAAACATATTAATTAAAAAAGAGCAATATAACCGTTTTAGATTAGATTCTGTGGGAAACTCATATGGTATGGATATCTTCTTTGGCCCGCAATTAAAATTACATAAAGTTCCTGTATTACATATAGATAATAGTGTGTATCACTTAGGCTTAGAAGATAGTGAAACTTACATAAACAAAACAGAGTTTGCTGTAAACACCCTGTTAAACTTACACTATAACGGTAAAATTAAAATACACGAAAATGATTTACTTTCTAAATTTATCTTACTAAAGTCTATAAAACTTAATTTTCTTTTTTCGTTATTTTACAAAAGTTTAAAAAACATCTTGAGAAAGCACCTATTAAGCAGTAATCCATTAATTATTTTGTTTCAATTTTATAAAATATCCTATATGTGCTATTCTGATTTAAACAGAGAATAATACTATTATATTGACTGGAAGACATCATGCCATTGCTTCATGATTTTGTTAAGTTCGTATGCTTTCATAGTATCTTTTGCAGATTTTGAAATTCTTCTTCTTTCCTCTTTATTTTCTATAAGCAAACCAACTTTATTGGCATAATCTTCGTAATCACTACCTTGAGCTAGAAATCCATTTTCTCCATCATTTATATAGCTTTTTGGACCTTGTGTATTTTCAAAAGCCACAACAGGTAATCCACATGCCATTGCTTCAGTTACAGCCAACCCAAAAGGTTCGTATCTAGAAGTATTCAACAATATTGAAGCATCTAAATACACACTCTTTATATCCTTAACTGGTTTATAAAATTGCACTTTAGATATTATTCCTAGTTTTTTTGCAAGTTTTATCAGCTCACTATTATCTCCTTCTCCATATATATGTAGGTTCCAGTCTGAGTGTTTCTTACAAACTAAAGCCCATATCTTCATTAATTTATCATAACCTTTTTGGTATGATACTCTTCCTACTGCTATAGCAACTTTATTGTTAAGAGTACTACTACTATCTGCAATATTAAATCCTATAGGGTTTGGAATTACTTGATAGTTCTTTGTTTTTTTATTTGTATTGTCAAGTCTATATACTATCACTTTCCTGTAATTACTTGACAATAGAGAGAAAATAAAAAACGACAATTTAAGCTTAATATTATCTAAAACAGATGATGCTCTGGCATTCTTACTATTATGATTTTCATAAATTAAAGGACTCTCATTATCTTTTAATAAAAGTGGTAATAAAGCGCCTTTTAACCCATTATCACAATTAATAATTATATCTGGGTTAATAACCTTTATTTTTTTGTTTAGTTTTCCTTTATAACTAATAAAATCCTTTATTTTATTTCTTTCTCTTATCAATTCATGTATTTTGATTTTTCTATTAAAATCAAAAAATAAATTATCTGAACCCCCATGAGTATTTAAAATATGTATTTCATAAGGGTATTCTTCTACTAAATAATTTAATTTTACAGCAAGTACCCTTGCAACACCTCCTGAGGTATTTAAATTAGTAGCTATATAAAGTAGCTTTATCATTTTTCAATTCCCATTAACTCAAGCCACTGCTCGCCTATTCGCTCTAAAGAAAACTTTTCAATGGTAGATAATGCTTGAGATTTACATTTATCATATAACGCTTCATCGCTCACAAACAAACTCATAGAGTTCGATAATTCATCAATATTTTGATCTTCTACCAGTAACCCATTCTCTCCTTCAATAATTATCTCTCTTGGTCCAGTTTTACAGTTAAAGGCAACTACTGGGGTGCCACATGCTAAAGCTTCCAACATTACCATCGGCATACCTTCATGAGAACTTGATAATACAAAAAACCTTGCTCTTTTTATGTATTTATATGGATTATTTTTAAACCCAAGTAAATGCACCTTGTCCTTCACTCCGTTTTTTTCAGCAATACTTAAAAGTTTTTCTTTTCTAGAACCCTCTCCTAAAATAACTAATGCAACATTCTTACTGGGAAGTATTGATTTTGAATAGGCATATATAAGCTTATCAAATTGCTTTACATTGGTATCGTACTGCCCAACACCAATAATATATTCATAATCTAAAGAGACCTTATCTGATGCTTTTTCTTTAACTTCTTGAATATTTATTGGGTTGTAAATAGTCATTACATTCTTTAAATTATGCTTTTGCTCAATCATGTTTTGCATATCTTGAGTTATAGCAACAACTTTAAAGGCATCTGAGTACATCATTCTGGTTAAAAATGATTGGTCCGGCATGTAACTATTTAATTTTGCACTATGAACCGTGAAAATGGTTTTGGCATTGTAAACATACTTAGCTACTAGTAGCTCTTGGATAGGCTTTATTCTAAACCTGAAATCTATAATAAAATCAAAAGAATGTTTTTTAAGATACTTCCTAAGCGCAATTAATCGTTTAGCCTTATTAAACACTCCATTGGTTTTATTCTTTAATTTCCCCAGATTTTCAACAGTTCCAGCATAAGGGTATGCAATATCATCTATTACTATTATATTATGGACGTCTAATCCTTTTTCATGAAAAAAAACAGATAAGATAGCCGCTACCCGTTCTGCTCCTCCTCTATTTAACCTATATCCTACTAAAGCTATTTTCATTTTTTACAACAACTAATCAGCTAAAAATTAGCATCAAAAATAATCGATTATTTTAACTAACTTAAATATTTCTTAATTATAAGAATTACATTTGTGCCCATACAACTAATTGCTAAATGACACTCTTATCTGTTCATCTTCTAACTTATAATAATGAGAAGCACATAGAGATTACCCTTGAATCCATAGTTAACCAAAAGGTAAACTTTGAATATGAAATAGTTATTGGTGATGATTGTTCTACTGACAATACTACAGATATCCTAACAAAATACGAACTCCAATATCCAACCTTAATTAAATTAGAACGTAATGAAACGCAATTAGGTATTTTAAAAAATTTTAAAACTACACTTGATAGATGCAATGGAAAATATGTTTTTGATTTGGCTGGAGATGATATAATTCAATCTGAAAACGCACTCCAAAAAATGGTAGATGCATTACAAAAGGATACCAATATAGGTTTTGTTGATTGTGGGTACGACAGGCTTGATGATAAAAACGGCCGTATAATTCGCTTTAAAAACAGAAAAATAATAACCGCTTCAAAAACAGCATACTTAAATGCTGTTTTAATGGGAAAAATAATTCCAGTTGGGCTTTGTTACAACAAAGATTTATTATACCAATATGTTGATTTTGAAACTTACTTTAAGATGAACTTGACTATTGAAGATTATCCAATCTTGGTAGATATGATCATGAATACTAATTTTAGTAGAATTATCGAAAGTTTGGTTACCTACAGAGTTCATGACACTTCGTATTCTCACAAAAAAACATTCGAAAACCACTTTTTTCTGAACAATCAAATGCGAAATTTATTTGATTACATGGCTAAAAAG
The DNA here is from genome assembly GCF_004310335.1 of Hyunsoonleella pacifica. Classification (GTDB taxonomy): domain Bacteria; phylum Bacteroidota; class Bacteroidia; order Flavobacteriales; family Flavobacteriaceae; genus Jejuia; species Jejuia pacifica. The sequence continues at coordinate 262,046 of NZ_SIRS01000006.1, read as the reverse complement.
TATAGCTACCCTGAAAATATAAAACAGAGTTTTCACAACAATTCCCATAAAGAACTTCTATTTTTTGCAGGATATTTTGAAAAAAAAGAACTTGGGGAGGAAGTATTCCAAAACATTAAATCTAAAAACGTTAAGGATTACATACATTATTATGCAAGTCAGAACAAATTATTCAGAAAACTAATCGCTATTATTTGATTTATTATAAGCCACATAAGTATCAAAATCATCTATATAATCCTCCGCTTTATAAACATCAGATGCTACTACCAAACAAATAGCTCCAGATGAGAAATTTTCAAGTTCTCTCCATATACCTGGAGTTATCAGTAATCCCTTAGAGGGATTATTTAACGTAATACGTTTTTTGTGATTTCCATCTTTTAGTATAACATCAAAGCTCCCACTTACAGCTATTAAAAATTGACTTAACTCCTTGTGTGCATGTCCACCTCTGTACGAACCGCTGGGAACATCAAACAAATAATATATTCGCTTAATATCAAAAGGTATAATATCCTTTTCTATTACAGAAAGATTTCCTCGGGGGTCAGTTATTTTAGGAATATCAATTATCCTTAAATCCTCTATTTTAGCCTGTTTCATTTAATCTGGACTTTTTAAATATTCTTCTAATCAGCAAAGCTACAATTATTAAATAAACTACATATCTAAGAAAATGGGCAAATACTACTCCCTCTAATCCCATACTATCAATAAAATAAACGCCAAATATATATAATAACGTATATGATATCACTTCTGTTACTATAAAAATTTTCCAATGCTTACGAGCTATAAATTGATAAGCTAAAACTACGGCAATAATTTTAACCATATCTCCCAACAATTGCCATTTAAATAAAGTCCCCATGGGTAAAAACGCTTCAGTAAATAAGAGCTTAATAATAAATTCCCTAAAAAAAAATATCAAAACAAACACAGATCCAAACAGTGGAATTACCAATTTATATATCCTTTTCAGTTCAATTTTAAACTCTTTAAAACTGGTCATCTTTGCATATCTAGGCAAAATATATAGAGAATACACCCCAGTCATAAAAGACAAGTAATAATTAGACAAACTCGTCATCGAAGTCCAATACCCTGCTTCTTCTCCAGACAGTTGTTCTATTAAATAGTTTCTGATTTTAATATCTACACTATTACTCAAAATTACAGCAGCACATGACATTATTATAAAAACAAACAACGAATTTCTATAAAACTTATGAAATGTTATCCCTTGATCGAGAAATAATTTCAGACCATCCCTTGCAAAAAGTAGCAACGCTAAAAGTTGAGCCAATGGGGTCAAGGTTATCGCCAATAACACCCCTGAAAGCCTGTATGTAGATACCAAAAAAATAATTAACAATGTCACGAAAGCATATGTTGAAAAAGTAATTATGATCGCTTTTTTATAATTTGATTTACCATTAACTATGGCAAGATTTAAATTATAAAGTGATGTAAACGGCATTGTTAATGCCAGAATCATAAAAAGATATTTATACTCATTTGTTTTAAAAAGAAATTGACTCCAATATGAGGCGCCAAAAAATAATATAATACCTATTGTAATACTCCCTATTACTCCATAAGCGATAGAAGTACTATATAACTTTTTTAACTCATTTGGGCGATTTTCATATTCTGACTGATATTTCAAAACACCTTGATCGATTCCCATTGTTGTACCAAGACTAAACAACGCTAAAAAGTTTCTTAAATTCCCAACAAAAGCAAGGCCATTAGGTCCTAAATAAATAGCTATGAGTTTTTGAGAAATGATTCCTAATATAGACCTAAGTAAAACCCCTAAGGAGTTAACTGAAAATAGTTTTATCAAAAACAAATCCTTATGTCCTTTAAAAAACCTCAATTAAAAAGAATTAATTAGGGCACAAACCTTGTGAAGACTTTCTACACTTAAACGAGGATACAGTGGAAGACTAAGTACTTCATCGTGAATCTTTTCAGTATATGGAAAACGGAAATTTGTCCATTGCTTATAGGCGGGCTGTTTGTGAATTGGTAAAGGATAGTGAATTAATGTTTGAACATTATTTTTAAGCAAATACGCTTTGAGTAAATCTCTTTTTTCACTTCTTATCACGAAAAGATGGAATACATGTTGATTTATATCATTAAAAAACGGTAATACTACATCATTATTATCTATGTTATTTATATAAAGTTGTGCCAGTTTTTGCCTCTCTTTATTATCAAGCCTTAACTTCTTGAGTTTTATTCTCAAAAAAGTAGCTTGAAGTTCATCTAATCTACAATTATAGCCCTGTAGTTCGTTTTTATAAGTACTTATCCTTCCATAATTTCTTAGCTTAAAAATTACCTCGGCTAATTGCTTATCATTTGTTGTAACTGCTCCCGCATCTCCAAGCGCTCCTAAATTTTTAGTTGGATAAAAACTAAATGCTGCTACAGCTGATAAATTCCCTGCTACACGACCATCTGTATATGTAGCGCCATGAGCCTGTGCCGCATCTTCTATTAGCAACAAATTGTATTTCTTAGAAATATGCTCTAGTTCACTAACATTATACAACTGCCCATATAAATGAACTCCTAAAATGGCTTTTGTTTTAGCATTGATATTTGCTTCTATTTCTGAAGAATCTATATTGTAAGTTTTTAAACAAGGCTCTATTAAAACTGGTTTTAAGCCAGCATTACTAATCGCTAAAACAGATGCTATATATGTATTGGCAGGTACGAGAACTTCGTCTCCTACAGATAATCTTCCTATTACTTTATATGCTTCAAAAATTAATTGTAGTGCATCAAGCCCACTACTAACCCCTATACAATACTCTGTACCACAAAATGATGCAAACTCATTTTCAAATTCAGAAACCTGGTTTCCTAAAATATAATGCCCAGACTTTAAAAAATCTTTAAATGATTTTTTAAAGTCCGTTTCATAGACCTCATTAACTAAATTTAAATCTAAAAACTTAATCATATAAAAATGTTATCCAAAAGCTTATAATTAGTCGTTTCGATTTCATAAAAATCGTGAACCAAAGCAGAAGCCCCAAAGCTTTGTTTCCAATTTAATAGCCCTAAATTTATATTTTTTCCTTGATTTTCATTGGAAATCCCAAAATCAAAGTACTTCTTATTTTTATAGATATCTGATACTAACTTATGAATAAGAAATGATAAGGCTCCTTTTTTATTATTCTTTTTAGTTGAAATATATTGTAAATGCGCAACATTTTCAGACTCAAAAACCGTACAACCAGCAAGTATTTCTTCTTTACTATAAATACTATACTGTATTATATTACTAGGAAACTTTTCCTTTAAATAGTTTATTTCTGATAATGAATGTACAGGATCTACACCAAATTTCGCTTTCAAATTAGGTGTTAGAACAAAATTCCAAAATGCTGAAAAATCATCGTTTGCAACCAATTTCAAATCTGAGTTTTCAGCTTTTTTTATCTCTCTTTTTCTTAATTCAGAATAGTTTTGTTTAAGATCGTTAGAAAGAACCATTGAAACATCTTTACGAAATACTTTTGCTCTTAAAATAAATGCCAAATAGTCTAATTCATCAGCATTTTTTTTATTGTAAATTTTAGGAATCTGTTTTATTACTAATTTTTGTACATTATGCTCCAATAAGAATTTCAGTAACTCCAAAAATACTTGAAGAACAGATTTAAAAGGTAAATTATTTGGTAATACCAAGCCACCATAACTTAAACCTTTATGAGAATACACAGTATTTATTTCCTTATTAGCTGGGAATAGAGCTGCTAGTTTTTTTCCATTGTAAAGCATTAAGGAAAAATCTTGAAATCTGTTATTGTGATATTCAATAAACTCTCTTTGAAAAAGAAAAGTAGCATTTTTAGAATTTATAACAAATTCATTCCATACTTCAAGATATTGTTCAGAGTACCTAACAATTTTAAAATTATCCATAATACTTAAGTTAATCCTAAATATTTCAATTAAGGACTATTTCTTATCAGATTCAACTCCAAAAAGGGAGCTTCCAAAGATTAATAAAATTACGCCATAATACATTAAGTAGCTTACAAAATGTGCTATTGTAGCCCCTTTAACACCATAAATCTTAATAAAGTAAATACTTGTGGTATATAAAATAATAACCAAAAAAGCTTCAGTAATAATGTAATGCCAAAACATTTTTTTTGCCAAAAACTGATAAGCAATTATCATCGATAATACTTTAACAAAATCGCCTAAAAGTTGCCATAAAAACAAACCCTCAACAGGTTGAAACTCTTCAGTAAACACCAATGTAATTATAAATGGGCGTAATAAATATATTAACAACAACCCACCTGCGAAATAGGGTATAATAGTTTTATATAAGGAAAATACTTCCTTTTTAAATTCTCTTATATCATTTATTTCAGAAAATCTTGGAATGATATATAAGCCCAATAATGAACTTACCATCATTAGATAGTATTTAGAAATTCTAAGCATTGCTTCCCAGAAACCTGCATCTTTATAACCTATAGTATCTATAATATGAGAACGAATTGCTAAAATAACTAATGGTAAGATAATAGCCGAAAATAGTGCCATCCCAGAGTAAGAACTCAATTTTTTAAAATAGGTAAAACTTATACGTTCAACACTAATTAAAGGCAATAAACTTTTTCTATTAATTATTCCAACTAGTGTTATTAAGAATATAAGGGATTCTGATATGGCAACAGATATTAATGCCCCATCTAATTTGTTTTGATATATTAATAAAAGTGCAACACATAAGCTTAAAATTTGCCCTATTATATTTATTATGATTAGGATTTTATATTTTGAAAATCCATTCATAATTGAAAACGAAAACATATTTAAGGCATAAAAAGGCAATACAATTGCAAATATTTTTATGATATATTCATAGTTATTATATGTTGGAAAAATAAGATCATTAATAGTTTCTGCTTGAAAGTAACAGAAAAATGAAACCAGTATAGTAGTAACAAAACCAACATAATACACTGTTGATAGTGTTTTGCTAAGTTGCACTAAATCCTCTTTAAAATCATTTACATACTTTACCACTCCTTTGTAAAACCCCAAAGTAGCAAATGTTTGGGCTGAGGCCACAAAATTTCTTAGATTACCTACAAGAGCTAAACCTTCTGCTCCAATAATTACAGCAATAGCTTTTGAAGTAAGTAAACCTGCAATAATACGAGTAAACACCGCAGCCGTTTTCAATGGGCCAGCTTTCACTAATACCTTACTATTAATATAATTAATTAACTTTTTCAAAAGAAATGATTTGTAGTAGCGATAACTGAAAAACCTCTGTGCTTTATAGTCATAAAGTCCTCAAATATACAAAACGAATCATAAGAGAATTATTGCCTATTATACAGAAATTCTTTTGCTTTTTAAGACATAATACAAATTTATAATCAAAATTGCTGTATTAGTAATTATAATTGGTTTTGAAATAGGTTGTAAATAAACTCCATATAATATAAATAACAAACAGCCTAATGCATTTACAAGCCTTAACTTTATAATAGATTTCAAGAGAAAAGACATTAATACTGTAGTCATTGCAGCATATCCTAACCAATCTACAATGTCAATCCCTAAAAACATTACTATATAGTTTTGTTACGCTTACGCTCTACTTCAGTGAGGAATATTTTTCGTAACCTTAAGTGGTTAGGTGTTACCTCTACATATTCGTCCTTTTGAATATATTCCAAAGCTTCTTCTAAAGAGAACTTAATTGCTGGTACAATTTTAGCCTTATCATCGGCTCCTGCTGAACGTACATTACTAAGTTTTTTAGTTTTAGTAACATTTACCGTCATATCATCCCCTCTGGAATTTTCCCCAATTACCTGTCCTTCATAGATATCTTCTCCTGGATCGATAAAAAACTTACCACGTTCTTGTAATTTATCAATTGAATATGGAATGGCTGTACCGTTTTCCATAGATACTAAAGATCCATTTTGACGCTCAGGAATACCTCCTTTAACAGGTTGATACTCTTTAAAGCGATGTGCCATAATGGCTTCTCCTGCCGTAGCGGTTAATAACTGATTTCTTAAACCTATAATACCTCTAGATGGAATTATAAATTCGCAAACCATTCTATCGCCTTTAGCTTCCATACTTAGCATTTCTCCTTTACGCATGGTTACCATTTCAATAGCTTTACCTGAAACGTGTTCTGGTAAATCTATAGTCATTTCTTCAACTGGCTCACATTTAACGCCATCAACTTCTTTTATAATCACCTGAGGTTGACCAATTTGCAACTCGTATCCCTCACGACGCATGGTTTCAATTAAAACCGATAAATGCAATACACCTCTACCAAACACCATAAATTTATCGGCACTGTTTGTGTCCTCTACTCGTAATGCTAAGTTTTTTTCTAACTCTTTTGTTAAACGCTCTTTTATATGTCTAGATGTAACGTATTTACCATCTTTCCCAAAGAATGGAGAATCATTAATGGTAAACAACATACTCATTGTAGGTTCGTCTATAGCAATGGTTTTCAACCCTTCAGGATTTTCAAAATCAGCAACAGTATCTCCTATTTCAAAGCCTTCTAAACCTACAATAGCACAAATATCGCCTGCTTTTACCTCATCTACTTTTTTGCGTCCTAAGCCTTCAAACGTATGTAGTTCTTTTATTCTAGATTTTACAATCTTACCATCACGCTTTACTAAAGAAATATTTTGATTTACTTTTAATTCGCCCCTAGTTAAACGTCCTATTGCTATTCTTCCTGTAAACGAAGAAAAATCTAAAGAGGTAATCAACATTTGTGTTGTTCCCTCTTCTATTTTTGGAGAAGGAATATGCTCAATAACCATATCTAATAAAGGTTCGATATTCTCAGTTTCATTTTGCCAATCATCACTCATCCAATTGTTCTTTGCAGAACCATATACTGTTGGAAAATCTAATTGCCATTCCTCAGCACCTAATTCAAACATTAAATCAAACACTTTCTCATGCACCTCATCAGGTGTACAATTTTCTTTATCTACCTTGTTTACTACAACACAAGGTTTCAGTCCTAAATCGATAGCTTTTTGAAGTACAAAACGGGTTTGAGGCATAGGGCCTTCAAAAGCATCCACCAACAACAATACACCATCTGCCATATTTAAAACACGCTCTACTTCTCCTCCAAAATCGGCGTGACCCGGTGTATCTATGATATTAATTTTTGTGCCTTTGTAGATAACTGAAACGTTTTTGGACGTAATAGTGATACCTCTTTCTCGTTCCAAATCATTGTTATCCAATATTAAATCGCCTGTATTTTCATTCTCACGAAATAATTGACAATGGTACATAATTTTATCAACCAATGTAGTTTTTCCATGGTCTACGTGAGCGATTATAGCAATATTCTTTATGTTTGACATAACAACTTTTGTTTTAAGCCTGCAAATGTACATGTATTTATCAGATAGTTAAAACTTTATTGCAATTAAAAGTTTGCTTAATGGTTTGGTTTACACTCAGACTTTGGACTCAATTACAACATAAAAATAGCTCTTAATTTAATTACCTTTGTAGCTTTAATAAAACGTAAATGGCACTAAACGATATTCCAAAATTAAAACACACCAATTCTAATAACTTCTTTTTATTATGTGGTCCATGCGCCATTGAAGGCGAGAATATGGCTTTAAGAATTGCCGAAAAAGTAATTTCAATAACAGATAAGCTAAATATCCCTTATATATTTAAAGGGAGTTTTAAAAAGGCAAACCGTAGTAGAATTGATAGTTTTACAGGTATTGGAGACGAAAAAGCTTTAGAAATTCTACAGAAAGTATCAACTACTTTTGATGTACCCACTGTTACAGATATCCATGAGGTTTCTGATGCTGATAAAGCTGCTGAATATGTGGATGTTTTACAAATTCCTGCATTTTTGGTGAGACAAACAGATTTGGTAGTGGCTGCTGCTGAAACAGGTAAGGTGGTAAATTTAAAGAAAGGACAGTTTATGAGCCCAGAAGCCATGAAACATGCCGTGCAAAAAGTTAAAGATGCTGGTAACAATCAAGCTTGGATTACAGATAGAGGTACGATGTTTGGCTACCAAGATATGATTGTGGATTTTAGAGGCATCCCAACAATGCGAGCTTATGCTCCTACTGTTTTGGATGTAACACATTCTCTACAACAACCAAATCAATCTGCAGGTGTAACTGGAGGACGACCTGAAATGATAGAAACTATTGCCAGAGCTGGTGTTGTAAATAATGTAGACGGCTTATTTATTGAAACCCATTTTGACCCTGCCAATGCTAAAAGTGATGGAGCTAACATGCTGCATTTAGATAATTTAGAATCATTATTAACTAATTTGGTTTCTATTAGAAAAACCGTAAATAGCTTAAAATAATAGTATTTTAGTGAGAATTAATTACTAAAAACTATGGAAAATAATAAACGAGGTGGAGACGCACCGATACAATGCGAATTAGAAGCTAATAAAAACTATGCTTGGTGTACATGTAGGCATAGCGATGAGCAACCATTTTGTAACGGATCTCATAGAGCAGCAAAAGCAACACCATCTATGGTGTTTTCTGTAAATGAAGATAAAACAGCCTATTTATGTACTTGTAAACAAACTAAAAATCCGCCATATTGTGATGGTTCCCATAATTAAACTACAGAAGTAGTCGCTGTAAAATTTACTTATTGTAAAACGATTTCCCTTTTTGTTTTTTAGCTTCTTCCAGAATAGCGATGAAAACAGCATCATCTATTTCTTCTATTGATCGATATCGTAAAGACTTTACAACTTTACGATTCTCACTAACAAGGTATGCATCGAATTTAGATAAATATGCTGAATGCCAAAACCCAATATCTACAAATTGTTTTTTATGGCTGGCGTTTAAATAGCATACAGGTGTCTCCCCCATGTAATAACAGGGAATACGCCATTTGTACTTTAGCTCAACATTAGGAATCGTATGTTCAATTATAACTTGTACATGCATTAAAATAGACCGATACGGTTCAGGTTGGTTAAGGATATATTCTTCAGCTGGATGCATTAGTAAATTTTAATAATTATAAAATTAATAAAAATTTATGTGTCGATTTTCAATTTATTTTATTTACTTTGTATTTCAAAGTACTTTTATATGGAATCAAAAGATTATCTAAAAGACATTAGTGAGATTAAAAATATGATGCATAAATCCTCTCGATTTATTTCGTTGAGTGGTTTATCTGGAATTCTTGCTGGCATTTATGCTTTAATGGGTGCTACTATTGCTTATTGGTTGGTTACAACTTACAGCAATGGCTATTTAATTCTTGACGGATGGGTTTACCAGTACTGTCTTTTTACTTTAGCCATAGTAGCTTTGTTAAGTATTGGCACAGGTATTCTCCTAACAACCAGAAAGGCAAAAAAAGATGGTGCTAGTATTTGGGATAGTACTTCTCGTCGTTTAGTTTTTAATTTTTTAATTCCTTTGGTAGCTGGCGGTTTATATATTTTAATCATCTTAAGTCAAGGTAAATATGGACAATCTGGAGGTTTAATGCTAATTTTTTATGGTCTGGCTTTAATAAATGCTTCAAAATATAGTATCGGCGATATTCAATATTTAGGGTATATTCAAATTTTTTTAGGTCTAATTGGTGCTTGGAAACCTGGTTATGGATTCTGGCTATGGGTAATAGGTTTTGGCTTTATGCATATTATCTATGGCACTTGGATGCATTTTAAGTATGACTTAAAATAGTAAACAGTTTACAGTCGCAGTATATTCAGTAACTTTAATCTAGAAACCTTGAATTAATAGAGTGAGCATCATTAACAACATAAATAAACTATTCGACCACCGTATAAGACTAGGCATCATGTCTATTCTTATGGTAAACGAGTATGCTGATTTTAATATGTTGAAAGAACTTTTAGGAGCTACGGATGGTAATTTAGCAAGTCATACCAAAGCTTTAGAAAAAGCAGAATATATAAAAGTAGAAAAGCAATTTATTGGTAGAAAACCTAATACCCGTTACTCTACAACCAAGCTAGGAAGAGCTGCATTTAAAAAACATATTGATGCTCTTGAAGCTATCATAAATAAACAGAAATAAATTTTTTTACCAATATACTTTGAATTTCAAAGTACTTTAAACAAACAATAATGGAAGATCAAAAACACACACCACAACACAACAAATTCGGACATTGGCTTAAAACCTCCATAACAGCACGTATGCTTATGGTTGGATTTCTAGTCGTTATTTTATTAGTACCACTCTCATACATTAATAGTTTAATTAATGAACGTGCATATCGACAACAAGATGTGGTTAATGAAATAAACGGAAAATGGGGCAATAACGTTTTGGTATACGGACCAATTTTAAAAATTCCTTACAAAACTTACACTGAGACAAAAACATTCAACGAAAAAACAAAAACCTATTTAAAGGAAACCCAAACCCATATAAAAAACGCCTATATATTTCCTGAAAATCTAAACTCTGTGGTTGATGTAAATTCAAAAACACTAAAACGAGGCAACTTTGAATCTGCTGTGTTTACAACACAAATGGATTTCTCTGGACATTATATCCCTGTGGATTTATCAGCAAAAGGAATAAAGGCTGAAGATATTATTTGGAACAAAGCCTCAATCATTATAAAAACATCAAACCTTAAAGGCATTAAAAGTGAAGTACAAATCACATTAAAGGATAAGGCTTATAATTTCGAGACTAATTTTAATCAAAACAACAAGAGCAATCTTGATATTTTAGAATCAGCTTTTATTAAAGACGAAAATGTATTTAAAACACAAAACACAAATTTTACATTCTCAATAAAATTCAATGGGAGTAGAAAAATAGAATTAGTACCCATAGGTAAAACAACTACGATGCAAATGACATCTAATTGGGCAGACCCAAGTTTTATGGGTAATTATCTTCCTAATGATGAAACCAAAAAAATCTCAAAAGAAGGATTTAAAGCAGATTGGAAAGTATTACATATTAATCGCGCTTTTTCACAACAACATTTAAAAAACATTCCTAATTTAAGTCAATTTGCATTTGGTACCAAGTTCATGGTAATGGTAGACGAATATCAAAAAAGTGAGCGGTCTGCAAAATATGGTTTTTTAGTCATAGGGTTAACTTTTCTTGTGTTCTTTCTAATTCAAACTTTAAGTAAAATAAACATTCATCCATTTCAGTATCTTATGGTAGGGTTGGCACTTACCATGTTTTACACACTTTTGGTGTCCATATCAGAGCACAGTAATTTTCTTAGAGCATATTTAATTGCTGGAATTTCGGTAATAGTACTCATCACACTTTACTCAAAATCTATTTTAAAAACATTTAAGTTTCCACTATTTATTGGGACATCGTTAAGCGCATTATATGCCTTTATCTATGTAATTATACAACTTGAAAATTATGCATTATTGGTTGGCAGTATTGGCTTATTCCTCATTCTTGCCATCGTCATGTTTGTATCTCGAAAAATAGATTGGAACAACGGATAATTTTATTGGTTAGTGTTTTTTATGAGGGCGTTTCCCCCGCTCCCAAAAAGCGGGGGCCGCGCTTTCACTACTCGCTCTCTGCGAGGAGCTCAAACACACCGTTCAATCGCTAACGCAAAAGACACCTATGAAAAGTTTAATAACAACAAGCAAATCCATTGCCATTATCAGCTTTTTAATCGGAACTATACTATTCGCTTTACAATTGTATAATTCACCATCAGACTTATTAATAGGTCCAGGATTAGTATTCATATTTATAGCCACGATTGTAAACACTATTTCATTTCTAGCTCTAACATTTTCATTATTAAGTCCAAAAGGGTGTAAAATAAAAATTGTTAAAACTATTGGAATCGTAATATTAAACATACCTGTAGCTGTATTATACTTCTATATTTTAATTAAATCACTATGACATTTAAATTCAGCAAAACATATCTAATCTTCACATTAGCATTTTTCCTAGCAGAAGCCCTAATCGCCATATTCCTAAAAACAGGATTCATTCGCCATACTGTTGGCGACTTTCTAGTGGTTATTTTAATCTATTGCTTCTTTAAAAGTTTCTTTAAAATAGATTCTAAAATTCTAGCAATAGCTGTATTACTTTTTGCCCTATGTATCGAGTTGCTCCAATTACTAAATATACTTAGCCTACTGGATATGGCAGACAACTATAGCGCAAAATTAATCTTAGGAAGTACGTTTCAGTTTACCGACTTGGTTGCTTATGCATTAGGTGTATTGACAATCTTACTAGTTGATTTAAAATTCATATCAAATGGATAATATAAAACACCTCCTATTTAAACAATTTAAAATTGTAGCAATGCTAACGGTTGCAATGCTATTTAGCATTATTATTTTAATGATTAGAATGAAACTCACACACTCTTTCTTTTACCTGTTTTTGGTTTGGAATTTATTTTTAGCAGTCATTCCTTATGCTATAACCACATATTTAGTCAGCCTCCCCAAACTTAATAAATTGTGGTTAGGGTTTTGGTTTGGGGTTTGGCTGCTTTTTTTACCTAATGCGCCTTATCTTGTAACAGATTTAATCCATTTAAGATTAAGTACACCAAAACTTATCTGGTTAGATATTTTAACGGTCTTATCATTTGCACTCTCAGGACTATTACTTTTCTATTTCTCATTTATAGAGATGAAAGAAATACTCAAATTACATGTAAAAAAGCAAATACTTTCCTTTTTCACTCCTTTTATTGTTTTTCTTTCAGCTTTTGGTGTTTACCTAGGGAGATTTTTACGCTACAACTCTTGGGAGGTTATTCAAAACCCTTTGGACTTATTTGAAGATATATTTCAAATTCTATTGTATCCATCACAAAACTTAGAGCTATGGTTATTCATTTTAGTTTTCGGAGCTTTTTTGAATTTAGGTTTTTGGATGTTTAACAATATTAAAAGTTCGAATTGATATGAGAGAATTAAGAATTATTACTCAGGCACTCGTAGTTTTAATATTAGGAAGTATTGCTGTAGTATTACTTTGGAGTAAAATTCCAGGAAATGACGAAGTGTGTGATGCTGGCCAAGGTTATTATATAATTATTTGGGGAATTTTTTACATAGCTTGTTTATTATTCATTATAAATTCTTGGATATTTTATGAAAAAGATTCATGGAAAAGATTTCGATTAAAAGCCATTAGGGTTACCTTTCTAGTTATTCTTCTAAGTTTTTCTTTAAAAGGCATATTATTAACTACTCTTTACGGCATTAATAATCAAACCATTATTGAAAAACCAGAAAATGGCTTTTTTACCTGCTTAAAATTGAAATTATATAATAGTGGTAAATTCTTTTGCTATACCTATGACGCTAGTTGTGAACAAGAAACTTTTGGCACATACAGTATAAAAAATGACATAGTAACACTACAATTTAAAAGTGAAACCTCAGACTATTTAGGAACAAAGTTAAAAATAGACAATGAAGATATAGTTTGTCTTGACTGTGCGTATAAAATGAAACTGATGCTAAAAAAATAAATATATCATGAAAGTAAAACTCATTTTACCAGCCTTAGCAGAAGCCGAAAGTCCTTTTTGGAGACCAATAAAATATTCGCTCTTCCCTCCTTTGGGGCTAGCCACGTTAGCTGCTTTTTTAGGTCCAGATGATGATATTGATTTACAGGACCAGCATGTTGAAAAACTAAATCTTGACGACCAACCAGATTTGGTCATCATACAGGTTTACATTACAAATGCTTACAGATCTTATCAAATAGCAGATCTATACAGAGCAAAAGGCTGTTATGTAATCCTAGGTGGGTTACATGTTACTTCATTACCAAAAGAAGCTTCAAAACATGCCGACTCTATATTTTTAGGACCAGGAGAAGAAACGTTTCCTCAATTCTTGAAAGATTTCAAAAATAAAGTACCTAAAAAAGTTTATAGTTCCTCAATAAGGACATTAACCAAGTTACCTCCAATTAGAAGAGATTTAATAAAACGATACAAGTACCTTGTTCCAAACTCTATTGTAGTTACGCGAGGATGCCCACACCATTGTAGTTTCTGTTATAAAGATGCATTTTTTCAAGGTGGAAAATCATTCTACACTCAATTGGTTGATGATGCACTGGCTGAAATTGATAGGCTACCAGGGAAACACTTGTACTTTCTAGATGATCATTTACTAGGAAATGCAAAATTCGCAAGTGAATTATTTGAGGGTATGAAAGGCATGAACCGCGTATTCCAAGGTGCATCAACAGTGGATGCTATTTTAAGAGGTAATCTTATAGAAAAAGCCGCCGAAGCAGGTTTACGTAGTGTATTTGTTGGTTTTGAAACATTTTCTCCACAAAACCTAAAACAAAGTAATAAAAAACAAAATTTAAAAAAGGATTATGAAGCCGCAGTTAAGCGGTTACATTCTTTAGGCATCATGGTTAATGGCAGTTTTGTTTTTGGTTTAGATGATGACGATAAAGATGTCTTTAAACGCACTGTGGATTGGGGTGTACAAAACGCCATTACCACATCAACATATCATGTTTTAACACCTTACCCGGGAACAAAACTGTTTAAGGATATGGAACAACAAAATAGAATTATTACTAAAAACTGGGATTTATATGATACCCGTAACGTTGTTTACAAAACCACAAATTTATCTGCAACCCAACTAAAAGAAGGGTATAATTGGGCTTACAAAGAATTCTACAAGTGGTCAAATATTTTCGAAGCCAGTTTCAATCACGAGTCACACAAACACAAATTAAAACATTTGTTATACTCTGGTGGTTGGAAAAAATTTGAACCGCTGTGGAATTTTTTAATCAAAACAAAAAACTTGAATAATATGCTTCCTCTGCTCGAATCAATTTTAAGTAAAGTTAATTACAAACCTAATCTAATTGAAATTAACAGTAAAAGCCCTTTAAAAACACAGATGTAATTAAACCTTACATCGAATAGTAATTCATTTTAATACTACAGATAAAGAAAACTCCTATATTCACGGTTGAATTCACAAAAACCAAGTTATGGCAGAAGTTCTTTACCCTAAGAGCCCCACAGATGTGCCTAAAAATATCACATCATTACCTTCGTCTTATCAGCTAAGAGCTTTTTTAGCTGTTTTAGCCATACTTTTATTTTTCATTTTATACGCAGCTCTAGTTACAGCATTAGGGTATTTGGTATACTATGCCATCATATATGATATGGGACGTGTAAACAAACTTACAATCCTAATGAAAATTGGTGCAATTGCTGGTTCTATGATGCTCTTTGTTTTTACGTTGAAGTTTATCTTTAAATTAAAAAACAACAAACCTAATAATCGAATTAAACTTAAGAAACAAGACTACCCAAAACTATGGGAATTTGTAAATAAAATTTGTGAAGAAACAGGTGCACCAAAACCTAAAAACATCTATGTTGACCCTGATGTAAATGCTTATGTTGCTTACTCCAATATGTGGCTAAGTCTTTTTTTACCTGTAAGAAAGGAACTTACCATTGGTATGGGACTTGTGGATTGTTTAAATTTTTCTGAATTTAAAGCAGTTGTGGCGCATGAGTTTGGTCATTTTGCGCAACGTAGTATGAAAATTGGTAGCTACATAATTTCTGCTAACACCATAATTCATGATATGATTTTCTCTAGAGACAAATGGGATGATTTATTAGACCAATGGAGAGCATCAGATATTAGATTATCAGCAGCAGCTTGGGCTATTACTCCTATTATTTGGATTATTCGCCAAATTCTTAATTTGTTCTATCAGTTTTTAAATATTATGCATTCATCTCTCTCAAGAGAAATGGAATTTAATGCTGATAAAGTAGCCATAAGCACTTCAGGTAGCGACTCAATTATTTCTGCCCTTTGGAAATTAGAGAGCGGTTACACACATTGGAATGACACTATGAATCATGCTTATTTGGCTTCGCAGAAAAAATTATATACTGAAAACTTATACAACCATAATGCTTTGGCAATTGAAAAAAATCTGCCTCAGCAAGAAACATTACTTAATAATTTACCAACAGATTCTAGAGGTGGGAAAACTTTTTTTTCAAGTTCAGAACATTCTAAAGTAAACATGTATGCTAGCCATCCTCCTAACGATAAGCGACAAGACAATGCCAAAACACCTTTTATAAAGTGCGAGATAGACGAAAGAACACCGTGGCTATTATTTGACAAACAAGAACATCTACAAAAGGAAATGACAAAATTAATATATGATGTCTATTTTAATAAAAAAGATATGGTGTTTTCTGAAGCTGACACTTTTGACACCTTTATAGCTACAGAAAACCAAGGTAAAACACTTCTTGAAGATTACGACAACACCTTTGAAAATAGATATTTACAAATTCCTGAAGAACAAGAACTAAAAGAAAAATCAATTTTAATTGAAACTTCTACAACGTATTTAAAACAATTAAAAACAAAACTAAAAGACTTAATGCAACCTGTTAGAGATATTGAAGCGCTAATGACTAAAGCAAGTAATATTTCTCAAGGTACCACAAAGGAAACTTCATTTTCTTTTCACAATAAAACCTTTAAAAAGAAAAATTTACAAGAAGGTTATAACTTGCTTATTACAGAACGTGAAAAATTATTTAACGAGAGTTTTAAGGACTGGGACTCATCATTTTGCACTCTTCACTATGCTTTAGCTAAAAAAGCGTCCAAGACTGATACGCTTATTAATTTGTATAAGCAGCATACCCTATTATCTAACATCTACAGAAATTGCATTCAAACCAAGAGTACTATATACTCTGAATTAAATAGATTGCAAAATAACGAAGAAGTAACACATGCCGTTATTAACAGTTTTAAACATAGAATTAACGACTTATTTGATAATTTGAATGAGGATTTAGCTAAACTAGACCATATCAATTTTGTTAAACTCCCAAACATTGACACCGTAGATGAGCTAAAAGAAGTTATTATAGCTGGTGGCAGTTTTGAAAAAGGGAGTGGTGACATCTTTGAGAATGGTGCTTTTAATAAAATGATGACCAATCTTGAGAATGCAACAGTACACTGTCAACGCATAGATCAAAAAAGTGTTGGGGTAATTTTAGCATTTCATAATGAATTACAAGATAATTTAGATTGATACTATACACTCTACTCTACACCATCCACATAATCCTGTAAATAACTAAAACGGTTAGTCAATTTACCATTTTCAGTAATTTTTGCACGGGTAAGTATGCCGTCTTTATCGTTATTAAAAAACGCCGGAATTACATGTTCTAGAAACATCTCACCAAACCCCTCACTAGCATCTTGAGGAAGCTCGCAAGGCAAATTATCCACTGCCATCACAGTAATTGCTCTGTCATCCTTAAAATCTATTTCTGTTTCGGTTTCTGGGTCGTATCCATAAATAGGGTCTGCAATGGTTGAAGCCCTTAGTGTTGTTGCTACAGGCCCATCAACATCGCAACTTATATCTGCTACTACTTTTATATTAAAATCTAGAGATTTCACATCTTCTCTTGTATAAAGATAAGGTGCACTATCGCCGTAAAAATGACCTGCAATGTAATAATCTGTTACTTTTGCAAAACGCATGAAGTTGGATTCATACTTTTCGGGATGATTGAAAAAATCAAAAACATCGGTTACTTCTGTACCATCCAATCTTTTATTGTAATCTAAGACATCTATTTTACAATATACTGGTTCGTTAAAATCCTGACTCAAATAGTCATCAACAGAAACTAATTTGACATGCATAGCATCTAGCATTTCTTGGGCACCATTCGATACTTTTCCGCTGCCAGTTAGTAATATTTTGATGTTAGGCAGTTCAATTCTCTTTAATTCTTCAATTAAAGCAGCTTGATTTGGCAACGGTCCTGCTTTTGGCAAATTCCAAGCATCATACTTTAAACCCCAAGCTCTAAATCCGTTGTAGGCTCCAACAATTCCTGCGTATCTTCCAAACCCTATGAGGCGAAATCCTTTGTCGTTTACAATGGTTTCATGGTCGTATAGCTCAATATTTTTCTCAAGTATCGCCTGTAATAACTTTCTGTTATAAGGCTGTTTTTTTATGGTATGCGAAAAGAAAAAGTATGTTTTATTGGGTATCAAAGCCTTAATTGGCACTTCTTTTACACCTATCATTACGTCGCAGTCCGTCACATCTTCAGTTACCTCAAAACCTTTATTAGCATAAGCTTCATCTGAAAATACGCGAATATCTGATGACTCTACTACAAATTCTGCTTTTGGAAACTTTGTTTTGGCTTCAATCAATTTAGCGGGTGAGAATACAACCCGACGGTCTGGTGGATTTTTACGTTCTTTTATGATGGCAAACTTCATGTGGATGCGTTTAATTGTTGATTTGTTGAACCGTATACTGCCAACTAAAACTATTGGAATAATTTTTGCTCTAAATTAATTGGATTTGGCATGATTAACAAAGATTTTTCTAAATTTGCCCTCTGCGTTAGGGATAGAAGCGACATCCTTTTGCTTTTCGCAAAAGATATAGTGGATAGCTCGACCCCTTGTGGGTAACGCTCTTACTAAAATTAACACGGGGTCGACTGGTTTTGACAGCGAGATTAATTGAACGGTAAGCACGTCGTGTAATGGCATTGAAACACGTAAAAGGCTAGACCAAATTTTAAACGGCGAGAATAACTACGCTTTAGCTGCTTAATAACTGAATTATAGTAAGTTCAAGCCCCGGCACACAAGGTGTGCAAGCTAAATGTCTCCAGAAAGCCTTGGTTAATGGCGTTCTTTTTAGAGGCATCGTAAATATTAACTAAGATGGTGTAGCGCTTTGATGCGCCTTCGAGATTTAAAAGCTAAGTTGTAAATAGGTTGTCTTTAACCAGTTTACAATCGAAAACCCAAGAATAGACTAAACGTGTAGAAAGCTCTTTGGTTACTTGTTTGGACGAGAGTTCGATTCTCTCCGACTCCACAAAAACCTGCTAACAGTTTTATACTATAGCAGGTTTTTTTATTTCCAAAATGTTATTTTTTTATTAAAATTTAACACATCTGAAATCGCAATGGTTAAATTTGAAAAAAACTATTATGACTAGCTCAAAAACCATTTTTACCTCAATTCTTATACTGTTTTTACTCTTTAACCTTAACCTCAACGCACAGAAGAACACTGGCACTGAAAAGGATTCTATTGTAACAGGTTTAAAATTTAGAAGTATTGGTCCCGCTTTTATGTCTGGACGAATTGCGGATATTGTAATTCATCCTCATAACCAAAATATTTGGTATGTTGCTGTTGGTTCTGGTGGGGTTTGGAAAACTGAAAATGCTGGTACAACTTGGATACCTTTAACAGACAATCAACCTTTTTATTCTACAGGTTGCTTAACACTAGATCCTAATAACCCGAATACTATTTGGCTTGGCACTGGAGAAAATGTTGGGGGACGACATATTGGTATTGGTCATGGTATTTATGTGAGTTATGATGGTGGGAAAACTTGGATAGATAAAGGCTTAAAAAAGTCTGAACACATCTCTAAAATTATAGTTAACCCTAAAAACCCTAATGAAGTTTGGGTTGCTTCCCAAGGACCATTATGGAGTTCTGGAGGCGAACGTGGTTTATATAAAACTACTGATGGTGGTAATACTTGGAAATTGGTTTTAAGCGACAACGAATGGACGGGTGTAACAGATATAGTAATAGATCCAAGAAATGAAAAAATACTTTATGCTGCTACTTGGCAACGCCATAGAAATGTAGCGGCTTACATGGGCGGTGGTCCTGGAACCGCTATTTACAAAAGTACAGATGGTGGAGAGTCTTGGAGTAAGCTAAAAACCGGATTACCTAAAGGGGATATGGGTAAAATTGGGTTAGCTATTTCTCCTATTAACCCTGATGTAATTTATGCTGCCATTGAATTACAAAGACGTACTGGAGCAATTTACAGATCGGATAATCAAGGGGCGAGTTGGACAAAAATGTCCAGTACTGTTTCTGATGGTACTGGTCCTCATTACTACCAAGAACTTATAGCATCTCCTCATATTTTTGATAAGCTCTATTTAATGGATGTTAGAGCGCAAGTTTCTGAAGATGGCGGAAAGACATTTTATATTATGAATGAAAAGGATAAGCACTCTGATAATCATGCTCTAACTTTTAAACCTAACGACCCCAACTATATGTTGATTGGAACTGATGGAGGCATCTACGAATCTTTTGACGGTTCTAAAACTTGGAAATACATAAATAATTTACCACTTACCCAATTTTATAAATTAGCTGTTGATGATGCCGAACCTTTTTATAACATCTACGGTGGCACTCAGGATAACAACTCTCAAGGAGGACCTTCCAGAACATTTAAAACCAATGGAATTTCTAATGCTGATTGGTTTGTACTTTTGGGTGGTGATGGGCACCAACCAGCAACAGAACCCGGAAACCCTAATATTGTATATGCGCAATCGCAACAGGGATATTTAAATAGGGTAGATAGAACTACTGGTGAAGCTGTTTTTATAAGACCTCAGGAAGGCATTGATGAACCCTATGAACGCAATAATTGGGACTCTCCTATTTTGGTAAGCCATCATAACTCTAAACGTTTGTATTTTGGTACACAACGTGTATGGAGATCTAATGATAGAGGCGATAGTTGGACTCCTATTTCTAAAGATTTAACTAAAAACGAAGAGCGTTTATCACTACCCATTATGGGCAAACAACAAAGTTGGGATGCTGCTTGGGATGTTTATGCCATGTCAACCTATAACACTATTACGTCTTTGGCAGAATCTCCTATAGATGAAAATGTGTTGTATGCAGGAACAGATGATGGAATTATTCAATATACAAAAAATGGAGGCGACTCATGGACCAAATTAATGGTAGGCAATTTACCCAACGTACCTTCTACTGCTTTTGTAAATGATATTAAGGCTGATTTACATGATGTGAATATAGCTTATTTGGCACTTGACAATCACAAATTTGGAGATTATAAACCTTACCTATTAAAAAGTACCAATGGTGGTAAAACCTGGAAACCTATTACAAATGGTATTCCTAACAACACTCTTATCTGGCGAATAGTACAAGACCATATAAATCCAAATTTGATGTTTTTGGCAACCGAATATGGTATTTATGTAACGTTTAACCAAGGCGATAAATGGATTAAATTTAGCGAAGGTTTACCAACGATACCCTTTAGAGATTTGGCAATTCAAAAAAGAGAAAACGACTTAGTTGCTGCATCTTTTGGTCGTGGATTTTATGTTTTAGATGATTATAGCGCCTTAAGAAATTGGGATGTAAATTCCACTTCTGCAACTCTATTTAAACCCAAAAAAGCTTTACAATATAAGCCTATTAACGGTGGTACATCTAGTCAAGGCGCTTCGTTTTTTATGGCAAAAAACCCTGAATATGGTGCTGTTTTTACCTATTATTTACCTGACGGATTTAAAAGTTTAAAATCTAAACGCCAGAAATTAGAAAAACAGTTAAAGAAAAACAACCAAAATATTCCGTTTCCTGGTTGGGATACTCTAGATAAAGAAAATAATGAGGAAGGAGCTTCTATTATTTTGGTTATACATGATAATAAAGATAATTTTATAACCAGAATTAATGCCCCTTACAAAAAAGGATTTAACAGAGTGGCTTGGAATTTAAAAATCCCTAAAAGTTCCTCATTATATTTAAATAAAATTCCTAAAAGTTCTTCGCAAAATTATTACGACTTGTTTGCTGATGAAGGCACATACTCTGTATCAATGTTTTCAAAAATAAATGGTAGTGTTAATCCTTTATCAAAACCTCAAACCTTTGAAGTGGTTAGAATTAGAGAAAATGTTTTGGATAATCCTTTAAAAAATAAAATAGACGCGTACGCACAGGACTATAAATCTTTCAAAACATTATTTGAATCTAAATTAAGTCAGTTTACAAGAGCTACAAAAAAACTTGAAGCTTACGATAAAGCTTTAGTTTTTGCTAAAACAAATCCAGGTAAAATTGAACATAAAATAAGTGTTTTAAAACAAGAAATGAGTGCACTTAAACAGCTACTTTATGGTAATGCAGCAAAAAAAGAAATAAAAGAAAAAGATGTACAGTCTATTTCATCAAGACTATCTGTTGCCGGACGTGGTTTTGGTACTACTTACGGCCCTACAAAAACACACATGAAAAGTTTAGAAATGGCTAAAATTCTTTTTAATAAAATAAAACCTAAGCTTACACAATTTATTGATATGGATGTTCCTAAAATTGAGAACGCTTTATCAGAAGTTGGAGTCCCTACAATTTTGGATTAACTATGTGGAACTGAACTTGGTTTTTTGAAAATAAGTAAACCTCTATGAATTTCTAATCCATAGTTTTTATCAATGAATAAAAATATATTTTGAAACACTGAATTATCAGTACTGCACAGACAGGAATTCAATATACAAGACTGGATTCCACATCAAGTACAGTATTACAAATTAGTTAGGAAAATTTATAGAAACAAAAGTGATTTTAATCAAATTGAAGGATTATAATCTATAAACTAGATAATAAAAAAACCTCAACAAATTCGTTGAGGTTTTTTAGGACTAGTCGATAATTAGTTAGTTATTCAATACATTTTAACTTATCCATAAAAAACTCTCTATACTCTATTCTTGTTATTTCTAAAGAATCTGTAGTGCCTTTAAGAAGAATAGATTTAATTGGATATTTTAACAAACTTGATATTTTGGTTTTATTAAGGTTAGCCTTGAACAAAAAGCTTCCGCATTCTATATCCCAAGAGTGGTAAAATGAAACTACTTGACCATTATCAAGAGTAATCTTAACACTAGAACGCTGGTTAGGTAAATAACTTGCGCATCCTAAATTATATTTAGACAAATTAAAAAATACATTTGTTTTTAAACCTTGCTTATAAAGTTCAACCGTTAAATGTTCTGCAATAGTGTATGCTTCAGTCCTTATAGTTCTTATGTTGTAGAACCTATCATATTCATTAACTTGATAATGACAAGAGTCTCTAAACTTTAATCGCTCCTTAGCTTCTCTTTGCTTTTGCTCTAATTCTTGTTTATTTTTATCATCCTCTGAAAGCGTTCCTACTTGAGATGTAGCATCTGTTAACTTCTGTTTTTTAAGGGCTTCAATTTGTGCAATAGAATCTCTTAATTGTTTTTTCTTTAAATCTTCTAATTGCTTTCTTGCTAATTCTAATTCCCTTGCTAATTTTTGCTTTTCTAACTCTTTTACCTGAGCTATTGAATCTAATCTTCTCTTTTCTTTTAGTGCTGCTGAACGTTGACGCTCAAGTTCTCTTTCTCGCTCTAATTGCTTTTTAGCTTCTGATTCTACTCTTGCAATAGAATCTAAGCGACGCTGTTCTTTTAAAGCTGCTGCTCGTCGTCTTGCTTGTTCTCTTTCTCTTTCTATACTTTTAAGTTCTTCCTCAACCCTCACTATAGAGTCTAACCTCTTCTTTTCTTTTATTACTGCCAAACGTTGACGCTCTAGCTCTCTTTGTCGTTCTAATTGTTTTTTCGCCTCTGCCTCAACTCTAGCTATGGAATCCAATCGACGCTGTTCTTTTAATGCTGCTACTCGTTGTCTTGCTACTTCCTTTTCTCTTTCTATACGTTTAAGTTCTTCCTCAACCCTCGCTATAGAGTCTAACCTCTTCTTTTCTTTTATTGCTGCCAGACGCTGAAGCTCTAATTCTTTTATACGTTTTGCCTCAGCTATTTTGGCAATAGAATCTTTTATCCTTTTCTCTTTTTGTTCTACTATATCTCGAATTTTCTGCTGTCTATTTTCTTCCTCTGCGATTAACTTTTGCATTTCCTGCTCTTCATAATCGTAGAACAAATCCATCATACTTTCTGTAATATCCAAAAATTCATCTCCTACATAGCCTAAAAGTTCATCATATTTAACCTTATATGTATTTTGTCCTGAATATTCTAAAACTATACATTTCTGGTTCCTTTTGAAATGAATAACTACAGAAGAGTTAGCATCTACACTTTCATGAATGACACCACTTTCAATAAACTTAGTTTTTATAACCTCGTCTTGGGCCAATAAACCAATAGGTAGAATTAATAAGGTAATGAAGAAAATAAAATGTTTCACTTTAAGATTTGGGTTTACTTTTTAATAATTTAAACATCCCATTAGAATGCAAAGTACGAAGATCAAAATAAAAAAAACAGGTTGGCTCAACCAAAAAAAAGCTATTAACCACTTATTTAGAGCGACTAATAGCTTTTCGGTATTATTTATTGGATAAAATAAGTTACCTGGAATGTATAAAAAATCTATTTCCTAACTGCTTTTACAATAGCTAGTGCATTTCTTACATCTTGCTCCAGTTTTGCATAATCTTTATTTGCAATAATATCTTTTG
The DNA here is from genome assembly GCF_004310335.1 of Hyunsoonleella pacifica. Classification (GTDB taxonomy): domain Bacteria; phylum Bacteroidota; class Bacteroidia; order Flavobacteriales; family Flavobacteriaceae; genus Jejuia; species Jejuia pacifica. The sequence goes on along the minus strand of NZ_SIRS01000006.1, from coordinate 237,553 downwards.
ATATTAATTTAGAGCCCATTCCTACGCATGTTACTCCTGCATCAAACCATGCTTTTAAATTTTCTTCAGTTGGAGAAACACCTCCTGTAGGCATAATAGAAGTCCATTGTTGAGGTCCTTTTATCCCTTTAACAAATTGCGGTCCATAAATATCTCCAGGGAACAACTTTACAATTTCACAACCTAATTCTTCTGCTCTAGTTATTTCAGTAAGTGTCCCACAACCTGGAGACCATAATACCTTTCTTCTATTACATACTATTGCAATATCTTCTCTTAATACAGGAGTTACTATAAAGTTGGCTCCTAATGCCATATACAGAGATGCTTGTCCTGCATCGGTTACAGAACCAACTCCCATGATCATTCCAGGTAATTCTGCTATAGCATATTTAGTTAATTCTCCAAAAACCTCGTGAGCAAAATCACCTCTAGCTGTAAACTCCATTAATCGAGCACCACCATCATAGCAGGCTTTTAGTACTTTTTTACTTAATTCTATATCTTGATTAAAAAACAAAGGAATCATCCCAGTTTCTTTCATTGCTGCTGCAACTTCTAATCTTGTAAACTGTGCCATTTTGTAAATGTTTAATTGTTGATTTGTGTAGTTGTTGAACTGCTAAACCGATATAACTAGCGATCTAACAGATCAACAATTAAACACTATTTTATCTTGCTACACGTCCTGAAGCATCTCCGCTCATTAATTTCTTCACTTCATCTATTGTAGATAAGTTTGCATCACCTTTAATTGTATGCTTTAAACATGAAGCTGCCACTGCAAAATTTAATGCTTTTTGGTCGTCCCCTTCATATTCAATCAATCCATATATTAAACCACCCATAAAACTATCTCCACCACCTACACGGTCAACAATATCTGTAATTTGATATTGAGGAGATTCAAATAACGTTTCTCCATCGTATAAGACCCCTGCCCATGTATTATGAGAAGCTGATATTGAACCTCTTAATGTTGTAATTACTTTTTTAGCACGTGGGAATTTTTTCAACATTTGGTCACATACTGATAAAAAAGCCGCTCCTTTTACATGCTCTCCTTGCGTTGTTATGTCTAAACCTTCTGGCTTAATTCCAAAATGCTTTTCTGCATCTTCTTCATTTCCTAAAATAATATCGCAATAAGATGTTAACTCAGTCATTACTGTTTCTCTATGTGCTTCATCGCAATATTTCCATAGCTTTTGACGATAATTAAGGTCTGTAGAAATGGTAAGGCCTTTTGCACTTGCTACTTTTAATGCCTCTAAACATGCATCCGCAGCACCTTGAGAAATAGCTGGTGTGATACCTGTCCAATGGAACCAATCTGCTCCTTCAAAAGCAGCATCCCAATCTACCATGCCTGCTTTAATTTCAGCCATTGCAGAATGTGCTCTATCATAAACCACTTTACTTCCACGGTTTACAGCTCCAGTTTCAAGAAAATAAATCCCCAAACGGTCTCCACCCCAAACAACTTTATCAACGCCAACACCTCTTTTTCTCATCTCCATAAATGCACATTCTCCTATATCATTCTTAGGTAAACGTGTTACAAAATCTACAGGAATACCATAATTTGCTAGTGATACTGCTACATTACTCTCACCTCCTCCATAAATTACATCAAATGATGTGGATTGTGAAAATCTTAAAAATCCGTGTGGAGCCAATCTTAACATGATTTCTCCAAATGTTACTACTTTTGCCATTGTACTTAATTAATATTAATTATTCTTAAATTGTTCCATCGATTGAACAAAAATAGAACCAAATAAAAATAAACTTAATTTTCTTTTAATAAGATGAAACACAAAACGTTACGAAGTCAATTAAAAAAAGGAAAGTGCTCAGTTATTTTTAGTTGGTCTAGTTATAATTTGAATAAAAACAGTATATTTGTTCAAACGTTGTAACAAAAGTAAATAAAAATTGGGATATAAAAAAAAAACTACTATAAAAGATATTGCTAATGTTTTAGGAATTACCCCTTCCGCCGTCTCAAAAGCTTTAAACAACCATCCTAGAATAAGTAAAAAAACGAAAGAAGCCGTTTTACAAGTTGCTGAAAACCTTAACTATCAACCCAACCATATTGCAACAGCTCTTAGAAAAGGTAAAAGCAATTTAGTTGGTGTTATTATACCTAAAGCTAATAGTAATTTCTTTTCTTCTGTTATTGAAACCATTGAAGCTATTTTAAATAAAAAAGGATACAATGTAATTATTACCCAATCTAACGAATCTTATGTAAAAGAGTGCAAGAATATTGAAGCACTCCTGTTTACACAAGTAGATGGTATTATTGCTTCAATGGCTAACGAAACTGTGAAACTTGATTATTATAATAAAATTAAACAGAAAGGTATTCCTTTGATATTATTTGATAGAGGAGAGAATGATCTTAATGTTGATTATGTCGGAATTGATGACTATATGAGTAGTCATATAGTAATAGATCATTTGGTTGAGCAAGGTTGTAAAAGAATTGCTCATATAAGTGGTTTTAGTCATACAAGAATATATAAAAATAGAATTAGAGGATACTTAGATGCTTTAAACAAGTACAACTTACCCTTTGAAGAAAATTTAATATATGAATGTAATTTAAGACAGAGTGATGGAAGAGAGTTAATGAAGAAAATACTGAAGCTTCCTAATAGACCTGATGGTATTTATGTATCCGGTGACTATGCTGCATTAGGCGCTCTTGAAGTTATGAAAGAAAACAACATAAATGTTCCAGAAGATATAGCATTAGTTGGTTTTAGTAATGAACCTTTTTCTGCGATTGCCACTCCTTCAATTTCATCGGTAGAACAGCATAGTGAGAGAATTGGAGAATTGGCTGCCAAAACGTTTCTAAAAAGAATAAAAAATCCTCAAGAAGAAGTTAGTCTCAACAAAATGATTTTAGATGCTGAACTTATAGTTAGAGCTTCTTCCAAAAGAAAATAGCAAAAAAAAAAAGACACCTTAAGTAAAGTGTCCATATATAATATATTCTTTATTGGCTTAGCTTGCTTGTTGCTTTTCTTCTATGCGCTGTTTCATTTTTTCAACTTTCTTTTGATCTTGAGTTGCGCCATGTAAGTTTACTTTTTCAAGTCTATTTAATTCCAGCCTTATTTCCTGACTACGCTTTCTTAACTTTTCTAATTTTTCGTCTCTAGCTTTTTGACGTGCAAGACGTTCTTCTTGTCTCTTAGCTTCTATTTCCTCTAATTCTTGTTGTTGTTTTTTAAGTTTACCTTTTTCTAAAGCAACAGTACCGTATGCATAACCATACATACATAAAAACAACAATGCTATCAATCCTATAATGAGTAAGCCATTTTCCATAATTCTAATATTTCAGGGTAAAAATTATTAAAATTTCAGAATGCTATTAATTAGCATTTAAAATTTTAAATAAAATTAGGGAAAAGAAGTACTTTCCTAAAAATATAAAAGGTAAAGTACTTAAAAAAAAGATAAAAAGCTTTAAGTAAGTTAGGTCAAAGGCTTTTTACGTTTTTTATTTATATCTACAGTTTTCAAACTGATTCATAAAGTTACAGCTTACTTAATCAAACCTTACCCAATTCTTTAAGTAAAACTATTGTTTTTAGTTTTTTTCTATAATATACCCTTTCGATTTCCATTTTAGAAATCCACCTTCTAATTGATAAATAGAGTCAAAACCTAAAGCCCTAAATGTGGCTGCACTTTTTGCACTACGTTTTCCAGAACGACAATATATAAATACAGGTAGTTTAGTACGAAGTAAACTGATACTATCTTGAAAATTCTTAGAAAAGTAATTAATATTTATAGCATTTTTGATATGCCCTGAATTGAATTCTTTTGGTGTTCTTACATCTATTAACTGGACTTCTGCACTTTTAATTTTACTTTTAAAAGCTTCAGGTTTTAGAACAACTGAATTATCGTGAGAAGAAATACAACCTATTAGTATAAATAAAGCTAAAAATACAATAAGATTGAATTTCATCGAAGATCTATTATTCAAAATCTACTACATCTCCCGTCCATTGAAGCATTCCTCCTTCAAGGTTATAAGCTTTTTCAAAACCCAACTCTTCCATAATTTGGCATGCTTGCCCACTTCGGTTTCCAGAACGACAGTATACATAATAACTTTTAGATTTATCAAGTGCTTCAATAGCATCAATAAACTCTTGACCTTTATATATGTCTATATGAATAGCTTCTGGAATAATACCATCTGCAACCTCATCATCTGTTCTGACATCAAGCACTACAGCATTCTCTTCATTTGCTAATTGATCAGCCCATTCATCTTGTGTTAAATCTTCCATTATATATGTGTTTTTTGCAAAGTTAAAACTTCTCAAAAATATAGACGAAAAAAAATCCGAAGTATTACACCTCGGACTTTTATCTATTTCTTTATTCGATTTATACTTTTATAGAACAACCTATTGCTTTTGTTTTTTGAAGTTTAATTTCTTCTCCATTGAGAAGTGCATCTACAGCATCCTCAAGATAAGTTTCGCTAACAGCATCTGGATTTCTGGAACTATCATCAATTGCTCCAATATACTTTACAACCATTCCCTTTTTAGTTTTTTGAACTAAATAATTATGAGGGGTTTTTGTAGCTCCGAATTTCGGATACACTTTTTGTCCTTCATCCACCAAGTAAGGAAACGTAAACCCTTTTTCTTTTGCTCTCTGCTGCATTGCTTCAAAATTATCTCCAGGTTTAGTATTAGGATTATTTGGATTTATCGCAATTACAGGGTATCCTTTAGAAGCATATTTTTTGTCTAATGCAATTATCCTATCCTCATAAGCAATTGCAAACGGGCATGTGTTACAAGTAAAAGTGATAATGAATCCTTTTGCTTCTTTATAATCTGCTAAAGAAATAAAACTTCCGTCAATATTCTTTAACTTGAAATCTTCAACAACATCTCCAACATCATAACCTTTACCGTGTTCTAAATTATTTGTAAAAGCACTTGCAAAAATCACAATTGCTATAACTGGAATTAATTTTAATAAACTTCTCATTTTATTCTATTTTAACTGTTTCACTTCTTGTTCTAATTCTTCATACGTAAACGATTTTTCAAAAAACTTACGTGCACTTTTATTATAGATAATAGTTGCTGGAATTGAGCCAGACCAAGATTTATCTATCTCATTAATCCATTTATTCTCATTATCGTCATTCAAAACTATTACTCTACTTTTTAAATCTTTCTTTTTGATGAAGGGTTTTAATTTAGACTCATAAACGTGAGGAAAATCTAAACTTACTAAAATTACCTCAACTCCATTTTTCTTGTATTCAGTATTTAGTTTTTCAAAATATGGTAATTCTTTAACACAAGGTCCACACCAAGTTGCCCAAAAATTGATAACATAAGTTTTGTCATCGGTTTTGTTTAAAAAAGTTTTAAATTCTTCAAAATCATAAACCTCTAGATTAATATCTGACACTATCTCCACTTCCTTTGTAACCTCAGTAAGAGGTTTCCCTTCAGTACTTACCTTTTCTTTACAAGAGAAAGTAACCAACACTATAATTATTAATAATCTCAATGTCTTTAAATTCAATTTTATGTATAAAATTAAACATTACGTTTAGAGCAATAGAAGGTTTAACAAAAATTTAAATAAAACCTTATGACGTTGATTATTTTACCTACATTTGTATATACAACAATTAAAAATGCGGATTGAAGATATTTTAAAATTAAACTCTAGTATTCCGCTATCCAAAAGTGTTGTAGTAAATATTTTATATACATCTGGATTCATTAATAGTGGACTAAATCAACTGTTAAAACCAAAAGATATATCATTACAGCAATTTAATGTTTTACGGATTTTAAGAGGACGAAAAGGGAATCCTGCAACATTAAGTATCATTCAAGAACGAATGATAAACAAAATGAGTAACACCACACGATTAGTGGATAAATTGATTAAAAAAGAGCTCGTAGAAAAGCAAATAAATAGAATTAACAAAAGGAAAGTAGATATAAATATTACAACTGAGGGGTTAAACTTCTTAAACCAAGTTGATAAATTAATTGACAGTAAAGAAGTAGAAATAGTAAGCCAACTCACAGATGATGAGGCTTTAGAGTTGATACGATTATTGGGTAAATTACGGTTAATAGCAGACTAACTCTCTCTTAACTCAATAATCAATACAAAACTACCATACTATAGTATGGTAGTTTTTTGTTTAAAAAAACACATAAAGCATTGTATAATTATATTTTCATTTTTATATTTGACCCATAGTTTAAGATTGAAATGAACAAAAAATTAAATAATACTTGGTGGTGGTGCTTTCGAAACTAACATTCGTGAAGTAAAACCCTAGTATATTTAAACTTAAAATATCGAAAAAGGCTTGTCATTCACGACAAGCCTTTTTTATATAGTTTTATTGTCATTTCCGCGAAGGCGGAAACCTTAAAACCTATTTAATGTTTAACGATGAAACATATTACATATACATTATAACAAATAAAAAAGATGGTATTTTGTATATAGGGATGACAGGAAATATAAAACAAAGAATGACACAATATAAAAAAAAATACACTAGAGGATTTGCTAACAAATATGGGCTAGATATATTAGTTTATTATGAAAAATTTGAATCTATAATTGAAGCAATAAAAAGAGAAAAGCAAATCAAGAAATGGAATAGACAATGGAAAATAAACCTTATTAACGATTTAAATCCCGATTGGAATGATCTATCACATTTCTTTATCTGAACTGAAAAATTTCCGCCTTCGCGGAAAAGACAACCACTGATTTTATGAAAAAATTTAGTCTTTACACACATCACAAACGTATCCTTACTGATACCATTACGCCAGTAACGGTATATTATAAAATACGTGACAAATATCCAAACAGTATTCTTTTAGAAAGTGGAGATTATCATAGAAATCACAAAAATTTCTCGTATATCTGCTTTAACCCTATAGCCACAATTAAGGTTGAAAACGAAGTGATTTCTGAAACATTTCCTGATGGAAGTTCAACATCTATTGCAATTACTGAAGAGATAAATGTTGTTGATGAAATTTACAATTTCACCAAAAAATTTGATACTTCATCAGAAGAGAATTTTAAATTCATCAACAATGGTATATTTGGATATACAGCTTATGATGCAGTACGTTATTTTGAAGATATTCAAGTAAGTAAAAAGAATGATTCAGTAGTTATTCCTGATATCTATTATGCGGTGTATCAAAACATCATTGCCATAAATCATTTTAAAAACGAAGCTTACATTTTTGCGCATTGTTATGAAGGTATTGAAAATAACATTGATGACATTGATAAACTGATTAATGTTCAAAACTTTGCTTCTTATAAATTCAATGCAAAAGGCGATATAAAATCCAACCTAACAGATGATGAATTCAGAGCCAATGTAGATATAGCAAAAAAACATTGCCAACGTGGAGACGTGTTTCAGCTTGTATTATCTAGACGTTTTTCTCAAGAATTTACTGGAGACGACTTTAATATCTATCGCGCATTAAGAAGCATCAATCCTTCTCCCTACTTGTTTTATTTTGATTATGGCGATTTCAAAATTTTTGGAAGTTCTCCTGAAGCACAACTCATTGTAGATGATGGATTAGCAGAGATACATCCTATTGCAGGAACATTTAAACGCACCGGAGATGAGGAAAAAGACGAAATTTTAGCTGATAAATTAAAAAAGGACGATAAAGAAAATGCAGAACATGTGATGCTGGTAGATTTGGCAAGAAACGATTTAAGTCGCCATGGTAGCCAAGTAAAAGTAGAAACTTATCGCGAAGTACAATTCTTTTCACATGTTATCCATTTAGTAAGTAAGGTTACAGGACAAAAACACGATACCACCTCAACCATGCAAGTCGTGGCCGATACCTTTCCAGCAGGAACATTAAGTGGAGCTCCCAAACATAGAGCAATGCAATTGATTGAAGATTACGAAAAAACAAGTAGAGCATTTTATGGAGGTGCCATCGGATTTATGGACTTTGACGGCAACTTTAACCACGCTATTATGATACGTACTTTTTTAAGTAAAGATTACAAACTATTCTGGCAAGCTGGTGCAGGCTTAGTCTCAAAATCAAATAAAGAAGATGAGTTACAAGAAGTATACAATAAGTTAGGAGCATTAACAAAAGCTATTACACTAGCAGAAGATATTTAATTATGAAAAAAGTATTAGTAATAGACAACTACGACAGTTTTACGTATAATTTAGTACACTATCTAGAGGACTTAAATTGTGATGTTACCGTATTTAGAAATGATAAATTAACCCTAGAAGATGTTGCGCCTTTTGACAAAATTGTGCTATCTCCAGGACCTGGCATTCCTGATGAAGCAGGGTTATTAAAACCAATTATTGAAACATACGCAGCAACTAAAAGTATTTTTGGTGTATGTTTAGGACAACAAGCTATTGGAGAGGTATTTGGTGGAGATCTTGTAAATCTAGATGACGTATATCATGGGGTTTCTACTAATGTAACTATTAGTGTAGATGACGAATACATTTTTAAAGATTTAGAAAAAGACATTGAAGTTGGCCGTTACCATTCTTGGGTAGTAAGTCCAGATTTACCAGAAAGTTTAGAAGCTACATCTTTTGATGCTAACGGACAAGTCATGTCCTTAAGACATAAAGAGTATGATGTAAGAGGTGTACAGTACCATCCGGAATCTGTATTAACACCAAATGGGAAAAAGATTTTGGAGAATTGGATAAACAACTAGTAAGCAGTTTGCAGTAGCAGTAAACAGTGCTTACTCAAATAAATAAAAAAAGTAACTAACACAGTTCCCTCTCCTTTAGAGAGGGTTAGGGAGAGGCTTATGAAAGACATATTAAACAGATTAATACATCACGAAACCCTATCAACAGAGGAAGCAAAACAAGTTATTGTCAACATATCTAATGATATGTACAACCCAAGTCAAATTGCATGTTTCCTTTCGGTATATATGATGCGTAGCATAACCATTGAAGAACTAACAGGTTTTAGAAATGCTCTTTTAGAGCTATGCGTTTCCATAGATTTAAGTGATTTTAATGCGATAGATATTGTTGGTACTGGAGGTGATGGCAAAAACACCTTCAATATCTCTACACTATCATCTTTTATAACTGCTGGAGCTGGTGTTCATGTTTCCAAACATGGTAATTACGGTGTATCCTCCACATCTGGATCATCCAATGTAATGGAAAATCTCGGTGTAAAATTCTCTAACGATGAAGATTTCTTAAAACGTTGCTTAGATAAAGCAGGTATTTGCATATTACATGCACCATTGTTTCATCCAGCTATGAAAAATGTAGCAGCTATTCGTCGTGAATTAGGCGTTAAAACCTTTTTCAATATGTTAGGGCCTATGGTAAATCCTTCATTTCCAAAAAATCATGTGCTTGGTGTTTTTAATTTAGAAGTTTTAAGACTTTACAGTTTTATACACCAAAACTCAGAACATAACTACAGCATTGTTTATGCTTTAGATGGTTATGATGAAATTTCATTAACAGGGAAAGCTAAAATAGTATCCAATCATTCTGAAAAATTATTTACTCCAGAAGATTTAGGGCTTTCAAAAATAAAACAAGATGCTATTTACGGAGGCGATACTGTAGAAGATGCTGCTAAAATATTTGTAGAGATCATCAGTGGAAAAGGGACAGCAGCACAAAACAATGTTGTTTGTGCCAATGCAGGGTTAGCTATTGCAACAAGTAAACAAATTACACATCAAGAAGGTTTCGAAATAGCAAAGGAATCTCTGTTTTCAGGAAAGGCAAAAGGGAGTTTGGATAAATTAATTGAACTAAGTAGTTAGTTGTTAAGATTGAAATAAAGTTAGAAACAATAAGAAAAATAGTAGAAAAGTCAAGTCCTCAATCAATTCGAAAGAATTGATAGTCAAGGCGCAGAATAGATGAAGAAAAGCTCCGAGAACAGGAGAACGCAGTTCGACGCGGAGTTTTCAAATCGGTTTTCTTCTGTAAATCAGAAGAAAAATTCCTCGACTTGATCTTGATTTTTTGGTTCGTTTTGCATCAAGGCAAAATGAACAGAAATAAAAATTATAATGGATATACTAGAAAAAATAGTAGCCGATAAAAGAAAAGAAGTAGAATTGAGAAAAGCTTTAATCCCAACCTCTCAATTAGAACAATCTGTTTTATTTGAAAGACCAACTGTTTCGCTTGCCAACAACTTACGCAACAGTGCATCTGGAATTATTGCAGAACACAAACGCAGGTCTCCATCAAAATCTATAATTAACAACAGCCTAAACGTTCAAGATGTAGCCAAAGGTTATGAGGATGCAGGTGTATGCGGTATGTCAGTTTTAACCGATGGTAAATATTTTGGAGGTTCTTTAGACGACCTATTAACAGCAAGAGCTAGCTGTAATTTACCGCTTCTTAGAAAAGAATTTATTATAGATGAATATCAAATACTAGAAGCTAAAGCTTATGGAGCAGATGTAATTTTACTTATTGCAGCAATTCTAACCAGAAATGAGATCAAACAATTTTCAGAGTTTGCTAAAAGTTTACATCTAGATGTGCTTTTAGAAGTTCATAACGAAGAAGAGTTACATAAATCTGTAATGCCAAGTCTGGATATGCTTGGAGTAAATAATAGAAACTTAAAAACCTTCGAGGTTAGCTTAGAAACCAGTAAACTATTAAGTACTATTATTCCTGATGATTTCGTGAAAGTTTCAGAAAGTGGTATTAGTAATATTAAAGCTATAAAGGAATTACAACCTTATGGTTATCAAGGCTTTTTAATTGGAGAAAACTTTATGAAAACTGATAATCCGGGAGAAAGCGCAACACAATTTATAAAAGAAATAGAGCTATGAAGCTAAAAGTTTGTGGTATGAAATACCAAGATAATATTGAAAGTATAGCAGCTTTAAAACCAGATTATCTTGGGTTTATTTTTTATGAAAAAACACCTCGTCATTTTGACACAAAAATCCCTGAGATTTCAGACAGTATCAAAAAAACTGGTGTTTTTGTTAATGCTGAAATAGGAACAATTGTTGAAAAAGTAAACGAATTTAAGCTTGATGCCGTGCAACTACATGGCGAAGAATTACCTTATTTCTGTAGCATATTGCGGTCTACAAGTTTGTTGTCTCGACCCATTGAGATTATTAAGGTGTTTTCAGTTAAAGAAGGATTCAACTTTGAAGTTTTAGAACCTTACGAAAATGTTTGCGACTATTATTTGTTTGATACCAAAGGAAAACTTCCAGGTGGAAATGGCTACACTTTTGATTGGAGCCTTTTAAACAATTATCCATCAACAAAACCTTTTTTTTTAAGTGGCGGTATTGGGATAGACCAAATAGATGCAATTAAAAAATTTAAAGAAAGTGATGCTTCAAAATACTGTTATGCCATTGACGTAAATAGTAAATTTGAAACGGAACCTGGGTTAAAAAACAGTTCTATTTTAAAAGAATTCATTAATAAATTGCATAATAAAAAAACAATGAATTATAACGTAGATGACAAAGGCTATTATGGCGAATTTGGTGGTGCATACATCCCAGAAATGCTATATCCAAATGTTGAGGAGTTACGCCAAAACTATTTAAAAGTGATGGCTGAACCGGAGTTTCAAAAAGAGTTCGATCAACTTTTAAAAGATTATGTTGGTAGACCGTCTCCGCTTTATTTTGCTAAACGCCTTTCAGAGAAATATAATACTAAAATTTATTTAAAACGTGAGGATTTAAATCACACGGGAGCACATAAAATAAACAACACCATTGGACAGATTTTAATGGCAAAACGTTTAGGTAAAACCAGAATTATTGCTGAAACAGGTGCAGGTCAACACGGTGTTGCAACTGCTACCGTTTGTGCTCTTATGGGTATGGAATGTATTGTGTATATGGGCGAAATTGATATTGCTAGACAAGCACCAAATGTAGCTAGAATGAAAATGTTGGGTGCACAAGTAGTGCCAGCGCTTTCAGGAAGTCGTACATTAAAAGATGCTACAAACGAAGCCATTCGCGATTGGATTAATAACCCTGTAAATACGCATTACATTATTGGCTCTGCCATTGGTCCTCATCCTTATCCAGATATGGTAACACGCTTTCAGGCAGTTATTTCAGAAGAAATAAAATGGCAATTAAGGGAGCAGGAAGGACGTGAAAACCCAGATTATGTGGTGGCTTGTATTGGTGGTGGTAGTAATGCTGCTGGAACATACTATCATTATTTACATGAACCTGATGTAGGTATTATTGCTGTAGAAGCTGCTGGTTTAGGTATAGATTCTGGCGAAAGTGCTGCTACATCTGTTTTAGGAAGAGAAGGTATCATTCATGGTTGTAAAACCTTGTTGATGCAAACGGCTGACGGACAAATTACGGAGCCCTACTCTATTTCGGCTGGGTTAGATTATCCTGGTGTTGGCCCAATGCATGCGCATTTATCTAAAACGGGACGCGCAGAATTTTTGTCTATTACAGATAGTGATGCTATGGAAGCTGGCTTGGAATTATCTAAACTAGAAGGTATTATTCCTGCTATTGAGACGTCTCATGCCTTTGCTATTTTTAAGCATAAAACCTTTAAACCTGATGATGTTGTAGTGATGAGTTTATCTGGAAGAGGTGATAAGGATTTACAGAATTATATTGACTATTTTAAAATTTAAAATTTGGGCGTTACCACAAGGGTCGGGCTTTCACGAGTCGCTCTCTGCGAGGAGCTCCAACAATCGCTCAATCCCTAACGCTTCACAATACTAAATGACATATAAAGAAGAATTCATATCATATTTAAAAAACACTTTTGGAAATCTCGATGCTGAATATTCAGAAGAAACCCATGTACAGAGTACTCTTTTCTGGAATGCAATTGAACTATCAAAAAGTAGAAATCAAAATGAAAGAGTTCTTTCTATTGTTCTCTGTCATCAATCATCTATTGAATTGATGAAGAGATTGATTGTTTATTCTAATTTTTTAGTCAAGCTTTTGGTTTACCCTAGTGAAATTAAATTCAAGAAAATTAAAGATAATGACTCGTATTCTACAATAATTAATGCATTAGAAAACCATATTTCTTTCGAAAAAAAAGAGAGTCTTTTGAATCAAATTAGAAAGTTAAATAAAGTCAGAACAAAAGTTTCTCATTATTTTTTCAAGGAAGATTTTGAGATTTTCTCCTTTGAAGAGGCAAACAAAAACAGTCAATTATTTGAATCAATATTCAAGACATTTGAAATAGGAATTTTAGATTTGGGAAATAAAATTAAGTCCGCAAAATCTCGGAAAGAGTTAACAGAATTATTAAGTAATGATGAACAGAATTAATCAAAAACTAATAGAAGACAAAAAATTATTGTCTATTTACTTTACAGCAGGTTACCCTAATATTGATGATACTGTTGGTATTATTCAAGATTTAGAAAAAAATGGGGTGGATATGATTGAAATTGGGTTGCCTTTTAGCGATCCATTAGCAGATGGACCAACCATTCAAGATAGTTCTACAGCAGCCTTAAAAAATGGTATGACTACCGAGCTGTTATTCAAACAATTAGAAAACATTCGTGAAACAGTTTCAATACCACTAATTATAATGGGGTATTTTAATCCGATGTTTCAATACGGTGTGAAAGCCTTTTGCAAGAAATGCCAAGAATTGGGTATAGATGGATTAATTATTCCTGATTTGCCAGTTGACGTATATCATGAAAAGTATCAAGCTATTTTCGAAAAGTACGGTTTAATCAATGTGTTTTTAATTACACCACAAACTAGCGATGAGCGTATTCGGTATATCGATTCTATTTCAAACGGATTTATTTATATGGTTAGCAGTGCCAGTACCACAGGTGCTAAATCTGGCTTTGGCGAAGAACAAACCGCTTATTTTGAGCGCATTGGTAACATGGACTTGAAAAACCCACAGATTATTGGTTTTGGTATAAGCAATAATGAAACATTTACACAAGCAACTAAATATGCTAAAGGCGCTATTATTGGCAGTGCGTTTGTTAAGCATGTTACTAAATATGGGGCTAATAATATTGATACTTTCGTAAAAAAAGTGCTTGATGACTAAATAAAGACATGGCGCTCTAAAATGGTATCTAACCGTTTTACTAGATAATTATGCTAACTTTTCGGGTAGAGCACGTAGACAAGAGTATTGGATGTATACCTTATTCTGGATACTAACAATTTTTGCTATCAACATAGTTGCAACTATTTTAGAGGATTTTGTGTCTTATGAATGGAGTCCAATGGTAATTGGAGTTTTTCTACTAGCAACTCTCATACCGTGGTTAGCTGTAAATGTACGTCGTCTACATGATCAAGGGAAAAGTGGTGGTTATTTCTTTATAAACTTTATCCCTATAGTAGGACGTATTTGGTATTTGGTTTTGATGTGCACAAATGGGGAATATGGACCAAACAAATATGGCCCAGACCCTAAAAGTCCAGATAACAATGATGAAATTGATGATATTGGTAAACCTTTGTTAGATCAGTAACTAATAATAATGATTACTAGCTGAAGGACAAGGTATAAACTTTAAGGATATTGAAATTAAGGTTATAGATTAGCGTTTGTTATTTTCAAGCATTCTTAAATATAGTTGCTCTACCTTTGTTCTTGCCCAAGGTGTACGTCTTAAAAACTTTAGACTCGATTTTACTGAAGGGTTATGAGTAAAACATCTAATTTTTATTTGATAGCCCACATATTCCCAACCATAATGTGCTACTAAATCATTTATAATTTGTTCTAGTTTAATACCATGTAATGGGTTGTTGGGTTGTGATTCCATTAAAACTTTTCAATAAGGTTTTTGATTTTCACAGCTTTTTCAAAATGATCTAACTTATGGGTTTCTATCCACCAAGTAGCTGCTTCCATTAATAACTCTGGATTTTCATTTTTATTTTTAAAAAAAGCATAAAAAGATACTCCTACATTTTCGCCTTTATCAGCAATTTTTTTATTGCAAATTTCAATAATCTTGTCTTTTAAGATCTTTTACATAAGGTTTAATTACGCCTATCGTTGCGTTTTCTAGATTTGTTTTTATTATTTCTATCTCTGCTATTCTTGTTTCCTCTTGAGCTATTAGAATTTCTAGATTTATTTCTACGCTGCCTATTTTGCCCTGGTTTAATTGATTCAGTAGAGGCATTCGGATCTGGCTCATAACCTTCAATAATTTCCACTTCAATTTTCTCACCTATTAGCTTTTCAATATCTTTTAAAAAAGAAGTTTCATCAGCACTTACCAGAGATATGGCTTGACCATTAGCTCCAGCTCTACCAGTTCTACCAATACGATGTACATAATCTTCAGAAATATTAGGTAATTCAAAGTTGATAACATATGGTAATAATGGAATATCTAAACCTCGCGCCGCAATATCTGTTGCTACTAAAACACGAACACGTCCGTTTTTAAAACCAGATAACGCTTTTGTTCTAGCGCCTTGACTTTTATTACCATGAATTGCTGCAGCTGTAATTCCTGCCTTTACCATCTTTTCACATAAACGATTTGCGCCATGTTTAGTTCTCGTAAATACTAAAACCTGTTTCCAATTACCTTCTGAAATTAACTTTATAATTAATCCTGTTTTTTTCACTTTTGCTACACGATATACTTTTTGCTTTATCGCTTCAACAGTAGTATTTTCTGGAGTAGCTTCAACTTGAACCGGATTGTTTAAAATACCATGTGCTAACTTCTTAATATCTTTTGAAAAGGTTGCAGAAAACATCAAATTTTGACGCTTATCTGGCATCAAATTAATGACCTTCTGAATATCTCTCAAAAACCCCATATCCAGCATACGATCGGCTTCATCTAAAACAAAAATCTCTATGCGTTTAATAGATAACACCCCTTGGCTTTGTAAATCTAACAAACGCCCGGGAGTGGCAACTAGAACATCAACACCTCGTCGGATTGTTGCTATTTGAGGTTTTTGATTAACACCCCCAAATATTACAGCGCTCCGTATGTTTAAAAACTCGCTATACGCTCTAACATTATCATAAACCTGAGCTGCTAATTCTCTAGTTGGAGTTAAAATTAAAGCACGAATAGGTCTGTATTTCTGTTTAGGATTTTCAGAAAGTAAGTGCAATAAAGGCAATGTAAAGCCTGCTGTTTTGCCTGTACCTGTTTGTGCAGATGCTAACACATCCTTACCTTCTAAAACTGGTGGAATTGCTTTTTGCTGAATGGGACTTGGGGTTGTATATCCTTTTTTGCTAACTGCTTTTAGCAAGGCTTTAGATAAGCCTAGAGATTGAAATGACATATATGATGTTTATGAAGATCCGTTATGGGTTTTTGAGATTACGAAACTTAATGCATTCTATCTCTTTCTAATTTTGAGTTCAAAGGTACGCCTATTTTTTAGGATATATATTAATACTTGACTTTGTAAATAATTTCAACTATTTTCGTGCCGCTTTAAATTATTTACTAGCTTACCCAAAACTATTAAAATATTAACTAAACTTACATTATAATGAGACACATTACATTACTATTAATTTTAGTATCTACTTTCATTCAAGCACAAAAGATAAAAGTAAAAAAAGGCGAAGTTTTTGTAGACGACAATAAAGTTGCCTTGATTGAAAAAGAAAAGGTTAAAGGTGCTAATAATTATTTAAAGATTTTTGATAACGAAAAAAAACATTTGCTAAATGCAAAATTAGTAAGTGAAGAATCCTCCTTTTTTGGATCAAAAAAAATAAGCAACTATTTTATTATAGAATGTCTAGAACAGAAAGATAGTATTGGTATAGAAAAGCTTGGATTTTATCTAGGAGAAAAGCAAGTTGTAAAATACTTAACAAGTATTGGTGTTTTAAATACTAATGGCTTTGATAGTGCAAAAATTAATACTGTGCTATCTGAAACAAAATCGAAACCGAGCTTTGCTGAGGAAAAATTTCAAGAAGATCTTAATTTTATAAAAAATGTTAATTATGTAGTTGATAGAGATACATCTAACCCTATCTTTATTGAAGAAATAAAAACAGGTACGGCTTACAGTGTTATAAACAATCTTAGTATTACTCAAACTAAGTATAACATATTTCAAGGAAAGGATTTAGCAAACAAAGTTCTTATTGGTTATGCATACATTGAAAAACCAGAAATAGGAAGTGTTAATTTAATAATCGCTAACTCTAAAGATACTCCTTTAGGTTACTTTGATGGTTTTAAATATTATACTTTTTATCCATTAACAAAATTAGATGTTGAGTTGTTTAAGGGCAACCCAACTGAATCAATAAAGTATTTTTCTAAAGTCCTTATTGAGAACAATAAGTTGTAACCTTTTAGTACTTCTTAAGCTAAGCTTATTTGATTAAATAACTACTCAACTTATACTTTAATTTTTCGTTATATATATTTTCTATGCCTCTTAGGTTGCCTTGTACAAGTATATGAGTTTATCAAAAAAACTCCCGATACTGTATAATGCGAAAATCAAAAGTTGTAAAATTGGAGTTTCTAGATTTTAACTGTTTATACAGTGGCATACTACCAATGGCACGGTTTGCTGAACCTGATGCTGATGTTAGAGATACGGTTTTTATAATTCTAGATGCTTCTTTTCGTTCTGATAGATAAAGTTCAAATTCATGAATTCTAGGAATTTCATTTGATACCAATTCTAATTTAAACCCATAATCTTTGATATGTTTTCTAAAGAAATATTCGGGGCCGTTTTTACTATTGCCGCCTGTAAAAAGTAAGGTGTCTATATTTGGATATTGCTTCAAATAGCTAACAACATCTCGAAGTATTATATTTTGCATCCCCAAATCTGAGGCATCAATTTTTTCGCGTTCGGCACGTTCTACAATATCGCAAACACCAATTTTATGTTGAATCAAAAATTGTTTTCGTTGTTTAATGGCTTCATCAGAATTATCAAACCGTAAATTCAAATTATGGATTTTATCAATATACAACCATAGCGAATTATAATAGCTACCATAACAAAAATCAACATCTTTTTCTAAAAGATTTCCTGTTGAAAATCGAGGTGGCGGTAACGTACCGACGATTAGTTTCTTGGTATTGTCTTTGATAAATGGTGGATATGGATGTTGATGGATAAACAAAACTTGATTTTAAATGCTTAAATGATTATATTATTTGGAAATATAAATATAATTGAAACCATGGGAAAAGGCGATAAAAAGACAAAACGTGGAAAAATAAATAGAGGCACTTTTGGTTCGCGCAGACCACGAATTAAAAAGAAACCTAGCGTTGAACAAAAAATAAATGTAGAAAAAAAAGCTAAAGCAAAATAGCTATAAAGTTTTTAATAACTTTTGAGCTTCGGTAATTGTAGTGCCATATATTTTTCTATTGAGTTTAGTCATATGTTGGCCTTCAGATATTAACGATTCTAGAATCTCTTTTGCCTCATCCTTTTTATTAATAATTCGCATAAACCAAACGCTCATTATAGAATGAAAACCTGATATCAATAGCTCTTAAATTGTCTTCAGCTTCAACTAAATTACCTTCCTTTTCAAGAGCTAATCCATACAAAAACTGAGTTCTCGATTTTGAAAATTCAGGATGTGATTTTATTTGCTCGCCATAAAACACAACACTTTTATTATCTTCTATAAGATGATAAGCTTCAATCATATTTTTAATCACATAAAAATCGTTTTGAGAATTACCCTCTAAAGCTTCTTTATAATGTTTTATGGCATTTTGGTAATCCTTATTTTCCAAATACGCATCAGCCAAGTTTACTCTATTTTGATATGATTCTGAAAAGGCTAGCTGCTTTTCTAAATCGCGAATCTTCTTTGTAGGATTAATGATTTGTGTAATTTCAGAAGTAATTTTCTCTGCATCTTTCTTATTATATACTTGGGTTATAAAGTATATGATACATCCAATTAAGGGCAGAAAAAAAATAAGAAATATCCAATAATAAGAACTCCTGTTTTTTATAGCATGATAAATACAAAATCCTTGGAGTGCAATAATTAAATAATACCACATAAAATAATCTGCAATTAAGTTTGAATCAAACTTAATAAATTCTTTATTTCTATGTTTATTTTATCCTTTCTTTTGGAAAGAAACTTCTGCAAGATATCCTACCTAATAAACACCAAATCAGTATCAGTAGATAGCTCCTCACTGAACCCATAATCCATATAGTTAAAACCTTTTACATCTTCTGTAGTTTGGGCATTAGTATCTATAATATATCTGGCCATAGCACCACGCGCCTCTTTGGCAAAGAAAGAGATCACTTTATATTGTCCGTTTTTAAAATCCTTAAAATTCGCGGTTATCACAGGCACTTTCAATACTTTTTTATCAACAGCTTTAAAATACTCGTTGCTTGCTAAATTTAGAAATAACTCATCATCTTGTAACTCGTCGTTCAAAACTTTAGTGATGTCTCTTTTCCAAAATTCGTATAAATTCTTTTTTGTTCCTACAGGTAGTTTTGTTCCCATTTCCAATCGATAAGGTTGCATTAAATCCATGGGCTTTAAAACACCATATAAACCAGAAAGAATACGTACTGTATTTTGTAATGTATCCACTTTTTCTTCTGGAATACTATAAGCATCTAATCCGCGATAAACATCGCCATTAAAAGCGTAAACAGCAGGCCTTGCATTATCCTTTGTAAATGGTAACTCCCATGATTGATTACGTTCATAATTTAACTGTCCCAAAGCGTCAGAAATACTCATTAGCTTTGACAAGCTTTTAGCAGATTTCTTTTTAAGCAATCTATTTAAACGCTCTGATTGTTTTAAAAACTGGGGTTCTGTATGTCTTGATGTTGGTAATTCTGTTTCAAAGTCTAAAGATTTTGCAGGAGAAATAACTAACTTCATTTTATTTTTTATTTATTTACACTTATTCAATAATAGTTCAAATTTACAACTCCTTTTTAGTAAATACAGTGTAAGTCTACTATTATTTACAATGAAATTATAATCTAAATTTATAACAATTTAAATTCACATCAGATTTATTTATTCAACAAAATATTCCAGTAATATGATTGCATTTTTACACACCAACAAAGCGCATATAAGTAATTTTGAAAACTTAGTACGAGCCCAGAATGACTCTGTTGAAACACAACATTACGTAAACAAAGACATATTAGATAGTGCATTAGAAACTGGAGTTACAGATACTGTTCAGTTTGAAAAAGAAATTGAAACTATTAGAAAAAATAAGCCTTCACTTATCATTTGTACCTGCTCCACTTATGGTGCAGAAAGTGATAAATATCCTGATGTTTATAGAATAGACCAACCAATTATTACTTATTTGGTAAATAATTATACCAAAATAGGATTAGCATACACTGCCAATTCTACTAAGACAGTAAGCGAAAATTTAATGCACAGCATAGCTCTTAAAACAAAAAAAACTATTGAAATAGTGGATATTGATTGTTCTGATTTATGGCAACATTTTGAGAAAGGCGATTTAGAAAGTTACAACAAAGGCATTGCAAAAAAGACTATTAACAAAGCTTCTGAAGTTGATGTGTTTTTCCTCGCACAGGCTTCAATGGCAGGTGCGAAAACATATTTAACAAATCTTGAAAAAGAGGTATTTACAAGTCCTGAGTTTGGTATAAAAAAGTTACTTAACAAAGTAAATACTTAATTACCAAAATATTACCCCAAATGTTTTGAGTAGTTACGCCACTTCTCTATACATAGTACTATATCTTCAGGTACTGGCGTTTCAAAACGCATAAACGCTCCTGTTTTAGGATGAACAAAACCTAAAGTTTTAGCATGTAAAGCTTGCCTAGGCAATACTTTAAAGCAATTATCTACAAACTGTTTGTATTTAGTAAACGTAGTGCCTTTTAAAATAACGTTACCACCATAACGTTCATCATTAAACAAGGTATGCCCAATGTGTTTCATGTGCACTCTTATTTGGTGTGTGCGCCCTGTTTCTAGCTTACAAGATACCAAAGTAACATAACCCAAACGCTCTAAAACCTTGTAATGCGTAACAGCAGGCTTTCCTTTCTCTGCTTCATCATCTAAAAATACAGTATTCTGCAATCTGTTTTTAGGATGTCTTCCTATATTACCTTCAATAGTTCCCTCATCAGCTTCTACATTACCCCAAACCAAAGCAACATATTCCCGTTCACTGGTTTTCTCTGCAAATTGTAAAGATAAATGCGCCATAGCTTGTTCAGTTTTAGCAACCACTAAAAGTCCGCTAGTATCTTTATCTATACGGTGTACTAATCCTGGACGATCGCTGGAATTATTTGGTAGACTATCAAAACGATATATCAATCCGTTTATTAAAGTCCCTGAGTAATTACCATGTCCGGGATGCACTACCATTCCTGCTGGCTTGTTAACAACTAATAGGTAATCGTCTTCAAAAATTATATCTAACGGCATATCTTCTCCTACCAATAACGCCTCATAAGTAGGGTGAGCAAACAATACACGTATAGTATCATTTGGTCTTACCTTGTAGTTAGATTTTACAGGTACATCATTTACTAATATACCATCGTTTTTTGCTGCATTCTGTATTTTACTACGTGTAATATTCTCAATATAGTTAAGTAAATATTTATCAATACGCAAAGGCGCTTGTCCCTTATCTACTGTAAAAGTAAAATGTTCGTGAAGGTTATCTTCTTCAGGTAATTGCGGTCCGTGTGATTCCATAATATTGCATTAGTTTTGGTGCTAATGCTAAGGGCGATTACCATTACCTAGAACTAAATCTATTTTAGATGTTTTTGGTAGCTTTTCGCCTGGGTTTAGGGTTTTACCTTTATATTTAAGTTCCAGTACAATATCTTTTCCTAGATTATCTACATAAGTAATATTACCCACTTTAAACCCTAAAGCTTCTAAATTAGGTTCAGCTTGTCTAAAGGTACGCTCTCTTAAATCTGGCACTTCTACTTTTCTGTATCCTGAAGGATTTAACGTTAAATATATTTTCCTATCTTCCTTCACTTTAGTGCCAGCTGCAGGCTCTTGATCTATAACTGAGAATTTAGGATAGTCAGGATTAAAATTTGCCGAATCTTGTATTTGCATTACCAAGTTATTTTCTTTCAATTCCATATCAGCAACACTAATAGACTTACCTTTTAGTTCAGGAACAGTCTCAAAATCTCCATGGTTTGTTGTAGACTTTAACCAAGTTAGCATTAAAAAACACAATACTACCATAGCCACTATAGCTAATGCTAATTGCTTTAAAAATGTTTTACTAAACAAAAACTTTAAGAAACTCATGTGAAGGTTTTTCGGTGTGACAAATATATAATATTTTGTTTTGCTGTTTATATGATTATTTTAGCTTAACTATAATAGATACGAATTATTGTTACGTTTAGATGAACCCTAAAGAAATAATATGATTGATAAGAAAAATATCGCCATTATCATGGGCGGGTATTCCAGTGAGTACAAAATATCATTAACTAGCGGTAATGTAGTTTTTGAAACTTTAAATAGAGACAAGTACAATCCCTATCGTATTCATATTTTTAAAGATAAATGGGTTTATGTAGATGAAGATAATACGGAATTTCCAATTGATAAAAATGACTTTTCTATAAATATAGATAGTTTTAAAATCAATTTCGATTGTGTGTTTAATGCCATTCACGGCTCACCTGGAGAAGATGGGTATATGCAAGGATATTTTGAGCTATTGGGAATTCCACATACAAGTTGTCCAATGTATCAAGCACAAATTACTTTTAACAAGCGCGACTGCTTAAGTATTTTAAAACCTTATGGTATTAAAACTGCAGCATCTTATTATCTTAATTTAGGAGATACCATTGATGAAAATGCTATTATCGGCAAAGTAGGGCTGCCTTGCTTTGTAAAAGCAAATAAAGCAGGTAGTAGTTTTGGTGTTACAAAAGTACATAAAAAAGAAGATTTACAATATGCTATTGATGTGGCGTTTAAAGAAGATGATGAAATTATTATTGAATCCTTTTTAGATGGTATAGAAGTCTCTGTGGGGGTAATAACCTATATGGGAGAAACTAAAGTGCTACCAATAACAGAGATAGTCTCTGAAAATGATTTTTTTGATTATGAAGCCAAATACTTAGGTAAATCTCAAGAAATCACACCAGCACGGTTAACTCCAGAACAAGAAGATAAAGTTAACGTACTCGCAAAAAAAGTCTATGAAGTTTTAAGAATGACAGGATTTTCTAGAAGCGAATATATATTTAAGGATGGTGTACCCCATTTATTAGAAATGAATACTGTCCCCGGACTCACTAAAGAAAGTATCTTACCCCAACAAGCTGAAGCGGCCGGTATCTCCCTTTCAGATTTGTTTGATAATGCGATTGAGGAAGCTCTCAAATAAATTGAAACAAGATATTTAAAAACAAGAAGCAAGAATAAAAAGGCATAATTTCAAAAATCTGCAAATTTGGCAAGAGAGCGTTGAAATAATTACCTTACAGATTACACATTTATTTGGTTATATTTGAAACACAACATAACCAAACTTATATGATTTTTTACGGTACAAATTCTTCTCGATTAAAAAATGGACAACTTAGAGGCGTAGAATGTCCTAATTGTAATGAGCAAAGCTCTATGAATTATAGTGTTTTTGGAAAATACTTCTACATCTATTGGATTCCTATTTTCCCTATTGGAAAAGAAAATATTTTAGAGTGTAATAGCTGTAAAAGAACATTCAAACTAAAAGAATTACCTCAAAAGATTAAAGATAAGTTTGAATTAGAAAAGCATAAAGGCATTCCTTTTTTACATTTTAGTGGTCTTGCAATAATTGCTTTAGTTATTGGATACTTTAGTTACTCTAATGCCCAACACAAAGAAGCTGAAGCAGAATACATAAAGGCGCCTGCTATTGGAGATATTTATTCTATAAAATCTGAATCTCCAGGACATTTTACAACAATGAAAATTACAAAAATAGAAGAAGATAGCATTTATGTAGTTTTTAATAATTATGAAATTGATAAACGTTCTGCCATAGACCAAATAGATAAAAGTGAAAATTACACCTTTCTTACTGATGTAACTACCTTAGAGAATCTTCAATTTCTTTATGAAGAAAAGGAGATATTTAATATAGAACGTGATGAGTAAAATTATCTACTTATAAGATTTGTATATTTACAACAAATTAGTTTCTCCCTAAGCGAGTATTAAATGCAGTCGAAATAGGGAGATAAAGAGGGCTTATGAAACGTGCAATTTTCCCAGGATCTTTTGATCCGTTAACTTTAGGACATTACGATATCATTAAACGTGGTGTGACGCTTTTTGATGAAATTATTGTCGCCATTGGCGTAAACTCATCAAAAAAATATATGTTTTCACTTGAAGAACGCCAACAATTTATAATTGATGCTTTTAAAGATGAACCCAAGGTAAAAGTGGTAAACTACAAAGGCTTAACTGTAGATTTCTGCCAACAGAACAATGTAGAATTTATTTTAAGAGGTTTGCGCAACCCAGCAGATTTTGAGTTTGAAAAAGCCATTGCACACACCAATAGAGATTTAGCTCCTATTGAAACTATTTTTTTACTTACCTCGGCAGACACCTCATATATTGCATCTTCAATTGTGAGAGAAGTGATTAGAAATAATGGAGATTATACAAAATTGGTTCCCGATAGTGTTCGCGTGAAATCATAAATTTCTATGAATACTATATTAAAACTCAGTAGTTTTCTTATTGTTTTATTTGTTGTTTCATCATGCAAGCATAAAAATCCTCCAATGAAAGACACCGATTTTTGTTCAAAAATTAAAAGAGACAAGAGTATCTCTCTTTCTAAAGAACTTAAGGAATTCTCTGATGTTATAGAAGAAAAAACAGGAGTGTATGTACTTGAAGATGGCAGTGGCTCTATGGTTGCCAGAGCTTGGTTAACCGAATATGCAGAAAAAACTATAGATATTCAATACTTTATATTTTCAACAGATAATATTGGTCTCATTGCTTGCGATTATTTGGTAAGAGCTGCAGATAGAGGCGTTAAAGTTAGGGTACTTGTCGATGATATTATGGTTGATGCTGAAGCTAGGGATATTCTCGTATTTAATTCTCATGAAAATATTTCGGTTAGAATATATAATCCTGGGGTTAATCTAGGAAAAAATATTTTTCAGAAAATAGGGAAGTTTGCAACAGATTTTAAATCTGCAAATCAACGTATGCATAACAAAACCTTTATCGTAGATGACCAAGTTGTGATTACAGGAGGTAGAAATATAGCGAATGAATATTTTGATTACGATCATGAATATAATTTTAGAGACAGAGATATTCTTTTGATAGGTAAAACATCAAAAACTGTTAAAACCTCGTTTGAAACATTTTGGAATAGTGAATTAAGTCAAGACATTACTAAAGTTATAAAAGACAAACCTGAAAATATAACAGATAAAAACAGGTTTAAAAAACTACATGAATATGCTTGTAACCCAGAAAATTTCTGGCCACAAGTGAGACAACGCATTGAAAACTTACCCGAAACATTTAATACTATTAAAACATCAGGAGATTTAGTTTGGCTCGATGATGTTAGTTTTGTTTCAGATGTGCCAGGAAAAAACAACAAAGCGCATAGTTTCTTTGGCGGTGGTATTTCTACATCTACATTAATTGATTTGGTAAATAATGCAACAACATCTATTACTATTCAAACCCCTTATTTAATTACTACTAAAAAAAGTAGAGGTTTATTTGAAGATGCTGTAAATCGTGGGGTAAACGTTAGAATATTAACCAATAGTCTAGCATCTACTGATAATGTTGAAGCCTTTAGCAGTTATCAAAGCGATAGAGAAGCTTTACTAAAAACAGGCGTTAGGATATTTGAATTTAAGCCTGATGCTGAAGAGCGAAAACGCATAATGACAGGAGAATTACAAACCGAATTAGATTATACACCAACCTTTGGTCTTCATGCAAAATCTATGGTTGTAGATAAAAAAACGACTATTATTGGTACGTTTAACCTAGATCCAAGAAGCGCTAATTTAAATACGGAATGTATTGTTATTGTGAAGTCTGAAAAGGTTTCTAAAGGTGTTTTAAAAGGTATGGAACTAGAATTTCAACCTGAAAATTCTTGGGAGACTACCTTAGATTTTAATCCTGACTCTGAAGTAAGCAACTATAAACGTTTGAAAACCTTGACGCGTAGAGTAATTCCTAAAGCCATTTTATAAATGTCAGCCTTAAGCCTTTAGTAAAATTGTAACATTTTGGTAAAATTAACTACATATACATAGTTAATAACCACAACCATGTTACACCATATCACATACTTACTTTTTAAATTGAATGTTGTGCAACCTTCTGAAACTATTATTGATTCTTGGATGGAACATAAAGATGTGCTAAAACTAGAGTATGCCTTAAAACACGGTAATTACCATACGCGTAAGTTAGCTGCTGAAGCTCTAGCACATGCAGGACAATGTTCTTCTGTACCTGTATTATTGCATGCCATGAATGACAAAGTACAAAATGTATCTATCGCTGCTTTAAATACTTTAGAGGCTCTGGGCTGTGGAGATGATTTAATTATTTCTATAACCAAAAAACGGTTTAATTGGGTAAAAGAAATTAGGGATAAAGAAGCTAAGCAAATAGCTAACAAAGACAAAAAATACACTATTTACCGTTGGGAGCGTGCCAGTAAAAAATCTTTTGAGCGTGTAAAAGAACAACTAAAACGGCCTATGCGATAGGAAGAATTAGAATGTCTACTCTTAGGTTTTATAATATCGAATTATATATTTTGTAGTAAAGCCTATTTGACTTTATAAATATTTTCAGCTAACTTCGTTTACTGGCAGTTGTGCTTAATACCCAAAAATGGAAATAAACAATAAAGTTAAACCAATTCAGGCTTATTCAAATGCTTTAAGAGAGGTTTGCCCTGATTTAAATTCTGATGAGATAAACTTCCATACTACTAAAGTTACCATAACTAGGTTAAAAGCTAAAAAAAATTATCTAATAGCTGGAGATATTCAGGAAAGTTTAGGATTTGTCTTTAATGGATTATTAAGAATCTTCTACATCAATAATACGGGAGAAGAAATAACAATTGCTTTTATAAAAGAGAATTTTTATGCAGCAGATTATAACGCATTTATCAATCAAAAACCTTCTAAATATTATATTCAAACCATAGAATCTTCGTTGTTAGTAAATGTTCCATTTAAGCTAATACAAGAATCCTATTCTAAATATAAAAATTTCGAAAAATTCGGTAGATTAATAGCCGAAAAGTATTTAAACTCAAGGCAAAATAGAATTGAAAGTTTTTTATTTGAAAATGCTGAACAAAGGTATATTAACTTTATTTCGAAAAACAAAGATTTACTAAATCGTGTATCACAGACCCACCTATCTTCTTTTTTGGGTATTAAACGCCAAACATTAACACGAATTAGAAAAAAATTGGTTTAATCATATTTTGACACAAATGTGTCATAGAATAAAGAATAAAATGATAGACATTTGTTAGATTACAAATAATCTAAAAATGAATGTAAAAAAAATATTTAAAGTTCTACAGAAAATATCTTCACGACTAACAGCTACAATTGCGTTTAATTTTTTATCAAAGCCCAAAAACAAAAAAATAAGAGCCTTTGAAAAATCAATACTTGAAATAGCTACAGAAAATATAATTCGATTTAAAAAATTTAATATTAGAACTTATAAATGGGGAGATGGAGATAAAAAAGCTTTACTTATACATGGTTGGGGAGGAAGAGCTTCTAA
The DNA here is from genome assembly GCF_004310335.1 of Hyunsoonleella pacifica. Classification (GTDB taxonomy): domain Bacteria; phylum Bacteroidota; class Bacteroidia; order Flavobacteriales; family Flavobacteriaceae; genus Jejuia; species Jejuia pacifica. The sequence continues at coordinate 209,628 of NZ_SIRS01000006.1, read as the reverse complement.
CTTTGGAGCAATTATTCCAGAATTAACAAAAATTGGTTACAAAGTAACTAGTTTTGATGGCCCCTGTCATGGAGCAAGTACAAAGAGAAAAACAAGTTTTTTTGAAATGTCAGATTTGGTAAAATTGTTCTTAAAAAAAGAGAAATACGATTTAATTATTACCCATTCGATGGGTACAGTACTTACTTTTACGGCAATGAGCTCAATAAAGTATAAAGTGAACCAAATGATTATATTAACATCTCCAAGTAAATTTTTAGAATTTATTGACTTAGCTATTACTCAATTTGGCTTGACACCTAAAACAACCAAATTACTTATTAATAAAATACGAAAAACGACAACTGAATACGACCCTATAACACTTGATGCAGAAAGCATTTTGAAAGATATTGAAATGAAAAATGTTACATTTATTCACGATAAATTTGACAAAATAATTCCAATAGAGAAAACTAAAAATGTAAGTTCATTTATTAAGAATTCTAAACTTATTGAAATAGAAGGAACTGGACATTTTAAAATACTTTGGTCTAAAAAAGTTATCAAAATTATTGAGCAACTGATTTTAAGTCACAATACTAAAGAATATAGAATTAGTTAATAATAAGTAATAAGCACAACAAGCCGTGCATAATCATTGCTAGTTATAGCCACTTACGAAAGTCCTAGCAGACTTTCTATCTGTGTTTTATTTGCTAACTTTAAGGCTTAACTACGCAACGAAATCATACATTTTACCTTTAAATGAACTTCCCAAAACACAATTACGTCTTAGGTTAAAGAATGAAGTTAGCAAACTAGCCCGCTAGGGGTTGAGGTCACACCATGGCGTGATTGAAGCTCCTTGTAGAAAGCGAATGCAAAAACTTACCAGCAATCAAGCATCAAAACAAAAAACTTTATTGCTTAAAGTTTATACTCAGAAAGTGGTTTTGTAAATGCCTCTGGATTTTCGGCGAGATGATAACGTGGGTCATCAATATCTTCTATAATTACTTCTTTAAACTTAGGGCTTGCCTTGTAAAGCAATACTTTACAATCTTCGCTTAAATGTTTTAGTTTTATGGATTTCCCTGCGGCTTCATACTTCTCTACTAAATTATAAATAGCCTCGAAAGCAGAGTGGTCACTTACCCTAGACTCTACAAAGTCTATTTCTACATATTCAGGATCGTTTTTTACATCAAATTTCTCATTAAATGCCTTTATAGATCCAAAAAATAATGGTCCCCAAATTTCGTATACTTTAGTACCATCTTCTCTCATACGCTTTCTTGCTCTAATGCGCTTTGCATTTTCCCAAGAGAACACCAATGCACTAATAATAACACCTGCAATAACAGCTACTGCTAAATCTTTCCAAACGGTTATTAACGAAACCGCAATAAGTACAATGGCATCTGTGATAGGTATTTTTCGTAAAATTCTAAAACTACTCCAAGCGAACGTACCTATAACTACCATAAACATAACGCCTACTAATGCTGCAATTGGTACTTGTTCAATAAGTCCAGATGCAAATAAAATAAAGATTAACAAGGCCACTGCTGCTACAATTCCAGACAATCTGCCTCTTCCTCCGCCTTTTATATTGATTAAAGATTGCCCTATCATAGCACAACCTCCCATACCTCCAAAGAACCCTGTAATAATGTTTGCACTGCCTTGCGCCATACACTCACGGTTTGCGTTTCCTCTGGTTTCAGTAATTTCATCTACTAGATTCAGCGTCATAAGAGATTCTATAAGACCAATAGCTGCTAGAATGAGTGCATAAGGCCCAATAAACCATAGTGTTTTTAGTGTAAATGGTACTTTACTAAAAATATCTGTTTGAAATTGTGGTAAACCCCCTTTTAGGCCTTCCCCACCTCCATCTCGAATAAAACTGCCTACTGTAGCAACATCAAGATTTCCAAAAATAACTATAGCGGATACTACTAATATTGCTATTAATGCTTCAGGGAGTTTTTTAGTTAGTTTTGGTAATCCAAACATAATACCCATTGTTAACGCCACTAAACCTAACATTATCCACATAGGTGTTCCTGTAAACCAATCTCCGTTAGCATCTTTAAAAAGGTTTAATTGCGATAGGAAAATAACAATAGCTAAACCGTTTACAAACCCCATCATTACTGGATGTGGTATTAGTCTAACAAACTTTCCTAGTTTTAAAACACCTGCTAATACTTGTATTATACCCATAAGTATAACTGTAGCAAAAAGATAGTACAAACCAAGTTGTTCTGAGGGTTCACCCATAGCATTTCCTTCTGCAACTAAATTTACCATAACTACAGCTAGAGCCCCTGTTGCTCCACTTATCATTCCTGGTCTTCCTCCAAAAATTGAAGTGATTAAACCAATCATAAAAGCGGCATATAAACCCACTAAAGGATCCACTCCTGCAACAAATGCAAAGGCTACTGCCTCTGGCACTAATGCTAAAGCTACTGTTAATCCACTTAAAATATCGTTTTTTGCGTTTTTAGCACGCTTTCTAAAAAATGCCGTCATGGTTTGTTTATTGAGGCTGCAAATTTACAGTTTATAAAGCGATGTACAAGTAAAGCGCAAACAAATTGCACACAAGCAGTTAATGCTGCTCTTGAAGAGAATATTCATGTAAACTTTCAATCCACTCCAACGCTTCTGGTTTGGTTCTAAATAGTTTTATATTCCAATTATTAGATTCGTTAATCTGTATTAATGTTTTGGTTGACATTACCGCTGCATCGGTTCCAACAATAACAGCCATGGCGTGGATCTCCTTTAAATTGGCTATTATTTTTTGCGCTTCAAAGGTATAGCTATAGGAGTTTTTCTTATTTATGATTAAGGAAAAAGGTGCTTTGAGATAGCTTAATAAAAAATCATGATATAGGTCTACCATAATTTCGTTTATCACAACACCTTCATTAATGATGACTTCTGCCAAATCATCTTTTAGTACAGTTATAGTACCAAAAGAGAGTATATACTCTTTCATATAAATATGTGCTTTGAGAGAATTATACCTGACTTGAACAGCAATTACATCTAAAATTACTGTTTTTTTTCTAACTGAAGAAAAATTTTAAACTATTACAATCTTAATTTCATCTAAATAAACTAGTAATTATATTCAAGACCTGAACTTAATTGGTCAAAAACTAACCTTTAAGTATTGAAAACTTATATTAATCTATTAGAATTTTTATATTGGCATAAGAGTTTTCCATGGCTTTTTTAATCTTCTTTTTTCCTAGCCATTTTACTTTGGTAATGCCTTCTTTTTCCTGTGGATATAATTTTCCATCAAAAGATGTTGTCATTTCAAACCAATAGGTAATTTTTATACGATACCGTCCGCGACGCTTAAAAATATGATACGTGGTTTCTAAAGGTTTAGTGATTTTTAATCCTGTAACTCCTGTTTCCTCCTCAACTTCTCGTATGGCGGTTTCTTCTATACTTTCCTTTTTCTCAATTTTACCTTTTGGTAAATCCCATTTTCCATTTCTATATATAAAAAGCACTTTACCTTTTTCATTATATACTTTACCGCCACCTGCAATTACGTTTGGAGCCTTTTTCAAAAACCGTTTCAATAGTTTTTCTTCATTCTTATGTACTAAATATGCCTCTTTTATTGAAGAATTATTCAATTTTCTAATAACATTTCTAAGAATTACCCTCTTTAACTTATAATTTTTAACCCCTTTTTTTTCATTAGGCTTAGTACTTAAAATTATAGGCTTGTCTCCAACAAATATTTTGTACATACAGCGATGATTAGCTATTTCTGTTTGGTAAAAATATCATTTTTAAATACAAACTAACTATTGTTGAAAAAAATAATTTATTCGTTTAAAACTGATTATGTAATCCTAAATATATGTTTAATTTTACATCATGATTTTTAATAAAGATATTGCCAAAAAAACAGCAGAAGTTTTATTGCAAGTTAATGCTATAAAACTAAGTCCCAACGCACCTTTTACTTGGGCATCTGGATGGAAATCTCCCATTTATTGTGACAACCGTATTATTTTATCGTTTCCTGCCATTCGCAATTATATTAGGGAAACCATAGCCAAACATATTGAACGCCAATATGGAAAACCAGATGCTATTGCTGGTGTAGCTACAGGTGCCATTGGTATAGGAATGTTGGTTGCTGAGTATTTAAATCTGCCATTTATCTATGTAAGACCAGACGCCAAAGGCCATGGTAGAAAAAACCAAATTGAAGGTTTTATAGAGAAAGGACAAAATGTTGTTGTGGTTGAGGATTTAATCAGTACTGGAAAAAGTAGTTTAAATGCCGTTAAAGCTCTACGTGATGGTGGTATTAATGTTAAAGGCATGGTAGCTATTTTTACTTATGGTTTTGGAGTTTCAAAAGAAAATTTTGAAAAAGAAGACGTAGCGCTTCATACCTTAGGTAATTATGAATCTCTTTTAGAACAGGCACTACAAACTAATTATATTACAGCAAAAGAACTTGAAACTTTAACCGAATGGAATTCTAATCCTAGTGAATGGAATGCTATTTGATACAACTGTAAAGAAGTGACGTTGTTTATGGATAGGTTATTGGACCAAAAACAGCTGAACAACAAACAATTTAAAACATCATTATGAATTTAGAATCTCCAAAAGTTAGTGTATCAAAAACTCCTGAAGACACATTCAATTTTATATCAGACATCAAAAATTTTGAGGCTTTAATGCCCGAAAACATTAGTAAATTTGAAGTATTAGGCGAAGATAAATTCTTGTTTGCTTTAAAAGGGATGCCTGAAATCATTTTAAAAAAGAAAGAAGAAACACCTCCAAATAAAATTGTTTTTGGTGCTGCTGGTGGAAAAATAGATTTTGCTTTATCTGCTATGATTTCTGAAGGAGAGAATGGAAATAGTAATGTAAAACTAGAGTTTAGTGGAGACTTTAACCCTATGATGGCAATGATGGTTAAAGGCCCTATTTCAAAATTCATAGAAACCTTAGTTACTAATTTACCCAAGACAATTTAATACATCAATGTAATATCTTTAAGTGCAAAAGATTTAGTAACATTGTCTTCTATAAGCACCTGTAAATCTCCAGAATCTTGTATAGATTTAATATAGCCTGAGAATAAGTTACCTTTATCATCTTTAAATGTGGAGGGTTTATCTTTTCTAAATAAAAAAGACTCATATTCAGATTTGAGTGCTTTCAAATCTCCATTTTCCAATTTTAAGAAATATCTTTTCATATTAAGGATAATACTATCCAAAAGCTCATCTAGATTAAAAGTACGGCCCATTATTGTTTTTAAGGACGATGCATTTGGCAATTTTTCAAATTCAGTTTGGTTAACATTTAAGCCAATTCCTATAATTGAAGCATTTATACCGCCCTGTTTCATGACATTTTCAATTAAAACACCACATATTTTCTTGTTTTGTGACAAAATGTCGTTAGGCCATTTAATATATAATTGTGGAATTAAAAACGCGTTAAGGCTATGTCTCAATGCCAAGGCTGTTGCCATACTTATATAAAACGGATATTCTATCTCTAGTTTAGAAATATCAACAAACGTACTAAACATCAAGTTTTTCGATGCTTCTGAAGTCCAAATTGCCCCCATCTGCCCTTTTCCTTTTGTTTGGTACTTTGCTGTTACCACAGTAAAATTCTCAACCAATTGCGACCCAATCATTTCTTTTAAAAATGTATTAGTAGAATCAATGGCATCAAGTTTGATTATTGGCATTTAGAGGTTATTTTTATAGTTTTTAATCTTGTGAAAATTTTAAAGGTTAAAGAACCAAAAAAATAATAACTTTGCACAAATTAAATAAATTTAATGGCGAAAGAAAAAATAAACGCAGATCAGTTAATATCAGTTATAATTAGTGGAATTGAGGATGTAAAAGGTAAGGAAATTAGCATTTTAGACCTTAGAGAAATAGAAAATACAGTTTGCGATTATTTTATAATTTGTGAAGGAACTTCAAATACTCAAGTTAACGCCATAGTTAATTCCATTCAAAAAAAGGTAAGTAAAGAACTTAAAGACAACCCATGGCACGTTGAAGGTGCAGAAAATGCTGAATGGGTTTTATTAGATTATGTAAATATTGCTGTACATGTGTTTCAGAAACATATCAGAGAATATTACGACATAGAAAGTCTTTGGGGAGATGCAAAAACAACAGTAATAGAAACTAGTTACTAAAAACAGAAGATGGCAAAAGACAATAAAAATTCAAAAGATAAGAAACCAAGATTTAGCCCGTATTGGATTTACGGTATTATTCTATCCCTATTTTTAGTATTCACACTGTTTAATAATAGTGGACTAGACAGTGGAAACTCTACAAACCCTACTCAGTTTTTTAATTTCGTAAGAAATGGGGATGTTGATAAGGTTGAAATTGTTAACAGAAGACTAGCAAAAGTTTATTTGACTAAAGAAGCATCTCGAAAAGAAGTTCATAAAAAGTCAAAACCTAATAGCTTTAGTTTATCTACAGCTAGTGTTCCTAATTATAGATTTGAGTTTGGAGAGTTAGAGATTTTTCAAAATAAACTTAATACCATCATTGAGGAAGAAGGTTTAGGTTTAGAGCCTATTTACGTTACCGAGGAAAACCATCTAGCCGATTTTTTAATTGGAATTTTACCATTTGTACTTCTTATTGGCGTTTGGATTTTCATTATGCGTCGTATGTCTGGTGGTGCTGGTGGTGGCGCTGGTGGTCAAATTTTTAACATTGGAAAATCTAAAGCTAAGCTTTTTGATCAGAATACAGAGGTGAAAACTTCATTTAAGGATGTTGCTGGTTTAGAAGGCGCAAAAGAAGAAGTACAAGAGATTGTAGATTTTTTAAAATTCCCAGAAAAATACACAACGCTTGGAGGTAAAATCCCAAAAGGTGCGTTGCTTGTGGGACCTCCAGGAACAGGAAAAACCCTTCTTGCAAAAGCTGTTGCTGGCGAGGCTAAAGTACCTTTCTTTTCATTATCAGGTTCAGATTTTGTTGAAATGTTTGTGGGTGTTGGTGCTTCTCGTGTTAGAGATTTATTTAAACAAGCAAAAGAAAAGTCACCATCTATTATTTTTATTGACGAGATTGATGCTATAGGTAGAGCTCGTGGAAAAAATGCCATGTCTGGTAGTAATGATGAACGTGAAAATACTTTGAATCAGCTATTAACGGAAATGGACGGTTTTGGCACCAATACAAATGTAATTGTAATGGCTGCAACCAATAGAGCAGATATTTTAGATAAGGCCTTAATGCGTGCAGGACGTTTTGATAGACAAATTTTTGTTGATTTACCAGATGTTAGAGAACGTAAGGAAATTTTTGAGGTACACCTAAGACCTTTGAAAAAAACCAAAGACTTAGATACAGATTTCTTATCAAAGCAAACTCCTGGTTTTTCTGGTGCTGATATAGCAAACGTGTGTAATGAAGCTGCTTTAATCGCTGCTAGAAATGGTAAAAAAGCAGTTGATAAACAAGACTTTTTAGATGCTGTTGATAGAATTATTGGAGGTTTAGAAAAGAAAAACAAAATTATAACACAGAGTGAAAAACAAGCAGTAGCATATCATGAGGCAGGACATGCCGTTGTAAGCTGGATGCTAGAACATGCTGCACCATTAATAAAAGTGACTATAGTACCACGTGGAAGATCTCTAGGAGCTGCATGGTATTTGCCAGAAGAAAGACTTATTGTTAGACCTGAACAGATGCTAGATGAAATGTGTGCTACCATGGGAGGCCGTGCTGCAGAAAAAGTGATTTTTGATAAGATATCTACTGGTGCGTTAAGTGATTTAGAAAAAGTTACCAAACAAGCAAGAGCTATGGTTACCATCTATGGACTAAGCGATAAAATAGGTAATTTAACATACTACGACTCTTCTGGACAAAGCGAATATGGTTTCACAAAACCTTACAGTGAAACAACAGCTGAGTTAATTGATAAGGAAATATCAGATATTATTGAGGAACAATACAAGCGTGCTATTAAAATTCTAGAAGAGAATAAAGATAAACTAACAGAACTTGCTGAAGTTCTTCTAGAGAAGGAAGTAATTTTCAAAGATAATCTCGAAAAAATATTTGGTAAACGTCCTTTCGAAAAAGAGACTATAGAAGCTGATGAGGAAGATAAAAAACCGGAAGAATAGCACATTATCATTAAGATTTTTTATATTTGAAAAACTCTCAACTCAAAAAGGTTAATAGCGAACACCTGAATGAATCTTTTTAAGAAAATTTTCGGATCAAAATCAAAACAATCTGAAAACGAAATAAAGTCTGATGACCGTGGTAAATACATGCCCGAACTCAAATTGCCAATAGACGAAAAGTTTACTATAAATTTTAAGGCTAATGGCGGTAAGTTTCTTTATTGCGATGATTTAAATGAGGTTTTTCTAAACTACTCGAATATAGTTCAAGAAAATAAATGGGAGGAAAAATCTGCATTGGTTATTGATGATAATCTCTTAGAAAAGTTTAAATCTTGTAATATCAATGCTACTAAAAAGTCTAGTAAATCTACTTACTTTTTAACAACCTGTGAAAACCTAATTGCTACTGATGGTTCTTTATTAATTAGTTCTAACCAAATTGCTACCAAAAAGCTTCCTGAACTACCTTTTAATCTCATTGTATTTGCTACCACTAGTCAAATAGTTGATAATATTGGTGAGGGGCTCCGTGGTATAAAATCTAAAAACAGACAACACATCCCAACCAACATAACTACCATTAAGCATTTTAAATCTGGAGAGGATAAAGATTTTTTAAGTTATGGCAGTAGTGCAAAAAACTTATATTTGCTGCTGCTAGAGGATTTATAAATTTAAGCAAACTTAGAAAATGAAAGACATGTTATTGCGATCACTATCTGGTTTGCTTTATGTTGCTGTATTAATAATCGCGCTTACACTTACCACACCTCATGTATTCATAATTTTATTTTTTGTATTTGGAATACTTTCACTTTATGAATTCAATAAATTGATTCAACTAAATAGTATCATTCCTTATTTTATTTTTATAATTTTATATCTCGTTTTTGGATATTGGAAGATGGTACTAAATGCAAATACTGGTTTAGATGAAGCTATCCAAATACTAATAGTGATTACAATTTTTGTAAATCTTTTTTTAATTAAAGATTTATTTTCACGTAAAACCATTCCACTTTTTGTAACCAAACGCTTTATTATTACTACATTTTACCTTTCAAGTGGTTTTGTTTTTGCAGTGCTCACAGCCAGTGTATTTAGTCCAAAAATACTCTTAGGCTGTTTCATTTTAGTTTGGATTAATGACTCCTTTGCCTATTTAGTTGGGAAAAATTTTGGACGACAAAAATTATTTGAAAAGATATCTCCTAAGAAAACAGTTGAAGGATTTTTAGGTGGATTATTTTTTGCCTGTATTACTAGCTATTTTATCTCTAGCTTTACTGGTACATTAAATTTTACTAATTGGCTAATGTTAAGTATCACAGTAGCTGTTTTTGGAACCTTAGGCGACTTAATAGAATCTAAATTTAAACGTCAAGCCAATGTAAAAGACAGTGGCACTATTATGCCAGGACATGGAGGGTTGCTCGATCGTTTAGACAGTATCATTTTTGCTTCCCCATTTATTTATTTATTTTTAAGAATTTTACACTATGTTTCATAAAGAAGGTCACAAAATAATTCTCTTAACACTTATAATTGTAGTTGCTTGCTTTTTGTTGGCAGATAGTTATATTTCTATCTTTTGGCTACGCACATTAATCTTAGTTGCGCTCTTAATATTTTTAATTTTAATTCTGCAATTCTTTAGAAACCCCAAACGACATACGCAACAAAACGATGATACAGTAGTATCTCCTGTTGATGGGAAAGTTGTGGTAATTGAAGAAGTATTTGAAAAAGAATTTTTTAATGAAAAACGCTTGCAAGTAAGTGTTTTTATGTCACCTATAAATGTTCATGTAACTAGGTATCCAATAAGTGGAAATGTGGTTTTTAGCAAATATCATCCAGGAAAATATTTAGTAGCATGGCACCCAAAAGCCAGTGAGGAAAATGAGCGCACAACAGTTGTGGTTGAAAATAAAACTTATGGAAAAGTTCTATACCGTCAAATAGCTGGAGCTCTTGCCAAACGCATCGTTAATTATGCAAAAGTAGACGATAATGCTACCCAAGGTGCAGATTCGGGATTTATAAAATTTGGATCTAGGGTAGATTTATTTTTGCCCTTAGATACTAATATAAAAGTAGAATTAAATCAGAAAGTAAGAGGAGGCGAAACTGTTATAGCCCAAGTGTAATGACTAATGGAGATTTAGATAAAGAATTTGAAGAAGCGGTTGCTAGAGTGAATGCGCATAAAGAACCGTTTCCTGCAGACACACTTTTAAAACTCTATGCCTACTACAAAAAAGCTACGAACGATTACGGCAGACCAAGAAGCAGAGAAGCCCTTATAAATGCTTTTAAAACCAATGCGCTTTTTCAAGTAAAAAACTTAACTGAGGAAGAGGCTAAAAGAAGATATATAGATTTAGTTGACAAATATTTTCTATACAGAGAATAACTGGTTTTTTTAGAAAGTACTTTTTTATAAATAATTTACAATTTGAAGAACACCCAATTCAAATATCCTTTCACTTTTTTTCTAATGCTTAAACTATATTTATTTAATGTTAGATATAAGAAGTTTTATTAAACGATGCGTATTCTAATTGAAATGAAAATAAAAAACCCTACCCCAAACTAGCCAAACTAGCCTTTAACGTTTCAATCTTAGCTAAAGCATCAGCTTCCTTTTTCTTTTCGCTTGCCACCACTTGCTCTGGCGCATTATTTACAAAACGCTCGTTAGATAATTTTTTCTGCACAGACTTTAAGAATCCTTCAGTATAGTTTAATTCGTCTGTTAACTTTTTAATTTCAGCCTCAACATCAATAGCGCCCGCCATTGGAATAAAATATTCATTGGATTTCACACGATAAGTAAGAGCACCATCAATAGCTTCAGAAACATAAGCAACACTTTCCAAATTCCCCAACTTCTTGATAACAGCATCAAATGTATCAGCTACATTTTCGTTATTTATTACAGAAAACGCAATCGCATCTTTAAACGCAATATTCTTTTCTTTTCTAATAGTTCTTACCCCAGAAATTACATCAGCAGCAAAATCGAATTCAGAAATTAAACTTTCGTTAGTAGATTTCAACTCAGGCCATTTAGCTACTATTAAGGCTTCTTCTGGTGTTCTTTCAGAAATTAACTGCCATATTTCTTCAGTAATAAATGGCATAAACGGATGTAAAATCTTCAAGTTCTCTTCTAGTAGACTAATAACTGCATTGTAAGTTTTAGCATCTATTGGTTGTTGATATGCTGGTTTTACAATTTCTAATAACCATCCACAGAAATCGTCATAAATTAGCTTGTAAATAGCCATAATAGCATCACTTAAACGGTATTTACTAAAATGGTCTTCAATTTCTGTTAAAGCCTTTTGAAACTTAGCTTCATACCACTCTAATGCTATTTTACTAGATTGTGGTTGTTCAATAGTTTCTGACACCTCCCATAAAGTGGTTAGATAAAATGCACTCCAAATTTTGTTTCCTAGTCCTTTTCCTTGTTGACAAAGCGCCTCGTCAAACATCAAATCATTACCGGCAGCTGCACTTAGTAACAAGCCAACACGCACACCTCCTGCTCCGTATTCCTCTATTAATTTTAATGCATCAGGAGAATTCCCTAGAGATTTGCTCATTTTACGGCGTTGCTTATCACGTACTAAACCCGTTAAATACACATTTTTAAAAGGCTTATCGTTTTTGTACTCATATCCAGCAATAATCATACGTGCAACCCAAAAGAATAAAATATCTGGCCCTGTAACTAAATCATTTGTAGGATAATAATATTTTATCTCTTCATTTTCTGGATTTCTTATACCGTCAAAAACTGACATTGGCCATAACCACGAAGAAAACCAAGTATCTAGTGCATCTGTTTCTTGAGTTAAATCTGAAGCTTTAAGCTCAACGTTTGATGTTTTTTCTTGTGCTAACTTTACAGCGTTCTCAATGTTTTCGGCTACCACAAAGTCTTCTTTACCATCGCCGTAGTAGTATGCAGGAATTTGTTGTCCCCATAATAACTGACGAGAAATATTCCAATCGCGAATATTCTCCATCCAGTGGCGGTAAGTATTCTCAAATTTCTTTGGAAATAATTGAATATCGTTGTTTTCTCCCAAAACTGCCTTTATAGCTGGTTTTACCAACTCTTCCATCTTTAAAAACCACTGATCTGATAATCTTGGTTCTATAATAGCTTTCGTTCTTTCTGAAATACCAACGCGGTTGTTATGATCTTCAATTTTAGAAATTAAACCAAGACTGTCAAGTTCTTTTACAATAGCCTTTCTAACTTCAAAACGATCTTGCCCCTCGTAATGTAACCCATAACTGTTTAATGTAGCATCTTCATTAAAGATGTCTATGACTTCCAAATTATGCTTATCTCCTAAAACCTTATCATTTTCGTCATGTGCAGGAGTTACTTTTAAACATCCTGTACCAAATTCCAAATCTACATACTCATCTTCTATAATAGGAATAACACGATTGCAAATAGGCACAATCGCTTTTTTACCTTTTAAATGTGTGTGACGTTCATCATTAGGATTGATACAAATAGCTGTATCTCCCAAAATGGTTTCTGGTCGTGTTGTAGCTATAGTGAGTTCTTCATCTGAACCTTCTATCTTGTAATTTACATGGTATAATTTACCCTGTTTATCAATATACTCTACTTCTTCGTCAGACAAGGTAGTTTTTGCCTCAGGGTCCCAATTTACCATACGATAACCACGATAAATCAAGCCTTTTTTGTACAAATCCACAAAAACTTTAATTACTGCTTCTGACATATCGTCATCCATAGTAAACTTAGTACGATCCCAGTCACAAGAACAGCCTAATTTTTTAAGTTGTTCTAAAATCACACCCCCATATTCATGCGTCCACTCCCATGCGTGCTTTAAAAATTCCTTTCTTGTCAAGTCATTTTTATCAATACCTTGTTCCTTTAACTTTGTTACAACTTTGGCCTCTGTAGCAATAGAAGCATGATCTGTTCCAGGCACCCAGCATGCATTCTTTCCTTGCAACCTTGCTCTTCTAATCAAAACATCTTGAATAGTATTATTGAGCATATGCCCCATGTGCAACACACCAGTAACATTTGGTGGTGGAATTACTATAGTATAAGGCTCTCTTTCATCTGGTTTAGAATGAAAATAATTATGTTTCATCCAGTAATCATACCACTTCTCTTCTACCTTACTAGCATCGTATTTTGATGGGATTTGCATACTTTGGAACAGTTTTTGACTTTTAATGTGCAAAAGTACTTATATTTCTTAATCTGTGAAAGGTTGATAGAAAAATGCTAAATGTTAAGATTACGGTAATTCGTCTATTAATTTTGCTCGTTGTAGAAAAAGTACCTATGTTTGAATTAAATTATAACCAATAAATACGAAAAAGATGAAACATTTATTTACACTTTTATTTGTAGGGTTAATTAGCTTTTCACTCAATGCACAAGAAAAAGTTGCTAAAATTGAGTTTAAAGAAACTACCATAGATTATGGTACTATTGAAAAAGGCGCTGATGGTGTAAGAATTTTTGAATTTACAAATACAGGAGATGCTCCTCTAATTATATCTAAAGTAAGTTCTAGTTGTGGATGTACTATTCCTAAAAAACCAGATGCTCCAATAATGCCTGGTAAAGCTGGACAAATTGAAGTAAAATATGATACTAATAGAGTGAATCCTATTAGAAAAACCATTACGGTAATGTCTAATGCTGAGACACCTACTGTAGCCCTAAAAATTAAAGGCTTAGTTGTAGACCCTTCTAAAAACAATGTTTTAGAGAAGAAAAGTAAAAGTATGGCAGAACAATAGTTCTACTTTCTTATAATATTGTAAAAAACCTAGATCAACTTGTCTAGGTTTTTTTATTTAACGATTTTACTGACTTAAAAGTACAGATACTAAAAAAGCATGATATGGAGACTTCTCCCTTAGTCATTTTAAGTCATAAATAAGAAGTTGAAATTCTTTGTAATCGCTTTGTAAATTAACCTTAGGTTTTTAAGATAATTTTTGCAACTTTGCGCACTAATTGCAATAAAGATGCCTTCAATATCTAAAAAAGGGCGAGATATGCCCGAATCACCGATACGCAAGCTTGTTCCTTTTGCTGAACAAGCTGAAGCTGATGGTAAATCTATATACTATCTTAATATTGGACAACCGGATATAAAAACTCCTGAGATAGCACTAAAAGCTGTTAAAGATAATAATGTACAAATTTTATCGTATTCTCGTTCTGAAGGTTCTGACACCTACAGAAAAAAAATTGCAGATTATTATGCCTATCATAATATAGAGGTTTCACATAAAGATATTATAGTAACCACAGGAGCCAGTGAAGCAATAGCTTTTATTTTTGGCAGCATTATGGATCCAGATGATGAAGTTATTATTTGCGAACCATTTTATGCTAACTATATCGCTTTTGCAACAGCAGCAAGCGTAAAAGTAAAGCCTATTATTTCTAAGATAGAAGACAATTTTGCGCTTCCACCAATATCTGAATTTGAAAAACTGATTACCTCTCGAACTAAAGCTATAATGATTTGCAATCCTGGCAACCCAACAGGATACCTATATTCAAAAGAAGAAATTGAACAGCTTGCCGCTTTGGTTAAAGCGCATGACTTGTTTTTAATCTCGGATGAAGTATACAGAGAATTTACTTATGATGGTAATTCTCACTACTCTATTTTAGAATTAGAGGGATTAAATGACCACACTATTATGATTGATAGCGTATCAAAGCGTTACAGCATGTGCGGTGCAAGAATTGGTTGTTTAGTTACCAGAAATGAAACTATAAGGCATACGGTTTTAAAATTTGCACAAGCTAGATTAAGTCCTCCTACTTATGCGCAAATAGCAAGTGAAGCTGCTTTAAGTACTCCACACAGCTATTTTGAAGATGTAAAACACGAATACATAACGCGTAGAGACACTTTAATTTCTGAATTAAATAAAATTGAAGGTGTTAAAGTAGCAGTTCCTAAAGGTGCTTTTTATTGTATAGCCGAACTTCCTATAAAAAATGCCGATAAATTTGCCCAGTGGCTTTTAGAATCTTTTAGTATTGATAATGAAACTGTTATGGTAGCTCCAGCTGAAGGGTTTTATTCTACCAAAGGCATCGGAGTAAACCAAATCAGAATTGCCTACGTACTTAATAAACAACACTTAATTAAAGCTGTTAATATTATAAAAGGGGCTTTAAAAGTTTATCAAGATTAATGCAACTGCAGCAAAACATATCCTTAAAAAAATACAATACTTTTGGTATAGATGTAACTGCAGCGCATTTTATATCTGTATCAAAATTAGATGAGCTAAAAAACGTTTTATCACTTAAAAACTATCCCAATAAATTAATTTTAGGTGGTGGTAGTAATATGTTATTAACACAACATCAAGATAAATTAGTAGTTCATGTAAATTTAAAAGGTATATCTATTGAAAAAGAAGATAGTAACTATGTTTATGTTAAAGCAAATGCAGGCGAAAACTGGCATGAGTTTGTGCTTTGGTGTTTAAAGCACGATTTTGGCGGCTTAGAAAATTTATCGCTTATACCTGGAAATGTTGGGACATCACCTATACAAAATATTGGAGCTTATGGCGTAGAGTTAAAAGACGCTTTTGTATCGTGCGATGCCATTAATATTGATACTTTAGAAACCATCACATTTACTAAGGACGAATGTAATTTTGGCTATAGAAATTCTATTTTTAAGAATGAAGTAAAAGGTAAATATGTGATCACTTCTGTTATTTTTAAATTAACAAAAGAGCATCATGAATTAAATATGAATTATGGTGCTATAACTACAGAATTGGAAGCTCAAGGTATTAAAACACCTACTATTCAAAGTATTTCAAAAGCTGTTATAGCCATTAGACAAAGTAAATTACCAAACCCTGATGATATTGGAAATAGTGGAAGTTTCTTTAAAAATCCAGTAATTTCAAAAGTGAAATTTGAAAAACTTCAAAAAAATTTCAAAAATATACCAAACTACCCTATTTCTGAAAATGAAGTGAAGATTCCTGCGGGATGGCTTATAGAAACATCAGGTTTTAAAGGTAAACGTTTTGGAAATTATGGTGTTCACAAAAACCAAGCTTTAGTACTTGTAAATTATGGTGGCGCCAAGGGCTCTGATATTTTAGAGCTTTCTAAATTAATTCAAAAAACAGTTTTAAAGCTGTTTGATATTTCTATTGAAGCTGAAGTAAATATCTTGTAATTTAAATAAATTTCTAACTTTGACGTTTATCAGTACTTACTAACAATCAACTTATAAACCAACTTTACATTGATTTCGAATATAGAAAGAGAAATAGTTAACTTATTAAAAAATAGTGATAAAAGAGCTATATCTCTACTCTATGAAAATTATGCTGATGCACTTTATGGCGTTATAAGAAAAGTAATTACAGACGAAGACACGGCCCAGGATGTATTGCAGGAAACATTTGTAAAAATTTGGCGTTATGCTAAAAAATATGACGCATCCAAAGCAAAACTGTTCACTTGGTTATATAGAATTGCGTATAATACAGCAATTGATAAAACCAGATCTTTAAAAAATAAAACAGAGAAAGAAGTCCAAATTGATAATTCTAGCGTATATAAAATTACAACGAACGCTTTAAACCAAGATGTTCTAGATATAAAGAAACACTTAGGCACCTTGGATGAAAAGTATCAAATAGTGATAAATGCACTATTTTTTGAAGGAATGACGCAACAGGAAGCAAGTGATGAGCTTGATATTCCGTTGGGGACTATAAAATCGAGATTAAAAATTGGATTGAGAGAATTAAAAAAGATTTACAATCCTTAATAAAACCAAGTCATGAATGAGAAAATAACTACTTTTTTAAATTCTGGTCTTTTAGATAAATATCTAATGGGAAAGACAACCGTTGCCGAAACGGAACAAGTTGAAACCTACATATCAAAATATCCTGAGGTACAAAATGCCTATAACACGCTACAGTACAACTTAGAAATTGTTGCTAAAAGTAATGCTATAGAAGCACCTAAACATATTTTAGACTCTGTTTTAGAAGAACTTGACGATGCTCCTGTAGTAACTCTTAATCAAAAAGGCAAATACAAGAAATGGTATAAATTTAGTATTGCGGCAAGTGTGACTGCTATACTATTTGCAGCTACCTCTGTTTATTTTTACAATCAAAATCAAAAATTACAAAGCGATACACTTATTGTTGATGAAGAAATTTTTGATTTAAGAAGTGATATTGAGGAAAATAACAAAAAGCTTGATGCCATTATGGAACAGTTTAAGCGTTTAAATGACCCTGAAACTTATAAATATATAATTCAAGGTAATGAGCGCGCAAGAGATCTTAAAACTGTAGCTTACATTAACCCTAAGGAAAAAACATCAATGATAGATGTGGTTTCTTTACCGCAGCTACCTGAAGAACAATGTTACCAAATTTGGGCAGATTTACAAGGTAAAATGGTTAGTTTAGGTATTTTAAGTGAAGCAGATAGGCAGCTTAAAAGAATCCCCTTTACTGAAAATGCAAAAAGCTTAAATATTACAATAGAACCAAAAGGAGGAAACGCCGTGGCATCTATAGAAAACACCGTAGCAGAAATAAGCTTACAGTAAAATATATTAGAGTATGATATTGAAAAAGCCTCTTTCCTAAAACGGAAGAGGCTTTTTACTTGCTATTAATAACTCTTATTAAAGGTTATTCTCTTTATTCCTTATTGAAAAATGCTTTATGTATTAATCCTGCTACAATAGCTCCTGCTATTGGTGCTAACCAAAACAACCATAATTGCGTAGTAAAATCTCCTCCTGCAAATAAGGCTTGGCTTGTAGATCTTGCTGGATTTACTGATGTATTTGAAATTGGAATACTTATTAAATGAATTAAAGTTAGTGCTAAACCTATAGCAATTCCTGCAAACCCTTTAGGTGCCTTAGGATAAGTACTTCCTAAAATAATTAGCAAGAAAAATAAAGTAAGTACAAATTCTGCAACAAGTACTGAAATCATATTATACCCACCTGGAGACAATTCCCCATAACCATTTGCAGCAAAACCTCCAATATCTGTAAAATCAGACTTACCAGAAATGATAAGATATAATACTCCCGCAGCAGTAATAGCGCCAATAAGTTGAGCGATAATATAACCTACCAAATGTTTTCCTTCAAATTTTCCAGCAGCCCATAAACCCAAAGAAACAGCAGGATTAAAATGTGCTCCAGAAACGTGACCAACTGCATAAGCCATAGTTAAAACAGTTAAACCAAAGGCCAATGAAACCCCTAAAAGACCAATACCAACTTCTGGAAAAGCAGCAGCATAAATAGCACTACCACAACCTCCAAAAACCAGCCAAAAAGTTCCAAAAAATTCAGCTAATAATTTTTTCATAATATAAATAGTTTAATTGATTAGTAATGAAAAATGTATCTCATTAGTAATGAGACACCTAAAAAACAGCTAAGTCACACATCCATAATTAAAAACCGAATTGCATCGTGGTTTTTTTCAAAACTTGTATCTTTGTTCAAAATTTTCACATGAAACTTCTTTTGATTACTTTAGTGTTGTTAGGTCTTGGTATTGCAGGAATCGCCATTAAAATATGGGCAAAAAAAGACGGAAAATTTGCTGGTACCTGTGCTAGTCAAAATCCTATGCTAAATAGCGAAGGAGAAGCTTGTGGTTTTTGTGGAAAAACTCCAGATCAATTTAGCGAATGTAACGAACCACAACATTCAAAATAGTTGATGATTATACTTGATATTGCTCTCTATGCTCTTATTATAGTTGTCTTAATTCAAGTTTTTTTCTTTTTACACATCTTTGGAAAATTTGCTTTTAGCAAATCAAAAAATGTAACAAACACTTCAAAAACTTCAGTTTCTGTAATTATTTGTGCTAAAAACGAAGCAGATAATCTTAGCTCTTTTTTACCTTATATTATAGAACAAGAATATGAAGATTTTGAGATTGTCTTAATTAATGATGCTTCAAAGGATAATACTTTAGAGGTTATGAAAACCTTTTCTGAAGCACATCAAAACATTAAAATTGTTGATGTAGAACCCGTTGAAACGTTTTGGGGGAACAAAAAATACCCTTTAACCTTAGGCATAAAAGCAGCAAAACATAACGTATTACTATTTACAGATGCTGATTGTAAACCATTGTCTAAATACTGGATTAAAGATATGGTCTCAAACTTTAATTCCCAAACCTCCATTGTATTAGGTTACGGTGCTTATTCAAAAGTTAAAAACTCCCTTATTAATAAGCTTATTAGATTTGAAACTTTACACGCTGCAATGTGCTATCTATCTTTTGCTAAACTGGGAATGCCGTATATGGGAGTAGGCAGAAACTTGGCATATACTAAAAGACAATTTTTTGAGGTAAATGGTTTTATGAAACATATGCGTATTCGTTCTGGTGATGACGATTTATTCGTTAATGAAGCTGCTACATCAGATAACACAAGTATTTGCGTAACTGCTAATAGTTTTACCACATCCAAACCAAAAACCTCTTTAAAAACTTGGTTTAAACAGAAAAGAAGACACGTTTCAACCGCTAAACACTATAAGTTAAATCACAAAATTACTTTAGGCTTGCTTTACATATCTTGTCTGTTATTTTGGATATTATCAATTACACTTTTAGCATTTTGGCATTTACCTATCTTAGTTGGTGCTTTAGTTTTAACAAGAATAATCGTTATTATAGCCACGTACGGCTTTTCTGCAAAAAAGCTTCGTGAAAAAGATCTAATTTTACTCTCTCCATTTTTGGAAATCTTTTTAATTATTGCTCAATTAGCTATCTTTATAAATAATATTATCTCAAAACCAAACTATTGGAAATAGACGAAGCTATCTCTCGTGCCAAGAACAACGACCAAAAGGCCTTTAATTTTTTATTGGATTTATATTGGGATAGCGTTTATGGTTTTCAGTTAAAACGTGTGCAGAATGAAAATGATGCTGAAGACATTACCATACAAACATTCTCTCGTGCCTTTGATAGAATAGACACTTTTAATGCAAAATACAAATTTAAAACATGGTTAATTACTATCTCTAAAAACATTCATATAGATTTAGTCCGAAAGGAAAAAAACTCAATAGAGCATGTTATTTCAAAAGACGATAGTAAAGCTTACCAAATTTTAGATGAATCTCCTACTGTTGAAGATAAACTTATTACAGAACAAAATTTAGCAAATCTACTTAGAGATATAAAAAAGCTAAAACCGCATTATCAAAAAGTAATTAATTTAAGATATTTTCAAGAGTTAAGCTATAAAGAAATTTCTAAGGAATTAGATGAACCTATAAACAATGTAAAGGTTAAACTTTTAAGAGCTAAAAAATTACTTGCAGAGGTAATTACTAATAAAAATGATTAAAAAACTAAAAAACCTAGGCCCAGGTTTATTATTTGCTGGTGCAGCTATTGGTGTATCGCATTTGGTACAATCTACAAGAGCTGGGGCAGATTTTGGTTTAGGCTTAATCTGGGCACTAATTTTGGTAACACTCTTTAAATACCCATTCTTTCAATATGGTCCCAGATATGCAGCTGCAACCAACGAAAGTCTTCTAGATGGTTATAAAAAATTAGGCAAAGGTACTTTAGTAGCCTACTACATACTTACCTTAGGTACAATGTTTGTTATACAAATGGCAGTTACTATTGTTACTGCAGGTATAGCATCGTCTTTATTTTACGAATTCAACCCTCTTGAAATTGGACCAATTACCATCAATAGCGTGCAGATTTGGTCTGTTATAATATTGGGCATTTGTATTTGTTTATTACTCTTAGGTAAATATAAACTACTGGATAATCTCATAAAAGTTATAATAGTAACATTATCAGTTAGTACTATTCTAGCTGTAATAATGGCGTTTCTCAACAATACATCGGCTCTTTCAATAGCGCAAGTTTTACCAGAAAACAGTATTGAAATTGCTTTTTTAATAGCCTTTATGGGCTGGATGCCAGGACCTCTTGACATATCTGTATGGCATTCACTTTGGACGTTAGAAAAAAAGAAAAATCAAACTGAATTTTCTACCAAGGGTGCTCTTTTCGATTTTAATGTAGGTTATATTGGCACCATCATATTAGGTATTGGTTTTGTACTTCTAGGTGCATTAGTAATGTTTAGTAGTGGAGAAACCTTTAGTGGATCTGCCGGTATTTTTGCTGGTCAACTTATAGATATGTATACAACTAGTCTTGGTAATTGGGCATATATAGTTATAGGAGTAGCTGCATTTACAACTATGTTTAGCACTACACTTACTACACTTGATGCGTCTCCCCGTTCTATGGACAGAACTTCCGAATTACTTGTTAATAAGAGTTTTAAAAATGGCTATTTATTTTGGATTATTTTACTTTCAATGGGTACGATATACATATTCTTGTTTTTAGCTTCTGAAATGGGGTTACTTATTAAAATCGCCACTATACTATCCTTTATCACTGCACCATTCTATGCCATCATTAATTACATACTAATTTCAGGAACACACACACCTAAAGAATGGAGACCCTCAATAATACTACACGTTTTAAGCTGGTTGGGAATTCTTTTTTTAATAGGATTTAGTATATGGTACCTTACTACTTTATAAAGAAGATTTAATAGAATACTTCGTATCTTTGTACTTCAATTTGTTTTATGGAAAAGGAAATAATTTCTAACGTATTACCTGAGCGACAAGCAAAACCAAAATGGTTACGCGTTAAGCTACCTACTGGAAAGAAGTATACCGAGTTAAGAGGATTAGTAGATAAATATAAATTGAATACCATTTGCACCTCAGGAAGCTGCCCTAATATGGGTGAATGCTGGGGAGAAGGTACGGCTACCTTTATGATACTAGGTAATATTTGTACACGCTCTTGTGGTTTTTGTGGTGTGAAAACTGGTAGACCAGAAACAGTGGATTGGGATGAACCTGAAAAAGTAGCCCGTTCCATAAAGATAATGAACATAAAACATGCTGTACTTACTAGTGTTGATAGAGATGATTTAAAGGACATGGGAAGCATTATGTGGGCTGAAACCGTTAATGCTGTTAGAAGAATGAATCCTGAAACAACTCTAGAAACTCTAATTCCCGATTTTCAAGGTATAGAAAGACATATTGATCGTATTATTAATGTAGCACCAGAAGTAGTCTCTCATAATATAGAAACTGTGAGAAGGTTAACACGTGAAGTACGCATACAAGCTAAATATGATAGAAGTATGGGCGTGCTAAAATACTTGAAGCAGCAAGGACAGAGAAGAACTAAATCTGGAATAATGCTTGGCTTAGGTGAAACCAAAGAAGAAGTAATAGAAACACTTCATGACTTAAAGAAGAACGATGTTGATGTTGTTACTATTGGTCAGTATTTACAACCAAGTAAAAAACACCTCCCTGTAAAACGTTTTGTTAATCCTGATGAGTTTGATGAGTATAAGCAAATTGGGCTTGATTTAGGTTTTAAACACGTTGAAAGTAGTGCTTTGGTACGTTCATCATATAAAGCGCAAAAGCATATAAATTAAATAAATATGCGATTTATCGATAAAAATATGTATTTTGTCGAATAAATATTTATATTTGTCGACCTATTGAATTTAAAATGTCCCAAATAAAACAGTACATATTTATTGTTTTGATGTCATTATCAATCAGTTTATTCTCTCAAAATACTATTGAGAAGGATCCTGAAATTATTCAAAATAATATAAACTACCGTATAGAACAATCTCAAAAAGATATTGAAAGCTTCAATTATTTTGAAGCTCAAAAAACACTTGATGAGGCTTTAGAACTTGCTCAAAATTCAGACAACAAAAAAAGCATTGGATTAATTCAATATATAAAAGGTAAACTACATTTAATTATTGAGGAAGAAGATGTTGCCATAAAAGCACTTACCTCTGCTATTGAAATGCAACGTATTATAAATGATAATAAAAACCTTGGTCGTTCGTATAAAACTTTTGGTGATGTTTACATGGCCAAAAATAATATATACCAAGCATTAGATTCTTACAGAGCTGCTAGATCTAAGTTTCAAGAAGAGGAAATGGATACTGAACTTGCAGAAATTTTATTGGCCGAAGGTAATGCTTATTTAGAGCTTAAAAATTATAGAAAAGCTAGAGAACTCACAGAACAAGCAGTAGCTCTTGCCAGAAAAGAAGAACTAAATAATACTTTAAGTAATGCATTAGTTAATCATGGAAAAATACATAATATTCTCAATGAGCATCAAAAAGCTTTAGATTTTACTAAAGAAGGCTTACAAATAGCAAAATCTAATGGTTTTAAATCTATTCAAAATAAAGGTCTTTTAGTATTGAGTAATATTTATGAGAGTACAAAAAACTTTGAGTTATCAACTAACTATCTTAAAGATCACATAAAATTATCTGATTCTCTAAGAGCAGTAAAAAGATCAAATTTATCACCTGAAAAAAGAATTAAGTTTTTAATTAATGATCAAATTGAAAATAATAAAAAGCAACAAGCTGAACTAGAAGAAGCAAATAGTAAAAATGATTTAAGTACTTTAATTTCAATTCTTAGTGTAGCTCTTATCACAATTCTTTCATTACTCACACTTTCTCTTTATAAGAATAATAATATTAGGTTAAAGACCAACAATATGCTTCACAAGAAAAACAACGAACTTATTGTTGCTAAAGAAAAAGCCGAATTGGCTTCTAAAACAAAAGCAAATTTCTTATCCACTGTAACTCATGAATTAAGAACACCGCTTTACGCTGTTACAGGATTAAGTAATATGTTACTTGATGAAAATCCAAAACCAGAACAAATTCAACATCTAAAATCATTAAAATTCTCTGGAGATTATTTGTTAACTTTTATAAATGACATTCTTCAAATTAATAAAATTGAAGCAAATAAAGTTGAAGTAGAGTCAGAACCTTTTAATCTTAAAAAGAAGATTAATAATATAATTTTAGCATTAAACAATTCTGCATTAGATAATAACATTACCATCCATTTTGAATACGATAAAGATTTACCTGAGAACTTTGTGGCAGATCAATTAAAGATTTCTCAGATACTTATAAACTTAATAGGTAATTCTATTAAGTTTACTAAAGACGGAGATATTTGGATAAGAGTATATAAAATAGAGCAAGAAAAAGATATTTATAATCTTAGATTTGAAGTTGAAGATAACGGAATAGGTATCACAAAAGAGAAACAAGATAATATGTTTGAAAGTTTTTCTCAGGGCTCTATACAAATTAACCGCAAATATGGTGGTACAGGATTAGGTCTCTCTATTGTAAAAGGATTAATAGAAATATTAAAAGGTAAAATTTATTTACAAAGTGAATTAGGGAAAGGTACAACTTTCTTCTTCGAAATTCCTTTAGAATATAACGAAGCAAAAGAAAAATCAGCTAATAAAGAAATTGAAAAGCTTGATACAAAACCTAATATTGATTTAAGTTTAGTTAAAATTTTAGTGGTTGAAGACAACAAAATCAATCAAATGATTACTAAAAAGATATTAACCAAAATGGGGCTCGCCTGTGATGTCGTAGATAATGGAGAATCCGCGGTTGATATGATAAAGACTAACAAATATGATATCATTTTGATGGATATCCATATGCCAGGTATAAGTGGTATTGAAGCTACAAAAATTGTTAGAACATTTGATAAAGAATTAACCATTTTTGCGCTTACTGCTGTCACAATTGAAGATAAAATGCATGAGTTTGAAGAGGCTGGTTTTACTGATATTATTCCAAAGCCTTTCAAGCAAGAAGAATTTGAGAAAAAATTATTCAATGCTTTGTCTGACAAAAAATCTGCTACTGCTTAATATTTAGCAACAAAGGCTTTTACCAAACTATCAAATTTATTATTTTCTTCTACTTTAACCTTTATTGGTAAGTAGTATAGTTTATCCTCTAAAGACTTATACTGTCTTAAACGCATAAAATCTTTCTCTGTAGTAAGTATTATTTTTTTAGATTCAAATTTAGAAATATCCTCTTTTGAAAATTCATGATGATCTTTAAAATTTAAATGTTCAAAACTTAAGTTTTTAGATTTTAAATATTTTACCAAAGGCGTTGCATTAGCAATTCCTGTTACCAGTGAAAAATCTTCTAAATCTGTTAAATTCATTTTAGAAGCTATGGATACTATCTCTTCAGAATAAGAAATAGAGCTAAAAAAAACATGCTGCTCATGCTTTGCATTAATCTGTTTTAAAAAAAGAGATTTTTCTTTTTTTGTGATACCAGAAGGACATTTTGTAACCACAATGATATTGGCACGCTTGGCTCCATTTTTAGGTTCTCGTAAATCTCCTGTAGGTAACACTATATCTTTAAAATATGGTTTTTGATATGTAGTTAATAAAATATTAAATCCGGCTTTTACTTTTCTATGCTGAAACGCATCATCTAAAAGAACGACCTCAGGAGTATTAGTATTCTGTAATAATTGTGTAATACCATTAACACGATTACTATCAACCGCTACTTGAGTTTCACTTCCAAATTTACTATAGAATTGATATGGTTCATCCCCTATATCTTCTGAAGTTACATGTTCATTAGCTAATAGAAACCCTTTAGTTTTTCGTTTATACCCCCTACTTAGAGTAGCTATTTTATAATCATCTTTTAAAAGCTGTATTAAATATTCAATCATAGGGGTTTTTCCAGTACCACCGGTACTTAAATTGCCCACACAAATTACTGGAATAGGAAATAACACAGATGTCTTAACACCAAAATCATAGAGTAAATTACGTAACCAAGTTATCAGATAATATACTGGAACTATTGGAATCAATATTTTTCTTAGGAGCTTCACAACAACGAATGTAATTATTTTATCTTTGATACTAAATACAAACCGTATGATTGTACAAGATGTTATAAATCATTTAGAAGCACTCGCACCTATAGCCTATGCCGAAGATTTTGATAATGTAGGTCTCTTAGTTGGAGATAAAAACGCAAAGTTAAAAGGTGTTTTAGTTACTCTAGATACTCTGGAAAGTGTTGTTGACGAAGCCATATTAAAAAAATGCAACCTCATTGTAAGCTTTCATCCTATTATTTTTAAAGGTTTAAAAAAACTAAATGGCAAAACCTATGTAGAACGTGTGGTAATGAAAGCTATTAAACACGATATAGCAATTTACAGTATGCATACAGCATTAGATAATGCTTATCTAGGTGTAAATGATATGATATGTAATCAACTCGAATTAAAAAACAAAAATATATTAATACCACAAAATGGTACCATAAAAAAACTAACAACTTATGTTCCCAAAAATGAAGCTGAAAAATTAAGAACTGCTCTTTTTAATGCTGGTGCAGGGAGTATTGGAAATTATGACAACTGCAGTTTTAATACTGAAGGTTATGGTACATTTAAAGGGAACGATACATCATCTCCAACTATTGGTAATAAAAATGAAGTTCATGTAGAATTAGAAACTAAAGTTACGGTAACATTTGCTAAACACCTAGAAGCTAAAATTCTAAAAACACTTTTCAATACACATTCTTATGAAGAAGTAGCATATGAAATTATTACCATTGAAAACAAAAACCAACATATTGGTATGGGTATGATTGGCGAATTAACCACTCCGCTTTCCGAAGCTGATTTTCTCAATCATCTTAAAACTAAAATGTACACAGGCTGCATCCGACATTCTACATTTTTAAACAAAAACATTAAAAAAGTAGCTGTTTTAGGAGGATCAGGAAGTTTTGCTATTAGTGCCGCCAAAGCTAATGGTGCAGATGCATTTGTAACTGCAGATTTAAAATATCACGACTTTTTCTCTGCTGAAAACACCATTCTTCTGGCAGACATTGGACATTACGAAAGCGAACAATTCACAAAAACACTTTTAGTAGAGTATCTTACAAAAAAAATTACTAATTTTGCAATCATTTTATCAAACACAAATACAAATCCTGTTAAGTATTTTTAAAGTATGGCTAAAAAGAAAGAAGTTAGTGTAGAAGAGCGTTTAAGAGCGCTTTACGATTTACAACTTATAGATTCTCGTATTGACGAAATAAGAAATGTTAGAGGGGAGTTACCTTTAGAAGTAAGAGATTTAGAAGATGAAGTTGCTGGATTAAACATCAGATTAGAAAAATTAGTAAACGACCTTGCTACAATTGATAATGATATTTCTTCAAGAAAAAACTTAATCGAAGAATCTAAAGCACTTATCAAAAAATACGGCGAACAACAAAAAAATGTTAGAAATAATAGAGAATTTAACTCTCTTTCTAAAGAAGTTGAATTTCAAGAATTAGAAATTCAATTAGCTGAAAAGCATATTAAAGAATTCAAAGCTCAAATTGAGCAAAAGAAAGAAGTAATAGCTACAACTAAAGATCAGCTTAAAGAACGTGAAACTCACTTAAAGCATAAAAAGGGAGAGCTAGACGCTATATTAGCCGAAACAGAAAAAGAAGAACAAACGCTACTTGATAAGTCTGAAGAATACAAAACTCAGATTGAAGATCGTTTGGTTGCTGCTTATGATAGAATTCGTAAAAATGTAAAAAATGGATTAGCCGTTGTACCTATTGAAAGAGGTGCTTCTGGAGGTTCTTTCTTTACTATTCCCCCTCAAGTACAGGTGGAAATTGCATCACGCACTAAGGTAATTACCGATGAGCACAGTGGAAGAATTTTAGTAGATGCCGTTTTAGCAGAAGAACAAAAGGCTAAAATGGAAAAAATGTTTGCAAAACTGTAAACTAATGTCAAAAAATATTTAAGAGCCTTCAGTTTCCTGAAGGCTTTTTTTATTTCTTATTGGGAAAGTTAAGTTCAATTTTTAGGCAAAATGAGCATTTATAATAAATTTTACATTTTACTATATAAGGTTTCCTATTTTTATACGTCTATTAGAAAAAGAAATACAATGAAAAATTACATCATCCTTTTAATTATTACACTTACTTTTAGTTGTCAAAACACAGCACAAACTAACAAAAAACAAGAAGCTGTTATAAATGCTAAACCCATTGAATTACCTCTTGAAAACGGAAAAGCAAAAGCATATTTTGCTAGTGGTTGTTTTTGGTGTGTAGAAGCTGTTTACGAAAGTATAAAAGGGGTTGATGAAGTAATAAATGGTTATTCTGGAGGCCATACAGACAACCCAACTTATGCTGCTAGTAACACGGGAAGTACAGGACATGCTGAAGCTGTAGAGGTTATTTACGATCCTAAAGTAGTTAGTTTTGCAACGCTAGTTGATGCTTATTTTGCATCACAAAACCCTACACAGGTTAACGGACAAGGACCAGATAGAGGTTCTCAATACCGCTCTATTATTTTTTATCAAAATGACTCACAAAAGAAAATAATTTTAGAAAAAAAAGAGGCACTTGCTAAAAAATTAGATGCTAAAATTGCAGCCGAAGTATATCCTTTTCAAAAATTTTGGATTGGAGAAGACTACCATCAAAATTACGAAAGGCTTCATCCTAATAATAGTTACATTCGTAATGTATCTATTCCAAGATTAAAACGGTTTCAGGCTAATTTTCCTAAAGCGTTATTAAAGGAAAAACATTAATATAGAATATTACCCTAAGTAACAACAAACTAAAAAATCACTTAGGATATTTTTCTTTAATTTCTCGCACTAAACTCTCCAACCCATTTATTTTTAACTCATAAACTTGTAAAAGCATAGTACCCAATTTACCTTTAGGAAACCCTTTACCATGATACCAAACCACGTAATATTCTGGTAGATCAATTAAATAGCGATCTTTATATTTCCCATAGGGCATTTTGGTATGCGCTAAGTCTATTAAAAATTGTTTATCAGGTAACATTTAGTCTACAGATTTAAAATAATCTAACTTTTTCAATTCCTTTTTAATAAATGCTTCCCATGATAGCTGTATCTCTATATTTCTGGAAAAATCAGTCTCAGTATCATATTTATTTTGAAACGCAGCGAGTTCCTTATTGATATTTTTATGTATTTCCCTTAAGCGTTTAGCGACATCATTGGTAGTTTTTAATAAGCTTATACGCTTTCTAAATTTTCGGGCAAATAATTCAGTAATATCAAAGTGTAACTGTTCATGGCCTAGTACATGATCATTTACACTTTCAGGCTTATACCAGGATTGTTCTGGGTAAAAATGTGCATGCACCTCTGTTGAAAAGCTTATTACACGATTATCACTCTCTCTAATTGAAAAACCAAAAGTAATCCCAGAAGCCGTTATTGCAACTGCATTAATAGTATACTTTGGCTTTGCTTTAAAATCATTCCATACTAAACGGTAGTTATCATGCCAGGACATTACTGGTTCATCATTATACTGTACAAATAATAACAAACATATTACTAAAACAATCTTATGCACAGGGTTTAAAGTTTATAACTAAACGTCAAATACAATTGCCTTATTGCTTTAGCTCTACAACCTTAAGATTGTTATACCTTACAAGATAAACAGCATCGTTGTAGAAACCTCCAAACAATTTCTTCTTATAAGCAAATTTGTTTTCCACGTAAGCTGTTAATGGAGTATCATTAACAGACATGAATAAGTCTTCAGATGTTACCATTCTAAGCACAACATCCATAGTTAAATCAAACCCCTTTACTGCACGTCTTCCTGGAGTGATATTATAGAGTTTCTTATAATTCTTAATAAAAGTATTCTCATCATCTTCACTATAACTTTTAGAGGATGTAGCGAAAGTAAATTGTAATTTTGAAAGATGTGTATTATTTACCTCATCGCCTTCAAAAGCACCATTAAATTTGGTGGTAGCCAAGATAATTTCTGATTTTTCCACTTCAGGTTTTTCAGGATCTACTTTCAAATTCAAAGCTGCTAAAATACTAGTAGCTCCAGAGATAAAGCTTTCATTTTGTGTTTCTAAAAATACCAGATTCAAACCAGGTTTTAGTGCCGTTTCAATATCTTCTTTAGTTACAAAATACTCATCTTTACCCTCTTTATTTTTTCTAGAATACACAACTGTGCTCGTATTAAACTCCTGCTTTAAAGCATTAGCAATAGGCATATTTTTAGAATCTGCAATTATTATAATATTCTTTGGTAAGCTATCGGTTTTCACATAATGGATGATTTTTGCTTTAAGTAAATCATCAGAAGGTCTAGACTGAAACACATTATCATGAAGTTTAAGTTTCGTGCCAATTGGAGATACAACAGGAACATGATATTGTCTCAATTCATTCGAAACAATATTAAAATTCTTAGTAGTTAGCGGGCCAATTACAGCATCCACATTTTCAAAATTATTTTCCAATAGTATTCTAGATACAGCCGTATTTTGATACTTGGTATCATACACATCTAACTTAATAGAAACTCCAAGTTTTTTTAAAGAATCTACTGCAAGTAAAACCCCAGAATAAAAATCTAAAGAAGCATCTAAATAAGGATCTTTCTCAATACTTTTTTTAGTTCCAGATATTGAATCAAAATCAACACGATTCAGCCTAAACGGTAACATTAAAGCAACGTGTTTTGTATCAAAATCCTTAATACTATTTGCTAAATTAATAGCACCTGCTTCTTCTGCAATAATTCCCTCGGTAGCATCAGTAAACGGTATCTTTAATATCATCCCTACCTTTAAGCCGCTTTCTGCTAAACCTGGATTTAACTCTTCTAACGTTTCTTGTTCTAAACCTAACTTAAGTTTTAAACGGTAAAATCCTTCCTTAGGTAAAACTTTATAATAACTGTATTGCTCATCAATTGCTTTCTCCTCAGTCTTTTCAATATTAGGCACCTTAATTTCTTGTCCCTCTTGCAATACCTCCCCCATATCTGGGTTAATAGTTTCTAACTCAGCAACAGTAATTCCAAATTTATACGCTATACGCCATTTTCCTTCTTTAGGAAGTACTGTGTACATCTTGTATGCTTCAACCTCTTCTTCAACCTTAGTAATTTTAAAAATTGGTATTTGCAGTTTATCCCCTTTTCTTAAATTATTTGCATATAAAAATGTATTGTGCTTTTTTATATCTTCAATCTCTACATCATATTTTTGCGAAATTCCAAAAAGCGTTTCCTTACGTTTAGTTTTATGTTTTTTAAACCCTTGTAACTCCTTAGTTTCAGTAATCTTTGGTTTTTTTGCTTTAGAAATAGGAATTATTAAAATAGTGTTAGGCTTTAAACCTTTTTTGGCATCAGGATTTAAACCATAGATATCAGAAGGCGTTACATAATAGCGTTTAGCAATTCCCTCAATAGTTTCTCCTTTTTTTACCTGATGTGTACTGTAGTTTTGTGCATTTACAGAAGTTATTCCAAAAAATAATGAAACAATTAAAACTAATAAAAATCTATGCATTGTATTGTTTGTTTAATAGCTAACCTATACTAAATAGTTTATATACGTTATTTATTGTGTAAAAAGATTAATAACCTTTAAAATATTATTACATATAACATGCCAAATTTTTATGTGGGCGTTCCCCTCCTTAGGTCGGGTCGGGCTTTTCGTTGCAAGTCCTCGCACCTCCTTCGTCGGGCTGTGGGCTTTTCTCTACAATCCCTAACGCAGTTCAATCAGCAATTATCAGTTCAAAATCCAAGATATCAGATATTCAAGCTACCAAATCACTTAAGTGTACTACTCCCACTCTATAGTAGCAGGAGGTTTAGAACTTATATCGTAGACCACCCTATTTACACCTTTTACCTTGTTAATAATTTCATTTGATGTTTTTTGAAGGAACTCATAAGGTAAGTTTACCCAATCAGCCGTCATACCATCCGTACTTTCTACAGCTCTCAAAGCTACACATTTTTCATAAGTACGCTCATCTCCCATAACACCAACACTATTAACGGGCAATAACATAGCTCCTGCTTGCCATACTTTATCATATAAGCCCCATTCTTTTAACCCGTTAATAAAAATATAATCTACTTCTTGAAGCATCTTAACTTTTTCAGCAGTAATATCACCTAAAATCCTAATACCTAAACCAGGTCCTGGGAAAGGATGACGTCCTAACAATTCAGGGTCGATACCTAAAGTAGCACCAACACGCCTTACCTCATCCTTAAAAATTGCCCTTAAAGGCTCCACAATTTTAAGTTTCATAAAATCAGGTAAACCACCAACATTATGATGGCTCTTTATAGTTGCAGAAGGTCCCCCAGTAGCAGAGACACTTTCTATAACATCTGGATATATAGTGCCTTGTGCTAACCATTTTACATCTTCTAGCTTATTAGCCTCATCATCAAAAACTTCAATAAAAGCATTACCAATGGCTTTACGCTTTTTCTCAGGGTCTTCAACACCTTTTAAAGCAGCCAAAAATCGATCAGAAGCATCAACACCTTTAACGTTAAGTCCCATACCCTCGTACTGGTTTAAAACGCTTTCAAATTCATTTTTACGCAGTAAGCCGTTG
This sequence comes from Hyunsoonleella pacifica, assembly GCF_004310335.1. Lineage (GTDB taxonomy): Bacteria > Bacteroidota > Bacteroidia > Flavobacteriales > Flavobacteriaceae > Jejuia > Jejuia pacifica. The sequence goes on along the minus strand of NZ_SIRS01000006.1, from coordinate 176,891 downwards.
TTCACAAAAATACAGTACAAGTTTTTACCAATAGCTTTATTTAATAAAACAGCAGCTACAGTAGAATCTACACCTCCAGACAACCCTAAAACAACTTTATCGTTGCCAACTTTTTCCTGAATAGCCTCAACAGTTTCCTCAACAAAAGACTGTGGTGTCCAATCTTGATGCAAACCAGCTATGTTCACTAAAAAGTTTTCTAACACTTGCTTACCATCAGTAGAATGGTATACTTCAGGGTGGAATTGAATAGCATAAGTCTCTTCCCCATCAATTCTGTAAGCTGCATTTTCAACATCATGCGTACTAGCAATTAAAACCCCATTTTCAGGAAGCTTCTTAATAGTGTCTGAATGACTCATCCAAACCTGACTACCTGTATTCACGTGTGCAAAAAACGGCTCATTGCCTTTAATAAAAGATAAATTAGCACGTCCGTACTCCCTAGTATTAGAAGGTGCCACCTCTCCACCAGAAAAATGCGCTAAATATTGAGCACCATAACATACAGCTAAAACTGGTTTTTTACCTCTAATATTAGATAAGTCTGGATGCAATGCATCCTCGCCTCTTACAGAATTTGGACTACCCGACAGAATCACTGCCTTGTACTCTTCTAAATTTATTGGAATTTTATTAAATGGATGAATTTCGGAATATATGTTGAGTTCTCTAACCCTACGCCCAATAAGCTGTGTGTATTGGCTCCCGAAGTCTAAAATTAGTACCTTATCATGTTGCATGCGCAAAAATAGGAATTGATTTTTTATTGGAAAGTTTGGGCAGTTTATTTTTTCAACAATTATTAAATATTATTTTTATTAAAAATAAATTGTTGCCCAATATGAAAAAGTTCATTTGTTCTACGCTTTTATTACTTATTCAATTTTACTTTCTACAAGCTCAAGATAAAAAGCTTATTGACAGTTTAAAGTATGAACTTGAACAAAGAAAAACTGATGACTCTACAAAAATTAGCATCTTAATAAATCTTAATAAAAATCTTAAATACTCTAAACCTGAAGAGGCAAAAGCCTATGCTTTAAAAGGTATAAAAATCTCAAATAGAATTGATAATAAGTTTGGTATTGCTGCATGCAACATGCATATAGGCGATTATTTTTTAAACAAAAGTGAAAATGATTCTGCTTTACACTATTACGCCATTGCAAAAAGAAACTTTCAAGATATTTCATACACAAGAGGGTTAATATTTATTAATCATGCCATTTCTATTGTTAAAGAAACATCGGGAGACTTAGATGAAGCAATTGCTATTACCAAAGAAAATTTAAAACTAATTGAAGAAACCGAAGATGATGATGACCCTTCTAAAATTAAGTTTATTGGATCACATCATGATGCGTTATCCATCCGTTATGCAGAAAAAGGTAACTACAAAATAGCCTTAAAAGAAGCTCTAAAAGCTTTAGAATGTTTTGAAAAAGCAAAAGATCCTAGAAGAGCTGGTGCCTTGGAACAAATTGGTATCATTCAATCTACTCAAAAAAATTATGAATCTGCACTAAAATATTATAAGCAAGCTGCAAAAATCTATGAGACAGAACATCAGGAATGGTCGCTAACTTATGTTAATACATCTTTAGGGTCTACATATAAAAACTTAGATGATTACGTTAATGCAAAAAAACATTACGATTTAGCTATAAAATATGCTAAAGAATTTGAAGATAAATTTGCACTTTCTGATGCACTAAATGCTGTGGCGGAATTAGAAATAGAAAATGAAAACTATGCTAAAGCGAAATCACTTTTTCTAGAAGTTAAAACTATTGCAGAGGAAGAAAGCTATCAACTTAACTTAGCTAATGCACTTCACGGATTATCTAAAATTTCATATAAGAACAAAAACTACGATACAGCACTAAAGTATAATTATGAAGCTATAGAACTTGCTAAACCTAACGACGCTCTCGCCTATTTAAAGCGCTTTTATCCTTACCGAGCTAAGATTCTACAAGCACAAAACAAGCACAAAGAAGCTATAGTATACCTTGATGCATCCCGAGAAGTTAATGACAGTTTATATTCCATTACTAAAACACAACAAATTGAAGAGTTAAAAACCATTTATGAAACCGAGAAAAAAGAACAACAAATAGCCTTACAGGAAGCAGAGATTAATCTATTAGAAAAAAAAGGAGAAGTTAATACGTTATATACTATCCTATTGGGATTAGGTTTATTACTAGCATTAATTGGTTTTTATGCCTTAAGGCAAAAGTTGAAAAGAAGTAAAACCGAAAAAGAAAAACTAAATCTTGAACTTGATTACAAAAAGAAAGAATTAACTATACATGCATTGCACTTAGCAAAGAAGAATGAACTTTTAGAAAACTTAAAACAGCAAGCTAAAACTTTTAAAACTTCTGAAAACTCTCTAAAAGGGTATAATCAATTAATTCGTACCATAAATTTTGATTTAAAAGGCGACAATAATTGGGATAATTTTTCTCGTTATTTTGAGCAAGTACATACGGATTTTAATACTAATGTTAAGCAGAAATTCCCAGAAGTAACATCAAATGAATTGCGATTAATGGCTTTATTAAAGATGAATTTATCTTCTAAAGAGATAGCTAACATCTTAAACATTTCTCCAGAAGGGGTTAAAAAAGCACGCTACCGATTACGTAAAAAATTAGACATAACCACTGAAGATTCTTTACAAGATTTAGTTCTTAATCTTTAGTGTACTAAATGGTTAGAATTGAAAACTCGCCATCTAACGGTTTTAAATTTTCTATTAGCCTTGGGATTAGCGATTGTCCATACTCCAAATAAAACTCTGAAAAATTAGCGTTACGTTCCTGCAAACTCCTATTAGGAAACAACTCATTTTGAAGTTCTGTCATTCTAGACACCTCATCGGAGAGTGCTTTCTTTTGTGCTTTTAACAACCGTTTTTCCAATTTCTCAAGCCCTTTTTGCTGTTTCTTCTCTTGTGCCTTAACAGCTCCGATAAAAGACTTATCGGTTTGTTCTGCAAGTGTAAGTAGATCTTCAAATTGAGCTTTTAAATACTCTTTTTGAGACGCAAAACTCAAATCAATATTAGAAATTTCACGCACTTTTTTATTGATAAAAGAATTTCGTTTCAAGAAAATATCTTCATCAGAAATATGCAAATTTTGAAGTTTTTTAGATTGTTTCTCTGTTTTAATTAAAACAGAGTTTCTCAACAATAATATAGGAAAAGAAACGCCTACTGCTTCAAAATAAGATTTTAACTGCATCCAATAGGCCAACTCTCCTCCACCTCCAATGTAACATAGATTTGGCAAAATTACTTCTTGGTATAAGGGACGCATAATCACATTTGGCGAAAATCGCTCAGGGTGGTCTTTAAGCTCTTTTTCTATCTCACTCTTGCTCCAAACTATTTGTGTGTTTAAAACTTTATAAACATCATCCTCTAAAACAATGCGCTCTCTTAAATTTTTATTTAGATAAAATAAGTTAATCTCTCTTGGGTTTACTTGAATCTTGTAGGAGTCATCAACTTGCGTAAGGCTATCATTTGAGGCGCTAACCGTTTTATACGACACCTGATTTAGGAGCTCCTTTTCAACATATGGTATAAACATATGTTTTAAACTAGCCTCGTTTGCATCCACAATAACCAAACCATAGTTCTTGAATAATTCATTGGCCAAATATCTCGTTGCATCTGCAAGATTGGTATGGTTTACATACGCATTTTTAAAAAGTTGCTTTAAATCCTTTGCATTGTTACTACTCCCCAAATCTTGTGAGAACAATTTTAAAACCTCATCTAAACCTTCGGTAGACAACTCTCCTACAGCTCCACTAGCCTTTTTATTCCATTGGAATTTTTTTCCTTTAAAATTAAAGTAGTTAATTTCCTCAAAATCATGATCTTCTGTGGCCATCCAATAAACTGGTACAAAATTATATTCTGGATATACTTCCTTTAGTTGATTTGTAAGGTTAATTGTTGAAACTATTTTATATAAGAAATAAAGCGGTCCTGTAAATAAGTTGAGTTGATGTCCTGTGGTTATCGTAAATGTATTTTCAGAATTTAAGCTTTCAATATTGTGGCTTGTAGATTCTGAAACTTTAAGATTTTGATACTGCTGCTTCAAAGCGTTTACTAAAGTAATTCTCGACTGTACCTGAACAGATTGCTTTTTCTCTTCAATTTGAGATTTAAAATTATCAATGGATGGAAAACGATGATAAAACGATTTTAGCTCGTCTTTTTCATCTAAATAATCACAAATTAATGATGAAAAATAACCAGTAGCTCGAAATGGTATGTACTCTTGCTGCATATATCACGTAATAGTCGTGTAAATATACAGTTATTACATTTTTTAAAATCTAAAAATTAAGTTAAGGCTTTTTTAAAGCACTCTAAATTGAAATAAACTAGACTCTGAAGTGTTTCCTGTAGCATCTCTAGTAACTATTTTCCAATGATAAATAGCTCCTGAACTTACAGTAACATCTAGCTGAGTTGCAGTAACGGCACTAGCATGAATATCTGGTGTATTACTTGTTCCTAAATATACATCGTAATTAACTATATCATCATCAACATCACTACCAGACCATATAAGAGTAACCGTACCTGCATTTACAGAAGCTGCCATGTCTGGAGCATTAATTGTAGCAGGAAAAGGTGCGTATGTCTCAACCCCTGGTCCTGAATTATAGAATTTCCAAGTTTCACTCTCTGCTGTTATAGTACCGCGTTTAGATTGTACATACCAAGAATATGGAGTTGCTCTATTTATTACAATTCCTATTTTATCTTCGGTAGTTTCTTCTTCAATAGTTGATCCATCAATTAAATTTGTGACAAAAATTCTATAACCATCTGCAACATCACTCGCTTCCCATTCAAAAAAGACAGTACTTTGTGTTGGTGTTATATTTGCTCCTGTATTACACAATTCATCCTTGTGAGGAAACTGTAAACTTACAGTTAGTTTATCTATTTCGCTAGGTTCTTCTGGGTCTACACTAATTGGATCTGGCTCTATAGTGGAAGGGTTGCTACATGCAAACACTAAAAAACTAAAACAAATTACATAAATTATCTTTTTCATTTCTTAACAATTTTAAAGTTAGAAATTGAATTTTTAGATGTTATAATCACAGTATACAAACCTGTTTTAAAATGCTGAGTATTTATAGTAACACTTCTCTTATCTTTCCGCTCTATTTGTCTATTTAAAACCATTTGCCCTATATAAGAAAAGACCTGTATCTCTACAACATCACTATCCATTTCTCCCAAGTAAATATTGATATTTTCTTGAAATGGATTTGGATATACTAACATTTCATCAGACAATAAAATACTTTCCTCATGAAAACCTTGACAAGGTAAATCTGTTGAAATTCTTATTGTGTTTTCTCCCTGTTCTAATTGTAGCGTTATAGAGGAATCTATGGTTGAAAATTGTAAACCATTAAAATCAATATTATAATTACTACTTCCAGACATAGTAAACGTTACTTCCTTACCTTTTTTACTTTTACCAGTAATGACATCCAAATTTTCAGGGTGATTAATTACAACATCAAAACACCTCTCAAAATTTGGTAACTCATCCGATGTAATACATAATCTATACGTTCCCGCAAGTAAGTTTAAAATATCTATTTCGTTAGTAAAGCTATATTCTCTATCAAAATCATCTCCAACTAAATGTGCTTTATATTGATAAAATTCTTTAGTAGTTATTCTTATTTTTCCATCGTTATTATTTAAACATGTTTCACTTGTAATTAGAATGGTAAAATTATCTTCTGGTAATGCTGAAAAGGTACAGCCAAATAAATCTACTGGTTCTCCAAATGGTGTTCCAGGACATAAGTCGTCCTCATTGGCTACGCCATCATTATCGGCATCGTCACAAACCGTTTGATAATTTGTTGTAGCATCCTTAAACCAATTATCATACAAACCATTAACATTGGAGATTACAGCAACAGGATCATCAACCAAAATACAGCTTAAGTCTGGATTATCCGAAGCATTAAATATCCTAAGAGTTTCATTGGCACCATTTTGAATATTCAATTTATCTTGGAATAACAAATTTGAAATACAAATCAGCTCGGTGAGTTTCGTATTCGAAGTAAAATCTAACTCTGTTAGTAGATTAAAAGAACAATTCAACTTTTCTAAATCTAAAAGTAAACTAACATCTAATGTTGCGAATTGATTATCAGCAATATTTAAATCTATTAAACCTAAATTCGAAGCTGTATTTATTTGGGTAATATTATTACCAGCTATATTTAGATAATTTAAATCTAAAAGATTTGAGGTATCTAAATCTGTGAGTTGATTTCCTGAAGCATCAATACCTACCAACTGTACATTATTACTCAAATCGACTACTTCAATTAAATTATTACTAAAGCTTAATGTTGTTAATGCTTCAAAATCTTCTATACCAGTTAAGTCTAAAATAGCCTTACCTTCTACATCTAGTGACTGTCTGTTTTTAATATTTGCAGTGGGTACGTAATCATCTAAGGGTGCTGTATCGTAACCCAAATCTATTAAAGCCTGCTCAAAATTATCATCCGGCACATAAGTTTCTCCAAAATGACAGTTTATAGCATACTGTGTAGTTACATCTTTTAACCACGTTACTCCTCCAGGAACCGTGCCATCGTCGGTTTGGATACAAGTTAAAACTGTATTGTTCTGGGCATTTAGATTCGTTAGATTACCATTTTGCCCATTTTGTAAATTTAAAACCTCCAATGCATTTGAAGCACAATTTAGATTTGTAATTGCAGGATTAGTACTGAAATCAAGTTCTACAATCTCGTTTTGATTACAGTCCAATACTTCAAGTGCTGGGATTAGACTAACATCAAATTCAGTAAAATCATTTTCGGAGATATTCACACTAACAACACCTGCGTTATTGGTTAAATCTAGATGCGTTAAAGTATTATTAGAACAGTTAATTTCAGTTAAATTTATATTACTACCCACATCTATGGTACTTATGGTATTGTTAGAGCAATTAAAAACCCGTAAAGCAGTAAAATCTTCTATACCTGTTAAGTCTATAATGTTGTTTCCGCTTATATCTAAATCAGTTACCACTTCTATAATTATGGTTGGTACATAGTCGTCTAAAGGAGCTATATCGTAACCTAAATCAATTAATGCTTGTTCAAAATTATCATCAGGTACATAGGTTTCTCCAAATTTACAGTCTATACTATATTCAGCGCTTATATCCTTTATCCAACTTGTCCCAATATTATTTACATCATCTACTTGAATACAGGTAAGATTAGGGTTATTGGTTGCCGAGAAATTAGATATATCATTATTTATTCCATTTTGGATATTTACGAATTCTATTTGGTTACCCGACACATTTATAGTGATGGTATCTGGACAAAAGTCTAGTGGATTGTTTAAGTTCTGCGCAGGACAGGTTCCTGTTCCCAACGTAGATAAATCCAAACCACCATTAATTCCATTATTGCTACAATTAAAGTTTTTAAGCTGATTTAAATTCGAGGCAAGCTCTAAAGATGTGAGTGCATTATTACTCACGTTTAATTCTATTAAACTTACATTTATACTTGTATTTAAATCTGTGAGAGTATTGCTGCTAACTGATAAATGCTTAAGCAAGGGTAAGCTATTTAATACTGTGTTTAATTGACTTATTTGATTATTGTCTAAAATTAAACTTTCCAGAACTACTGATGATAAATCATCTACTTCGGTTAGCTGATTTTGTGATCCTGAAAGTGCTATGAGGTTAGAATTGGCAGATAGGTTTATATCAGCTAGTTCATTATCTGAAAAATCTAAAACTTCCAGGGCCGTATTAGCGCCTATATCCAGCAAGCTTAACGCATTACTTCTACAATTTAAAGTTGTTAGTGCTAAGCATCTATTTACTTGTAGGGTAGAGAGCTCATTATTGTTACAGCTTATTGTGATTAACGTAGAGTTATCAGCTACATAACTAACAAAGCTTGATATTTTATTATTGTCGCAAACAACCTCTATTAAATTAGTGTTATTACTAATATCCATTACCCCTAATTTGTTGTTTGAGCATTCCAATATTTCTAAATTAGAATGTAATGAGATATCCAAATCGGCCAAATTGTTATCCGGACAAAATAGTTTGGTTAAATTAGGTGTAGCTGAAATATTTAATACACCGTTTGGGTTAGTTGTATTTGTGGTAAGGAAAAAATTTGAACCACAGAACAAGTTTTCCAGATTAACCATACCACTCACATCCAATTCATCTAAAAAATTATCACTACAATCTAGTTCTGTAAGTGACAAGAATGCCTGTATACCCTCCAGACTTTCAATATTTTTACCGCTTATACTTAAAGATGTTAAATATTCTATATTAGCAGTTAATACCTGATTATCCAATGGGCCAGCATCTATCCCTAAATCAATTAAAGCTTGTTCAAAATTATCATCTGGAATAGGCGTAAATCTATTAGTATCACAATCAGAGTTATAATTTGAAATGGGATCAATCGTCCAGCCTGCCGGAATATTACCTATCACAGCAGCATCAACATTAATACAAAACAAACTGGAATTAATGGTGGCATCAAAAAACGTGATGCTGGCGTTATTTCCATTTCTTATATCAACAAACTCTAAGGCATTATCACTACAGTTAATACTTGTTAATAACATATTTGCCACTAAGTTTAGCTCAACAATGGTATTATTTGCACAGTTAAAGGTTTGCAGGGCATCAAAGTCCTGAATTCCTGTTACATCAGCAATATCTCTACCACTAATATCTAAATCAGTTACCCCTAAAATATTACCTGTAGGCACATAATTATCTAATGGGGCTACATCATATCCCAAATCAATTAAAGCTTGTTCAAAGTTACCATCTGGAACATAAGTCCCACAATTCGTCGCATAATTTGCCGTTGCATCTATAGCCCAATTTACTCCAGCTGGCACTCCCCCCGTATCTGTTTCAACACAAGAAAGATTAGGATTATTCACAGCTGTAAAATTTGCTAAATTCCCATTTTGTCCGTTTTGAATATTTAATACTTCCAAAGCATTAGATTCGCAATTAAAATCTGTAATTGATGGATGATTGCTTAAATCTAAAAGCTGGATGGTGTTGCTGGAACAGTTTAAATCTTCTAGAGATACGTTTGTAGTGATATCTACACTGCTTATATTATTATTTGAAATATTTAAAACGGTTAATGCTGTATTAGCACTTAAATCTAGATGCTCTATATTATTACCAGAAGCATCTAAATTGGTTAAGAGTATATTATTTGAAATATCTAATTCTAAAATATTATTACCTCCACAATTTAGGGTTGTAAGTCCTGTAAAATCTTCAATACCCAAAAGAGTATCAATATTTAAATTAAATACATCTAGATTGTTAACAGCTACAATATTTGATGTTAAAACCAGATTATCTAAAACATCATCTAGAGCTAAATCGATTAAAGCCTGTTCAAAATTACCGTCTGGTACAAACGTGTAGTCATCTGTACAGGTAGCTTCAGAATAGTAGGTCCAATCATCCTTTACCCAATTAGTATTTGGTGTAAAACCAGAATCTACCTGTATACATGATAAATCTGGATTTCCTTCGGAAGTGAACGATGTCACTAAATCATTAAAACCATTAGCTACTATTAAAGACGATAATTGATTATTTGACACATTGATAATAGAGTTACCTTGGCAAATAGTTACAGGATCAGTTTGAGGGTCTGGGCAAATAGTTGTATTGATAGTACTTAAATCTAAACCCGTAATGGCATTATTTGAAGCATCTAATACTTTTAAATCCTCATTAGAGGATAAATTTAATGTTGATATTTGATTTGATGCACAATAAAGCCTTTCTAAATCTGAGTTATTATTGACAAGTAAAGTAGATATTCTATTACCTGAAACCCTCAATGATGTTAATGCCATGTTTTCACTAACATCTATATCTAAAATTCTATTGTTAGAACAGTTTACATCCTTTAATTGGGTGTTATTTCTAATATTAATTGAGGTAATTTGATTGTTTGAACAATCTAAATCCAGTAAATCTGTATTGGGAGCAATAATTAATTCTGATAATTGATTGAAACTACACACTAAAGATTTTAGGTTGACATTTCCAGAAACATCAATATCTAACATACTATTATTGCTACATATTAATACCTCTAAACTACTAAAATCTTCAATACCTGTTAAATCTACAATACCTAAATCGCTTATTATTAAAGATGTAACTCCTTCTATCCTATCCGTAAACACAGTACTATTGTTAGCTATACCATCTCCCATACTTGTTTCATCCCCAACATCAACCATTAAGCCATTGGCTGCATGTGTTTCGAGATAATTTTCGAAGTTAGCATCAAGAACAGTTGTGGTTTGCGACCACGATAAAAAAGTTGCACTAAATATTGACAAAAAAAACAGTAAAGTGGATCTACACATAATTTTCTATTGAAACTTTAAACATGTTTAATGTTTACCTCCTTTATCAATACCTTTATGATAATGTATCTTTTTATGTAGATCGCTCTTTAGTTTATTGAAAAACTTACTTTTAAAAGTAGCATCATTTTTAAGTCTTTCTAATGGTTCTTTATATCTTTCGTACTCGCCAGAGTCACGAATCATTTCTTCAGCTAAGACCAACCCTTTTTCAAAATCATCTTCAGTAAGTTCAAAATATATTATATCCGTTTCATGAGATTCAACAATATTATATTTCCGTTGAATATGCTTTTTTGAGGTTTGTCCATTTTCATGAGTCTCTTCAATGTTATCGGCACCCATAACCTTGCCCTGCTCTAACTTAGAAATACTTGATAATATATCTTGTATTTGGTTCTTTAAATAAGCAATTTCAGCTGCTTGGTTGCGTACTTCCTCGTTTAGATTTTGTACGATAATGTTATTATCATTTCTGTTTAGCCCAACCGCTACATTAATCATATTAAAACCTGTAGTATTTTCACTTTTAGTCCACGCTAAACCTACTATGCTTTTAATCTGATTTATTTCAATTTTAGATTGAGGTATAGCAATACCTATACCATCATTTTTACCGCTTGGTATGATATAGTCACCTATATTTACTTTACCAAAAACCTTAACAGGAACCTGCCCCATAAAGGCTACTTTTTCGTATAGATGCTCTTGACTCTTTTGTGGTAATGCCCCCAATACAATTGGCTTATGAGAAATAACCATAATTTTTTCGGCTCCAGTAAGGTTTTTGGAGATTTTCCCTCCTTTAACACCAACTATATCCCCATAACTCATAGCTTCATTTGTATTTTCCCTTAACAAATACTCTGCATAATCTCCAGCTCCAGAAGCATAGGTTACCCCTCGAAATCTATTTTTATTGTAATTATATTTTACCTTATTATTTGCTGCAATACCTACACCTACTCCAGCAGCTACTACTTGAAGACCAGCTGCGATAGATTGTGCTGTACTACTAACGATAAAAGAAGGTATTGGTGCGGTTACACAGGTTCCTAAACCAACACATGGTGTAGACGATGTAGAAGAAGCTGTAACTTGTACAAATGAAGCCGCCAAATCGTAGAGTGCAAAGGCAACATCAAAACCAGCATCATAAATGTCATAATTTAATGAGGTTTGATCAAAATTATAATCTGCATTATTATCATACTCTGATGGGGTTTCCCCTTCAATACGTCCCCACATAGTTGGAGTAGCCGTTGGCAGATCTACTCCAGATATTGTTTGTCCTGGTTGTCTCCTAACACCTCCTCCTAGAGGATCTCCTCCTTCTCCATAAAGCCCATCAAGCACCGACTGTTCAAGATCAAAAGCATAACGTGTCTCACTTGTATCCCAAAAAGATATAAAGTTATTAGAATTATTTCTACCACCCTCTACTTTAATTGCTATACCTTGATTACCACCCTCAACCAATAAAGGGTAGTTATTAATATCTAAATCAGAACCATTTAATGTAGTAGTAATTTTTACCTGATTATCCTCAGAGTTTATAGCTACAACTCCTTTTAATTCTGTACTATCATTAACTACTAATGTTCTTGATTCCAAAGCTCCAAAAGTAGATTTACCTTTTACCTCTAAACTACCATTAAGTATTGTAGGGGCATCTACATCCCAATTAGGAGGGCCTGTTAATGAATCCCCAACTATTAAGGCTCCAGATAAATTAGTAATACTTTTGTTGTTTACATTTAAACCATTGTTAAAATTGGCTAAACTATCTACCTCAAGTCTTCCTGATAAATATGCTGTGTTTCCCCCATTAACATTAAACGTTCCCCCTAGATTTGTTGGTTGACTTACAACTGTTAAATCTCCTTTTAATTCAGTATTACCATCAACTATTAATGAATCTGAAGCTTTTATTGTTCTATGTTGAATATAAGGCACATAGGTTAGTTTTTCTATACTCAAATCCATAAAGCCTTCTCCATTTTTAAAATCTATTTCAACTTTTAAAGATTTTGGTCTACCATCCCAATATATCTTTTCAAAATCATCATAGTTCCCTGCTCCAATAATTAAATTTATTCTACCAAACTCATCGGTAGTTGTCTCTTGCTCTTCAGTAAACTCAACGTCCCCACTTCCTGGAGCAATTATTGAAAATCTCACAGTTATATCTGTTGTTGGCAGATAGTTACCCTCTGAATCTACACCAGGTAATTCCAAATCATCTGGTCCAATAATAACAGCTTGATAACTAATACCTTCAGTTTGCGCAAAAGTATTTATTGAAATAAATAAAAATAAAACTAGGGTAATTATGCGTTTCATAACATTTGGTTTTTTATTGGTGCTATATTTTAATAAGTTTTGAATTAAGAATTTTATCATCGGTATGCGCCTTTAAAATATACGAACCTGTGGATAGACTATTTAAATTTAATTGTATTGTTTTAGATGGAAGAAATTGACTCTTATAAACTAACTTCCCACTTACATCATGAATTTCAACAATAACTTTAGTTTTAATAGTTTCTTTAAATGAGATGGTTACACGTTCTTCAAACGGGTTAGGAAATACTAACGCTTTTAAGCTACTACTTTCCTTACTCGTTTTAATTACTATTTTACTATGAGGTTGCTGAAAACCTTGACGCAAATAGTAACCACTGGTAGAAGCTGTACCTATAACACTAGCTTGCCCAATACTTTGGCTAATAGTATACTTTCCTTTAGATGTTTGAAATGTTTTAGAAGAACCTCCAATACCCACACTAGATCTTACAACTCTATACTCTGAATTTTGAGTTTTAGACTGCCCAATAACTGATGGGGCTATAAAAATCATCAAAACTAAAATTGAAATATATCTAATTAGTTTTTTTATCATTTGTTGTTTTTTGATGCTTCGCTTTACCGAAACTATATTAAATATTACTTACATACTATAGTGTCCATACTTTGTCCACCCTAAAAATCGCAATAACACTTGGGTAAGTTAATGATGAAACCAATGCCGAATTGATGTGCGTTTAGTTTTAGTTTTTCAGCACTAATACCACTACTTATTAGAATAGAACTACCGTAATTATAGCTAGCAACAATGGCAGTACTCCTTGAAATAGGATATTGCATACTTATACCAGCCCTTAAAAACAAAATATTATTATTAAACTCTTCTTCTCCTACCAAATTAAACACATCATTATTTATAGTTTGGTTTCCCCTTACCAGAAACTCTGAAGCAACAGAACCATTGGCAAAAAACACCAAATCGTTCCATTGAAATAATTTTACATCAGTACCTCCTTTTATTCCTAAGTAGCTTATATCCCAAGCAAAATAATTATCTACACTACTCTCACTACCAATAGCTCCATAGTTATTATAATTAATACCTCCTCTTAGAAAAATAGTTTTAGCCTTATTTAAAGGATGTCTATACCCCATCCCAAAATAGGATTTAGATTGTGCTAACAAATTATTTAAACGCTGGCCTCTTGAGTTTTTATAATCAAATGAAGAAATAGTGGAGCCATATTCCATATATAATTGTTGGCAATACACTAGGGAAGTAAAACCCATAATAATTGAAAAAAGAAAAATCTTCTTCATATCTAGATACTAAAGTGTGAATTAAAATTAAACTTAATTGTTTGTCCTGATGTTGAATACGTGAAACTGGACAAAAGGGAAAAACAAAAAAACAATAGTACTAGTGTAATACTATGCATATCAACGGTTGGCATATAAATCATGTTAAGTAATACCAATGTATACATATAGACACAATAAAAAAAATAAAACTGATTATGTCCACCTTTTGTCCATTAAAAAACACATTAATTTATATTGGCTAATTAATGAAATTTTAAAAATTAACCATCTCATAACAATTCTTAACACTGTAATAACCATCGTAATATTTAGATAATATTGATAACCTTTCTATAACCCTAACTTAATAAAAGCACAGTAATCATTTAACGAAATTCTTGGAATACCATTCTAATTTTGAAAGGAAATAATAACTAAAAACAATCTAAAAAAATTATGAAAAAATTATTTAGCTTTTTATCGCTAGTAATTGCTTTAGCAATTATTCCTTTATCAATAATAAGTTGCGATATTGAAGACGGCAAAGATGGGAAAGACGGTATTGACGGTATTGATGGGCAAGACGGAGAGGACGGACAAGATGGAGAAGATTTTATGCCACCAAATCTAGACCCATTAACCACTTCAGTTGTAGATGCTAACAAAGTATTTGACGTTAAAGACGCTTCTGTGAATGTTGAAATGCTATTAACATCACAAGACATTTTGCCTTCAGACCCTAGTTTTGTTTATGGCTCTTATACTGATGGTTGCGCATTATTTGACAATGGAGATGACACCTACTCTTTCATTGTAAATTTAGAAAGAGATTTCTCTATAGCCAGAATTAAAGTGAACAAGGAATTACAACCTATGGAAGGAGACTATATTGTAAACTCTACAGCAACTGCATTTACTGCCATGTGCTCTGGTTCTGGTATTTCTAAAGAAGAGCATGGTTTTGGTCCGATGTATCTTTCAGGAGGAGAATGGGTAGGTCAAGGAGCTGGTGCTCAAGGTGTATATGTTGTTGATCCTTACAAGGATCCAGGTTTAGCGTCTTTCGCTACAAGATCTGCTGCTATGGGAGAGTGGGCTACTGAAAATGCCGTTGTTATAGGCAAAAATGCATATCCAGGAAAAACCGTAGCTATCATTGGAGATGATGATAGTAACAATTCGTACCCAGAAGGTCACTTGGGTATGTATGTTGGGGCAAGAGGAGATTTATTTGCCGGAGACTTATTTGTTTTAAAAGGAAAAAACCCTGTTGAATCTGAGCCTGGTCAAGGAGGTCTTTTATTTGAAATGGGGATGGCTGAAGGAGTAACTTATGATGCTGAGTGGGTAGAAATGACAGAAAGAACGAAAGATGAATTAAATCAAGAAGCTATAGACGCTTCTGTAATAGGTTTTCAAAGAATTGAGGATATAGATTGGAGAAAAGGTTCTGCTGATAACGAAAGAGCATTATTTTTCTGTGTTACCGGACGTTACAGAAGTGATAATCCAGATTTAGCTAAAAGAGGTACAACTTTTGGTCGCATTTATATGGTTGAATTAAATGATGATGACCCTACTGGAGATTGTAAAATAACTTGTATTCTTGATGGAGATAAAGTTGGTGGTATAGCTGATGGTTTCCATAGTCCTGACAACATTCTTGTTACAGAAAATTACGTATATATCCAAGAAGACCCTAACGGTTATTTTAACCAAAATACAGCAATTCAAGGTTGGGCAAAATTATATAAGTATGAAATAGCTACTGGAGCCCTTTCTACAGTTTTAGAGTGTGATGAAGATAACAACCCGGAGTACGGCGGAGGCGGTAAATGGGAGATTACTGGTATGATTGATGTTACAGATATTATTAACGCTTCTGAACCAACATATTTGTGTGGTGTTCAAGTTCATGGATGGGAAGTTGATAAAATTGATACTGCAATAAGAGCAGATGGTCAAGCATTCTTTGATCCTACGGCTATCGCTGAAGGTCTTTCAGATTTTGAAGGCTCTTTTTTATTCAAAATCACTGGTTTACCAAGATAGTTGTATATGATTAACATATATTTCTATAAGAGAAATAGAAGAGGAATCCTTAAAGGGTTCCTCTTTCTTATTGTAACAATGAGCATATTTTCTTGTAAAAAAGAAAGCAACATTGTTGGCCATACAATGGTAAAAACAAATTCTGCTTTTACAAAAGATTTAAGAGACTACTATTTGCAAAATTTAGACAGCTTATCTACTTACTTAAATAAACTAAACCCCACAAAAAGTTTAGAAGAAAACAAGGTTATTTTTAAACAGATAAGAAAATGGTATAAATATGCTGAGCCTTTTATGATAGCTTTTGACAACAACAGTTATCTTACCATTAACGGACCTAATCTACTCATAGTACATGCCGAAGATTATACTGATGTAAAAAAAATTAAACCTAAAAGTTTACAGGTTGTAGAAGAACTATTATATGCTGATGAAGGTCTAGACATAGATGAACTAGAATTACAGTTAACATTTTTAAGGTCTAGAGTGCCTTTTATGGCGCATAACCATATTATATATAAGCAAAAAGATAGACACTATCTTAAAATGATTAGAGATGAAATCATAACAGTTGCTACAAAAGGTATTACAGGTTTTGATTCTCCAATGCAACTGAATTCTACTGAAGAATCGGCTTATGTTTACCAGTCTTTATGGAATATCCTCAACTACATGAAAGACTCTTTTGGAAAAACTGAAGTATATAAGCAATTGCAAAATGCGTTTAAAGCTGCAGAACAATCATTGATTTCTTCAAACTTTGAAACTTTCGATCGTTATGCTTTTATCAAAAACCATACAAATAAACAATTAGTATTACTTGCTAAGGCTTTTAAAGAATGGGATATCGATATGGCAGAGAACTATGAACTCAACCCTTATGGTGAAAACTTATTTCAAAACGATTTTTTCAACCTATCTCATTTTGCTCCTCAAGGTTCGCCATCAATTTCGAAGGAACGAATTGCACTCGGTAAAAGCTTATTCAATGATGCTTCTTTATCTAATGGAAACGATATGAGTTGTGCTACGTGCCATATTAAAGAAAAAGCGTTTACAGATGGGCATAAAGTAGCTATTGGAAGAAATGGAATTAAACTTCAACGTAATTCCCCAACTCTATCTTATGCTGTTTATCAACGTACATTTTTTTATGATGGTAGAGGAGATGGACTTGAAGGACAAATTGTAGGGGTTACAAATAATAAAAATGAATTTCATACAGATTTAATTACAGTTGAAAAACGAGTAAAAGAAAATCCAAAATACTTAAAAGCCTTTCACTCCTTATATGAAGGTAAGATTACTAACAAAAATGTGAGACATGCTATTGCAACCTATATTAGAAGTTTAGCTCCGTTCAATTCAAAATTTGATAGAAATATGCAGGGTTTGGAAAATACAATCACTGAAAAGGAAGTTTTAGGTTTTAACCTATTTATGGGTAAGGCGGCTTGTGCTACTTGTCACTTCCCTCCTACATTTAATGGTACGGTACCTCCAAAATATGCTGAAACTGAATTTGAGAATTTAGGTCTAACTAAAAATGCTAATTTCAAACACCCAGTTTTAGATGACGACCCAGGCATGTACTATCCATACGAAGTTGAGGAAAGGCGAGGTTTCTTTAAAACATCATCTGTTAGAAATGTAGAATTAACAGCTCCTTACATGCATAATGGTGCTTTTAAAACTTTAGAACAAGTTTTAGAGTTCTATAACTTGGGAGGGGGACAAGGTATGGGACTAGATGTACCTTACCAAACTTTACCTCCAGATCCGTTAGAACTGAATGACAATGAAATAAATTCTATTATTGCTTTCATGAAATCATTAACCGATAGTGAATATAACTAGTAAAAAAAGTTAATTTTATTGTTAAAAAACACTGACAATTAAAACCTTACATCATTTTTTTGTACTTTTAGATTAGAACCATAACACCAAAAATTATGAAAAGAGTAATTTACTTAAGGCTAAGTTTAGCTTGTATGTTATTGTTTTGTTTTTTTATTACCCATGCGCAAAACACACAAGCTTTTAAAGAAGTAAATGGTAAAATTATTGATAAGGACACCAAAGATGAACTTGTTTTTACTGATATAGTTGTGGATGGCACTAACATTAGTACCGTTACAAATTCTGATGGCGAATTTTTATTAAAAATTCCTTATAAATATTTAGATGCAAAATTAGTTATTACCCATTTGGGGTATGAAAGAAAATTGATAAACATTGTAGATTTGGGAGATTACGAAAAAATTGTGCTTACGCCCAGTGTAACAAAACTAAACCCAGTAAGTCTAGTAGCATCTCCTAGATATGATGCCCGAACGTTAGTAGAAAAAACTTTGGCAAATAAAAGCACTGCCTACAATGATAAAAATGCTTTAATGACAGCGTTTTACAGAGAAACCATAAAGAAGAGACGTAAAAATGCATCATTATCAGAAGCTGTTGTTAAAATCCATAAACAGCCATATAGTAGTCTTCGTAACGATCATATTGAATTAATTAAGTCTAGAAAAAATATTGATTATTCCAGACTAGATACACTTGCATTAAAATTACAAGGAGGTCCGTTTAGTAATCTATATACAGATTTAGTAAAATATCCTGAATACATTTTTAATAAAGACGATATTGACTTCTACGATTTTAATTATGAAAATTCTACTAATATTAATAAAAATTTGGTGTATGTAGTTAATTTTAAACAAAAGCCCCATGTAAAATCTCCTTTGTATTACGGTAGATTATACATAGATGCAAATACGCTTGCTTTAACTAATGCTGAATACAACTTAAATGTTAAAAATAAGGAATTGTCTAGCTCTATATTTGTTAGAAAAAAACCAAGAAAGGTTGATGTATATCCTACAGAAGCTTCTTATAAAGTTAAGTATAGAACGCAAAACGGTAGATGGCACTATGCATATAGCAATATTGGTTTAACATTTAAGGTTAACTGGGAAGGAAAACTTTTTAATAGCATTTATACACTTAATAGTGAAATGGCTATCACAGATTGGGAAATTCCAAATACAAAGATTACCAAAACAAAAGACAGAATGCTAAGACCTACTACTATACTTACAGAACAAACATCTGGTTTTTCAGACCCAGAATTTTGGGGTACATACAATATTATAGAACCAGAAAAATCTATAGAAAACGCAATAAGAAAAATAAAGAAGCAACTTGACAAAAAAGAAGAAAGGAAAGAATCTTAAAACTTATCATTTGCTTTAAAAACAAAAAAGCCGATAACTAACACAATTAGTTATCGGCTTTTTTTATTTCCAATTTATCATACTACTACCTCAGCATACAAATCAAAATCCTCAGCTTCGATAATTTTAACTTTTGCAAATTCACCTGTTTTAAGATAAGTTGTTGTAGCATTAATTAACACCTCGTTGTCAACATCTGGAGAATCAAACTCTGTACGTCCTATAAAGTGATTACCTTCTTTTCTATCTATCACAACATTAAACACTCTACCTATTTTCTCTTGATTGAGTTCCCAAGAAATTTGAGATTGAAGCTCCATAATTTGATTAGCTCTATCTATCTTAACTTCCTCAGGTACATCATCTTCTAAATTATATGCATGTGTGTTCTCTTCATGAGAATAAGCAAAACAACCTAAACGTTCAAAACGCATATCTTTTACCCAATCTTTCAAAGTTTCAAAATCATCTTCAGTTTCTCCAGGATATCCAACAATTAATGTTGTTCTAATGGTTATTTCAGGTACTTTTGCTCTAAATTCTTTAAGCAATTGTGTAGTTTTCTCTTTGGTTGTACCACGACGCATGCTCTTTAAAATAGTATCTGAAATGTGCTGTAATGGAATATCTAAATAATTACAGATTTTTGGCTCACGTTTCATAACATCCAAAACATCCACAGGAAAACCTGTTGGAAATGCATAATGCAAACGAATCCATTCAATACCTTCAACTTTAACTAAAGATTCCAGTAACTCTGCTAAATTTCGTTTTTTATATAAATCTAAGCCATAATACGTTAAATCTTGAGCAATTAAAATCAACTCTTTAACGCCATTAGCAGCTAGTTTTTCTGCTTCAACTACCAATTCTTCAATTGGTTTAGATTTATGTTTCCCTCTCATTAAAGGAATAGCGCAAAATGAACATGGTCTATCACAACCCTCAGCAATTTTAAGATACGCGTAGTTTTTAGGTGTGGTAGTTAAACGCTCACCTATCAACTCGTGTTTATAATCTGCTCCAAGTGCTTTTAAAAGTCCAGGCAATTCGGTTGTACCAAAATATTGATCTACATTAGGAATTTCCTTTTGTAAATCCGGTTTATATCGTTCACTTAAACATCCCGTAACAAACACTTTATCTACATCTCCAGCTTCTTTTTTTTGCATGAATTCTAAAATAGTATTCACACTTTCTTCTTTAGCATTATTAATAAACCCACAAGTATTTATCACAACAATATTACCTTCCTCTTCATGAACCACATCTTTTCCACTAGCTTTAAGCTGTCCCATAAGTACTTCACTATCGTAAACATTCTTACTACAACCTAAAGTAACTACGTTTATTCTATTCTTTTTAAGTGATTTTGTGCGCATAACTGTTTAAAGGAGGTGCAAAGATAGGTAATGATTTACGAATTATAGAAAAATCCTTTTCCTCTCTTATGGTTAGGTTTTTAGTTTTTAAATATAAGATTCCCATTTCCACAGGAATGACAATATCAACTGAAGCTTCTATAATAAATATCGAGGAATTTCTTTTCAATTAAACCTTTTATATATTTGTATGTCCTAAATTGAAAACCTACAGTTATGAAAATCAACATTTTCTACCTTCTTATAACGATCTTTTCTCTATGTAGTTGCTCTTCAGAAGATACAAATAGTGATACACCAGAAATTATTAACGATAGCATATATTTCCCACCATTAAGCTCTGATGTTTGGGAAAACAAAGCCATTGAAACCCTGGGTTGGAATCAAAGTGAATTGCAACCACTGCTAAACTTCCTTGAAGAAAAAGACACCAAAAGTTTCATGATACTGCATGAGGGTAAAATTGTAGTTGAGGCATATATGAATGGACACGACATTACAAAACCATGGTACTGGGCAAGTGCTGGTAAAACGTTAACTACAGCAGTTTCAGGAATTGCACAAGAAGAAGGTATCATAAACATCGGTAATAAGGTATCTGATTACTTAGGTAAAGGATGGACGAGTACAGCTTTAGAAAAAGAAAACTTAATTACATGTAAGCATTTATTATCCATGAATTCTGGATTGGACGATAGCTTAGGGGATAATGTTTCTAAAGAAAATTTGCAATACAAAGCAGATGCAGGAACGCGTTGGGCATATCATAATGTATATAAAAAAATGCAAGATGTAGTTTCTGCTGCCAGCAATACTTCATGGAATTCTTATTTTGAAAGTAAGCTAAAAAGTAGAATTGGAATTAATGGTGCTTGGATTCAAAGTTCAGGCTTTAATGTATATTGGAGTAATACACGAAGTATGGCGCGTTTTGGGCTTATGATTTATGCTAAAGGTAAATGGAATAATACTCAAATTGTTCCTAAAACATTTTTAGAAGACGCGACAAACACCTCACAAGATATAAATTTATCTTATGGATATCTATGGTGGCTCAACGGAAAAAACAGTTACCATTTACCAGCAAGTCAATTAAAGTTTAATGGTAGTTTAATTCCTAATGCTCCAATGGATACTTATGCAGCTTTAGGCAAAAACGATCAAAAAATTTATGTAGTACCAAGTAAAAAATTGGTTATTATTAGAATGGGAAATAAGGCTAATAGTGGTACCCTTGCACTTTCTAGTTTTGATAATGAGTTATGGAGGAAAATTAATGCACTTATAAATTAGTTATAATTTTTGGATAGTTACACTTTTAATTTTTTATTAATAATTAAGATTACTGAAATCGCAAAATTAAATACTCTTTTACTGTTATAATCAGTTGAAATACTTACTGAGTTAACATTAAAATCAAATACCTTTAATAGCGTATCAAAATATCATATTCTATTACGTCTTTCCATAAAATTAAATATTATAGAAAAAAAATCAACACTAATGTTTGATTTTCAACAACCTATAACAAAAAATAAGTCTTTTAGTAACTAAAATTTACTAAAAAAATTGTATTTTGAGCATCCGCTTTTTATATAATTTCCCTAAATCTATAAATTAAAAATTTTTAGATATATGAGTAAGTTAGTTAATGAAATTGTAAAAATAGACAGGGATAATAACTTCCAATTCTTATTAAAACCAACAAAATTTATTTACACAAACTATTTAGGTTTAAAATCAAATATTTCTATACTAAAAGAAAGGTTAAAAGGGTTAGATTTTACCAAACAAGAAAGTTTAGAAAAACTAGGCTTATCTAAAAATAATTCTCATCATTATATGGCCGGTAGCAGTGGCAGGGTAAAGCATGTTTTAAACAACTTAAATATTTCAGAAACTGATGCTATTTTAGATTTTGGTTGTGGTAAGGGCAAAATGCTTTATGTAATATCTAAATATCCTTTTAGAAAAGTTGATGGTGTAGAAATATCTGAAACACTATCAAAAACAGCCAAAAAAAACTTAACAAAATTAAGTATAGATAAGTCTACAATATATAATTATGACGCCAGAGATTTTAAAGACTTAAGTCGCTATAACTACTTCTACTTTTTTAATCCATTCCCAAAAAACGTTATGGCAGAGGTAATTAAAAACATAGAAGATAGCTATACAGAGCTTCCAAGGGAAATTACTATTATCTATTACGTACCTTTATACGAAAATGAAATTTTAAAATCAGGTCGTTTTAAAAAGAAATTTGGCTATTGGGATGTATTTGTTTATAAAAATTTTGATTCGTAAATATTAACTTTTTCTATAAATAGGCAATAAGACTTCTGCAAGTAATGCTCGACAAATAAAAATTTTAAAAAAGTTTACCACGTTATTATAATTGAATTGTTTTATTCTTAAAACTTTGCAATATTATTTTTTCTATTCGTTAAATCTCGACTTATTCATAAAAGCAGACTCCTGTTTTCACAGGGATTGGATTACTTGAAAAACGAATCTACAAACTCATATTTATTAAACACTTGTAAATCGTCAATACCTTCTCCAACGCCTATATATTTCACAGGGATTTGAAATTGATCTGAAATACCTATTACAACCCCTCCTTTTGCTGTTCCATCTAGTTTGGTAACTGCGAGTGATGTTACCTCTGTGGCTGCTGTGAATTGTTTGGCTTGCTCAAAAGCATTTTGTCCTGTGGAGCCATCTAAAACTAAAAGTACATCATGCGGCGCATTACCCACCACTTTTTGCATTACGCGCTTTACCTTAGTAAGCTCGTTCATTAAATTAACTTTATTGTGTAAACGACCAGCTGTATCAATAATTACCACATCGGCATCTTGGGTTACTGCACTTTTCAACGTATCAAAAGCTACGGATGCAGGATCACTACCCATGGATTGTTTTACAATAGGCACATCCACTCTGTCTGCCCAAACTTGTAGCTGATCTATGGCTGCTGCTCTAAAGGTATCAGCTGCGCCTAGAACCACTTTTAAGCCTTGCTTTTTAAACTGACTTGCTAACTTACCAATGGTTGTGGTTTTACCAACACCATTTACACCAACCACCATCATCACATAAGGTTTTTTACCTTCTGGGATGGTAAAGTCAGATTCTTCTCCTGAGTTAGTCTCTGAAAGCAGATTTGCTATTTCTTCACGAAGAATTTGATTAAGTTCATCTGTGCCTAAATATTTATCTTTTGCTACACGCTCTTCTATGCGCTCAATAACTTTTAACGTAGTATTTACACCTACATCACTGGTTACCAAAACCTCTTCTAAATTATCTAAAACTTCATCGTCTACTTTAGATTTTCCTGCTACGGCCTTACTTAACTTCCCAAAAAAGCTTGATTTTGATTTTTCTAAACCTTTATCTAAAGTTTCCTTTTTTTCTGAAGAGAATATTTTTTTGAAAAAACTCATGTTTGTTGTTTACTCGTTATGGTTTACTAAAAAAGCCGTTATCGCGTTAGGGATTGAGGTATTTGTTGAAGCTCCTCGCAGAGAGCGACTGCCGAAAGCCCGACCCTTGTGGTAACGCCCAAATAATTTATAACAACTTTCCTGCCTTTAATTGGAATCGGAAATATTGTCATTTTTCTTGAGTATAAATATAAAAAAAGCTGCTGTCTTTACAGACAGCAGCTTTATATATTGTAATAATAAACGTTTATTTCTTATTTAAGAAATCGTTTACTAGGTCTGGACTCATTACTGATTCTACAAACATGTATGCTCCAGTTTTTGGAGATTTAACCATTTTTATAGCTTTGGTTAATCTTTTAGATCCTGTTTGTAACGATGCTACTGCTTTTTTTGCCATGGCTTATTTTTTTTAGCTTACGGTTTGAAGCTTATTACTTAATTTCTTTATGAACTGTCATACGCTTAAGGATTGGGTTAAATTTCTTTAACTCCATTCTGTCTGGCGTATTCTTTTTGTTTTTAGTAGTAATGTACCTTGAAGTTCCTGGTTGTCCAGACTCTTTATGCTCTGTACATTCTAATATTACCTGTATTCTATTGCCTTTCTTTGCCATTTTATACTACTTTAAGCTGCGTATTATTTTAAAAAACCTTTAGATTTTGCTTCTTTAATAGCAGCAGAAATTCCTATTTTATTGATAGTCTTTAAAGCAGAAGTTGACACTTTTAAAGTTATCCACTTGTCTTCTTCTGGAATGTAAAAACGTTTCTTTACTAAGTTAGCATCAAATCTACGCTTAGTTTTATTCATTGCATGAGACACGTTGTTACCAACCATTGCCTTTTTCCCTGTAAGTTCACAAACTCTTGACATTACTTTTAACTTTTAAATGTTGTTGCTTAAAAACGAGGTGCAAATATACTTAAATTTTGAATTATGGCAATTAAAATTTTATCAATTTTTCAAAATTTCTTTTTCTAGCATTTCTAAGGCTTTATTAACAGCTTTTTTAATAACACGTTTCCTTGCAGAGCCTAGCATAAACGATTCCGAAATCACTTTATCTTTCGTGGCAATAGCAATAAAAACAGTGCCTACTTCAGCATCTGAATCTCCTTTTGAAGGACCTGCATTTCCCGTTGTAGCTAAACCATAATCTGAATTGAATAACTCACGAACATTTTTTGCCATAGCCTCAACAACTTCTTTACTAACAACCGAATGCTTTTTAATAACATCTTCTGAAACTCCTAATACCTTAATTTTAGATACTGTAGCGTAAGTAACAACGCCACCATTAAAATACGCTGATGCTCCTGCATTTTGAGTGAATTGTTCTGCTACGTTACCGCCTGTACAACTTTCGGCAATTGCTAGAGTTTTCCCAGATTGTGTTAATCTATTAGCAATAATAATTTCAAGAGATTCAGCTTCATCTTCAAACCCAACAAATGCATCTTCTATTAAAGGCAATACTTTTTCTACTTCCTTATCAATATTTTGCCGTACCTCTTTCTCATTAAACCCTTTAGAGGATAAGCGCAATCTTACACTACCTAGTTTTGGCAAATAGGCTAACTTAACTGTTTCTGGAAGTGCTTCTTCCCAAGCTTCAATGCGTTTAGCTATTGTACTTTCACCTAAACCATAAGTAAGCAAGGTTTTATGTAAAATAAATGGAAATTGATATTTTTCCTTTAACATAGGAATTACCTTATCCACTATAAGCTTTTTCATTTCAAAAGGTACACCTGGCAAAGACACAAATGTTTTGTTACCTTTATCTAACCACATACCCGGAGCCGTACCCAATTCATTCATCAACACTGTGGCTTGCGAAGGTACCAATGCTTGGTCTTTATTTATCTGAAGCAAAGTTTGTCTAACATACTTCTTCCAGATGTTTTCTATATTTTGTGTTACATCAGCATTGCGTACTAAGGTATCGTTAAAATATTCAGCGATAGTTTTTTTGGTAATATCATCTTTTGTTGGCCCTAAACCTCCAGTTAAAATGATAATATCAACACGACTCTCAGCATCTTTTAGCGCTTGAAGAATATGTGCTCTATCATCTTGCACAGAAGTAATCTGATAGATAGATGCCCCAATACTATTAAATGTTTTAGCAATAAAAGCAGAATTGGTGTCTATAACCTGACCTATAAGAAGTTCGTCGCCAATGGTTATAATTTCTGCTAACATAGTTACAATCCAAAATCTGACTTAATCTCTGCAGTAGCATTATCTACAGCAGTAATTACGATATCTAACTTGTCTGTAATATCCATATCAGTTTTAGTAAATTTACCCCAATCCTGTACTTCAATTAAGTCTTGTAAAACGCCCAACTCAAATAAATCTATTGTTGGTTTCATTTTATGAGCCGCTTGGTAAGCTGTATGATAGTCTTTTTCAGCAACTGCTTTTTTTAAACGCTCTGCATCCTCAGGCACTTCCTCTAAAAATGTAGCGGCCAGTGCCATAATAAAATCATCATCATTATCAGCTAATTCCTTTACTCTAAATAATTTATAATGTTGTTCCATGTTATTTAACAGTTATAGAAAATAATTCGGTGTCTCCTATAAAACCTTTTAATTTGTCATTAGCAACAACCCTACCAACTCCAGCAGGTGTGCCCGTAAATATAATATCTCCAATCTTTAAAGTGAAATATTTAGAAACATATTCTATTAATTCATCAATTTTCCAAAGCATATGGCTTGTATTTCCTTTTTGTACAATAATTTCGTTCTTTTTTAGAGAAAAATTAATTTTATTAATGTCTTCAAATTCTGTTTTTGACATCCATTTACCAACGACAGCAGCACCATCAAATGCTTTAGCTTTTTCCCAAGGCAACCCTTTGGCTTTTAGTTTGCTCTGTAAATCACGAGCTGTAAAATCAATACCAAGCCCAATTTCGCTATAATATTTATGTGCAAATTTTTTGTCAATATGCTTACCAACTCTATTAATCTTTACTAAAACCTCTACCTCATGATGCACATCTTCAGAAAAATCAGGAATAAAAAATGGTTGCTTTTTTAATAAAATAGCTGTGTCTGGCTTTAAAAACACCACAGGATCTGTGGGTTTCTCGTTTTCTAACTCTTCAATATGTTCGGTATAATTTCTGCCTATGCAAATTAGTTTCATATCAAGCCTCTCCTAACCTCTCCAAAGGAGAGGAACTCTTAACGTTAAATTATAAACTTTCAATTCTGTACTCATGAGTACATT
Organism: Hyunsoonleella pacifica; assembly: GCF_004310335.1. Taxonomy (GTDB): domain Bacteria; phylum Bacteroidota; class Bacteroidia; order Flavobacteriales; family Flavobacteriaceae; genus Jejuia; species Jejuia pacifica. The sequence continues at coordinate 149,406 of NZ_SIRS01000006.1, read as the reverse complement.
ATATTTTATTTGGGCGTTACCCACAAGGGGTCGGGCTTTCTCTACTCAACCCCTCCTGCGTCAGGGATTTCAAACATGCCGTTCAATCCCTAACGCGTCACTCTTGCTCTAATAACCCGCTCCTAGCCTATTTAAGGAGGGGAACTCATACTTATAAAAAGTTATGTTTTCTCAGTTACATAGCCCAATATTACATACTCTATCTACTGCCTACTAAAACTTATTATTAAAACTTCGCAACTTAATAGCTGTAAGTACCTTTTTGGTATATAACGGAAAATCAGCATTTAACAGCCATCCAAAATAACCAGGTTCCTTTTCCAATATTTCGATAACCAATTTCCCTTTATGCTTTCCAAAGGAAAAACATTCTTCTCCTTTTTTATTATATGCAATAAAACCAGCAAAATCAGCAAACTTCTTTCTAGAACTAAACTCTGCTAAAAATTTAGCATCATTTTCTAATTCGTCATATTTTTCTATCTGTGCTTTTAACACTTCATAGGTGGCATTAGTATCAGCTTCTGCACTATGCGCATCATCTAAACTTTTATTACAATAAAATTTATAGGCAGCACTTAACGTGCGCTGTTCCATTTTATGAAAAATTGTTTGCACATCAATAGCTTGGCGGTTTTTCATATCAAAATCTATATCGGCACGCAACATCTCTTCTGCTAAAAGCGGAATATCAAATCTATTAGAATTAAACCCTCCTAAATCTGAATCCTTTATCATATTATAAATTTCCTTAGCTAATTCCTTAAACGTGGGTTTATCAGCTATATCTTCATCATAAATGCCATGTATTTCAGAAACTTCTTTTGGAATAGGCATTTCAGGATTCACTCGCCATGTCTTGCGTTCCTCATTTCCATTAGGAAACACTTTTAATATGGAAATCTCTACAATTCTATCTGAAGTTATATTGATACCCGTAGTTTCTAAATCGAAAAAACAAATGGGTTTAGTAAGGTTTAGTTGCATTAAATCTTGTTTTTACTATTTTCTTGATTGATGTTACAAAAATAAAAAACCCAACCATTAATGGTTGGGTTTCCAATTATATTTTAAACTTTCTAAATTTCTCTATCACTATCCCAAGCTTCCAAATAGTCTTTCACTGCTTTAACAAACATCCCGCCAAGTGCTCCATTAACAACACGGTGGTCGTAAGAATGTGATAAAAACATACGATAACGAATACCAATAAAATCCCCTTCCGAGGTTTCAATAACCGCAGGTACTTTTCTAATTGCTCCCAATGCTAAAATACCAACTTGAGGTTGATTGATTATAGGTGTACCCATAATGCTTCCAAAAGAGCCTACGTTGGTAACTGTATACGTACCATCACTAATATCATCAGGGTTTAATTGGTTATTTCTTGCTCTACTTGCTAAATCATTAACTTGCTTAGTTATTCCAACCAAATTTAATTGGTCTGCATTTTTTATTACGGGTACAATAAGGTTGCCATCAGCAAGAGCTGTTGCCATACCTAGATTAATATTTTTCTTTTTAATGATTTTGTCTCCATCAACAGAGATATTCAATAAAGGGTAATCACGTAAGGCTTTAGCAACAGCTTCCATAAAAATTGGGGTAAATGTCAATTTTTCACCTTCTCGCTTTTCAAACTCATCCTTTACTTTATTACGCCAGTTCCATATTTTTGTTACATCTGCCTCAATAAAACTTTGTACGTGAGCAGAAGTTTGTAAAGAATCTGTCATGTGTTGGGAAATTAATTTCCCCATACGTGTCATTTCAATAATTTCATCCTCCCCACTTACTACCATTGGTTTAGATTCAGCTTTTGATACAACAGGCTTTGGTGGACTGGATGTTTTTTGTTTAGACTCTATATTTTGCGTAGGAGTTATTCCTCTACTCTCAATGTAACTTAAAATATCATTCTTAGTAACTCTTCCGCCTTTTCCTGTGCCAGGAATACCATCTAATTCGTCTTGAGAAATCCCTTCTTGTTTGGCAATATTTTTAACTAATGGCGAATAAAAACGTTCGTTATTTGATACCAATGGTACAGTAGAACTAACGGCAGTCTTTGCTATTTCAATCTTTTCGGTAAGTTCTTTAACCACTGCTGTTGTTTCTTCTGTTTTAGAAGTTTTGATAGTTTCTGTAATAGGCATATCATCTCCTTCTGTTTCAATGATAGCTAAAACCTGACCCACTTGCACGATATCATCAACTTCAAAACGTTTTTCAATCAAAACACCTTCCACTTCACTAGGCACTTCACTATCTACCTTATCAGTAGCTATTTCTAATACAGCTTCATCCAATTCAATAGTATCACCAACATCTTTTAACCAAGATGTGATTGTTGCTTCAGCAACACTTTCTCCCATTTTCGGTAATATCAATTCAAACTTTGCCATTTATTTAAACTAAAGCCTTTATTTGTTATTTCAATTGCAAAATTAATTAAAAAACATTAATTTTTTTGAATTAAATTCAATATTTAACCTTAAAAATTTATAACCTCCCCTCTACTTATAGCATCGTCACTCCCCACAATAAAACTAGAGTTATTAGGTAATATTTTATAAGTCCATTTTTTTTGACCGGCATATTTATGCATAATCTCTATAATATTAGCATAACTTAAATAGTTAGCATCCAGTATGATTTCTGTGTCTTTTTGAAAATCACTCATAACATCTCTAACATTAAAATTTTCAGATAAAACAGCACTTAATCTTTCATTCACTTTATCTGAAATTAATATATATTGATAAATAGACTTTACTTTCTCAATCTTAGTGCCTCTAAAAAAATACACTATTCTTATCCCTAATCTTACTACTAAATCAAATAAAATATTTTTCTTAAAGTGCTTCTTATAAAAAATCTGCATTGCCCCATAAAACCTACGTGCATAATGCTTATCTCTTAATGTACTTTCTCCCTTGAAATGTACTGCCTTTATGTTTCCTAAGTAATAATTTTGAAAACCAGCCTTTATTAATTTATAAGACAGATCGATATCCTCTCCATACATGAAATAGTCTTCATCAAAACCATCAACCTTAACATAAACTTCTTTCCTTAAGAACATAAAAGCTCCTACTAAAATATTAACTTTACCAATATCATCTTTAGAGAGATGATTTGCGTAATAATCGGAGGCATCTCCAAATATTTTTTTAAAAGCGGCTCTTACATAAGGGATATTCCGTTTACTTTCTGGTAAAAAGCAACCTCTACCATCTACTAGTTTACACCCTATTGCTCCTAAATTATGCTTTCCTTCACTAAACTCTAATAACTTTTCAAAAGTATCTTCAGCAACTACTGTATCTGGGTTTAAAATACAAATGTATTCTCCTTTCGCATGTGAAACACCTATATTATTGCCTTTTGAAAAACCATAATTGTTTTTATTTTCAATTAATTTTACATCAGAGAACCTCTGCTTTACCATATCACAGCTATCATCTTGTGAATTATTATCCACCACAATAATTTCAGCATCAATATTAGCAATAGCAGCTTGTACACTTTTTAAACAGAGCTCTAAAAAGTAACATACATTATAATTTAATATAACTACAGATAGTTTCAAAAAAATAAAATTATAGTTTTAAAGAAGATTCAAATGGCACACGATTTAAGATGCTTCTACCTAAGGTAACCTCATCGGTATATTCCAATTCGTCTCCTACAGAAACACCTCTTGCAATGGTAGATGTAGTTATATTATATTCTTTAATCTGTTTAAAAATGTAAAAATTAGTTGTATCTCCTTCCATAGTAGAACTCAAAGCAAAAATAATTTCATCAATATCTCCTGATTTTACTTTTTCAACCAGAGGCGTAATGTTTAAGTCATGCGGTCCAATACCATCAATTGGAGAAATCTTACCTCCTAATACATGATAGAAGCCTTTAAAAGAACTTGTATTTTCTATAGCAATAACATCTCTAATATCTTCAACAACGCAAATCACACGACTATTACGATTAGGGTTAGCGCATATTTCACACAACTCTACATCACTAATATTATTGCATGATTTACAAAACTTAATATTCATTCTCATATCAAGTAATGCTTGAGATAATGCATTTGTTTGTTCTTTAGGCTGACGCAACAAATGTAATACCAAACGCAATGCCGTGCGCTTACCAATACCTGGTAATTGAGAGATTTCATTCACAGCATTTTCTAACAACTTTGAGGAGAATTCCATAAATGCGAAAATAGTACTTACACATCAATTTCGCTAATTTTAGAACCTGCAATCAAAATACCTATTATCACATTTTGATTTTGAATTTGAATAGTTGTATTTTCAAAACTTGAAAATTAATTTTATGAGTGTTACTCAAATCCTACTTTTAATAGCAGCTTACTTTATTGTTCTAATTTTAATCTCTTACTTCACTGGAAAAGAGGATTCTAACGATGCCTTTTTTAAAGCCAACAAATCGGCACCATGGTATTTGGTAGCTTTTGGAATGATTGGTGCTTCACTTTCTGGTGTTACTTTTATTTCAGTACCTGGTGCTGTAGAAACAAAACAGTTTGGTTACCTACAAGTTGTTTTTGGTTACTTTTTTGGGTATTTAGTTATAGCATACCTGCTCTTACCATTATATTATAAGCTTAATTTAACCTCTATATACTCTTATTTAAAAGATAGATTTGGAATTTTAAGTTATAAAACAGGATCTATAGCCTTCCTAATTTCTAGAACAATAGGTGCTGCCTTTAGATTGTTTTTAGTAGCAAAAGTGTTACAACTTTTAGTTTTTGATAAGATTGGAATCCCATTTTTCATTACAGTTATTATTACTATTGTTCTTATATGGCTTTACACTTTTAAGGGTGGTATTAAAACTATTATTTTTACAGATACACTCCAAACACTATTTATGCTAGTATCAGTAGTTATAACGATAACGTTTCTTGCATCTGCTCTTGATTTAAATAGCGTTTCTGAAATTTACACTAATGTTACCAAAAGCGCATTGAGTAAAACTTTCTTTTTAGAAGACATAAATGATTCCCAGTATTTTATAAAAAGTTTTTTAGCTGGAATGTTTATTACAATTACGATGACAGGGTTAGACCAAGACATGATGCAAAAAAACTTAACCTGCAAAAATTTAAAAGAAGCTCAAAAAAATATGGTTTCGTTTAGCATAGTTTTAATCTTTGTTAATATTTTGTTTTTGGTTTTAGGTTTATTGCTAACACAATATGCTAATCAACATGGTATAACAGCTAAAAAAGATGATTTGTTTCCAACTATAGCCATGCTGCCAGAAATTGGTACTTTAACCTCAGCATTCTTTCTTTTGGGACTTATAGCAGCAGCCTATTCTAGTGCTGACTCTGCCCTAACATCCTTAACTACCTCATTCTGCATAGATATTATTGAATTGGATAAAAAACCTAAAAAGATTCAAAAAAAGATTAGAAAAAGAACTCACGTATTAATTAGTATACTTCTAATAATAGTTATCATTCTATTTGATTTAATCTTCAAAGACGTTTCCGTTATTTGGGAATTATTTAAAGCTGCAGGCTATACTTATGGTCCTCTTTTAGGTCTTTTTGCCTTTGGCATATTTACCAAACAGAATATAAAAGATCGTTATGTTTGGATTATTGCTATTATCGCACCAATACTTTCCTATATTTTAAACAAATACTCCGTGGATTTATTTAACGGCTATCAAATAGGGTTTGAAATTTTAATTATAAATGGTTTATTTACTTTCCTAGGGTTAATATTGATTCGTAGAAAGCAAGACTAAAGTACATGCTGCTTCAAATGCAATATTATTTTCTTTTAAAATTTCATAAAACTCTGGATTTTCAGTACCCGGATTAAAAATAACACGCTTTGGATTTAAAGAAACTATGTAACTGTAATATTCTTTTTGTCGTTTTGGATTTAAATATAAAGTTACTGTGTGAATATTTTCATAATTCAATAATTCTGTATCTATAACTATACCAGATACTTCTCCTTCTCTTAATCCAAAGGCCACAGTTTCAACTTTATTTGCCACTAACCGTTGTATGGCATAATTAGAATACCTATTAGGTTTTAAAGAGGCTCCTAACACCAAAGTTTTTTTATTCATTATGTTAAAAAATTTAATTTTTTGTTAAAACAAGTAACATTATTCTAAAAGAGACGTCTCTTTGTTATCTATAATCATCATCAATCAAATCTAATCAATCCAAATGAAACGTTTTTTTTCATTAAGCATTCTCTTGTTTGCTTTATTTTCATTTTCAGCTCATGCTAATTCCACAGATCCTAACGACGTTAAAAGAGGAACTATCTCGGGTAGAGTTTTAGACGCAAAACTAAAACAACCCTTACCTTATGTAAACGTTATTATCAAAAACACTAAAGGAGAAACTTTAACTGGAGGTATTACTCTAGATGACGGCTCTTTTAAAGTCGAAAAAATAGAAGAAGGCAATATTACTGTTAGCATACAATATATAGGCTACAAGACTTATAACAAGACTGTTGCATTAAAAAAGGGCAACTACAAAGTTTATCTTGGAGATATTTATCTTGAAGAAGCGCTCGAAAGTTTAGAGGCTGTTACTGTAGTTGCCGAAGTTTCTACCATACAGCAAAAAGTAGATCGTAAAGTAATTACTGTAGGTAAAGACCTTACCACTGCTGGTCCTACCGCTAGTGATATTATGAACAATCTACCTTCTGTAAATGTTGACCAACAAACAGGTAATATTAGTTTAAGAGGCAACGAAAATGTACGTGTTATGGTAGATGGCAAATTAAGTAATGTTCCTGTCGCACAACTTTTGCGCCAGATACCTTCTACATCTATTAAATCTATTGAACTTATTACAAATCCTTCAGCAAAATATAACCCTGAGGGCATGAGTGGGATTATAAACATTAAACTTCATAAAAACACTCAAATTGGGTTTAACGGAAATTTAAATGTTGGTGTTACTAAAGAGATTTTTGCAAAATTCAATAGTTCTATAGACATGAACTATCGTAACGGAAAATTTAATTTTTATGCTAATTATGGTAATAATATTGGTAAATATGACAATTTTGGCAATATAAACAGACTTGATGATGATTCTCGTCAAGATTTCAAATTCGGAAATGACAACAAATCGCACCTTTACAAGTTTGGTGTAGATTTCTATATGAATGATAAAAATACCATTTCGGTGTTTACTAATCAAAATACATTTGATGGAAATGGTTTTGGTAATACCTTAATCGCATTCCCCGGATCTATAAATCAGACTCAATTATTTAGCAATGTAACAGATAACATATCAAGCCAATACAATTTGGCTTACAAACATATTTTTAACGAAGAGGAGGATGAAACTTTAGATGTAGAGATAGACCATAATAGTTTTGAAAATGATGAAATTGCAAATTTCAATTTTAGAAACTTCAGCTTTCCTCCAAATTATGTTGATATGGTGGACACCAAAAGAGACCAAACATTTATTAATGTGGATTACGTAAAACCTCTGAATGAAACATCTAAGTTGGAAGCTGGATTAGAAGCACGTTTTTTTAATTCTGATGTGAATTATAGTTCTACAGGACAAACCTTCGACGGACAAGGCAATGTTATTGCAACACCAAGCACAGATTTTGAGTACAACAGAGATATTTTCTCAGCTTATGTAACTTTTGCAAAAACCATTAATGAAAAATGGAACTACCAAATAGGAGCACGGTTTGAACAGGTAATAGAAGAAGCTGATGCGCTTCAATTTTTTACGGACAATACAACAACATCTATTCCTTTTGAAAATGATTACTTTCAAGTGTATCCTTCTATTTTTGTAAGTTTTAAAGCTTCGGATAAAAACACATATCAATTTAGTGCTAGCCGTCGCGTAGACAGACCTGGCTTACAACAAGTAAATCCAATAAGGGAATGGGCTACACCAAGAGTATCCTCCTTTGGAAACCCACAATTGTTCCCGCAATTCACAAATTCGGTTGAGCTAAATTACACTCGGAAATTAAAAAAGGGCAGTGTTACTGGTGGCATGTTTTTTAGATTAATTGAAGATAATATTAACCGTTTTGTACGTGTTGACAGAAATAATATCCCAGCAGGAAACGCTATTTTAACTTTTGATAATTTTGATAATACTACAGCGTATGGTGTGGAATTATCAAGTAATTATAGACCAACAAAATGGTGGAGCTTAAACGGTAGTTTTGATTTATATTCTCAAGAACAAAGAGGTATAACAGAAATAATAGATACTGATGATTTACCCAACGCAACAGAAGCAGATATCGTTACACAAAACACGAAAGTTGATAATTTGGTATGGAACTTAAGGCTTTTTAACAACTTTAAAGCTTCTAAAAAGTTAAGTTTTTCTTTATTTACAATGTATCGGGGTAAAGAAAAAGGCATACAATTTACTAGAGAACCTATGTTTATGCTTAATACAGGGATGCGCTATTCATTTTTGGAGCAGCAACGTGCTACACTCAGCTTTAATTATAGTGATATCTTTAATACTATGAATTTTGAGTTTAATAGTACCACACCTTATCCTGCAATGGGACAATTTAACTGGGAAAGCAATACATGGAATATCGCCTTATCTTACCGATTTGGAGGTGGAAAATACAGAGCATTACGTAGAAAACAAAGAGACAACAACACCAAACAAGGTAGTGGAGGTTTCTTATAAAAGACATTTTAGTAATCTAATAATAGTTGATGGTTAGTGTTATATTTAGATTATTAAATAGAACCCCCAAAGTTTAAACTTTGAGGGTTTGGTTTATAATTAAATTTGTTAAAAATGTTAAAATCAAAAACTACAGCAATATAATTTGATTCAAAACGTTATTAAGTAACCAAAAACCGTATTTAGTAATTATTTGAGTTAGTCGCTTTTTAAAAGATTCATTAAAAACGGTTAATGTGTCTAGACACATTTAAAACTCGGAATTCTACAAATTTCGAGTTTTGTTTTCATAAGAACTAGAAGAATATATAGATCTTAAAACATTTGTTTAGCTATTATCATCTTACTAAGCCATAAGAGCTTGTCTTTTCAAAATTTGTGTTAATTGAAACCAGTTGATTAATAGCATTTAAAAAACCCGAAACTGTATGTAAAATATCGGTTTCGGGTTTTTGTTTTATATAATTATTATAATAAGTGCGATATCTAAATTTAAACTGGATTCTTATTTTCTATTAGATTACCATTTCATAATTACACTTCCCCAAGTAAACCCGCTACCAAAAGCTGCTAACACAACTGTATCTCCTTCATTAATTTTACCTTCTTCCCAAGCCTCGGTTAATGCAATTATAACAGATGCTGCAGTAGTATTACCATATTTTTGAATATTATTAAAGACTTGATCATCTCTTAAACCAAACTTTTTCTGTATAAACTGTGATATCCTTAAATTAGCCTGATGAGGAATTAACATATCTATATCTTCCTTTTGCAGACTATTAGCCTTTAACCCTTCTACAATAGCTTCACTAAAACGTACAACTGCATGCTTAAACACAAATTGCCCATTCATATAAGGGTAATAGGACGTATCATTAGGATCATTAGCTTCTAAGATTTCAGGAACCCAATGTTTAATACTTGGGCCTTCAACCACAAGTTCCTCAGCATATTTACCTTCAGAATGTAAATGAGATGAGAGTACACCTTTAGAGTTATCTTCAGTTCTACTCATAACGGCAGCTCCTGCTCCATCTCCAAAAATAACGGTTACTCCCCTACCTCGTGTAGATTTTTCTAATCCTCCAGAATGATATTCTGCACCAATTACCAAAATGTTTTTATACATCCCTGTTTTTATAAATTGGTCTGCCACAGATACTGCATATATAAAACCAGAACATTGATTTCTTATATCTAGAGCTCCAACTGTAGGCATCTCCAGCATATCTTGAATTTGCACACCACACCCTGGAAAATAATAATCTGGACTTAATGTAGCAAATACTATAAAATCTATATCATCTTTGGTTAATCCTGCACGTTCTATAGCTATTCTAGCAGCCTTGGCTCCCATAACTGCTGATGTATCTGCAGATCCCTCTTTTATCCATCTACGCTCTTTTATTCCTGTACGTTCTTGAATCCATGCATCATTAGTGTCCATAATTTTAGATAAATCATCATTTGTTACCACATTATCTGGCACATATTTACCTAAACCTATTATTCTTGAATTGTACATAATTAGTTCTATTTAGTTTAACCAAATTACAAAATTAATTGCTTCTAATTTAAATATCTGGTAGCTATCTGTATTATATAAACACTAAAGAGATTCTATTTACAGCACTGTATATTACGGATTTGATTGTCTTAGGGATTGAAATAGCAGCTTTTGGTTCGGCAACAGCGAGAAACCAAAGCTATTAACGGAAAGCCTACTTTCTGGCAGGCAGGCAGTCCCTAGTGGGATAAATTACTTTATTATAAAATAATGCCAGTTTGTCATATTTACCGCCTTGGTACTTTTTTTGTCCTAAAGTCCAAAGTAAACTAGAATTAAAATTAATCAGTTTCCCTCCTTCGAGGGAATGACAAATAAATTATTTATCATGACAAAAGGAAACATTAATGTATCGGTAGAAAATATCTTTCCGTTAATTAAAAAGTTTTTATACAGCGACCACGAAATATTTTTACGAGAGTTAATTAGTAATGCTACAGATGCTACACTGAAATTAAAACATTTAACTAATGTTGGCGAGGCGAAAGTAGAGTATGGTAGCCCTCAAATAGAAGTGAAAATTGATAAAGACAATAAAAAACTTCATATTGTAGATCAAGGCTTAGGTATGACAGCTGAAGAAGTTGAAAAATACATAAACCAAGTGGCATTTTCTGGTGCTGAAGAGTTCTTGGATAAATACAAAGATTCTGCAAAAGATGCTGGGATTATTGGGCATTTTGGTCTTGGTTTCTATTCTGCATTTATGGTAGCTGATAAAGTTGAAATTATCACAAAATCTTTTAAGGATGAGCCTGCTGCACATTGGACTTGTGATGGTTCGCCTGAGTTCACTTTAGAACCAGCTAAAAAAACTGATAGAGGTACAGAAATCATTCTTCATATTGCTGAAGATTCGACTGAATTCCTTGAAGAATCGCGTATTCGTGAGCTACTAAACAAATACAATAAGTTTATGCCTATTCCAATTAAGTTTGGAACTAAAGAAGTAAACGACCCAGAGCACGAGCCAAAAACTACAAAAGATAAAGACGGTAAAGAAACTACAGAACCGCATCGTCAAATTACTGTAGATGATATCATTAATAATCCAAACCCTGCTTGGACGAAACAACCAACTGATTTAAAAGATGAGGATTATAGTGGTTTCTACAGAGAGTTATACCCAATGCAATTTGAAGAGCCGTTATTCAATATTCATTTAAATGTGGATTATCCGTTCAACTTAACTGGGATTTTATATTTCCCTAAGATGTCGAACGATATGCAAATTCAGAAAGACAAAATTCAACTCTATCAAAATCAAGTATTTGTAACTGACAACGTTGAGGGAATTGTTCCTGAATTCTTAACAATGCTTCGTGGTGTGATAGATTCTCCAGATATTCCGTTAAACGTATCACGTAGTTATTTACAGGCTGATGGTGCTGTTAAAAAGATTTCTTCTTACATCACTAGAAAAGTAGCTGACAAGTTAAAATCGTTATTCAACAATAACCGTGAGGATTTTGAATCTAAATGGGATGATATTAAAATTGTAATTGAATACGGTATGCTTTCTGAAGAAAAATTCTTTGAAAAAGCAGATGCCTTTGCATTATACCCAACGGTTGATGGTAAGTATTATACGTACCAAGAATTATACGATAAAATAAAAGCGAACCAAACGGATAAAGATGATAAACTGGTAATTCTTTATGCTTCTGATAAAGATGCGCAGCATAGTTATATTGAAGCTGCTAAAACTAAAGATTACGAGGTATTATTGTTAGACTCTCCTATTGTATCTCACCTAATCCAAAAATTAGAAACATCCAAAGAAAACATTTCTTTTGCACGTGTAGATGGCGATCACATTGATAACTTAATTAAGAAAGACGATACTAAAATCTCAAAACTTGATGAAGATCAAAAGAAAGCTTTAGATGAGTTATTAAAAGAAGTCATTCCTTCTGAAAAATTCATGGTACAATTAGAGGCTATGGATAGTAATGCAAACCCTTTCATTATTACCCAACCAGAATTTATGCGTCGTATGAAAGAGATGCAGCAAACTGGCGGCGGCGGTATGTTTGGTATGGGTAATATGCCAGAAATGTACAATTTAATAGTAAACACAAACTCTGATTTGGTTGGGGAAATTCTAAATACCAAAACCAAAAAGAAACAAGAACGCTTAATTAACCAAAGTTTAGATTTGGCAAGGTTATCCCAAGGCTTATTAAAAGGTGAAGAATTAACTAACTTTATTAAGCGTAGCTACGATATGATAAAATAGTTGATGCGCTGAAGATTCAGCAACTACTATAAATTTAAAAACCACTTTGTTTACTCAAGGTGGTTTTTTTCGTTAAAATAAAAACCGCATAATTTTGACAGAAAAATTAGTGATTAATTTTATGACTTTTATATTTTTGAACTTAAAACTAAACTATGAAGTATTTACCTATTTTATTTGTCTTTTTAATACTTTCATCATGCTCTAATGATGATAGCATCAAAGATTTTAGAGAAGAAAACGATCAAGAAATTCAAGCTTTTATTGAGAGTAATAATTTAAACGCTCAAAAAAGTAGTACTGGGCTATATTATGTTATAGACAACCCTGGTACTGGAGAAAACCCAATTCCAACTGATAGAGTTAAAGTAGTGTATAAAGGCTATTATACTAACGGAGATGTTTTTGATGAAAGTGATGCAGAGGGCTTATCTTTTAATTTACAAAATGTGATTATTGGATGGGTTGAAGGCATTTCATATTTTAAAGAAGGGGGTAGCGGAAAATTATTAATCCCTTCTCACTTAGCTTATGGCAGCAGCGACTATAGAGACATCCCAGGTGGCTCTGTTCTTATTTTCGACATAGAACTAATTTATGTGAATTATAAGACTGAAAATGAAGAACAAATTCAAGCCTACATAACAGAAAATAATATTACCACCCAAAAAACAGAAACTGGTTTACACTATGTGATGCATACTGAAGGTACTGGTAATAAACCCACTACAACAGATAATGTAACTGTAACTTACACTGGATATTTTTTAAATGAGGCTATTTTTGATGAAAGCTCAGAAGAAGTAAACTTTAATTTAAATAGTTTAATTGCAGGATTTTCAGAAGGTATGACCTACCTAAATGAAGGAGGTAGTGCTACTTTCTATATCCCAGCACATTTAGCATATGGTAATAATGGAACTTCTGGGATACCAGGTGGTGCAGTAGTAATTTTTGATGTTGAACTCATAAAAATCAACTAAACAACACTACGTTTTTAGACTATACACAAAACCACTTTGTTGCAACAAAGTGGTTTTTTTATGTAATATTGACTTTCTAAAGGTTTTCAGTTAACTTCGTTTTACCAAACATTTACTTTTACTAAAATGCAAACCAAACCTAACAACCTCAATACATTTAGAATCTTATACCTTATCAAAGGTATTCTAACCATGTGTTTTTCTTTATTTTTTATGCTTTACGCCGGCATGGGGTTTTTCTTTAACCAAGTTATTGAACATTCGCAACAGAACACCGAACTACCTTTTAATTTTGGATGGATATTTACAATTATAGGCGGTATTGGTATTGTATTCTGTATTGTTCTAGGCATCTTAAATTTATTAGCTTCTAAGTATATAAAAGACCTAAAAAACTACAATTTTATTTTTGGACTAGCTATAGTAAATTGCCTTACAGGTATACTTGGAATTCTACTAGGAGTGTTCACTTTAATAGAACTAACCAAACCAGATATAAAAGCACTTTTTAATAAATAAGTTTGGCATCTTTTTAAGCCTCACTTCATTTCAAAGGGCCAGTATCAATAAGAAAAGTATAAAACGAGTTAAAAAATTAAAACTAAAAAACACCCCTGACATAACTTGTCACTAGTCCAGATAAATTTGCATATAAGTTTAATAAACAAATCAATTTAAAAATGAAAAATGCAATTAACTGGTTTGAAATTCCAGTAAAAAATTACGACAGGGCAAAGCAATTTTACACTACTGTTATGGGTTCTGAAATCACAGACCATCATATGCCAGAGCAAAACATGAAATATGGAATGTTTGCTTATGACAATGATAATAATGGTGTTGGTGGTGGCCTTGTGGAAGGCGAAGGACAAACCCCAACAACAGATGGTCCTACAGTATACCTAAACGGTGGCGATGATTTAAGCGTGCCTTTAAATAAGGTAGAAACTGCTGGAGGGAAAATAATTATGCCAAAAACCGATATTGGCGAAAATGGCTTTATGGCACAATTTATAGATACCGAAGGCAACCGCATTGCCTTGCATTCTTGGATGTAAAACGTATAGATTATCAAAAAACGAGCAGATAGTGAATTGCTGGTCAGTTCACTATCTTTGTTTCTTATGTCACAGCTATCCCGCCTCATATCAATACTCACACTCTTAAGATCTAAACGTCTCTTAACAGCTAGCGAGCTTGCAAAAAAATATGAAGTTAGCATAAGAACCATTTACAGGGATATAAGAAAGTTAGAAGACGCTGGAATCCCTGTTACTACGATTGAAGGGCGTGGTTATTCCCTAATGGAAGGCTATGCTGTAGCTCCTGTACAATTTACAGAGCAACAGGCCAATGCTTTAATTACTGCTCAGCACCTGATTAAGCAAACCCAAGATGCATCATTTGTCAAAGACTTTGATGAAGCTCTTACCAAAATAAAATCAGTATTCCGTACTTCCGTTCAACAAAAAAGTGAACTTCTAGAGCGAAATATCTATGTCTTTAATTCTAGTCATTATGAGGATATTTCGAGTAATGCTTTATCTGAAATTCAGTTAGCAATCACAAACTTTAATTATGTAGAAATAAATTACAAAAAAGCAGAAGCTACTGAAGTATCATTTAGAAAAATTGAACCTTATGCCCTATACGCTACAAACCATAAATGGATACTGATAGCATGGTGCTACTTGAGAAATGACTATCGTGCTTTTAGAATAGACAGAATTCAAAATTTTAAAATTCTAAATAATACTTTTGAAGATAGAAAGTTTGATTTATTGACCTATTTTAGGTCTTGCCCGTATGAAGATAAATAGTATTTAATGCTGTGCGTTATGATTCAAAAGAAAATCTCTTAGTTTATCTAATACAACTACCTATGCAGTTGGTAAGCCTTAAAGTATCACGGCAGAGTATATGGGTATTGATAGTGAGACCAGCCTGTTTCAATTACTTCCAAAATCTATTTTATCAAAGATTAATGTAGTGCTTATAAGCTAAGACGATGTAGTACAAAAAATGAGGATACTACTCTTAGGAGAATTAATCGTATTCCTTTTGGTATTATAAATACTTTAAATAACGAGAATTCCGTTGTAGAATACATATATTAGCAAAAATCGAGACATTCTCTTTTCATACGTAATAAATAGTATATGAATTTTACAAACCCATTAGTCTATGGGATTCCTTGTTTTTTGGGATTAATATTAGTTGAACTCACATATAGCAAAACTCACGACCATAAAAATCTTTACAACTGGAAAGATCTAGCATCTAGCCTTACTATGGGAATTGGCTCTGTAGTACTAGCTCCTTTAATCAAGACAATCTCAGCAATTATTATCTTTAATTATTTGTATGAATTGTTTAATCCTATGGTTGATGGTGTTAGAACCAACATTATGGGATGGAAATCTTTCGGCTATACATGGCCCGTTTGGTTAGCATGCCAATTTTTGGATGACTTCACGTATTATTGGTTTCATCGTCAAAACCATATGATTCGTTTTTTATGGGCAGCACATATTGTACACCATTCTTCAGAAAATTATAACCTTGGCACCGCAGTTAGAAACGGTTGGTTTACTATTTTATATAAGCCTTTGTTTTATATGTGGTTGCCTGCTATTGGTTTTCCTCCAGAAATGGTAATTGTGTGTTTAGGTATTGAAGCGCTATGGCAATTTCAGCTACACTCATCTTATATTCCCAAAATGGGAATTATTGAAAAAATATTCAATACGCACACCATGCATCAAGTACATCACGCTAAAAACATAGAATATATGGATAAAAACCATGGCGGGTTTTTAAATATTTTTGATAAACTATTTGGTACTTGGAAAGAGTTAGATGAAGATATAGATATTGCTTACGGTGTTACTAAACCACCTAACTCCTATAACCCGTTAGTAATTTTAACACATGAGTACAAAGATATTTGGAACGACATGAAAAAGAGTTCTAATCCTTATCATAAATTCATGTATGCGTTTGGACCTCCAGGATGGAGTCATGACGGAAGCACCTTAACTATAAAACAAATGAGAGCAGTGGCTGCGAAACAAAAATCTGATTGATTTATTTTATATGAGTGCAGTTCAAAAAATTATTAATCAATTACAACTTCAGCCGCATCCTGAAGGTGGATATTTCAAGGAAACTTACAGGAGTAAAGGTATAATTACCCAAGAACATTTAAGTAAAGAATTCACTGGAAATCGAAATTATTCTACTGGAATATACTTTCTTTTAACTTCAGATACATTTTCTGCATTTCATAAAATTAATCAAGATGAAATGTGGCATTTTTATAATGGACAGCCATTAACGCTACATATAATTTCTCCTAAAGGCACATATTCAAAAATAGTAATAGGAAACAATTTAGAGCAAAACGAAGTTCCTCAATTTACAGTACCAGCTAAATATTGGTTTGCTGCAGAAGTACTAAAAAATAACAGTTTTGCACTTGTAGGTTGTACTGTATCTCCTGGTTTTGATTTTAGAGATTTTAAGATGCCTGAAAGAGCCTTTTTATTATCCAAGTTCCCACAACATTCTCAAATCATAACAAAACTTACACGCTAAATTAAAATAGAACTAAAACTTTAGAAGTAAATTAGGATCAGGACAATTCCTGATATAAAACTCCAAATCTTTCTTAGAACAAACCCCAGGATAATCTCCAAAACTATCTTGTATATCTCTAATAATCTGAAAATGTAAATGTGGTGGATAATCGCCATTTACAGAAATATTCCCCAAAGTAGCTATTTGTTCTCCCTTTACAAACTTCTGCCCTATTTTTAAAGATGTTATAGACGCTAAGCTTAAATGCCCATAAAGTGTATAGAATTTTGTGTTACTAATTTTATGTTCTAAGATAATTGTTGGCCCATAATCCCCAAGATTTTTATTGTTTTTAAAACTATGTACAATGCCATCTAAAGGTGTAAAAATTGGGGTAGCTGCATCACACCAAAAATCTAAGCCCAAATGAATATTTCGTTTTTCTCCAACAACACTAAAATGACTACTTCTGTCATAAATATTGCGAACTTCTTTATATCCACCATAAGCTACAACAGCTTCGTGCTTTTTTAAATACGCGTTAATGTATTTTGAAAATACTAATGATGAAGACGTATCTATAGTTTTTAACTCAGCATTACGTTCTGTTAAATCTATAGCAATGTATTTTTCTTTTGGTAAGGAAGCATCTAAAACGTGAAGTGATTGAGAAGAGATGCTTTTAAGAACGTTATTAAATTCACTTGAGGTCATTCATTTAAAATTTCCTCAAAGTTAAAACATCTACTCCATAATTACCTTACTGTATTTTGCGTTTACAGTAACTGTTTTATTACTCTCAGTATTACTCATAGAAAAAGAACTCGTCCCATTTTTATTATCAGTACTATTAGGGTGTGCTAAATAAGAATGTGTGCCCTTGTAATTCATATTATAATCTACATCTGGCATTACAATATAAGCCTTATTGTTTTGTAAGATAAAATTTAAATTAGTAAACGTATCAGCCACATTAAGTATTTTCACATCACCAATATTACTATCTATAATAGCGCTACTTATTACATTGTTTATCTTAACATTAGACGAGGTACAGTTAAGTACCAAATGCTTTACTGTTTTTAATTGAGCCTCTTTTACGTGATTTAGGTTTAACTCTCCCAAATTCCAATTACTAACATATACTGGTGCATAAGATGCATTAATGGAAGAATTGCTTCCATTAATGCCTTCTGCTTTAAATATAGTATGAGATAAATCTGCTTGTACATCGTCTAAAACCGATGCAAACTCTAATTCTCCATGACGTACATCTGCTTTAACCTTTGCCTTTTTGGGTATTTTAATAATAATAGTCTTCTTTAACTGTAAATGCCTACTTTTGCTTCTTAGTTTCTGCATTATCTCAGCTCTCTCTTTTGCTTGCATTGCTTGTTTTTCAGCCACTTTTTCTCTTAACTCTGCTTGCCTTTCTTGCTGCTCTACAATACGTTCAGCTTGTTTTTCTGCCTGCTCTGCTTGTCGTTCCATTTGAGCAGCAAAACGCTCACCCCAAGCCTCCATTTTTTCGG
Source organism: Hyunsoonleella pacifica (assembly GCF_004310335.1). Classification (GTDB taxonomy): domain Bacteria; phylum Bacteroidota; class Bacteroidia; order Flavobacteriales; family Flavobacteriaceae; genus Jejuia; species Jejuia pacifica. The sequence goes on along the minus strand of NZ_SIRS01000006.1, from coordinate 130,784 downwards.
CATATTTTTCTCCCCATTCTTCACCAAACTTCTCTCCCCATTTTTCCATTTCCTTCCCGTATTTCTCACTCCAAGCCTTACCAAATTTTTCTCCCCAAGCTTCCATCTTTTTAGCATAATCTTTTCCATATTTAGACTCGAATTTTTCAGACCATTTCTCCAAATATTTATTTCCATCCTTTTTGTAAGCATCATAATCAAAAGCTACTGCTCCAGCTCCTTCTGGTAATTCTGGAAGTTCTGGCATTTCAGGCAACTCAGGCATTTCAGGAAATTCTACAACATGAACATCTTCGAAATCAAAGTCGAAATCAAAATTCATTTCTGGTAAATCGGCTAGTTCATATTTTAAACTTTGTAGTGCACGTTGCACTTCATCTGAATAATCACTTGCTGCACCAACACTAGATAAAAGTGGTGCATGCGTACCTAGTGTTTTTATAGATACTCTCCCTAAAGAACCATCTACATCTAAATGCCACGCCTTAGCAATTTCTTCTAATTCTTCTTTTGTAAGGGCATCACTCTCAAGATAAGCCTCAACACTTACTTCATTTTTATTCCAAGTATCAAATATTATATTACAATGGCTTGTACTTAAATTTATAGTAGCATCTTTATCTACTTTAAAACTCTGCGATACTTTGGCTACTCTTTCTTGCGCTCCAAGTGCTACTATTGTAAAACAACTTAGCACTAGTAATTTTAACTTTATAATTGTTCTGTTCATTTTTTGATTTTTTTACGTTGATTGTTTTACCTCGGTTGATTCGTCCGAAGTATTTAAAGTTTGTAATTGCTCTTTTAAGCGATACAATAAATCTAAACGAAATCTTAAATTATCTATTAATGCATTTATGGTTAACTCTGAAGTGTTTTCATTTAACTCTAAAGACAACCGTTTGTATTCTTGATTTAATTCTTCTAATTGTTCTAGGTATCCATCAAAAACAGCTTTAGTTTCAGTGGTAGGTTTTATTTTAGATAGCTCTAAATTAATACTAGCTAAATAATAGTCTTCCACCTTCTTTAATTCTGGAGACACTTTACCCAACCCTGAATTTTCAGTTTCAGCAAGCTGTATAGTTTGCTCCTCTCCACCTTTATTAATACCCATAAATTTGTAAGCACCAAAACTCAAACCAATTAATAACACCACACTAGCAGCAATATTTAACCAACTAAATCTTGATGGTTTTTGCGTTTCTTCAGGAAAAGCATTTTCTAGCTTATTCAAAAAACGAGCTTCATGATTTTTTGGCATTTCTTCGTGCTTCAAGTTTTCTTCTTTAAATAAATCTCTAATATCCTGTGCCATTTTTTTCAGCTTTTAATAATTCTTGTAATTTCACTCTACCTCTGGATAATTGTGTACGGGATGCTACTTCAGTAATTTTTAAAATTTCTGATATTTCCTGATGATCATACCCTTCAATTAAATACAACATTAATACATATTGATACTTTTCCGGCAGTTGATTAATTGCCTTTTTCACATCGTTTACTGTAATTGTATCATCTACTAACCATTTGCCATTATCTCCAGTATCAACAACTTTAAGGTGCACCTCTTCTAGTTCCACTAACTGATGTCGTTTTGATTTTAGAAAGTCAATACTCTTGTTCACAACAATACGTTTTAACCAAGCACCAAAAGTTACTTCTGCCTTGTATTGATGTAGTTTAGAAAACGCTTTAATAAACGCTTCTTGTACTACATCTTCGGCATCATTTGCATCCTTCAAAAATCGCTTCGCCACAATATACATCCCATTGCAGTATTGGTTGTACAACTGCATTTGCGCCTTGCGATTGTTTTGTTTACATTGTTCAATAATGTCAACTTGAAACATGCTTATACTTTTGGTTAATACCAAATGGATTTAAAATAATTGATAAAAAATTTAAGTTATCTGTTCTTTAAACAAAAGAGAAAACTTCAGCATAGTTTTAACTATAGTTACATTTTATCTTGAAGCATAAAGTGAATAGAAACAAATTTAATCCATTATTTTAAAATTTATATGGTATCCTAGTTAGTTCATTTATAAAGACGATCAAAAAAATAGAGTGTGGCAAAAAACGTTGCTTTTATTAAAAAAATGTACAGAATAACATTTCAACACAAGTAAAAACGAAAGAATAAACTTTCTTTTTTGAATATATTTATGCGTTTCAACCTTATTTATTGGTATTTCATAGATTAGTTTACTATTTTGGCACCACAATTGAATAGGTAACCAAAACCTTAAAATTTAAACCCCATGAAAAAAATATTACTTACATTATTAGTATTTGGTTTTCTACTATCCTGTAGTACTCGCAGGCAAATGGAAAAAACCATAAGCTATGGTAATTACGATCGTGCTATTAACGATGCCATTGGTAAACTAAAAATAAATAAAGACCGAAGAGGAAAAGCTGATATTATTATGCTTTTAGAAGAAGCTTATGCTAAAGCTACAGCTAGAGATTTAGAAAACATCAGTTTTTTAAAGAAAGATAACAATCCTGAAAGCTACCTGCGTATTTTTGATGCTTATACAAGTTTAGATAATAGACAAGAAGCCATTAAACCTTTATTGCCTTTATACATTAAAGGTAACGAAGTACGATTTGATTTTAACGATTACAGTAATGAGATTATTACCTACAGAAACAGTGCATCGTTGCAATTATACAATAACGCGCAAGGGTTATTAAATTCTAATAATAAGTTTGATATTAGAGCTGCTTACAATCAACTTAGGGAAATAGAAGACATTAACCCAAATTACAAAGATACACGTGAGTTGATGAACATAGCTCACCAAAGAGGTACCGATTTTGTACTTGTGGATATGATTAACGATTCTGGAAAAATTATTCCAGCACGTTTAGAAAACGATTTATTAAACTTTAGCAGCTATGGTTTAAACAACTTTTGGCTACAATTTCATAGCACGCCAGAGGAAAAGGTAAATTATGATTTTAACATGAAAGTTAACCTAAGAGACATTAACATTTCTCCAGAGCAAATTAGAGAACGCCAAATTATTAAGGAAAAACAAATTGCTGATGGTAAAGAAGATTTAATTGAAAACGGAAAAGTGGTAAAAGATAGTTTAGGTAATGCTATTAAAGTAGACCGTTTAAAAACTGTACGTTGCGAATATTACGAATTCACACAGTTCAAAGCTTCTCAAATTACAGGAAATGTGGAGTATTATAACTTAAGCAACAACCAGTTGGTAGATGCTTTCCCGATAAGCAGTGAATTTATTTTCGAACATATATACGCTACTTCCAGAGGAGACAGAAGAGCTTTAGATACGAGCCTAATTCCATTTTTAGAGCTTCGCGCAGTACCATTCCCTACCGAAGAACAGATGATTTTTGATACAGGCGAGGATTTAAAAATGCAATTGAAACAGATTATTAATTCTTATTCCTCTGATATTGCTGGTATTTAGAAAAACAAAAAACTCCCAAATAATATTGGGAGTTTTTTTATTTTTTTGGGATATGCTTATTGGTTTTGTATGAGGCTTGTTGCATTTGGTTTAGCTTAAAGTTAATAATAAGGTTTATACTTTCATTGGCAATAGTTATTTTTTTGTCAATGCCAATTTAATTCCTAGTGCAATAAATATTCCTCCTGTTGTTTTATCTAACCATTTTTTTATCATATAGTTTTTTCTTATTGTATTAGATAATTTAGATGAGAATACTGCTAAAGTCAAACACCAAATTGTTCCAGTTGTTACAAAAGTAAGCCCTAAAAATAAAAAAGGAAGAAAACTTTGCGAATAATCGGGGTTGATAAATTGAGGTAAAAAAGCAAGAAAAAATAGAGCTACTTTAGGATTTAAAACATTCGTAAGAATTCCAGAAAGATATATTTTTCTATAGTTAATTTTTTCATCATTACTTTTAAGTTTAAAATTTTCGTCCGTTTTTGAAATTAACATTTTTATTCCTAGATAAATTAAGTAAACAGCTCCCGCATATTTTAAAATTTCAAAAGCTAATGCAGATTTAGCTAGAATTACAGAAAGTCCTAATGAAGCAAAAATGCAATGAATAAGTGCTCCTGTTGCAATCCCTAACGCAGATAAAACCCCTGCTTTTTTTCCTTGGGAAATACTTCTTCCGAGAATATACATTGTATCTGCTCCAGGTGTCAGATTTAAAATAATTCCAGCTAAAATAAATGCTTCAAAATTGGTTATTCCAAACATAGTTTTTTAATTTTAATTTATATTGTGAAATTATGTTGAAAAATATTAATACTGCAATGGATTCAGTTGGCTAAGTATTATATTTTAGCGAAAACAATGGTATATAACAATTAAAACAACTGGTTATGGTTAAAGATGATTTTGATTGGAAAATAATAAACTTACTTCAGAAAAATTCACGATTCTCTTTTGCTCAAATTAGTCGTGAAATCGGGCTATCTCCATCTGCAGTAGGAGAACGAGTTCAGCGTCTTGAAGATGAAAATGTAATTACAAAATACATTAGTATAATAAACTACAAAAAGGCGGGTTATTCATTACAAGCATATATTACTTTGGCTTTTAAAGAATTTCAATACTATCAACGATTTTTAAAATTTATTGATAATTTTCCGGAAATAATTGATTGTTCTAGAATAACAGGTAATGATTGTTTAATTATGAAAGTTGTTCTAGTGGATAATTCTCATTTAGAAAATTTAGTAAATCGTTTAGCTATTTATGGAAGCCCATCCACATCAGTTGTATTATCAGATGTTATAAGTAATAATTCGTTAAAGTTTCCAGAGTTTCGTGAGTCCTAATTATTGCCAACCGTTAGATAAGGTTACGCTTTAATATTTAATAAACTATACCGTTCGATAAGCGAAGTTCGTATTTTCCTATCATAAAACAATATATACTTATAAGTAGTCATAAAGTTCTTTTACACAGAAAATTACATATATCAGAGTTTACTTTGTAGATGAAGTTTTTAAGAGTGAAGATTAAGGTTTAATACTTGATGGCTTTATCTCATCCAATATTTGAACCCATATAGTGTCTTTAAATTTTTCTTTAAAAATGCCGAAGTGACCAATTGTATTAACTTTAAAATCTATTGGTTTTAGGTGTATTGATCTCTTTTTTGCACTTTTATATTGACTCGTCATCCACTTAACCGCACTTACCGGGGCAAACTTATCATCTTCAATACTAAATGCTGTTACATCTGCACTTATGCTATCATAATACTTTTGATGTATTGACGTGTCACTTAAAATATAATCTTTGTTTTTACCCCAAGTACTCCATTGTTTGGCAACATGTCTTGGAAGGTTTTCCATCCCGCTGATTTTTTTGGACTTTAAATATCCAAATATGTTTAGAAGAATAGGAAAAAGTAGATGCCAACTACACCACATTTTTATTCTCCCAATGCCATTCCAATATTTCCAATAGCCAGATTGTGATGCAACTAATACTATTTTATCAAGTTGCATTGAGGCCTTAGAAAGCCCAATCAGTTGACCACCTATACTGTGCCCTAGAACTATTTTCTTTAATTTTGGGTATTTCGTAATTGTATATTGTATGATACTTTCCAAATCATTTTTACCCCAATCTGCTGCATTATTAATGTATTTTTTTATTGGTTTTTTTAAAGATCTACCAATCCCAGTATAATCAAATGTGAGAACCGAAACCCCGTTGTTCGCTATAAATTGAGCAAACTTTTGATAATATTCTTGCTTAACACCTGTAGCCGAAGCAATAATCAGGATTGTATCATTATGAACGCCTTCAAAAAAAGTTGCTGATAGAATTTCAGAATTAGATTTTATTTCAATTTTTTTCATTTGACGGTAATAATCTGCAATCTTCTAATGCAGCAGTTCGGTGTCCTGCATTTTTTAGATAATCTGGGTTTTGTGCAAATTCTATAAATTTCAAAACCGATTCGTGTTCAACCAATACAACAGCATCCCATTTTTCATTGTCAGGTCCAATTAGAAAATTTTGGCTCATTCCAAAATAGATAATCCTAGACCCTGCTTTCTCTAATTCTGGTAACGTACTGTCCATATACAATTGATAAGCTTTTTCTCCACTGATTTCGTTAGAAGGTTTTATTTCTTCCAAATTAGTATAGTCAGCGGTTGCTTTAAATTTCAATAAGTTCAACATCACAATCTTTCCTTTGTCGTTGAACTTTTGATAAAATTCTTTTCCTGCTTCAAAAGTTGCATCGATGTGTTTAGTCATTATTCTCCTATTTTAAGTTTTTTTAAAATTACATTTAACAGGGGCTTCTATGGTTAGCTAGAATCCCGAAAGGGTACTACGCAAGATACTAATTGTTGCGTTCTGTATTCCTGTTTTCAAATATCGATATCTATTATTTCCCTAAACCTTCCATTATAACGGCATTAAACTCTCCTGATGTATGCCTTAATGCCTTCAATGTTTTATAATCTTCACAATCGTACCACCTATTAGCCTGTTCTAAACTAGAGAATTTAATTATTACCAAAGATTGAGGATTCCATTGCCCTTCAAGAGTTCTTGGCTTTCCTGCAACAATGTATTTTCCACCAAATTTCTCTACAATAGAGGATACGCTTTTCTTGTACGTATCAAATTTTACAGAATCTGTAATTTTTACATTTTCGAATAAACAATACACAGGTTTTGATGTAGATGTATTTGAGGTGCAAGAAGCTGACATTATCATAGTACTTGTAACTAATAGGACGAATAGGAAATGAAAAAAAGTTCTTAAATTCATAAAATATAGTTTTTGATTATCGCTATCCTATTTATCATTCAAAACTTGTTCAAATAGATGGATTTTATCAATTAATTCTAGTTTTAATTCTACATTAGTAATTTGATTTTCTAAAAAAGTATCATAAAAGTTAGGTAAAGAAAAGCCTGCAATTACATTACCACCTAAAAAAGGAAAATAAGTTTTGGCAGATTCTAAAACAATAGTTCCACCCCTAGCACCTGGAGAAGTTGCTAAAAGCAATATGGGTTTATCTTTCCATACTTTAATATCAATTCTAGACATCCAGTCTAGGGCGTTTTTAAAAGCGACCGTGTATGAGCCATTATGTTCTGCTAATGCTATAACTAACCCATCCGCATCTTCTATTTGATGACTTAGTTTTACTGCATTTTCAGGAATTCCATGTGCCGTTTCATAATCAATTCCATAAAGAGGTAATTCAAAATTATTTAAATCTATAATGCTTACTTCTGTATTTTCAATTTTGTTAGCTGCATAAATGGCCAGTGTCTTATTTATGGAGTTTTTACTATTACTTCCTCCTAAAGCTATTATTTTTTTCATCTTATTTGTTGTTTAAGGATTTTTAAAATTTGATTATCTACTGAAAGTTTACCTGCACCATTTATTACCCCAGTAATTGCTAATCCAATAATTAGTAGCGAGTATTCATAACCTTCTCCTTTTTGGGCACCAAACCAATTCATAAAAAATCCATGCTCAAATTGTGCTGTAAAAATGATGCCCATGAATAGAAATAGTATCGCTAATGACCAAACTCTAGTAGCAAAACCTAGGATTAAGAAAATTGCTCCAAAAAACTCTATTATGATAACCAAAAATGCTATGATTGAAGGGAGTTGCATTTGATTGGTTAAAGCATCCATAGTTGCGGTATATCCATACCCGCCAAATAGACCCAGCATTTTTTGTGCGCCATGAGGAAATAAGACTAAGCCTAGTGTTAAACGAGCAATTAATTGCCCCCAATTTTCATTTGTTTTTAAAATTTTACGTATCATTTTTATGTTTATTTGTTAATGAATATTTTTCTAACAAAAAGCCCTACTGAGGTTTTTGTAATTGGTGTTTTGCCATATTGATCAAAATCGACAGCTAAACCGAATTGTGTTGACTTATAGGAAATTCCTGTTCTTACTTGCTGAAAACTTCTAGCGTGTATCGAAAATTTATCCCAATGGGTAAGCATTAGAGCGCTCAATAATGCGTTCCAATCGTTTTTTAAAGGTTGAAGAAATTGCATTTGGAGAAATAGCTCTCCGTTAATAAAATTAGTTAACTCCATATGAGCAATAGAAGGAATAGCAGCTATGGAAAATCGTTTTGTTTTTGTAGAAAAGAATACAGAGATTCTTTCAGAAAAACCTGCAACACTATTATAATATAGAGAAGGACCTACTGCTATGAATTTACTAAAATTCCATAGTGCAGTTGTTTGCACACCCAACTCATCAAAAACTTCATGTTCTTTTTCATGATATTTTTGAAAAAAAGCTAAAGTTGCAATAGAAAATGTTTTCTTATCGTCTATTGGTCGAATTGAAAAAGAAGTAAAATCAGTTTTCGAGATACCAGAAGCAAATTCTAATTGTGTGATTTGGGCGCATATCTTTTGACTAAAAATCAAAAGAAAGAGCATTAAAATAGCATTCGTTTTTTTCATACTACAAAGAACATGCTACTTGTAGTAGATAAAAATAATGTACATTAAGAAAATTACATTGAGGCCATTTTTTTTCGCAATACACTCAAAAATTCTGGAGTAACCCCTAAGTATGCAGCAATGTTTTTTTGAGAAATTCGATTAATTAAGGTTGGATATTTTTTGATAAAATTACGATAACGCTCTTCGGCGTTTAATGAAATATTTTGATCTGATTGTTGGATGTATGAAACCAATGACCTTTGGTATAAGATTCTATAAAAACGCTCAAACTTTGGTATTTTTTCAAATAGTAAATCAAAATTTTCTTTTGACATTAATAGTACTTCAGAATCTTCAAGTGCTTGTATAAAATAATTCCCTGGTTTTTGGGTTAAGAAGCTTGCCATATCTCCAGACCACCAGTCCTTAATGGCAAACATAGAAATATGTTCTGAGCCACTATCGTCTATTTTATAGATTTTTAAGCACCCTTTGGTAGTAAAATAATCGTATCGCGCTATTTCTCCTTGTCTAAGTAAAAATTCCTTTTTTTTAAGCTTTCTTTCTGTTAATAGAGAAATATATAATTCCTCTTCTTCTTGATTTAAATCTATAAACCGACTAATGTTTTTTAATATTAATTCGTAGTTCATTATTAATTTTATGGTCGATTTAATCTTTCTTATATTCTAACATTGCTCTTCCTTGATTAAAGAACTCTAATGTCAAATATGGTTAATTTTTTTAACTTTAAAATATTAAGTTTATAGGAAGGTTCGTTTATCGGCTCTGTATAAAGTTTGTTGCGTTGTTTACAAGCTAAAAGTAAGTAAAATATTACTGATTAGAAAGTCTGCGAAGACTTTCGCAAGTAATCAAAAAGCTAGCAATAAAATTTATACGTTGTTGTGTGGCGTTGTTATATATTACTTTAGTTTAGCTTTTAACGCATACTTTAACTCTTTGACTAAATTAGGATGGCTATCCGCTATGTTTTTGGTTTCCTTATCAACAGTTGTATGGTCATATAACTCTACAAACCCATCCTGATGAAGTGTCATTCGATGTGTTGATGTTCTAATGGTTGTAGCTTTATTTGTGTATGCTATGGCAGTATGACCAGAGGTACTAGGATTTTCCAATATTTTTTTTAGCGATTCACCATGGGTATATTGAGGAATTTCAATGCCTGTTAAATCGCACAAGGTAGGAAAGATATCTAGTGTTTCCACTATGGCATTTGTGTTAAATCCTTGATGCTTCATTTTAGGAAAGTGAATTATTAAAGGTGCATGTAAGGATTCTTCGAACAAACTATGCTTTCCCCAGATTGCGTGTTCTCCCAAGTGCCAACCATGGTCGCCCCAAAGTACAACAATGGTGTTTTTATCTGCACCTGTTCTTTTCAACTCTGCAAGGATTTTACCTACTTGAGCATCTGCATAACTAACACTTGCAGCATAATGACGACGTACTTCATTAGCAAAATCAATATCTTTGTTAGGATTTTTACCCCAACGATTATATTTCATAAACTCATTAGACCCGTGCCATGTGGTTTTTCCTGTTGGTTTTTGAGGATGTTTTATTTCTGGAAGCTCAATTCTATCGTATTTATCATAGTAAGATTTTGGTGCACCAAAAGGTAGGTGTGGTTTTATAATTCCGAAGGCAAGAAAAAAAGGTTTTTCGTTTTTGGTAGCAAGTTTTCTTAGTTGTTTCACGGCTTCATCTGTAATAGCACCGTCGGGATAGATATTATCGTCTCCTTCTGCAGACTGAAAAACATCCATATCACTTGATTTTATTCGAATCTCTCCATTCGCTAGTCCGTGCATCATTCCCCGCGGATGTTCCCATTCCCCTACTGGCATAAGATGTTTATCCCAAGCATTTGGCATTTCGATTTTAGTACTATCATTCCAATTTTTGCCACCTCTCCCCCCTGGGTGATGAGAAACTTTACCAACTGAAACTGTTGTATAACCATTTTTTTTAAACCACTCAGGCATACTTTTATCTATTTCTTGAGTGTCTTTGTTTATTTTCCTTGCTCTACGAAAAAGGGCGTCGTTTGTTGCTGGACCAAACTTACCTGTTAACAAGGTATATCTAGACGGTCCACAGCTAGGAGCATTGACGAAATGTTTCTGAAATGTCATTCCCTTTGTGGCTAATGAGTCAATGTTTGGTGAGCTAATATAATTTGTTCCAAAGCTTTTCAATTCTGGACGAAGGTCGTCTATACAAATTAGTAGAACATTAAGTCTTTCAGATTCTTGTGCATTTTTACAACTCATGATGATAAAAAAAGATAACACCGTAAAAAAAGAAGGTATTGTTTTTCCAACTCTAATATTCATATATTTTATTTATTAGTTATTCACTTCGCTAATGCCACACAACGGTTAGATATGGTTCCGTTCATAAATAACTACAGCGATTGGTAAACGAAGGTAGATGAAAACTTTTACAAATTCAAGTTCAGGAAAAATATAAAAACTCCCATATGGTATTGGGAGTTTTTGTTGAAACTTTAGTTCGTTTAGCCACCAACTACAGTAATAAATAACAAACAATGATTTATGTATTAATAGACTTATGGTAAAAATGACTATTAAAGCTATCATCAGTAAAATATTCTAAGGGTGTCTTACTAGTCAAGGATTTAAACTCTTTAATAAAATGACTTTGGTCAAAATACCCATACTTTAAAATAAGATCCAAATAATCAGAACTTTTATTGAGAAGTAAACGCTTTGTGACTTCTTGAAATCTTGTGATTTTCTGAAACTCTTTAGCTGTTATTCCAAATTGTTTTTTAAACGCTCTTTCAAACTGACGCAGACTTAAATTAGCTTTTTGAGAAATTTTTTCGATTGTATTATCACTAAAATTATAATACAAATCGTCAATAATGAAATCCCACTTATCATTTTTTATATTATGATAGTCATGAAATACATGCTCTAAGAACAATTCTATGTGTTTTATTTTATCATCAATATTGGTAAGGTCTTTTAATTTACTTAGTAATTGCTCTCCTTTTGTTTTCCATAAAGAGGTAACCGAATAATAATTATCATTAAGTTCTGAAAACGGAATTGATGTAAAATGCCTAAATGCCCCACTTTTGAAACGCACTGATATAAATGAAACCGTTTTCTCTTTATCAAAACTAAACATGTTTCGCGGACAAACAGTATGAGCTATTGGCAACTCTTTATTATTAACAGACAAAGGCTTACCCAGATAAAACACAAGTTCTAGCCCTGTTCCTGGAAGAACTGCTGGAAGTTCAAAATAATCAAAACTGGATTTTTCAAAAACATAAAGCCTGTCTATGTATTTTGATAGAAAAGAAATTGGTTTATATGACGTATTCTTACACCTCAAAATTTTCTATTAATGGTTCATTTATCAATAATGGCATTGCAGAATCTATAAAATTTTTAAAATGCTCAGATAAATAGTGGTTTTCAACAGCTTTTTCATTTTCATATTTCTCGTAAAAAACAAATTCATTGTCCTTTTTTAAATCTCTAGACAGCTTGTAAATTAAACAACCATTTTCAGATAGACTTTCGTCAACCATATTTTTAGCTAGTTTTAAAAAACTTTTTACTTTTTTTTCTTTTACACGTACTTGTACTACTATTACTTTTTTCATATTCATATATTTTATTTGGCAAATATGAAAAAGAAGAATATTATAGTATTGTAAAAAAACGACATTAATAATTTGACGTATTTACTTATCTAGCAAATAATATTGTTGGATAAACTAAGGTATAATTTCACAATTTAAAAAACAATTTATACTCGTAAACACTCCTATCCTAACTCAACTCTAAACCTTTTATAGTGCTAGAAAAGCATTCCTATACTTGAGTTACCGTCCAAGTATCTTGTCCATACTCTCTTGTGTAAACCACACCATTAACTAAATCCTTAACTATTTGTATTTGGGTATAAATAGGCTTACCTGTGGCACTAGAGCCACAATCAATGCCTTTTATTAAGCTTGCTGAATCGATTATTCGTTTACTTAAATAAACAGCCTCAGAAACTGAAGTGGGTAGATTTGCTGAATATTTTAACATCGTAGTTACTCTAGTAAATCTGGAAGTAGACATCCAATCTCCAGGTATACCATACATACCTTGCCCATGAAATTGATCCCCAGTATCTGGAAGTGTTGCACCTGGAAACCAATTTTTACAATTAGCGTAGTTGTTTTGATTTTCTAATTGAAAATTTAAATTGGGATTATTGGTTAAAACAAAAGTCTTGTTTGCAGTACAAATAACGTCTCCGTTTGCAAACTCCACAACCATACTATTGCCACTACTATCAAATAATATGTAATGGTATTGCCAATTACTTTTTATGTTTAAATTTTGGAGTAACGACGGTACAAGTTGTAAACTAGAAACCTGAGCCAACATATAATTAACAAAATCGTCTGATGAAATTGTTGAGCCACTTTTACCACTAGGATATTGTGCATTTGCCAAATTACCACTTATAGAAATTCCAACTGAGTTCATTCCTTCAAATGGTATGGGGTACGACGAACCACTTACTACTGAATCAACAGTTACCATATCGTAAGACGAAGTCCATGAAACCCCATTATTAAGTACCGAATGAAACACAGTGCCTTTTGGAGTTGATACAGTTTTATAGCTATTATCTTGATCATAGTCAAGAGATCGTCCTGTAATTGCAAATTGATTGCTTTTGAATGCTAAAAATGAGGTACACATGGTTTTTATATTTATTTTTTTCTAATGATAAGCAAGTTCGGGTTTTATTGTAAAAAAATAAATACGTATATGTACGTAATTTTACAAATTATCCTTATTTGTTTTAAAAAGTAGTTATGAAAACATCTTAAATCAAATTCAGAATACTAAAAAGTTAAAATGGGGTCTTACAAACCACCTCTAAAACTTCTTGTGTTACGGGATGATTAAACTTAAGCGATTCTGCATGTAAATATAAACGGTCTGCTTTTGTGCCGTATAAATCATCGCCAACAATGGGTATATTTAAACCATTGGAATGTGCTGCATGCACACGCAGTTGATGTGTACGACCAGAAATAGGATAAAAATGTATGCGGGTTTTACCATTTTTAGCACCAACAACTTCGTATTTTGTTTTAGCTGGCTTACCATATTCGTAACATACCAATTGTTGCGGACGATTATCTAAATCTACACGCAATGGCAAATCTACAGTCCCTGATTTGGTGGGTATTTCTCCATCTAAAATTGCTACATATCGTTTTTTAACGGTACGATCTATAAATTGCTTTTGAAGGTTTTTGTGTGTTTTTTCATTTTTAGCTACTAAAATAAGTCCAGATGTAGACATATCTAATCGATGCACTAACAATGGTCCTTTGGCTTTTGGCAAGTAACGCTTCATTCTTGTTAATACTGATTCCTGAATGTGTTTTCCTGGCACCGATAGAAATTCATGAGGTTTATTTACAAGCAATACATACTCGTCTTCGTATACAATATCTAAAGGTTTGTTATGTATAGGTATTTGAGCTATTGGACTTTCTTCAACATCTAAACCCTGCATCATATGTCCTAAAATGGGTTCACACTTGCTTCTACAAGACGGATAAAACTGTTTGTGTTTTCGTACCATAGACTTTGGCGATGTGCCCCACCAAAACTCTGCCATAGCTATAGGTTTTAGCTCGTTTTCATAAGCATATTGAAATAGTTTTGGAGCGGCACACTCACCAGACCCTGCAGGTGGTGGCACTTGCGCATCATCAAAAATATCTAACAAATCTTTGGTACTACCTTTAGCATTTAAAAAACGATATTGCTCATGCAAACGCTTCTGTAGTGATGCTGAAAGTTTTGCTCGCTTTTCTTTAAGGTTTGTTATAGGTACTTGAAAATTACTAAGGGCTATTTTTGCATTATCAATTTTAGCTTCCCATTCTTGTTTTAAATCTTTTAACCTATAATGATAGTAAATGCTTTGACTTTTTAAATCTTCCAATAACAGCTCATAGTCTTTTGAAGACAACTTATGTAAGGCTGATTCTCGCTGTTGTTTACGTTCTTTTTTTTGGGTTTTTATTTTTTGTTTATACGCTTCTAGTTCTGTTTTATAGCTTTGTTCGCATTGCTTTAAACTTGCTTCTGCTTTTAAAAACCCCGTTGCTTGTTCCAATGCTTTAATTTCAGCATTTAAACTATTTAATTCTGCTTCACCTTTTTTATAAAACCCGTGTTCATCAAGGGTATTGTATACTGTGGGCACAAAACCTTTATGGTAATTACTTTCGGCAAGTTTTCCTGAAAATGCTGCTAAATAACCCAATTTTCCGTTAGTATTCTCTACAACCATAACCCCAAACATCTTACCTATAATAAGCCCTTCTGCATAAAGTTGCAATCCAAAATTATGTTTAAAATCCGTTTGGCATTCTAAATAGTTTTGTAAATCATTAGCTGCCAGAATACTCAGTTTATGTGGCTCGTAATAAAAAGGAAATGTAAATTTTTCAGGCAAAGTGATAGCCTCGTTACCCTTCAATGGATGAAAAAAAGTATCAGTAAATTTAGGTGTTGGCATCTTTCAAAAAATCCCCTGAGATAATTTGCGGTTCATTAGTAATCTTCTGGTTGTAAAGATACACCCAAGCATTTATTCTACTACCATTTTCTAAAAAAACTTCAATTTGTTGTCTTACAAATAAACTAGACACTGTATCGTTTTCATAAAATCCCTCGTATTGATCTAGAATTTTAAAAGCATCAGGAATAGATCTCAATTTAAAAACAGTTCCATAAACTTTATCTGTAATAGCCGCACTCAAAATAGCTCCAGGAAACCAAGATACCTTGTACAATTTACCATTAAAATACCCCTTGTCGACTACTTTAGCGTTAGATAAAAGAAACCTAGACATTTCATTATCTGCCTTTGCTTGTAATGTACCATAAACAAATAAGTAATCAGACTTCAAGGTATAATACTAAACGAATCTACTTAAATCTACTTGATTAATTTGCCCATGAGAAGCATTTGCTACTAAAGTACCATTCTTAATAACAAGAAGCTGTGGAGACTCATGTATTAATTGGAATTTATATCCAACTTCATCAGAAACTTGTCTATAACTTAAAATATCTAAGTAATATAAATCTAAGTCTTTTTCGCTAAAATTATACTCACTAATAAACTGGCGTTGCACCATGTTACTAATACCACAACGTGTGGAATGCTTAAAAATAACTTGTGCTTTTATACTAGATTTTTTCTCAATATAATCTAACTGTTTTACATCGCTTAAAGGAATCCATGGTAAGACTTTTTCCTCTCGTTCTACTTTTTCTCCTCCTCCAAATAATTTATTTAGTAATCCCATGCTATGCTATTAATTCTTTTTAATTGAAACGTTAATCTTTGATTTTCATTGCTTTATAAGTCGATGTTACCTTATACATCTTACACCTGACTAAAAGTCATTCATTTTCGGGATATTACAGACATTTTGTCTTAAATTTTAGTGCTATTATAATTGGTAAGATAATTGACCTAATGAAAGCGTAAAGTTAACGAAAAAGAAAACATTATAATATAACTATGAATTTTAATAATTATACCATAAAATCTCAAGAAGCCATACAACAAGCGCAACAAATTGCGCAAGGTTATGGACACCAACAAATTGAAAATGAACACATAATTAAGGGAATTTTTGAAGTTGACGAAAATGTATTACCCTACATATTAAAGAAACTTAATGTAAACCTTTCTATACTTAAACAAGCTTTAGACAAACAATTGGAAAGTTTTGCAAAAGTTTCAGGAACAGATTTAATGCTATCTCGTGAAGCTGGTAAAAGTTTAAACGAAGCTGCCGTTATTGCTAAAAAAATGAAAGACGAATTTGTATCTGTAGAGCATTTACTTTTAGCTGTATTTAAATCTAATAGTAAAATTGCTCAGATGCTGAAAGATCAAGGGGTAACAGAAAAAAGCTTAAAAGCAGCTATTGATGAACTACGTAAAGGAGAAAATGTAACTTCACAAAGTCAAGAAGAGACATATAACGCCTTAGCAAAATATGCTAAAAACTTAAATCAATTAGCAAAAGACGGAAAGTTAGACCCTGTAATTGGTAGGGATGAGGAAATACGAAGAATTCTTCAAATTTTATCACGTCGTACTAAAAACAACCCTATTTTGGTTGGAGAACCTGGAACTGGTAAAACAGCTATAGCAGAAGGTTTAGCACACAGAATTATAGATGGTGACATTCCAGAAAACCTAAAAGATAAGCAGATTTTTGCATTAGATATGGGTGCACTTATTGCAGGTGCAAAATATAAAGGTGAGTTTGAAGAACGCCTAAAAGCTGTGGTTAAAGAAGTTACTACTAGTGATGGCGACATTGTACTGTTTATTGACGAAATACATACTCTCGTTGGTGCAGGAGGCGGGCAAGGCGCTATGGATGCAGCTAATATTTTAAAGCCAGCCTTAGCCAGAGGCGAACTAAGAGCCATAGGTGCTACAACTTTAGATGAATACCAAAAATACTTTGAAAAGGACAAAGCCTTAGAGCGGAGATTCCAAAAGGTATTGGTGGATGAACCTGATACTGAAAGTGCTATTTCTATATTAAGAGGTATTAAAGAAAAGTATGAAACTCACCACAAGGTAAGAATCAAGGATGAAGCTATTATTGGGGCTGTAGAATTATCGCAGCGCTACATTACCAACAGGTTTTTACCTGATAAAGCTATAGACCTTATGGATGAGGCTGCTTCTAAATTACGCATGGAAATCAATTCAAAACCTGAAGAATTGGACGTTTTGGATAGAAAAATCATGCAATTGGAAATTGAAATTGAAGCAATTAAACGCGAAAAAGACGAAACTAAATTAAAATCTTTACGTTCTGATTTAGCAAATTTAAAGGAGCAACGCAATGACATTAATGCGAAATGGAAAAGCGAAAAAGAAGTAGTAGACCATATACAAAACACAAAACAAGATATTGAAAACTACAAGTTAGAAGCTGAAAAAGCTGAACGCGAAGGCGATTATGGAAAGGTAGCAGAATTGCGTTACGGAAAAATTAAAGAAGCCCAAGAACAATTGGAAATTTTCCAAAAGCAATTACAAGAACAATCTGAAAACTCTTTAATAAAAGAAGAAGTAACACATGACGACATTGCTGAAGTTGTAGCAAAATGGACAGGTATTCCAGTTACTAAAATGCTACAAAGTGAGCGTGAAAAACTGCTAAAACTAGAAGATGAACTACACAAACGTGTGGTAGGTCAAGAAGAGGCTATTGAAGCAGTAAGTGATGCTGTAAGACGCAGTAGAGCTGGTTTACAAAACCCGCAAAAACCAATTGGCACATTCTTATTTCTAGGTACAACTGGAGTTGGTAAAACTGAGTTAGCAAAGGCCCTAGCAGAATATTTATTTGATGATGAAAATGCCATGACTAGAATTGATATGAGTGAATATCAAGAACGTCATGCAGTAAGCAGATTAGTTGGTGCACCTCCTGGATATGTAGGTTATGATGAAGGCGGGCAACTTACTGAAGCTGTTAGAAGAAAGCCATATTCTGTAGTGTTGTTAGATGAAATTGAAAAAGCGCATCCAGACACCTTTAACATTTTGTTACAAGTGCTAGATGAAGGTCATTTAACTGATAATAAAGGACGTGTTGCTGATTTTAAAAACACTATTATAATTATGACATCAAACATGGGTAGTCAAATTATACAAGAACGTTTTGAAGCTACAAAAGATATTGAATCTGCAATTGAAGCAGCAAAAGTGGATGTTTTAGGTTTGTTAAAACAAAGTGTACGTCCTGAGTTTTTAAATAGAATAGATGATACTGTAATGTTTACACCTTTAACAAAGAAAAACATAGTAGACATTGTTGGACTACAGCTGAAAAGCGTAACTAAAATGTTAGGACAACAAAATATTACATTTGATGCCACTAAAGAAGCCATAAGTTATTTAGCTGATAAGGGTTATAACCCTGAATATGGAGCACGTCCAGTAAAGCGTGTAATACAAAAAGAAGTGTTAAACGCTCTGAGTAAAGAGATTTTAGCAGGAAAAGTTACTACGGATAGTATTATTTTACTAGATGCTTTTGATAATATGTTAGTTTTTAGAAATCAAAGCGACTTAGTAGAAGAAATATAATGTTTAGTTTGGTTGGTTAGTTTGAAAAGCAACGGATGTTAATTTTTGACAAACGTTGCTTTTTCTTTATAATAAAATATACCGTTTGGTATATTTTATTATATTTGTAATGATGATAACTAAATCAGAGCTCACAAAACAACATATTATTGAAGTTTCTGCACCTATTTTTAATAAAAATGGCTATGCAGCTACATCGCTATCAGATATAACTAATGCTACCGGATTAACTAAGGGTGCTATTTATGGTAATTTTAAAAACAAGGAAGATTTATCTTTCTCTTGTTTTAAGTATATGGTAAAATATTTAATGCAGCCTTTATCTAACCATTTAAAATTAAGTGATTCTCCAATTCAAAAATTATTTCTCATCACTGATTTTTACCGTAATTACTATACTTTTAGTAAAAAATTAGGAGGCTGTCCTGTTATAAATATTGGAGTAGATGCCAATAATAGTAATTCAGAATTACTAAAAAAAGTAAGAGATCTTATTCAACGTATTCAGGACAATTTATGTACTATTATTGAAAATGGTATTGAAGCTAATGAAATATCTCCTGATATAAACGCTATGGTTTATGCAAAACGTATAGATACAATTATTCAAGGTGCTATATTTATGACCTATACTATGAATGATGAATTATATATGAAAGACACTATGAATTATCTAGATAGAATCATCCATAATCAACTGAAAATTTAAAAAATTTTATTATAAATTATACCAATTGGTATATTAAAACAATCAAAAAAATGAATGCATTACCGAAAGTACTTCAAAGTAAAGCTAAAATCAGATTTCAACATTGCGATCCTTTCAATCATTTAAACAATGGCAACTATATAGATTATTTTATGAATCATAGAGAAGACATGCTTATAGAGCATTACGATTTAGATATTTATAAAATAGCAAAACAAACTGGCAAAAGCTGGGTATCTGGAAGTAACCAAATTGTATACTTAAAACCTGCTTTACTAATGGAAACTGTAACTGTTGAGTCGCAACTTATTGGATATAACGATAGTGAACTATGTGTGGAAATGCGAATGTATGATGAACATAAATCCTATCTAAAATCAATGATATGGTGTAGTTTTGTGCATTTTAATTTATTAGAACAAAAGAGAGAACAACACTCAGATAGTTTCATGACAATTTTTGAGGAAGTAAACAATCCAGTACCTGAAACTACCTTTGAAGAGCGTATTAAACACTTTAAAACAAAACGAGTATATTCTTAAATTGTGATAGACTTAAAAGCTTAAAATCTTAATTGTACTTCCATTCATCGAATATTGTCTTAAAAAACATCCATAAAATATAATATTGTTTACTTTTAATGTTTATTAATATGTTGATAAAAATGTAAAACGGTTTCTCCCCGTTATAACATAAATTTTTATTTTCACAGTGCTCTTATAGTCCCTAGTAAGAACAGAAAAATATATTAATGTTTAAAGGAAACCTACTTTTATTTTATGAATTTATCTAACTACATAGACTATACGTTTTTAAAGCCAACGGCTACAGAAAGAGACATCATCAATATATGCAAAATAGCAAAAGCTAATCAATATTTTTCAGTATGTGTAAATGGTTCTTACGTTAAACTAGCAAAAGAACTTCTTATGAATACTGATGTAAAAATATGTACTGTAGTTGGTTTTCCGTTAGGGGCAATGTCCACACAAAGTAAAATTTCTGAAGCACAAAATGCTATTGAAGATGGAGCTGATGAAATAGATATGGTAATAAATCTAGGCTACTTAAAAAGTAGAAATTACGTTTCTGTTTTAAGGGATATTTCTGATGTTAAACGTGCTGTAGGGGATACTACATTAAAAGTAATCATTGAAATTTCTGAGCTTAATAAGAATGAAATTGTTAAAGCATGTGAAATTGCAGTTGATGCTAATGCTGATTTTGTAAAAACGTCTACTGGATTTGCTTCTGGTGGGGCGACATTTACAGCAGTTAAAATCATGAAAAAAACTGTAAAAGACAGTGCAAAAATAAAAGCTTCAGGCGGTGTTACTGATTTTGAAACAGCCGTAAAATATCTAGAATCTGGTGCAGATAGAATTGGTACATCAACCGTTTTAAAACCAGAAAAAGACACACTACAAAAAAGAAATTCTAAAATATATAGACGCTACATGGAAACTTCCCAAAAAAGTGAAGTTTCTCTAGATGTACTAAAAGATATAAGGGTTAATCTTTAAGCTTAAAACTAATAGTGTTTCCAGTAAATTTTTGAGCTAATACATTGATTGCAGATGTTGTTAGTTGCAATATTCTTGGATAACCTCCCGTAGTTTGGCAATCTCGCATTAGAATAATTATTTTTCCCGAAGGGGTTAATTGCACAGTGCCTGGTATAACTGGAGACGTAATTATTGGTTTTAGATTATTCTCAATATGTTCTTCAAGTTGATATGCCATTCTGTTGTTATCTTTTGATACTTTAAATGTTTTTGATAATAATTTTTCTTTTTGAATAGTAGTTAAACTATCAAATTCCAACCCTTTTAAAACTTCTAGTGTTGAGGATTTTAAATACGAATCATTAACCTTTAATCCCGAAAACTGTTTTTCATTTGAAATATCACTTTTAACAGTACTAAAAAAATCATTTTTTTTAATAATATCATATTGAGTTATACCGCTATACATACTTTTGCTTCCTAAAACAATTCGGGTTTGCAAACCTCCTGAAACAGCTAAATAACAACGAAATCCTGAAACCAAATTCCCAAAACTTAAAATATCGCTCTCACTTACTTTTAATAAACGATTATTTAAAATTTCCTTACTATTCAATTTTGGATTTAAATTAGCGCCCGTAATAGCTATTATAGCCTCTGTTTGAAACTCTAGCTTTGGCCCACTCATTGTAATTTCTAAAACAGCTTCATTTTCATTATTCCCTACAAGTGCATTAGCTATTTTTGCAGCCCTTTGGTCCATAACTCCAGATTTTGGCACCCCAAAATGTTGGTAGTTTGTCCTTCCTAAATCTTGTATTGTGGTGTAAAACCCTGGATGTAACACCTTAATCATTTATTATCTCGCTTTTTAATTGGTATACTCCAGCTGCAACTAAAGTTTTTATATCATTATACTCTTTTAGTGAAATGGCATAAAATTGAAGACGATCTCCTGATCTAGAAAAGCAAGGTTCTTCTTTTGAAACATCAAAAAAATTAATTGGAGAATTACCAATAATATGCCATCCTCCAGGGCTTTCAGATGGATAAATTCCTGTTTGTTGCCCTCCAATGGCAACAGAACCACTTGGTATTTTTAATCTAGGCACAGCTCTCCTAGGTACAAAAAGAGATGTATCTAAACCTCCTAAATACAGGAAACCAGGAAGAAAGCCTATAAAAAATATAGTGTAAACTGGTGTGGTATGACGTTTAACCAACTCTTCTATTTCAATATTTTTTCCTTTCGATATGTCATCCAAATCAATTCCAAAACGCTTATCGTAGCACACAGGTATTCTCCATAATCTGCTATTTAGATTATTCTTTATGTTTGGCTGCTTGTATAACCCATTAAGTTCTTCAATTTTTAAAGCAAAATCGAAAACGGCATCATTAAAATTCAAAAGCAATGAAGCATACGCATGATTTATAAATCCATTTGAAAATAAGTCCGATTGTTCTATTTTTTCTTTAAACACTAGAATATCATCTAAAATAGATTTTTCAATCTTTTGTGGCCATTCTATGAGAATTGAAGTTTCACTAAATCGTTTGTATTTCAATTTGTATTTCATAACTAAAGAACACTAACACCTTTAGATTCCAAACTGTATTTTAATCTATTTACCAATCCAATAGCTTTTGGATTATCACCGTGAATACAAAATGTATGGGCTTTTATTTCTAATTCTTTACCCGAAATAGACTTTACCTTTTTTTGAGAAATCATTGTGTACACATGTTGAAACACCTCATCTTCATCATGAAGTACTGCATTTTTTTTTGATCTTGAAACTAAGGTTAAATCATCATTATACCTTCTGTCTGCAAAGGCTTCATAAATTATAGGAATCTTATACTCTATTGCTAACCTTGCGATTACTGACTTGTAGGGGACATATAAATACACAGGTAAATGCATACTCTTCATTACCTCAATAATTACATTTGCAATTTTTGCATCCTTTACCGCTTTATTATATAAAGCTCCATGAGGTTTAACATGGTGTAAAACTGTATTTTCTTCATCTACTATATCAACTAAAGTATTTATTTGATCTTTTATTGATTTAAATAATGCTGCGTAAGGCATTTCCATTGGAAGTCGTCCAAAATTTTCTGGGTCAGGAAATGAAGGGTGAGCACCAATTTTTACCTTATATGCCTTAGCAAGCTTTACAACTTCTCTAATGGTATTTTTATCTCCCGCATGCCCTCCACAAGCAATGTTACAAGAAGATATTAAAGGCATTAACTGTTCTTCATTACCAATACCTTCTCCTAAATCTGCGTTTATATCAATAGAAAACTCTCTCACTAAAACACATTTAAATTAAATACTTTACTTAAACCAGCTACAGCTAAAAGCAAACTAATCAAAACAATACATCCACCCAAAATATTATTCATAACAGAATTCTTGTGAACTCCAAGTAATTTCTTTCTATTCATTATCCATAATAAAAGTACAGCTATAATAGGAAGCAACAAACCATTGGCTACTTGCGCAAATTTAATAACTTGTATGGGCTTAAATCCTGATGATGCTATAACCACACCTAATACTAAAATTAGCATCCAAATACTTCTAAACTTAAAGGACTTTAGATTTGTATCCCACCCAAAACACCCTGAAGCTACATAGGCAGCAGCTAGTGGTGCTGTAATGGCACTTGTTATTCCTGCAGAAAATAATCCAATAGCTAAAAAATACTTTGAAAAACTCCCAAATAAAGGTTCTAACCCAAGCGCTAAATCAGTCGCATTTTTCACTTCTAAATTATGAATAGCAGCACCACAAATAATGATGCTCATGGAAACTACTCCACCTAAAGTAATGGCTATAAATGTATCTTTTCTTGCATATTTTAAATCATCAATAGTATGCCACTTTTCTTTAACTAATGAAGCATGTAAAAATAAGTTGTAAGGCACAACCGTAGTTCCTATTAATCCCAATACAAGAAGTGTGCTATCTTCTGGAAAATTTGGTAAAAAAGCACCTTTGAATATTTCAGAAACATCAGGCTTAGTGAGTATAGCTGTGATTAAAAATGCCAAACTCATAAGAATTACAAGAATTACTAATACACGCTCTAGAACTTTATAGTTACCTAAAAAGAGTAAAACAAATGCAATTACTCCAATTAACAAACTGAAAATAATTTTATTACCTCCTAAAAGAGTTTCTAAACCAAGCACACCTCCGCTTATATTACCGCCTTCATAAGCAGCATTACCAACTACAATAGCTGAAAGCACTAAAAAAACAACTATATACTTAAAAAAGGAATCTTTTATCTCGGATGTTAAGACTTCAGCTAATCCTTGTTGTGATACTAACCCTAAACGAGCTGTCATTTCTTGAAGAATAATTGTGGCACCAACTGACAATACCATAGCCCAAAGCAGATTAAAACCAAATTGCACCCCGGCAAGTGTACATACTGTAACTGTACCAGGACCTATAAAAGCAGCTGCAATTAAAGGTCCTGGACCAATATATTTAAAAAGCTTATTCAAATTAAGTTAGTTCTTAAACTAAAGATACTATTTTAATTGACTTAGCAGTTCATCTACTGCCTTTTTAAGCTGCGTATCTTTATTTTTAGCTTTATCATCAGGATTATTATGTACTATGATGTCTGGTACTGCTGGACCTAACTCCATATTAGATTGAGTTGCCTTTACGTACCAACCTCTAAAAGGCATTCTAACATAGGATCCATCAATTAAACCTGTGCCTCCAGTTGAAATTACTGCTCCAAATGTTGGTATTCCTACCAATGTTCCAATTCCTAGATTTTTATAAGCATGTGAAAAGATTTCAGCATTAGAATAACTATTTTGATTACAAAGCGCAATAGATGGCTTTGTCCATGAGGCTAGAGGCAAACGTTCACTGTAGGGGTAATTTTTTATAAATTTAGTATGTTCTGTTTCTAAATTTTTAGCTGCCCCCCTTGGTACAGTATATGCATGCTGTTTTACATTCAAAACGGCCATTAAATAATCGGTAGTCCAACCACCTCCATTAAACCTTACATCTATTACAACACCTTCTTTACCTAATCCCGCAGCTGTTAATTCACGTTCAAAACGCTCAAAACTTGTCCAGTTCATACCTTGGATGTGAATGTAACCTAAACGTCCGTTTGAATATTTATCAGTTAAATGCTTTCGCGCTTTAACCCAAGCATTGTAATTTTCTGCACGATTACTGCTCTTTGGCCTGATGATAATTTCTTTTGAATTTCCCTTTCTATCTACTTCTAAGTATATTTTTTCATTCGCTGTACCTTCCAAGAATTCGTAAACGTTAGAGGATTTATCTAAATCGTTTCCATTTACCGAAGTTATAATATCTCCAATATTTATTTGACTCGCGTTTCTATCTGCAGGCATTGTAGATACCACCGATACTACTTTTAAATGCCCATTGGAAGTTGGCTCAAACTCTATTCCTAGCAAACCTGTTCTTTCACTTTGAAGGTCCTCTCTTGTTTCTACACGATACAATCCCATGTGGCTTGCATTTATTTGACCTAACATCCAATTAAAAACAGTTTGAAAATCATCCCTTGTTGATGCGTTTAACGCTAAAGGCTCGTATTTTTTTCTTAAACTCTCCCAGTCTTGCCCATGAAAATTAGGGTCGTAAAACCCATCGTTTATTGCCTTCCAAGCTTCATTAAATATTTGTTGTGATTCCTTGTTGTAATCAATATCCATCTTTGCAGAAAATGATAATGATTCACTTTTATCATTTGATAGATTAATACTAGAAAGGCTTCCTCCTCTTTTAGTGAAGTAAAGCATTGATTGCTTTTTATTAATAGAAATATTTGATGGTCGTGTACTATTCGATGTTAATGCTTTTCTATCTTCTCCGTTCCATTTTATTTTAAACAAATCAGAATCTGTATTTGCATTACCTCTACTACCATTACCTGTTGTATAATATATAGTTTTTGAATCTTTAGAAAATAATTGTCCGAACTCACCTCCAACATAAGACGTGACTTGGACTTGACGTTCGTGAATATCATCAAAATCTATAGCAACAGGTTTTACTTTTGGAGTTTTATCTTTTTTATCCTTGTCTGCTTTTTTATCTTCTTTCGTATTTTTTTCTTTAGAATCATCAATATCTTCTTCCCAATCTTCTTTAGTTTTTTCCCAATCTGCTTTGGTTAACCATGTAAACCACACATCATAATCGCTATTATTTCTGTTTGAAGAAAACATTAATTTTTTTCCATCCTGACTCCACACAGGCACTCTATCCTGTTTTGGATGCATTGAAATATTTACTGGTTTAGTGCTATTATCTGCTTGATGAATATAGATTTCAGAATTAAAATCTAAATCGCTTAAACTATATGCTAACCATTTAGAATCTGGAGACCATGATACACCTCGCGCAGTTGCCCAACCATCTAGCAACGTTTTTGTGTTTGACATTTTCCCCTTATTATCAATATTTGCAACAACCAATTGCCCTCTACCTACTGTATAAGCAATAGATTTACCATCTGGAGATAATACTAAGTTGTTTTTATCATCTTTTGTTTTAGTTAATCTTTCTATCTTATGTTTTAAGGTTTTAAACAAATCGGATTCGTTTTCATTATCAGATTTTACCAAATACATATCTTTCTGTCCATCTCTATCAGAAATAAACAGTACTGTACTATCGTTTAGCCATGTTGCATTACCATCCCTAAAAGACGATTTTGTTATATTTACTGTACGTTTTTTATCTTTTGAAGTTTCCCTAATAAAAATCTCTCCTCGTATAGTAATTGCTGCATGTTTTCCATTTGGAGAAACAGCAATATCATCAATATTACTGCTGTATGTCTTATGTACAACGGGGTCGAATCTATAATCTGAAGCAATATTTATTTTAACCTCTGTTTGGGATTTGGTATTTGCATTAATAACATAAACGCTGTTTCCTTTATTAGTTACTAAATCAGTTCCATTTCTACTAATTTGAAATGAAAAAATCCCCATATCTGAGAAGTTTGTAATTTGATATACGTCTCCCTGCTTTACACCTGAATCACTTATAGTTAACTTATAAATGTTGTACTTACCACTTCTAGAGGATTGGAAATAAATTGTGTTGTTGTCTCCCCACTGCGGATAAAAATCGTTTCCATCATAATCGGTAAGTTTTGAATAGCTATCATTTTTAATATTATATAACCACACATCTCTATTTGCAGGCCCTCTATACGCTTCTCTTTCTAATCTACAACTTCCTTTTACAAAAACCACGAATTTACCATTTGGTGAGAGTGTTGCATCAAAACCAGTAGCATCTAGATAGCGTTTTGGCGTTCCTCCACTAGCACTTACAATATGGGTTTCATATTCACGCTCTACTTGCACAAAATTTCTCCTTGTAGAAAATAGTATATCGCCATTAGGTGTGTAATCGGTAATAATATCTCTAGCAGAATGATATGTTATTCGTTTTGGAGTCCCACCATTGGTTGGCATCACATAAACATCATTATTACCAAATCGCTCACTAATAAAAGCTATAGACTTACCATCTGCACTCCAAACAGGTTTTGTATCGTAAGCTTCGTGTACTGTTAATCTTTTTGGATTTTGACCATTAACAGTTGCTGTCCAAATATCACCTTGATAGTTAAATGCAATCGTTTGCCCATCAGGGCTTATTGCTGGGAAATTAATTAAAGGGTTTTGAGCCATCCCGAAGCTTACAAACACTAGAGCAACTAGTGTAAACAGCCTTGAAGTACATTTCATTTTTATGGGTTATTTTAGTTATTCCCGTAAAAATAGAACTTGTGTACTTTAGATATGTATAAATTAAAATATGTTTAACAAAAAACAATTACAAATTGGAAGCATTCAATGCGTAAATAGCAAAACTACCTAACCAATGTCCGCCCATATAATCATCACCAAAAATACTTGGAAGCGAATAATTGATGTGCTGGTTTGCAACATGTTTTAAATGACTATATTCAGGTATATCTTCTGCTATTTTATACAAATTCCAAGCTCTAGAAAAGTTAACACCATCTAAATGCACCAAATGCCCATCTGTTCTATCAGAAACTAATCCAACTTCAATATTAAAATTTTTATTTTTCAATTGTGGTAAAAAATTATCTAACCAAACTTTATAATCTTCAAGGGGCAGCAAACGCTTCATTAATGCTGCTTCTTCTAAACAAGGTGATAAAAAATCACTCCCACTAGGTTCCCATGATATAGGACAATTTTTATCATTCTTAAAGAAAAATAATGCTCTATCTTTTATTGCTTTTTTTAAACCATCATGTCCAACAGTTTGGGCATAATCATAGGCAAAGGATAACCCAAAAGCTGTATTAGTATGTGTGCCCACTCGTAATGAGTAATTCAACTTAGGTAAATAGTCTATATATTTTTCCACGATCAAATTTGTAAGTGGCTGTAAATTTGCTTCTAACTGTTTTGCAGTTTTATCATCCCAAGTATGTAATTCTTCGGCTAGTTTTAGCAACCACGCCCAACCATAAGTACGCTCATAAGATGTATTGTGTTTCCCTTTAAAATAGGATACTTCAGCTTCTATATTTTCTTTTGAAATATTATGAAGTAATCGTTTCTTTATCTCTTCTGCATGCTCAATATCAGGAAAAGATTTTAACAAACTTACCAAACTCCAGTGCCCATGTACCGCTGAATGCCAATCAAAACAACCATAAAATGCTGGATGTAAAATTATTGGAGACTTTAAATCTTCGTCACTACCCAAAGTTTGCGAAAGTTTATTGGGATATTCTATATTGATACAATGTAAAGGTAATTCTGCTAGTTTTTTGGCTTGTTCCAAATCTAGCTTTGGTGTTTTTGTACTTATTTCAGAATTAATACTAGGTATTTCTATCGGACTGTCTTCCTTTTTTCTGGTATTGCAACTCAGCAATACAAATACTAATAATATGTAGCATACTTTCATAAGTTAAAGATAGGTATTATTGAAATTAATTGGATTAACAATTTGAGTTTAAAATAAAAGCACTTGTTTTTTAAAATGTTACCAGAAAGCATTTTATCAATTTCTTACTTTTCGACATTGTTTTTTAGTTTGTTTTTATTTACATAAAATGAATATATGTAATGACACAACAATCATAAATAATTCAACGTTCTACTTCACAAATACTATAGCATCAAGTATCTTTACGCATATTAAACCCTCAGATTTCATGAATACCTTTTTAAAGCGCATCATTTTCATATTAATAGTAGTTGCAGCTGGTATTTGCATATATTCATATTTTAACGACGGACTCCAAAAAAGAAAAAGCCCAAAGAAGAATGTAGCCTTTAAAGTTGATGACTTAAAGCTGAATGTGTTTTATAACAGACCATCAAAACGGGGAAGAGAAATATTTGGAGCCTTAGTACCTTATAATGACGTTTGGCGTACAGGCGCAAATGAAGCTACAACTTTTGAAACCAACAAACCTCTTAAAATAGGTAAAGGTTATATACAAGCTGGAAAATACACACTTTGGACAATACCAAACGATACTGCGTGGACGGTAATTTTCAACTCAAAACAATACCCTTGGGGTGTAGACCATGTAACACACAAACCTCTTAGAGAGGCGCAATTTGATGTTATTAATTATATAGCTCCTGTAGAAAATCTAGATACAACCGTAGAACAGTTTACTATAGCTTTTGATAATTCTACCGATAAACTGTTCATGACTATGGCTTGGGACGATATACGTATCAAGGTACCATTACGACAATAAAAAACACTCCTAGATTAAAATGTATTTCCTGTTAAATTATCTTCTCGTAAATACAAAAAACTAAATAAAATACTATCTTAGAGACACATACTCTTAACTTGTGGCAAACAGAAAAAAAACAGCTTTAAAACAAACCGTTGGTGTTTCTAACTTTGAAACAGTTAACACAACTTCTACATCTAAGTTTAAATCTAAACGTACGAAATTGTTGGATTCTGATAAGTTGGTTAAAAGTATATTAAATCGTAACACTACAGATTTAAGTAGAGCCATTACCTTGATAGAAAGTACAAACCCCAAGCATCAGGAACAAGCTAATACGATTTTAAAGCAGTGTTTACCACATTCAAACAAATCTATAAGAATAGGTATAACAGGAGTACCTGGTGTTGGCAAAAGTACTTTTATAGAGGCATTAGGAAAATATTTGACCAAACAAGGCAAACATGTTGCAGTTTTAGCTATAGACCCGAGTAGTTCTGTAACTAAAGGAAGTATTTTAGGTGATAAAACAAGAATGTCATCCTTAGTAAAGGATAAAAATGCCTATATACGTCCTTCCGCTTCAGGAGATTCTCTAGGTGGTGTTGCCAGAAAAACTAGAGAAACTATTATTTTATGTGAAGCTGCTGGTTTTGATATTATTTTAATTGAAACCGTTGGAGTTGGGCAAAGCGAAACTGTAGTACACAGTATGGTAGATTTCTTTTTATTACTTAAGCTAGCTGGTGCTGGAGATGAGTTGCAAGGTATTAAACGTGGTATTATTGAAATGGCTGATGCTATTGCCATAAACAAAACCGATGGCGACAATAAAAAAGCTGCAAATTTAGCTAAAGTTGAGTTTAGTAAAGCATTACATTTATATCCACAAAAAGTTTCAGGATGGACGCCAAAAGTTGCTTTATGCAGTGCATTACATAATGAAGGTATTACTAGTATATGGCAACTAGTTTCAGATTACATAGAACTTACCAAAAGCAATACCTATTTTGATAAAAAAAGAAATGAACAAAATAAGTATTGGCTCATTCAAACTATTGAAAATCGATTGAAATCAGACTTTTTTGGTAAGGAAGATGTAAAAACCGCTCTTAAAAATCAATTAAGGCTTATTGAAAATAATGAAGTTACACCTTTTGCTGCCGCTGAACTTATTTTAAACCTTAACAAATCGCTCTAAAAGGTATTGTGATAATTTATAAAACAGAAAACCTGAAATGGCTCCAAAGGTTAAGCCACAAACAATATCTAAGGGATAGTGTACTCCAACATAAATACGACTGTAGGCTACAATAGCACTCCAAAACAATAGTACAAAAATTAAATTCTTGTAATAAGACCGTAAAGCTAAACCTGCAAAAACTGCTGCTGCCATAGAATTTGATGAATGCCCAGAGAAAAAACCATATTTACCACACCGTACAGCAATAAATCGTAATTGATCTGCCAAGTCTGAAACACCACAGGGTCTTGGTCTTTCAAAACCTCTTTTAAACATATTAGTTACTTGATCTGTAAACGTTATCATTAAAGCTACAACAACCACAAAAACTAATAATGATTTTGCTCCAAACTTTTTATAAAGTAAAAATAAAAGTATAGCATACAAAGGGATAAATGTAAGCTTATCAGTTATTATCAACCAAAGCGTATCCCAAGGTTCAGATCCAAGGTTATTTAAAAATAAGAAAAGTTCGGTGTCGTATTCTAAAAGTTGCTCTATCATAAATTAAAGCTATTCGTCATATTTTGCTATTTCTGAATCATAAAAATCAGTTGCTAGTTTAATAGCATTTTCTGTCTCAGTTGCTAATTCGTTTTGGTCTTCAGCATCAAAATCCTCAAACCATTCCACTTCATCATTTTCAAGATTAATAATAAATCTTGGAAACTCAGTGTGAATTACAAAAATAGAATTTGGATACTCTGTATTATCTCCTAATATAAATTTTGGAAGTGTCATTTATTTAAATTTATTCTAGCAAAATTAGCTTTTTCGTCAAAAAATTAAATCGAATATACAATAAAATTGCTGCTGCAGTTAATCCTGCCAGTAATCCAATCCAAACACCTATACTACCATAGACATCAGCTTTTCCTAAAAACCATGAAACCGGAAAACCAATTACCCAATATGCTACAAATAATAATAGCATTGGAACTTTTACATCTTGTAATCCTCTTAATGCCCCTAAAACCATAACTTGAATACTATCACTTATTTGAAAAACTGCTGCAACAAGCAATAACTTTGCTGCAATTTTTAGTACTTCTATATTATCTAAAGCATTCTCAACATCATTATAATCTAAATATAGTTTTGGTAATTGATTATGAAATATTAAAAATAAAACAGCAAAACTAACCGCTATAATTAATCCAAATAAAAAAATTGAAAATGCTATACGTCGTAACTCCTTATATTGTTTTAACCCTTTTTGATTACCCACACGAATCATAGCTGTAACACTTAATCCCATAGCTACCATAAACGTCATGGAAGCTAGGTTTAAAGCAATTTGATTAGCTGCTTGCGGGTTCTTGCCTAACAAACCGCTTAACCAAATAGCAGCAGTAAATATTGCTACTTCAAAAAACATTTGCATTGCACTTGGGAAACCTAAATTGAATATTTTTTTAAGCATTACCTTTTCTAAAACAAAAAACTTTATGCTAGAAACGTAATATCTAGAATTTTCATCTTTCTTTAATAAAAACCATAAATAACCAACCATTATAATTCTAGAAGCCAATGTGCCATAAGCTGCACCTACAATACCTAATTGTGGTACTCCAAATTTCCCAAAAATCAATACATAATTTAATACTATGTTAACAAGATTTGCTATTAGGGTAGCATACATAGGGTATTTTGTCATGGATAGTCCATCACTAAATTGTTTAATACCTTGAAAAATAATTAATGGGATTAATGAGAATGCAACCAAATCTAAATATGGAATAGCTAGTTCTACAACTTCAATTGGCTGTTTCATAAAATACATAAGTGGTTTGGCAAAAAGCACCATTCCAAATAAAACCACACCTAGAACTGTACACAAAAACAAACCATGTTTAACGTATGATTTTCCTATTTTAAAATTTTGTCCTGTATCCGCTTCAGCTATCAATGGCGTTATTGCTGTTGAAAAGCCTATACCTAAAGACATGGCAATAAACATAAAACTATTCC
Source organism: Hyunsoonleella pacifica (assembly GCF_004310335.1). Lineage (GTDB taxonomy): Bacteria > Bacteroidota > Bacteroidia > Flavobacteriales > Flavobacteriaceae > Jejuia > Jejuia pacifica. Next base: position 97,903 of record NZ_SIRS01000006.1, on the reverse strand, counting down.
CTAATGAAACAGCTGCTAATTCTGCAGTACCTAGTTGCCCAACCATAATATTGTCGATAAAACTCACGAAGGTATGCCCTAACATTCCTAGCATTACGGGAGATGCCAATTTCCAATTGTACTTAAACTCTTTAGTATAGTTTTTTAATTGCATTATGCAAAAGTAAAATTTCCAAATTTCAATACCCAATTATAGTTTATTAACAAATGTTAATAAAATTTATTTAAAAAATCTTATTTAAATTGAAGTATATTCATACATTTGAAATCAAAATAATCCTATTCTTTTTTTTAGGGTAAAGGAATATGGGTTATTGAGAAACATTTTATTTTTAGATTAGGGATTAAAGAATTAATGAACATGTTTCTAAAACTAAAAGGGGAAATTTAAATTTCCCCTTTTTAATTAACATTTTTTTCTGAAGAACAGACCTCCACTTTTTATATATTGCTTCATACCAAATTCATTTTTTATGAAGGCACATTTTATGTTTCTGTCAATATTTCTGTGTAGCATAAACTTCTTTCTGGCACAGCAAAAACCACAGCCATTTCTATCAAAAATTGTAAAACAATTTCCTAATGTTAGAGACATTGCTATTTCTCCAGATGGTAGTGAAGTTTTGTTCTCCGCCCAAAGTGTTATGGGAAACCTTTCTGCAATCATAGAGGTAAAAAAGAAAAACAATGAGTGGAGTTTACCAAAAATCACTTCTTTTTCTGGCCAATATTTTGATTTAGAACCTTTTTTCTCGAAAGATGGACTAACACTTTATTTTGTGTCAACAAGACCAAAACCAAATTCTAAAAATGAAGAAAAAGATTTTGATATATGGTATGTAACAAGAGATACGTTAAGCGATTCATGGTCTGTACCAATAAATATAGGGTATCCAATAAATACAGTACACGGAGAATTTTATCCTTCAATTGCAGAGAATGGTAATTTTTACTTTACACGAGATAACCCAGAACTTAAACGAAAAGACGATATTTATGTAAGTAAGAAAGTTGATGGAGTATATACTGAGGCGATAGCATTATCAGATAGTATTAATACTGTAAGTTATGAATACAATGCGTTTGTTGCTCCTGACGAGTCTTATCTTATTTTTGGAGGATACAATCGTAAAGATGGCTTTGGTAGTGGAGACTTGTATATTAGTTACAATACAAAAAGCGGATGGAGTAAGGCTGAAAATTTAGGTAAACAAATAAATTCTAATAAAATGGACTATTGTCCTTTTGTTGATGTTAACAATAAAACACTTTATTTTACTAGTAAAAGAGATGCTACAAATGTTGAACTAGATAAAGCACTTACTACTAAAGAATTATTATCTGAGCTCTATAAATATGAAAATGGATTGAGTAGGTTGTATATAGTTAATTTTGAAAATAAACTATAGTCTTTTATAGTTTAGACATTTCAATTTTAGCAAGCTCAAATTCATTAACTATATTAGAAACTATAGTTTTTACTGGTTTAATATCATGAATTAATCCAGATATCTGACCAATTTCTAACTCGCCCTCATCTAAATCTCCCTCAAACATACCTTTTTTCGCTCGTGCTCTTCCTAAAAGTACTTTTAGCTCTTCTACTGATGCCCCTTTTTTATAAAGTTCTTGTACATCATTGTAAAACTTATTTTTTATAAGTCTTACGGGAGTTAATTCTTTCAAGGTTAACTGAGTGCTTCCTTCTTTTGCATCAACAACAACATTTTTAAACGCACTGTGTGCGGAACTCTCTTCACTGGCTACAAATCTACTACCAATTTGTACACCATCTGCACCTAAAACCATACATGCTAACATAGCTCTTCCTGTGGCTATACCTCCTGCAGCTATCAAAGGTGTATCAATCTTTTCTTTTACCATGGGTATTAGCGTTAGTGTAGTTGTCTCATCTCTACCATTATGTCCACCAGCCTCAAAGCCTTCTGCTACAATAGCATCTACACCGGCTTCCTGTGCTTTTAATGCAAACTTAATGCTACTTACAACATGTACTACTATAACGCCTCTGTCTTGTAACCACTTTGTCCAAGTTTTAGGGCTCCCTGCTGCTGTAAAGACAATTTTCACACCTTCTTCAATTATAATATCCATTATTTTTTCAATATCTGGATATAACATCGGCACATTTACTCCAAATGGATGTCCTGTTGCTTTTTTACATTTCTGGATATGGGTTTTAAGTACTTCAGGATACATAGAGCCTGCTCCTATTAAACCCAAAATTCCAGAATTACTTGCTGCGGATGCCAAACGCCAACCACTATTCCAAACCATACCTGCTTGAATAATTGGGTATCTTATATTAAAGAGTTCTGTAATCCTATTTGGCATTATTGTTTTATAATTTTTATGGTTTTCGACACATTATTCATATCAATTTTTGCTATGTATAGTCCGCTGGAAATAGAAGATATATCAATTTTATTATTCTCAGCAGAGACTAAAAAAGAGTTTACCCTTCTTCCTAATATACTATAAATGCTAATTATAGCTGAAGCATCTTCAGAGGAAAGGTTTACAAAAAGAACATCTTCAACTGGATTTGGGTATAAACTAATATTTAAATCATCTTCTGTTTCAGATTCATCTGAAAGTGAGACATTTAAAGCTGACTGTAGATTAGGAATGCCGTATCCTAAAAAATTATCTGGTGTATTATATTGTGAAGCTGAAGCTCTTACCAACTCCATGAGCTCTGCATTGGTTTTATCAGGAAGTGCTTGCCATAAACACGCTATACCTCCAGCCAAAATTGGCGCACTAAATGATGTTCCATTAGCTCTAGCAATAGTATTGTTCTCTGTAATCACATAGCTTAAACCTCCTTGAGCTACCACATCTGGTTTTTGAGTAATCTGGAATTGTGTTCCAACAGAACTAAAACTTACGTAATTACCAGATTCATCCACCGCTCCAACAGATAGTACATTAGGCGAATCTGCAGGAGCTGTAACTCCCCAATTACCTGAATTACCTGCTGAAGTTACTAGTAAAAGCCCTTTCTCAAACGCTATATTTGCGCCTTTGGTTATAAATGCTGTATTACCATTCATATCTGATGGTTCATAATCGTATTTAGTACCATCAAAATCTGAATATCCTAAAGATGTATTTATAATATCTACCCCTAAACTATCTGCTACTTCTGCTGCTTCAACCCAATAACTCTCTTCTGCAGGAGTTTCACTAGTAGCATCTTCAGTAATAAACAAATAGTATGAAGCATCTGGAGCTGTGCCTACAAACTGGTTTTCTATGTAACCAGCTATATCACTTAACACTAAGGTCCCATGGTTACTTGTTGTTGCTGTATAGACATTATCATCTCTATTTACAAAATCATACGTTCCTAAAATAAGACCTTCATCTCTAGCTCTTTGAAACGCTGTTATTGTATTTACATTTGGAAAACCTGAATCTAATATTGCTATAGTAATACCAGAACCAGTATAATTGAGTTCATGTAACTTATCTCCGTTAAACATTTCAATTTGATTAGCAGCATTACCATAATTGAAATTTGTTAAAACACCTTCCAATTTTAATTCTTGCTTTTGATTTAAAACTTTTGTTGTATTTAAATCTCTACTTGCAAAATCAATAGTACTCACAAAACTTAAATTTGTTAGTGCTTCAATATTTATTTGGCTTCCTCTAACATGTACTGCATTAAACCACTTAGATTTAGCCAAAACAGTAATTCCATTTGCACTCTTTATTTGATCTATGTAGTTTTCATTTACTGGAACATCACGAACGTCAATTAAAATATTGTGTCTTTGCTTTCTATTTATAGCTTTTTGGGAAAGGATAGTTATAGGATTCGCTATGGAGCTGGCAACATTTTCCTTATCTGTGAAAAATACCCAAGCATCTTCTTGAGCATATAGAAACAGTTGCACAAAAAACAACAGTAAAAAAGTGTGTATCCTTTTCATAGCAAAATGATTTGGAATCACTAAGTTACGAAATAACTCCAGAACCTATAAGCTCGTCGTTAATATACCATGCTGCAAATTGCCCTTCAGTAATAGCCGATTGTAATGCAGTAAATTCTATATATAGTCCATCTACAACTTTATGTAGTATGGCCTTTTGTAACGGTTGCCTGTACCTAATACGCGCAAGAACCTCCATTGTTTCATTTGTATCTAATGTTAAATCTTCACGTATCCAATGTAGTTCTTCATTAGAAATAAAAAGTGCTTTCTTTAAAAGCCCAGGATGATTCTTACCTTGTCCTGTATATATTATGTTATCTTGAATATCAGTATCAATTACAAAAAGCGGTTCAGGTGTTCCACCAACTGCTAAGCCTTTACGTTGTCCTTTTGTAAAGTAGTGTGCCCCTTGATGCTTTCCAACAACTTTACCATTGTTTATAGTATATTCAATTTTTCTCGATAAATGTTGAAGTTCTTTTTCTTTAGAGTTAAACTCTTTTTTCTCGTTGTTATATATAGTATCACTTTCTGGAACCTCTACAATTACTCCTTCTTTTGGTTTAAGCTGTTGTTGCAAAAAGTCAGGTAGTTTTACCTTACCAATAAAACAAAGGCCTTGAGAATCTTTTTTTTCAGCTGTAACTAAATCTAGTTTTGCTGCTATTTCTCTAACTTCAGGTTTTGTTAGTTCTCCAATAGGAAATAAAGCTTTAAACAGTTGTTCTTGTGACAGTTGACATAAAAAATAAGACTGGTCCTTATTATTATCGATTCCTGAAAGCAATTGATAAATCTCTTCGCCTCCTTTTTGTATACTAGCTTTTCTACAATAGTGCCCTGTGGCGACGAAATCTGCTCCAAGCTCTAATGCAATATCCATAAACACATCGAATTTAATCTCTCGATTACATAATACATCTGGATTTGGTGTTCTACCTTTTTCATATTCATCAAACATGTAATCTACAATACGTTCTTTGTATTGCTCGCTTAAATCTACAGTTTGAAAAGGAATATTTAATTTATTAGCAACCAACATGGCGTCATTACTATCATCTAACCACGGGCATTCATTAGATATAGTAACAGAATCATCATGCCAATTTTTCATAAACAAGCCAATAACTTCATAACCTTGCTCTTTTAATAGGTAAGCTGCAACACTAGAATCTACACCTCCAGAAAGACCAATTACAACACGTTTCATTTAATATATTCCTTCGTTTTAAGGGTACAAAGATACATAATCTAATGACTTATATTGTTCAGCACAAGTACCGCATTTAATACAAAAATCATTATTTGTTTAATTTATTTATCTTTGTAAGAAAAATGAAAATGAATAGAATAAATGCTAAAATTGTTAGTTGTTTTTTAACTTTATTTTTAGTCTTATCCTGTACTAATGACAGAAATAGTTCTGATATACCCACTGGTCCTACGCCAAGTACAATCTCAGAACTAGTTTTTGTTAATACAAGATTGAGCCTACTAACTGAAGCTTTAGATAGAACTGGTTTACTCCAAACATTAGACATTGAAGGACCTTTTACCCTTTTTGCTCCCCCTAATGAAGTATTCGAACAATTTTTACGAGAAAATAGCTATACTGATTTATCTGAAGTACCTGTAGACTTATTACGAAACATCTTATTAAATCATGTAATTGATGGAGAGTTTGTTATAACTGATCTTTTTTCATTATCAATTAAAACATTAGCTACTCAAAATAATTCAGATTTAAATCTTAGTATGCTTATAGATGATTCCTCAGGAGGCTTCATTATAAATGGAGAAGTAAGCATAGATATAAATAATTTTGACGTTAGAGCAAGTAATGGTATAATACACATTGTAGATGGTGTTATAAACTTACCTACTGTTGCTACCTTAGTTAATGCAAATCCTAACTTGACTGCTTTAGCAGGAGTATTACCTTCAGAATTAATAAACACACTTAGTAGTGAAAGTAATTTTACACTTTTAGCTCCAAATGATAACGCATTTGCTAATACTTCTGAGATACCATCTGGAGACACTCTTGCTAATTTATTATCGAATCACGTTATTAATGATAATTTATCATCTACAGATTTTGTAGCAATGGGACCTACCTACTCTAAATCTATGGGGACTTATTTAGATACTAATAGTTTAAGTTTATATCACAGAATAGACGATAATGATGACTTAGTTTTTAATGGTATATCAAAAGTTCAACAAGCTGATATTGTTGCTACCAATGGTATTATACACATAGTTGATGAAGTAGTGGCTATACCAACTGTTGTAACATTTGCTACAGCAGATCCTGATTTTTCCACATTAGTCTCTGCTTTAACAACATTAACACCTGAAACCTCTTTTGTAGATATTTTATCTAGAACAGAAACTAATAATGGAGATATGATTAACCCTCCATTTACTGTTTTTGCTCCAACTAACATGGCTTTCGATGCTATTACTGTACCTGAGGAAGGCGTCTTAACCGAAGTATTATTACACCACGTTGCTAGTGAGGTAAATATAACTTCAGGAACATCAACACAAAACGGAAGCTCAACGGTAAGTACTCTAGAAGGTGATAATTTAATAATTACACTTCCAGGAACAGACAGCAACATTGCTGATGTAACTGATGGTTCTGGAAACACAGATTTGGGTATCATAAAAGTAGATATTCAAGCGGGCAACGGTATAATACATGTTTTGAATAAAGTAGCAATACCTAATTTAGATTAAATAATATACTACTATACCAATTTCATTAAGCTTTCCTAAATAAACATACTACGTAGCTTACCATCCTGCTATTTATATATAATCAAAATATATTAAATTACGATATTTAAAACCTAGCTTTTTATCATCTAGGGGTAAAGACTATAATTCTATATAGTTTTAACAACTGTACTTTGACTTCACGAATTTAATTTCTCAAAACCGATTAATATAGATATTAGTTTTTAAGAATTTAATATCAAAAATCACACTAGCACATAATCTAGTAACACTTTATACGAATAAAAACATCGATAAAATGCATAAAAAGAACTATTTTGTTTAATTTTTGCATTTTTTTATGAAACAAAATTTGTTTTTATGTTTAATTTATTGATATTTTTGTTAAACAAAAAAATTAAAATCAATAAATACTATGAAAACATTAACAGCAACAAAAAAATTAATAGTGCTTTTTTTAGCATCCGTATTTGTATTGTCGTGTAGTGACGACGATAATGACCCTATAGAATTTGTTCCAACAAATAATTTAGTTGAAATTGTTCAGGCTACATCACAATTATCAAGTTTAGAAGCTGCCCTTTTGAAGTATCCTGATTTGATTAATACTTTAAGTGGAAATGGTACATTTACAGTTTTTGCCCCTACCAATGACGCTTTTGCAGCCTTACTAACTGCAATTGGGCAGGATAGCATAGATGACATTCCAGAGGACGTACTAAGAAACGTTTTGGAGTATCACGTATTTGCTTCTGCAACAGTAACTTCAAACTTAGTAACTCCCGGAGACATAGAAATGGTTAATGGAGAAACTGCTACAATAACATCAGACGGTAACAGTCTTTTTATTGCTGGTGCTGAAATTATCGCAGTTGATGCGTTGGGAACAAATGGAGTAGCTCACATTATAAATAGTGTAATGGTACCACCATCAATAGCACCAATAGTTGGAACTATAGTGGCGCCTGCATACTTTAACAAAGATTTTACAACTCTAATTGCAGCTGTACAAAATGCAAATGCAGATTTATTAAGTGTTCTATTAGGGGATGGGCCTAGTGGGAATGGCATGACATTATTCGCACCAACTAATGCTGCTTTTGAAGCAGCAGGTATTACAGATGTAAATGGTGCTGATGCCATATTACTTTATCATGTTATTGATGGTGTAGTAAACGCAGCTGATTTACCAACTACAGCAGGATCAGCAGCAGAAATACCAACAGTTGGCGGAAACTTTTATTTAACCAATGCTGGTGGTGCTGTAACAATTAATGGCACAACTACTGTAACTAACACAGATATAGCTGGTTCTAATGGTGTAGTACATGTTATTGACAGAACTCTAATACCACCTACACAAACTATAAACGATATTGTAGGAGAGTTTGCAGGTGGCAACCCAGGAGAATTTACACTATTAGCTGTAGCTTTACAAAGAGCTGGTTTAGGAGATACATTTAGCACAGATGGTCCATTTACTGTATTCGCTCCAACTGATGCTGCATTTATTGCTGCCGGATTAACTGAAGAGGCAATAAACAGTACTGAGCCATCTGCTGTAGCTGGAATCTTAACACATCATGTTGTAAAGGCAAGTGCTTATGTATTTTCAAGTGACTTAGTAGATGGAGATGTTGAGATGTTGAATGATCAAAACGTAGGGATAAGTGTTAGCGCCTTAACAGTCCAAGATGCTGCAATGAGTGATCCTGCGGCAGGATTAATTCCTACTTTATTAAATGTACATGCAACCAATGGTGTTGTACATGTTATAGATAAAGTGTTGCTACCAGCAGCACCATAATTTAGTTTGGTTTGTTAAGATAGGCAAATTTAAATCTTATCGTTAGTTAAAGAATTGCCTATTAAAAAAGTCTCTTAAAAAGTTTAAGAGGCTTTTTTTGTCATATTTTTTTTATTACAATAAGTAATAATAAAACAACGGTCTATAATTGAATTTTAACGTATTATTAAACAATATAACAGCCAAATTATTTTCATTTTGTTTATTTTTTTATTAAATTTGTTAAACAAAATAGAAGTTATTCTAATAGAGAAAATATAGTATAAGGTGGATATAACAGCAAATATCTTGGGTGGTGCAACCTTGACTGATGCAAACAACAGGGTAAGCAACATAATTGCTGTTGATGTTCAAGCTTAAAATGGTGTTATAAACGTAATCAACAAGGTTGTTTTACCACCTTTACCTTAAAATATTTAGTTTGGTTTGTTTGGTATAGGCAAGTTTTAAAGTTTATAGTTAGTATAAAAATTGTCTATGAAGATGGCCCTTTGAGAAATCAAAGGGCTTTTTCTTTATGATTTATATTTCCCTTTTACAGTAAAATCTTTGGTCTCTATTAAATCTCCATTTTCATAATAACTCCATACACCATACTTTTTGCCTTTTTTATATTGTCCTTCCACAAGAAGTTCTCCTTTTGGATTATAAAATTTAGCTTCTCCATGTATTTCGCCTTCAACATAAATCATGGTTTTTAAAACAACATTGTTTAATGAATAATAAGTTGCCTTTCCGTCTAAAACACCATTCTTGTAATTTGTTGCTTCTGCTACTTGCTCGTTGTTATAATATACAAATCGTTTACCTTCAAGTTTTCCCAAACCATTATAATGTTCGAGCGTTAAAAGTTTATCAGAATCTTTTTGATAATACTTCCAAGTACCTACATAAATTTTTCCCCGCATCTTCCCCTCACTAATCACTTTTCCTTTTGAAGTAAAGAATATAACCTCGGCTATATTTGTACTATCACTAAATTGCCGTGTGGCACTTAAAACACCTTCTCCTTTTATATTTTTATAAAACTTGAAAAGCCCGATTTCTTTTCCGTTGCTAAAAGCGCCTTCATACCTTAAAACTTTAGTACCTTCAAAATACTTTCTCCAAACGCCATGACGTTTACCATTTTCATTAAATTGATTAAAGGTTTGTGTTAACACTGTATTAGAAATACCAAACAGAAAAAAGATAAAAAACAGCTTTCTCATAAGTAAACTATAATTTTGAAGTAGATAAAACCATAACGCCATTAATACCTTTTTGGTATAAACAAAAAAGCTGCCTGATGGCAGCTTTTATATTACTTCTTTCGTTTTTGTTGCATTTGTTTTTGCTGTTCTGCTTGCTCCATCATTTGTTTCATTTTAGTTTGAAACTTACTTTGCTTTTTTGGCTTCTTTTTATTCTCTTGAATTTGTGCATGAATTTTATCTTCATCTAAAATATAATTCTTTATCACAAGGATGATTCCTATACTAATTACGTTTGATATGAAATAGTATAAACTTAATCCTGAAGCATAGTTATTAAAGAAAAACAACATCATTATTGGTGAGAAATACATCATGTACTTCATCATTTTTCCCATGTCAGGCATTCCTTCTTGTTGCGGTTGCGCCTGCATATTTTGCCCAGTGGTTAATCTCATATAAAAGAAAATCGCCACTGCTGCTAATATTGGGAACAAGCTTACGTGACTACCATAAAATGGTATATTAAAAGGCAAATTAGCTATGGTATCATAAGATGATAAATCATCCGCCCATAAAAAACTTTTTTGTCTTAAATCAAAAGCCGACGGAAAAAATTGAAACAATGCGTAAAATACAGGCAACTGTATTAAAGCTGGTAAACATCCTGCTAACGGACTTGCACCTGCTTTGGTTTGTAACGCCATAGTTTCTTGCTGTGCTTTCATTTTATTATCCTTGTGCTTTTCACGAATAGCATCTAACTCTGGCTTTAATATTTTCATTTTTGCCTGAGATAGAAATTGTTTATACTGAACGAAAGACAAGCATATTTTTACTAAAATTGTCATCACAACAATTGCTATACCATAAGGCATAAAACCACCTAGAAAACTAAATAGAGGCATAAAAACATAGCGATTTATAAACCCAAAAATACCCCAACCAAATGGCACTATTTCGTCTAAATTTCTATTGTAACTATTTAAAATATCAAAATCGTTAGGCCCTATATACCAATCCATAGACTCGTTTAACTCCCCTCCTTTTAATTCTAGAGGAATTTTAGATGTAAACATTTTGGTATATACTGTATCTATGGTTTCTTCTTCTACTAAGTTCTTAGCAGTGATTTTCGCAGTTTTAAAAGGTGTATCAGTAAGTAATACTGATGAGAAGAAATGTTGCTTATACCCTATCCAAGCAACGTCATTTAGATCTTCATCTGCATCACGAGCACTTGTATAATCTGGATTACCTCCATCGTGCTCATAATGAATATCGGTATATCTGTTTTCGTAAGAAATACTTTTAGCATGACGATATCCTTTTAATTTCCAATCTAAGTTTATGGTTTGAGAACTATTAATAACATTGCTTAAACCTTGTGACCTTACACTAAAATCTATCATGTAATCATCTGGTTTCAACTCATAGCGATACTCCAAAAATTTGCTTTCGGAAATCTTAAACTTCATTGAAACGATGGTATTGTCTCCATTTTTTGAGACTGAAGGTGCAAAGTAACGCTCTTTGGTGTTGACAACCCTACTATCTGTAGTGCCAAACTCGATATTAAAAACAGCATTATTATCCTTAACGATATATATAGGTACGGAATCGTAATCTACAAAGTTTTTTAACTTTACTTCAGATAAATAACCGCCTCTGTTGCTAAACTTTAAAGCAAAAACATCTGTTTCTACTACTGTTTCTTCGTTATTGGCTAAACTTTCAGAATAGGCCAAAATCCCAAACTTATTCTTAAACTCAATCAGTCCGAGTGAATCTAAATCTGCTATATTGGTAAAATCGTTAGGGGTAGTAACCAGGGTTTGCACATCGGCTTTTACTTTTTTCTCAGCTTCAACTTTCTCTTGCTTTGCCTGTTCTTGTGCTTCTAGTTCTTCTGGCGTAGGTTTATTTTGCCAGAACATGTAAATCATTATTCCAAAAATGAGAACAAAACCTATAACCGAGTTAATATCTAACTTTTTTTCTTCCATAATTTTAAATTGTGCCCTAAATAAAAGAGAGGATGGTTTTTGTTTGTCAAAAAGCTATCCAATATACCATAAAATGCCACAATGGCACTTATTTAGAGTTTTTATGTTTTAACGCTGCTTTTACAAATCCAACAAATAAAGGATGTGGGTTTGCTACTGTACTTTTATATTCTGGGTGATATTGCACACCAATAAACCATGGATGCTCTGAAATTTCCACGATTTCCACCAAATCTGTTTTTGGGTTTAATCCCGTAGCTTGCATCCCTCCTTTTTCTATTTGATATCTGTAATCGCTGTTAAATTCATAACGGTGTCTATGACGCTCGCTTATATGTTCTTCTTTGTAAATTTTTGCTACTTTACTTTCTGGCATCAATACACAATCCCAAGCGCCTAAACGCATCGTACCACCTTTGTTTGTAATGGTTTTTTGTTCTTCCATTAAATCGATTACCGGGTGCAATGTATCTGGATCCATTTCAGTTGAATTGGCATTACTTAAATTCAGTACATTACGTGCAAATTCAATTACTGCCATTTGCATTCCTAAACAAATACCTAAAAAAGGCACATTGTTTTCCCTTACGTATTTTACTGCTGATATCTTTCCTTCTATTCCACGCTCTCCAAAGCCAGGTGCTACCAGTACACCGTCTAAATGTCCAAGCATTAACTCCGCATTCTCGTCGTTTAAATATTCAGAATGTACAGATTCTACATTTACTTTTACCTCGTTAGCAGCTCCTGCATGAATAAAGGCTTCTAAGATAGATTTATAGGAATCTTGTAGTTCTACGTATTTACCTATTAATCCTATATTAATTTCAGTTTTTGGATTTTTATGACGATGCACAAACTTATTCCAGTTTTTAAGATCTGGTTTTGTGCTATCTAATGCCAACTTATCTAAAACTACCTTATCTAAACCTTCTTTTAACATTAGGTTCGGCACATCGTATATAGTAGAAGCATCTATAGATTGAATTACAGAATCTGCAGTTACATTACAAAATAATGCTAATTTTCTGCGTAGATCTTTTGGAAGGTTATGCTCTGTTCTACATACCAAAATATCGGCTTGCACTCCACTTTCCATTAAGGTTTTTACACTATGTTGCGTAGGTTTTGTTTTTAGTTCTCCTGCTGCAGACAAATATGGCACTAAGGTTAAGTGGATAACTATACCGTTATGTTCTCCCAAGTCCCAACGCAATTGTCGCACTGCTTCAATGTAAGGTAGCGACTCTATATCTCCTACTGTTCCTCCAATCTCGGTAATTACAATATCGTAATCTCCAGACTTTCCTAAGATTTGTACACGACGTTTAATTTCATCTGTAATATGCGGTACTACCTGTACTGTTTTTCCTAAAAATTTACCTTCACGCTCTTTTTGAATCACACTTTGGTATATGCGCCCTGTGGTTACGTTGTTGGCTTGACTTGTAGGCACATTTAAAAAACGCTCGTAATGACCCAAATCCAAATCGGTTTCTGCTCCATCTTCGGTAACATAACATTCTCCATGCTCGTAAGGATTTAGTGTACCTGGATCTACATTAATGTATGGATCTAATTTTTGGATAGTAACCCGATACCCTTGTGCTTGTAAAAGTTTTGCTAAAGATGCGGCTATAATGCCTTTTCCTAGTGAAGATGTAACCCCTCCGGTTACGAAAATGTACTTAGTATTGGTTGTCATGTTGCGCTTATAAACGCAGGCAAATTTACAAAATTAAAATAGTTATTGCAGAATTGTTTTTTAACTATTTAGGTGGAGGTTATTAACAGTGGTTCTGGTTTACTAAATCTCATTAAGAATGTTGGTTTTACAGAAAAATTCTAATATTTTTGTTTAAAATTCAACATTCTTTATAGTAGCTAAATAACTTTACTAATGAAATTCAAATTATTTTTTTTATCATTTTTGATTTATTCCTGTGCCTTTGCAAATATTCACATCTTAGTTTCTACAAATCCAACATTGGAATCAAACACCCTTATTCCAAATACTCAAAGTAAATTTGACTCTGATAAAATATTTCCCTCTCTTGAAGTTGCTCACGATTCTATACTAAATTCTTATGGAACTAATATAGGAAGCAACTTAACGATTCATATTAGAGGTGGAGTATATTACCAAAAAGCTATATTTTGGAAAACAACCTCCAACAATTTTATTGTTAAAATAATCAATTATAATAACGAAAAAGTAATCTTTGACGGAACGGATTCTGATGGAACTTTACACTTAAAGTTTATCAGTTTAGCTCCAATAAATCGTAGAACAAATTTTTGGTTGGAAGGCTTAATTATACAAAATTATGTAAATGCCATTTCGTTAGGTCAAACATCATTGAGCACTGATTGTAAATATATTGAGACTATTCAGAATAGTCACAATACAATAAAAAATAATATTTTTAAAAATATTGGGGGTAAATATACAACAGAGCAATATACAACTGAAGATGGTATTGTAAAAGATGTAAATGGTTTTTCAGCTTTAGGGTTATCAAATTCAACAAATAATACTATTGAATCTAATGTATTCTATAGAATTGAAAATAAAGAAGACAGTGAAGTAGCCATACATGCTATGTACATAGTCAATTTTTCGAATAATAACTTGATAAAGGATAATTACATTTCGTTATGCGATAAAAGTCCTATTAAATTAAGAAATGCATGTAATAATAATGTGTTTGAAAGAAATTATATCGAGCAATCAGGTAATGCATATTCAAATGGTAATACAGGTTTTTTTGAAGCTTGGTATTGCAATTCAGGCGATGATGGCGACATTACTGATTGTAATGGTTGCTATGATCCAATTAAAGATGAGAATGGCAATCCTATTGAAGATGAGAGAAATAAAAACAGAATAGAATTACCTTCGACAAACAATCAATTATTTAAAAATGTATGTACATTTCCTTACCCAGATAGTAATACTGAGATAACATTACACCATTCTAAATGGGGTAATGATACGTTTGTAGATATTGATAATTTTGTAATTGGAACTCATCCTGAATGTGAAGAAATTTCGGCGACTACTTCAGGCGACATTAATGGGGATGGAAAAGATGAAACTTTCGTAGCTTACAATTATGATAATTTCACAAAATTAGTAAGAACTAGACCAGAAACACCTCATTATTTATCCAAAGTATTATACAAAAGTAAATTTTGGCATATAGGTGCATTAGAGATGAATAACTTTATAAATGGTGAAACTCCTGAATTAATAACAGCATTCAATGCTTTGACTTCTAACAAAGACAACACGCAAATATATATGGGAGATGGCGTAAATTCTGTTTCAAACTTTGGAAAGCTTTACAGCCATGTTTGGTGGAGAACAGCTGCTATTACATCTGGCGACTATGATAATAGTGGGTCTAATGAAATTTTCACAGCATTTAATGCTCCTAATGATAATGGAGATGATAATACTCAAATTTTTAAAGGAACAGGATCTGGAGTTAATCCAATTTCTAATCTTACGAGTAACGGAAGTCATGTTTACAATCATCCTTGGTGGTTAACAAAATCTATAACTTCTGGAGATTTTGATGGAGATGGATATGATGAATTATACATTGCATACAATGCTCCAGACACTACAGGTAATGACAATACTCAGATTTTCAAAGGAACAGGAACAGGAGCCCATCCTCTTGGATATGGTGAAAGTGATAAAAAATTTAATCATGCTTGGTGGCAAACTGCCGCAATGACTACTGGAGATTTCAATGGAAACGGATCTGATGATATTGTTATAGCTTATAATGCACCTGATAACGACGGGAGTTTTACAACTCAAATTTATCGTGGAAACGGAGATAACGCGATCAGTAATTATGGAAAATTATATGAAGATTTTGGATGGAGAACTGGAGCTCTTATTTCTGGGCAATTCGATCTTATTAATGGAGATGAACTAAAAACCACACTATTCACAAATACAAGCTCTCAATCATATACTTCTCAAGGAACAGGAGCTATTTCAACCCTCGGACAATATCATAGAACTGATAATATTACTCCATGTAATCAGAACTTATCAGCAAGACGTAACACTTCTAATAATATATTAAAGCCACTAAAAGAAAAGAATACTATTTTAATTTACCCCAACCCGATTTCTAAACCTGATGGATTTACTATATCAGGAACCACTAAAGATTATAAGATCGAAATTTTCTCTAGTGTTGGAGAATTAGTAATGTTCTCTCAAAATGAAAAGAATATTGAAACTAAAAATCTAGCTGCTGGTTTGTATATAGTTAAGATTACGGACTCTTCAAAAACGGAAATAAAAAAAGTTATAATAAAATAATCAGTTGCTAAAAATTTGCATAGTTTGTTTGCACCTGTGGGATGCTAAAGCACCATATATGAGGCGGTAAATGAAAACACAAAATTTCATTATAAACGTTATACTAATCACAGCAACCCTAACCATGCAACAACAACCTATTTTTAATTTCTGTAAAGCATCAAACATTGATAATTGGGTTATCATTGATGATGTAGTTATGGGTGGAAAATCCAATGGAACTTTTAAAATAGAAGATACTGGTCATGGGCTTTTCTATGGTGTCATTTCTTTGGAGAACAATGGTGGGTTTTCATCTGTGCGGTATCGAGGAAAAACTATATACATTAAAGGATACACAAAAATAATATTACGCATAAAAGGCGATGGTAAGCGGTATCAATTTCGAATTAAGGAAACAGTAGATTACCAACATTCTTATGTAAACTACTTTACAACGTCTGGATATTGGCAAACGATTGAAATAGCGTTGGCAGATCTATTTCCTAAATTTAGAGGACGCACTTTAAATATCCCAAACTTTGCTGGAGATACCATAACTGAACTTGGCTTTTTATTTGGTAATAAAAAAGCGGAAGATTTTAGGTTATTGATTGATACTATCGTATTACAATAATGTCTATGAAATCGAAATACGATATTATCTACCAATCATAAGTAAGCTTCCTATTCAACTGAGAAGTCATCTAAAACTTCTCTAAAATCTCTCGAAACATTTCCTCTTTCACATCGTCTTATTAAAAATGCCATAAAAAATGCAATGGTTTTGAACTTTTGCGTCTTTATAATTGAAGTGCTGATAAAAAGCCTTTGCATGAATCATCAATCAGAGAACAATAAAAAGCTTAATACGTTTTTTAGTGAGGAGTACCAATCACTTAAATCTTATGTGAACTCCAAACTGAAAGCTAGTGTTAACCGTGATGCCGAAGATATCATCCAAGATGTAGCTTTGAAATTATTTTCTGGAGCTGACCGATACTCTCCCATTAATAATGTTGCCGGGTTTGTATACCATGCAATAAAAAATAAAATTATAGATGTTATGAGAGCTGCTAGTAAAAAACCTCCCTATCCCATTGAAAATATAGAAACTAAAATGTACACACTTGCAGAATTATTATATGAAAACGACATAGAATCCTATTCAGAGGAAATGCAATCCGAATTAAAACAAGCCATTTTAAACCTAAAACCTGATTATAAAAACATCATTATTGCTGTAGATTTTGAGGGCTACAACTATAAGGAGATTTCTGTGGAAACTGGAATTCCTATTGGCACTTTAATGTCTCGGCGACACAGAGCTATTTCCTTATTACACAAATCACTTAAACCCAAAAAAGAAACTATTAATTAAAAACAATATACTCATGTCAAATTTCTTTAAACATAAAATGAGAGGTAAATCACCAGGCGAAATTGCTGGTATGATTATTTTCGGAATTATAGCCATTACTGGACTAGCTATACTCTTTGGTTTTGTACTAATGTGGCTTTGGAATTGGCTGATGCCAGAACTATTTGGTCTCCCCTCAGTAACATACTGGCAAGCTGCAGGACTGTTTATTCTTTTTAAAGTCTTAATTGGTGGCTGCGGTAGTAGTAGCAGAAAGTGTTCTTCTGACAAGGACAAATCATCACACAGAAAAGATGGTAAACGTGATTTCTCTAAATGGAAACACTATGATAAATTTTGGAAAGAAGAAGGCAATAAAGCCTATGAAGATTATTTAAATAGAATAAATCAAAAACAATCTAATGATGACTAACTTTCATTATTTTAACTACGAAATGAATACGCAACTTTTTATTCTTCGTACTAACATAGAAACTAAGCAGAGTATAAAACAAGTAAAATCTATTTTTGATGGCAATGCCGATATTATAAAATGGTCTGTTGATATTGAAGATATTGATAATGTTTTAAAAATTGAGGCTACTACAAATCTGAGCGAAACTGACATTATAAATCAATTAAAAACTCAGGGCATTTTTTGTGATGTTTTACCTAATTGAATTACAGAACAATCTTTTGAGAATAGCACACATTTTCACTTAGCAGATTAAAATCGTATTTTAGGTAATCCTAAACACCAAATATTAATAATGGCAGCAAAGTATGATACAATTGGTAGTAATTATAATTTAACACGAAAAGCTGATCCACTTCTTAGCAAGAATCTCTTAGATCACTTGAAGCCTAATTTTGATGGTGTTTATTTGGATATTGGTTGTGGTTCGGGAAATTATACGAATGCGCTACAACAATTAGGCTATCATTTTATTGGCATTGATCCATCTGCACTGATGCTTGAAAAAGCTAAACTGCTAAATAATTCTATAGATTGGCGTATTGGTACTGCTGAATATACGGGATTGGATGATGTATCGGTTGATGGAATTATTGGATCGCTAACTATTCATCATTGGACTGATTTAAAAAATGCTTTTATTGAATTGCATCGTGTTTTAAAACCAAAAGGACGTATCGTGATTTTTACCTCAACCCCAAAACAAATGCAAGGGTATTGCTTAACTACTATTTCCCAAAAATGTTACAAGATTCCATTAAGCAAATGCCCTCTTTAGAAGCAGTAACCACTTCTATTTTAAATGCAGGATTGGTTTTGAAAAATACTGACACCTATTTTATAAAACCTGATTTGGAAGACCAATTTTTATACTGTGGTAAGAACAACCCTGAGTTCTATTTTAATGAGCAGATACGTCATGGTATTTCATCATTTTCGCATTTGTCTAACAAAACTGAAGTAGAACAAGGGCTGGAACAATTAAGGGAAGATATTTCTAATGATACTATAAAAGACGTTATGCAATCTTATAACAATGATCTAGGCGATTATTTATATATAATCACTGAAAAGACTTAGACAAATACTTACATAATTTAGGTTTTGGAATTGAAATAAACGAATGGATTAGGGATTGCAGCAACATCCTTTTGTTTTATTCAAATAAAAAAACAAGATTACTTTATACACCTTTATTGTATTATGGATTCCTGCCTTCGCAGGAATGACAAAACAAAAGATCAGCACAATGTTAGGCTCGACCCCGAGGAAAAAACCCTTTCTCTTATAAATAAAACTAGAGAATTATATATTCTCGCTACAAAAAGAGCCCACTAACTATCGTTAATGGGCTTTTAAAGAAAAATAGTTTTGAGTTAGTTTTTCTTTTTTCCTTCTAATTTTTTTACTGAATCGTACATTATTGGTGTTGCAATAAATAACGATGAATAGGTACCTACTATAACACCTACTATAAGTGCGAACATGAATCCTCGGATGGAATCTCCTCCAAAAATAAAGATGGATAGTAATACTACCAATGTGGTAAGCGATGTATTTAAGGTTCTACTTAATGTACTGCTTAATGAGGAATCCACCACACGATTGAATTCCCAACTAGTATGCTCGTTAAAGAATTCTCGAATTCTATCGAATACTACCACGGTATCGTTTAATGAATACCCTATTACTGTTAGGATTGCCGCTATAAATGCTTGATCTATTTCCATATTAAATGGCATAAACTTATAGGTTAGCGAGAAGATCCCCAATACGATAAGTACATCGTGGAATACCGCTGCTACTGCTCCTAATGAGTATTGCCATTTTTTGAATCGGAACAAGATGTATAAGAATACTACAATTAACGACCCTAAGATTGCCCAGAATGATGCTTTTTTGATATCATCTGCAATAGTTGGACTTACTTTATCGTTACGCATTAATCCTACAGTTTTATCTTCTGCGTCGCTTATAAAATCTTCATAAGTCATTCCATCAAAATAAGGCTGTAAGGCTTTAAATAATGATGATCTTATTTCTTCATCAACCTCAGCTCCTGTTTCATTTACCTTATATTTTGTAGTGATTTTTAATTGGTTAGCATCTCCAAATGTTTTGGCATTGGCACTACCAAATACTGCTGGGCCTGATAAAACATCCGTAATTTCAGAAGCATTCATATCTTGCGCAAAACGCACTTGATAGGTTCTACCTCCAACAAAATCTACACCTTGATCTAAACCATTTGTGAATAATGAACTTAAACCTACTACTATTAATATTCCTGAGATAATGTAAGCTATCTTTCTTTTCTTTAAGAACTCTACATTGATGTTTCTAAACAAGTTTTTAGTAATTCCTGTTGAGAATGTTAATTCTCCACCTCTGTTGGTGTACCAATCTACTAATAGTCTTGTAATAAAGATAGCTGTAAATAATGATGTTGCGATACCTATTAACAGGGTTGTTGCAAATCCTTTAATTGGGCCTGTACCAAAAATGAATAAAATCAATGCTGTTAATCCTGTAGTAATATTGGCATCTAATATAGAGGACAATGCATTACTAAACCCGTCTTGAATAGCTTCTTTTTGTCCTTTTCCTTTTGCTAATTCTTCTCTAACACGCTCAAAAATTAGTACGTTGGCATCTACCGACATACCTATTGTTAATACAATACCTGCAATACCTGGTAGTGTTAATACTGCTCCCAATCCTGATAATACACCAAAGATTAATAAAATGTTTAACAACATAGCAATATCTGCAAATCCACCTACTTTTCCGTAGTAGAAGATCATCCATAACAATACTACTGCCAATGCTATTAAGAAAGACATCGTACCACTATCTATAGCTTCTTGACCTAGTGATGGTCCTACAACTTCACTTTGTATAATGTCTGCTGAAGCTGGTAATTTACCTGCACGTAAAACGTTTGCTAAATCTATAGCTTCATTCAACGTAAAGTTTCCTGATATTGAAGAATTCCCACCTGAAATTGGTCCTGAAGTTACACCTGGTGCCGAATACACTACATTATCTAAAACTATAGCAATTTGACCGCCTTGTTGATAGGCTCTACCTGTCATTTCTTCCCAGATCTTTGCACCTTTACTATTCATTTGCATAGACACTTCTGGTTGTCCTGTTTGTCCAAAAGTATGTCTCGCATCTGTTACTACAGCGCCACTTAGCTCTGGTGTACTATCTCTATTCCCTTTTAAAGCATATAAATCTACGACCTCGCTATTTTTTTCTGGCTTGCTAAACGCAAACTTTACATAACGTAATTCCGCTGGCAACAAAGCTCTTACTTGAGGTTTGTTTAAATATTCAAGTACCGTTGCTTTATCTTTTATTGCAAAAGAGGCTACTACTGGTCCTCCTTGAAATCCAAAACCTTTTATTAAGCTTCCTAATGGGTTTGCAGATAGCACATCAACTTCAGTTGAGTCTGTTGCAGCTTCTCCTAAAAGCTCATCAATTTTGTCTTCAGTTGCATCTTCTTGATCTTGTGGCTCAACTTCTTCTGTTTCTTGTTTTACTTCAACAATATCTTTTAATACTTGATCTGCCTGAAATAAAAACTGTTGTAGTTGTTGCCCTTTATATACATCCCAAAATTCTAATTGTGCTGTACTTTGTAATAATCCAGTTGCACGCTCTATATCTTTTACACCTGGTAATTCTACTAAAATACGACCTGAATTTCCTAAACGTTGAATATTAGGCTGAGTTACACCAAACTGGTCAATACGCTTACGTAATACTTCAAATGCTGAAACTATTGATTCATCAATTTTAGTTTCAATGATGCCTTGCACTTGCTCATCAGACATCCCTCCTGTAATTTCTCCATCTAAGGCTTTAGTGTAAAATATATCTGGAGATGCTAGCTTTGTATCGCCTTTAATCGCATCAAAAGCGATAAAGAAATCCTCCAAATATGTATTTTGACTGTTTTTTTGAAGTTCTGAAGCATTTTCTAAAGCTGTATTAAATACAGGGTCTTTAGTATTGTTAGCTAATCCTTTTAAAATGTCTTTTACTGATACTTGAAGAATTACATTTAAACCTCCTTTTAGGTCTAATCCCAAGTTCATCGCTTTTTGCTTTACCTCGTTATAGGTATAATCAGCTACTAGTATATCAAAAACAGTATCCGTTGCTTTCGCATCCAAATAGTTTATTTCTTCTAGACTTCGCTTAGCACGATAGTCGTCTTCTGTTTCAGGAAACTTGCTTATGGCTAGTTCTTCTGCTTCTCTTTCAATTTGATTTGCTTTAAATGTGAATGATAGTTGGTAGATACTTACCAAACCAAACAAAATAGCAAATAATTTAACTACTCCTTTATTTTGCATTTTTAAATGTTTATGGTCAAAATTTTTCTAAACGCGCAAATATATATTTTGCCTTTAGATTTGACAACTTTTATAATTATTGTGATTTGAGCAACTTTTAAGGTTTTAGGTTGCTTGTTTATAGGTATTTCTGAAACACCTAAACAGAGGTATATTAGGAAAATTAAAACCTTTTTCCTTTAGCAGCGAGGTCCTGCCCTAACTTCAGGTATTTGCTGTAATGCTTTTTTTAATGCATGTACATTTTTTTTATGAAGATTGAATGCCTGTTTTGAATTGACACTATCTTTATCTAAGTAATCATGTATTAGGTATAAGCTTGTTTTAGGTTTAAAAAACCTGTCAGCCTTGGGCTTTAATTCTAAAACTACTATACCGTTAAGCCCGGGATTTGTTTCATGTCCATTTTGAATTTCATGAACATCTAAATTATAGACTACTTCATCATGATCTTCAAAAGGTAAATTAAACGGTAAATCTTCTTCATTTGAAGTATTTAACTCTGATTTTATTCGTTTAATTAAAATGCGCTTTACAGAAGATACATCTACATTACTAAAATATGTGATTTTTAATTTTCCATTCCCTTTTTCAACAACCTTAAAATCAGTAACACCAAGAGTTTTAAGTTCCTGTTTTAATAATGAAATTGTGGATTGGCTATCTACAGATGTATGCTTAGCAGTATTAAACTCCAATACAATTTCTTGGTTATGTACATCAACCTGTTGTTGGTCTACAATACCAAGTAAAGTAAGTATAACGACGATTACGCCTATGTACTTTTTTAGAGTCATGCGGCAAATATAAAAAAATAAAGGTTATTTATTCCCTATGGTTGTTTGTTCTAATAATTTTAGTTTCGGAATCGTTTTTTTAGCTGTTAAAATTGCAGCCAAGTCTTGCGCTTGATCTAGTGTAAAATTACCCGAAATAGAAGAATTCCCTCCTTTTATCGCACCAGAAGTTACACCAGGAGCAGAATATACAATATCATTTAAAGTAATAGCTATACTTGTTCGATTTTGAAACGCTTTTCCTGTAATACGTTCCCAAATTAAAGCACCTTCTTCATTCATTTTTATTGCTATTTCAGGTTTACCCGTGACTCCAAATACTTGTCTAGCCCTGGTTATAACCTCTCCTGTTAAAGGTGGTTTATTTTCACTATTTGATTTAGCCGCATATAAAGCAACATTTCCAGAAGCATCAGGAATCCCCCATAAAAATTCAACTTTTCTTTTAGCATATGGTAAAGTGACTTTTGAAGAGTTATTAAATAAAACATTATTAATGTAAGTTGTATCACTAACATTAAAGTAAAATATTTCAGGTCCAAAATTATATCCATTTGAAGTCACTAAATTAATTAACGAAACTTTATCTCCAATAATAGTATCAATTGCAGTACTGTTACCTAATTTTTCCTTATCGATTTTGAAATCATTCAAAAAAACACGAAACTCATTACCAGGGTATAACTCCCAAAACTCAAGTTTTCCTCTGTTTGCAATTAATCTATCTACTCTTTTAATATTAAGTTCATTTGCTTTAATCTTTACCTCTATTTGATTTTTTCCGAAACGCTCAACAGTTGATGCAACACCAAAATTCACTAATCTTTCTTGAATTACTGCTATGGTATTTTTAATCTCTATACCAGACAACCCAATATCATTTTCAAAACCATATACAAATCTATACTCTTGTTTAGGTTTTATCAATTCACAGGAAAACAAACAAAACACAAAAGCAAATACTATTATTTTTTTCATAATATTTTTGAATAAAAAAAGGCTATCAAAATTATTTTGATAGCCTAAATATATTTAAAATCTTATTGGTATTACAATTCTAACAACCCGTTAGTTTTAGAAACACCTTCTGCACTTGCTTTCATGTGCTCTTTTTCAGCATCGCTTAATGGTACATCCACAATTTTCTCAATACCATTTCTTCCTAAAATTACAGGTACACCAATACAGATATCATTTAACCCGTATTCTCCCTCTAAATATGTAGAACATGGGAACATTTTCTTTTGGTCACAAGCAATAGCTTGTACCAAACCACTTACTGCAGCTCCTGGCGCATACCAAGCCGAAGTTCCTAATAATTTAGTTAGAGTTGCCCCACCTACTTTAGTATCTGCTGCAACTTGTTCTAAACGCTCTTCACTTAAAAACTCAGATACCTTAATGCTATTTCTCGTAGCATGGCTTGTTAATGGCACCATACCTTTATCACTATGCCCACCAATTACCATACCGTCTACATCACTAATTGGTGCTTCCAACGCTTCTGCTAATCTATATTTAAAACGTGCAGAATCTAAAGCGCCACCCATACCTATAATTTTATGCTTTGGTAAGTCTGTAGTTTTATGTACCAAGTAAGTCATAGTATCCATTGGGTTACTTACTACAATAAGTATAGTATTTGGAGAATGCTCAATCAAACTAGCAGATACTGTTTTTACAATACCAGCATTAATCCCAATTAATTCTTCTCTAGTCATCCCTGGTTTACGAGGAATACCTGATGTTATTACACAAATATCACTTCCTGCTGTTTTAGAATAGTCATTTGTTACTCCTGTAATTTTGGTATCAAAACCATTTAAAGAAGCTGTTTGCATTAAATCCATAGCTTTACCTTCGGCATAACCTTCTTTAATGTCTAACAATACAACTTCAGATGCAAAATCTTTGATAGCGATATATTCGGCACAACTTGCACCTACTGCTCCTGCTCCAACTACGGTAACTTTCATAATTTTATGTTTAGATTGTTTGTGATTTATGTTTTTAACACAAAAACATAAGATTGCAACTAACTCAATCTTATGATTTAAGTCATGCAAAATTAGTTAATTAAAGCACTTTAAACAATGAAAAGTGACACAAACATTAAGTTAAATCTGCGAATACTAAATCTATAAAAACCCAGCCTATTTTAGAGCAAAGCTTTAAAAATTTCACAAAAAAATTAAGATTAATTCAATTTGAAGTTTTAAACTACAGAGGATTCTATAAAAACTAAGTATTAAACAAGAAAAAAGTGCAACCAAAATAGCTGCACTTTTTAACTAAATTAAATAAAAACTAACTAAAAAAACTAAATAATTATTTATGAAAAAATAATGTCGTTATTATATTTTACCTGAATCCGAAATTGATCCCTAATGAAAAGGCATTAAAATCAGATAAATGATATTCTGCATTAAGCCTAAAAAAGCCTAATTTTAATTTTGTTCCTAGTGTTGCTCTTACTGCTGACACTTCACTTTCTACTGAAAATGGGTCTACAATAGGGTCTGCGGATATTATTCCGTTTGTTACGATATAGGTTCCTAATAAATCAGATTCTGATTTACCTTTAATGTAACCTAAACCTCCATAAAAATTAATTACTGGAAGTTTTGTAGATGCTACTAATGATAAGAGCAAAGTATTTGTTTTATTTTCTATACGTTGATCGCTACCGTTAATTCCTGAAGAATCAGTTAAATCATACTTACCATCTAAGTGTGTATATGCTACTACACCAGAAACAGCAACAGGCCATAATTTGTCTGCTGGTAACCAATCTGTAAATTCAATTTGCAATCCAGCACCATACATACTTAATGAAACTTCATCTGTATCTATAGTTGGCACAAATCGTGCTTTTACCTCTATTCCTTTACTTAAACCTAAAGCTCCTTGAATAAATGCAGTTGGCAATAGATTACCTGTTCCATCTCCAATACCGTCAGGTAATTCTAGGGTTTGACTTTGGTTGCCAAAAATAGGATCTTCATATTCTATATCAACAAATACTGTAGGGTTATTTTCTCCTAACACACTAGCTACCATCTGAGGGTTTCCACCTTGCGTAAAAGAAATGTTATTATAATCAGATGTATTCATATTGAACATCTTCTGATCGTCTCCATACTGAGCTGCACTGGCAATAACAGAAATCTCAAAACCACCAAGTGGTTTTGCCTTACCTGAATTAAACCAGTTAGCGTTCATACTATGCATTAAACCATTTGTTCCTGGTGCTAGATAATCGTTAGCAAAGCGTTCGGCGTCTTCAACACCTGCGGCTAAAAGAGCATCTAAATCATTTTGAGCTTTTGCAAGCGATACTGAAAGCGTAAGTACTATTAGTAAGGTTAATTTTTTCATTATAGTTTTTTGATTTGGTTTTACAAATGTATAAAAAAAATCATACGAAACAACATTTTATCGAAAAAAAATGCATTTCATCGTATTTTTAAACAAAAAATAACCCTAACACTTACGTATTAGGGTTATAATTGGTGTATTATATAGTGTCTATTTACGCATCAATATTCGCATAAATAGCATTTCTTTCGATAAAATCTCTGCGCGGCGGTACTTCGTCTCCCATTAACATAGAGAAAATTCTATCTGCTTCGGTACCATTATCAATTTGTACTTGACGCATAGTTCTAAATTCTGGATCCATAGTGGTATCCCATAATTGTTCAGCGTTCATTTCTCCTAAACCTTTGTAACGTTGAATTTTTGAACCGTCTCCAAATTTTCCTATAATTTCATCTCGCTCTTTATCACTCCAAGCATATTGTTTTTTTGCGCCTCGCTTTACAAGATATAAAGGTGGTGTAGCAATATACACATGCCCATTTTCAACCAACTCTCTCATATATCTAAAAAAGAACGTTAGAATTAATGTAGCAATATGACTACCATCAATATCCGCATCACACATAATAACGATTTTATGATAACGTAATTTAGATAGATTTAAAGCTTTACTATCTTCTTCTGTTCCTATAGTAACTCCTAGTGCTGTAAAAATGTTTTTTATCTCTTCATTCTCAAACACTTTATGTTGCATGGCTTTTTCAACATTTAAAATCTTACCCCTAAGTGGTAAAATAGCTTGAAAATTTCTATCCCTACCTGCTTTTGCTGTACCACCTGCAGAATCTCCCTCAACAAGATACAATTCGCATTTTTCAGGATCTTGCTCAGAACAATCACTTAACTTTCCTGGCAAACCACCAATACTCATTACCGTTTTTCGCTGCACCATTTCACGTGCTTTCTGTGCTGCATGACGTGCTTGGGCTGCAAGTATTACCTTTTGAACTATGGTTTTAGCATCATCTGGATGTTCTTCTAAGTAATCCGTTAACATTTCTGATACTGCTTGACTTACAGATGCAGATACTTCACGGTTACCTAACTTCGTTTTAGTTTGCCCCTCAAATTGTGGTTCTTGTACTTTTACAGAAATAATTGCTGTTAACCCTTCACGGAAGTCATCTCCAGAAATATCAAACTTTAATTTATCTGTTAAACCAGATGAATCTGCATATTTCTTCAAAGTATGAGTCAATCCACGTCTGAATCCTGATAAATGTGTTCCTCCTTCATGCGTATTGATATTATTTACATAAGAATGTAAATTTTCAGAATAAGATGTGTTATAAATCATTGCTACTTCAACAGGAATATTATTTTTTTCTCCTTCAAAAGCAATGACATCTTTCATCAAAGGCTCTCTAGTAGCATCTAGATATTTGATAAATTCTTTAAGACCTTCATCAGAATGAAATGTTTCACCTTCAAACGAACCATCTTCTTTCGTTGCTCTTTTATCCACCAAATGCACTGTAATACCTTTGTTTAAGAATGCTAACTCTCTTAACCTACTCGCTAAGGTATCGTAATTATACTCTAGAGTTTGTGTAAAAATAGTATTGTCTGGCTTAAACGTCACAATAGTTCCATTCTTATCAGAATTACCAACAGTTTTTACAGGATACAATGGCTTACCACGCTCATATTCTTGTTCCCATATTTTACCTTCTCTGTGAACCGTTGCTTTTAAATGTTCGGATAATGCATTTACACAACTTACACCTACACCATGTAACCCTCCTGATACTTTATAGGAATCTTTATCAAACTTACCTCCCGCACCAATTTTAGTCATTACAACTTCTAGTGCAGAGACACCTTCCTTTTTATGAAGACCTACTGGAATACCACGACCATCATCTTCAGTAGTAATTGAGTTATCTTCATTTATAGTTACAGTGATATTATTACAGTGTCCAGCTAAGGCTTCATCAATAGAGTTATCTACAACTTCATATACTAAATGGTGTAAACCTCTAACACCAACATCCCCAATATACATGGACGGACGCATGCGCACATGCTCCATACCTTCTAAAGCCTGAATACTATCAGCTGAGTAATTATGTTTTTTAGCTTCTTCGCTCATATTTTTTCTTAATTTTACTTTAGTTCAGTTCATAAAAAAATGACGCAATTGCATCATTCTCATCTCTAACAAATATACGAAATTCTTAGGCCTTAAAATAGCTTTTTAACGAGTTTATACAATAATTATCAACAATTGTTAATTACACAAAAGTGGCTTAAATCGCTTAAAAAGCATCTTAAATCAAATTTTAGCATGTATTTTTTTAATTTGAAAACTAAAAAATAGAAAAAACACCTTAGGAGTGTAATTTTTAATTCTAATTATTTAAATATTAAGAAAAAAACATCCTTTTTTCTATAATGTTTGGTAGCTTTATAGCGCATTGCTATCAATCTATAAAAACAATACACATGGAAAAGAAATTAATTTTACCTCTATTTTTTGTATTCAGTCTTGGTTACTCTCAAAATATAACCAAATTTACAAGCAATCCATTGACTGATTTTACTATTGTTAATCCGTCTTCCGGTATCGATCAATTACCTTCGGGGATGGATGCTATGTGGACATTTGACAATTTAAATGCCACGGGAACTAACATAGATAGCTACGCTGCTCCCAATGGATCTCAATCTACCACTTTTCCGGGAACAACAACTATTTTAACTGTAACTACACAGGATGGCACACCAACTACTAATGATCTTTTATTGAGAGTGGACGGAACCGGCACATACATAACCGGAATTATACAAGAAGATCTTACACTAAATTACAATACTACAAACGCTTTTATAGGCGTATTCCCCCTTAGTTTTGGAACAAATAATTCTGGCAACGTATCTGGAACATTTAGTTACCAAGGTAACAGTGGCACATTTACAGGAACATTTACTGCTACAATTGATGCTTATGGTATATTAACAATTCCCGGAGATTATTCTGAAACTGTAACACGTTTAAGTATTACTCAAAATTTAAGTTTTAGCATTCCTCCACTATTCAATAATATTGGCACATTATCCCAAACGAGTTATTATTACTACGGAAACACTTCAGATAATATTGATTTTAGGTATAACAATATATCTCTAGTATCTGGTTTTTTAGGTATTAATGTAACTAATGAAACGTATGAACGTAATACTGTCGAAACACTTTCTAACAGTACAATTAACGCAAATACGTTTAGCTTCTACCCTAACCCAGTAAAAGATGTTATTACCATTAATTTAGATAGTACCCTATGGCAAAACATTGATTCTGCTTCAATTTTTAACGTTGAAGGCAGAAAAATCACTAAAAAAACCAACGATTTAAATTCTATATCTGTACAAGGTTT
This sequence comes from Hyunsoonleella pacifica, assembly GCF_004310335.1. Classification (GTDB taxonomy): domain Bacteria; phylum Bacteroidota; class Bacteroidia; order Flavobacteriales; family Flavobacteriaceae; genus Jejuia; species Jejuia pacifica. The sequence continues at coordinate 68,100 of NZ_SIRS01000006.1, read as the reverse complement.
AGAAAAAGGCATTTATTTTCTTGCGCTTAAATCTAAATCTGGAACTATTACCTCCAAAGCTTTTATTAAAAATTAATAATTAAATATGACAGATGTCACTTTTTGCTTGTAAAGTCCAAAGTAATTTTGCTTTGAACTTTACAAGTAAATAGACATGATACTTAAAAAAAGGGTATTAAAAATATGGTTGATATCCATAGCCCTAATTACGCCTCTGTTATTATTAAGTCAAACCGAAAAAAAACGAACACCAAAAATAAAATGGAACATCACTTCTCAAATATGGTTGCGTTATTCTGATTTAAATAGCGGGTCTTTAATTCAGGAAGAGCCCACCTCTGATTTTTTTGATATATCAATTAGAAGATTACGAATTCCTGTGTCTTCTCAAGTAACCCCGAAGATATTTCTATATGCGATTTTTGGTGGAAATAATTTTAATTTTAAAAAGAAGGATCCTCCGCTTGAGGTTTTAGATCTTTACGCTGAATATACATTTGGAAAATATTTTGAAATTGGCGTTGGTAAATCTGGTTGGCAGGGATTAAGTCGCTGGAATATACGCTCTAACAAAACCTTAATGGGACTAGACTCTCCATTATTTACATTAAACTCAGTTGAAAAAAATGATGATTTAGGTCGTTTATTTGGGGTATGGGTAAAAGGACAGATTGGTAAATTTGATTATAGAATGGCATTTAACAGACCCTTTTTTGTAACCGTTATCCCAGATGGCTCAGTAAATTTTGCAAACAATAAACCCCGTGTAAAAACATCTGCTTATTTGAAATATCAATTTTTTGAACACGAATCTAATAAATCTGCCTACCAAGTTGGCACTTACATGCAACACAAAAAAGTTTTTAATGTAGGTGCAGGATTTCAATATCAACCTGAAGCGATGAGCGATGGTGATGCAAGATTGGAGTCTACCACATTTTATGATATGACCCATTTTGCTGTGGATTCATTTTTAAATTTACCACTTGTAAACGGAGATGCTATTACTGCTTATTTAGGTTTTTATGATTACGATTTTGGAGCTAATTATATACGAAATGTTGGTGCAAACAACCCAACATCTGGTGGTGGTACAGATTTTAATGGCCCTGGTGTAGCATTCCCAATGATTGGTACAGGAACAACCTGGTACGGACAATTTGGATACGCCTTTGAAGAAACAAATGTTTTTAATCAAAAAATAGTTATTCAGCCTAATATTTCCATACAACATTCTGATTGGGATAAGTTAGAAGATAAAATGACCGTTTATGATGTTACAATAAACTTTTTTGTAAATAGTTCTCATGGCAACAAATTGAGTTTAGGCTATCAACATAGACCTATATTTGATGCTGAGAGTTTACAACAAAAAAGCTATAAAGGCATGGCTGTATTACAATATCAAATCTCATTGAAATAAGGTTTTAATATACAACAAGCTATGAGCTAAAACTAAAGTTCGCAAATACTCCCAAGTAAAAATTGTGGGAAGCCCACAGCTCAGCGGGAACTTGTAACGGAAAGCCTGCCGAGAGACAGATTCGTTTCTTCTTGTCCTGAAACTGTAGAAAAGTGGGGGTAACGCCATCACACAAATGCAATAAACACATATAATTTAGCCTATTGAATAACAATTTATTACACTATAGACTATATATAATGTTAACAATTACCCTAATTAGTGTAAAAACTTAAAAATTAAAATCAATTTTTTTATCAATTTAGCAATAATGCAATGTGAGGGTAAAAAAAACAGGGATGCTATGTATATTCTGTATATATTTGGCTTTTTAAAACAATGGAAAACAACAATAACAATAATAATTTCAATAATCCTAATTTTTAGGGTTCGGAAGGTTATTGTTCAAACATATAAAAAAGCCTTCCAATTATGGAAGGCTTTTTTTAATATAAAATTTCAGCTATGAGTAAAATTATGACAGTCGACATATTGTCGAGCATTAAAGGAGCGCGGCCTTCTGAGGCTGTGAATAAATTATTTGAAGTTATTAAAAAAGCAAACACATCAAATAATAATTCTTTTAGTAATCATAATAATGCCATTTCTTTAAATGATTTGAGAGACGATGTGATTGTGGATAGTTCTGAAACTGAAAAGCAAATTATCATTGAAAATTTCCCAAAACAAAAAAATAACTACTTGGTAGTTTCTAAAGTAATTGAAAGTTAAATTATGGACTCTCAAATTAGAAAAATCCACCAACTGCTAGTGGATAAGAAAATAACGTGTACACAACTTGTACAAGAAAAGTTAGAAGCTCTAAAACCTAATACGCACAACACTGTTAATGCACTATTAGATGAATTAGCACTTACTTTAGCTGCTAAAGTAGATACAAAAATTGCCAATGGGAAAGCTATTGGTATTTTAGAAGGTATTCCTTTTGGAATTAAAGACGTGTATATGGTACAAGGCACATACACTACTGCTAGTTCAGATTTACTTAAAAAGTATAAATCGGCTTATACAGCAACAGCAATTCAGAAATTATTGGATGCAGGTGCTATACCATTGGTAAAAGAAAATTGTGATAGCTTTGGTCATGGTTCTTCAAGTGAAAACACCATTTTTGGTGCTGTTAAAAACGCTATAAATCCCAACTTAGTTGGTGGAGGTTCTAGTGGTGGCTCTGCTGTTAACGTTGCTAAAGATTACACTGTATTTTCTATAGGAGGAGACACAGGAGGATCTATTCGTCAACCTGCTGGATATAATAATGTTTATGGTTTAAAACCAACCTATGGGCGCGTATCTAGATACGGATTAATGGCTTACGCCTCGTCTACTGATTGTGTTGGACCTATTGCCAAATCTATTGAAGATATTCGCATCGTTTTAAATGTGATAAGCGGACAAGATGGAAAAGACCAAACCTCTTATAGTTCTGATATAATTGCTGAAGACAGCTTATTACATACTGAAAGCATAAAAACTGTTGGTTATTTTAAAAACTTTATTGAAAGTGAAGCAATTGATGTAAAAATAAAGTCGGATTTCTTAACCACTATAGAGAAAATAAAAGCTAAAGGTATTACAGTAAAAGCTTTAGATTTCTTTGAATCTAACACACTTGTTTCAACATATTATACCTTAGCTATGGCTGAAACTGCATCAAACCTTTCTAGACTTGATGGCACAAATTACGGCAATCGTATTGAAGCCGAAGATTTAAAAGAAACGTATGCAATTACACGTTCTGAAAATTTTTCAGAAGAAACCAAACGTAGAATAGTTGGTGGCAATCAAGTATTATCTCAAGGGTTTTCAGATGAAATTTACCTAAAAGGTTTAAACCTTAGAGATCAAATCTCAGAAAATTTTGAACATGATTTTAAAGAGGTTGATATTATTATATCTCCTGTAACACCTAATACTCCTCCTAAAATTGGCGATAGTTTAAAAGACCCATTAGCTATGTATTTATCTGATGCTTATACCGTAGGATTTAGTTTAGGGCAGTTACCAACATTAACCATTCCGCAAGGTACAGATACTGGTTTACAAATTACCGCAGCAAAAACGAATGACGAACTTGTTTTGAAGTTTGCTAACTTCTTAAAAGAGACGATATAATGGAGCTACAACAATTAAATGAGTTGCTAAAAGCACACGAGATAGAGTTGGTAATAGGTCTGGAAACTCATGTTCGATTAAATACCAAAACAAAATTATTTTGTTCCTGTGCAAATGCTGGAGATATCGAAATTCCAAACCATAATATTTGTTCAGTATGTACGGGACAAATGGGTGTCTTACCTGCTATAAATAAAGAAGCGATAGTTAAAGCAATTCACTTTGGAAAAGCAGTAAAATCTACCTTTGAAAATGAAGTGATTTCTTGGGACAGAAAGCATTATGAATACCCTGACAACCCAAAGAATATACAAATTACACAGTTTCATAACCCTGTAATTCCTGACGGACAAGTATCTTGTTTCAGAAATGATGGGTCTCAATTTACAGTGAGTTTAACACAAGTACATATTGAGGAGGATGCTGCAAAGTTAATGCACGAAAAGAAAGTGTCTTTAGTAGACTTCAATAAGGCTGGAGTACCACTAATAGAAATTGTTACAGAGCCTTGTATTCGCCATATTGAAGACGCATCCATTTATGCACAATACATTCAGCGTATTGTTCAGAATTTAGGAATTTCTGAAGCTAATCTTGAAAAAGGAGAATTTAAATCCGATGTTTCTGTGTCGCTTCGTAAAAAGCACACCTACGATTTAAATCCCCGTACCGAAATAAAAAACCTTAACTCGTTTAAGTTTATGGTTGAGGCTTTAAAAGAAGAAGTTGAAAAGCAACTTAATTATTATTTAGAACACAAGGAATTTAGACCAGACCAAACCACGGTGCTTTTTGATGCTGATTTAAAGCAAACTAAGACAATGCGTAAAAAGGAGTTTGAAGCAGATTATCGTTTTATATCTGAACCAGACCTTCCTTTTGTAAACATTAAAGATGTAGTTGATAGTATTGATGTGGATTTAAGCACGCTCCCTTTTGCTGTAGAATCTATTTTAATAAAAGGAGGTGTTTTGCCACAAGACGCTAAATTTTTTACTGGCGATGCTTTACGCTCTTCAACATTTGTAACGATAAACAATATTATAAAAGAACCTTCATTTGTTGCTAAAACATTAACAAATAATATTAAGCCAGAAAATTATTCTAAAATTGAACATATTTCTGATTTTATTGAAATTTTCAGTTTGTTTAAAGCTGAAAAAGTAACACCTGTTTTAGTACAAAATGCTATAAAGTCTTTATTAGCTGACTCAAAATTCGATTATAAAACGTATTTTGATTCTAATACTATTTCCGAAGAAACAATCAAAGAAGCTATTACTAAAGTTATTGTTGAAAATGAAGACGTTGCAAATGATATTAAGGCTGGCAATCAAGGAAAAGCTGGAATATTAGTAGGGAAAGTTATTGGAATTATTGGCAAAGGTGCTTCTGGAAAAGTAATTCGAGAACGTATCTTAGAGCAATTGAAAGGCTCTAATAGTGAATCTATCACTAGTAATTCAGTAAAAAGTGATAAACCAACAACCAATAACCAGCAACCAGCAACCAATAATGAAGAGGAACTTCCTGAAATTCCTATCGTTATCAAGGAACAATATAGAACACATAAGGCTTCTGATTTAAGTGAAGCTTCCATCTCGGAAAAAGTAACTTTAGCAGGTTGGGTATCTAGTGTTCGCGATCATGGAGAATTGATGTTTATTGATTTGCGAGATTCCAGTCATGAAATTTTCCAAGTTCGTATTAGTAGAGAATCGTTTCCTAATCTCGATGAATTAGTAAAACTTAAGCCAGAATCTGTTATCACTGTAACAGGAGAAGTTGTGCAACGTAAAGAAGATGATTACAACCCTTCTTTAAGGACTGGAACTATTGAACTAGAAATTTCAGAATTAGATATTTTAAACTTATCTAAAACATTACCTTTTGAAATAAAACGTGCTCACAAATCCAATGAAACGGTGCGTTTTCAATATAAATATTTAGACCATAGGAATGATGCTGTTAGAAAGGCCATTGTAAATCGCCATAAGGTTATTAAGTTAATGCGTGATATTCTTGATGAACAAGAATTTTTAGAAGTAGAAACCCCTATTTTAACAGCTGGAACTGACGAAGGTGCAAGAGAGTTTATTGTACCCACCCGTAAAAAAGCAGGGTCTTTTTACACGCTTCCACAAGCACCCCAACAATTCAAACAAATTTTGATGGTAAGTGGTTATGAAAAATACTTCCAAATTGCGCGTTGTTTTAGAGATGAAGATTCTCGTGGCGACAGACAACCAGAATTCACACAACTAGATATTGAAATGGCTTATGCCAGTATGCAGGATATTATAGATTTGAATACTAAAATGTTCAATACTATTGTTTCTAAAATCTATGGTAAAAAATGGATTTTACATCCGTTTGAGGTATTGACTTATAAAGAAGCTATGGATTATTACGGTTGTGACAGACCTGATTTACGCTTTGGATTAAAACTTCAGGATATTACAGCTATTGTTAAAGAAACGTCCTTTCAAGTATTTAGCAAACCTATTGATGAAGGTGGTATTGTAAAGTGTATTAAAGTTTCTGCTAAAGAACAAGGAAACAAAAGATTATCTAAAGGTCAAATTGAAAAGTTAACAGCTATTGCTCAAAACCATGGTTTAGGAGGACTAGCATATATTATTGTAAATGAAAACGATTTACAATCTCCCATCATTAAATTTTTAGGAGAGTCTATTGCAGAAAATATCATAAAAACCACCAATGCACAAGTTGGAGATATTGTATTTTTCTCTGCTGCAGATTATGATACTGCCAATAAAGCTTTAGATGCAGTTAGACAAGAATTAGGCAGCATGCTAAAGCTTATTAATCCTAAGGAATTGCGACCTGCTTGGGTAGTAGATTTCCCAATGTTTGAAAAAACTGATGAAGGTAATTGGACATTTACTCATAATCCATTTTCAATGCCTGCTGTTTACGACATTGAAAAACACATTAATGGAAAAGAAGAAGAAATTGGGAGTATTATTGCGCAACAATACGATTTGATTCTTAATGGTTACGAAATTGGCGGGGGCTCAGTGCGTGCACACAAACCTGAAATTTTAGAAGCCACATATAAAAATATGGGCTATGACAAAGATGAAATGATGAAAAGTGTTGGTACAATGTATAATGCTTTTCATTATGGCGCTCCACCCCATGGTGGTATTGCTTGGGGTGTTGATAGGTTGATGATGATTTTAGAGAAAAAAGCATCCATTAGAGAAGTAATGGCATTCCCGAAAACAGGAACTAGTGAAGATTTGTTGTTTGGTTCTCCTTCTCCCCTTTCTGATAAAAAAGTAGAAGAAATGAACGTGAAGGTAATACAGAAATAAACTTCATTCAAATACACAATTTCAATAAAGCCTCAGATATATCTGAGGCTTTTGTTTTTAGGTTATATATTGTAACTTAGACACATTGAGCAATTAACTATTACACCCTTTTTCTAATGAAATATGAAGGACTAATTAATTCTTAATAAGTATAAATAATATTTGATGTGACAGAAAAAAACATACGTATTTCAGAACGAGAAATACAGAATACGCTTTATAAACTACTAGTTAAATATAAATTTACAGAAGAAAAAGCCAGATTAATCGCTAAAACACATACTGAGAGCTCCTTAGTTGGTGTAAATTCTCATGGTATCAATCGCATACCGCTTTTTATAGATTATATTAAAAAAGGAGTTGTAAACGTTAACGCTAAAGCAGAAAAGGTAGAAAGTTTTGGGAGTATAGAACGTTGGGACGGTAATTTTGGATCTGGTGTTATTAATGCGATAACATGTACAAATAGAGCTACTGAACTTGCAAAAACGCACGGCATGGGTTTGGTAGCACTAAGAAACACCAACCACTGGATGAGAGGTGGTACTTACGGTAACCTTGCTGCTGATGCTGGATGCATCTCAATTCTTTTTACAAATACGCAACCTAACATGCCGGCTTGGGGTGGTAAAGACAGCCGAATAGGCAATAATCCATTTATTGCAGCTATACCACGTAAAAATGGACATGTTATTTTAGATATGGCTATATCTCAGTTCTCATTTGGAAAGATAAACGAATACAAATTAAGAGGAGAAAAACTCCCCTTTTATGGTGGCTGGGATGATAACGATACACTCTCAAAAGATCCTGAAAAGATATCATTAAAAGAAAGAGGATTGCCTATAGGCTTTTGGAAAGGTTCTGCTTTTTCTATAGTTTTAGATATGTTAGCTACATTGTTATCCGCAGGAAATTCTACCTATAAAATAAGTTTAAAACCTATTGAAACTGGTATTTCACAAGTATATTTATGCATCTATCCTGAGGTTTTTAATGACAATGGACTTCAAGAGAAGCTTGTAAATGAAATTATTGATTATACCCATAACGTTGAACCAATACACCCTGATGATAAAACGTATTATCCTGGAGAAAGAAGTTTACTTAGAAAAGCTGAAAATTTAAAAAATGGAATTTCTGTAAATAAAAACATCTGGGATAAAATTATAATGCTATCTCAATAAGTTGATGAAATGAAAATTGTAATTATCTTCATTACATTATTAGCCTTCAAAAACCTGGCATATAGCCAGACCAAATTCATATATAATGAAAATGGTTTATTGCCTCAATATGTGGATACTTCAATCGATAGCTTATCTAAAACCAAACTTTATAATAGCACACTAAATTGGATAACAAAAACCTATAACACTCCTGACATTAAAATTAATAATCAAATTATCCTCTTATCTGGTGTAAAAGAAAACTTAATAAAAGTAGATAAACGTTTTTTACACATAAAATACACCATAGAAATTAGCTTTGAAGAAGGACTTTACTCCTTCAAACCTTTGCGAATACAATCAAAAACCAATAGTAAATATGATATGGGTTGGAAAGATTTTAGTTTAACAGATGGGAAGGTCTATTTCAAAAAAGGAAAAGTAATTAAAAAGACGAAACCTTATGTTAAAGATATTCCTGCGCTTTTAAACGAAATTAACACAAGCCTTTATCATATATTGACATCAGAATAATAAAGTGTTTATCAAACTTTATTTTCTAAGTCCTCCGACATATAGTACAATCGTTTTAGACTTCTTTTTAAAGTAGTAAACCTGTAGATACCAATAATAAAAAACAAAGCACTAAAAATTAAGGATGCCAATGCTAAGTATTTAAAATTTGGAAACTCCTTTAATTGATATAAGGCAATACTACCTATTAACAAGTATAAGGAAGATCTAATGTAAGATAAGAGTGTTCTTTCGTTAGCCAAACGCGTGCGCTCAATAGCCAAATAATCTCTTAAAATAACTTTTTCGTCTGGTTTAAAGTCCCTACTAAATTTCAAAACCTTGTTTTTAGTGTTCTTATATCATCAAAAGTACTATAAATTTTGTCAGTTCTCAGGTAATTTATGCATTGTAAGCACTAATAATTCTGATAAATCTTCTAAAAAGATGTAAACTTTAACAAAGCTTAACGACTTTTACCAAAACTTTAAAGGTATTCCTTCTTAAATTTGAAAAAATCAAAAATCTTAAAATTTAATATGAAAAAGTCAAAACTTATAGCAGTACTTACTTTTGCATTTATCATGCTATTTAGTACGAATATTGAAGCACAAAAATTCTCTAAATTAGATAAAAGTCCTATGGATGCTGCTGCTTTCCCAAGAGATTATAAAGTATCAGACAAACTTATAAAAATTGTATATAGTAGACCTCAACTTAAAGGAAGAGCATTATCTAAGTTAGCTCCAAATGGAAAAGTTTGGAGAACAGGAGCTAATGAAGCTGCTGAATTAACTTTATATACAGATATGAAATTAGGAGATACTAAAATTAAAGCTGGTGCTTATACCTTTTATGTAATTCCTGGAGAGAGCGAGTGGACTGCAATTTTAAGTACAGATTTAAATGTTTGGGGGTCTTACTTCTATAACGAAGAAAATGATGTAGCTCGCATATCGGTTCCTGTAAATTCAGCTGATGAATCTATAGAAGCCTTCTCTATAACATTTACTGAAGTAGAAAACGGTGTACATATGCACTTAGGTTGGGGAGCTGTTAGAGTAGCCGTGCCCTTCACTAAATAATTTTAATCAGTTTAGTTCAATAAAAAAAGCCTTGATAACTCAAGGCTTTTTTTATTTCGATATCTGAAAACACTCATTAATTTCAAAATATATTTTCTGCTCCTAAAACTACTGTATTGCTATTGTCATGATAATTTAAGATTCTAAATTTACAGGATTAGATGAATACAAATTCTTTCAAAACTTTATGATACTAAAACTAACAGAATCAAAAGACGAACTCCATCAAATACTTGAACTACAAAACAAAAATTATTACAAAAGTATTTCTCATGAAGTTAAGACTTCAGAAGGTTTTGTAACAGTAAAGCATTCGTTAAAGGTATTAGAAGAAATGAATTGTAAGTCCAAACATGTTATTGCTGTTGATAATGGGAAAGTAGTAGCTTATGCTTTAACTATGCTAAAAGACTATAAAAATTTAATTCCAATTCTTGTTCCTATGTTTAACACATTTGAGCATGTATTATATAAAAACTCGAAACTTAGTGATTTGAATTATTATGTTATGGGACAAATATGTATTGCTGAAGACTATCGTGGTAAAGGTGTATTTAAATCTCTATATAATAAGCATAAAGAAACATATTCAGATCAATACAACCTTTGCGTAACCGAAGTTTCTGCTAGCAATCCTAGATCACTTAGAGCTCATGAAAAAACAGGATTTAAAATCATACATACTTTTAGAGATACTACAGACGAATGGAATATTCTATCTTGGGATTGGGAATAAGAACAAATACTTTTTCACAAAATTATTTTGAATAATTTGGTGTTAAAGAAGTAAACTAACCTTACTATCAATTTATCAATTAAGGTATATTCAAGTATTTATGTGTTTGAAGAGACACCTTCCATTTTGGATGCTTCATTACATAATCTACAATTAATGGAACTACCTTATCACGCTTACTCCATTCAGGCTGCAAATATAGTATGCAATCTTTATTCACTTTGGCCGCTTGCTCTTCGGCGAAACGCAAATCGTCTTTATTATAAACAATAACCTTTAATTCATCAGCTTCCTTGTACACCTCGTTAGTAGGTAATTTCATCTTCTTTGGAGATAAACATATCCAATCCCACTTACCTGTTAATTTATACGCTCCAGAGGTCTCAATATGTGTTTGAAGTCCGTTTGCTTTTAGCTGGGCGGTTAACTCTGTCATATCCCAAGTCAACGGTTCACCACCAGTAACTACAATGGTATCACTATATTTTTTAGCATTTTCCACGATTTTAGTAGTTTCTGTTGGTGGATGTAATGCTGCATTCCAACTTTCTTTTACATCACACCAATGGCAACCTACATCACAACCTCCAATACGTATAAAATAAGCTGCAGTACCTTTATGGTAACCCTCGCCCTGTATTGTATAGAACTCTTCCATTAATGGTAACATGAGTCCTTTTTCTACTAATATTTCTATGTCCTTATTCATGAGCGCGCAAAGATACAAATTCAAATATTTTAAATTTGTTTTGTATTTCGTCGATTTTTTTTAGCTTTACATCGATTTTTAATCTGTAAGTTGTTATGCTCTCAAACATAAAAAAAATAATTGTTTTGATATTATTGTTTAATATCAAAAACTTTTCAAGTTACGCACAAGTTGGAATAGGAACTACTTCTCCTGATCCATCCTCTGTTTTGCATATTTCCTCATCTAATCGAGGACTCTTACCTCCAATAGTAAACTTAACAGGCACTTTCGACGTTACCACAGTACCATCTCCCGCTGAAGGCTTAATGGTTTATAGCCCTTCTTCCAACACTGCTATTCAATCGGGAATTTATATTTTTAATGGAATACAATGGTTGAGACTTATGACTGAAGTACCAACACAACAACGATTAATAAGAGATATTATAGGCATAAGTAATGTTAGTTTTTCCGCTTACAACTCATATAACAGCTATGGTGGTTATACATCCTTATTCGATGATATTGATAATACAGGTGCGGCAACCTTTCATTCTTCCAGAAACCCAAGTACTACTGTAGATTGGGGTTTTGGTATTAACTTACCTTCAGCATACACTATAAATCAAATTATACTTAACGGCAGAAATGACTGTTGTACCAATAGAATTGAGAATATTATTATAGAACTTTACAATGCTGGTGCATTGGTACATACAACTACAGCAATTAACACATCTGTAACTGGCGACAATACACTAAACATACCAAGTGTATTAGCAGATGAGATAAGATTAGTAGTCGAGAATGGCGGCAATGCTGGAGGTGGTGGTGTTATAAATTTTTCTGAGTTGACGATTTATGCCCAATAGAGAATCTAACTTCCTTAAATACCTTTTTTCTCCTTATGTAAAACCTCTCTTTTATGACATAGTTACATACACCACCTTTTTTCTAGTAATGGTTCCATAACTTAATTCATGAGTAAACAAAAACATAAATCTAAAGTAATTTTATACGAAACTCATTTTAATGTATTTTTTTCGCTTCGTCGTGTTTTCTTATATTTGTTATTGTTAATTGCTAAAAAACACCTCAAAGTCTCTCAAAATGAATAATATAGTATACATATTTCTGTTGTGTATAATCATCAGTTCTAGCTCTTATGCCCAAGTAGGCATTGGCACAACAAATCCTGATGATTCTTCTGTTTTAGATATAGAATCTACTGATAAAGGTGTTTTAATCCCTAGGCTTACCACGGCACAAATTAATGCAATTATAGATCCAGCTAATGGTTTAATGGTATATAATACTGATCTTAAAGAATTTCAATTTAATTGTGGATCTATAGCTACTCCAGATTGGAGCAAGATTTCGCACCCATCATCGGTTAAATATAGTAATTCAGACACAACAACAAATATTAATAATAATGGTTCTTATGCCAGCATTCCTATTTTTGGTACTTTAAGCTGGAATGATGATACCACATTATATACTCAAGCTGGAAATACTTTAACAATTAATACCACTGGGCGTTATAAAATTACAGTAAATATAGCCTACAGAGTTCCTACTGTTAATAATAATTCTGATCAAAGAGTATCAGTTGAAGCCCAAATAGCCATAAATGGAACACCAACTGGCACAATAGGAAATACAGGTTATGTGAGACATAATGCTGGACATGTAGAAGCTTCACTGCATATTACTGAAGTATTTAACATTACCGCAGGACAAACCATTAGTGTACAAACCATTAGAGGAGGAAACTCTGCACCCGCAGTTTTTAGAAGTGCTGGCACCTCAAATATCTACATAGAAAAAATAAAATAAAGTTTAATGCCATAAGCAATTTTTTGTTCTTCATTTTTCCTGTATTTTTATACAAAATATAAGGTATGAGTACAAAAGACACTTTTTTTAAATATATTACTGAAGGCAATACAACCAAAGGTGACTACATACCTATAGGGGCAGCCATGTTAGATGGAGAAACCGTAACTGGCGCACATGTAAAAATACCACTAAAAACCTTGAACCGTCATGGGTTGATAGCAGGAGCAACAGGAACAGGTAAAACAAAATCGCTACAGGTTTTGGCTGAAAATCTGAGCGACAAAGGAATTCCTGTATTACTAATGGATATTAAAGGAGATTTAAGTGGGTTAGCGCAACCAAGTCCTGGGCATCCAAAAATTGATGAGCGTCATGAAAAAATTGGTTTACCCTTTGAAGCAAAAGCTTTTCCTGTTGAAGTTTTAACATTATCCGAACAAGACGGTGTACGTTTAAGAGCAACTATTAGCGAATTTGGGCCTGTATTATTATCTAGAATTTTAGATTTAACTGAAACCCAATCAGGAATTGTCTCAGTAATTTTCAAATATTGTGATGATAATAAATTACCTCTACTCGATTTAAAAGACTTTAAAAAAATATTACAATATGCTACCCAAGAAGGTAAAGCCGAATTTACTGAAGCTTATGGACGAATTTCAACTGCTTCTACAGGTGCAATTCTTCGTAAAATTATAGAATTAGAACAACAAGGTGCTGATTTGTTTTTTGGCGAAACATCTTTTGATGTTGATGATTTATTACGTGTTGATGATGAGGGCAGAGGCTACATAAATATTATTAGATTAACAGATATTCAAGATAAACCTAAATTATTCTCAACATTTATGCTGAGTTTATTGGCCGAGATCTATTCAACATTTCCAGAACAAGGCGACAGTGGAAGACCTGAATTGATACTATTTATAGATGAAGCACATTTAATATTTAATGAAGCTTCAAAAGCACTCTTAGATCAAATTGAAAGCATTGTAAAATTGATTAGAAGTAAAGGCGTAGGTTTATATTTTGTTACACAAAACCCGGCAGACGTCCCAGAGGAAGTATTAGGTCAGTTAGGTTTAAAAGTACAACATGCTTTAAGAGCATTTACTGCAAAAGACAGGAAAGCTATTAAGTTAACTGCCCAAAACTATCCAGATTCTGAGTATTATGATACTACAGATGTTTTAACCTCGCTAGGAATTGGAGAAGCTTTAGTATCTGCTTTAGACGAAAAAGGGAGACCAACACCTCTTGCAGCAACAATGATGCGGGCACCAATGAGTAGAATGGATGTTTTAACAAATACTGAATTAGCATCATTACTTTCTAAATCAAAGCTGACTAAAAAGTACAATGAAACAATAGATAGAGAAAGTGCTTATGAGTTATTAAATGAAAAAATAAAAAAAGCCGAAGCTGAAGAAGCTAAAGAAAAAGCGAAACAAGAAAAAGAAGCACTTGAAAAGGCAAAGGCAAAAAAAAGGACCACTTCTTCCCGTCGAAAAAGTACACGCATGAATCCTGTAGTAAAAGTACTTACCAGTGCTACTTTTATAAGAAGTGTTTTTGGCATTCTTACTAAAGTAATGCGTAAATAATTCAATACCCCAACTTAATTTTATCAAAATGCATAAATCAACTATATATTCTCTTTGTGTTTTTCTAGTCTGTTTATTGGCTTGTAATAAAGCGCAAAATCCATTTGAAATTTCAAAACAACATGTTGGTCTGCTTACAGATTCAACTCAAGTAAAAGATTTAGAACTTGTATTTCCTAATGATTCGATTGTAAAGCGTATTGGTGGCGATGAGTTTATAGGAAACAAAAATAATATTGAAATTATAGATAAAACAGGTAAACAATTACTTATTCTAGAACCTGCTGAGGCTTTAGATTCTACCTCAGTATTCCAAACAGTTCAAATTATTGATGAGCGTTATAAAACTGATAAAAACATTAATATATTAAGTACATTTAAAGACATTGCTGACAATTATAACATTACAAGAATTGATAATTTAATTAACTCAATTGTAGTAACAGTAAAAAGTATTAATACTAGTTTTACAATTGACAAAAAAGAATTACCATCAAATTTACGATTAGATATGGATCTTCAAATTGAAGCTACCCATATTCCTGATAACGCAAAAATTAAATACTTTTTCATAAACTGGCACTAATATTTGAATCCATTTATATCAAAAATATTAATAGATGTAGCTCGTAAAAGACTACAAAAAAAACAAGCTAACACTCCCGTAAGCAAAAAGGACGTTTTGCCATTAGCCAGACGTTTGTATGTTGAATTATCGCATGCTATTGGAGAGTACATCTTTATAATTATTGGTGTGTTTTCAGCTGGCTTTGGTCTTAAGGGATTTCTGCTTCCAAATAGTTTTATAGATGGCGGTGCCACTGGTATTTCACTTTTGTTAGAAAATATTACATCTCTAAAATTAGGCGTACTCCTTATTATAGTTAATATTCCATTTATCATTTTAGCCTCAAAAACGGTAAGTTTAAAATTTGCACTACGAAGTATTGGAGCTATAGCTTTTTTAGCCATTGTAGTGCACTATGTAAATTATCCAAAAATAACAGAAGACAAGCTACTCATTGCTATTTTTGGAGGCTTTTTTCTTGGCTTAGGAATAGGAATGTCCATGAGAGGTCGTAGCGTTATTGATGGCACAGAAGTATTGGCTATTTATTTAAGTAGAAAATTATCTGTTACTGTTGGCGATGTTTTACTTATCATTAATATCATCATCTTTTCGTTTGGTGCATATATTTTGTCTATTGAAACTGCTCTTTATGCCATTTTAACTTATTTGGCCGCTGCTAAAACCGTAGATTTTGTAGTAGATGGCGTAGAAGAATATGTTGGGCTTACCATTATCTCCGGTAAACACGAAGACATTAAAAGAATGTTAACCAAAAAACTAGGACGCGCCTGTACGGTTTACAAAGGAAAAGGGGGCTACGGAAAAGAGGGAGAGAGTGATGAAAAAGATATTATTTATACAGTGATTACACGTTTAGAATTGCCTAGAATAAAAACCGAAATTGATAAAATTGACAGAAAAGCTTTTTTAATTATGGGTATTGTAAAAGATATAAAAGGTGGTATGATTAAGCGAAAACCCTTTAAAGATTAAAATGAAGAAGTACACCATTCAAAACAACCCTTTTGTGGTTCCAACTAACGACGGGAAAGTAATTAAAGAACATTTTGGCATACCAACCACTGGAGATTCTAAAATTAGCATTGCCCACATGATAGCTCCTCCAGGTTGGAGTGAACCGTTTCAAACACCAGAATTTGATGAGTATACTTTCATCATCAAAGGCAAAAAACAGTTTATTATTGATGGAGATACTGTTACATTAGAAGCAGGGCAATCTATTAAGATTGAAAAACACACTCGGGTTCAATATTCTAATCCGTTTACCGAGCCTTGTGAATACATTGCTATTTGTACACCTGCTTTTTCAATGGAGAAAGTGCATAGAGAAGACTAACTAATGGAGAAATTTATTGTTAAGCTCATTGGCACTTATTTAAATATTTTGAGCTATGTAACTGGCGATTATGCGGCAAATAAGGCTCTGCATTTATTTTCTACACCTAGAAAAGGCAAATTAAGACCTACAGATATCGCTTTTTTAGACACCGCTGAACAAGAATTCTTAACATACGAAAACCTTAAAATTGCCACTTACCATTGGAAAGGTAATAAAGCCACCATTCTTTTGGTTCATGGTTGGGAAAGCAATTCTGCAAGATGGAAAAACAAAATAAATCATTTTATAAAAGAAGACTTTAATATCATTGCTTTAGATGCCCCAGCTCATGGTGCTTCTGGAAGTAAACTATTTAATGCGCTTCTATATGCAGAATTTATTAACGTGGTAGCTAAGACACACACTCCAGAAATCATTATTGGGCATTCAGTTGGTGGTATGGCATCCGTATTTTTTCAACAGAAATACCAATTGGCTACTCTAAACAAAATGGTATTACTTGGTGCGCCTTCAGAATTCTCAAGTATACTTAAAAATTACATCAAACTTTTAGGCTACAATAAACGGATTGAAAAACAACTTCATCGTGTCATCCTAAAGAAATTTGGTGCAAAACCTAGTGATTTTTCAACCTCTAAATTCTCTAAAGACATTGAGGCTAAAGGCCTTATTATTCATGATATAAAAGACATGATAATTCCTTATACTGACGCTAAACGCATCAACAAGACTTTTAAAAACAGTAAACTAATTACCACTGAAGGGTTGGGACATTCTTTAAACAGTACATCTGTAACCAAAAATATTTTAGACTTCTTAGAAGAATAAGATGCTTATTTTTGCACTATGGAAATACCTTTAAAACGTATTAATAAATTTTTGAGTGAAGCTGGGTATTGCTCACGTAGGGCCGCAGATAAACTTATTGATGATGGTCGTGTTACCATTAACGGTTCTATACCCGAAATGGGTACAAAAGTAGGCCCCAATGATGTAGTTGCTGTAGATGGCGAAATTGTAGGCGCTAAAAAAGAAGCGTTTGTTTACTTAGCTTTTTATAAACCTGTTGGTATTGTATGTACTACAGACACACGTGTTGAAAAAGACAATATTATAGATTTTATTGGTTATCACAAACGCATTTTTCCAATTGGGAGACTAGATAAACCCAGTGAGGGTTTAATTCTTCTCACTGACGATGGAGATATAGTAAATAAAATTCTTAGAGCAAGTAACAACCATGAAAAAGAATATGTGGTTACTGTTGATAGACCCATTTCGCAAACGTTTATTGAACGTATGTCTAGAGGTGTTTTCTTAGAAGAGTTAAAACAAACCACCAAACCTTGTAAAGTTAAAAAGATAAATTCTAATACCTTTAAAATAATACTCACACAAGGGTTAAACAGACAAATACGTAGAATGTGTTCGCATTTAAATTATGAGGTACAAACACTTAAACGTGTTAGGATAATGAATATTAACTTAGATGTACCAATAGGTAAATACAGAGAACTTACTAACAAAGAGTTTGCAGAGTTAGACAACCTAATAAAAGACTCCTCAAAGACATACAAACCCGTTAAAAGAAACCTAAAAACTTAACTATTAAAGTTTATAGCGCATTTACCTCTCAGCAATAATATAATTTTGACTGATTCGGATCTCAAAAAACACTTTTTTTAATAAGAGTAGTTGCTGATATTAACCGTGTCGCTCTCTGGCTAACAACGTATTTTTAAGCAACATAGCAATCGTCATAGGCCCTACACCTCCTGGAACTGGTGTTATGTAACTTGCTTTCTTACTTACACTTTCAAAGTGTACATCTCCAGCAAGTCGGTACCCATTCTTCTTAGTTTGGTCTGGTACACGAGTAATGCCAACATCAATTATTACAGCATCTTCTTTTACCATATCGCCTGTTAAAAACTCAGATATTCCTATTGCAGCAACTACGATATCAGCTGCTTTAGTTATTTCTTTTAAATTTTTAGAACGACTATGTACTACAGTAACTGTGGCATCTCCTGCTGGACGTTTTTGGCTCATTAAAATACTCATTGGTCGTCCAACTATATGACTTCTACCCATTACCACAACATTCTTTCCAGAGGTTTCAATTTGGTAACGTTCTAGTAACTCCATAATACCATAGGGTGTAGCTGGTAAAAATGTTGGTAAGTCTAGTGCCATACGCCCAACATTGGTTGGATGAAAGCCATCTACATCTTTATCAGGGTCTATGGCCATCAACACTTTTTGCTCATCAATCTGATCTGGTAACGGTAATTGTACAATAAAACCATCAATGTCGCTATCAGTATTTAATTGATGTATCTTTTCCAATAACTCTTCTTCTGAAGTATACTCTGGCATTTCGATGAGTGTAGACTTAAAACCAATACGTTCACAAGCTTTTACCTTAGCACCAACATACGTCATACTTGCACCATCAGAGCCCACTAAAACAGCAGCTAAATGCGGTACTTTTTCGCCTTTAGCAACCATGGATTGTACATGTTCGGCTATTTCGTTTTTTATATCGTTACTTATCTTTTTACCGTCTAGTAGTGTCATTTTCAGGTTTTAGTTTTTTGGATAATAGGTATTGGATATAGTTTTTACTAAAGGCTAAGAGCCAAGAGCAAAAACCTAAGTTATCTCATATTCTGCATCATCTGCATCATCTTTTTGCCTCCGCCACCTTGCATCATTTTCATCATCTTGCTCATTTGGTTGAACTGCTTTAACAGTTGATTTACTTCTTGAACCGAAGTACCAGAACCTTTAGCAACACGTTTTTTTCTACTTGCATTTAATACTGATGGGTTAGAGCGTTCTTTTGGTGTCATAGAATGAATTATCGCTTCAATACCTTTAAAGGCATCATCATCAATATCTACATCTTTCATCATTTTTCCTGCTCCGGGAATCATACCAACAAGGTCTTTCATGTTTCCCATTTTCTTAATTTGCTGTATTTGCTTTAAAAAATCGTCAAATCCAAATTGGTTTTTAGCAATTTTCTTTTGAAGTTTTCTAGCCTCTTCCTCATCAAACTGTTCTTGGGCACGTTCTACAAGAGACACTACATCTCCCATTCCCAAAATACGATCTGCCATACGAGACGGATAGAATACATCAATAGCTTCCATTTTCTCGCCTGTACCAATAAATTTTATAGGTTTGTTTACAACCGATTTAATAGAAATAGCTGCACCACCACGTGTATCTCCATCTAATTTAGTTAAGATAACCCCATCAAAATTCAATATATCATTAAAGGCTTTAGCTGTATTTACAGCATCTTGCCCAGTCATAGAATCCACTACAAATAGTGTTTCTTGTGGCTTGATGGCTTTGTGGATGTTTGATATCTCATCCATCATCGCCTCATCTACTGCTAAACGCCCTGCGGTATCTATAATTACCACATTAAACCCATTTGCTTTTGCATGTGCAATACCAGCTTGAGCTATGGCTACAGGATTAGTATTACCTCTATCACTAAATACCTCAACATTAATTTGCTCTCCAACTACATGCAACTGATCTATCGCTGCAGGACGATATACATCACAGGCTACCAATAAAGGCTTTTTTGTCTTTTTATTTTTAAGATAATTAGCAAGCTTTCCTGAAAATGTGGTTTTACCAGAACCTTGTAGACCAGACATTAAAATGACGCTTGGTGTGCCCGACAAATTAATCCCTTCTGCATCACCTCCCATTAACTCAGTTAGCTCATCTTTTACAATTTTTACCATAAGTTGCCCTGGTTGTAACGTAGTTAATACGTTTTGTCCCAATGCTTTTTCCTTAACGGTATTAGTAAACTGTTTGGCTATTTTAAAGTTAACATCGGCATCTAAAAGCGCACGTCTTACTTCTTTTAAGGTTTCGGCTACGTTTACCTCGGTAATGCTGCCGTGTCCTTTAAGAACGTGTAGGGCTTTATCTAGTTTATCGCTTAAATTATTGAACATAATTTTTTAGTATTCAGTAGGCAGTTGCAGTATGCAGCACGCCTTTTATATTACATTTTTTGAATTGCAAAAATAGCGAAATATTTGGTTTTTTACAGGGTAGATTTGGGGTTTTACAACCTAATTTAAACTGATGTTTTACAGAGAACACTATTTGATTTTGTAAAAATTTTCTACTAACTTCGTTTAACGGTGGATATAAGCCACCTGTGCTGAACTGGTTTCAGTATCACAACGGCGCATATCCGTGGTACTGTTGGCAACAAGCTAGAGCAACAAACATCTGAAATAATTAATGACCATTCTTTTTATTTCTAACCAGCAAAATTTTACAAAAGAAGAAGCACTAAGAATATTTCAGCCTTATACTGAGGAACGAGATTTTCATCATTTTAAATCTTTAACAAAAGCGAAAGATTTTCTAACCAAAAATTTAGTTGAAAAAGATAAGCATCTTGATTTCATAATATCGGATTGGAAATTTCAAAATAGCAACTCTAAAACCATTCTGAACTGGATTAGAGATTCATTAGAAAATTATTCATCTCAAAATTTTCAATTAAAATCTATACCATTTTTGTTAATAGAAGATAGAGAAAACCAATCTGCTACAATTTCAGACGGATTCGATGCTGTAATTGAAAATTTCCCTAATAACTACATTAACTTAAAACATAATATTACGAGTTCAGTAAAAAAATGGAGAACATCATTTGCTGACGATTTAGAACTAATTGGGCTTGACCCAAAAACTCACAAAAGTTATTCAATTCATCGTAAATCATTTATATCATACTACAAATTAAAAGTTTTATCAAGACAGTTTGTAGATAAAAAATCGAACTCGCTGAATTATATCTGGACTGATTTCAATTATAAAAACCTTTTAGATTCAAATGAACTCTTCGAAAAGAAAATGAAAGAAACTTTAAAAAGACCAACAAAATACCTTGAAAAAGAGTTTCACGATTTTTTACGAGATAACCCAACTTTTGTCAAAGGAGAAAACTTCAACAAACTACTTTACGAAAAACATCTTTATATAAATAATACAAGAAGATATAACGAACCTGATTTTATCAATAAACCCTTTGATTATGCGATTAGATTTCCCGAAATTTTTGAGGTTAAACGACAATCTCAAAGGCTGTTATGGAAAAACAGAGACCAACTTTTATCCAAAGCAAAAAAAGGATTTGAACAAGTAATTCGTTATAAAAATTATATGGAATCCAAAAATGAGGCGAACGAATATTATATAAGGAAGTATTTAGGTAAAATATACAATCAATATGAATACACGCTTTTGATGGGTTCTTCTGAAGAAAAAAGATATAATGAAAATCTGATTGAAGAACTAAAAAGCGATTTTAATTTTACAGAAGTGAGTTTGGTAACATATGAGGATTTGTTAAATAAGCATATTCGACTTTGTAATAGGTTAAATGATTTTAATATATTCTAACATTTGAAAGGAAAAGCCAGTTGCCAACCACGTGTATATTCAATTGCTAGTTTCTTGCCTACTTTGGAAAATCCTCGCGGATTTTCCATTCAGTAATTATTTGCTATTTTAGTGCTTAAACCACGCAACTGAAACATACACAAAACCGTTAAACGAACCTCCCAAAACACAATTATACTTTAGGTTAAAACTAAAGTTAGCAAATTAGCTATTATGAGGTATAGTAACTACATCCTTAAGCTTTGATTATTAATAATACTTAGCTTTAAAGTTGATTAGCATTTTTATGTGGATTCCTGCCTTACTGAAACAAGTTCAGCACATGTCGCAGGAATGACAGAATCTAAAAGACTTGTCGTTAGGTATATCAGATAGTCCGCCCTTTTAAGTAACTTGCCTACAACATGTAGTAGTTCGACAAAAAAACTTAATTACACTAAATGATCCCGCTCCTCAGCGGGATTAGTTCAACCAACAAACTTGAGTGCGCTCTACAAGCCGCTCAAGTTTGGGTTTCACTAAAAAAAGGCTGCCAAATTAAATTTAGCAGCCTTTACAAAGGAATCTTAGTTAACTAACCTACAATTGAATACTTAAGAAGTTCCTTTATCAACCAAAAGCAATATGTATTCTCTTTTTCAAATTACTGTATGTTTTCTAGAACTAATATGCGCTCTATTTCTCCATTAGAATTATAATCTTTTAACTCAATTCTATTTGGTGTGATTTCTTTAATTTTCCATCTGTGTCTTAATTCGAAAAATGGTGCATCATCGGTTCCGAAGTTTAAACCTAAGTTTAAGCCTTCGTATCTGTAACCTCTCCAAGACCCAACATAATTATTACCTTGACCTTCTGCAAATAATCTTCCGTTTTCGTTGAAGCCTATTACATAACCTTCAAAGTTTTGAGTTAAATCTGCATCAAGAACCATATAAGATGCTACTTCCCAAACGCCACTTATCAATACCTCTGTAATGTAATTTACATCTTCATCGTTATCAGGACAGTCTCTCTTTAAAATCATTTGGTTATTTTCATTATTTAGCTTGATTAAATCTTCTCCTAAGAATGTAATTAACCATTGTAATTTTAAGTTTGGCCTTCCTTCTAAATTTATTTCTAAACCAATTCCAGCATTTCTTACTAACACTTCGTATGTACCTTCTACTAATTCTCCATTAATTCTAATTTTCACAATGTTATCTCCAAAGAATTTAAGTGGTGTACCGATATATTTCTTTTCATCATCAGCACCTACAACTTGTAATCTTGCTACTCTCCATAAACATTCTTTTAAGAAGTTTTCTACACGTTCTTTTGTAATATCAACTACTACTTCACAGTTTCTTTTAAGAATAATTCTGTTTCCTCCTGCTTCGAATACTTTAATCTTTCCATCTTCAAAATCGTATAACAACCATTCTAAAGTAAAATCAGCTAAATTCTCAAACGCCATCTTTAAAAGTACACCGCGTCTTGTACGTCTTAATCCCCATTCTCCAGTTAACACATCGCCATTTCTAGAACGCATTGTTACTACTCCATCATCTTTAAAATTAATAGCATATTGTGCATACTCATCATTATCTTGGTTATCTCTTTTAAATTCGTAAACTATCCAAGGGCATCTTTTTAAATAATTTTCTAAACGCTCTTTTGAAAAATCTTCTTCTTCCTCGCAACTATCTTTTGCTACCGCGATAATACGTCTTAATTGCTCGTTATTTTCAGCTGTTAACACAGTGCCGTCTTTTAACACCATATTTACTGGAAAGTTAAGACTAGCAAATACTTCTGAATTTTTAACACGTTTCATAAAACGGTGCAATTGTCTGTTATTTTCAATAGTTACAACTTCAATCGTTTGAAAATCTCTATCGAATATTGAAAATGCAATTGGGAATTGAAAATCTACACATCGTATTTCTTTTTCTTCTTCTTCGTCATCATCTTTACATTCCGCAATAAACTCTGATAATGCTTCTGCATTTTCTATTGTAATTTCTTCATGATCTGAAGTGATGATGGTAATTGGAAATATAATATCTAAACGGTCTATGTCATCTGCAACTTCGTCATATAAACGCTTTATTTTTATATAGTCTGCTTCAGAATCAATTCTAATCTCTACCCCACGAACTTTTACAACAACTGGCAGTTTTACAGAGATACAACTTGTACCATCAATAATATTGTCTTTAGAACCGTCGTTTTTAGACGTAGCACTAATAAAGCTTGTAAGCTCTGAAGTTGCAGTAAGTGCTTCAGTCTCGTCTGGAGAAGAAATCTCAACTGTCTCCTCCTGACAAGAAGTGAATAGTAAAAGGGCAAAAAATGGTAATAATACTAGAAATTTAAACTTGGTTTTCATGGTATATGTTTTTGGGTTAAACTTGTAAAATCTTTTTTTCTTTTTTTGTTTCTTAAAGAATAGTTGTACTAAACGTTAAGATGTGCTCAAGCATTTTATTATAAAACATGCTATCTTTAAAAACTCCTACCCTTGTATCTAAAAAAAATTCAAAAAATAAATTCTAAATTCCAAAACCTAAAACCAAAAAACCTTTATTTTAGTGGCGTTAACCAACAAACCAATGGCCAAACAATTACATGAAAATATTTGTGAGGAACATATATTTTCTTCAATATTTAACAAGCATTCTAAAAATTTACACGACTTTTTATATTATAAGTTTGGTGAATTACTAAACCCAAAGGATAAAGTACAAGAGGCTTTTGTAAAGTTGTGGCAAAACTGCGCCAAGGTATCGCCCGATAAAGCAAAGGGTTTTGTGTTTACTACTGCAAATAATTTAATGCTAAATGAGGTAGCGCATCAGAAAGTTGTATTAAAACATCAGCAAACTTCAAAACCGAAGATGAGCACCAATGAAAGTCCTGAGTTTTTAATGCAGGAATCTGAATATAATGATAAACTGCAACGTGCTTTGGCAAATTTAACCGAACCACAACGTGTTGCTTTTATGATGAATCGTGTTGAAGGAAAACGTTTTAAGGAAATCGCTGAACTATTAGATATTTCTACCAAAGCGGTTGAAAAACGTATTTATGGAGCATTAACTAAACTACGGAAGGAGATTAAAGAACTTTGATTAGTAAACAGCATTCAATTACAATTAGCAGATATCGAACACTGAACACTGAACACTGAACACTGAACACTGAAATTTAAGTTTTTGAAAAAAAAATAAATGATAGGGTAGGAAAAAAATAAATTCACTTGTTATATAATTGAATAACGACATGATGAACAGAGAAGCACTCATATTAAAATGGTTAAATAACGATCTAAACGATCAGGAACTTGAGGTATTTAAAAAACTCGAAGACTATGATGAATTAGTGAAGTTACATACCAATCTGCAACACTTTAAGGCAGATACGTACGATACTTCTGCTGAGTTAGAAACCGTTTTATCTACCATTAAAGGCGATAGCAAACCAAAAACGCATTGGTTAAAACCTCTTATGCGAGTTGCTGCTGTTATAGCTATTTGTTTTAGTGTGTATTACTACACTACTACACTAGATACTACTATTTTAACTGAAATTGCTGAAGTTAAAACAGAAGTTTTACCAGATGCATCTACCGTTTCCCTCAACGCAAAGTCGTTGTTAGCTTATAATAAAAATGATTGGAAAACACAACGTGATGTAGAATTGCAAGGCGAAGCTTTTTTTAAGGTAGCCAAAGGCTCTACATTTAACGTAAACACAACATCAGGAACCGTTACGGTTTATGGTACTCAATTTAATGTAAAACAACGGGACAATTATTTTGAGGTTATTTGCTACGAAGGATTAGTTGGGGTAACACACAATTCTCAAGAAACAAAATTAAAACCTGGAGACAGTTTTTTGGTTATCGATGGGAAAATTATTGCTAAAGAAAAAGAGTATCGCTCCACACCTTCGTGGTTAAATAACGAAAGTGAGTTTAAAAGTATTCCGTTTAAACAAGTTGTTGCCGAATTTGAAAGACAATATGGAGTTAACATTACTTTAGTTGGTGTAGATTCTACGCAACTCTTTACGGGATCATTTACTCATAAAAATATTGATGTAGCATTAAAATCTATTGCATTACCTTTACAAGTAACGTATAGTAAACAAAACAATACGATTATTTTAAAGCGTGAATAGAAAAGGACGCCTTCTTCTTCTAAGTATCTTATTTTTTTTGATTGGCTTACAAGGTTTCTCACAGACCAATCAAAAAACGCAACCGCTTATTGCTATTTTAAAAATACTTTCTGAGCGCTATGATATTAGCTTTTCTTATGTTGATGAAACAATTGCTGATGTTGAAGCTATTTTACCAGAAACAGACTTAGAACTAGCGGATGTACTTTTTGAACTTGAACTGGATACCAATTTAAAGTTTAATATTATAAGTGAACGCTTTGTATCCATTGTAAAGCCCTCTAAAAACGATAAAACTATTATTAGAGAACAACTTGAAGAAGTGGTTGTAAATAACTATTTAACTTCTGGTATTACTAAACTTAATGACGGTTCTCTTACTGTAAAACCTGAAAAATTTGGAATTCTCCCTGGGCTTATTGAACCTGATGTATTACAAACTATTCAAGCATTACCAGGTGTGTTTAGTGTTGAAGAATCTGTGTCCAATATCAATATTCGTGGAGGCACTCATGATCAAAATTTAATGCTTTGGGATGGCATTAAAATGTACCAATCTGGACATTTTTTTGGATTGATTTCAGCTTTTAATCCTTATACGACAAAAAAGGTAAACGTATCTAAAAATGGTACTAGAGCTAGATTTGGAGATGGTATTTCTGGCGTTATCGATATGCAGTTATCTGATGATATTGACGGAGAGTTTACAGCAGGAATTGGTTCAAACCTAATTAATGCTCATGGTTATGCTAAAATACCCTTAACTCAAAATACAGAGCTGCAAATTTCAACTAGACGCTCTATTACCGATTTAATTGTAACCCCCACCTACGATCAATATTTTAAACGTGTGTTTCAAGATTCTGATTTATCAAATAATGCGCAAAGTGATGCAATTATTTCCCAAAACGAGGATTTTTCGTTTTATGACATCACAGCTAAATTTCTATACAATATCACAAAAAAGGACAAACTTCGACTTCATTTCATGAACATCAACAATTCTTTAAACTATGAAGAGCGTTCTACCATAAACAATAGAGCTGAAGCTCTTAATAGTAGCCTATCACAAAAAAACTCTGCTTATGGCATAACTTATACAAGAAATTGGAGTAATGTACTTTCTACCAGAGCACAATTTTATGTAACTAATTACGATTTAGACGCTACTAACTTTGATATCATTAACGAGCAACGCTTAATCCAAGAAAACGAAGTAATTGATGGGTCGGCAAGATTGGATATAGATTATAAACCAAACCACAACTTCAAATTTAATTTGGGATACCAAGCTTCTGAAATAGGCATTAGTAATTTAGAGGATGTTAATAATCCTAATTTTAGGAGTTTTATTCGTGATATTGTTAGAAGTAATTCAATTTATGCAGAAAGTGCATTCCTTTCTACCAATGCAAAAACTAGATTAAATATTGGTGTTAGAGCAACCCATTTAGATATTTCTGATGATATACTGGTAGAACCTAGACTTAATTTTAGTCAGCGGTTTTTAAATAATTTTAGATTTGAACTTTTAGGAGAGTTTAAGAGTCAAACCACTACACAAATCATCGATTTACAAAATGATTTTCTTGGTATTGAAAAGCGAAGATGGATAGCTTCAAACGATAAAACTGAAGTAGAAATAAATAATGGAAAATCGCTTTATCCCGTGCCTATTGTAAAAAGTAAACAAGCTTCAGCAGGCATTCATTTTAATAAAAATAGTTTTTTGATCAGTGCCGAAGCTTTCATCAAAAAAGTAGATGGCATTACCACACGAAGCCAAGGGTTCCAGAACCAATATCAATTTGAATACGAAATTGGAAGTTATGAAATTAAGGGTGTTGATATACTTATTAATAAACAGTTTCAAAATGTAGTAAGTACTTGGTTAGGCTATTCTTATAGTATAAATAATTATATTTTCCCAGAGCTTAATAACGGACAACCATTCCCGAATAATGCAGATGTGAGACATTCTTTAACGTTTGCGAGCACTTATACCTATAAGGGATTTAAACTTGCTGCAGGTTTTAACTGGTTTTCTGGCAGACCAACAACGCTGCCTACTTTTAATCAAAATGAAGGAGACACACGTATAAATTACTCCATACCTCCCAATGCTTCTAATTTGGAAGATTATATGCGTGCCGATATCTCTGCTACTTATAACTTTAATATTTCAAATGCCTCAAAAGCTGTAATCGGCGCCTCACTTTGGAATATTTTAAATAAGAAAAACATCCTGAATAGATACTATATTTTGAATACTGATAATGATATAACTCCTATTGAAAACATCTCTCTGGGCATAACACCAAATGTAAGTTTTAGAGTGATTTTTTAATATAAAACCGATTACTCCATGAAATATATGATAGGGCTTTTATTTGTTATAACTCTTGGATGTAAATCAAAACACAAAGAAGGTAATAGCATTATAGCCAACTACAATCACCCTAATTTAAGCTATGAAGGCAGAATAGATTCGCTTTCTTCAGAATCAACAAAATTATATTGGCCTGGAAGCTCTGTTACCATAAACTTTGAAGGCTCTTCGATTGCTGCTTTACTTAAGGACGATACTGGTAATAGTTATTATAATGTTATTTTAGATAGGGATAGTATTTATATTCTACGACCAGACAAAATAAAAACCTATTACACATTAGCTAAAAATTTAAAAGAGGGTAAACATAGCATTGAGATTTTTAAACGTACAGAACCGCATTACGGCACTACATCGTTTTTCAATTTTAAAATAAAAGGAAAACACGCTAAAATTTTACCAAAGTCGCCTCCTAAAAAAAGAAAAATAGAGTTTTACGGAAATTCTATTACTGTGGGTTATGCTGTGGAAGATTTAACAGGTAAAGATTCTCCCGACAGCACTTATACAAATAATTATTTGAGTTATGCTGCTATTACCGCACGCCATTTTAATGCTGAATATCATGCCATTTGTAAAAGTGGCATTGGAATTATGGTAAGCTGGCACAATATAATCATGCCTGAAATGTATGATAGATTAGATCCATTTAATCCAAACAGTAAATGGGATTTTTCTTTGTATCAACCTGATGTAGTAGTAATCAATTTATTTCAAAACGATTCTTGGCTAGTAGAAATGCCTGAAAATGAAAATTTTAAAATAAGATTTAATGATAAACGTCCCAATGCATCAGAAATAATAGAAGCTTATAGGGTTTTCGTTAACAAAATAAGAGGCCATTACCCTGAATCCCATATCATTTGTATGCTTGGAAATATGGACGTAACAAGAGAAGCATCATTATGGCCAGAGTACATTACATCTGCGGTAAAAAAATTGAATGACTCTAAAATCCACACCTATTTTGCACCCTATAAAAAAACTGGCAGACACCCTTCTGTAAACGAACAGAAAGTACTTGCCAATGGTTTAATTTCATTTATTGAAACTCATATTAATTGGTAAATACAAATATTAAGTACAAGCTAAAATAAGAAGAAGCCACTATGGTAGTGGCTTCTTTGTTTTAACTATTTCCATCACTAAGATAGTGATGTTAACGTTTATCAATTATTTCTCAATAATTATCTTCTTGGTTACTGTTCTAAATTCTGATACAAAATTCACAACATACATTCCTTTTGCAAATCGGTTTGTATTTATAGTAAATTTACCAGATTTTAATGCTTCTGCAGAACCACTCATAATCATTCTTCCCCTTACATCCATGATGCTATAGCTCATTTCCTCGTTATCAAATAATCTAATCTCAACATTCAAATTATTTACAACTGGATTGGGATAGAATCTTACTTCATCATTTTGATCTACAAATGATGCCTCAAACTCTTCATAACTATTGTAAGTATCTATGTAAGCAGCTAAATCATTATCATTAGGACCTTTTCCATTTCTATTGTTCCAATGGCTTGCTCTGTATTTATTAAAGAAATAACAGAACCATTTAGAACCAATTACCAAATTAATTGCTCCTCTAACATCTAATGATGCACAAATATTATTTTCAGTTACTAAGTTTACTACATCAAAACCTGTTGTTTTCCCTAATTGAACAATACTTAAATCTAAAGTATTAGGATTGTACACTAGGCTATGAATTCTATAAAACCCTTGATGGTCAACAGTAAACTCTGGTAATTCTGATACTTGTAAAATTGTTAAAGAGAAGGCCTCTGTTAACACATATAACTGTGCGTATCCTTCTGGAACATTTGGTTGTTGATAGAACTTAGCGGCAATTGTTGCTCCATTTCTATCTAAACATTGAATTGGCTTTGGAGAGTACATTTTACCCGAAGATGCTTCACAAATTTCTTCCTCATTTTCTACCATCACAGGAGCACCCGTTACATCTAGCGATGCACATAAGCTTCCTCCTCCTTGAATTAAAAGTCCATTTACATCAAAACCTGTCGTTTCATTTGGCACTACTCCACCTAAATCTAAATCTGTTGGATATACCAATGTATGAATTGTATAATTTCCTGCTTCATTTACTGTGAACTCAGGAGCACCTCCTACTTGGCGTATTAATAATTCATTACCTTGAGTAAGAAAATACAACACGCTATATCCTGCTGGAACATTAGCATCTCCATTAGGTGTAGCTGATAATATTGCAGAACCTCCTGATAAAGTTACAGCGTTAGAGGCTGCAGTTAATGTTCCTGCATCTGGATTTATTATACTTACTGATGCACCTGCTACGTCTAGAGAAGCACATAACTCTCCTCCTCCTTGGATTAAAAGTCCATTCACATCAAAACCTGTTGTTACATTTGGCACAACTCCACTTAAATCTAAATCTGTTGGATATACAAACGTGTGAATTGTGTAATTACCACCACCGGAAATAGTGAATTCAGGTGTATCAGCTATTTGACGAATAATCAACTCATTTCCTTCGGTCAGTACATATAATACAGAATAGTCTTGCGGTACATTAGCATCTCCATTTGGTTGAGCAGATATTACCACCTCTCCTGTTGAACATACTTCTGTAGCATTAGCTGCCAAAGTTCCTGCATTTGCAGTACATTCTTCTGGTGCTATTACTGTAATCATTGCTCCTGAAACATCTAACGATGCACATAAACTATTATACATAACTACCTCTAAAACATCTCCTCCTGTAGTCTCACCAAAGTTAACAATACCTAAGTTTAAGAAGTTAGCACTGTCAGGTCTGCCATCGTATACTAACGTGTGGATGGTATATTTTCCTGGTGCTGTTACTGCAAAGCTTGGTGCTGAGTCTACTGCTTCTATTACTAAATTATCGCCTGAGGTTAGTACAAAGATTTGACTGTAATAATCTGGTACTACTATGTTACCATCTGGGGTAGCATTTATGGTTACACTATCTCCTGTTAAGGTTACTGTATCGGCATCGGCGGTTAACGTTCCTGCATCGGCTGTACAGGCTTCTACCATTACTGGTGCACCTGCTGCATCTAAAGACGCACAGATACCTGCTGATCCTACTAGGTTTAATACATCTACTCCCGTAGTTACGCCAAACTCTACTACTCCTAAGTCTAAGAAGTTAGCACTGTCAGGTCTGCCATCGTATACTAACGTGTGGATGGTATATTTTCCTGGTGCTGTTACTGCAAAGCTTGGTGCTGAGTCTACTGCTTCTATTACTAAATTATCGCCTG
>NZ_SIRS01000006.1:0-36200 GCF_004310335.1 Hyunsoonleella pacifica | reverse complement strand
CCTGAGGTTAGTACAAAGATTTGACTGTAGTAATCTGGTACTACTATGTTACCATCTGGGGTAGCACTTATAGTTACACTATCTCCTGTTAAGGTTACTGTATCGGCATCGGCGGTTAACGTTCCTGCATCGGCTGTACAAAATCCTAAGGTTGCTGATATACCTGTTACATCTAAAGCTGCACATAAATTGTTAGCTGCTAGTAGGGCTAAAACATCTCCTCCTGTTGTCTCTCCGAAAGTGACAACACCTAAGTCTAAAAAGTTAGCACTATCTGGTCTGCCATCGTATACCAATGTATGCACTGTATATTTTCCTCCTTCTTGTACTGTAAAATTAGGTGTTGCATTAACTTGTTCTATAACTAGATCATCGCCGGAAGTTAATACAAAGATTTTACTGTAACCCTCTGGAACAACTACATTGTCGTTTGGAATAGCTTCAATACTACCTGTCCCTCCTCCTGTAGATGCTGAAATACTACTAAACGTTCCTGCATCAGCTGTACAAATTGGTTCGTGATCTTCTCCAATAGTAATTACTACCTTTATGGTGTCACATTTAAAACCAAAAGCATGGTCGAACTTGTATAAGTTCGCCATAATTTCAAATGTTCCTGTTCCAAGGTGCCAAGACCCATTACCTGCTGGAAAGGTATAGGGTAAAATATTCTCAATTATGTTATACGATTGGTGCGTTTCTAAATTTACTACGGTATATTTAGCGCTTTCCGAATACCCATCAACATTTAGATTGATGTAAAAATGTTCTGGTAAATCATTAATATTGTAAACACCATTATTTTCAAGACTTACTACTTCATGACCATTAGAGAACTCGAGTCCTGTAATATGACCACAATTAGTATTTGCTGAAAGATTAAGTGAGAACAATAAAAATGCAAAAAAAGATAATAAAATTGATTTGGGGTTTTGGAAGGATAATTTTCTCTTCATTTTTTTTCTGTTTATGTTTTTCGTTATAAAGTTAAACAAAACATACTCATGCTTAACTTTTTTTTAGATTATTTAAACAAAAATGAGTTAAATAACAATTATTCACTTTTTTTGAAAGATTTTTCTTTTAAATGAATAAGTTAAAAGAGTCGAATTATAAAGAAGAAAGCAATCAGAAGTATTATTTGTTTAATTAGACTTACTTCGATAGTTTACTGATTTTCAAAAGGAAGGAATAAGAGTCCCATCAATAAACTTATTACATTATACTACAAAACCGAAAAGAGTTAAATCTCTTAAGGTAATTAGTTTATTTTTAAGTATTATTTAGAAAGTAGCGATTGATACGTTTACATACGGTTTGGTACATCGATACCCAAAACGCTAAATGCATTTTTAATGGTATTGGCTACTGTATTAGACAATTGTACTCTAAATAGTTTTTCATTATGATTATCTGCTCCTAAAATAGATACATTTTGATAAAAAGAATTAAACTCTTTTACTAAATCATAAGTATAATTTGCAATTATTGCAGGACTATGCTGTTTAGCTGCATTTTGGACTACCTCAGGAAATAACTGTATGTATTTAATTAGTTCTCGTTCTTTATCATGGAGAGATATATTTAAATCAATCGATTCAGAATTTGATATGTCAGCTTTTCGTAATATTGATTGAATCCTTGCATAAGTATATTGTATAAAAGGTCCCGTATTTCCTTGAAAATCTATAGACTCTTTTGGGTTAAACAAAATACGTTTTTTAGGATCTACTTTTAAAATATAATACTTTAATGCACCAAGACCTATGGTTTTGTAGAGTTGTTGTTTTTCTTCATTTGAATATCCGTCAAGTTTACCCAACTCTTCTGAGATTTCTTCAGCAGTTTTTGCCATGTCATCTATAAGATCATCTGCATCAACTACTGTTCCCTCTCTACTTTTCATTTTTCCACTGGGCAAGTCTACCATTCCATAGCTTAAATGGTATAAGTTTTTAGCCCATTCAAAACCTAATTTTTTCAAAATTAAAAACAGTACTTTAAAATGGTAATCTTGCTCATTTCCAACTGTATAAACCATTCCTCCAACATCTGGATAATCCTTTACACGTTGAATGGCTGTACCTATATCTTGGGTCATGTAAACCGCTGTTCCGTCTGCTCTTAATACTATTTTTTTATCAAGACCATCTTCTGTTAAGTCACACCAAACTGATCCATCTTCTTCCCTTTTAAACACTCCAGATCTTAAACCTTCAGCAACAAATTCTTTTCCTAATAAATAGGTATTACTTTCATAATAAAGCGCATCAAAATCAACACCTAAATTTTTATACGTTTCATCAAAACCTTTATACACCCAACCATTCATTTTTTCCCAAAGTGCTACTATTTCTTCATCTCCAGCTTCCCACTTACGAAGCATTTCTTGAGCTTCTAATAACATTGGTGCTTCTTTCTTGGCTTCTTCTTCTGATTTACCTTCAGAAATCAAACTTTGAATCTGTTTCTTGTACTCCTGATCAAACTTTACATAGTAATTACCTACTAATTTATCTCCTTTAAGCCTAGTACTTTCAGGGGTTTCACTATTACCAAAACGTTTCCACGCTAGCATACTTTTACAAATATGAATCCCTCTATCATTAATAATCTGGGTTTTATACACTGTCTTCCCAGAAGCTTTCAAAATTTCAGCAACACTGTACCCTAAAAGGTTATTTCGGATATGTCCCAAATGTAATGGTTTGTTGGTATTAGGAGATGAATATTCTACCATGATAGATTTGTCATCTTCATTTGAATTTATAAAACCATATTTTTCTTCATTCTTAATGCTTTCAAAGAAATTTAAATAATAGGCGTCGCTTATTTCAATATTTAAAAACCCTTTTACAACATTAAAACCTTTTACCTCATCAACATTTTCTATAAGATAATTTCCAATAGCCTCTCCTATTTGTACAGGATTACCTTTTATAAAGCGTAACATAGAGAAAATAACTACAGTAATATCTCCATCAAATTCCTTTCTTGTGGCTTGAAATTCAATTGACTCTAACTGCGTTTTATACTGCTCTAAAACTGCTTTTTTAATTTGATTTGATAAAATATCTTGAAAGCTCATCCATACTAATTATTAGGCGGCAAAGATAGAAAGATTTTAATCCATTTTCTAAGAATTGTCTCTAGGTATTGATTAGTAGATTTAACATGGAATTTAGATGTTTCTAAAACTAAATTAACATAGTATAATTTAGGTGTGCATTTCATCGACAAAAGTGTCGTTTTTCTATGTTTTTTGCACTTAATCTATTCGTCGATTTTTTCAAAAAAAACACCTCGCTCTTTATCTAATTTTTTGGTAGAAAAACCCATAAATTAGAATATAAAAAGGCTTTTTGCAACTTTTGTTTCCCGAAGCTATTATTAACAAAGAATTGATCTTTTACATAATCTAAAAAAGACAACTTGATTTCCCTCAACCAAGCTTCTTTAAATAATCGCTTTGTAAAAAGCTATAGTTAAAACGCTGATATGAGGAGAAATATTACTCTCATTTTACTTCTTCATGTGTTTTTTGGTTTTACTCAAACCAAAGAACTAGACAGCTTATCTATAACTTTAGGTTTTGAAACCAACGATTCTCTTAAAGTTGATACATCTCTTAAAATAATAAAAATTCTTTACGATTCTGAAGATTTTGAACGTGCTCTTAAATACATAAGGCTAAGTGATCAACTTTCTACTAGTATTAATTACCAAAAGGGTATTGCGAAAACCACCTACTATAAGGCATTGATTTATGCTGAAAATAATGATTATATAAATGCCATGGATGGCTATACCAAAGCCAAGGCTCTATTTAATAAACTTAAAGACACTCTAAACATAGCTAAAGTTAATAACAGTATTGGCTTAATTGAAATGGAGCGCGGCAACTTTAGTAAGGGATTACAATATTCTCTATCTGCAATACAAGAATTAGAACGTAGAGGGTTGAGTCATGAACTACGTTCGGCTTACACAAGCCTTGGAGAAACCTATTACAAACTTGATGTAGTAGATAAATCTATAGAGTATAATTTAAAAGCATTAGATATTCAAGAGCAATTAAATGATTCTACAGGCATTAGTAATTCTAGTTTACTTCTAGCTGAATTATATTCTAAATCTAAAGAACACAGAAAAGCTATTGAATTTTATGAAAAAGTCTTAAATAGTGTAAATGGCAAAACTGATTCTATTAGAAGTAATGTTCTACCTAAATTAGGTGGGGAATATTTAGAATTTAACGATTATACATCAGCAGCGAAATACTTGATACAAGGCTTATCGCTAAACAGAAAATATAAGAATGAGGAAAATTTAGTAACTACTCTAAATAATCTTGGAAAACTAAATTTAAATCAAGGAAGATTACGCACTGCAGGACAACAAATATTTGAAGCTGGAACTTTAGCGAAAAAGTTAAAAAATAACGAAGAGCTTCTTAGATATTATGGCTTAATGAAATCTTTAGATTCTACCACTAGAAGATTTGATAGAGCTTTTGTTTGGCAACGCAGGTATTATAACTTAAGAGACAGCCTTAACAAATCTAAAATACAACCTCAATCAAAAATTGCTGATGTTAATACAAAAGATTTAAGCTTAAATTTTGATCGAAAAGATATTAAACCTGAAACTGGTACTAATGTATCGATTGATATTGAACAAGAAGATAAACTTCGTAAATTTAAACTCTTCTTCTACATTCTTTTAGGCATACTGGCTATTGTATGTATATTTTTGGTTTTAATATATTTAAAACGAAATAATAGTTTAAGGCATGTACACGAACTTGAAGAGAAAAATCTAAAAATACAATTACAAAACGAGGCTTTTGTTGAACAAACACAACACTTAGAAAATGTTAATAATGTAAAAGACAAATTGTTTTCTATAGTTTCTCACGATTTAAAAGATTCTCTGTCTTCTATTAATGGGTTTATTGATTTACTAAAAGATGGTTCTTTATCAAGAGAAGAGTTTGACAATTTAATACCTGAATTAAGTGAAAATGCGAATAATGCTTCATTACTTTTGTTCAATTTGTTAAACTGGTCTAAATCACAAATGCAATCTCTTAAACCTAGCCCTAGTCTATTTGATATTCAAGAGGTATTTGAGGAGAAGATAAAACTTGTAGAACAACGTTTAGAAAGTAAAGGTATTGATCTTGTAGACCACTCGCTTAGAGACTTTGCTTATGCTGACAGAAGTATGATTGAGATTGTAATTCAAAATCTGTTAGCCAATGCCTTAAAATTCTCTAGAAAAGGAGATAAAATAACGGTTTCCAATCATATTAGTAATGGTAGTTGCATTATAAGTATTGCGGATACTGGTATAGGTATACCAAAACACAATTTAGAAAAACTTTTTAAGAGCAATACTTATTCTACAATGGGTACCAATAATGAAAAAGGTACTGGTCTTGGCCTTTCTATTTGTAAAGAACTAGTAGAACTTAACGGTGGAAAAATTTGGGTAGAAAGTACGGTTAATGTAGGAAGTACATTCTATGTACAATTACCCAAGTCTAAGCCTAATGGCGATTAAAAACATTTAAGTTTTAGGTAAAAATACTTCAGCCATCATACAACGAGCACTGCCTCCTCCACAGGTTTCTATAACATCTAAACTACTAGATATAATTTTACAATGTTTTTCAATTTTGCCAATCTGTGCTTTGGTCAGTGAATCATAAGCCGATTGACTCATAATCAAAAATAATTCGTCATTATGCCCTCTTAACTGTAACATATTACCTGCAAAACTTTCGACTTGTGCTTCAGTAATATCTATAATTTCCTTTCCACTAGACTTTAAGTGATTAATGACATTTTTCCGTTCTTTTTTATTATCAATACAACTTAAACAAATCACAGCAAAAGTTTCTGCTATACACATCATCACATTTGTGTGATAAATGGGTTTACGCACTTCTTCTACTGTTTGGTTTGCTGTAAACACAATTGGAAAATACTCAAAGTCTTCACAAAACTCTATAAACAAATCCTCATCTGCCCTAGGAGACAATGCACAATACGCTTTTTTGTTTACACGATCTAATATAATACTACCTGTTCCTTCTAAAAAAATAGCTTCTTCTTCAGCTGAAGTATAATCGATAATATTATATATTGTAAAGCCTTCGGATTCTATGGATGTTAAAATGTCCTCTCTTCGTTCCAAACGACGATTCTCAGCAAACATAGGATATAAGCCTACATCTCCATTTTCATGAAATGATATCCAATTATTTGGAAAAATTGAGTCTGGGGTATCGGTTTCAATTCTATCATCAACCACAATTACTTTAATATCTATGCTGCGCAGCTTTTTTACATAGGTATCAAATTCTTGCTGAGCTTTTGTATTGACGGTTTCTGGTAATAGATCTTTAACTTCATTTTGGTAGTAGTTATTGACTGCAGTTTGTTCATTCATCCTGAAATTTACAGGACGTACCATTAATATTGTATTTGTAGTTTGTAACATATTAAGCACTATTAATCCCTAAACAATGGCAAAGTAGTACACCGCAATAATCCTTCCTGTTTTCCAATTTCTGCATAAGGTACTTCTTCTACTTTAAAACCTTGATTTCGCAACCAAGTATTTAATCTTGTGAAACTTTTTTCAGAAATAATTACATCATCTGAAATGGAAAATACGTTACTGTACATATCATACATTTCTTCTTTATTAATTTCAAATACATTTTCTTTTCCGAAGAAATTTATCAACCATTCATACTCGTTTTCAATTAAAAATCCGTTTTTATGTATAATTGCTTTTCCTTTCCCTAAAGGATTGAAACAGCAGTCTAGGTGTAATGCATTTTCACGTGGATTAGTATTTGATTTTCTAAGCTCAAATGCCTTAACCTTTTTATTTGGAAACAATTCTTGAATTGCTGTGACAGCTTGAATATTTGTACGCGCTGTAATTAGATCTGGGTAATCTTCTCCAGAATAAGTACCCATAAAAATATAATCATTCCATGGCATTACATCTCCGCCTTCTACATGACAATTTTCTGGAAGGATAATACGCTTATCTTCTGACACTTGATTCCAAATATAATCAATTGCATGTACCTCTTCCTCTCGATGTGGTAATATATTAGCCTCTATCATTACATCTTCAATAACAAAAGCAATATCTCTTGAAAATATCTGATTACAATCTTTTATAAGGTCTGGTCTATAAACTTCAACTTCATATTTTTTAAACACTTCTAAAACAGCCGCCATCTCATTAACCATATCGGCTTCTTTAGGATATGTGCCCGCTTTTATATGTTCTATACTTTTAGGATCGTAACAATCTTCTATTTTTGGAATAGGACCATTACTTTCTGCTATACCAAGAACTACTTTTCGTAATCTAGAAGTTTCGTTTTGTATATTAAGTTTTAGCATATTGTAAATATAAAAAAGCTTCATAACAACTAAGTATGAAGCTTTAATATATTTTTAAAAGTGCTTGCGTATTATCGCTTATCTACATCAACAAATGCTCTTTCTGTTGCACCGACATATACTTGTCTTGGTCTACCAATAGGTTCTTTACGTAAACGCATTTCTCTCCATTGTGCAATCCATCCTGGTAAACGACCTATAGCAAACATTACTGTAAACATCTCTGTAGGTATACCCATTGCTCTGTAGATAATACCTGAATAAAAATCTACATTAGGATATAGTTTTCTATCTACAAAATATTGATCTTCTAAAGCTTCTTTTTCTAAACCTTTAGCTATATCTAATATTGGGTCTTCAATACCTAAATCATGTAAAACTTGATCTGCAGCTTTTTTGATAATCTTAGCTCTAGGGTCGAAGTTTTTATATACACGATGACCAAAGCCCATTAATCTGAATGGGTCATTTTTGTCCTTGGCCTTTGCCATATACTTTTTAGTATCTCCACCATCAGCTTGTATAGCTTCCAACATTTCTAAAACTGCTTGATTAGCTCCTCCATGAAGTGGACCCCATAATGCAGAAATACCTGCAGAAATGGAAGCAAATAAACCTGCATGAGATGAACCAACAATTCTCACTGTAGAAGTAGAACAGTTCTGCTCATGATCAGCATGTAAGATTAGTAATTTATCTAAAGCATCAACTAACACTGGATTTTGAATATAACAACTATTAGGTTTTGAGAACATCATTTTTAAAAGGTTCTCTACATAGCCTAGGGTATTATCTCCGTAATCTAATGGTTGTCCTTGCTTCTTTCGCATTGTCCATGCAACTAATACTGGCATTTTACCTAGCAATCTAACTACAGACTTATACATATCTTCCTCTGATTCTACATTTACTGAGGATGAATTAAATGCCGTTAAAGCACTAGTTAGAGAGGAAATAACTCCCATTGGATGTGCCGCCTTAGGAAATGCATCTAAAATCTTTTTTACATCTTCATCAACTTCAGATTGCGCCTTAATATCGTTATGAAATTTATCATTTTGCTCTTTGGTAGGCAATTCTCCAAATATCAATAAATATGCAACTTCAAGAAAGTCAACTTTTTCAGCAAGTTCGGCAATATCATAACCACGATATCTTAAGATACCTTTTTCTCCATCTAGAAATGTAATAGCACTTTCGCATGATCCTGTATTTTTATAACCTGGATCTATTGTTATTACACCATTGGTTACAGCTCTCAATTTTGATATATTAATCGCTTGCTCATTCTCGGTTCCTTTTATGATTGGAAACTCATGTTTTTCTCCATTAATCTCTAGAATAGCGGTATCTGACATATGATTTTTAGTTTATTTTTTTCGGATTGCTAAATTACAAAATATCCCTCGATTTTAAGAAGTCTGTAAGCAAAGGTTTTGTTAATTTATAAATCGATAAAATCAATGCCAAAAAAAGCAATTAGCTTAAAGTTTATAGCCTTTTGTTTAAAAATTTACAATTCCAACAACTACTTAGCTTTTAAATAGTAAAATAAGTATTATTACTTAGAACCAATTGTTAAATAAATAATCCATTTTCTAGCTAAAATTTAAGCTAAACTTCATCAGAATTTAATTGTGAAAGTCTCAACTATGAACCAAATTAATATTCATGCTTTTTGATAACTAATAAAATTATGACAAAAAAAATCCTGTTATCATTTTACAATAACAGGATTTAATTGATAATTTATAAATATGTATTTACTTCACTTTAAAAGCATTTTCTCCAGGGAAATATGCTACAGACCCAAGTTCCTCCTCTATACGAAGTAATTGATTATATTTTGCCATACGATCTGAACGAGATGCAGAACCTGTTTTAATTTGACCTGTGTTTAGCGCCACTGCCAAATCTGCAATCGTATTATCTTCAGTTTCTCCAGAACGATGAGACATTACAGAAGTATATCCAGCATTGTGTGCCATATTAACAGCAGCAATAGTTTCTGTTAAAGAACCAATCTGGTTTACTTTGATTAAGATTGAATTTGCAATTCCGTTTTCAATACCTCTAGATAAACGTTCTACATTGGTTACATATAAATCATCTCCAACTAACTGCACTTTATCTCCAACTTTTTCTGTTAACGATTTCCATCCATCCCAGTCATTTTCATCCATTCCATCTTCAATAGAAATAATTGGATATTTATCGCATAGCTCTGCTAAATAAGTAGCTTGTTCTTCTGATGTTCTTACAACACCTGTATCGCCTTCAAACTTAGCATAGTTATATTTTCCATCTTCGTAGAATTCAGCTGATGCACAATCTAATGCTATCTTTACTTCGTCTCCAAATTTGTATCCAGCATTTTCAACAGCTTTACCTATGGTCTCAATAGCATCTTCTGTTCCGTCTAAAGTTGGCGCAAAACCACCTTCATCTCCTACAGCAGTACTTAAATTTCTATCATGTAATACTTTTTTCAAATGGTGGAAAATCTCAGTTCCCATCTGCATAGCATGTGTAAAGTTTTTTGCTTTAACAGGCATAACCATAAATTCTTGAAATGCAATTGGTGCATCACTGTGAGAACCTCCGTTAATGATATTCATCATTGGTAATGGTAGTGTATTTGCTGATACACCTCCAACGTAACGGTATAGCGGCATGTTCAATTCATTAGCAGCAGCTTTAGCTGCAGCTAAAGACACTCCTAAAATAGCATTTGCTCCAAGTTTAGATTTGTTTGGTGTACCATCTAAATCAATCATCATTTGGTCTATTAGGTTTTGTTCAAAAACAGAAACTCCTATTAGCTCTTCAGCAATTGCGGTATTTACATTTTCTACTGCTTTTAAAACGCCTTTTCCCATGTAAGTATCTCCACCATCGCGAAGCTCAACTGCTTCATGCTCTCCTGTTGATGCTCCTGATGGAACAGCAGCTCTACCTAATACACCGTTTTCAGTGATAACATCTACCTCTACAGTTGGGTTACCTCTTGAATCTAAAATTTGTCTTGCGTGTACACTAACTATTACGCTCATAATTGGTTTGTTTTTAATCTTTTATTGCCTTACAAATTTAAGGCTTAAAACTGTTTTATTTACTAGCTTTTATCATAAAATGACAAAAAGAAAGCTATAACGTTTTAGTACACCATAGCTCTATTTTATATGATATTATTCTACTGTTGATAATTTACTTTTCTTTATATTCTCAACAAATTGATCGAATAAGTAAGACGAGTCATGTGGTCCTGGGCTTGCTTCTGGATGATATTGTACTGAAAATACATTTTTATCTTTCATAGCTAAACCTGCTACAGTATCGTCATTGAGATGGATGTGCGTAACTTCCAAATCTCCATTTGCTTCTGCTTCCTCTCTATTTACTGCAAAACCATGGTTTTGCGAAGTGATTTCTCCTCTTCCTGTAATGAGATTTTTTACAGGATGGTTGATACCTCTGTGCCCGTTATACATTTTATATGTTGAAACACCATTTGCTATTGCAATTACTTGATGTCCAAGACAAATACCAAACAATGGTAAATCTCTTTTAATAATTTCTTTAGCAACTGCTTGAGCTTCTACTAATGGTTCTGGATCTCCAGGACCATTTGATAAGAAATATCCATCTGGATTAAAGGCTTCTAAATCTTCAAATTTAGAATTGTATGGGAATACTTTAATATAACAGTCTCTACTAGCAATATTCCTTAAGATGTTCTTTTTAATTCCAATATCTAAAGCTGCAACTTTATATGTTGCATTTTCATCTCCAAAATAATACGGTTCTTTAGTTGAAACTTTACTTGCCAACTCTAAACCTTCCATACTTGGTACTTCAGCCAATTGTTTTTTAAGACCTTCTACATTATCAACTTCAGTAGAAATCACTGCATTCATTGCTCCGTGCTCTCTAATATAGCTTACCAAAGCTCTGGTGTCTACATCTGAAACTGCTAGAAGATTATTTTTATCTAAAAAATCTTCTAAAGAACTATCTGCTGCCGGACGTGAATAATCATAACTAAAATTCTTCACAATTAACCCTGCAATTTTTATAGAATCTGATTCTACTTCTTCTTGATTGGTGCCGTAATTACCAATATGTGCATTGGTAGCTACCATTAATTGTCCGAAGTACGAAGGATCAGTGAAAATTTCCTGATATCCTGTCATACCTGTGTTAAAACACACTTCCCCAAAAGCGGTTCCTTGCTTTCCTCCTACTGCTTTTCCATAAAAAATTGTACCATCTGCAAGTAGAACGATGGCATTTTGTTTCTTTTGATATTTCATTTAATTCAGATGTTTTTGTTCTGCGTTAGGGATTGAGGCATTTGTTGAAGCTCTTTTTGTGTTGTTGCACCTATGCAACATAAAAAAGCGACTGCCGAAAGCCCGACCCGACCATAGGAGGGGAACGCCAAAAAGTTTTACAAAAATTCAAAAAAAAAGGATAAACTAAAAATAGTTTATCCTTTATATATTAAATGCTTATTAACATTTATTCTTCCTCTTCGTTAGTTGATTTTGTTTCAACTGGTGCAGCAGCGGCTACAGCCTTACTACCACCTCTTCTACTTCTTCTAGTAGTTTTCTTAGCTTTTTTACCAGCGTTGTAGATTTCGTTGTAATCTACTAATTCAATCATTGCCATATCAGCGTTATCACCTAAACGATTACCTAACTTAATGATTCTGGTATAACCACCTGGTCTATCTGCTACTTTGGTTGCAACATCTCTAAATAACTCAGTAACTGCTTCTTTTTGTCTTAACTTACTAAAAACAATACGTCTGTTGTGTGTTGTATCCTCTTTAGATTTTGTTACTAAAGGCTCTACAAACTTCTTTAATGCTTTAGCTTTTGCAACGGTAGTGTTAATACGTTTGTGTTCTATTAAAGAACATGCCATATTAGCTAACATTGCTTTTCTGTGAGCAGTTTGCCTTCCTAAGTGGTTGAATTTTTTTCCGTGTCTCATGACCTTTGTTTTAAACTTCTATCTTGCTACTACACTCTTTTTGAGGAGCAAATTATAGAAGAGTTGATTAATTTAATCTTTATCTAATTTATATTTACTTAAGTCCATTCCGAAGTTAAGCCCCTTAACATGTACTAGCTCTTCAAGCTCTGTTAAAGATTTCTTACCAAAGTTACGGAACTTCATTAAATCGTTTTTATTGAATGATACTAAGTCTCCTAAAGTATCTACTTCTGCAGCCTTTAAACAGTTAAGCGCACGTACAGATAAGTCCATATCGATAAGCTTTGTTTTTAATAACTGACGCATGTGAAGTGATTCTTCATCATAAGTTTCAGTTTGTGCAATTTCATCCGCTTCTAAAGTGATACGCTCATCTGAGAATAACATGAAGTGGTGGATTAAAGTTTTAGCTGCTTCGGTTA
Source organism: Hyunsoonleella pacifica (assembly GCF_004310335.1). Taxonomy (GTDB): domain Bacteria; phylum Bacteroidota; class Bacteroidia; order Flavobacteriales; family Flavobacteriaceae; genus Jejuia; species Jejuia pacifica. Next base: position 23,341 of record NZ_SIRS01000006.1, on the reverse strand, counting down.
ATGCATCTTGAGGCGTAATTGAACCATCTGTAATGATTTCAAAAACTAACTTCTCATAATCCGTTTTTTGTTCTACACGGTAATTCTCAATGCTATACTTAACATTTTTTATTGGTGTGTAGATAGAATCAGTAAAGATAGTTCCCATTGGTGCAGAAGGTTTTTTATTTTCTTCTGCTGGCACATAACCTCTACCCTTTTCTATAGTGATTTCCATATTGATGCTTACTTTAGGATCTAAATTACAGATAACTAATTCTGAATTTAATACTTGGAATCCTGATATGAACTTCTGGAAGTCTCCTGCTAATATTTGCTCTTGCCCTGAAATTGAAATTGAGATAGATTCATTATCTATATCTTCTATTTGTCTTTTAAAACGAACTTGTTTTAAGTTTAGGATGATTTCTGTTACATCTTCAACTACTCCTGCGATTGCAGAAAATTCGTGATCTACACCTTCAATTCTTACTGAAGTAATTGCAAATCCTTCTAAAGAAGATAATAATACTCTTCTTAACGCATTACCAACTGTTAAACCATAACCAGGTTCTAAAGGTCTGAATTCGAATTTACCTTCGAAATCAGTAGAATCAATCATGATTACTTTGTCGGGCTTTTGAAAACTAAATACTGCCATTTGTGTGTTTCTTCGTTTTAATTGTTATTTGGTTGCGCGGTTTATAAGTTTGAAGAAATACAAATAAACCCTTTGGCCAAATCCCAATGTTGTTAATTTATTATTTAGAATATAATTCGACGATAAATTGCTCGTTGATATTTTCTGGAATTTGGATTCTTGCAGGAACAGAAACATAAGTACCAGACTTAGTATCGTTATTCCAAGTAATCCATTCGTATACGTGACTTGAATTTGATAATGATCTATCGATAGCTTCAAGCGATTTTGATTTCTCTCTTACAGCTACAACATCTCCTGCCTTTAACTGGTATGAAGGAATATTAACAATTTCTCCATTTACAGTTATATGTCTGTGAGATACTAATTGACGTGCTCCACTTCTTGAAGGAGAAACACCCATTCTGTAAACCACGTTATCTAAACGAGATTCACAAAGTTGTAGTAAAACCTCACCTGTAATACCTTGAGCTGCTCTTGCTTTTTTAAACAAACCTCTAAACTGACGCTCTAAAATACCATAAGTATATTTTGCTTTTTGCTTTTCAGCTAGTTGAATAGCATACTCAGATTTTTTACCACGTCTTCTATTGTTTCCGTGTTGCCCTGGAGGGTAATTTCTTTTCTCAAAAGATTTATCTTCTCCGAAGATAGCTTCGCCGAATTTACGAGCGATTTTTGTTTTTGGACCAGTATATCTTGCCATTTTTAATTGTTTTTGAGAGTAGTTATGAATTAAGGTCTAAATCTTATCCTTCGATAACCGTAATATCTCTCGTTGATACTTGTTAATTTTTTCGGTGTGCAAATTTATGTAAAAAATTAATACCATCTGACAAACAGATGATATTAATTTTCCATTTAAAACACTTTAAATAAAGTGATTAAACTCTTCTACGCTTTGGTGGACGACAACCATTGTGTGGTAGTGGTGTTACATCGATAATTTCGGTAACCTCAATACCTGCATTGTGAATTGAACGAATAGCAGATTCTCTACCATTTCCAGGACCTTTTACGTATACCTTTACCTTTTTCAATCCAGCTTCTAATGCTACACCAGAAGCATCTTCAGCAGCTAATTGAGCTGCATAAGGTGTGTTTTTCTTAGATCCTCTAAATCCCATTTTTCCAGCAGAAGACCATGAGATAACATCTCCCTTCTTATTGGTTAATGATATGATGATGTTATTAAAAGAAGCTGATACGTGTGCCTCTCCAACTGCATCTACTATTACTTTACGTTTTTTAGTACTTGACTTTGCCATATTGTTTTGTTCTAGTTGTTAGCTTTAGTTGTTAGAATCCTAAACCTCTCGATTTCGAACAGATTCATCTAACGTCTATACACTAATGACTAATGCCTTTAATTATTATTTAGTTGCTTTTTTCTTGTTAGCAACAGTTTTTCTTCTACCTTTTCTAGTTCTAGAGTTGTTTTTAGTACGTTGCCCTCTTAAAGGAAGACCTGCTCTATGACGAATACCTCTGTAACAACCTATATCCATTAAACGTTTAATGTTTAATTGTGTTTCAGAACGTAACTCACCTTCAATGGTATAAGTTCCAACAGCCTCACGGATAGCTCCGATTTCATCATCTGTCCAATCTTGTACTTTAGTGTTTTCGTCAACTTTAGCTGTAGCTAAAATTTCTTTTGCTCTACTTTTACCTACTCCGTAGATATAGGTTAAAGAAATAGCGCCTCTTTTTTGTTTTGGTATATCTACACCTGCAATTCTTGCCATATTGTTTTTAGTTTCTAGTAGTTAGTTTTTAGTTGTTAGAATCCTAAACCTTTCGATTTCGAACAGATTCATCTAACGTCTAAAGACTAATGACTCATTGTCTAAATTAACCTTGTCTTTGTTTAAATCTAGGATTCTTTTTGTTTATCACGTAAAGTCTACCTTTTCTACGCACAATCTTACAATCTGCGCTTCTCTTTTTAACTGATGCTCTTACTTTCATCGTATTAGTATCTATAAGTTATACGAGCCTTAGTTAAATCATAAGGACTCATTTCTAATTTTACTTTGTCTCCTGGTAATAATTTTATATAGTGCATACGCATCTTACCAGAAATATGTGCTGTCACAATGTGACCATTTTCTAATTCAACACGAAACATTGCATTTGATAATGCCTCTATAATTGTTCCATCTTGTTCTATTGCTGCTTGTTTTGCCATATTCTAGTTTTAAGTTCTTAGTCTTTAGTTGTTAGAACTATATTACTTTAAAATGTTATTTGAGTTTTATCTTCTAATATCTAATGACTAACTACTATCGTCTAAATTTATGCTACTGCTTTTCTGTTTTTACCTGTTTTCATCAAGCCATCATAGTGTCTATTCAACAAATAAGAATTTATTTGCTGCATAGTGTCAATTGCAACTCCAACCATAATTAATAATGATGTTCCTCCAAAAAACAATGCCCAACCTTGAGTAACGTTCATTAGTTTAACAATAAATGCAGGAAATATTGCTATTAATGCTAAAAATATAGAACCAGGTAAGGTAATTTGAGACATTATTTTATCAAGATATTCCGAAGTTTCAGAGCCTGGACGAATACCTGGAATAAAACCACCACTACGTTTTAAATCATCTGCCATTTTATTAGTAGGTACCGTAATCGCAGTATAGAAATATGTAAATATTATAATCAATATTGCGAAAATCAAATTATACCAAAACCCAAAGATGTCAGAAAAATTTGTTTGCATCCACAAACCTGCTGCAGTATCTTTCATAAAAGAAGATCTACCAATTAATCCAGGAACAAACATAATCGCTTGTGCAAAAATAATTGGCATTACACCAGATGCATTCAACTTTAAAGGAATATATTGTCTAGATCCACCAGCTGCAGCTTTTTCATATCCGCCAGAAGCGGTACGTCTTGCATATTGCACAGCAATTTTTCTAACTGCCATTACTAACATAATTGAAGCTAATATGATAACAAACCAAACTACAAGTTCAATTAATATCATAATTAAACCACCATTAGATTCTGTTACTCTAGCAGCATATTCTTGAACAAATGACTGTGGTAAAGTAGCAATGATTCCTACCATAATTAAAAGCGAAATACCATTACCAATACCTTTATCTGTAATCTTCTCCCCTAACCACATGGCAAAAATACATCCAGTTACCAAAATGATTACTGAAGAGAAATAAAATAAACCACCTGTTCCTAATAAGAATGCTGATTGAGGAATTCCTAATGCTGGTAAACTAGCTAAATATCCTGGTGCTTGTAACAAACAAATAGCTATAGTTAACCACCGCGTAATTTGTGTGATTTTCTTTTGTCCACTAGCGCCTTCCTTTTGCAGCTTTTGTAAATAAGGAATAGCAATACCCATTAACTGTACAACAATAGAAGCCGAAATGTAAGGCATAATACCAAGTGCAAAAACCGAAGCATTAGCAAAAGCTCCACCTGTAAAGGCGTTAAGTAATCCTAATAAACCTCCATCAGTACTTTCCGCTAAACCACCCAATTGTGATGCGTCAATACCTGGTAATACAACTTGGGCACCAAATCGATAAACCAATAACAGACTCAAGGTAACTATGATTCTGTTTCTTAGTTCTTCAATTTTCCAAACATTTTTTATTGATTCTATAAATTTCATACGTTAATGTGATCTTATAAAGTTATCGCCTCTCCACCTGCAGCTTCGATTGCTGCTTTAGCTGAAGCAGAAAACTTATGAGCTGATACTTTTAATTTGGCTTTTATTTCTCCTCTTCCTAATATTTTAACTAGATCATTTTTCCCAGCTAATCTATTTGAAAATAGTGTTTCGAAATCTACTGTATCTTTTACTTTCTTATCATCTACTAACGCTTGTAATGTATCTAAGTTTATGGCTTGATACTCTACGCGGTTAATATTTGTAAAACCAAACTTAGGTACACGCCTCTGTAATGGCATTTGACCACCTTCAAATCCTAATTTCTTAGAATATCCTGAACGTGATTTTGCTCCTTTGTGACCACGTGTTGCCGTACCACCTTTACCTGAACCTTGTCCGCGACCTACTCGCTTGCCTTGTGTTTTTACCGATCCTTTTGCCGGTTGTAAGTTACTTAAATTCATTTTTTAGTGTATATTTTAAGCTTCTTCTACAGAAACTAAATGTGAAACTTTTGCTACCATACCAAGAATGTTTGGTGTAGCCTCATGCTCTTTTACTTGTCCAATCCTTTTAAGACCTAAAGCTTCTAAAGTTCTTTTTTGTCTTTGCGTACGATTGATAGCGCTTTTAACCTTTGTTACTTTAATTTTTCCCATTTTAATAGTTTTTAGTTGTTAGTCTTTAGTTGTTAGAACTCAAATTCTATATTCACATCGAATTTCTATCGTCTAAATACTAATTACTAAAGTCTTATTTATGCGTTAAAAACTTTTTCAAGTGAAATACCTCTGTCCTTAGCAATAGCATTTGCATCTCTTAATTGTAATAAAGCATCAAAAGTTGCTTTTACCACATTATGAGGATTAGAAGATCCTTGAGATTTTGATAATACATCGTGTACACCAACTGCTTCAAGAACTGTTCTAACAGCACCACCAGCAATAACACCGGTACCAGGAGCTGCAGGAATAATATTTACTCTTGCACCACCATATTTACCTTTTTGTTCATGAGGTAACGTTCCTTTTCTGATAGGAATACGTACTAGGTTTTTCTTAGCATCTTCAACAGCTTTTGCGATTGCACTAGCTACATCTTTAGACTTTCCTAAACCTTGACCTACAACACCAGCTTCATCACCAACAACTACAATTGCTGAAAAACCAAATGCTCTACCTCCTTTTGTTACTTTGGTAACTCTTTGCACACCAACTAAACGATCTTTAAGATCTAATCCACCTGGTTTTACTAATTCTGCGCTTTTATATTTTTGATACATAATTTCTTAGAATTTAAGTCCGCCTTCTCTAGCGCCTTCAGCTAATGATTTTACTCTTCCATGGTACAAATATCCTCCTCTATCAAAAGAAATAGTTTCAATACCTGCCTTTAACGCTTTTTCAGCAATAGATTTTCCAACTAAAGTCGCAACCTCAGTTTTGTTCCCTTTTGCTTTAGCGATATCCTTATCTCTAGAAGATGCAGCGCTTAAGGTTTTACCTGAAACGTCATCAACTATTTGAGCATAGATCTCTTTATTACTTCTATAAACAGCTAACCTTGGTTTTGCCTCTGTACCAGAAACCACCTTACGTATTCTGTTTTTAATCCTTAATCTTCTTTGATTCTTTGTCAATGCCATAACTCAATTATTAAGCTGATTTACCTGCTTTTCTTCTTAATTCTTCACCAACAAACTTGATTCCTTTTCCTTTGTAAGGTTCTGGCTTACGGAAACCACGAATCTTAGCAGCTACTTGTCCAACTAATTGTTTGTCGTGAGACGTTAGTTTTACGATTGGATTTTTACCTTTTTCAGAAATAGTTTCTATTTTTACTTCTGGTGCAATACTCATAACAATGTTATGAGAAAAACCTAAAGCTAAATCTAATTTCTGACCTTGGTTTGATGCTCTATAACCTACACCTACCAACTCTAGTTCTTTAGTCCAACCTTTAGATACACCTTCAATCATATTATTGATAAGTGATCTATATAAGCCATGTTTAGCTTTGTGTTCTTTAGTCTCTGCAGAACGCGCAACTGAAACATTACCTTCTTCAACGTTGATATCTACGGTATCAAAATTTTGAGTTAGTTCTCCTAATTTTCCTTTTACCGTAATTACGTTGTCTTTTACTTCTACTGTAACTCCTTCTGGAATTGCAACTGGGTTATTTCCTATTCTACTCATCTCTTTCTCTCCCTTTTATTAGTAAACGTAACATAATACTTCACCACCTACATTATCTCTATGAGCTTGTTTACCAGTCATTACACCATGAGATGTAGAAACAATTGCAATACCAAGACCGTTAAGTACTCTAGGTAGTTCTTTAGCACCAGCATACTTACGTAACCCTGGTGTACTAATACGTTGAATTTTCTTGATTACAGGTTCTTTGGTTTCTTTGTTGTACTTAAGTGCAATTTTAATCGTACCTTGTACAGTTGAATCGTCGAACTTGTAACTTAAAATATATCCTTGTTCGAATAATATTTTAGTGATGTCTTTCTTCAAGTTAGATGCAGGAATCTCTACCACTCTGTGATTAGCTCTAATTGCATTTCTAACTCTCGTAAGATAATCCGCTATTGGATCTGAATACATATTTATTAATTTGCGATAATGGTTTTCAAAACTGTCCTTCAGTTTTAAACCTTCTATCAATTTATAATTCTTTTTTTACCAGCTAGCCTTTTTAACTCCTGGGATTAACCCTTGGTTAGCCATTTCTCTAAAAGTAACACGAGAAATTCCAAATTGTCTCATGTATCCTTTAGGTCTTCCTGTAAGCTTACATCTATTATGTTGGCGAATTGGAGACGCATTTTTAGGCAACTTTTGTAATGCTTCGTAATCTCCAGCTTCTTTTAAAGCTTTTCTTTTCTCAGCATATTTAGCTACTGTTTTAGCTCTTTTTACCTCGCGGGCTTTCATTGATTCTTTAGCCATAACTTTAGTTCTTTTTAAAAGGTACTCCTAATTCAGTTAATAATGATTTTGCTTCTTTATCAGTTTCAGCAGAAGTTACAAATGTAATATCCATACCTGAGATTTTATTCACTTTATCAATATTAATCTCTGGGAAGATAATTTGTTCAGTAACCCCTAAATTATAGTTACCTCTTCCATCAAAACCTGTGGCTTTAATTCCACTAAAATCTCTAACACGTGGAAGTGCAGAAGTTACTAAACGGTCTAAAAACTCATACATTCTCTCGCCACGTAAAGTTACTTTTGCACCAATTGGCATTCCTTTACGTAATTTAAAAGATGCAACATCTTTTTTAGACATTGTAGCTATAGCTTTTTGTCCAGATATAGTCGTTAACTCTTCCACAGCGTGGTCTATTAACTTCTTGTCTGCAACTGCTGCCCCTACACCTTTAGATATTACTATCTTTTGTAGTTTAGGAACCTGCATTACATTTTTATATCCAAATTCGTCTGTAAGAGCTGCAATTACTCTGCTTTTATACTCTTCTTTAAGTCTTGGTAAATATCCCATAACTATATTACTTCATTAGATTTTACTGAAAATCTCACTTTCTTATCACCTTCCATTTTGTATCCTATTCTAGTTGTTTCTCCTTTTGAAGTTAACAATGATAAGTTTGATACGTGGATTGGTGCTTCTTTTTCAACGATGCCACCTTGAGGATTTTGTGCACTTGGTTTAGTATGCTTCTTAACCATGTTTATACCCTCAACTATCGCTTTGTTCTTCTCTATTAATACTTGTTGTACCTTACCTTCAGATCCTTTGTGATCTCCAGCAATTACTTTTACAGTATCTCCAGTTTTTATTTTAAGCTTTCCCATCTTAAATTTTCTGTATTAAAGCACTTCAGGTGCTAATGATACAATTTTCATGAATTGTTTATCACGAAGCTCTCTAGCAACAGGTCCAAATACACGTGTACCTCTCATCTCACCCGTTGGGTTTAATAATACACAAGCATTATCGTCGAATCTAATATAAGATCCATCAGGACGTCTTACTTCTTTTACAGTACGTACAACCACTGCTGTAGAAACTGCTCCCTTTTTAATGTTTCCATTAGGAGTAGCATCTTTTACAGAAACAACAATTTTGTCTCCTACAGAAGCGTATCTTCTTTTAGTACCACCTAGTACGCGGATAGTCAAAACTTCCTTTGCACCAGTGTTATCAGCTACTTTTAATCTTGATTCTTGTTGTACCATAATTACTTAGCTCTTTCAATTATTTCAACTAATCTCCAACATTTAGATTTACTCATAGGTCTAGTTTCCATGATTCTAACAGTATCTCCTTCGTTGCAGTCATTTTGCTCGTCGTGTGCTACGTACTTTTTTGTTTTAAGTACGAACTTACCATACATAGGATGCTTTACTTTCTTTACCTCAGAAACCACAATAGATTTCTGCATTTTGTTACTTGTAACAACTCCTATACGTTCTTTTCTTAAATTTCTTGTTTCCATTTTCAGCAGAATTATTGTGAATCTCTTTTAGTTAATTCAGTAGCAATTCTAGCTACAGTTCTTCTTAGAGAGCGTAACTGAATTGGGTTTTCTAAAGGAGATATTGCATGAGACAATTTAAGGTCTGAATAACTCTTTTTAGTTTCACCAAGCTTTTCTTGTAACTCAGCTACAGATAATTCTTTAATTTCTGATTGTTTCATCATCTTAAATTATTATGCTTCGTAATCTCTAGCAATTATAAACTTAGTTTTCACTGGTAATTTTTGGGCTGCCAAACGTAATGCTTCTTTAGCAACGTCTAAAGGCACACCTCCTACCTCAAATAAAACACGCCCTGGTTTTACCACAGCTGCCCAATATTCAACGGCACCTTTACCTTTACCCATACGTACTTCAAGAGGCTTTTTTGTGATAGGCTTGTCTGGAAAAATTTTTATCCAAAGTTGCCCTTCTCTTTTCATGTAACGTGTAGCGGCAATACGAGCAGCTTCTATTTGACGCGATGTTAAAAAGTTCGAGTCTAATGATTTTATACCAAAAGTTCCACTTGAAAGTTGGTGCCCTCTACCGGCATTTCCCTTCATGCGTCCTTTTTGCTGTTTACGAAATTTTGTTCTTTTAGGCTGTAACATTTTTTGCTTTCTTTAAAAAATTACTTTCTACGACGAGGTCCTTTATTTCCACCACGTCCACCTTTTCCTTTTTGCTTAGATAAACCAACTAAAGGAGAAAGCTCTCTTTTACCATATACTTCACCTTTCATGATCCATACTTTTACACCTAATCTACCATAGGTAGTGTGTGCTTCTACTAAAGCATAATCAATATCGGCTCTAAAAGTTGACAAAGGAATACGTCCTTCTTTATAGTGCTCACTACGTGCCATCTCAGCACCATTTAAACGACCACTAATTTGGATTTTAATTCCTTCAGCATTCATACGCATTGTAGCAGCGATAGCCATTTTTATTGCACGACGGTAAGAGATACGATTCTCAATTTGTCTTGCAATACTTGATGCTACTAAAAATGCATCCAGTTCAGGTCTTTTAATCTCAAAGATATTGATCTGAACTTCTTTTCCAGTAATCTTTTTAAGCTCTTCTTTTAACTTGTCTACCTCTTGACCACCTTTCCCGATAATGATACCAGGGCGAGCAGTAGTGATAGTAACGGTTACAAGCTTTAAAGTTCTTTCAATAATTACTCTACTTACACTAGCTTTAGATAAACGCGCGTGAACGTATTTTCTAATCTTATCGTCTTCGGCAAGTTTATCACCATAATCGTTTCCTCCGTACCAGTTAGATTCCCATCCTCTGATAATTCCTAAGCGATTTCCGATTGGATTTGTCTTTTGTCCCATACTTCTATCTTAACTTTGTGTGTTATTGTTAGCACCAACCACTAATGTTACGTGATTTGAGCGTTTTCTAATTCTGTGTGCACGACCTTGAGGTGCTGGACGCAATCTCTTTAACATAGATCCGCTATCTACTTTAATCTCCTTAACAAATAATTCCGCTGATTCAACATCGGCATCTTCATTCTTAGCTTGCCAGTTAGCTATAGCTGATAATAACAGCTTTTCTAATCGACCAGATGCTTCTTTATTGTTAAACTTTAAGATATTAAGTGCTTTATCTACCTTTTCGCCTCTCACTAAATCGGCTACTAAACGCATTTTTCTTGGTGACGTAGGACAGTTATTAAGCTTAGCAAAAGCAACATGCTTTTTTGCTTCCTTAATAGCGTCTGCCATTTCTTTTTTACGACTTCCCATAGCTTACTACTTTTTACCTTTGTTTTTAGCACCTGCATGCCCACGGAATGAACGTGTTGGTGAAAATTCTCCTAATTTATGACCTACCATGTTTTCAGTTACGTAAACTGGTACAAATTGACGGCCATTATGCACTGCTATAGTTTGCCCAACAAAATCTGGAGTAATCATACTAGCTCTAGACCAAGTTTTGATTACAGTTTTCTTGTTAGCTTCAACATTTGCAGCTACTTTCTTTTCTAGTTTATAATGAACGTAAGGTCCTTTTTTTAATGATCTTGCCATGTCTTATTTCTTTCTACGTTCTACAATATATTTATTACTCGCTTTTGTTTTAGAACGGGTTCTATAACCTTTTGCAGGTATACCATTTCTAGAACGTGGGTGTCCACCTGAAGCACGACCTTCACCACCACCCATTGGGTGATCTACTGGGTTCATTCTAACAGGGTTTGTACGTGGTCTTCTACCTAACCATCTTGTTCTACCTGCTTTACCTCCAACGATTAACTGATGATCCGAATTAGAAACAACTCCAATAGTAGCCATACAGGTAATTAATACTAAACGTGTTTCTCCTGAAGGCAACTTAACAGTAGCAAACTTACCGTCTCTTGCCATTAATTGAGCAAAAGCACCAGCACTACGTGCCATAACAGCACCTTGTCCAGGACGTAACTCTACACAAGAAATAATTGTACCTAGTGGAATTTCACTTAACGGCATTGCATTCCCTATTTCTGGAGCAATACCTGAAGCACCAGACACCACATTTTGCCCAACTTGTAATCCATTTTGGGCAATGATATAACGCTTCTCTCCATCTTGATAGTTCAACAGAGCGATAAACGCAGTTCTGTTTGGATCGTATTGAATAGATTTAACTTCAGCTGGAATTCCTGCCTTGTCTCTCTTAAAGTCGATAATACGATACTTCTTTTTATGACCTCCACCTATATAGCGCATGGTCATTTTTCCTTGACTGTTTCTACCACCAGACCTTTTTTTCGGAGCTAATAAACTTTTCTCCGGCTTATCAGTAGTTATGGCGTCATACCCATTTACTACTCTAAAACGCTGTCCTGGTGTGATTGGTTTTAATTTTCTTACTGACATTCTAATTACATATTAGCATATAAATCAATCATCTCACCTTCCGCCAGTTGTACAATTGCTTTTTTAACAGCATTTGTTTTACCATGTTGTATACCAGTTTTTGTGTACTTGGTACTACGATCTGGACGGACATTTATAGTACGAACTTTTTCAACAGAAACACCATAAGCAGCTTCTACTGCTTTTTTGATTTCTACCTTGTTCGCCTTTGTGTTCACTGCGAACCAATAGCAATTTTTTAACTCGCTATCTGCTGTCGCTTTTTCTGTGATTATAGGTTTAATTAAGATACTCATCTGTTTCTTATTTACTTAAGTTTGATTCAATTCCTTCTAAAGCACCTTCTAAAAGCACTACTTGATTTGCATTTAAAATCTTGTAAGTACTTAACTCTGAATTAGTTATTACTTCAGAACTTTTTAAATTGCGCGATGACAAATATACGTTATTATTTGACCCACCCAACACAAACAAAGTTTTTTTGTTTTCAAGCTCTAAAGCCTTTAAAACTGCAGTGAAGTTTTTCGTTTTAGGAGCATCAAAATTGAAGTCTTCTAAAACTGTAATTGCTTTTTCATTTGCTTTGATACTTAAAGCAGATTTACGAGCCAAACGCTTAACGTTTTTGTTTAATTTGAAACCATAGTTTCTTGGTCTTGGACCAAACATACGACCACCACCTTTAAACACACCACTCTTAATACTACCTGCTCTTGCAGTACCAGTTCCTTTTTGTTTTTTAATCTTACGTGTAGACCCAGCAATCTCTCCTCTTTCTTTAGATTTGTGAGTACCTTGTCTTTGGTTTGCTAAATATTGTTTAACATCCAAATATACCGCATGATTATTAGGTTCAATAGCAAACACATCTTTAGAAAGGTCTGCCTTTCTACCAGTGTCTTTTCCGTTTATATCTAAAACTGCTACTTTCATTACTTTTGAATTGTTACATAAGCGTTTTTGTGTCCAGGCACACACCCTTTAACAACAAGTAAGTTCTTTTCAGGAACTACTTTTAAAACTCTTAAATTTTGAACTTTCACTTTTTCACCACCCATTCTTCCGGCCATTTTCATGCCTTTGAATACACGTGCAGGATAAGATGCAGCTCCAATAGAACCTGGTGCTCTTAACCGGTTATGTTGACCGTGAGTAGCTTGACCTACACCACCAAAACCGTGACGTTTTACAACACCTTGAAATCCTTTACCTTTTGACGTTCCAGAGACATCCACAAACTCACCTTCTGCAAAGTGCTCTACAGTGATAGCATCTCCTAATTTGTACTCCTCATCAAAACCTTTGAATTCAACGACCTTGCGTTTTACAGAAGTACCCGCTTTTTTAGCATGACCTAAGTCTGCTTTAGTAGCGCTTTTTTCTGTCGCGTCATCGAAACCAAGTTGGATAGCTTCATATCCATCAACTTCCTCAGTTCTGACTTGGGTAACGATACATGGTCCAGCTTCGATTACTGTACAAGGAATATTCTTCCCATTTTCATCAAAGATGCTGGTCATACCGACTTTTTTTCCAATTAACCCAGACATATTTATTTATTATTAATTATTACTATTTCGTTGAAATCTAATTCAACACTCTTATTAAAAATTTCAGGGACAAAATACCTTTCGTCCCTGAAATGTATTTATCCGTTTTTCTCGCGACCGCATCGGTGAGACATTTTAATTTCTTATTATGAGATCCCGAAACAAGTTCGGGATTTCGATAAAAGTTTATTAAACTTTTATCTCAACTTCAACACCACTTGGTAATTCAAGTTTCATCAAGGCATCTATTGTTTTAGATGATGACGAGTAGATATCTAATAATCTCTTATAAGAAGATAATTGAAACTGCTCTCTTGATTTCTTGTTTACGTGTGGAGAACGCAATACAGTGAAAATTTTCTTGTGCGTTGGTAATGGAATTGGCCCCGTTACTACAGCTCCAGTACTTTTTACTGTTTTCACAATCTTATCAGCAGATTTATCTACTAAATTGTGATCGTAAGACTTAAGTTTTATTCTGATTTTTTGACTCATTTTCTTAAATTTTAAGCTTCAACGCCTTTAGCTGCTTTAATTACTTCCTCTGAAATATTAGAAGGAGTTTCAGCATAGTGTGAAAATTCCATTGTAGATGTTGCACGACCTGATGACAATGTTCTTAATGTAGTTACATAACCAAACATTTCAGATAATGGCACAGTAGCTTTTACAGTTTTTGCACCAGCTCTATCTCCCATGTCACTTACTTGACCTCTTCTTCTATTTAAATCTCCTACAATGTCACCCATGTTTTCTTCAGGAGTAATTACCTCAAGCTTCATGATTGGCTCCATAATTACAGCTTTTGCAGCTTTTGCAGCAGCTTTAAATCCTAATTTTGCAGCTAGTTCGAATGATAATTGATCAGAATCCACATCGTGATATGAACCATCAGTTAATGTTACTTTCATCGCATCAACTTCATAACCAGCTAATGGACCATTTACCATTGCCATTTTAAATCCTTTCTCAACAGAAGGCACAAATTCCTTAGGAACGTTACCACCTTTAATTTCAGAAACGAAATCTAAACCAACTTTTCCTTCTTCAGCAGGCTCTAATGTAAATACAATATCAGCGAATTTACCACGTCCACCAGATTGCTTCTTGTAAACTTCTCTGTGTTCAGCACGCATTGTAATTGCTTCTTTGTACTCTACTTGTGGTTGTCCTTGGTTTACTTCAACCTTAAACTCTCGCTTTAGACGGTCCACAATAATATCTAAGTGAAGCTCACCCATTCCAGAAATAATTGTTTGTCCTGAAGCCTCATCTGTTCTAGCAGTGAATGTTGGATCCTCCTCAGATAACTTAGCTAAAGCCATACCTAATTTATCCACATCTGCCTTAGTTTTAGGCTCAACAGCAATACCGATTACTGGATCTGGAAAATCCATTGATTCTAATACAATAGGATTCTTTTCATCAGACATAGTGTCCCCAGTCTTGATATCTTTAAATCCTACAGCAGCACCTATATCTCCAGCTTCAATAAAATCGATTGCATTTTGTTTATTAGAATGCATTTGGTATATACGAGATATACGCTCTTTTTTACCTGAGCGATTGTTCAATATGTATGAACCAGCATCTAAACGACCTGAATACGCTCTAAAGAATGCTAAACGACCAACAAAAGGATCGGTAGCAATTTTAAATGCTAAAGCCGAAAACGGATCTTTTGCATCTGGTCTACGCACAGCTTCCTCACCAGTATCTGGATTTGTCCCTACAATATTATCTCTATCTGTTGGAGACGGTAGGTATCGACAAACAGCATCTAATAAAAACTGCACACCTTTATTTTTGAAAGCAGAACCACAGATCATTGGAATGATAGCCATATCCATCACAGCAGCTCTAAGTGCGGCGTGCACTTCTTCTTCTGTAATAGAATCTTCATCTTCCATAAACTTCTCTAAAAGGTTTTCATCATAAGTGGCAACCTCTTCAATTAATAGAGCTCTATATTTCTTTGCTTCTTCTTTTAAATCTTCTGGAATTTCGATAACATCAAAAGTTGCTCCTTGTGTTTCATCATGCCATACAATGGCACGGTTTTTCACTAAATCGATAATTCCTTTAAAATCCGCCTCATCTCCAATGTTCAATACTATTGGAACAGCATTAGATTTTAACATATCTTTTACTTGCTGGCAAACACCTAAAAAGTTAGATCCTTGACGGTCCATTTTATTAACAAAACCAATTCTAGGTACTTTGTAGTTATCAGCAAGTCTCCAATTAGTTTCAGATTGTGGCTCTACACCATCTACCGCACTAAACAAGAACACTAAACCATCAAGAACACGTAAAGAACGATTTACTTCAACCGTAAAATCCACGTGACCTGGAGTATCGATAATATTAAAATGATATCCTTTAGTTTCAGAAGTTGGCTGCCCGTTTTCAATTGGAAATTTCCATTCACAAGTAGTAGCCGCAGAAGTAATTGTAATACCTCTCTCCTGCTCTTGCTCCATCCAGTCCATAGTTGCAGCACCATCATGCACCTCACCTATTTTATGAGAAACACCCGTATAATAAAGAATACGCTCGGTAGTTGTTGTTTTTCCTGCGTCAATGTGCGCAGCAATACCTATATTTCTTGTATATTTTAAATCTCTTGCCATTTCTTAAAATCTAAAGTGAGAGAATGCTTTGTTTGCTTCTGCCATTTTATGCGTATCAACTCTTTTCTTAACCGCAGCTCCTTCTTCTTTAGCTGCTGCTAAGATTTCTGAAGCTAAACGTTGCGCCATTGATTTTTCATTACGCTTTCTAGCATAACCGATTAACCATTTCATAGCTGTTGAAACTTTTCTATCTGGTCGAATTTGCATTGGAATCTGGAATGTTGCACCACCAACACGACGACTACGCACTTCTACGTGAGGCATCACATTACCTAAAGCATCTTTCCATATTTCTAATCCTGATTTTTCTTCATCAGTTTTTTTAGCCTCTACAATATCAATTGCATCATAGAATACTTTAAAAGCTACAGACTTCTTACCGTCCCACATCATGTTATTCACAAAACGCGTTACCAACTGATCGTTAAATCTTGGATCTGGTAAAAGTGGTCTTTTTTTCGCTGCTCTTTTTCTCATGTCTTCTTCTTAAAGTTTAATTACTTTTTAGGGCGTTTGGCACCGTACTTAGATCTACGTTGGGTTCTTCCAGCAACACCTGCTGTATCTAAAGCCCCACGAACAACGTGATATCTAACACCTGGTAAATCTTTTACCCTTCCACCTCTAACCAATACTATCGAGTGCTCTTGTAAATTATGTCCTTCGCCACCGATGTATGCATTAACCTCGTTTCCGTTAGTTAAACGTACCCTTGCCACCTTACGCATTGCTGAGTTTGGTTTTTTAGGAGTAGTTGTGTAAACACGAGTACATACACCACGTCTTTGCGGACAAGAATCCAAAGCAGCCGATTTACTCTTCTTGGTTATTTTGGCTCTTCCTTTTCTTACTAATTGTGAAATTGTTGGCATATATTTCTATATAAATTTTATTAACCTCTATTTAGAGGCGTGCAAAGGTAGAAATTAAAATCAATTATTCAAACCCTAATTCATTAATTTTGAATACTTTTTGAAATTAAATTTTTAGAGCATATTAAAAGTGTTCTTTTTCCGTTAGATTTACACTTAAATCCACAGAAATTAACGTGCATAAATCTTTATTTTACGTCCTTTTTATATACACACTTTTTTCTTCTGAAATATTTAGTCAAAATTTACGGTTAAATATATCTGGTATAAATGATGTAGAAACAAAAATAATTGATTCACTTGGTTACAATCAAAGGCATCAAAATTTCACTTCAATTAAAACAGAGGTCGATTCGCTAAGAAAATACCTAAATGTTATTGGTTACATTGAAAACCAGTTAGTAAAAATCAAAAAGGAAAACGATTCCGTTTTTAAAGCCAAACTATATTTAAAACAAAAATTCAATACCATATACATATACTATTCTCAAAATGATATAAAGACTTCTCTTCTCAATTCAATTTCAGAAGATGTTACTGACAATTATTTCAGTATTAACATATCAGCAATTGAAAATAGTCTTAATTTTTTGAATTCTGAACTAGCAAATTATGGAGATCCTTTTTCAAAATTGAAACTTTCAAATATTAAAAAAAAAGACAGTATTAATTTAAAAGCCGATTTAATTGTTAGTGCAAATAAAATAAAGAGAACGATTGATGACATTAAAATTGTTGGATATGAAAGGTTTCCGAAATCTTTTCTCAAACACTATCTCAAATTAAAACCTTCACAAGTTTTTGATTTAGCAAACATTGAAAAAAAAACCGAACAATTAAACAACCTAAGATTTGCAAACCAAGTAAAGTCGCCTGAAATTTTATTTCAAGAGGATTCTACTTCACTATATATATATGTAGAAAAATCAAAAAGCAATACTTTTGATGGTTTTTTGGGTTTTGGCACCAATGACGAAACCAATAAATTGGAATTTGACGGATTTCTCAATTTAAAATTAGTCAACAACTTAAACTATGGAGAAACATTTAGCTTATTATATAAAAGTGACGAAATAGACCAAGACACTTTTGATGCCAGCCTAGAACTCCCTTATTTATTTAACTCTCCAATAGGTCTTGATTTAAATCTTAGAATATTTAAAAAGGACTCCTCCTTTACAACTGTTGATCAAAAAGCAAGAATTAATTATCAAATTAATGCATTACATAAAGTATCTACTGGAATCTCTAGTATAGAATCAAGAAATCTTCGGTCTGATACTTCAATAATTTCTTTACAGGATTACACTTCTAATTATTTTACAATTTCTTACGAGTTTTTAAAACCACAATTTCGGAATCGACTATTTCCTATCAAATCCAACTTTTATTTAGAAACCAATTTTGGCAGTAGAACATCATCTAATATTAAAACCGAGCAATCATTAATAACACTTAAAGCATTTAACAATTTTAAACTCAATCGAAAAAATAGCATATACCTTAATATTGATGCTTCTAACCTTATATCTGACAATTATTTTGAAAACGAATTATTACGGTTTGGAGGCATAAATTCTATTAGAGGTTTTGAAGAAAACAGTTTGTTCGCATCTTTATTTGGTGTTTTAAATACAGAATACAGATATCGACTTAGTAATTCTATATATCTACATTCGATTACAGATTTTGCCTATTTTGAAAATAAAACTTCCAATTTAAAAGAAAAACTATTTGGTTTTGGTTTTGGTTTTGGCATTCTTACAAATTCTGGCTTGCTCAAATTCAATTACGCTAACGGTAAAACCGAGAATCAAACCTTTAAATTATCAAATTCTAAGATTCACATTAGTTTAGTTGCCCAATTTTGATAAATTAAAAACTCTAGACACACTAATAAATCAATTAAAAACCTAACTATAATACATTTAAGACACTGAATAACAAATATTACACATAAAAACACGCTAAATTACTCTGCATGCATAATTAAATAATAAGCAAATAAAAGAATTTATAGTAAATCTTAAAATTTGATAAATTTAATTGTAACAATTTGTTTATTTATTGAAAAAAACACAATCAATTTCGAACTAAATCTCAAATTTTAACCAAATTTTATTGTTTAATTAACTTTATTTTATGATTTTTGACATGACTAATTCAAATAATTATAAAATGAAAACAAAGTTTAGTGGAATTCTAACGCTATTGTTGGCGTTTGTCGTGCAACTATCTTTTGCACAAGAAAAGACAATTTCAGGTACTGTTTCCGACGAAAGCGGTTTACCTTTACCTGGCACTACTGTCTTAGTAAAAGGTACATCTAATGGTACCTCTACAGATTTCGATGGAAAGTATTTAATTAAAGCAAATCAAGGAGCTACTTTAATTTTTAGTTTCGTTGGTTATGCCAATAAGGAAGTATCTGTAGGAAGTTCAAATACAATAAACGTGGTTATGAGCGAAGATGCCTCAGCACTTGAAGAAGTTGTTGTTGTTGCTTATGGAACACAAACCAGAGAGGCAATTGTAGGTGCTGTTGATGTTATTGACGCCGAAATAATTGAAAATCAACAAGTAACATCACCTCTAAGAGCATTACAAGGTACAGTTGCGGGTGTAAACATAATTACTGCTGGTGGACAACCTGGACAAAACCCTAATATTCGAATTAGAGGATTTGGTAGTTTTAATGATCAACTTGGTAACCGAAATTTTGACACTGGTGGGTTTGCAAGTTCTAATGCCCCATTAATAATTCTAGATGGTGCACCTTTTAGTGGAAATTTAAATACAATAAGCCAAGACCAAATTGAGTCTATGTCTGTTTTGAAAGATGCTTCTGCAGCTTCATTATACGGTTCAAGGGCCGCAAATGGTGTAATCATTATCACTACTAAAAGAGGTAAAAAAAATACAGGTGCTGAAGTCACTATAAGATCTCAATATGGTTTCTCTAATCCTTCTGTTGGTATACATGATTTAGTTAACTCTGAAGATTACTTAAAATTACTGTGGACTTCATTAAGAAACGACAATCTTTATGGACTAGGTCAATCTGACGCTGAGGCCTCAGCAAATGCAAGTGCTGCTTTGATACCAACAATTGGTTACAATCCTTACAGTGTTAACACTCCTATAGACGCCAATGGCAATTTAGTTGCTGGTGCTAACTTACTATGGAATACGAGTTGGGAAGATGTTACGTTAAGAAGAGATGTTCCTAGGATAAATCATAACTTAAGTGTTTCTGGTGGTGGTGAGAATACTAATTACTTCTTTTCTTTTGATTATCTAAATGAAGATGGTCCTGTCATCAAATCAGATTTTGAAAGAATAGCTACTAGAGCTGCGATGGATACTCAAATTGGTGATTGGTTAAAAACAGGTATAACATTAAGTTATTCACGATCTAATTCTAATAATCCAGATCAAACATCAGGCAGTACTACGCAAGCCATTTCATGGTTATACAATAACAGTAGTGTCTATCCTATTTATGTAAGAGACGCTAATGGTAACTTGATTTTGGATGATAATGGAGAATTGATTTTCGACTTAGGTAACGGAAATGGCAGACCAATAGGGCAGCCTATAAACTTTACGAGACCAGGAATTGTAGGCGAAAATATCTTAGCTTCAATACAGCTAGGCACTGAGAACAGAATACGTACAAATTTACTAAGTTCTGCGTATGCTGAAATTTCATTCTTAGATAATTTTAGATTCAGATCTACACTTAATTATGAAAACTATGTATTTGATAGTCATTCTTTTGATGACGATCTAATTGGAGCGGCTTCTAATGTACAAGGACGAGTGGGTAAACGAAGAAATGTTACCACAGGATTAAATGCCATACAAGCTTTAAATTATTCCAACACCTTTGGAAATCACTCTTTATCTGTAGATGCAATTTATGAAGCTAATACCAATACTACAGATTTCTTTAGAGCTTCCTCTACTGGTTTTCTACCTGGTCAAGAAGAATTTGGTAACGGCACAGTTGCCGAAAGTTTTGGTGGTTTTAGATCCGAAAGACGCATTACAAGTATACTAGGAAGAGTCTCTTACAATTTCGCAAGAAAGTATTTTCTAGAAGGTAGTTACCGTCAGGATAAAACATCTCAATTAGAAGAAGAATTTAGAACTGGTGATTTTTTCTCTATAGGTGGTTCATGGGTCATTACTAATGAAGCCTTTATGGAAAATGTAGATTGGGTAAATAATTTAAAGTTACGTGCTTCTACTGGTGAGGTAGGTAATATTAATATACCTGGAGGTTTTTTCCCTACTAGTTTCTTATTTGGAGGAGCTAACTTTGGAGGTGTAACCATATCACCTGTTGAAGGTTTTCCTAGTAACTTACCTGATGGAACTTTACCTGATCCAGCGACGCAATGGGAAACTACAAAGTCTACTAATTTTGGTTTAGATTTTACCCTTTTTAAAGGAGTACTTAGTGGATCAGTTGAATATTTTGACAATCAAAGTGAAGCGCTTATTCAGGCTATTACTAACACACCTTCTTCTGGAGTTCCAACACTTAGAGCAAATGCAGGTACCATTAGTAATACTGGTTGGGAGGTTAGTCTAAATAGCAATATCATCAGTACAGATAAAATACAATGGAGTATTGGAGGTAATGTATCCATTTTGAAAAATGAAATCAAGGAGATTTCACCTTTCACTGATGAATTGATACAAGGCTCCAAACGTTGGGTTCCAGGTGCATCAATATTTGAATTTTTCGTAAGAGATTGGGCAGGAGTTGATCCAGCAACAGGAGATGCACTTTGGTATATTGACGTACTTGACGATGATGGGGAAGTAACTGGAAGAGATGTAACAAATGATTATGATGTTGCAACGCGTTACCAAACAGGAAAAGAATCACTACCAGATGTACAAGGTGGATTCAACACTTCTTTTAGATTCAAACAGTTTGACTTAAATGCCCTTTTCAATTTTAGTGTAGGTGCATATGTTTATGATACGGATTATACTGGATTATTAAATCCCGCAGTAGGAGGGTCCGCTCATCCAGATAATTTTAAAGCCTGGTCGCAACCTGGTGATGTTACAGATTTTCCACGTTTAACACAAGCTCAGAACAGTTTTACATTCAGATCTACAAGATGGTTATTTAAGAACGATTATTTGCGTTTAAAAGCTTTAACTGTTGGATACAACTTGCCTGGAGATGTTTTAGATAGAATAGGCTTTAAACAGGTTAGATTATACATGCAAGCAGATAATTTAATCACATGGCAATCCCATACAGGTATCGATCCTGAGCAAGCTTTTAATGGACTTACTAATAACAGATCTCCTTTACAAAGAACATTGACATTCGGTGCACTTGTTAAATTCTAAAAATAAAAGTTATGAAAGATATAAATATTAAGAAATTTTGGAAGTTACCATTAAAGATGATATTAATGGCAATACTTCTTATTAGTTTAAACTCTTGTAGTGAAGAGTTTGTTGATGAGCCTAGAGACACCTCGGGTGTTAATGATGTTACAATATTTTCTAATAAAGATAATGCTCAAACCTTTATCAATGGTATATTAGCTAACTACAAAGGACAATATAGAACGGTTGATGTTGGTGGATTATACGCCATGTATTATGCAAGAGCTGTTAAAGGAGATGATATTATCCAAGCGATATCTTGGTATCGTTTTGATTACGGACATGAAAATAGAGAACCAGCCTTTAGACGTACTAATTTTTCGTGGGATTTTAATTATGAAAATATAAATTTCGCCAATACTTTAATTACTGGTGTTCAAAACAGTCCCACACTAAGTGAAAATGATAAAAAAGAATTAATTGCTAAGGGGAAGTTCTTTAGAGGATTTCACTTATTTGAGTTATTACTAGAATTTTGCCCAAATTATAATAATAATCGAGATTTAGTTAGAATACCTATATATACTCAAGCAACCTCATTAGAAAATGCCAGAGGAAATCCACCTGTACCTATGAGTGAAGCGTATAATCAAGTTATTCAGGATTTAGAAGATGCCATAGCCGATTTACCAGACACACGATTAGGAAAAAGCTTTGTAAACAAAGCTGTTGCACAAGCTGTATTAACACGTGTGTTATCTGTTACTCAAGATGATTGGGATAGTGTATCATCATTAGCTAGAGCTGCCTATGGCGGTAATGCTTCTGATGCTGTACAATCTACAAACTGGGGCAATGGTTTTAGTGATATGACAGATCAAGAATGGCTTTGGGCACTATTTCAAAATGGGTCTGATGAGACGAATTTCTTTTGGGGACATGCAGCTCCTATGATGGATCACCTAACACTTAGCTATAATGCAACCTATTTTGATCCAGATTTTGTGGATCAATTCTCAGATACAGATGCTCGTAAATTATTCTTCGACATCTATGGTGTTTCCGCAAGTGAGCCATGGAGAGAATTTGTTTCTACAAAATATGCATTTACATTCTCCTCAGACATACCTATTATCAGAAAATCAGAGATGGTATTATTTGATGCAGAGGCACAATATCAATTAGGTAATACTACAGGGGCACAGGATTTACTCTTTGCGCTACAATCTGCAAGAGATCCTAATGCTGTTAA
>NZ_SIRS01000005.1 GCF_004310335.1 Hyunsoonleella pacifica | reverse complement strand
AACATTGTTATTGCTGGGGATGTAGTAGACACAAGTATCGCAGGCACGTATGTAGTCACTTATAATGTAAGTGATGCGGCAGGCAATGCAGCCACACTAGTAAGTAGAACTGTAAATGTAAATAGTGTGCCGACAGATGTTGTAATACATCAAGGCTTTTTTGAGACTGGTTTAGATGGATGGATTGATGGTGGAAGTGATTGTGCAAGACGATCTGATTCTAGGTCCTATGAAGGTAATTTTTCAATAAGAATAAGAGATAATTCAGGTACTGCTTCATCGATGACTTATTCAAATGTAGATTTAACATCATTTGCTGAAGTACAAGTAGATTTCTATTTCTATGTGTTTAGTTTTGAAAACACTGAAGATTTTTGGTTACGCTTCTTTGATGGGTCTTCTTGGATCACTGTTGAAACTTGGGCTAGAACTATAGAAATTAATAATAATACATTTTATAATGCTACGGTAGTCATACCTGCATCTGTTTATAATTTTGCATCAAATTCTGGATTTAGATTCCAGTGCGATGCCTCAGGAAATGCAGATCAAATTTTTATTGATCAAGTTACAATTACTGGATTTGGATCAGCCACTGGAAGCGGAAATTCTCTAGTGAATTTAGGAGGAACAACAAAAACAGAAATAAACAAACAAGTTGAAGAGGAAGAGGAGTTTATAGTTTATCCTAATCCGGTTAGGGGTAATTTTATAAATGTTAGTGTACCTGGAACATCAAATTTTGATTACAAAATTATGAACATGATAGGACAAATTGTTGCAGAAGGAAAATCAACTGGTAAGGTAAATGTTGATAGAATTGAGAGTGGTGTATATATGTTGCAAGTTTTTGATGGAGACGAATTACTGACAAAACGATTTATCAAAGAGTAATTAATAGCTAAAAACAATTAAAACGTCTAAGTTTTTAAACTTAGACGTTTTTTATATACGAATAATTTCATTATCCTCTAAAAGGGCATTACCTCTTAATCTCAAAAATATTTGAGCTACAGCTATAGTGTCTTTTTCACAATAATCTATAATTCTATCAATATTTCCTTCGTCATAATAAACGCTATACACTTCACTGCCATCAATATCATCTTTAGGAGATGGAATACCCAAAACATTAGTCAATAATTTTAAAGAAGTATAAGTTTTAAAATCTCCAAATTTCCAGAGTTCTAGAGTATCTAAATGCGGGACTTCCCATGGTTTTTTGCCAAAAAGATTTAGTTTATACGGTAGTTCTATATTATGAATAATCATGCGGCGTGCTATGTAGGGAAAATCAAATTCTTTACCATTATGAGCGCACAATAAATGATTTGTTTGGCTAAAGTGGGTAATTAGTAGATTTTTAAAATTCTTAAGAATTGTAATTTCATCTCCATAGAAAGAAGTAACCCTTAACATGCGTCGTTGTCCTTGGAAATTGAAGTAAGCTACAGAAATACATATAATTTTCCCAAATTCTGCCCATATCCCAGCACGATCATAGAACTCTTCTGCCGTAAACTCATCTTTTCGTTGATATTGCGATTTGTGTTCCCAAAGCAATTGCTTTGTTTCATCTAAATCTGAAAAGAATTGTGTTTCAGGTACGGTTTCAATATCAAGAAATAATATGTTTTCGAGATTTAATTTTGAAATCATTAGTCAAGCATTTTATAAGCCTCTTGAATATAAGTAAAAATATCTGAGGTAAATTGACCAACCATGGTATTATCTCCTTTTGAGTGTCCAAGTCTAACAATGATAACATTATCTGTTGGTTCTACTATAACATATTGCCCTAAGTGACCACGCATCATAAAAAAGTTTTTGCTACCTATAGTTTTTAACCACATACCATATCCATACATGCTTCCATCAGGATGAACAGGTTTTATAGATTTTGCAACAAAAGTGGAGTCTAAAATTTGTTTACCATTCCATTTTCCATGGTCTTTATAAAGTTTGCCAAAACGCGCAAAATCCTTAGCATTACTTGCAATACAACAGTATGCTTTTACTAAATCGTGACTTTCACTATCAACTTGCCAAAGTGTAGAATTTTCACAACCTAGTGGTTTCCAGAAGCTTTCAGTTAAATAATTATAGAGTTTTTTGCCTGTGGCTTTTTCAATAACCATAGCTAACATTTGAGTATCTCCGCTTGAGTATTTAAATGATTTTCCTGGCTCTGTTTCAACCTTTAAACCTAGCATCACTTTTTCTAAATCGTCATCAAAATAAGCACGAGTTACTATTGAAAATGGAGAATAATATTTTTCATCCCAAGTTGTACCAGATGACATACTGGATAAATCTCCAACAGTCATTTTAGCCGCTAACCCTTCATTAAACGTAGGTAAAAAATCACTAACGGGTTGGTCTAGACTTTTAATGTGGCCTTCCATAAGCGCTTTTCCTAAAAGTCCAGAAACATAACTTTTTGCCATCGAAAAAGAATTGGTTTTAGAGTTTTCATTAAAACCATCATAATAGTTTTCAAACCAAATACTATCATTTTTTATAATCACATAAGCAACAGTACCATTAGCTTCGTTAATAGAGTCTAACCCTTTAGTCTCTTTGACTGAGTTGTAATCTTTATGATTTGGCCAAGGTTGTGGCCTTCCGTTTTCAATAACTTGATTATCAAACTTCTTATAGTCTTCAAGATAAGCAGTAGTATACCCTTGAAGGTAAATTGTTCTTACAGCTTTAATAAGGTAATCAGTGTCAGTAATGTAAAGGATAATAATTAGTAAGCCAATTAGTATTACTAACCATTTTATGAATTTTCTTAGGAGTCGCATATTTAGTTTTTGAAGTTGTAACTAAGATATGAAAATTCTTATTGCTTTTTATTTTTAGCTTTTCGCTGTCGCTTTTTTTTGTAGAAAGTCTTATCGGCAACGTAAATGATTTTGTGTAACTCCGCAATTAAAGTG
The DNA here is from genome assembly GCF_004310335.1 of Hyunsoonleella pacifica. Lineage (GTDB taxonomy): Bacteria > Bacteroidota > Bacteroidia > Flavobacteriales > Flavobacteriaceae > Jejuia > Jejuia pacifica. The sequence continues at coordinate 550,662 of NZ_SIRS01000005.1, read as the reverse complement.
CCATCTTTAGTGATGATATTAGGAGTTTTTATAACATCTATTTCACCTCTTATCTTAACATCTTCCTTGATAGTTTCAATCTCTTCTGGAGAGAATATGAAATCGCAAAACACCATTTCTTTAGCAGGTCTTCTATAGTTTATAGTCGCAGCTTTATCCCATACAACATAATCACTTCCCAGAATATTCATAAGTTGAATCATGTAAATAGGATCAGTAGCTGATAGCATGCTTCCACCAAAAATAGTCCCTACATAATTTCTGTTTTTCCAATTTAAAGGAATTTTAATTTTTACAAAATGTAAATCTTCAGAAACCTCTATGATTTTAGCAGTAGTTCTACGATACATAGGAGACCAATTAAAGCCATATTTATAGATTTGAGCATCAGTTAGAAACCGTTTTGCAATATTTGCGAGGGTACGATACATTAAAAAAGCGATTGTTGTTTATAGGGGCTTTCATGTTCTAAGAGCCATTGCTTTCGATGTAAACCACCTGCATAGCCTGTTAAACTGCCGTCGCTACCAATAACACGATGGCAAGGTATAATAATCCAAAGTGGGTTTTTGCCGTTGGCACTGGCAACAGCACGAATGGCTTTTACATCACCAAAGGCTTTAGCAAGTTCTAAATAAGACATCGTTTTGCTGTAAGGAATATTTTGAAGAAGTTTCCAAATTTTTTTTTGAAAATCAGTGCCTTTTATATCTAATTTTAATTGGAATTCTTTACGTGATCCTTCAAAATATTCATTGAGTTGAATAGCACAATCTTCTAGTACTTCAGGAATAATATCAGTAGTTGTTTCTTCTGAATTTAGAATAGTAACCGAACAAATACCATCAGCACTACCAATAATTTTAGTAAACCCTATAGGTGTTTTGATGATGCATTCTTCCATGAAATATACTATTTCTTATTCAAGAGATTAAATATGCAAAATATTAAAAGTCGTTATCAAAGATAATCATACTCAATAAATAAAAAAGTGATGACATTTTAAATATATACCGATGTACCTAAAAACAATCAAATTTTATTATGAAAAAAACAAAAATTTTATCTGTCCTATTGTTATGCTTAACTCTATCTGTTTTTAATTGCTCAGGTAGCGATGATAATGATACAGAAGAAGAATTTAGCCTTATTGTTATTGCTGGACCATGGTCTGGTACTTTCGATGGTGGTGATTCTGGGACGTATTCAGTTATTGTAAGTACAAATGGTACGGTTACCGGCACGGCTTTTTCTAACGATTTACAACAAAATTTAGCTCTTAATGGCACTATAGATGATGATGGGAATTTAGACGCAGTTGTAGGTTCTGCTGCGAATGGTGCGTCTTTTACCGGAAAGTTTAGAGCAACAACATCTTCTGGTACTTGGAATAACCCCAATTTAAACCTATCTGGTACTTGGACAGGAACTAAGGATGAACAGTAAGTGGATTTATGTGGTTTTTAACATTAAAAAATCCTTGTAAGTATTACTATACATTATGAGGATTTTTTATTAATCTTCTATAATCCCCAATTTTTTGGCGCGTGCTTCCCAACTTTTTCTCGCTAGATTTTGAAGGTCTGAAACATTATCGCTTTCATCCATAATTTCCATTCCAAGAAGCGTTTCAATCACATCTTCCATGGTTACTAAGCCACTAACAGAGCCGTACTCATCAACAACTAAAGCCATGTGGTTACGGCTTTCTACTAGTTTTTCAAATAAAGTAGGAATAGGTAAACCTCTATTAACAACAATAATATCTCGTTTTAGGTCTGAGAGTTTTTTGGAACCCTTATCTAAGGCCATTTCTTTAAAGATTTCGTCTTTTAAAACTAGCCCTGTAATGTTATCTGAATCATTTGAATATACAGGTATCCTAGAAAAACGTAGATTTAAATTACGCTTGAAAAAATCCTCAACCGTAGTAGCTTCATCCTCAATTTTCATAACAGTTCTTGGTGTCATCACATCTTTGGCAAATACTTCTTTAAACGTAAGTAAGTTTTTTATAATCTTACTTTCATTTTCTTGAAATACACCTTCTTCATGCGCAATATCAGTCATAGCCATAAATCCTTCTCGGCTTAATACACTTCCATGACCCTTACCTCCAATTAATTTAGTTGTGAGTTGGAGTAGCCATAATATCCCTGTCCACTTTAAAGGGAAAATGAGTATTTTTAATGCTTTTGCTGTGAAATTGGCTAAACCTTTCCAATAAGTAGCTCCAATAGTTTTCGGAATAATTTCTGAGGCAACTAAGATTAATATGGTCATGATTGTAGAAACAACACCCACCATAACATCTTCAGTATATTCAAATCCCAAAATACTTTTTGTCTCTGTACCATACATCTCTGCGTAAGCCACTTTTGCCTGTACACCAACTAAAATAGCACCAACAGTATGAGCTATCGTATTCAAGGTTAATATCGCAATTAACGGACGGTCAACATCTTTTTTAAGTATTTCAAGTTCTATGGCATAGGCTTTACCTTCCTGTTTTTTTAAATTAATAAATGTTGGTGTAACACTTAATAAAACAGCTTCTAGTATAGAGCATAGAAAAGAAAAAAATATAGAAATAATGCCGTAGAATATAAGTAAGGCCATGGCTAAGTTTTAGTTTCGGGCTAATTTACAAAATCAATTTAACTAATTTAAGGATGTAACAATCTTGTTAGATTGTCAAATAAGCTGTATATTGAAGGAAATATCTTAAAACTTTACATTGTGATACGAAAGTCTCTGTTCTTTGTACTTCTTTTTTGTTTAGTAGATACTATAAGCTCACAATCTAAAGATGACTCAATACTCAAAAAAACGACTAGAAACACTTTTGCCGAAAAAATTTACCTTCAACTTAATAATACAGTCTTTACTACTAACGAAATAGTTTGGTTTAAGGCTATTGTGACTGATGCTAAAAATGTGCCTACTAAATTCAGTGGTGTTTTGCATGTGGAACTTATTGATTTTGATAAACAAGTTGTAGCTACTAAAAAGCTTAAGCTTGAAAACGGTATTGCTGATAATTTTTTTCAACTAGATGAAAAATATCCTTCAGGACGTTATTTAGTAAGAGCTTACACAGAGTGGAACAAAAACTTTGGCGACGATTTTATTTCTAAACAATATATTAACCTTTTTCGACCCAATAGAAAACAAGAAGCATCTCCTATTCAAAACATAATATTATCAAAGGTTGGCACCGAGCAATATGAAATTTCCGCTCAATTTTTTCCAGAGTTTATAAAAACAGATTATAAGAAAGATTTATGGGTTTATATTAAAGCAGATGAATTATTGGATTCTGTTGAGGTTAGACCAAAAAAAGGCATTTATAAGCTACAATATCAGCTTCAAAAAGATGCTATAGCTGTAAACTTAAGGATGAAGTTAGAAGACACTAAATTAAAAAACTTTAAAACCAAAGTAGAAAAAACATACAACAAAACTATTGCTATAGATAAAGACTTTATCGATCTACAGTTTTTCCCAGAAAGTGGGAAGTTAGTTGATAATTTAACGAGTAAACTCGCTTTTAAAGCTTTAAACTATAAAGGTTTAGGAGAAGAGATTAATGGTGTTATTGTAGATGAAAAGGATAGTATAATACTGCCTTTTAAAACCAATACCTTAGGTATGGGTTACATGCTTTTTACGCCAAAGTTACACAAAATATATTATGGCAAAACTATCTCGAAAGATGGGCTAGCTTTAAAATACGAGATTCCAAAAACACATGCCGAAGGATATAATTTAAGTGTTTCTGAAACGCAAAGCTTTATCAATTTACAAGTGGCATCCAAAACTCAAATTACAGATAACTTTAGGGTTCAAGTAAAATCAAAGGGGATTTTACTCAAGGAATTTACGTTTCAATTACTCGATGATTCCTATAAAATGTCCTTACCAAAACATTTACTTCCAGAAGGGATTATTAATATTACACTTTTAGACAGTAATAAAAGCGTATTATGTGAGCGTTTATTTTTTCATCTTGATGAAAAAAAACACTTAAGTATTAGTGCGAAACCTCAATTAGATTATTATACTCAAAGAGATAAAATACAACTAAATTTTGGGATTACTAATGCTAATGGCGAACCTACAATAGCAAATTTATCTGCTTTAGTAATAGATGAGAATCAGTTTGAGCAAACAGACCAATTAAGAGGTAATATTTTATCTTATTTTTTATTAAACTCAGAACTAAAAGGACATATTGAAAACCCAACGCGTTACTTTGATGTAACTAATATGTACAGAAAACGTGATTTAGATGCTTTAATGTTAACACAAGGTTGGAGTACCTACGTTTTCAGTGAAAAAGACACTAATAAAAGTTTTGACATACAACCCGAGACTGCATTACGAATTTCTGGGAAAGTACGTTCTATATGGAATAAAAATAAAGCCCCTAAAAATAATGTAAATTTAACCTTACTGACTTCAGGTAAACCACCTGGTGCGTATATTAAAGAAGTGGATAGTACGGGTTACTTCAATTTTGATTTATTTGACCCTTACGGAGATAAACTGGACATAGTGATACAATCAACAAATAAAAAAGGAAAAGCGAAAGAGTTTCAACTTGCACTAGACCCACGAGTACCATCTCCTAGGGTTGACTATGAAACACAGGAAATAATAGAACTTCCAGATAGTATTATAAATACGTTTTTGGAGATAAAAACAGAGGAAAGACAAGCATTGGCAGGTTTTAATTTGAATAAAAACACCGTTGAACTGGATGTGGTAGAGCTTACAGGTTATAAAGTCACTGCAGAAAGAGAAAAAATATTCAAGCTGCATGGACCACCAGATATAGTTATAGATAGTGAAGAATTGGTAGAAGTCGAGGAAAAATGGATGTCTGGGTTGTATGACCTCCTTAGAGTTAAATTCCGCGATGATATTTTCATTAAAACCACAAATAGGGCACATGTATATGGAACAGATGTTACTTTATTTTACATTGATGGAGAAGTGGTTCCAGGAGTAGACTATTCTTTATTACCTCTTTTACCTGTTGAAAATGTAAAGAGTGTTGAAATTTTAAAAAAGCCAAAAGGGACATTTATGAGACACGTTATGGAGGCATTTCCAAGGATGAGCCCAATGGCTATGCAGCAATTAGCATCATCTTATATTGGGGTTGTTAGTATATATACCCATGGCGGTAATGGTATTGCAGCTCTAGACGTTCCAAAAGGGATTTATAAAGGATCCATAGCTGGCTTTTCAACCAAACGCGAATTTTATGCACCTAAATACGAGACGTTAAAACCAGAGGATTGGGAGATTCCAGACTTACGTTCGGTAATACATTGGGTGCCTTCAATGTATACTGACGAAAAAGGAGAAGCACAACTGGAGTTCTATAATGATGATGTTGTTGGCGATAAACTCATAATCGTTGAGGCTATTTCATCTGATGGTAAAATTGGCTATTTTAAGAGTAAGTATACAGTTGGTGAGCGTAAAGAAAATAATTAATTGAGCATTTGTATATATGATTACGTTATATCTTGAAAGAAATATTTCTAATAATTTTTATTTAAAATTTAAGTACTTCTTTTTCATTTTTGTACTATGTTTTACTAGTATTTCTCAATCACAAACCAATACACCTATTGCCAATAAACAAGTTGACAAAAAGACCTATGCAGAAAAAATATATCTTCAACTTAGTAATACTATTTGTGCCACAGGGGAGACCGTTTGGTTTAAGGCTATTGTTACTAATACCTTAAATGTTCCATCAAAGCGAAGTGGTATTTTACATGTAGAGCTTATAGATTTTGATGAAAATGTATTAAGCACAAAAAAGCTTAAGTTAGAAAATGGTATAGCAGAAAGTTTTTTCGATTTAGATGAAAAGTTACCATCAGGCAGGTATTTGATAAGAGCCTATACTAAATGGAATAGAAATTTTGAAGCGGACTTTATTTTCAAGCAATATATTGATGTATTTTCTATACAACCTATAGACAAACAAGATGTTATAACCGATATTGTGTTAAGTGAAACAAATAATGATCAATTAAAAATAACTGTAAGAATACATCCAGAACGTATAAAGGACGGTTATAATAAAGATTTAAATATATACATTCTATCAGAAGATCTAAAGGATTCTGTAGAAGTAAAAAGAGTAGATAAACAATATGTGTTAGAATATAGTATTCCTAAAGATTTAATTAAGGTGGAATTAAAGGTACAGTTAGAAGACACCAAATTAAAAAACCGAAAACGTAAGACTGAAAGCACCTATTCCAAAACCATTGCTCTAAATAAGGATTTTTTAGACGTTCAATTTTTCCCTGAAGGAGGAAAAATGTTAGAAGGGTTTACAAACAAGATAGCCTATAAATCTATTGACTATGAAGGCCTAGGTAAAGTAGTTAGTGGACATATAGTTGATGAAACAGATAGTATAGTTACCCCTTTTACCACTAATAAATTGGGGATGGGATTTGTGTACTTTAAACCAGATAAACAAAAAACTTACTATGGTAAAATAATAAGGGCTAACGGAGTTGAGTATAAATACCCCTTACCTAAAGTAATGGCGCTTGGCTATCTTTTAAGTGTATCAGAAACCAGTAAACACCTAAGTTTAAGTATAAAAAGCAAGATAAAAACAAAGGACAGCCTTTATGTTGAAGTAAAAAGTAAAGGAGTGTTAATTCAGCAACATAACTTTACATTAGAACAAGGGATTCATAAGGCTTTAATTAAAAAAGCACAATTGCCCAATGGTATTATAAGTGTTACGCTTTTTAACAATAGTAAAGTACCAATAAGTGAACGTTTATTTTTCAATTTAGATGAAAAAAGCATATTAAACATAGCAGTAAAAGAAGATAAAACAATTTATGCGCAGCGGGATAAGACCACATTAAATTTGGATTTTACTGATAAGGAAAATCAGGCAATTGTAACCAATTTTTCTGCACTAGTTATAGACAAGGCCAAACTGAACCCAAATCGAAATGAGCACCCCAACATCTTATCTTATTTCTTGTTACATTCAGAATTAAAGGGTTTTATAGAGCAGCCCAGTATCTATTTTGATACTAATAACATGTATAGAAAGCGGGACTTAGATGCTTTGATGTTAACACAGGGTTGGCGTAATTATGTATTTAGTAAAAGTGATACCAGTTATAATTTTGATATACAGCCAGAGACAGCTTTAAGTGTTTCGGGTAAAGTAAGATCTGCCTTTAATGATAAAAAACCACCTAAGAAAAAAGTAAATTTAACCATGCTTACCTCAGGAGAACCTCAAGGGCTTTATATGCAAACTACTGATAGCATAGGGAATTTTGTATTTAATTTAGGTAATCATTATGCTGATGAGCTAGATATCCTGATACAATCCTCAAATAAGAAAGGAAAGGCTAAACAAATTAGTTTTGAGCTAGACAAAGCCATACCAATACCAAAGATAGCTTATAAGAGAGAAGAAGTTATAGCATTGCCAGATACTATTGTTACAGCATTTTTGAAGAAAAAGACAGAAGAAAGACGTGCATCAGGAGGTTTTAATCTCTCAGATGATACAGTGGAACTAGGCACAGTAGAGTTAACAGGATATAATGTGACACCAGAGCGTGAAAAGCTATTTAAGTTACATGGGGCACCAGATATAGTAATTGATAACGAAGAACTGGTTGAAGAAGAAGAAGACTGGATGTCTGGACTTTATGATCTTCTTAGAACTAAATTTCCTGATGATGTTTACTTTGAAAATGTAAGTTTCCCTGGGGAGGCTTTTGGGCTTAGTACAGATCCTTCGTTTACGCCCCAAGATACTATAGTTAAAGACATTGAAGTTCCCAAAATTGCAGAAACTAATGTTGCTTTTGTATTTATTGATGGAGAACTTATTGAAGGTATAGATTATCCGTTATTACCTTTTTTAGCAGTGGAAAACATAAAAAGTGTTGAGATTTTAAAAAGACCTAAAGCTAATGTTTTACAATATTATCAAGAAGCATTTCCGCGTAATGACCCTTTTGAAATAGCAAAGCAGAGGGCATTAGCCATTGTTGGCATTATTAGCATATACACCTATGGCAGTAATGGCATTGCTGCTCTTGGAGCTCCTAAGGGAGTATTTAAAGGTACTATAGCAGGTTTTTCAACCCAACGCGAATTTTATGCACCTAAATACGAGACGTTAAAACCAGAGGATTGGGACATTCCAGATTTACGTTCGGTAACATATTGGGTACCTTCAATCTACACTAACGAAAAGGGAGAAGCACAATTGGAATTTTATAATGATGATACTATTGGCGATAAACTCATTATCATAGAGGCCATTTCTCCTGATGGTAAAATTGGCTATTTTGAAACTTCCTATACTATAGAAAAACGATTGGAAAATAATTAAGAGATCAATTTTACAACATCCTTAGCGAAATAAGATGCTATAATATCTGCCCCAGCACGTTTAAAAGCTGTTGTGGTTTCTAGCATAATTTGGTCATGGTTTAGCCAGCCTTTTTCGGCAGCGGCCTTTATCATGGCATATTCACCGGACACTTGATATACCGCTACAGGGACATCTACTTCATTTTTAATTTCTCTAAGAATATCTAAATACGAAATTCCTGGTTTTACCATAACAATATCGGCACCTTCATCAATATCCATTTCGGTTTCCCTGATGGCTTCAAAACGATTGCCATAATCCATTTGATACGTTTTTTTATCCTTTGGAATATCTTGAATATCTACAGGCGCAGAATCTAGTGCGTCACGAAAAGGCCCATAAAACGCCGAGGCGTATTTAGCAGAATAGCTCATAATTCCCGTATTAGTAAAACCTTCGTCTTCTAAAGCTTCGCGAATAGTTAAAATACGGCCATCCATCATATCACTAGGTGCCACAAAATCAGCACCAGCTGCGGCATGAGAGATACTCATTTCTGCTAGAAATTGTGCGGTTTCATCGTTAACTATTTGTCCGTTTTCAATAATACCATCATGTCCGTAAACTGAATAAGGGTCTAAAGCCACATCCGTCATTACCAACATATCAGGACACACATTTTTAACCGTTTTAATAGCTCGTTGCATAAGTCCGTTAGGGTTTAAGGCTTCTTTTCCTGCATTATCTTTTAAATTATCAGGTACTTTTACAAAAAGCAATACCGATTTTAAACCTAGTTTCCAGAGCTCTTTTACCTCGTGTTCTAGTAAATCTAAACTATACCGAAAGTAGTTGGGCATAGATGGAATTTCATCTTTTACGCCTTTGCCTTCCACTACAAATAGTGGCACTAAAAAATCATTTGGTGTTATTATGGTTTCACAAACCAAAGCGCGAATGGTTTCGTTGGTTCTTAATCTTCGGTTTCTTCGTAAAGGGAACATAGTTTTTATTACTTTTATCCAAGCGCAAAGTTAATCATTAAAACCTACTTTACATTGCTGGAATCTTTAAGTCTTTTGCAGTTTAAGTTTCCATGGCGGAACTATCAAAACAAGCTATTAAAGAATTTTGATAACCATATTGCCGATAAACACTTTCACGTAATTGCGCCTCCGGGATCTGGAAAGACAATATTAGGTATTGAAATTATTAGGCGATTAGGGAAAAAGACCTTGGTTTTAACACCAACATTAACCATTAGAAATCAATGGAAACAAAGAACTCAAGAGTTTTTTTCTAAGAATAAAGATTTTCAAGCATTTTCTTTTGATTTGAAATTGCCTAACGATATCATTTTTTCCACATATCAATCATTGCACGCGTTTTATAAGTCTTTTGAGAATAAGGAAGATTACTTTAAGTTTTTTGAAAAGCATCAGATTGAAACCATAGTTTTAGATGAGGCGCATCATCTTAAAAATGAATGGTGGAAGTGTTTAAATGCTTTAAAAGAACACCTGTCTTTTTTTGTGGTTGCTTTAACGGCAACACCACCTTATGACAGTAGTAGAACGGAAATAACAAAGTACTTTAACCTTTGCGGTGAGATAGACGATGAAATTGCAGTGCCAGATTTAGTAAGAGAAAATGATTTATGTCCACATCAAGATTTCGTTTATTTTTCAAAACCCAGTGATGCAGAAATCAATTTTATTTCAGACTACAGGAGTAAAATTGCCGATTTTAAGGAGGCTTTGCTCAATGATAATGTGTTTATCAATTTTATACTGAATCATAGGTTTTACAAAAACCCTAAAGTTCATCTTGAAGATATCTACTCGAATACTTCTTATTTTTCTTCAATTTTAATCTTCCTAAAGACATGTGGCATTTCGATTGATATAGAAAAATTGAAGATTTTAGGATTTAATAAAAGTGAAAAGATTCGTTTTCCGGATTTAGAATTGCAATGGTTAGAATTGCTATTTCAAAATATATTAGTAGATGATAGAGAGACTTTAATTAGTGATGAGAATTATCTAAACAATTTAGAGAAAGAACTTAGAAAGCTGAATGTTTTTGAAAAGAATCGTGTTAATTTTATTGGCGAACAATTACTTTATAAATCTCTGGCTTTTAGTCCAAGTAAACTAAGAAGTATTGTTGATATTGTTTCAGCAGAAAGAAAATCTTTAAAAGAGAATTTAAGTTGTGTTATTTTAACTGACTACATAAGAAAAGAGTTTTTAAACACAGTTTCAGAAGACCTATACAAGATTAATAAGATAGGCGTAATTCCTATATTTCAATATGTTAGGAGTCTTTATGCTTTCAAAAAGGATATTGCCGTATTAACTGGAAGTATAATTTTACTTCATAAATCCAGTGTTAAAGCATTAGAGAAATTAGAGCCTCTTTCAAGTTTCTCGCTTTTGCCTTTAGATTCAGATGCTTCTTTTCTTGAAATATCCCCTAAGGGAAAAACTCAAAAATCAATAGTTGGTATCATTACTAAACTTTTTGAAAAAGGTATTATTAAAGTCTTAATAGGTACAAAATCTTTACTTGGCGAGGGTTGGGATGCGCCTTCAATAAATAGTTTAATATTAGCATCCTCAGTTGGTTCTTTTGTGTCATCAAATCAAATGAGAGGAAGAGCTATTAGAAAGGATACAGATAATCCAGATAAAACTGGTAACATTTGGCATTTAGCATGTATAGACCCAACCGATTTTAGCGGTGGCAGAGAGATAGAAATACTAAGGCGAAGGTTTGACGCCTTTGTTGGTATTACAAATACTACTATTCCGTTTATTTCTAATGGATTTGATAGATTAAACTTTCCCGAAGATATTCATGTTGATGATGTTGAAACTTTGAATCAACAAACACTGGCAAGAGCGAGTAATAGAGCAATAACCATAAAACGTTGGACTCTCTCAATAGGTATAGGAACAAAGATGACTAAGCAAGTTAAGCTTTTGCATGATGGAGAAAAGCCTTTTAAGGAACAAGAACAGATCTATTATTTTGATGTACTTCGATTTTTTGTAGCAGAATTATCTTTAGCTATATTTTTCTTTTACGTTGAATTTATTTTAGAGGGTTTAAACATCATTGCGACAAAAGGATTAACATATTTTGTTTATGCTTTAGTGGCCGCTTTTTTCGCTACGTTTGGATTTAAATTTTATAAGGCCGTTAAACTGTATATCAGATATGGTTTTTTGAATAAGAAGATTCATAAATTCGGATTAGTAATACTTAATACTTTAAATGAATTAGGTTTTTTGAATACTAATATGAATGATATACAAGTAGTTTCTAAGCGTCTTGAAGGTGGCGATATTATTTGCCATTTAATCGGCGCTACAGATTACGAAAATTCCCTTTTTTCAGGATCCTTAACAGCACTAGTAAACCCAATAGATTCACCGCGTTATCTTATCGTAAAAACAAATTTTTTAAAAGCGCATTTAGATATTGAGAACTTTTATCCTGTTCCTGAAATTTTTGGAGACAAAAAGAAAAATGCTAAGATTTTTCAGAAATACTGGACCCAATTTCTTGGAGGAAATAAACTTATTTTTACACGACAACCAGATGGTAGAAAAGCACTTTTAAAAGCAAGGCTTTATCATATACATAATGCTTTTAAAAAGGTATCTAAAGAGGTTGTTATTTGGAAATAATTACACCCACTCTTTAGGGTTTTTTAATACCTCAATTAATTTTTCTTCATCACTTCCAGCTTCAGGATGATGATCGTAAACCCATTGCACATGAGGCGGCAAACTCATTAAAATACTTTCTATACGTCCGTTGGTTTTTAGCCCAAATAACGTTCCTTTATCATGCACCAAGTTGAATTCTACATAACGGCCTCTTCTTATTTCTTGCCAATCTCTCTGAGCTTGCGTATATGGTAAATCTTTGCGTTTTTCAACTATGGGCACATAAGCTTCTAAAAAGCTATTACCAACTTCGGTAACAAAGTTATACCAATTTTCCATAGTCATAGTATCGGTTGCTTTGCAGTAATCAAAAAATAAGCCACCTAAACCTCTGCCTTCATTTCTATGGGCATTATAGAAATACTCGTCACAGCGCGCTTTGTATTTTGGGTAAAATTCTGGATTGTACTTATCGCAAGCTGTTTTACAAGTTAGATGGAAGTGTTTTGCGTCGTCTTCAAACAGATAATACGGTGTTAAATCTTGTCCACCACCAAACCAACTATCAATAATGCTTCCATTTACATCATACATTTCAAAATACCGCCAATTGGCATGTACAGTTGGTGCCATTGGGTTTTTTGGGTGCAATACCAAACTTAATCCACAAGCAAAAAAGTCTACATCTCCAACCTTAAAATAAGCTTGCATAGATTTTGGTAACTTACCATGAACCCCAGAAATATTTACACCGCCTTTTTCAAAAACGCTTCCGTTTTCGATAACGCGTGTACGTCCGCCACCACCTTCTGGTCTTTTCCAAATATCTTGTTGAAATTTGGCTTTACCATCAATTTCTTCCAATTTGGAAGTGATACTATCTTGTAAATCTTGTATGTATTGGTAGAATTTGTCTTTCATTATTCAATCTCTTTATACAATTCGTATAACTCCATGTTTAGTGGTGCACCTCCAGGAGGTGTAAACTCATTTTTGAGTGTTTTTATCCAAGTGAAATTATTATTTTCAGCAACTTTTAGGCTCCCTATATTATTTTTATGAACGATGATTTGCAAAGTTTCTAAACCCAAAATTTCAAAAGCATAATCTGATAATTTTTCTATAGATTTTGTCATGAAACCTTTGCCCTCGATATTATAATCTATAGCATAAGCAAATTCGCCTTGTTTTTTAATCCAATCTATAGCTTTGATATAAACTAATCCTGCTAATTTATGAAGTTTAGTCTCTTTGATAGTAAACAAAAACTCTTCTTTTGTAGCAAATCGTTTTGTTTTTTTTTCAACGAAAATTTTTGATAAATCTGGGGTTAGATTTTGCTCCAAAGTTCTTGGAAAGTAACGCTTTAAACGATCTTCATTAGCTACACAAAAATTGCAAACAGCCCATGCGTCCTTTAAGTTAATTGGAGATATATAATATTGCTCTAAATTAAGTTGCATATACAGGCTTATTTTTAAGTTGTAATACTTCTACGGTTCTTGTAGAAGCTGCTGTAACCGATAATGGCAACACTAAAATTACACCAATTACTGGAATTAATAAAAACAGTATAAAAACAATACCATTACCAATAGCCAATCCGCGATATCTTCGCACAAATTGTACACTTTCTTTATATTGATAATGACGCTCCAGCGTGTAATCCATATTTCCAAAGCCTGCGTAGTACGCCTGAACCATAAATAACAACACCGTTGAAAATATATTGACTACGGGTATAAACTTTAAGAGTAAAATAGGAATGGTTAAAACCAATTCCATTAACAAGTTTCTCCCATTAATTTTTATACCGCGCCACAGTTGTTGTGTAAATGTAGTGTCTCTATGAGAATGCGCTGGTTGTCCTGTAAAATGAGCTTCTATTTTTTCTGAAACGGGACTCATAAATGGCGCAGACAATGCCATTATGATGTGTTTGAATAAAATAAGACCAATAACTAAAACGATGATACCGCCAATAAATGAACTAATAGTTAAAAACGTTTCTTTGCCCCAATCCCAAATCCAAATTTTAGAGATGAAAGCACCAATATTATCGGATAAGGCGTATGCTGAACCAAAAACGATAATGGCTGTTATAAAGCTTATAAGCATAGGAATTGCAAAATACTTCCAAAGCTTTAGTTTTGATATTAAACCAAAAGCCCCGAAGTATGCTTTTATTCCTGAAATGATGTTTTTAATCATTGTTAAACTGCAATATCTCCTTTTAAAGTTGGGGTGCCCTCTTCGTTTTTACTTCGTGCCCAAATGGCTAAACCGAAAGTTAGTACACCTAATCGTCCTATAAACATTAATAAAATCACAACTATTTTTCCAAAGGTATTAATATCGCTCGTAATCCCTGTACTTATACCAACTGTACCCAATGCGGAGGCTACTTCAAATAGAATTTCTTCAAATTTTAAATCGTTAGTAATTGTGATTAAAAACGTGCCTATTAAAATGATTATAGTATAAAAAATAAATGCCGAAGTAGCTACATACAATCTTTCATAAGGAATAATACGCCCTAAAAATGTGATGTTTTTACTGCCTTTTAATTGGCTTTTTAATATGGCAAAAACAGCTGTAAGTGTTGTTATTTTTATCCCTCCTGCGGTACCAGAAGGCGACGCACCTATGTACATTAAAAAAATGCATATAAGCATCATAGCTTGAGAGAACATACCAAAATCTACAGTATTAAAACCTACTGTGGTCATGGCTGTCATGGTTTGAAAAAATGACGCCAGAAATCTAGAGTTTCCTGATAAGTTAGATATAGAAGGCTCAAAAAAATAGAAGAAAACCGTCCCAAAACTTAGCAATATTAAAAACCCGTAAAGGATAATCTTTGTAGTGAAACTTAATTTGTGTGATTTTTTTCTAATGAACATGCCGAAATCTGTAATTACTATAAACCCTAAAGAGCCACAAATGGCTAGCATGGAGATGATGAAATTTACAAAATGATTTTCTACATATTCTGTAAATCCGCTATTAAAAAGACTGAAACCTGCGGTACAAAATGTACTTACACTATGAAATATAGAAGACCAAAGCGTTTCCCAAAACGGAGCGCTTTCACTATTAAACGCTATAAAAAAAAGAATAGCACCAATGAGTTCCATAATAAATGTAAATAGTATTACCGATTTTAAAAAATCGTTTATTCTGATGGTTTTTGGTAGTGTAAATTCAGTAGATAGTATTTTTTTGTGCCAGATAGTCATTTTCCTAGTCGTAGATAATAACATAAAGGTTGTAAAGCTTAAATACCCTATGCCACCTAGTTGGATGAGTATCATGATAATAAACTGACCGAAAAAATTATACGTATCAAAAATTGAAATGGTTACCAAACCTGTTGTTGAAACTGCAGATGTTGAAATAAATAAATGGTCTAGTGCAGATGCGCTTTGTTTTTGAACTATTGGAAGGCATAACAGTAAAAAACCTAAAATAATATAGGTTGAAAAGCCGTAAAATAAATTTTGCTGCGGCGACCATCCCTTTTTTAATAAGGTGTACTTCTTGGATAGTTGCTGAAATTTATTTGGCATAACGTATTTGTGGTTGATTATGTAAAAATAAATCTTTTGAAACTAAAAATTAGATTATTAAACCTAAGCTCTGCGTTAGGGATTGAGGGATTTGTTGAAGCTCCCAGACGGAGGAGGGAGCGACTCCCGAAAGCCCGACCTACTTTTTACAGCGATTAGTTGATAGTTAAAACCAAATGTTACACTAAAAAGTAGGTAACGCCCAAATTATTTTAATTTCCGTACTCTTTTACAGCATCAATAAATGCTTTGGCGTTATCTAAACCAATATTAGGTAGAATACCATGACCTAGGTTTACGATGTATTTATCTTTACCAAATTCGTTAATCATTTGGTGTACCATTTTTTTAATTTCTGCTGGTGGAGAGAATAAACGTGTGGGATCGAAATTCCCTTGCAGCGTGATGTTACCTCCCGTTAAATAACGTGCATTTCTGGCAGAACAAGTCCAGTCTACACCCAATGCAGAAGCACCAGATTTTGCCATTTCTCCTAGAGCAAACCAACAGCCTTTTCCAAAGGCAATTACAGGGGCATCGTCTTTTAAAGCATCAATAATTTGCTGAATATATTGCCATGAAAATTCTTGGTAATCGACAGGGGATAACATACCTCCCCAGGAATCGAACACTTGTACTGCATTACAACCTGCTTTTACTTTTTCTTTTAAATAGGCAATAGTGGTATCTGTAATTTTTTGAAGTAATTGATGTGCAGCAATAGGATTGGTAAAACAGAATTCTTTAGCTTTATCAAAGTTTTTACTGCCTTGACCTTGCACGCAATAACATAAAATAGTCCAAGGTGACCCTGCGAAACCAATTAATGGAATTTCATTATTAAGCTTCTCTTTGGTGGCTTTTATGGCTTGGTATACGTAATCTAATTCTACTGTTACATCGGGTACAATAACATTGTCTACATCTTTTTGTGAGCGTATAGGGTTTGGTAAATATGGACCAAAATTAGGTTTCATTTGTACCTCGATATTCATGGCCTGAGGAATAACTAAAATATCGCTAAACAATATCGCAGCATCCATACCGTATCTACGGATAGGTTGCACGGTAATTTCACTGGCTAATTCTGGAGTTTGGCAACGTGTAAAGAAATCGTATTTTGCCTTAATCTCCATAAATTCTGGTAAGTAGCGCCCTGCTTGACGCATCATCCACACTGGTGGGCGATCTACTGTTTCTCCTTTTAATGCTCTTAAAAATAAATCGTTCTTAATCATAGTTTTTTTCCTTTAACTATAAAAGATGTTCTTATGGATGCTTCTTTTAAATGGTTAAAACTTAGGCGTTTTTTATCGTTTAAAAATCTGGTAAATCCTTTTTCATTTTCAAAAGAAATAAAATGGATTTCGAATGGTTTCTCTTCTTCGACGTTTATATAATTATCGTCGTTAGGTTGTATCCTATAAATGAGTTTTCCTTTATAATTTTTTAATAACGGAAGTACTTCAGACTCATATTGGTTGTATAAATCTTTTTTTTCTTCATTAATAAAAAGAAATGCTGTTATATAAATCATTATTATATATAATGCAAATTTACCAACTCAATCACACTCTCCACAGTTGGCACTTTTGCCACCCTAACATCTTTAAAATGCTGTTTAGCTTCTTTTGCTGTGGTTTCTCCAATACAAAATGCAATAACATCACTTTTATTACTGCGAACAAAACTTTCTACTGTTGATGGGCTGTAAAACATAGCGCTCTCCACAGAGTTTTCCACTTTACTGCCATCATATTTAGTTTGATAAGCTTCTACTTCATTTACCTCTATATTATTTTCGCTTAAAATAGTAGGTAATGCATCCAACCTAATATCACTGCAAAAGTAGGTTGCTTTAGTACCTTCAATGTACTCCACTAAATAGTCTGCTAACGCTTTTGCGTTTTTAGCAGCATATTTTACAGGACCTATTTTACGTTCTATTAAACGCTTGGTTCTGCGACCCACACAATAAATATTTTTAAATTGTAATTCTTCTGCTGAGTAGTTTGTTGTTAACGCTTCAACAGCATTTTTGCTTGTAAGAATTACATTTTCAATTTCTGATTTTAAAATTTGAGGACGAATACGATTTAAACTTATTTTTATGAAATCGTCGCTTTTAACAACTACTTTCTCATGAAATAATTTTTGCTGATCCTGAGTAAGCTTTTTAGTAGAAAACACATTGGTAACCTTATTTGAGTATTTAATCTCATCCATCAAACGTTTACCGCCACGTTCTATAATATAATCGGCGCAAAAAACAGCTAAATCTTCATGTTTGCCCAGTTTCTCAGAACGTTCTACTTGTATTTTTTTTGAACCATCTTTACTTAAAAGAATACCTTTAAAGACTACTTCTTCATCTTTAATTCTAGCTAAAGCACCAATAGGCGCAGTACAACCTCCCTCTAGTCGGTTTAAAAACTTACGTTCTATTGTGGTACAAATTTCAGTTTCCTCATGGTTTAACGAGGCACAAGCTTCTTTTACGAACTCGTCCTCATCTAAAGCAGTAATCATAATAGCACCTTGCGCAGGTGCAGGAATCATCCAGTCTAAATTTATAGCTTCATCTGGTCTAATACCAATTCTACCAATGCCTGCAGCAGCAAAAATGGCACCATTCCAGTCGTTATCTTGAAGTTTTTGTAAACGGGAATTAACGTTGCCACGTAAATCTGTAATGGTGTGTGTTGGGTAGCGATTTAGCCATTGTGCTTTTCGGCGTAAACTTCCCGTAGCGATTACAGCTTCTTTAGCGCTTAAAAACTCTTCATTATCCTTAAAAACCAAAGTGTCATTTACGTTGCCGCGCTTTAAAACAGCCGCTTGTATGATACCTTTTGGAAGTACTGTAGGTACATCTTTAAGGGAATGTACCGCAATATCTATATCGTGATTCAGCATTGCGATATCTAAGGTACGAGTAAAGATACCTGTAATACCTAATTCATAAAGCGGTTTGTCTAGTACTAAATCTCCAGTAGATTTTACAGGAACTAATTCGGTGTTATGCCCTTCGTCTTCAAGTAAACTTTGTACTATTTTGGCTTGCCATAGCGCCAATTCGCTATCGCGTGTGCCAATTCTTATGGTTTTAGACATTTGTTTTTTGAGGTTCTTCTAACTGAAATACTTTTTTAATGAGTTCTAGACTATCATCAGTAGAAATAGCGTCATCTTTTAGATGATGTGCAAAATGATTGGTGATTTTTTGAATGATTTTATTACTGATTAATGTAGCTTGTTCTTCATTAAAATCAGATAATTTTTTACGTTGTGTATCCAACTCAGCTGAAGCAAAATCTGTAAGCTTATGTTTTAAAGCTTTTATAGTTGGAGCAAACTTTCTTGTTTCTAACCAACCACTAAATTCAGCTTTTACTTCTTCTATAATGTCTTCTGCTAAAGGAATATGTTCCTTTCGCTTTTCAAGAGTTTCATCAGTAATTTTAGATAGATGATCTAAATGTACTAAAGAGACATTGTCTAATTCTTTTACATTTTCATCTACATTTTTTGGAATAGATAAGTCTAAAATTAGAAGTGGCTTTTTTGTTTGAATAATATGCTTGTCTATAGTAGGGCGTTGAGCACCTGTAGCAACAATTAAAATATCTGATGTACTTATTTCTTCTTGCAGATTCGCATAATCTTTCACTACTAAATTAAATTTACCAGCAATTTGTTCAGCTTTATCTTTTGTTCTGTTAATAAGAGTAATGTGTTCGTTTTGGGTATGTTTTACCAAATTCTCACAGGTGTTTCTACCTATTTTACCTGTTCCAAATAGTAAGATATCTTTATTAGAAACATCTGCTACATTTTTAAAAATGTATTGAACTGAAGCAAAGGATACTGAAGTTGCACCAGAAGAAATATTTGTCTCTGTTTTTATACGTTTACTGGCTTGAATTACAGCGTTTACCAGACGTTCTGAAAAATGATTTAACAAACCATGTTTTCTAGACAGTTTAGTACTTGTTTTTAGCTGACTAATAATTTCAAAATCTCCTAAAATTTGACTGTCTAAACCAGACCCAACACGAAACATGTGTGCAATAGCTTCCTTGTTTTTGTATACATACGCTACATCGCGAAACTCCTCAACCGTTCCATTGGTATTGTCACAGAGCAATTCTATAAGTTGAAAAGGGTGTTGTGCAAAACCATAAATCTCGGTACGGTTACATGTAGATGTTACAATTAAGCTTTCAATACCATTAGCTTTTGCTTGATTTAGTAATGCATCTTTGGTGTCGTTATCTAAACTAAAACGACCTCTTGTATCCGCATCGGCTTTTTTGTAACTTAAACCAATGGCATAAAAAGAACTGCCCTTACTAATGTTGTATTTTTGCATTACTTTACTTGATATTGCGAAACAAAAGTAGATGGATTGCTAATAAAAAAATAACGCTTGAAGAACTTTTAATATCGTTTGTGGTTTTTTAAGCTCATTTCGATAAAAAATATGATAAATGTCATATTTTAGTAGTGAATTTGGCAGTTTTGAATGCTTTAATTTAGAACAATTCTAAATAAAAAGAAAAAATGAACAAAAAAAACAACTTAAAAAGTGTCGCTAAAAGTACTTTTAATGAAACGCTAGTTGAAGCTGGTTTTTTAATATTGACTTATAAGAATGATGAAAGTGAGACGCAACATGTTGCTAAAGATATAGATAGCACATTTATTCAATTTCATTTTTGTATTAAAGGTGGTACTACATTTGTATTTAATCAAGGACGTTATAGTTTAGATATACATGAAGAAAACTCTTTATTGCTTTATAACCCGCAACGTGAATTACCGATAGATTTAAAAGTATTACCTAATTCGTGGATTGTATCTATTTTAATATCTATAAAAAAATTCCACAGTTTATTTTCTCAAGAAGCAGATTATATCTCGTTTTTGAATTCTGAAAATAAGGATAAGAAATATTATAAGGATGGTGCCATTACACCATCTATGGCTATCGTTCTAAATCAATTAATAAATTTTAGTCTAAATATCTCTATAAAATCATTGTATTTTAAGGGGAAAGCTTACGAATTATTGAGTTTATATTTTAATAGGAGTGAAGATGCTAATGTGGAGCAGTGTCCGTTTTTAGTTGATGAAGCTAATGTTATTAAAATACGAAAAGCAAAAGATATTATAGTTGCTAGAATGGCAGAGCCACCAACGCTACAAGAATTAGCCGATGAAATAGGGCTAAATATTAAAAAGCTAAAAGAAGGATTTAAGCAAATTTATGGGGATTCTGTTTTTAGTTTTTTATTCGACTATAAGATGGAAGTAGCTAGGAAACTATTGGAAAGTGGTGAGAATAATGTAAATGAAGTTGGACTTAAAGTGGGTTATAGTACCTCAAGTCATTTTATAGCAGCGTTTAAAAAGAAGTATGGTACAACTCCTAAAAAGTATGTCATGTCATTGAATTAGAGTGATGTAAGTTTTTTTTATTATTTTTGACTAAACCCCAAAACCTATACATTATGAAATTCTTGACCCCAGAGATAGAAGCTCTATCAAAATTTACACAAACAAAGTCGCTTGCAAAACTAGGTACTTCTTGTGGTATTTTTCAAGATTGTAATCCAAATTCTAAGCCTTCAATGAGCTATTACTATAGGAAAACAGCTCGTAAATAGGGCTATTTGCTTTCTTTTTCAGAAAATAGATATATAAATAATTTGATTCTGATATTTACGTACTTATACCAAGGTATTTGTTGTTTTTGTTCTTTTTCTAAATTGTAATAAGTAATTATTTTTAAAAACCTGCGAAAAAACATAAAATAAGCTGTTAAATTACAGTATTTAAACTGTGTAAAACATCTATGTTTGCCGAATCTAAGTATTTAACTACGTATTAATACTTAAATTAAAAACATAAAACATGGATGCACTAAGTACAAGTAAGGCTACTAAAATTAAACTCACAGATTTTAAAACGGTTCAAATGCGAACCTTTCATTTAAGTTGGATTGCATTCTTCTTATGTTTCTTTGGTTGGTTTTCCCATGCACCTTTAATGAAATCTACTATAGCTGTAGATTTAGAATTAACTAAGGCGCAAACCACTTTGGCCTTTATAGCGTCGGTTGGGGTTACTATTTTTGCACGATTACTTATAGGTTCTTTATGTGATAAAATAGGCCCTAGAAAAAGCTACGTATATTTATTAGTTTTTGGAGCTATAGCTGTAGCAGGTTCTTCTTTTGCCAATACTTGGGAAACCTATTTAATTTCTAGGCTTGCTATTGGTGTTATTGGAGCATCGTTTGTAATTACGCAATATCATACTTCTGTGATGTTCGCACCTAATGTAATTGGTATCGCCAATGCTACTACTGCTGGTTGGGGTAATCTTGGTGGAGGTGTTACAAATGCTACCATGCCACTAATTGCGGCTGGAGTAGCAGCATTTGGTTTGGCAGAGGCTACAGAGTCTTGGAGAATTGCTATGTATGTTCCTGCAGTTATAATGTTATTCGTTGCGTTTTTGTACTGGAAATACACTACGGATTGTCCTAAAGGAAATTACGTAGACCTACCAGAAGAAAGACCACAAACTAAAAAAGGTGAGAAAGGTTTATTCCTAACTGCTGCTTCAGATAAACGTGTATGGATTTTATTTTTTATGTATGCGGGTTGTTTTGGAATGGAGTTATTTGTTACTGGAAAAGCATCTACGTATTACCAAGAAAAATTTAGCTTAAGTCAAGAAACTGCTGGGTTTATTGTACTATTTTTTGGTGCTATGAATTTGTTTGCCCGTTCTACAGGTGGTTGGATTGCTGATAAATTTGGTAAAAACTCGGGGTTAAATGGTAGGGTAAAAATATTAGTGTATGTGGTGGTAGCTGAAGGTTTAGCTCTATTATTATTTTCCCAAATGAATTCTTTAACATTTGCTGTAACTTCTATGGTGTTTTTCTCTTTATTTGTACAAATGGCAGAAGGCGCTACGTATTCTGTAGTACCTTTTATTAATAGAAAAGCTTTAGGTGCTGTGTCTGGTATTGTAGGTGCTGGTGGTAATGTAGGTGCTGTATTATATGCGCAGTATTTACTAAGAAGTGGTTCTAGCTTACAAGAGGCATTTTTTGCCTTTGGTTTTGTAGTGGCTATTGTAGGTTTCTTAGGTTTATTAGTAAAGTTCTCTCCTGCTGAAGAGCAAGCTGCTAAAGATGAGCAAAAGCGTTTGGAAGATTTACAGAAAGAAGTTGATAATCTACAGAAAGCAGCATAACAAACAAAGTAAGTAGATACTTAAAAAAATAAAATAAATATGTACTAACTAGATAGTTAGTACATATTTATTTTTATACGTTGTCTCGTTTTGTGTTTTATTTGTAGAATGATATCTTCAATAATGTCTTTCTCTGTTTTATAACCTGATATTGAAATACCTCGTTTTAACCCTGTATAGTAAGGCTGTAGTTTATACATATTGTCTTTAGTGTCTTCAAAAGCAATAACATGTAAAAACTCGTTTTGTTCATTCTGTCGTTTGTCAGTACGTTTATAGATAAATAACCGAATAGGTTTATTGTTATCTGTGTTAAAACGTTTTTCTTCTAAGAGTTTAATGTTGTTCTCAGAATCTTTAAAATAACTATTAGCAAACAATTTAGATTTCGCATAAACTTTTAAATCCACAACATTAATTTCTGCGTCAGTTAAAATGTTATAGCTTTTAAGTTTTGGTATTAGTTTATATTGGGCAGCATCATTTAAAAGCGTTTTATCTTTTAATGGATTAGAAATTACTTCTTTGTTCTTTTTTAACAACGCATAATATGTTGTAAGGCTTTCCCAATCCTTAGTTTCTAAGAGGCGTTGGTAGAATACATCTACATTTTTTTCATGCCTGTAAGGGAATAATAATTTCACGTAATTTTCTAATGACGACATGTTTTTAAAGCTATAAGAATACCGCTGTTTATTTCCTAAGCTGCGCTTTACTTGAATTTTAGCATCGTTAATAATTTGTTTCTTAAATTTTTTATAAACGTTTGGTTTTACAAGATTACTGTCTAGTGAATTTGCAAGTAATCTGTATATAGGCGCTTTATATTCTTCAATACTTGAAAAATTTAGTAATTCTGGAAACAACACTTTAACCGATTTTAAAGAATCGGTTGTTTTACTGTACGAAGAAAAATAAGGGGTTTTAGAACCTAGAGGTAAATCGTCATTTAGTAATTCCAAAACAAACATATATGATGCTTTATCTTTTCGTTGAAAAAAAGCATTAAGAATAATGTTTTGTATGGCGGGTTTTGAGTAAGATTGTAAATATAGCGTTTTGGCAAACTGGGTAACTTTTTCACTTTTATCGTTTGTTATAAGCTGGCGGATTAAATGGTTTTTAATTTGGGTTTTGTTTTCAGGAAAATCAAAATGTTGTAACAGGTTGATAACTTTATTGCTATGTTTTTTAGAAAATTCTAACTCATTGTAACCATTTAAAACAATGCTATCATCCGCTTTTAGTGCTTCAAAAAAAACATTGGTTTTGTCTTCAAAAATGTCTTTTCCAAGCAAGGTATCCATTGGTGTAAACGTGTCATAGAATTCCGTTAAGAATTTTGAAGGTTTGTTTATAGAGTCTGTAAGTGCTGCCAATTGATACAAAACCCCCTTTTTTTGAATGTACTTTAAGAGAATTTCTTTAGAGCTAAGGGAATCCCTAAGTTTATAAGTGTAGTAATTATAATCATTTTCACTGTAACGTTTTTTATCTACAGGTTTTAAATTTTTTGCATCAAATGATTTGGGTGCAAGTGCTAAGAAGCCAGGTTTTTTGTGTAATTGGTTCCAAAGACTATCTGTATTCTTAAACATTTTTAAATCGTGAAACTTAGTTCTTTTTATGGTAATTTGTTCATTGGCTTTGGTGGTATAAACGGTGTTTTTTATCGTTTCTTCATAAGCTTTTTTACGTTTAAAATTATCATAAAATTCATTGAATGCTAAAGGCGCTTTTACAGGAGAATTTGCCGTAAAAAATAGAGACGTGTCAGTAACTTTTTTAAAATCGTTGTAGTTAACTTTTTTAAATTTTAAAGATTGAAAATATGCAGTTGCTTCATCTTCTTTATTTCCATAATATCCCATTAAATAGTAACTGCCATCCTTTACTGTAGATTTTAACCAAAGTTTATCTTTTGATGTAGAATCTATAGTTATTGATGATAAAGCACTTTTATAAATACCGTTTTTTGCTATAATATTAATGCTGTCTTTTATGTTTAAGTTTTTGTAAAAACTAGTATGGATATATTTAGCTTCAAAAGTATCTTCTTCAATGTATTCTACATCATGTTGAGGCGATTCTTGGAAAAAGTAAAACGCATTATTTTTACCTAGAGCCTGTATTAATTTTTTACCTGTATGTTCTAGATTTGCGGTAATGTAATTATCAGGACACTCAAAAGTGTATTTCCCATAAGGTTCTTTAAACGTGGTCGTATTATAAGTTGTGGGTTTAAACTTTATTGAGTTAAAAATTTCAGATTCATGTAGTAAAACAAAGTCTTTTTTACCTCCAAACTTTATAACTATAATCTCTAAAGGCGTTTTGTATATATGGTATTTTTGATAGTCTCCTTTTTTCGTTTTATTCAAAATACTAATACCAGGATAGGGTGTTTTAAACTCTTTTTTTTCAATTATGGTTCCGGGAACATCTTCATAGAGTAGGTTTTTAATAAAGGCTAAATCTACTTTACTATCTTTACTTGGTAAATATTTAAAGGTATTTAAACGGTTTATAGTTAAGTATGCACCGTTAGTCATATCTGGGGCTACATAATATTTTATACCCTCTGTATTAAATTCTCTTAATTCATCAAAGCTCTTAATGCTTATAAAATCATCAGAAGTAGATTGTAGAGACAACTTAGGCGTTGTAAACTTTTGCTCTAGCTTATCTTTCTCAATCCTTGCGTAATTCGTTTGTTTAGATGTTAAAGGAGTAACAGTAAATCCTTTATCTCTTAGCATATTCAGCATGCCTTTATCTCCTCCTAAATGAGCTGCACCTACACCAGAAAATACTATTTTTTTGTGTATCAAGGAATCTAAAACATTTACCATATTTTCATTACGCTTAAATAACATATGTTCGCGGTAGTAATTGGTGTTTGTAGCGGCTCCTATAGAATCTAATAATTCAATATCTCGGTCGCGGTATACATCTTCTTGAAACATAAACATGTTTTTCTTCTCCATGAGTTTTATAAACCAGTCATCAGGCTTACGTTTATTCATGTTAAAGCTTGCTTTTGTGGTAAGGTAGCGTGATTCTCTAAAATCTTCCAGCCCTATTACTGGTTTGTTGTTCTTTTTGCCTGCTTGAAAAATAAACATATCCAAATACGTTTCTTCTTCAAAATCATCAACATAAGAATTTTTTCTATATAGGTGGCTGTTTATTAGGTAATTATCAAATCGTATCACACTACGCATTTGTGTGGGATCCAATGGCGATAACCTAAACAAGTTGGTGTAAAAATCATTTCCATACATAAAACTGTCAAAATCATAATTGAATCCGAAATCTTCATGCATAAACTTCAACCATTGTGTAGGGTCAGACTCTAAAGCAATACACTCACTTTTATTTAATGCTTCATAAAAAACATCATCTAATCTAAAGGCTACTTTACTACTTACATGCATAGTGCCATAGATGTACGATGAATGTTTTAGTCCGTTTCCAGAGATTTCCCAAAGTAGACTTTTTTCTTGCGACAAGGAGAAATTACAGATAAGTGAAACTAATAGAAGGAGCAGTATTTTTTTCATTTTAAAGCATTGAATTGTTAAATATAGAAATAAAAAGACTGTAAAGTAGTACAAATGAGTTAATAGATTTTTTCAATGAGCGAACGCGTAATTCATGAGGCTATTGTAAAATATGTGTCGTATTTTTGTTGAAAATAAATACTTTATGAGATTTTTAACAACACTAGTACTTCTATTTTTATTTACAACTTCAATTTTTTCGCAATCCCATAAGGTAGAGATCGAAAAAGAAGCGCAGGCCTACTATGACCTTATGACCAATATGAACATTGATGGGTTTTTGGACTACATGTATCCAAAAGTGTTTGATATGGTGCCGAAGGAACAAATGAAAACAGGAATGGAGCAAATGTTCAATTCGCCAGAAATGAAGATTGAATTTATTTCTAATGAAGTGAAAAGTGTTAGTGATCAAAAGGAAGTAGATGGTGTAAATTATGCTATGGTGTACTACAACAGCAAGATGCGAATGACGTTTTTAACCATAAAAGACAATTCTGAAGAGGAGCGAAAAGCATATTTAGATATGATGAAGACCAGTATGGCAAACCAATTTGGGGCTGAAAATGTAACAGTGGATGTGGCAACAACATCTGTAGTAGTTAATAACGACCCACAATATGATGGATGGAAGTTTTTAGGAAATGAAAAGAATATGGCTGCAATGGTAAACTCTATAATACCAGAAGCAGTTAGATCTAGACTTTCGGAAAAGGATTAAAGCAGTGTATGCTGTAAAACTGTAAAGCAAAAAGAAAAATGAAAGGCATTCTTTTAGTGAATTTAGGTTCTCCTGATAGCCCAGAACCTAAAGATGTAAAGAAATATTTAGGCGAATTTTTAATGGACGAGCGTGTAATAGATGTGCCTTTATGGGCAAGAACGTTACTTGTTAAAGGTATTATTTTGAATACACGACCAAAAGCTTCTGCAAAGGCCTATAAAAAAATATGGTGGGATGAAGGTTCTCCATTAATTGTACTTTCTGAAAAGCTTCAAGAAAAAGTACAAGAAAAATTAGAATATCCCGTAGCTCTAGCTATGAGATATGGAAGTATGACAATTAAAAAAGGGCTTCAAGAATTGGTAGATAAGGGTTGTACTGAAATAAAAACTGTACCACTTTATCCTCAATTTGCAATGGCCACTACTGAGACTATTGATGTAAAAGTTGATGAACTTGTTTCAGATTATTTTCCTCAAGTAACCATTACCAGAACACCTGCATTTTATGGACGTGAGGATTATATAAATGTACTTTCTAAAAGTATTGCCGAAAAGCTTGATGGGTTAGATTATGATCATATTTTGTTTAGCTATCATGGTGTGCCAGAGCGGCACATTCGAAAAAGCGATATTACCAACGGCAATTGTAAAATGGACGGTAAATGTTGTTTTAAGAAAGGAAGTAAACAGCATGAATTTTGCTACCGACACCAATGTGAAATTACTACAGTGAATGTTGCTAAAAAATTAAAGCTAAAAAATGGGACTTATTCTACAACATTTCAATCTAGATTAGGTTTTGATCCTTGGTTACAACCCTATACAGATCGTACTATAGAACGTATGGGAAAAGAAGGTGTAAAGAAAATGGCTATTGTAACTCCTGCCTTTGTTAGTGATTGTTTGGAGACCTTAGAAGAAATTGCCATGGAAGGTGAGGAAATATTCCATGAAGTTGGAGGAAAAGAATTTACGGTTATTCCTTGTTTGAATGATCGTGAGGATTTCGCTCAAGTTGTTGCTAACATAGCAAAGGATTGGGTGGCCGTTGAGAAGGCTACAACCGTGTAGTTATATAAAAACTAATAAGCAATGGCATATTTTTACCTAAAAGCATTTCATCTCATATTTGTAATTACGTGGTTTGCTGGCTTGTTTTATATTCCACGACTTTTTGTATATCAAATAGAAGCATTTCATAAACCTTCGCCTGAAAAAGAAATTTTGGGAAAGCAACTAAAACTTATGGCAAAGCGCCTGTGGTTTATCATCACTTGGCCATCAGCGGTTCTAGCGTTAATTTTTGGTTTAACCCTGTTTTACATCAACCCTACATTGTTTTACATGCCATGGATGCAAGTTAAATTGGGTTTTATAGTTTTGTTATTTGCGTATCACTTAAAAACGCATCAGTACTATAAACAATTACAAAGAGATGAGGTAAAAAAATCATCTAGCTATATGCGTATTTGGAATGAGGGGGCAACTTTCATCTTATTTGCAGTCATTTTTTTAGTCATCCTAAAAAGTGCTATTAATTGGATTTGGGGTGTTATAGGTATTGTTGTTCTAGGTATTTTAATTATGCTTGGTTTTAAGATGTATAAGAACATCCGAGAAAAAAATCCTGAAGCTTAGGCTTTATATTCGTTTTGTACTATCTCTAGCAATTAAGCTTGTTTTAACCACTTTAGTAATAAATGGTTTGTTTTGATCTTCATTTTCAATACGATCAATTAAAATATCTGTAGCGGTTTTACCAATAAATTTACCGTGTTGACTAATCGCAGAAATTGAAGGTGTTAAATGTTGCAGCATTTTTCCATTTGTAAAACACGCGATGGACATCTCTTCCGGAATTTTGTATTTCATGTGTTTTACAATACGTAATGCATTTATCGCAGCACTTTCTTCTAAACATAATAAACCATCAATAGTTTTATCGGCTAGTACAATTTTTAAAGCAGTATCAAAATCTTCAAATTTTCCTATTCTAATAATAAGCTTTTCTTCAATCGGAATATTAGATTTTTCTAATGCTTCCTTGTAACCTTTAACTCTAAGTTTTCCAACGCTTAAATTATCAATTACAGAAATTAGAGCTACACGTTTACATCCTGTTTTAATAAGATGTTCTGTGGCTTCAAAAGCGCTTTCCATGTCATTAACAATAACTTTATCACAAGCAATGGTGTCGGAAACCCTATCAAACATTACTATAGGTACACCTTCATTTATAGCGTTTTGTAAATGGGCGTACTGTTGTTTTACTTGAGTTTCTTCAGCTAACGAGATAATAATCCCATCAAGCGTATCGCTTTTCAGTAACTCCATAGTTTTAACTTCTTTTTCATAAGACTCGTTAGAAATACATGATATTAGGTGGTAACCATGCTCTGTAGCTTTAGTCTCAATGCCTACAAATACTTTAGCAAAAAAACTATTCATAATATTAGGGATAATTACTCCAATAGTTTTAGTCTTTTTGTGTAATAGACTAAGATCTATACTTTTAGATTTATAATTATTTTTCCTGGCATAGGCTACAATTTTTTCTTTAGTACTCGTACTTATTTCATAACTATCACTTAATGCTTTAGACACTGTGGCAATAGATACTCCAAAGGTGTTTGCGATATGTTTTAATGTAATACGTTTGGGCATGTAATAAGTTAAGATTTGATCTAATTAAGTAGTTTGAATAAAATATTAAAGTATAAGTTATTTAAACAACGAGTACAAAACTAAGAATTAATAACGGAAATTCTATTTAACCAAAGATTGGTAATTGTTATCAGTAAAATATTTAAGTGAAAACAAAAAATCCCGTAAACAGTAATGTTTCGGGATTTTTTTGTGGTACCTCCAGGAATCGAACCAGGGACACAAGGATTTTCAGTCCTTTGCTCTACCAACTGAGCTAAGGTACCTCGCCAAAGCGGTTGCAAATATAAATTCAATTTTATTATCCACCAAAATAAAAATAATAAAAAGTACGCTATTTTTTATCTTAACAATTATAAGTTTTTTAAGATTTAAGTAAATACGGTTTTGTAGTTTTACGTTTTTCTAAGAAGATGAATTTAATTATAGATGTTGGAAATACTTTTGTGAAACTTGCTGGTTTTGAAAAAGATAGATTGATTTTTAGAGAAGTTACAAAGCTTTCAGCAGTAGTTGGAGGAATAAGTAAACTAAAAGAAAAATATCCAACACTACAACAAGGTATTGTATCATCTGTTGGGAGGTTAAAAAAAAATCAAATAAATACAATCAGTAAAGGCTTTAATCTGTTAGAACTTACGCATAATACCAAAGTTCCTTTTAAAAATAATTATGATACTCCTAAAACACTTGGCATTGATAGAATTGCCTTAGTAAGTGCATCAGTGTACCATTATCCAGATAATAATGTGTTAATTATAGATGCAGGTACCTGTATAACTTATGATTTTATTACTAATAAAAACGAATATTTAGGAGGGGCAATTTCTCCTGGGATACGAATGCGCTACAAAGGGCTTAATAATTTAACAGCAAATTTACCGTTGTTAGAAACTAAATCGCCTGAAGATATAATAGGATCTTCAACTAATAGCTCAATACATTCAGGAGTTGTTAATGGTGTTGTAAATGAAATAGATGGGTTTATAAATGCCTATAAAGAAAAATATTCAGATTTAACAGTTATTTTAACAGGCGGAGATGCTAATTTTTTGTCAGAACAATTAAAAAGTAGCATATTTGCCAACTCAAATTTTCTGTTGGAAGGTCTAAATTATATTTTAGAATTTAATTCAAACTAATGATAAAAAAACTTTTAGTAGTTTTTGTTGCTGTTTTTACGCTCTCGTCTTATGCTCAAGAGGGTACGGCATCTCCGTATTCATTTTATGGAATAGGAAGCTTAAAATTTAAAGGCACTGTTGAAAATAGAAGTATGGGAGGAATTAGTATTTATACTGATAGTATCCACATGAATCTACGAAACCCAGCTTCATTTACAGGTCCAAATTTATTGATGTTTAATAATGAAAATAGACCAGTAAAATATACTGTTGGAGGTGGATACGCTTCTACGGATTTAAAAAGCAATTCTGGTACAGCAAATGTGTCTTCAACAACATTTGATTATTTTGCATTAAACTTTCCTGTTGGGAAATTTGGTGTAGGATTAGGGTTACTACCATACACTGCGGTAGGATATAGACTTGAAAGTGAGAATAGTGAAGGGCAAACAGCTAGCAGATTTAATGGAGAAGGAGGATTAAATAAAGCTTTTTTTGGAATTGGTTACAGTATTTTAGATAATTTAAGTATAGGTATTAACGCACAATACAATTTTGGAAACATCCAGAATAGTGCTATTGAATTTCGTTTTGATAACGATGGCGTACCTTTATTTTCACAATCTAGAGAAAATAATCGTTCTGATTTAAGTGGTTTGAATTTTGACTTTGGAATGTATTATAAATCAAAGCTTAATAAATCTTTAGAGTTAACTGCAGCATTTACATTTACGCCAGAAAGTAATATTACGTCTCAAAATGTAAGGTCGTTTTCAACAGTAAATATAGGTACAGCTGGGCAAGAAGTAGTGGTAAGCACTATAGATGTAGATTTAGAAACTCAGGGCTTATTAGAGACAGATTTAGTTTTACCTTCAAAATTTTCTATTGGAGCAGGTATAGGAGCTCCAAGAAAATGGTTTGTTGGTGCCGAATATGAGTCACAACAACTAAGCAACTTTAATAACCCATTTTACACATCTAGTGCTACAATTTATGACGATGGGTATCGTTACTCCGTTGGAGGGTTCTATATTCCAGAGTATAATGCGTTTTCTGGCTACTTTAAACGATTAGTTTATAGAGCAGGTTTTAGATTTGAAGATACAGGTTTGGTTATCTTTAATGGAGGTAATAAAGAACAGATTAAAGAGTTTGGCATATCTTTTGGAGTAGGTATACCAGTTGGAGATTTTGGTTCTAACGCAAATATAGGATTTGAGATTGGAAAAAGAGGTACCACCAACAATAACCTAATAGAAGAGAACTTTATAAATTTTCAGATTAGTTTATCTTTGAACGATAGATGGTTTCAAAAACGAAAATATGATTAACAGAGTAACAGGATTATCATGAAAACAAAAATTACATTTTTAACTTTTTTATTCGCTTTCTTAATTGTTGGAGTAAGCGGTGTGAATGGGCAAACACAAGAAGAGAATATGGCAAAATTGTCTATAATGACAGAGTATGCCAAAGCAAAGAATTATGAAGCGGCTTATCAACCTTTCAAAGAATTATGGGCTAATACTCCTCAATTTAATCGTGCTATATATGTTTATGGAGAGAAAATTTTAGATTATAAGATGGATAAGTCTTCTGGAGACGAGAAAGTAGGTTATCTTAATGACTTAATGAAACTATGGAAAGATAGAAGAACTCATTTTGCATCTAAAACTCCAGAAGGAGAATATGCTGCTAAGGCTTGTCAGCTAATGTTTGATAATAAATCTGTTTTAGGAAAAACAGATGAAGAATTATACGATTGTTTTGATGCCGCTTACAATGCAGATAAGAAAACATTTAAAAACCCTAAAAGTTTGTACACTTACTTTTACTTAATGGTAAAGTTGTATGATGCAGGAAAGAAACCAGCAAAAGACTTATTTAATAAATATGACGATGTAGTTGAAAAAATTGAAGAAGAGGTACAAATTGCTTCTCAAAAGTTAAATAAACTTGTAGAGAAAGAAGAAGCAGGTACGCCACTTACATCAAAAGATGGTAGATATAAAAAGTATTATGGACAAGTTTTAAATGCCTTTGGACAAATATCTGGTAGTGTTGATACACAATTAGGAGATCGTGCAAATTGTGCAAATTTAATTCCTCTATATACTAAAGATTTTGAAGCTAATTCTAATAACGCTGTTTGGTTAAAACGTGCAGTAAGTAGAATGTTTTACAAGGAATGTACAGATGATCCATTATATGAAAAGCTAGTAAAAGCTTATGATGAAACAGCACCATCAGCAGATACAAAATATTTCGTAGCTACCATTCTTCTTAAAAATGGAAAAACATCAGAGGCTGAAGGGTATTTAAAAGAAGCTTACGATTTAGAGTCTGACACATTCAAGAAAGCTAAATTAGCTAACAGAATTGGGTTAATATTAAAGAAAAAGGGAAGATATGGACAAGCAAGAGGTTATTTTAGAAATGCTTTAAAACTGAATCCATCAAACGGACGTCCTCACCTTTCTATTGCAGCCATGTATGCAGCAAGTGCTAAGAATTGTGGAACTACTAACTTTAATAAAAGAGCAGTATATTGGTATGCAGCTCAAGAAGCAAGAAAAGCGTCTCGTGTAGACCCTACTTTAAAGAAGGCTGCGTCGCAAAGTGCTGCAAATTACCAAGCTAAAGCACCTCAAAAATCTGAAATCTTTACAGAAGGTAATAGTGGTCAAGTAATTCAAATTGGTTGTTGGATTGGAGGTTCTGTAACAGTGCCAAGTATTTAATGCTAAATCACATATTAAAATATAAAAATTTAAACATAGTCATAGCATTAGTTATGACTATGTTTTTTTCATGTAATAACAATTTTAAGAAGATACAGAATATTGATGTTTCCGATAATGAACCAATTGGTGTTGCAGAAAATATTAACTTAACATATACGGACTCAGGTAAAGTTAAAGCAATTTTAAAGAGCCCAAAAATGTACGATTATAGCAATATGAAATTTGCATATAACGAATTTACAGATGGCGTTAATTTAGAATTGTTTGAAGATGGTAAAAAAAGTGTAGTAATATCAGATTATGCTATTATTTACAATAAAACCAATATGATCGATTTACAGGGAAATGTAAAGGTTACAACCCATAGTAATGACACACTTTTTGCAGAACAATTGTATTACGATCAAAATAAAGAATGGTTGTTTACCAATAAGCCTGTTACCTTTAGAACAGGACAAGACTTAATAAACGGTAATGGTTTTGATTCTAATTCAAAATTCACAAATGCTGAGGTTTTAGAAATTACAGGTCTTATTACGGTAGATGAATAATGTTTGAATCAGCGTATTCCAAATTGAAAACCGCTATTTTAAGTATCTTTGTATCATAATTATCAAAGTTTATGAAATACGCTAAGTTCTTCCAGTTTGTCTACTTAGTTTTTGCGGCATTATTTATTTATGATGCTATCTCCAAATACACAGCTAATGGCGAGATTGCTTATCCTTCAATTTTATTAGGGGTTACAGCAATTTTTATGTTCTTCTTTCGAAGAAAGTTTATGAAGAAATTTGAAAATAGAGACAAATAAATGACACTTTCCATTGTTGTTATTGTATTGTCTTTATTGCTTTCAGCATTCTTTTCAGGAATGGAAATTGCTTATGTGTCCTCAAATAAAATTCATATAGAAATTGAGAAAAAGCAAGAAGGTGTTCTTGCTACAGTTTTAAGACGATTAACAGCAAAACCATCAAAGTTTATTACTACTATGCTTATTGGAAACAATATAGCTTTAGTAATTTATGGGTTTTTTATGGGAGATGTTTTGGTTAAATGGTTTCAGTCAATGTTGCCAACCAGTTCAGCATTTGCTAATTATTTACTAACCGATTTAAGCTTGTTGTCGCAAACCATTATTTCAACATTTGTGATATTAATGACTGCAGAGTTTTTGCCAAAAGTGTTTTTTCAAATTTATGCCAACACACTTATAAAGGTTTTGGCAATACCGGCGTATATTTTTTATGTGCTGTTTACTTGGATTTCAAATTTTGTAATTTGGATATCAGATTTGGTTCTTAAATATTTTTTCAAAACAGAGGGTGACAATATTCAAATGGCATTTTCAAAGGTTGAACTAGGAAATTATATCAGTGAGCAAATGGAGTCTGTTGAAGCACATGATGAGGTAGATTCTGAAATTCAAATCTTTCAAAATGCATTAGAATTTTCAGAAGTAAAAGCAAGGGAGGTAATGGTGCCTAGAACAGAAATAATAGCTGTTGATATTAATGATACAGTAAAATCCTTAAACGGCTTATTTTCTGAAACAGGATGCTCTAAAATATTAGTGTACAAAGATTCTATAGATGATATTTTAGGTTATGTGCACTCTTTCGAGCTTTTTAAAAAGCCAAAAACTATAAAATCTATGTTATTGCCTGTAGAGTTTGTTCCGGGTACTGTTTTAGTCAGTGATGTGCTAAACATTTTAACAAAAAAGCGAAAAAGTATAGCCGTTGTTTTAGATGAGTATGGCGGTACTTCTGGTATTATGACAGTAGAAGATATTGTTGAAGAATTATTTGGGGAAATTGAAGACGAGCATGATACTGTAGTACTTGAAGAACAGAAAATTGATGAGGAGACATACCGTTTTTCAGCAAGAATGGAAGTAGATTATATAAATGAAACGTATAAAATTAATCTTCCAGAAGATGAAAATTACGAAACCCTAGGAGGGTTGATAGTAAATCATACCGAAGAAATTCCTCAAAAAGGCGAGATTATAGAAATTGATACTTTTAAATTCACAATATTAGAGGTTTCCAATACTAAAATAGATTTAGTAGAGGTAAAACTTATAAGTGAAGATTAAATGTTTACCGCATATTAGGTTGTAGTAGTAATTATTGCCTGTTTCTCCTTTTATTATTAGATAGAAAATGGTA
Source organism: Hyunsoonleella pacifica (assembly GCF_004310335.1). GTDB lineage: Bacteria > Bacteroidota > Bacteroidia > Flavobacteriales > Flavobacteriaceae > Jejuia > Jejuia pacifica. Next base: position 514,748 of record NZ_SIRS01000005.1, on the reverse strand, counting down.
TTTTCGCGCACGATATTTTTATCAAATCTCAATATAAAAGCTATTCTGACACTTTGATATTTAAATTTTTATCAATTTTTTTATTAAATAGCTTAAAGATTAAAATTTATAAAGCACATGGCAGTTTTAAATAAAATTAGACAACGCTCATTATTTCTTATACTAATTATTGCATTAGCATTATTCTCTTTTGTATTAGCAGATTTATTTAGAAATAGCGATGCCCTTTCAGCGAGATCACAAAATACAGTGGCAACTATTAATGGGAAGGATATTAATCGAGAAGATTTCCTAAAAAAGGTAGAAAATACACAACGCCAAATGGGTCCAAATGCTACTAATACTCAGGTTATTAATCGTGTTTGGAATCAAGAAGTAAGAGAAGCTGTATTGTCATCACAATATGAGAAATTAGGTATTTCAATAGAGAAAGACCAAATGCGCGATTTATTAAAAACGGCATTAACTGGAAATCCTCAGTTTTCGAATGAAGCAGGATTGTTTGATGAAGGTAAGCTTAATGAATATATTGCTAATCTAAAAAACACATCAGAAGCACAATATCAAAGTTGGATAGATTATGAAAAAAGTGTAGCTTCTAATGCACTACAACAAAATTACTTCAACCTAGTAAAAGCAGGATTAGTTGGTACGCTTGCTGAAGGTAAGCTAGAACATCAATTAGAAGGTAATAAGGTAGATATGAAATTTGTACAAATACCTTACACCAAAGTTGCTGATAGTACAATCAAAGTAACTAAATCTGATATAGAAGCTTATATTAAAGACCATAAAAGCCAATATGAAGTTGAAGCTTCAAGAGATATTAAATTTGTTGAATTTAAAGAAGTAGCAACTGTAGCAGATGAAGATGCCATTCAAAAAGATCTAAAAACTTTTATAACGGGAAGAATTAAAGATAAGGATGGGAGAACTGATCCAATTGATGCATTTTCAACTATAGAAAATAATGAAGAATATATTAATTTAATAGCGGCATCTGATGTGAAATTTGATGACCGTTTTGTATTCAAATCAAGTTTACCAGCTAAAGTTTCCGATAGTATATATGGTCTAAGTAAGGGAGAGATTTACGGACCATATAGAGATGGAGAGTTTTTCAAGATAACTAAGCTTATTGAAACTAAGAATATTCCAGATTCTGCAAAAGTTAGACATATTTTAATTCCTTTCATTGGATCTCAAAGTTCTGGCGCGCCAGCTAAACAAACAGAACAAGAAGCAAAGGCAACTGCAGATAGTTTATTAGCTATTCTTAAAAGAAACAAATCTAAATTTCCAGAGTTTGTCAAGGAGTTTTCTTCAGACCAAGGAAGTGTAGCTAATGAAGGTCGCTACGATTGGCACGCTTACGGTACTATGGTTCCTGAATTTAACGATTTTGAATTTAATGGAAGAGTTGGAGATATTGATGTTGTAAAAACAATTTTCGGATTTCATATTGTAGAAATAGAAGGGTTAAAAGACAAAAAGAAAGCTGTTAAAGTAGGTACAATAGCTAGAAAGGTTGAGCCTTCAGAAGCAACAGTAAACGCAATTTTTAGAGATGCATCAAACTTTGAAATAAAAGCGAAAGAAGGCGATTTTGAGGAAATAGCTAAATCTAAAAATTATACAGTGCGTCCTGTAAACGGTATGAAAGCGTTAGACGAAAATATTCCAGGAATAGGAAATCAAAGACCAATTGTACGTTGGGCGTTTGAGGAAGAGGTTAAAGAAGGAGATATAAAGCGTTTTACCGTTTCCGGTGGGTATGTTATAGCACAATTAGTAGCAAAGCATGAAGAAGGTTTAATGATTGTAGAAGATGCCTCAGCGACTGTACTACCTAAAATAAGAAAAGAACGTAAGGCTGAAATAATAAAACAACGCGTAACAGCTACAGCATTAGAGGATGTAGCAACTGCAGAAAGTACTTCAGTTAGAACAGCATTAGCAGTAAATATGAAGAACCCTACAATTTCTGGAGCTGGTAGAGAGCCCCTAGTAGTAGGTACTGCATTTGCTCTAGAAGAAGGAGAAACTTCAGCATTAGTTGCTGGAGAAAGAGGTGTGTATATGGTACAAGTAACCAAAAAGACACCAGCAGTAGAATTAGATAATTATCAGTCGTTTGCAAATAGAGTAGAAACTCAAAAATCAAGTGTTGTAAACTCTAAATTATACAATGCACTTAAAGATGCTGCAGATATTGAAGATAACCGAGTTGAACTTCAAATTCAATAAAATACAACTCAAACTAACTTAAACAACTATAACTAAAAAGCCTCATTAATTTTTAATGAGGCTTTTTTATTTTAGAATCATCTCTTTATATGGTACTACTGTATTATAACCTCTATCTGTGAAGTATCTTGTTGGATTGGTTTCACAACAGGCTAAAATAAAATCGCCTCCCCAAGCACCAAGACTTTTTATTGCCCCATCAAAATCATTAAAATATTTAGATGCGATAGTAGATTGATTGATAGTTTTAGAAATAATCTCTTCGTGGTTAATTATTAGTTTTTGGAATTCCATGATACTATCACAAGAAATTAACGCCTCGGTAATGGTATTTATTTCTGAAATAGTCAATTTTAAATTTTGATCTAAAGCTTTGTAATGCGTAATACCATCACGGCTATTTTGTTTCTTGTTGAGATATACAAAATAAAGATGATCTTTAAAAGGAGGGTTGAAATTAACCGGTAAAACCATTCTATTAGTGTCCTGATGTTGTTTTAGAGTATCATCATTTAATAGTTGATATGTAATCGCAGTATTGTGTTGTGCGCAAGCAATGTCGTACCCACTACCCCCAAATGTTAGTTTTAAGAGTTCATACGGGTTTATATTTGCCCATTCAGCAATGTTATTTATGAGTGTTGATGAAGTGCCAAGTCCCCAATTTTTTGGAAAATCTAAATAGGTTTCAATTGAAAAACCTGTATTAGTATCAAGAAAATTTGGGCTTAGTTGTTGAGCTGCATTTAAAATTTGTAATAGCCTTAAATTTGGCGTATTAGTTTCAGTTTTGTTTGATTTTAAATCAATTAAATGAAATTTATCTTCAAACCACACCTTGTTTTTTTCATCAAAGCTCTTCCAGTGAATATGTTTAGAATCAATAGGCTTAACATTAAGTGATTGGCCATATTTAGTAGGAATAGCAAGGGAAATAGCACCATCAAGCACTACATATTCTCCTGTTAGTAATAATTTGCCGTTGCTTTTAAATGTTTTCAATACAATAAATTAAGCTATTAATTACGTAGGTTTTCCAAGGTTTGTACTACAGCATTATGAGTTACCGTTTTTGTTTTAAAAAGCGCCACTATTTTTTGTTTCTCAGTGTCAGTAGCCTCAAATTGGTTTAAGATATTCATAAGATGCATTTTCATGTGGCCTTGTTGAATACCAGTTGTAGTGAGCGAACGTAATGCCGCAAAGTTTTGTGCTAAGCCTGCAACAGCCACAATTTGCATCAATTCTTTTGCAGAAGGTTTATCTAATAATTCTAAAGCTAATTTTACTAATGGATGTAAACCAGTTAATCCGCCAACAGTACCTAAAGCTAATGGTATTTCCATCCAAAATGTAAATATACCGTCCTTAACTTCAGCATGGGATAAACTACTATATGAACCGTTTCGAGATGCAAAAGCATGTACACCAGCTTCAACAGCTCTAAAATCGTTACCTGTAGCTAAAATAACAGCATCAATACCATTCATTATACCTTTATTATGGGTTACGGCACGGTACGGCTCCACTTCTGCAATCTTAACAGCCTCAACAAATTTATTGGCAAAAGATGCTCCAGAAACACCATTATTTTCAGATAACTGTTCTACAGGGCAACTAACCTCTGCTCTAACCAAACAATCAGGAACATAATTAGATAAAATGCTCATCACAATATCAATGTACTTTTCGTCCTCAGAAAATCCATCAAAATACAACGCTTCATTTTTAAACGTTTTGGCAAACTGCTCTAAACATGAATTGATAAAGTTTGCACCCATGGCATTTAAAGTTTCAAAAGAAACATGCAATTGGTAATACCCTTCTATATCCTGTGTTTTGTTTCGTAATTCTATATCCAAAATACCTCCACCACGTTTTTCCATATTCGCAGTAATGTGTTTTGAATCTTCTATTAATTTCGGTTTTACCTGAGTAAAGTACGAAACTAAATGTTCAAACTTCCCACCAAATTTAAAATGAACTTGGCCTATTTTTTTTGTAGAAATTACTTTAGTTTTAAACCCTCCTCTATCTAACCAAAATTTGGCGGCTTTACTTGCTGCTGCCACAACAGAACTTTCCTCAATAGCCATGGGAATGGTATATGCTTTCCCGTTGATTAAAAAATTTGGAGCTACTCCTAAGGGCAAGTAGTAGTTGGTAATGGTGTTTTCAATAAACTCATCATGAAGCTGTTGCAGTTTTTTGTCAGCATTCCAATATTGTGTTAAAATTTGTTTTGCCTTATCATTTTTGGATAAATAAGTATTAACTATCCAATCAATTTTTTCAGATTTTGAGAGTTTAGAAAAACCAGAAATCGTTTCGCTCATAGTGGCATGCATTTAAAGTGCAAAGATACTACTCTTGATGCGAAAATTGAGCAAGTATGCAAACAGCACGATTTACTGTTAATAATTATGGTAAATTACATAATTTTTAGTAAACTTGATATCGCTTTATAAAATAGATGGTTTTTTAGACTAAATGTCTATAATTTGTAATTTTAATTTGAATAAACAGACTGAAATGGAAGTTAAAGAACTATCAAAAAGATAGCAAAATGCGTATGAAATATTTAAAATTCTCCCTTGGTGTTTCTCTGTTTCTCTCACTCTCATTAATAGCACAAACCAAAGAAATTACTTTAGAAGATATTTGGAGTGGTGGATTTAGAACGGAAAGCATAGATGTTTTACATTCTATGAAAAACGGACAGCAATATTCGGTTTTTAACTTCGACAGAGCTGCAAGAACCACTTCGGTAGATATTTATGACTACAAAACGCTAAAAAAAGTGCAAACCTTAGTGTCTTCATCTGATATTCCAGAGCTTAATTATTTTACAGATTATACCTTTAGTGAAGACGAACAAAAGGTACTACTGGCAACAGAAAGTGAGAAAATTTATAGAAGATCATCTCTAGCATATTATTATGTATATAACGTAAGTACTAAAAGTATTGCTAAAGTATCAGATGAAAAAATACAAGAGCCAACGTTTTCTCCTGATGGCACAAAACTGGCTTATGGTTTTAATAACAATCTGTATATCCTAGATTTAATTTCAGAAGAGACGAAACAAATTACTTTCGATGGAGAAAAAAATAAGATTATTAATGGCATTGCAGATTGGGTTTATGAAGAGGAATTTTCAATAGTACGTGCTTTTAGTTGGAATAAAAACAGTAATAAAATTGCATTTATACGTTTTGATGAAACTGATGTACCTGAATTTTCTATGGATATTTACGGAAAAGGGTTGTATCAAACCCAGCAAGTATTTAAATATCCAAAAGCAGGTGAGAAGAATTCTGATGTATCCCTACATCTCTATGATGTTAGTAAAGAAACATTGTCTAACATAAAAGTTGATAAAACATATACTGATTTTTACATTCCTAGAATTGAATGGACTAATGATGCTGATGTACTAAGTGCTCAATTTATGAATCGTCAACAGAATGAATTAGACTTGTGGTTTATTAATACTAAAGAAAACACATCAAAAATAATACTTGCTGAAAAGGATAAGGCTTATATTGATATTACTGACAACCTAACATTTTTAGGTAATAATAGCTTTATTTGGACTAGTGAGAAGGATGGATATAATCATATATACCATTATGATAAAGATGGCAGTTTAATTAACCAAGTTACCAAAGGAAATTGGGAGATTACTAATTATTATGGATATGATGAGAGTAACAAAAGTATTTTTTATCAATCCACCGAAAACGGGTCTATTAATCGAGATGTATATAGCGTTAAATTAAATGGACGTAATAAAAAACGATTAACTAAAACAAATGGGACAAATAGTGCTGCTTTTAGTGCAGATTTCTCATATTTTATAAATACATTTTCAAGTGCTACAACCCCACCAGAGTATACTTTAAATAGTGCTTCATCAGGTAATCTTATCAAGAGTATAAAGGACAATGATAAGCTAGCTCAAAAACTATCAGATTTTAAAACATCAAAAAAAGAATTTAGTACCATACATGTAAACGGTAACGATTTAAACATGTGGATGCTTAAACCAGCAAATTTTGATGCTTCAAAAGCATACCCTCTTTTCATGACACAATATTCGGGTCCGGGTTCACAATCGGTTTCCAATAGTTGGAACAGTACAAATGATTATTGGTTTCAAATGCTAGCGCAGCAAGGATACGTTGTGGTTTGTGTAGACGGAAGAGGTACTGGTTTTAAAGGTGCAGCCTTTAAAAAAGTAACACAAAACGATTTGGGTAAATATGAAGTTGAAGACCAAATTCAGGCAGCACAACAATTAGGCGAATTATCATATATTGATGCATCCAGAATAGGTATTTGGGGTTGGAGTTACGGTGGGTTTATGAGTAGCAATTGCTTATTTAAGGGAAATGATGTATTTAAAATGGCTATTGCAGTAGCACCAGTAACCAGTTGGCGTTTTTATGATACAATTTATACTGAGCGTTATTTGGGGACTCCTCAAAATAACCCGAGTGGATATGATGACAATTCTCCAATTAATCATGTTAATAAACTTAAAGGCAAATTTTTATTGGTGCATGGTACTGCAGATGATAATGTACATGCTCAAAACACTATGCGATTAGTAGAAGCATTAGTACAAGCAAATAAACAATTTGATTGGGCGATGTACCCAGATAAAAATCATGGTATTTACGGCGGAAATACACGATTGCATTTGTATAAAAAAATGACAAATTTTATTAATGAAACCCTTGGGGATAAAATTGATGAACCTGAAAAAGTTGAAGAGGTAAAATCAAAAATTAAGGGATGATTTTCAAATTTTATTTTTCTTAGAACTCTAAAATAGATATTTATGGATTTTGTATTAGGATTAATTATTGTAGGATGGCTTTTTTGTTTAATCTGGATACCTCTTGTAATTAAAGCAAATTGGAAAATTCATCCTAGGGCACTATTTGTCTGCTTTTTTGCTGAAATGTGGGAGCGTTTTTCCTACTATGGAATGCGAGCATTGTTAACGCTTTATATGGTAAAGGTTGTGTTTCAGCAAATTTCCAGTGGTGAAGCAGATGTAAAATCTCTGGCTATTTATGGATCATATACTGCGTCAATATATCTTGGACCAATAATTGGAGGGATAATGGCTGATAAGTATTTAGGATTTAGAAAAGCTATTTTGCTTGGAGGTATTCTTATAAGTATTGGGCATATAGTATTAGCGGCTCAAGGTATTGTTGCTGAAACCAATGAATTATTCTTTTTTGTCGCTTTATCATTCATTGTAGTAGGTACTGGCTATTTTAAACCAAATATATCAAGTTTTTTAGGTAAATTCTATGACCAAGATGATTCTAGAAAAGATTCTGCATATAATATTTTTTATATGGGTATAAATGTAGGTGCTTTTCTTTCAGCATTAACATGTGGTTATCTAGGAGAAGAGGTTGGTTGGCATTGGGGGTTTGGACTAGCAGGAATAGGGATGTTATTAGGATTATTTGTGTTTTGGAAGAATTTAAAGCATTTTGGAAAAGAAGGGCTTGTTCCTCAAAAGAAATATGACGACGAAAGTGTATTTGCAGGTTTTAGCTTAAATAAATTGATTATACTTTTAAGTTTTATAGCAGTGCCATTGTGGGCTTTGCTGTTTAGCTATGATGTGGTTTTTAAATTTGGTTTAACAGGAATTACTATAGCGGTATTGGCTTATTTAATCTATTTGAGTACCAAATATGAAAATGGATCACGCTTATTAGTAGTTTTAATACTCTTCTTATTTCATGCTATGTTTTGGGCTTTATTCGAACAAGCAGGAGGATCCCTTACTTTAATCACAGATAGGTTTGTTGATCGTTCTATTGGCAACTCTGAAATACCAGCTTCTCAATTTCAGGCACTCAATGCATTTTTTATCATTGTGTTTGCTCCAGTTTTTTCATGGTTATGGATGAAGTTAAACAAACTCAAAAAAGAACCTAGTACACCACTGAAATTTGTATACTCACTGGTATTACTTGCCATTGGATTTTTGGTAATTGTTATGGGAGCTACCTCAGCAATTGCTTCAGGTCAAAAAATTATAATTTGGGCTATTGTTTTCATGTACTTATTTCACACTCTGGGAGAGTTATGTTTATCACCAGTAGGGTTGTCTATGGTTACTAAACTCTCTCCAGGAGATATTGTTGGTTTTTCCATGGGGGCCTGGTTTCTATCTTATTCCGTAGGAAATAAAATGGCAACAGAAATTGGTAAACTTATTAGTGTTGGTAATATAGGCGAGAGTTCTTCAATGGAAGCACAAATTCAACCTTATATTGATGTTTATTTAAATTGGGGTGTATATGTAGTTTTAGGATGTGCTTTAGGACTTTTGTGTTTGGTACCAGTACTAAAAAAATTAATGAAAGGTATAAGATAGTTTTATCTTTTTACGAGATTATTCGTGAATGTTAATTTGATCGATTACATTCATATTGTTTTTTAGTTTCATCGAAAAAACCGTTAAAAAACAATCAAAAAGCACCTGTTTAGGTGCTTTTTTTGTAAGTTCGGCATATCATTTGCAACAAATCGAATATGAAAAATTTAGTTTTAATAGTAGCAATTGCGTTTTTAGGTTCCTTATCAGGAATAGCGCAAGAGATAAATTGGGTATCGCTAGAAGAAGCAATTAAACTGCAGAAAGAGACCCCTAAAAAAATTATGATGGATGTATACACCGTATGGTGTGGACCTTGTAAAATGTTAGATAAAAATACATTTCATAATGCTGATGTTGTAGAATACGTAAACAAAAACTACTACGCAGTGAAGTTTAATGGAGAAGGAAATGAAGTAGTAAAGTACAAGGATAAATCATTTACTAACCCCAACTATAACGAGGCTAGAGCTAAAACAAGAAATAGCGCTCACGAATTAGCGAGATACCTGCAAGTAAATGCGTATCCAACAATTGTGTTTTTTGATGAAGAAGCTAATGTAATTGCTCCAATAAAGGGATATCAACAACCTAAACAATTAGAGTTGTATTTGAAACTATTTAAAAACGATGATCATAAAGACATTAAAACTCAAGAAGATTTTAATGAGTATTACAAAGCTTTTAAAGCAGAATTTGAAGGTTAAGAATTAATAGTTAATAACATAGGCTCCCTTTTTATCAGTTTGATGAAAAGGGAGTTTTTTGTTTTTGCAAATAGATTCCCAACGCTCTACGTAAGATTTATAATTACTACCATCCGCAATAATCATTTTTGGTTTTAAAGTATTTATTACTCTTTCTAGATTTAGTTTTGGTGATTGCCTTAAGAGCACATAATCAGGTTGAAGTTTTGAGGTTTTGTAGACTGCTAAACTATCAATAATTAAAACCTTTTTTGATCCTAGTACAATAAATGAAGGCAAACTATCATAAACGGAATGTCCTATATAATTTTCAACCTTAAAATCTCTGATAATGGTATTGGTTCGTTTAGTAAGACTGTCAAAGTCATGAGAAACTTTAATAGTATTGTTAGTTACATTTCCAATCAAACTATACCTGCTTTTATGAAACACAATAAACTTATGATTGGGTTTTTGGTATTCTGAAAAAATAAAAACACATTGGAGAACGATCACTGCTAGCAAAAATAATTTTAAGTTTTTTAGATTTTTTCTAAAGTATAATCTAAATAGGAAAATAATTAACAAGTAAAAGGTTATTACATGGATAAAACTGAATGGAATATCTTTAAATAGAAATTGCTCTTGGCGTGCTATCCAAGTCACAACATAGTTCATGTAACTAATTATTGTACCATATATTGAAGCGATAAAGTTTGGTAATGCATTTAAAACAGCTAATAGAATTATTAAAATACCAAAGCCTAAAATGATTCCTAAAACGGGAATAATTATTAAGTTAGACATAAAAAATAACCCCGGAAATTGATGAAAATAAAACAAACTGATAGGTATAATACCAAATTGAGCAGCAAAAGTTATGGTTATGGTATGCCAATATTTATCTAATAACCAGTTTTTTGGTTGCCATAGCTTATAAAAAATAGGGTCAATGCTTACAATAGCAAATACTGCTAAATAACTTAACTGAAAACCAACATCAAACAAAAACATTGGCTTAAACAGCAATAGTACTAATATAGAAATAGCAAGTGTATTGTAAATATTTGTTGGTCTATTTAAGCTCAGTCCAAGGGTAACAATACTAAACATGGTTACGGCTCTAGTAACAGAGGCTGAAAGACCTGCAATTATAGCAAAACTCCATAAAATGAAAATAAGAATGCCTGCTTTAAGGAGTTTTCCATTTTTTATTTGCTCAATAGGCTTAAATATAAAATTGAGTATTATTAAAATAATACCAATATGTAAACCCGATATGGCAAGTATGTGTATTGCGCCAGCATTGGCGTAACTTGTGTATATCTCTTCACTAATATCTTGTCTTTGACCAAGTAATAAGGCATTAATAATGGCTAATTCGTCTTTATTAAAATCGTAAAGTATCAGTTTAGAATTAATATGAGCTCTTACGGTGTTAGCTATGCCAAAAATTGTAGTGGTTTTGTCTTTAAGTTCTAAAAGTGTGTGGGGCTCAACAGATAACTGATGGTAAATATATTTTTTATTTAAATAGCTCTTATAATTAAATTGTCCTGGATTCAGTGGAGGAATTAGGTTTTTAAATGCTGTTCTAATAATATAGTTTTCGTCTACAGTTAAGCTTTTATGAAGAGAATCCTTTTTAATATTCAATAGAGATTTACCCACTGCTACATCAGCATCGACCTTTAAAACCTCTATAATGTATTTATCGTAAAATTTACTGGGTTTTAATACCTCTTTAATTCTGAAATTTATGGTATGTAATGTGTCTAAATCTTCAGATATATAGTTTGAATAATGATTAGTGAAGTTCTTTTGATTATGAAGGTTTACGGTTAATATTCCTACACAAATCATAGCTATAAACACCATTATGCCAAACCAAACAGTTTTAGTTAATTTTTTATTTTGAATAAAATAAGATGCTGTTAAAAGCCCTAAAACTAATACAGTAAAAACTATTGAAGTTGATAGTTCTACAGATATGTAATATCCCAATAAGATACCAATAATAAGAAAAACGGTAAGTTTTATTACGGTAAAGTTAAGCAGCTTCATAAGCTACAAGATAATAAAGACTTATAAAATTCGCCTAACTTCTACAAAACTGTTTTTCCAATAAGATTCATTTAAGGAAGAAATAATTACCCCTTTTGAAGAAGTAGCATGAATAAAATATATGTCATTATTTTTAATTTCTACCACAAGGCCAACATGATTAATGGTGTTTCGTCTATTCTTGCCTGTTTTAAAGAACAATAAATCTCCTTTAAGGGTTTCCTTAAGTTTTATAGATTTCCCTTTTTTAGCCATGTCTCTGGAAATCCTTGGAAGGTAAACCTTATGTGCATTAAAAGATTCAAATACTAACCCAGAACAATCCATGCCTCGCTTTGTAGTGCCTCCCCATTTATAACGTGTACCTAAAAACTGCTTTGAGTAGCTAATAACTTGGTCTGCTTTAGTGGGTTTAGCTGTATTGGTACGGTTTTTAGAAAGGTCTGTTGATTTAGAACTATCTGGTTTTTCTAGTTTAGATTTTTTGGTAACTACATTTGTCCGTTTAGAAGATTTGCAATTAGAAAAACCAACAACCAGTATTAATAAAAAGATATATTTTTTCATTAACAAATTAAGCTTTTAGGGCGTTGTAAATTAATGTTGCCGTTTTTTTGCTAGCACCTTTACCTCCAAGCTTTTTCTCTAGTTCGTAGTAATTATTGAACATTACTGTGCGCTGTTGATCATCTAAAATATGCTCCAGTTCCTTCTTTAAACGTTTCTTGTTAAAATCGTTTTGAATGAGTTCTGTTACTACTTCTTTATCCATGACCAAATTCACTAAAGAAATAAATTTTAAGGTAATGATACGTTTTGCAATATGGTACGATATAGAACTTCCTTTGTAGCAAACCACTTGCGGTACTTTAAATAATGCTGTTTCTAAAGTGGCTGTACCCGAAGTAACTAGAGCAGCATAGGAAACACTTAGCAAATCGTAAGTTTTATTCGGAATAAAACCGACATTTTTGTTTTTTATAAATGGTTTATAAAACTCAAAATCTTGACTTGGAGCACCTCCAATTACAAATTGATATTCTGGGAATTCATCAATTAAACTCAGCATTACAGATAGCATTTTTGTTATTTCCTGTTTACGGCTGCCAGGCAATAAAGCAATGATGGGTTTGTCATCAAGTTTATGTGCTATCCTAAATGCTTTTGGGTTTACTTGTGTTCTATTTGCAATGGCATCTATTAAGGGGTGACCAACAAATTCAACATTATAATTATGAGTTTTATAGAATGGTTTTACAAAAGGTAAAATAACAAACATGTTGTCAATATCTCGCTTTATAGCTTTTACCCTACTTGCCCTAGATGCCCAAACTTGTGGCGAGATATAATAGTTAGTACGAAACCCCGAAGCTTTTGCCCACTTAGCAATACGAAGATTAAAACCAGAATTATCAATAAAAACAACTACATCAGGGTTGAAAGCTGTAATATCTTCTTTGCAAAAAGAAATAAGTTTGAAGATTTTCCTGAGGTTCATCAGTACTTCTGTAAACCCCATAAAAGCTCGTTCTTTATAATGTTTTACCAATTCCCCTCCTGCATCTTGCATTAAGTCGCCTCCCCAACATCTAATCTCAGCATTGTCATCAACACTTTTTAATGCTTTAATAAGGTTAGAGCCATGAAGGTCTCCTGAAGCTTCTCCTGCAAGAATATAATATTTCATTTAAAAGAGAATCAAAATAATTTAATTACAAACGTAAATACAGCTATAAATACTGTGATAAGTAAAACACCTCTGGCACGATAGTCTTGTTTTTTCTTTATAAAAATAAAGAATGCTATAAGATTTAAAACAGCGCCTAAACTAATAAGTTTTCCTAAGAAGCCTTCATTATAAGCTGCTTTTACAACAGTAGTAAAGTCGTCACCATTACCAAGGATTTTAGCTGTTATAAATAATCCGATAGCGTTGGCTATTAAACCAATCAAAATACCTATTGTAAGTTCTTTTTTCATTTAGTTATTTTCAGTGTCATTTAAATTCCAAGTGTTTAAATCTTTGATAAAGTGGTGCGCTGTCAAATCAAACTGAACCGGTACAACAGAAACGTAATTATTTTCTAATGCCCATTCATCTGTATCCTTACCACCATCTAAATTTACAAACTTACCAGTAAGCCAATAGTAATCTCTCCCTTGGGGATTTTTACGCTTATCAAACTCCTCTAGCCAATTGGCTCTTGCTTGTCTACACACTTTTACGCCTTTTATGTCAGTTTCAGGAATATCAGGGATATTTACGTTTAGTACAACCCCTTCCTGTAAACCATGTTGTAATACGTTTTTTGTAATTGTTTTAACAAAGGTTTTACATGCATTAAATTTAGCACTCCATTTATAGTTTAAAAGAGAGAACCCAATAGCAGGAATACCTTCAATACCTGCCTCTATAGCGGCACTCATCGTACCAGAATAAATAACGTTTACTGATGAGTTTGAACCGTGATTAATTCCAGACACACAAATATCAGGGCGTCTATCCAAAATTTCTCTAACTGCCAATTTCACACAATCTGCTGGTGTGCCAGAGCAGGTGTATTCCAAGTGTGTTTTGTTGGGGACTTCAATTTGTTCAACATACAAGGTAGAATCTATAGTAATAGCATGCCCTTTTGCACTTTGGGGGCTATCGGGAGCAACCACTACAACATCTCCAATAGAAAGCATTACATCAACTAAAGTTCTAATACCTGGGGCGGTAATACCATCATCATTTGTTACTAAAATCAAAGGTTTTTTTAACATAAATAAGCTTGCTATTAAGCAGTGCTAAAATACATAAATTCTTATGTAAACCCTTGTTTTGTTTGCTTTAACAAAAAATTAGCGGCTTATCCGTTCAATGGCACGGTTTTTTCTGTACTTTAGTGAATTGATAAATAAATTAAATAGCTTTATTTAAGATTATGAAGGATATGATGAAAAAGAATTATAAGGTTTTATTATTGGTACTACTTTTAGCATTCGCTTCTTGTAGTTTCACTTCGAAAAGATTTGATGATACTGATAAAGATAAATTATTATTACAGGTAATAACTTATATATTGCAAAACGGGCACTTTGATCCGATTAGATTAGATGATAATTTTTCAGAAGGATTGTTTAACGATTATATAGAGAAGATTGATCCTGTAAAGCGCTATTTCTACAAATCTGATTACAAGGACTTTCAACAATACAAAACCAAAATAGACGATCAATTAAAAGCTTATGATATTTCGTTTTTTAATTTAGTACATGTGCGTATGACAGAGCGTATTAAAGAGGCGAAAACTATTTATAAAGAAGTATTATCAAAGCCTTTTGATTACACTATAGATGAGACATTTGATACAGATTACGATAAAATAGATTTTGTAAATAGTAAAAAGGAAATGACAGAACGTTGGAGAAAACAATTGAAGTTTTCAACACTTTCTAACTATGATGATATAGTGCAGCAAGAGAAGCAAGCAAAAGAAAAAGATCCATCGTATGTCATGAAAACTGAAGCTGAAATTGAAAAAGAAGCAAGAGAAGCCACATTAAAATCTATAGATATTTATTTTAACGATAATGTTGATGATTTAACTAGAGAGGATTGGTTTTCAATGTATGTAAATGCCATTGTAGAAGAATTTGATCCACATACATATTATTTGGCTCCTACAGATAAGGAAGGTTTTGATACCCAAATGTCTGGTAAACTAGAAGGTATAGGTGCGCGTTTAACTAAGCGTATGGATTATATTAAAATAGTTGAGCTTATTTCTGGTGGTCCAGCATGGAGAAGTCAATTACTAGAAGTTGAAGATATAATATTAAAAGTAAAGCAAGAAGATGAAGAAGTAGGTATAGATATAGTTGGTATGCGTATTAGTGATGCCGTAAAATATATTAAAGGACCTAAAGGGACAAAAGTAACTTTAACTATTAAGAAAGTAGATGGTACCATAAAAGATGTAACCATTGTACGTGATGTTGTAGAGTTGGGAGAAACCTATGCTAAAGCTTCTGTTGTTGAAAAGGATGAAAAAAAATATGGTATTATTAACTTACCACGGTTTTATGTAGATTTTCAAGACTATAAAAATTTAAATGCAGCTATTGATGTTCGAAAAGAAATAGAACGTTTGAAAGCTGAAGGTATGGAAGGATTAATTCTAGATTTAAGAAATAATGGTGGAGGTTCTCTACCAGCTGTTGTAGATATGGCAGGGTTATTTATAAAAGAAGGACCAGTTGTACAAGTACGATCTACAGGGGCACCTAAAGAAGTACTTAGAGATAGAGATGAATCTATTGCTTGGGATGGTCCATTGGTAATTTTAGTAAATGAATTATCGGCTTCTGCCTCTGAAATTATGGCGGCTGCAATGCAAGACTACAAAAGAGCTATAGTAATTGGTAGTAAGCAAACCTACGGAAAAGGAACCGTTCAAAATGTATACAACTTAAATAATGCAGTAAGGAATAATACTAGTGGAGATTTAGGAGCTTTAGCATTTACCACACAAAAGTATTATAGAATTAACGGTGGTTCAGTACAATTAGAAGGCGTAAAGAGTGATGTGCAAGTCCCTGGACGTTTTAGTTTTATTGAAGTAGGAGAAAAAGAAAAAGACAATCCATTACCTTATGATGAAATAGATCCAGCTAGTTATAAAACTTGGGATAATTATTTTGATTACGACAAAGCTATAAGTAAAAGTAAGGAGCGTATGAGTAATAATAATCAGCTAAAACTAATAGAAGAGAATGCTAAGTGGGTTAAAAATCAAATTGATGAGACAGAGTTTTCTTTGAACTATAATACTTATAAGCAACAAATTGAGTTGAATGAAGAAGAAGCAAAGCGTTTTGATGCAATTTCAAAATATAAAACCAATTTAACCTTTTTACCAACAAGTTTTGAAAAGCAACTATTTGAAAGTGATACAACTAGTTTAAAAGATAAAAGAGAACGCTGGTATAAGAATTTAAGTAAGGATGTTTATGTTGAAGAAGCTGTAAATGTACTTGAAGACTTAAAGATGGCGTACAGTATAAAAAAGGTAGCTAAGGTAAAAGACTAAACCTTAAATGGGTAATACACCAAATTCACTGAGACAACTAGCGCTCCAAAAGTTTAAAAAAAACTTTTGGGGCGTTTTTAGTTTTTATTTTATTGTATGTGTTGGGTTAATATCCATCTTTGCATATGTTATTGCGCCAGATAACTCACAGTATGCCAACCAAATGCACTTGTCTATACATTCTAAACCACCTGGATTTAAAGCATCTATGCTTACCGTACCATCTCAGATCAAAAATGAGCAAAATCTATTAAGTAAATTATTCTTTGGTATTAAAAATACAGATACTGAAGTGCCGATATCTGAGTATAGTATCATAGATAGTAATCTGTCCTATATAGAATATGCCTCAGACGGATTAAAAGGTGTTGAAAAAGTAATCCCACTATCAAATTTTCCCAATGCGGAGGTTAAAACGTTTATTAAAGAAAAAACATTTCTTTTTGGTACAGATAAATATGGTCGGGATTTATTAAGTAGGATTTTAGTAGGCGCAAGAATTTCTTTTTTCATAGGCTTTGTAGCGGTGTTTATCTCATTAATTATTGGTGTTATAATGGGGAGTCTAGCAGGTTATTTTGGAGGTAGGATAGATGCTATTGTGATGTGGATAATTAATGTAACCTGGTCTATCCCAACACTATTATTGGTTATTGCGATAACTCTAGCTTTAGGAAAAGGCTTCTGGCAAGTGTTTATAGCGGTGGGGTTAACCATGTGGGTTGAGGTAGCCAGAGTAGTAAGAGGGCAAATAATTAGCACCAAAGAAATGCAATATGTAACTGCAGCAAAAGCTTTGGGTTACAACGATTATAGAATTATTACTAAGCATATTTTACCTAATATTATGGCTCCAATTATTGTGATTTCTGCTGCAAATTTTGCTGCCGCTATTTTGATTGAAAGCGGATTAAGCTTTTTAGGCATAGGTGCACAACCACCAATGGCAAGTTGGGGTGCAATGATAAAAGATCACTATAATTATATTATTCTAGGAAAACCCTATTTAGCAATGATACCAGGACTCTGTATCATGACTTTGGTTATGGCATTTATGCTTATTGGTAATGCTTTGAGGGATGCATTGGATGTTAAGGGGTAAGTATTAAAAATACTTTTACCTTAAGAATGCTTCTTTTTTCTTGTAGAGTCAAATTTCAAAAATCAATACTTTAGTAGTACATTTACATTTCCTATAAATTTAAAAATTTGATAGCAGCACATTCCATAGATCAAGTATTTGAAACCGCTCGAGTAGAAGAGGTTATTGGAGATTTTGTGCAGCTAAAAAAAGCAGGGAGCAACTATAAAGGTTTGAGTCCGTTTAGTGATGAACGCACTCCAAGTTTTATGGTGTCTCCTGTAAAACAGATTTGGAAAGACTTTAGTACAGGCAAAGGAGGGAATGTTGTTGCTTTTTTAATGGAGCATGAACATTTTACTTATCCAGAAGCTATAAAGTACCTTGCAAAAAAGTATAATATTGACATAGAGGAAATCGAACAGAGTAACGAACAAAAAGAAGCTGCTAATGAACGGGAAAGTTTGTATTTGGTTAACGAGTTTGCAAACACCTATTTTCAAAAGATATTACATAAGACAGATCAAGGAAAATCTATTGGTTTAAGCTATTTTAAAGAGCGTGGTTTTACCGAAGAGACTATAAAGAAATTTGACTTAGGTTATTCGCTTGATGAATGGCAAGCCTTTACAGACGAAGCATTAAAAAAAGGCTATCAATTAGAATTTTTAGAAAAAACAGGACTTAGCATTGTAAAGGGAGAAAAACAATTTGATCGTTTTAAGGGGCGTGTCATGTTTCCTATAAAGAGTATGAGCGGCCGTATTTTAGGGTTTGGCGGTCGTATTTTAGTGAATGATAAAAAAGCTGCAAAATATTTAAATTCTCCAGAAAGTCTTGTTTATCATAAAAGCAAAGTGCTTTATGGTATTTATGATGCTAAGCAAAAAATTGCAAAAGAAGATAATTGTTACTTGGTTGAAGGGTATACCGATGTCATCCAATTTCATCAAGCAGGAATAGAAAATGTGGTATCTTCTTCTGGGACAGCATTAACTTCAGAACAAATCCGCTTAATAAATCGCCTAACCAAAAATATTACTGTGCTTTTTGATGGAGATGCAGCAGGAATGCGTGCATCGCTTCGGGGTATTGATTTAATTTTGGAGCAGGGCATGAACGTAAAAGTATGTACGTTTCCTGAAGGAGAGGATCCAGATAGCTTTGCAAAGCAGAATACACTTGAAGAATTAACACTATATCTTGAGGAAAATGCTAAAGACTTCATTCAGTTTAAGGCTTCTATTTTATATGAGGATGCTAAATCAGATCCTATTAAAAAGGCGGAGACTATTAGAGATATTGTAAATAGCATATCTAAAATACCAGATACAATTAAAAAGGAGGTTTATGTTCAAGAATGTGCGCGCATTATGGACATTAGCGAAGAAGTGCTATTTACTACTTTAGCTCAAATCAACCAAAAGGAACGAGATACCGAAACCAAAAAATTTCAACAAGAGCAAAAAAGTTTTGAAGTAATAAAACATCAGCAGCCCATTAAAAAAGTTGATGTTCAATATCTATTAGAACGAAAAATAATAGAAGTGCTATTACTTTATGGAGATAGAACAGAGGATTTTGAGGATTTAGTACTAAAAGAAACAGAGGAAGGCGAATTACTTTTAGAGCCTGTAATTCAGAAAGCAAAAGTCTTTGAGAAAATTTATTTAGACTTACAAGAAGACGAAATGGAATTCTCTAATCCACAGTTTAAGCATTTGTATTATACAATTATTGATAAATTAAATCAAAGTCCAGAATTTGAACTTAAAACTTTTATTAATACCGTTGATGCTTCTATGGCAAACGAGATAACCAATATCTTAATGGAAGATGAGCGTTATAGTTTGAGCGATTGGCATCGTAAAAATATTTTCCCTAAAGAAAAAACACAAACAGTTGCCCAATTAGTTGCAGAAACTATTCTAAGTTTACGTTGTTTTTTAATAGAACAAAAAGTGGTTGAGTTTCAGCAAAAAACAATCGAGCACAAATCTGAAATAAACAAATCTGTGCTCGAAGAAGTTAAAGAGTATTCTAGTTTAAAAATGTTGTTATCTAGAAAACTTAATCGTGTACTATAAGTCTAAAAACTTAGCCTGATTTACTAAATCTACTAAGTTGTCAACTTTCAGCTTTTTCATTAAACGAGCTTTGTAAGTACTTACTGTTTTCTCGTTAATGTTTAATTCTTTAGAAACTTCTTTGTTTTTCTTTCCAATAGCCAAAAGTTTTAAAACTTCTGTTTCTCTAGTGGATAGTTTTTTAAAGAACCTACCGTTTTTGTTTGTTCTAGTACCAAAAGCTAACTCTTGAGTTAGTTCGTTACTTAAATGAATCCCTCCATTATGTACTTTTGTTACAGCTTCATTTATGGTAATTACATTTTCATTTTTTGAAATGTAACCAGAAGCACCTGCTTTAATGGAGTTAAAACCATAAACATTTTCTGGCTGTGCACTAAGCATTAATGCTTTAATGTCAGGGAAGTCAGATTTTAAATGTCTTAAAACAGTTAATCCATTAAGTTTAGGTAAATCAATTTCAGAGAGAAGTACATCAACTGATTCCTTTTTCAGAAATTCTAATACGGCTTCGCCGTTGTCAACACTCCCAACAATTTCAATGTCAGAAGAAGCGGAAAACAAATGCTCAAGTCCTTTTCTGATAATAGGATGAGGGTCCGCTATCAATAATTTAATCATATCTTAGGGTTTTATTAGCTATGACGGTTTTTTTTTGAGAGAATCATAGCGTAAGGTTAGGGAATATGCCCCAATGCACAAAAATACTAAAAAAAATATTGATATTACAACACTTACATTAAATCACTAGGGATTTCGCAAATAGGAATAGGAATCATCTTATGCTTATTATTAGTATTATAGCGCTTGTATATTTTAAAAACTTCTTTTTCTCGACCCGAAAAATTGCTTTCAGTTTTTCCTTCATCATCCATTTTCATAGCCCATTCTAATTCAGGATAAGAAGCACCTATTTGGTCTTCGTCACTTCTAGCATCACCAAACAAACCATCACTTGGTGCAGCATTAATAATAGTATCTGGCACTTTTAAAAACTTGCCAAGTTGGTATACTTGAGATTTTAATAAATCAGCAATCGGACTTAAATCTACACCACCATCTCCATATTTAGTATAGAAACCAACACCAAAATCTTCAACTTTATTACCAGTGCCAGCTACTAATAAACCGTATAAACCCGCATAGTAGTAAAGTGTTGTCATTCGTAAACGAGCTCTAGTGTTCGCTAAAGCCATATCAACTGTAGTTTGGTCTCCGTCTAGATGCACTTCGGTTTTAAACTCTTCAAAAACAGGAGTTAAGTCAGCACGTGTATCATCAACATTATTAAAACGTTTTTTAAGTTGAGCTATGTGTTCATGGGCTCGGGAAACATGACTTGTGGCTTGATGAATAGGCATTTCAATACATAACACTTTTAAACCAGTTTTTGCAACAAGAGTTGAAGTAACAGCAGAGTCAATACCTCCAGAAATACCAACTACAAAACCATTAACACCAGCATTTGTAGCGTATTCTTTTAACCAGTTTACAATATGATTTACAACTTTTTCTGTTTGCATAGCAGGGGAAATTAAATATGATAATACTACCTTTGCAAACAAAAATAACCTATACTCTCAATTTATAAAAATTTAGAGCGTTTAGATTTTTATGAAAAATATATTGTTTGCTGTTTTTGTTACTATTCTTATATTTTCATGTAAGGATGAAAACAAACAAGAAAAGGCCATTGCCGATATAAATATTGATATTGCTGTTGAGCGTTTTGATCAATTTTTCGGAAATGCTAAAGAGAGTGATTTGCCTAAAATAAAGCAAGCTTATCCGTTTATGTTTTCAGGGAAGTATGAAGATTCGTTTTGGATAACCAAAATGAATGATACGCTGCAACAAGAATTAGTAAGGGAAATAGGAGAAAAATTTCAAAGACTTGATGATATTGAACTTGAGATAGAAACTTTATTTAATCATTTAAAATATTATTTTCCTGAATTTAAACCACCGCGCATTATTACAACAACTTCAAATGTAGATTACAGAAATAAGGTAATTATTACTGATACTATTGCGCTAATAGCTCTGGATACATATTTAGGAAAAGAACATTATTTCTACGAAGGTATTCAGAATTTTATAAAACGTGATTTTCAGGATGATTTGATTGTAGTAGATATGGCTAAGGAGTATTCAAAAAGGTATATATATCAGCCTCAGAGAAAAACCTTATTGAGTGAAATGATTTATTTTGGAAAGCAGCTTTATTTTAAAGATGTAATGGTGCCAAACAAAACAGAAGCTCAACGCATTGGATATACAAATGAAGAGCTAGATTGGGCGAGAACAAATGAACATTATATTTGGCGTTATTTTGTAGAGCGAGAGTTACTTTATAGCACTGATGGTAAGTTGCCGAATAGATTTATAAATTCCGCTCCTTTTAGTAAATTTTATTTAGAAGAAATAGATACTAATTCTCCTGGACGTATTGGTCAGTACATAGGCTGGCAAATAGTAAGAGCATATATGAAAAACAATACTATTTCTTTAAAGAAAATGCTGCAAACACAACCACAGGATATTTTTAATAATTCTAAGTTTAAACCACGTAAATAATGGCAAAAACAATACAATCAAAGATAGAGTTGAATGTTGAACTAGATGAAAATCGTGTGCCAGAAAAGCTATTTTGGACTGCACAAGATGGAGGTATAACTAATGCTGAAGCAAAAGCAATGATGCTATCTGTTTGGGATGATAAAGCCAAAGAAATGCTACGTATCGATTTATGGACTAAAGATATGCCGGTTGATGATATGAAAATATTTTTCCATCAAACTCTTGTAGCTATGGCTAATACATTTAATCGGGCAACACAAGATGAAAAAATGACGGCTACAATGAAAGATTTTTGCGATTATTTTGCTGAGAAGTTAGAACTGAAGAAGTAATTGGGTATTTAATTATATCTACACTCTAATATTTACAAAAATAATTGGACCTTAATAAAGAAAAAACCTTGATACTCTGTTTCGATTTGGAGCACAAGGTTTGATTAAATGATTAATAGCAGTGCAAATGTACTGCTTTTTTTATGTTTTGAGACAGTTTTATGTTAAGTTAGAGTTAAATTTATTAACAAATGTTAATTGTACTTCACTTTTCTTAAAATTCGCATGGCTTCTTTATATAGCAAATAGGTGTCTTTATTTTGTGTTTTTAAATAAGGTTTTACCTCTTGTAATCTATCAATAGCATCTTCAAAATCATTTAGATAACAAATTAAATATGTAGAAGGAAGACTGTTTAGATCCAAAGTTTCGGTTTCAGTTAAACGTAATCCTTTTTTTAATTTTTCTAAAAGCGCATTATTTGTGTTGTAAATATGATGTAATGTTTTTTTATTAAATTGAGGTGGCTCAAATAGTAATTTGGTTTCAATATTATAGTTAGCATTATCTTGAAAATTAATAATGGTTTCTTCTAGTGGATAATACTTATAACTTTTTTGGAATCCTAAATTAACAAACTCTATAATTTCAAATGTGTTCTCGGTTATTTTTATAGAAACTTCATCTAGTGCAGAAAAAAACAAACGAACCTGTTCATTTATCAATTCAATATCTACTCTTGAGTAAAATTTTTCATTTTTAATAGTCTTTTTTTGTCCTGCCCAACATACCACAAAATATTCTTTAAACACTTTGTATTGGGCATTAAAGTCTTTACGGGTATTCATAAAATCCATTACGCCATCCAAAGTATGTTCTATATTGTTTTGCGCATTTATTTCAATCGCTTCTACAATTTTAGAATTCACATCCTTAATATCGCTTTCAAATACCTTGGGCATGCTCATACTCCCATCTCTAAAAAATACAGCACCACCATAATATTTCCATATATTTTTTCGCAAAGAGGTTAGTATACCTGTAGGTCTAATAGTTACTAAACCTATTACTTTATCATCTGGTAAATGAGGGAAAGGAATATTCTCATATTGTACAATAGGAGGATGAGTTAAATACGCATTAATAAGATTTTGAATTTTACTATCATCAAAAAAGTCTACACCAATAATTTTGTTATCCTCATCTTCAACACCAATAACGATGTATGAATTGTTTTTTGGGTTACTATTGGATAATGCACAAATATGTTTTAAAAACTTAGCTTTACCTTCTTTATGGCTGATGTCTATTTTTCGTTTTTTATCATAAAAACTGTTTTCATCATTATGAGCTAAAAGGTGTTTTATTAGAAGGCGTTTGTTGATCATAGCTGTCATTCCTGGGGAGGCAGGAATCTTATTTTTAAAATTCTATTGGTATAAAAAATTGTTTATCAAATTTTATAGGTTTAAATTGTATTTTGTTCACTGTTGTTGTCTCTAGACTTGAGCCATTAAAGGATGAGGCTTGTTCTTGCCATGGTTTTAATTCTTTTATTTTTTCGATTACTTCTTCAGCATTATATGGATCCTGCACATATATCTTTTTCAAATTGTCCATTGAATCCAAAATGAATTTATCAATTTTTCTATTGAAGAATGGAAATGAATACCCTATAACTATTAGTATATCTGTATTTACAATAGAATCTCGAAGATTACTATAAAATTTCAATTCTTCATAAAAATTTTCCCAAGCAAAAGACATATTAGGTTCATGAGTTGAAAACAATGTTCTACTACCATAAATCTCTAAAAAACTTGAAACAAGTTTAACTTTGTCAATGTTATAATCCAGAATCAAATTATAGTTTTTACTTTCCTTATCTAATATACTTGTGGTTCCATTAATTTTAAAGATGTTTAGCTCATCAACAAGATTTGTTTTCGAAGAATCAACCTTATTCCCCTTTGAAAAAATATTTAAAATTTCTCTACTTTCTTTAATGGTTGTGTTAGAGAATCTACTAAAAGCTATTTCTAATTGTGAGTCACAATTCCAAGATAAAACTTTTAAATTATTAGGTATTTCAGTGAGACTTTCTAATATTGAGGCAAAAAAACTGTCATATCTATTATCAAAATAATAAGTCTGTTCATATATAAAAAAACATGACAAAATATACTTTAGTTTCTTTAAATCACTAGTATTTTCTTGTAGGTATAGCTTTTTGGCAAAAGTATCAATACTGGTATGATTGCGAGATTCATCTTTTAACCAAAGAATATCTCTGTGAAAGTTTTTAATCTTTTCGAACTCTATCTTTTGTTCGTCAATTGTCTTAAACCTAAATAAGTGTTGTTCGGCTATATTTGATTTTTGTTGATGTTTAATTGTATGATCAAAATTGTTTATATGGAATGCGTATGAGAAACCTTCAAGTCGTCTAGGTATATCTTCAACCAAAGGTAAAGCATTAAAACTTGCGCCAGCTCCAAGTAAATACGTGATATTTTTAGCCATTTAAAACTCTTTTTTAACCGTTACACTATTAGCCTGTGCCGTACAAAACATCAAAACATCTGCTATGTTAACATGTGGAGGTCTCGATACAGCAAAATAAATTACTTCAGCTACATCTTTTGCTTGCAAAGCTTTAAAGCCAGTGTATACACTATCAGCTTGTTTCTTACCTTTAAATCGTACTTGAGAAAATTCAGTTTCTACCAGTCCTGGATTTACAGCTCCTACTTTTATTCCAAACGGATTTAAATCTACTCGCATACCTTCCGTAATTGCTAAAACAGCGTGTTTACTGCCGCAATATACATTCCCTTTTGGGTACACTTCCTTACCTGCAGATGATCCTATATTAATAATGTGCCCAGATTTTCTGGCTGTCATCTGTGGGATTATCGCTTTACTCACATAGAGCAATCCCTTTACATTTATATCCATCATGGCATCCCAATCATCTAAGTTACCTTCTTGAATAGGGTCTAAGCCATGGGCGTTTCCAGCATTATTTATAAGAATATCAATCTGTTTAAAATCTTCAGGGAGTGTACTTATTGCATTTAAAGTTTCAGCTCTATTACGCACATCAAAATTTAAAATATGTACATCGGTTAATCGTTCTAAGGCTTCTTTTATGGTGTTTAGTCTGTTTAATCTCCTACCACAAAGTACTAATCTGATACCGTGTTTAGCAAATTCGTAAGCTGTGGCTTCCCCAATACCGCTAGTAGCGCCAGTAATAAAAGCTGTTTTCTTCATTTTAATAGTTTAATTGTCTCTAAAATACAAGTAAAACAAATCCGAGTAAAAAGAATTAATTAATAGTTATTCACGATATAATTTTATTTAAGATAAACTTATCATAATAATTGGTTAAAGTCAGGATTCATCCTATTTTACCATTTTTTTTAACCTATTTTTAACAGAATTAAAATAAAAATTTTAACAATTTGCATTCCGCTAAAAAATAGCATAGAAGTAGAGTTTAAAACTTAAAAATGATGAAAGAAACGAGTACAATTGATATTAAGTCTATTAACGAGAAGATAGAAAAGGAAAGTGCATTTGTTGATTTGCTGACTTTAGAAATGAATAAAGTTATTGTTGGGCAAAAGCACATGGTAGAACGTTTGCTTATAGGGCTTTTAGGTCGCGGTCATATTTTATTAGAAGGTGTGCCAGGATTAGCAAAGACTTTGGCTATTAACACCCTTTCTCAAGCTGTGGATGGTAGTTTTAGTAGAATACAGTTTACACCAGATTTATTACCTGCTGATGTTACAGGTACTCTAATTTACAATATGAAGGAGAACGATTTCTCTATTAAAAAAGGACCAATTTTCGCAAACTTTGTTTTGGCAGACGAGATAAACCGTGCACCAGCGAAAGTACAATCAGCCTTATTAGAAGCTATGCAGGAAAAGCAAGTTACTATTGGAGATGAAACTTTTACATTAGATAAGCCATTTTTAGTAATGGCAACACAAAACCCAGTAGAGCAAGAAGGAACTTATCCGTTACCAGAAGCGCAAGTTGACCGTTTTATGCTGAAAACTGTAATTGATTATCCCAAACTGGACGAAGAACAAATGATTATTCGTGCCAATTTGAAAGGTGCCTTTGAAAAAGTAAACCCAGTAGTGTCTCTAAAACAGATATTAACGGCTCAAGAAGTAGTAAGAGAGGTGTACATGGATGAGAAGATTGAGAAATATATTTTAGATATCATATTTGCTACGCGCTACCCAGAAAAATATAGACTTACCGATTTAAAACCATTAATTTCTTTTGGAGCTTCGCCTCGTGGAAGTATTAATTTAGCAACTGCAGCGAAGTGCTATGCCTTTATTAAGCGTAGAGGTTATGTTATTCCAGAGGATGTTCGTGCTGTGGTTCATGATGTACTTCGTCATAGAATAGGAATTACCTATGAAGCAGAAGCTGAAAACGTAACTTCAGAAGATATCATCAACAAAATTGTAAACGAAATAGAGGTACCATAAATAGTCGGCATTATTCAGTCTTTGTCTTCAGTATTCAATCCACTGAAAACTTATACTGAATGCTAATTTAGGACTGCTAACTGCATACTGAACACTGCAAACTGAAAAGATGGATACTAAAGAATTACTAAAAAAAGTACGCAAAATTGAGATCAAGACACGGCGGTTGTCTGATCATATTTTTGGAGGAGAATACCATTCTACCTTTAAGGGGCGTGGTATGACTTTTAGCGAGGTTCGTCAATATCAATTTGGAGATGATGTAAGGAGTATAGATTGGAATGTTACAGCAAGATACAATGAGCCTTATGTAAAAGTGTTTGAAGAAGAGCGCGAACTTACTATGATGCTAATGGTGGATATTTCGGGTTCTGAATTATTTGGTACTCAGCAACAATTTAAAAATGAAATAGTTACTGAAATTGCAGCAACACTAGCATTTTCAGCTACTCAGAATAATGATAAAATAGGTTTAATTTTATTTTCAGATCAGATAGAGTTGTATATCCCGCCAAAGAAAGGACGCTCACATGTACTTCGTATTATAAGAGAGTTGATAGAATTTGAGCCAGAGAGTAAACAAACTAATATTGCCGAAGCATTGAAATTTTTAACCAATGTAATGAAGAAAAAAGCCATTGTATTTGTGCTTTCTGATTTTATTGCAGACGATTATGAACGTACTATGAAAATTGTGTCTAGTAAACACGATGTAACTGGCATCCGAATTTATGATAAACGAGAAGAAGACATTCCAAATCTTGGAGTAGTACAAATGCAAGATGAAGAAACAGGAGAGTTAATGTTGGTTAATACTACGTCTAAGAAAGTACGACAAAACTATTCGAGGTTTTATAGAGATAAAGTAAACTATTATAAAGAAACATTCTCACGGTCAGGAGCAGGAACAATAGATTGTCGTGTAGATGAAAGCTACGTAAAAAAACTATTGGGTTATTTTAAAAGAAGAGGATAAAGAATTTATGAATAACAAATTACGATTTATAAAAGCAAAACGTACTGTATTCGGTCCACCGTCTTCGGTTGTCTTTTCTTTGGTTTTCTGTTTTTTATCATTTTTTAGTTTCTCTCAAGTCACTTCGTCAATTGATTCTACTTCTATAAAAATAGGAGCGCAGATTACCTATAAAATTCAAGTTGAAACTGATACAACCAACCTTGTAGTGTTTCCTGAAGGACAAACTTTTACGCCTCTTGAGATGATAGAATCTTACCCAATAGATACTATTAAGAATGCAGATAAGTTTAACCTCATAAAAAAATATGGCTTAACACAATTTGATTCTGGAGCATATACAATACCACGTCAAAAAATTATAATAGGTCAAAAAACAGTTTTTACAGATTCTCTTAAGGTTGAGGTAAATAATATTGTTGTTGATACTACAAAGCAAGGATTGTATGATATAAAACCAATTATTGAAGTAAATAAAAAAGGCGGTAACTGGTGGAAATATTTATTAATTACACTTTTAGTTATAGGTATAATTGCAGCTATGCTTTGGTGGTTTATTTGGAGGCAAAAGCCATTAACAGAAGAAGAAAAAATCGCTTTATTGCCACCATATGATCGTGCTAAATTGGCATTGCAAAAACTAGATGAAACACATTATTTAGAACATCAAGAATTAAAAGAGTACTACTCTGAGTTAACATTAATAATCAGAAAGTATTTAGATGAGAAAGTATACGATCATTCTTTGGAAAGCACAACAGATGAGTTGATTTATAAATTACGATTATTAAAAGACGGGAACCAAATTGACTTAAGTACAGAAACTATTAAGAATCTGGAAAGTATTTTGAGACGAGCAGATTTGGTAAAATTTGCAAAATCTGCACCAGATGTAGCTTTGGCAGAGTTAGACAGAAAAACCATTGATGCAGAAATAGATCATGTAAAAGAGGTATTACCTGAACCTACTGAAGAAGAAAAGCTTTTGGACGAAAAGTATAGAGAGGAACAAGAACGTAAAAAGAAGCGTAAAAAAGTTTGGTTAACTGTAGGTATTAGTCTGTTTTTATTGCTGGCTGCTGTAACAGGATTTTCTTTAAAGTATGGGTTTAATTACGTTAAGGATACTATTATTGGCCATGAAAGTAAAGAATTATTAGAAGGCGAGTGGGTAACAAGTCAATACGGTGTGCCGCCAGTAACAATTGCTACACCTAAAGTTCTAAAACGAATGCCTGCGCCAGTTCCTGAAGAAGCTAAGCAACAGGTAGACATGACAATGTTTGGTTATGGTAGTATCCTAGAAGGATTTCATGTTTATGTTATCACAACCAAGATTAAAAATCTAGGCAAGAATAAAATTGAACTAGAGAAAATTGCTGAGCAGAGCATAAAGATGATAGAACAGCAGGGTATAGAAAACATGCTAGTAAAAAAAGATAAGTTTACCACTCCAAATGGAGCAGAAGGCTTAAAAATTCATGGCACAGGCGATTTTCCAACTTTAGTCGAAGGGAAGAAGCAAAAAGGAGAGTATACGATTTTGTTATTCAATGTTGATAATGTTTTTCAGCAAATTGTTATTACTACTGAAGAAGAAGATATTTATGCCGATAAGATTGAAGAGCGTATCTTAAATTCAGTTGAACTTAAAACTGAAGAGAAATAATGTTAGAAGGAATTCAGTTTTTAAATAAAGAATTGTTTTGGTTGCTGTTATTATTACCAGTAGCTATAATCTGGTATATTTTTAAAAACAAAAAGCAAACCGCAGAACTAAAAATATCAAGTTTAAAAGGGTTTAAAATTACTAACTCATGGTTGCCAAAACTAAGGCATATCCTTTTTGTTTTTCGTCTTTTAGCATTAGCTTTATTAATTACGGCTTTGGCGCGACCACAATCTGTTGATGTATCTAGCAAAACTAAAACTACACAAGGTATAGATATTGTTATGGCTATTGATGTTTCTGCTAGTATGTTAGCAAAAGATTTAAAGCCTAACAGATTAGAAGCATTAAAAGATGTAGCATCCGAATTTATCAAGGGACGCCCTAATGATCGTATCGGGCTGGTAGAGTATGCTGGAGAGAGTTATACAAAAACACCGATTACAAGTGATAAAGGCATAGTGTTGCGCTCATTAAAAAGTATAAAATATAATACGATTATAGAAGGAGGAACCGCAATAGGGATGGGTTTAGCTACTTCGGTTAATCGATTAAAAGATAGCAAGGCACAAAGTAAAGTTATCATTTTATTGACAGACGGTGTAAATAATACAGGTTTTATCGATCCACGAACAGCAAGTGAATTAGCAGTTGAATATGGTATAAAAACCTATACTATTGGTCTTGGTACAAATGGTATGGCGTTATCTCCAGTAGCTATAGATTCTAGAACAGGTAGATTTCAATATGGAAGAATTCAAGTTGAAATAGACGAAGAATTGTTAAACGAAATAGCAGAAGCTACAGGCGGTAAGTATTTTAGAGCTACTAATAATAAGAAGTTAGAGGAAATTTATAAAGAAATAAATAAACTAGAAAAAACAGAAATAGAAGAGTTTAAGTTTTATAATTACGAGGAAAAATACCGTCCGCTAGTATTGCTAGCTGGGTTTCTATTACTATTAGAATTGCTACTAAGATTTACTGTTTTTAGAAGTTTTGTGTAATAATATTTTGAAGATGGGTGGTAGAGCTATTACTGCCATTGTAAACTGAATACGAAGAGATGTATCAAATAGATGAAAAAATATGGTTTTGGGCATTGGGAATCATCCCTGTAGTTGTCGTATTCTTTTTGGTGCTCCAATTTTGGAAGTATAAAAAGCAGAAACAATTTGCAGATAAGGAGTTATTAAGAAAGCTTAGCCCAGATAAATCTGTTTTTAAATCCGTATTAAAAATCATTTTTTTATGCCTCGCTTTTCTATGTTTAACCATAGCTATGGTAAATCCTAAAATAGGAACAAAGTTAGAAACTGTAAAGCGTGAAGGTGTAGATATTGTATTTGCCGTGGACGTCTCTAAAAGTATGTTAGCTGAGGATATTGCGCCTAACCGTCTAGAAAAAGCAAAACAATTGGTAACTCAAATTATAAATAATTTGGCTAGCGACCGTGTTGGTATTATAGCCTATGCAGGAAAAGCATTTCCGCAGTTGCCTATTACTACAGATTATGCTTCTGCAAAAATGTTTCTAAATAACATGAATACAGATATGTTGTCTTCACAAGGGACAGCAATTAATGAGGCTATAAAATTAGCTACAACTTATTTTGATGATGAAGAGCAAACTAATAGAGTGCTTATCATTATTTCAGATGGAGAAGATCATAGCGAAGCAGCAGTTGATATAGCTGAGGACGCTAATGAAGAAGGTATTCGCATTTTTACTATAGGGGTTGGAGATGTGAAAGGTAAGCCTATACCATTAAAACGAAATGGTGTAACTGTAAGTTATAAAAAAGATAGTCAAGGCGAGACGGTTATTACAAAATTGAATGAAGACACGTTAAGAAGTATAGCTTCTGAAGCAGATGGGGCTTACATTAATGGAAAAATCACAAACGATGTGGTTGAAAGTATAAGAGAAATTTTAAATAAAATGGATAAAACCGAGTTTGAAGCAAAACAATTTGCGGATTTTAAAGATCAATTTCAATGGTTTTTAGGGTTTGGAATATTCTTTTTATTACTAGACATATTTTTGTTGGAACGAAAAACAGCATGGTTGAAAAAACTAAATCTGTTCAACGAGAATTTATAATTTTTTTAACGCCATAAAAAACAGGGTTTTATAATTTAGAAAGAGCAAGTAAAATAGTAATTATGAAAAAGCTAGTCATATTAATTATATCATGTATTTCTCTTCTTGGATTTTCGCAGGAGGACAAAGAGCGATTATTGGCTGAGAAAAAGGCTAATAATTACGTTTATGAAGCTAATGAATTGGTAAGCGAAGATTTTGTTGCTGCTGAAATGGAATATAGAAAAGCCTTATCAAAACAATCAAATAATATAGCAGGTTTATATAATTTAGGTAATTCCTATTATGAAAAAGGAAACTTTGAAGAAGCTTTATACCGTCACCAGCAAACAGTAAAGCTAGCTACTTCAAAAGACGCTAAGCATAAGGCATTTCATAATATGGGTAATGTACTTATGAAAAACAAAAAGTGTAAAGAAGCTGTTGACGCTTACAAAAACGCTTTGAGAAATAATCCTTCTGACGATGAAACACGTTACAATTTGGCTTTAGCTAAAGAATGTGCAAAACAACAAGAAGAGGAAAATAAAGACGACGAAAACAAAGACGACAAGGATAATAGCGAAGATAAAAAGGACGAAGAAAAAGAAAATAAAGACGATAAGAATAAAGATAATCAGGATAACAAAGAAGGAGACGATAAAGAAGATAAGAAGGAAGACGGAAAAGACGAAGAAGATAAAAAAGACGAAAAAAAGCCTGAAGACAAAAAGGATGAAAATAAAAAGGGGGATGAAGAAAAAGAAGATAAGAAAAAGCCACAGCCTAAACCTGGGCAGTTGTCTCCTCAGCAAATTAAAAGTCTGCTAGAAGCTATGAATAATCAAGAACAAAAGGTTCAGGAAAAAATGAATGCTGAAAAGCAAAAGGGTATTAAAATAAAAACAGAAAAAGATTGGTAAAAGAATTACGAATCATGAATTACGATTGTAGATTTAAGTAAGCCTGTAAATCGTAAATCTGAAAACGTAATTATGATTATGAAGTATAAAAAACACATATCATTAGTTTTA
This sequence comes from Hyunsoonleella pacifica, assembly GCF_004310335.1. GTDB lineage: Bacteria > Bacteroidota > Bacteroidia > Flavobacteriales > Flavobacteriaceae > Jejuia > Jejuia pacifica. The sequence goes on along the minus strand of NZ_SIRS01000005.1, from coordinate 481,956 downwards.
CTACTGCTAGTTTCAAGTTTTATAGTAGCTCAAGTTAAATTTGAAGCTAAGGTAAGTAAGAAGAAACTTGGTATAAACGAGCGCTTACGTATAGATTTTCAGATGGATAAGGATGGAGACAATTTTAATCCTCCAAATTTTAATGGATTTACAGTAATTGGAGGTCCAAATCAATCAGTAAGTAACTCCTGGATAAATGGTGTTCGTACTTATAAGAAAACATACAGTTATTTTTTAGCGCCAAAACAACGCGGTACATTTAATATTGGGCAAGCTACAATAGAGATTGAAGGAGAAACCTATAAAACAACACCAATTAAAGTAGAAATAACTGCAGCAATAGACAAGCCTAAAAACCCCAACGATCCTAGTTATATTGCTTCAAATAATATTCACTTAGTTGCAGAAGTTTCTAATTCTAGTCCTTATTTAAATGAAGCCATAACTGTAGTTTATAAACTTTATGTAGCACCTACTACTGGGGTTGACAATTGGAAGGAAATAGATATTCCTAGATATGATGATTTTTGGAGCCAGAATATAGATACCCAAGGTCAGCGGGTACAAAATGGAACCTACAAAGGCGAAGATTATCGTTATTTGGTATTACGAAAAACAGTATTATACCCACAACGAACAGGAAAACTTAATATAGAACCGTTAACCTTAAATGTATCTGTTCAAGTACCAACTAACCGACGTGATATTTTTGGAAGTCGCTTAATGAGTAGGGTAAATAGAACGGTTTCAGCAGGTAATAGAGTTATTAATGTAAAGCCATTACCCCAACAAGGTAAACCTGCAGATTTTAGTGGTGCTGTTGGCGACTTTAGTCTTAAAGTAACGACATCGAAAACAGAATTGGATGCTACAGAATCCTTACAGGCAAAGGTTGAGGTAAGAGGAAAAGGCAATCTAAAGCTATTCAATTTACCAAAGATGAACTTACCAAGTTCTTTAGAGGTTTATGAGCCAGAACATAAGGAAAATGTAAGCACTACAACCAGAGGAATGCAAGGCAGTATATCAGATAATTATACTGTTGTACCTCAGTATAAAGGGAAATATCCAATTCCTAGTATTTCATTTTCATATTTTGATTTAAAAACTGAAAGTTACAAACGTTTATCCTCTGATGAAATTATAATAAATGTTCTAGATGGACCAACAAACAATTCATCTCAAGCATCAAATACTTCTAATAACGTTGTTAAACAGCAAATTAAAACAACTAGTAATCAATTCGCTTTTATAAAGACCAAAACGGATTTAATACCTAAACAGAAAAATTATTTTTTTAAAACTAAATTGTTTTGGAGTTTGTTGTTTGGGCCATTTTTAGCGATTCCTCTTGCTATTGTAATTAGAAGAAAGAAAGCAACGCGTGATGCAGATATTGCAGGAAATAAAATTAGACGTGCAGATAAATTAGCAAGAAAGTATTTAAAAGGAGCGAAAAAGGAATTAGGTAAAAAAGAGGCGTTTTATGAAGCATTAGAAAAAGCATTGCATAACTATCTTAAGTCGAAACTACGCATTGAAACTAGCGAATTAAGTAAGGATAGAATACAAAGATTATTATTAGAACGCAACGTTGAAACTGATGTGATAAATGATTTTATTGCCATTTTTGAAAACTGTGAATTAGCACGTTATACGCCAATTACAAACGTAACAATGCAAGAAGATTATGAAAAGGCAGCAAAAACGATTTCTTTAATAGATAAACAAGCAAATTAAGATGAAAAATCTTGTATACATATTAATTGTTTTGCTTTGTTTTATTAAAATTGAAGCTCAAAATAATACGCTTTTTGAAGAAGGCAATACGTTGTATAATGAAGGAAAGTATGCTGAAGCTATTGATAAGTATATGGCTATTTTAGAAACAGAAACACACTCTCCAGAATTGTATTATAACTTGGGAAGTGCTCATTATAAGCTTAATAATATTGCACCTAGTATTTATTATTTTGAAAAAGCATTACGTTTAAAACCAGAAGATGAAGATATAAAAAACAATTTGTCCTATGCTAATAATATGACTATCGATGCTATTGATTATGTACCCGAAGTAGGTTTTTCAAAGTTGATAAAAAATGTAACAAATACATTTAGCTTTGATACTTGGGCTAAAATAGCAGTAGCTTTAGCCTTTGTGTATGTTATTTTAGTTTTACTTTATTATTTTTCGTACGTATCAGTTAAAAAGCGTATAACGTTTATTTCTAGTATACTATGTCTAGTGTCATTGTGCATAGCACTGGCTTTAGCCTTTAATAAATACGAATTAGATAAAAAAGATAATCCAGCTATTGTATTTGCTCAAGAGTCTCAGATAAAAACAGAGCCAAACTTAAGAAGTGAAGAATCCTTTAGATTACACGAAGGCACCAAAGTTCAAATACTAGACTCTGTAAAGAATTGGAAAAAAATAAAACTTCTAGATGGTAAAACAGGATGGATACCTTCTGAGGACATAAAAATCTTAAAAGAGTTTTAAAAGCTTAAGAAAATATGTTTATATTTAATTTCTGATTAAATATAAAAAGGAAATGTTTAAAAACGGATTAGCTATAATTTTATCATCAATATTTATATTGATTATAGTGATGCCTACGGTAATTATTGTTTTAGACGATTCAACCGATGTTTCAATATTCTACAATACATCAGAAGAAGAGAAAGATAAAAGTCAAGAAAAAAATATAGATAAAGAATTTGTTTCTTTTTTAGTAAAAGCTTCTATTAAAATTACAGATAAAGATTTTAAAGAGTCTAATTTACATTACTATTTAAAATCATACCAAAAACCTCATATAGAATTGTCTTTTCCACCTCCAAAGATGGTTTCTGTTTCTTAATAATCTCAAACTATTTTTTTTCAAATAAAATCAATAGCTTTTTTAGGCTATGATTTTAAATTATTATTTACATGTTTAAATATTTAAAAAGTGATATACCAGCTAGTATAGTTGTGTTTTTTGTTGCGTTACCTTTGTGTTTAGGTATAGCTTTAGCTAGTGGAGCTCCACTGTTTTCAGGTCTCATAGCAGGAATAGTTGGCGGTATAGTAGTTGGAGCTATAAGTGGCTCTAATATTGGTGTAAGTGGACCTGCGGCAGGTTTAGCAGCAATAGTTTTAGCAGCAATAACGTCTTTAGGCTATGAAAATTTTTTGCTAGCCGTAGTTATAGGAGGTGTTATTCAACTTTTGTTTGGTATTTTAAGATTGGGCATTATCGGCTACTTCTTCCCATCTTCCGTAATAAAAGGGATGTTAACAGGTATTGGTATTATTATCATTCTAAAACAGATAAGTTTCTTTTTTGGAATGGATAAAAATGTTGAAGGGAATATCGATTTTCTTAAAGTTGAGTGGGATAATTTATTATCTGGACTGTTAAATGACATAAATGCGCTTTTAAGTGGAAATATAAGTGTTGGCGCAACAGTGATAGGTGTTATATCTATAGCTATTTTACTTTTATGGTCTAATGTACTTTCTAAAAAGGGTAAGATATTTCAGTTAGTTCAAGGGCCATTGGTTGCAGTTGTGGTAGGCATATTGTTTTATCTTTTTACTAAAGAAGGCTCTATAGGGCTTGTTGAAAGCCAATTGGTTTCTGTCCCAGTTCCTGATAGTTTTGATAGTTTTAAAGGGCAATTTAGTTTCCCCAATTTTTCGGTTATTACTAAACCAGAAATTTGGTTAACAGGTTTTACAATTGCTTTAGTAGCATCATTAGAAACTTTACTTTGTGTTGAGGCTACAGATAAATTAGATCCTCATAAAAATGTAACACCAACTAATAGAGAACTATTTGCACAAGGCACAGGGAATATTATATCTGGTATGATTGGAGGACTACCTATTACACAGGTAATTGTAAGAAGTTCGGCTAATATTCAATCGGGAGGTAGATCTAAAATGTCTGCAATCATCCATGGATTCTTTTTACTAATATCCATTATTTTAATTCCTAAGTTATTAAATAAGATTCCATTAGCAGTTTTAGCTGCAGTGTTATTTATTGTGGGGTTTAAATTAGCAAAGCCCTCTACATTTAAGAAAATGTTTAGTTTAGGTTGGAAACAATGGTTACCTTTCATAGCAACCGTTTTACCCATGGTAATCACAGGTGATTTATTACTAGGGATAGGGTTAGGTTTAGCTATAGGTGTAATTGTAATATTAATAAAGAGTTTTCAAAACTCTCACTTTTTACACAAAGAAGGCGAAGATGTGGATGATGGTAAAATAAAAATGACCTTAGCAGAAGAAGTAACATTTTTTAACAAGGGTGCTATATTAAAGGAATTAGATAATCTACCTCCAAATTCATTTTTAGAACTAGATGTTAGAAAAACTAGATATTTAGATAATGATATTATAGAGATTCTAGAAGATTTTGCTTTTAAGGCAAAAGAACGAAACATAGATATTAAGTTGGTATCAGAGCGTGGTGTTGTGGAAAATCCTGAAAGCTATATAGATTTCTTTAAACTTGTTAAGCCTAAACTATAGCTTTTAAAACATATATTCTTATAAAAAAATTAAAAATTTAAATCATGAAAAACACATATTATAATCAATTATTAGCCAATAATAAAGAATGGGTCGAAGAAATGACCAAAAAAGATAAAGGCTATTTTAAAGAATTATCTAAAGGTCAAAAACCACCTGTACTATGGATAGGATGTGCAGATAGTAGGGTACCTGCCAATGAAATTACAGGAACTCATCCAGGAGAGTTATTTGTTCATAGAAATATAGCCAATATGGTTGTGCATACTGATATGAATATGTTAAGTGTTTTAGATTATGCAGTAAATCATTTAGGCGTTAAACATGTTATTGTTTGCGGACATTATGGTTGTGGAGGAGTAGCTGCTGCAATGCAGAATAAATCTCTTGGGTTGATAAACAAATGGATAAGAAATATTAAAGAGGTATATAAGGATAACAAAACAGAGCTTAAAAAAATAGATGATGATAAAAAGCGTTTTGATAGACTAGTAGAATTAAATGTAAAAGCTCAAGTTTATGACTTGGCTAAAACATCTATTGTACAACAAGCATGGAAAGATGGTCGAGAATTAGAGGTTCATGGTTGGGTATATGGTTTAAAAGATGGAATTATTCACGATTTAAAAGTATCAATGGATAGTGCGCAACATTTAGATGATATTTTTACTTTAGATCTAGATTAGCATATAACAATCATCACAAAACACAAAGCCACCAAAATAAGGTGGCTTTTTAATTTTTAGTTATAAAAACTACTATACCATTTGGATAAAAGCATAGTAGATTGGCATACCTAAAGTGATATTAAATGGAAATGTTATACCCAAAGCCATAGGTATATAAATACCAGCATCAGCTCTAGGTTCTGCTAATTTCATAGTAGCTGGAACAGCAATATATGAAGCGCCAGCCCCTAGAATGGCAAATAACAATCTGTTGCCAGAGCTTTCAGTTATAAATCCACTTAAATAAGCTACAATTAAGCCGTTAATTAATGGTATTAAAATTCCAAATGCAAATAAGAAGAATCCATATTTTTTAAATCCTTTAATCCGTTTTGCAGTAACCATTCCCATTTCTAAAAGAAATAAGGATAAAAACCCTTTAAAAATATCTGTGGTAAAAGGTTCTATCCCTCTTGCTTGATTAGCATCTGCTATAAGCCCTATTGCTAAACTTCCAACAAGCATTAAAACACTACCCCCAGTTAGCGAATGTTTTATCAACGAACCTATGGACTTATCGGTTTGCTTATTGGCATCATAAAGCATAATTAAAATTACCCCAACTATAATGGCAGGAGACTCCATAATAGCCATAATGGCAACCATGTGTCCTCCAAACGAAATGCCTTGATTTTCTAAAAAAGAAACAGCAGTAACAAAAGTAACTGCACTAACTGATCCATAAGCTGCAGCAATGGCACCAGCATTAGGCACACCTACTTTTTTCTTTAGAGCGAAAAAAGTATAAATAGGGACAATACTGGATAGCAGTACAGCAAAAATTATGGAAAACAAAATTTCAGAATTGAATTCACTATGCGATAGTTCTTGTCCACCTTTAAAACCAATAGCAAAAAGTAGATATAGTGAGATAAATTTTGATGAATTTTCAGGAATTTTTAAATCACTTTTTAAACAAGTAGCTAGTATTCCTAAGATAAAAAAGAGTAATACTGGGTTAGTTAAATTACTAATTAGTACATCTACATTCATGCGGTAAGTTGTTTTTAATTCGGGGCAAAAGTATTTTAACTAATCCATATATTTTTATTTAAACTTTTTATCAGAAGCATAAATTATTTTTATGAATTGAAAATTAGACTAATCAAATGTTATTAGTGTTTTTTGTTGAAATAGAAGTATTGATAAAGAAGTATAAGTACTGTAAATGAGTTGGCTAAAGCTAATGTTAAACTGAATATTCTCTAAAGTTGATTTAGTTAGAAATAGAAAGTATAGACCTGTTTAAGTTCAGCTTTTTTGAGAAAAATAAGAAAAGATAAATTTTATAAAGCCAACTGTTAAATGGATAGAGTAATGCTAAACAGACTTGTTTTCGTTATTATTATCTGAGTCTTCTTCCTTATTGAGGATATTGGGGAAAATTGTCGGTGCTAAAGATTTTACTGGATTGTATAAAATGGAATTTTCTAAATCTTCGCTACTAGCAAAAGGAATAGTTTTATTTAAACCATCAAAAACCATAAGTATTACGCTTAATATTAATCCTATTTTCAACCCTCCAAAAACAGCACCTAATACTTTATTTATAACTCCTAAAGCTGCAAAATTTGCCAATTTTGTTAAAGCTTTTCCTGCAAGCGCTATGGCTAAAACGATAATAACAAAAGTAATTGCAAAAGCAACAATATTAATATATTTCTCATCCCATGAGACCTTTTCCATTAAAAAATCTGCTGCGAAATTGCTGAAATGAATAGCGCCATAAACACCTAGAACTAATGCAGCAAGAGATGCTACTTCAACAAAAAGGCCTTTCATTAGCCCACGAATTATACCAAATAAAAGAAGTGCCCCAAGAATAATATCTATTACTGCCATACGCTAAATTTAAACAAAAATAGAATAATACTAATATCTAGGTTTACTAACTTTGTAACTTAATAAAAATTATGTCTAGAGACGAAAAGTTAAAAGAACGCTGGGAGTTGGTAGTTAAAAAGCTATCCAACCAATTTGCTGATGGTGACACTCTAGATTTAGATGCTGTAATTTACCTTATAGGTGTGCAGGAACTTGGACAATTAAACCGAAGCTTTAAAAAAGATCAAAAACTAGATTTAATGCATATTGCTATATGCAAACTTCTCACGCCTTATGGTTATTATGAACTTGATTTTGTAGATGATGATGGTTGGCCTCATTACAAAACGCTTGAAGCACTTCCCTTTTTAAAAGCAGGAGAACAATCAGTTCTTATGAAAGAAGCAATTGTAAATTACTTTTTAGAAACAGAGTATATAGATTAAATAGACGCTTAAAAACAACAAGCATCTCAATTATTATATAAGATTTCTAAACGTTTTTTTTAAGCTTTCAACGTCTAACCCAACTAAGTTAAGTAATTGTTCTACGCTACCATGCTCTATAAACTTATCAGGAATGCCTAAGGTTTTAATAGTATTCTTATAGTTATTCATTGTAGCAAATTCTAAAATAGTTGTACCAAAACCACCTTTAGTAGCATTGTTTTCAATGGTAACAATAGTATCATTAGTTTTAAAAATGGGATGCAATAAATTTTCATCCAAAGGTTTAATAAAACGCATGTCGTAATGAGAAACGTCTAAATCTATAATAGCTTTGGTTACGTTTTTAGCAATAGCTCCAATACTTAAAATGGAGAGTTGTTTACCTCGTTTTAATTGTACTCCTTTACCGATTTCTAGTTTTGTAAAAGGCTGTCTCCAATCTATAGTTACCCCACGTCCACGAGGATAACGAATGGCAATTGGCAGTTTTAAACCTAATTGCGCGGTGTACATTATGTTTCGTAATTCTATTTCGTTTCTAGGCGCAAAAATAATTAAGTTTGGGATGCATCTTAAATAAGAAATATCAAAAATACCATGATGAGTAGCGCCATCTTCTCCTACCAAACCGGCACGATCTAAACAAAAAATAACAGGTAGTTTTTGTAATGCTACATCATGAATAATTTGATCATAAGCACGTTGTAAAAACGTGGAGTAAATATTACAAAACGGAATTAATCCTTGTGTTGCCATGCCCGCAGCAAGAGTTACAGCATGTTGTTCTGCAATACCCACATCAAAAGCACGTTCAGGGATTTCGTTCATCATATATTTTAATGAACTTCCTGTTGGCATCGCAGGAGTTATTCCTACTATATTCTTATTAGTTTTAGCTAATTCTACAATAGTATGACCAAATACATCTTGATACTTTGGTGGTTGTATTTTATTAGGTTTTATAGCTAAATCTCCTGTTTTAGCATCAAATTTACCTGGCGCATGGTACTTTACTTGGTCTGCTTCTGCCTGTTTTAAACCTTTACCTTTAGTAGTAATAATATGCAATAACTTAGGACCTTTAACGGTTTTTAAACGTTTTAGTTCAAAGACGATTTTACTTAAATCATGGCCGTCAATTGGTCCTGAATAATCAAAATTTAAGGCTTCAATGATATTATTTCTTTTTTGCGTGCCTTTTTTTACGTTGGTTAAATATTGTTTTAAAGCTCCAACACTTGGGTCTATACCAATAGCATTATCATTTAAAATAACTAATAAATTAGCATCAGTAACTCCAGCATGATTTAAGCCTTCAAATGCCATACCACTTGCAATAGAAGCGTCTCCTATTACTGCTATATGATGTTTGTCTTCTCCTTTTAATTTTGAGGCAATTGCCATCCCTAAAGCTGCTGAAATAGAAGTGGAGGAATGTCCAACTCCAAAAGTATCGTATTTGCTTTCACTTCGTTTTGGAAAGCCACTAATGCCTCCTAATTGTCTGTTAGTATGAAAACTATCTTTTCGTTCAGTTAGAATTTTATGCCCATAAGCCTGATGCCCTACGTCCCACAACAATACGTCTTCTGGAGTATTAAAAACATAATGTAAAGCAATGGTAAGTTCTACAACGCCTAAACTAGCGCCTAGATGCCCTTCTTTTGTAGCTACAATATTGATGATAAATTCACGTAGTTCTTGTGCAAGTATAGGTAAGTCTTTTGGGTTTAAAAGACGTAGCTCTTTTGGAGAATTTATGTTATTTAAAACAGAATTTTGCACATGACAAAAGTACAAGAATGAATTTGTATTTTAGCAATTATGATAGAACCTTTTGATGATACTTACTTTATGAAGAAAGCCTTAAATGAAGCTGAAATAGCTTTTGAAAAGGGAGAAATTCCTGTAGGTGCTGTTATTGTAATAGATAACAAGGTTATAGCAAGAGGACATAATTTAACTGAGCAATTAAATGATGTAACTGCCCATGCTGAAATGCAAGCCATTACTGCTGCTGCTAATTTTTTGGGTGGTAAATATTTAAAAGGATGTACACTTTATGTGACGCTGGAACCTTGCCAAATGTGTGCTGGAGCGTTGTATTGGAGCCAAATTTCTAAGGTTGTTTATGGTGCTAGAGACTTGGAGCGTGGCTGTATTAATTTAAAAACCAAATTACACCCTAAAACAACTATGGAGGGTGGAGTTTTAGAAGAAGAAGCGAGTAGCTTATTAAAACGCTTTTTTGTAATGAAGCGTAACTTAAACTAGTCTTGCATTAGATCATTTAATCAAAATCTTTTCCTCAAAATCAAAAATAGAGTGCCAAGTTTTTTATATGATTTTCCCAACATATCCGAAAAATTTTAGGCTATATTTGGTTGAATCTTTTAGAACTCCTCACTAAACTACACTCATCATTGTGTAATAAAATAAAAATCAATGAAAATAATAAAACTCAGCTTTCTTTTACTTTTTATTAGTTGTAACACTGACTCTAAAAATTGGGAGCAAATTGGTAATGAAATTACCGATGATAGTAATCCTACATATAAAGCAAGTGTAGATATTTACGATATGAATTCTGAAGGAAATAGAATAGCTATTTATCACAAAGGAATTAGTAAGATGGTACAAGTTTTAGAGTTGCAAAATGAACAATGGATACAAATAGGTAAAAATATAAATGCAGATAAATTCTTTGAAGATATAACTATTAGTGATAATAAAATTTTTATATCTAACAACAAAGATGATTTAAATAATAAAGGAAGCATAAAGATTTTAGAAAACTCTAAAAATAACTGGATAGAACAGCATGAAATAATTGAAAATAAAAAACATAGTCTATATGGTGGGCTTATCAAAACAAATAAAGAAGGGAATTTAATCGCTATATCTCAAACAAGTTCAGAACTTCATAAAGAAAGCCAAGAATTTTATGATGAACTTGCTATCTATAAAGAAAGAGATGGGTATTGGCAAAAAATGGATACACTAATACCAATAAATAAGCAAACTAGAATTTCTGGAAACTACTTAAATCTTTCAAGTGATGGAAAAATAGTAGCATTTAATTCTTACGACCGCAAAGACAATAGTTTACATTATACAATTAATATTTACGAAATAAATGAAAATTCATTAAAAAAAATGCTTTCTTACAAAACCGAAGAATTGGGCAAATACGATGGTATTAGTACTGCTTTAAGTGGTAATGGAGAATACCTTTTAGTAGGATATCCTGATTACAATAATGAAGAAGGAAATAAAAATGGAAAATTAAAATTATTTCAAATAATTAATAATGAATTAAAGCCTATTGGAAATGAAATTATAGGACAAGAAGGTGTTGGTTTAGGTAGAAAAATAAGTGTTAATTATCAGGGTAATATCATTTCAACAGCTTCATCTATTCTTGGAGGGAAAATAGTTAGAACATATGAATTGAAAAATAACATATGGAAACAAATAGGGGATGATTTAATAGGAAAAGATGTTGTTTTAAATGATAAAGGAGATATTTTAGCGGTTAATGAAAATGATGAAACTTTAAAAATATATCAGTTTAAATAATTACTACACAACTAATATTTGTAAGTAATTACTTGTTGTTTACTGTTTTTGAAAACCATAGTGGGTTCTTAGTTTACTATGTTCTAACAAGGTAAAATTTTACACCATTTATTGTTAAACTAATAAACTAACTTTCCAAAATTTCACAAAGCATATTAAAAGAAATAGACTAGTAAACATTTCCTCCGTATTCTATAGATAAATAAATTTCAATTTTTTATGTGTTTTACTCAGCATATCTGAATAATTGATTATATACTTAACCAGTCAAGACTGGGTTAGTAACCTAGTTTAAAATGTATTGATTTTACCAGAAAAACGGTAACATTTTATATAAACTATTAAAACGACTCATATCCTCGAAACATTGAGCACCATTTAAGGATCTATTTAACTAAACAAATAGTATCATTCACTCATTATCACTTTTATAAAAAATCGAATTGAAATATTTTTGATCAAAACCAATAAGATGAGACTATTTCTACTTTTACTTATGCTATTTTTCTCGGTTAGTTGTGCAACACGTAATATAAAATATGATAGAAATAAAATTTTGAAAAAGACTTTTGCAGATTATAAAACTTTTTTAGATAACGAAGAAATATATTTCCCTATGGTTTTTTTAGACAAAGGAAATATTGAAAATATTAAAATTAATAAAAGAGATAAAATTTTGAATATCAAACGATTGATTCCAAAAGAGTTGTTTAAGATTAAAGATTTAAGTATAGATAGTTTATACCATATTCGAAAAGATTGGGACAAAATAAATTTGGTAATAATTGACGGACTTTTAATTCATGGCCGTTTAAAAGAAGATATTAGAATTAATCCAAATGCTATTAAACACATTGAACTTATGAATGACAAAGAAATGCATAAATTAAATTTATGTAATCATTATAGCGGAAATGTATTATTAATAACTACAAAATAAAAAAGAATACGCAACACTTTTTAAAATTTAGTAAAACAAAATTATTTTAGGTAGAAAAATAAAATTAGCAAACATGCCTCAAGTTAGGGATTGAACGGTATGTTGGAGCTCCTCACAGAGAGCGACTAGTGAAAGCCCGACCCCTTGCGGGTAACGCCCAAATTATTTTATATAAACTCTAGCTGATTAAAGGATGAGCTGAGTACTTTTTTGTCATCTACCTCAAGCCATTTGTCTAAAACTGTAGCGTAGATGGTTCTAAAGTCTATTTCGAATTTTAAATCGCCGTTTTCATCTAAATCACTAAGGTTAGCCATATTATTGTAAAGCCCTTGCTTTTTTAAGTTTTCCCCAATAATAAAAACGTTATTTGCTGTACCATGGTCAGTGCCTACACTAGCGTTTTGTTTAACACGACGCCCAAACTCTGAAAAGGTTAAAATTAAAGTATCCTTAAAGGTGTTATTGGCTTTTAAATCTTCCACAAATGCTTCTATACTTTGTGCATACATATTTAGCAAGCGCTTTTGGGTAGCTTTTTGATTAACGTGTGTGTCGAAACCACCAAGGGAGGTATAATATACCTTAGTTTGTAAATGCGAATTGATGAATTGCGCTGTGGTTTTCATTTGTTTGCCAAACTTGCTCTTTGGATATTCTTTTTTGCTTGTAACTGTTTTTGAGGTTTCGTAAATATATTTAGCTGAAGATTCTGCGGCAATCATAGACTTATACAAATAGCCCAAATTATGTTCGCTTAAATGTTTGTCTGCTAAATGTTTATTGATGTTTTTTAAATAAGGCCCTTTTGATAGGTTATACATGATTTTAGGGTCTTTAGTAGCTATGGCGTTTGTGTTTTCGCCTTTCATAGCAAGTGATAAACTATCATCTATCTCTATAGCACTGTGGGGGTTTTGTCCGTAATTATCTAAATAACGCCCTATCCACCCATTTTGTGAGTATTGATTAGAGTCTGAAGCAGTCTGCCAAATATCCATAGACCTAAAATGTGACCGGATAGGGTTTGGATAGCCCACATTATTTATAATGGAAACATAGCCTTTATCATAAAGTCGTTTTAAAGGTGCTAAACTGGCATTTAAACCTACCTCATCATTGAGTTTTATAATATCGTTTTGCGCTAATCCTAAAGTTGGGCGTTCTTTATAATATAAATCGTTTCTAAAGGGTACAACTGTGTTTAAACCATCGTTGCCGCCTGATAATTGTATAATTACTAAGCGTTTGTATCCTAACTTACTACTTGCTACTTCCTCAAAGGCTTTAACGAAACTAGGTACAAAAAATAAGCTACTAGCTAAAGACGATTGTTTTAAAAATTTTCTTCTGTCCATAAATAAATAATTTTTCTAACGCAAAATCCTCTTTTTAGATTCTCGAATTCTCGAGAATGACAATTTCAACTGATACTCCAATGCTCCATATTGGCGAATTTTTGATCATTAACACATTTGATATTCAGGCAACGACATCAATTGTATGCAATATTCTTGCTTTGATACTTTTTGTAAAGATTGCAAATAGGTTTTTGCATCTTCACTTAATGGGCACGCCAAGATATGGGTATTTATATCTTGCAATGCTACTTCTTTATAGTGCTTTTTAAAATAATCCCAATTGGTCACCGTATTAAAACGTTTACCATATTTTTTCTTGAATTGCTGCTTTTTAATATCTATCATCGCATCATCATTTCCGTTTTTAACATTTGAAATGTAAGCGTTATTGAGTAATAAAGATGGTAATTTTAAGCGGAGTATGATGGTATTACTGTCTATCCAGTTTCTGCCACCTTTCCAGCCTGCCACATTAGGTGGGTCCAATAAGATTTGTCCTAATAAACGTTGAATTTGCAGAACTTGTTTTTCGTTTTTGAATGTTACTGGTACTGTATGTTTCAATCCAACCAAAAACTCTACTGGGGACTTTATTTTTGATCCTATATTTTTATCGTCGTAAAACCAGTTAGATGTTAAAACGAAACGCATTAAATGTTCTATGCTATAATCTTTATAAAACACATCTGTCATAGCATTAATATGGTTCTCATCTATAATATCATTTACAAAGTAGCGATATATTTTGGTACAAATGTATTTTGCACACTGGCGCTCTTCTAAAATGATGTCGATGATATCTTCTCCATTAAAATTTCCTGTTTTTCCGAAGAATGTTTTATCAGTGTAGTCGTGTTGTCGTTTTCTAAATAAAAAGTCTCCACGTAGATTGTGGCTGTAACCTGTAAAAGCTCTAGCACTTTCCTTAATGTCTTGTTCTGTATAATGCCCTTCTCCTAAAGTAAATAACTCCATCAATTCTCTGGCAAAATTTTCATTGGGTTTTTGCTTTCTATTTTGCTTGGTATTTAAATATTTTGTCATTGCTGCTTCTTTAGAAATAGCTTTTACAAAATCCCCAAAATTACCTAAAGCATACTGTCTTAAAGTATTATTGAATTGTTGAATGTAAACGATACTATTGTCTTCACACACAAAATGATTTGCCCAGAATAGTGTCATTTTTTCGCGAAGTACTTCTGATGAATTTGCTAAACGGTTTATCCAAGATACATTAAGTTCCAGTTGTTTCTTTCTACTTATTTTCTGAATTTTTCGTCGCGTATCGGCATCTAATTTTGAGCCACTCATCATCATACCTCCAAAGATATCTTTGATTTCAGAAATATCAACTTCCAATTTAGTAGTGTTTTTAGATGCTTTAATGAGATCATCTACTATTTGTGCTTTACTTTTTGGAGATATAGTTTGAAGTGTTGAAGGTAATATTCCAAAACCAATACGCCTGTATAAATGTTGAATATAACTTGTTTTCATAACAAAAGCGACTTTCTAAGTTGTTTGACTACAATAACTTAAAAAGGTTTAATTTTTATTTAAAATACAAAAAAAACCGTTGCATAACTATGAAACGGTTTTCTTTAGATTTAATTTTTTGGTGGTTTATTTACCTCCATCCAATTCGTCTTGCCATTTTAAAAGTTCTTGCCATTTGCCTTCGTAAGCTAGTTGTGCTTGTTTTGGCCATGTACCTGGTTTATGCATTTTAAAACGTTCCCCTCCAGAATCCAATACACTTTGACACTTATCTACCGTGCATTCTGATAAAGCTTTCCACGTTTTTACATCGTGGTTGTGAAATAACTCTTGAATTTTTGGTCCGATACCTTCTACAATCGTTAAGTCATTTTCTTTAATCTTCTTACCAAAAACAGCCTTTGCAGCGGCTGCATCAAACGGAATTAAAGTTGCTGTTGCAGCTGTAAGAGATGATGCTAAAGATGCTTTAGTTGATTTTAAATCGCCTTCCAAAGATAATTTACTTGATTTGCATGCATCTAATTCAGCTTGCAATTTTACAAGTCTGTCTTCACAGTTGTTATTATTAGATCCACCTCCTGAGAGTTTTCCTAATAAGTACCCTAAAATTGCCGAAATAAGTCCTACTAAAATTGGGATAAGCCAGCATGGTATATGTATTGCTAAAAAAGTCATAATCTATATGTTTTAAATTTTTAATTAATGGTTATTACTGTTCGTCTATTTTGAGCTTTTCCTTCTTCGGTAGCATTATCTGCAATTGGTTCTGATTGTCCTTTTGAAGAGGTCTCTATATTGCCCTTTAAGATGCCATTTGTAATTAAATAGCTTTTAGCGAAATCTGCTCGCTTCTGCCCTAGCGTAAGATTGTTTGATGCATTTCCAGTATTATCGGTATGCCCTACAACTAGTACTTTCACACCTAGTTTATCAACACAATGTGATATGTCAGCCATTTTTTGGCGTTGTTCGGGTGTTAAACTTATAGCTGCTTTTCCTGTTTTAAAATGAAGTACTAAAGGGTTATCTCTAACGGCATCGCAAGCCTTTTCCAAAGCTTCTAAGGAAGCCTTATACGAATCATCCATGGTTAACATTTCAAAATTAACAGGGCCAAATAAAGTACCTGTTTCGTCAGGAACAATATCATCTTCCAATTTACCATAGGTGTCAATTTGTTTTGATGGAACCCCATGTAATACCAAATAGTTTTTTACAGCGTTAGCACGTGCTAAACCTAAATTTGGATATACTGAATTATTTGTCTCATCACTTTTGTAAAGCCCTGTAATCTTCACATCTTTAAGTGGATTTCCAACTAAATAGTCTTTTAGTTTTACAATACCTTCTTCAACTTTTGCCGAAACGGGTTCTAAAATTGAAAAATTGGATGTTTTAAAATTGAAGTTTTCATTTAATTTCAGTTTAAAATCGCCATCAGGATCGCTAATGGTAAACGCATTCTGGGTCGCGGACTTAACTTCGGGAGATACTACACCAGTGTCCTTATCATGTTTACATCCATTATCATCACAACATGCCTTGCAACAAAAAAAGATATACAAAATAGTACCGATTACAATGGTGAGCCCTATCCCAAAGATATAGGAAAGTTTTTTACTCATTTTTGGTTAGTGTTTAATTATTATTAAAATTAAGTGTCTTATAAATAACACCTTACATCTCAAATTTAAGAAACACAATTCAAAAAAAAGTCACAAAATTAACATTTGTTAATATTTTATTGGAATTACAAATCAAACTTTATACCCTGTGCCAAAGGTAAATCTGTAGTATAATTTATGGTATTAGTCTGCCTACGCATATAAATTTTCCAAGCATCAGAACCAGATTCTCGTCCGCCACCAGTATCTTTTTCGCCTCCAAAAGCACCACCTATTTCAGCTCCAGAGGTACCAATGTTTACGTTAGCAATCCCGCAATCGGAGCCTGCATGTGATAAAAAACGTTCAGCTTCGCGTAAATTATTTGTCATTATTGCAGAAGATAAACCTTGAGCTACATTATTTTGAATCTCGATGGCATTTTCAACATCCCCTGAATATTTTAACAAATACAATACAGGAGCGAATGTCTCGTGTTGTACAATTTCAAATCCTGGTTTTGCTTCTGCTATGGCTGGTTTTACATAACAACCACTTTCGTAACCCTCTCCTGAAAGAACATCACCATCTACTACAATATTTCCACCTTCTTTAACCACTTTTTCTAAAGCGTCATTATACATGTTTACCGCATCAGTATCTATTAAAGGGCCTACATGATTGTTCTCATCTAAAGGATTTCCAATACGTAATTGTTTATAGGCGTCAACAACGGCATTTTTCACTTTATCATAAACCGATTCATGAATAATTAAACGACGGGTTGATGTACAGCGCTGTCCTGCAGTACCAACAGCACCAAAAACAGCACCTATTACTGTCATTTTTATATCAGCATCAGGAGTTACGATAATTGCGTTATTACCTCCTAATTCTAATAGTGATTTTCCTAAACGGCCTGCCACTTCTTGGGCAACAATTTTACCCATTCTAGTAGATCCTGTTGCTGAAATTAATGGAGTTCTTGAGTCCTTTGTCATAAATTCGCCTACTTTATAATCGCCATTAACCAAGCACGAAATACCTTCGGGTAAGTTGTTTTTAGCGAAAACTTCAGCTGCTATATTTTGACAAGCAATGCCACATAAAGGTGTTTTTTCAGAAGGTTTCCATACACAAACATCACCGCAAATCCATGCTAAAGCTGTATTCCAAGACCAAACAGCTACTGGAAAATTAAAAGCAGAAATAATACCTACAATACCTAATGGATGGTATTGCTCGTACATACGATGTCCCGGTCGTTCAGAATGCATCGTTAAACCATGTAACTGACGTGATAATCCCACAGCAAAATCGCAGATATCAATCATTTCTTGTACTTCGCCTAAACCTTCTTGATAGCTTTTCCCCATTTCATAAGACACCAATTTGCCTAAAGCTTCTTTTTTCTCTCGCAATTTATCTCCAAACTGACGCACAATTTCTCCACGTTGAGGTGCTGGCATAGTTCTCCAAGTTTTAAATGCTGAAGTTGCAGCATCCATCACTTGCTCATAATCTTCTTTTGTAGTGGTTTTTACTTTTCCAATAAGTTGTCCATCTACTGGTGAATAACTTTCAATACTATCTCCATTAGAAAAATTGTTTGATCCCGTAGATGTGCCTTTGTTAATAGGTTTTACAGCCAAAATTTCTAGTGCCTTATCTATACCAAAATCAGTCGCTATTTTATTCATTAATTATTGATTTATTAAATATGATAAAATTATTTGCGAATATACTAATAAAATGTTGTTTTTGTTGAAATTTGTTAATGATAAAATTAGTAATTTTAACTGCCAAAATTTAAGCATATCATGAAAAAAATCACAGCTATTATTGTCATAGTTATTACCCTATATTCATGTAAAAATGAGGTTAAATCTAATCAAGAACCAATAGTAAATACATCTAATAAAGCAGCGTTCTCCATTGTGATACATGGTGGAGCGGGTTACATAAGAAAAGATAATATATCAAAAGAAAAAGAAGAAGAGTATCGTTTAAAGCTTGAAGAAGCTATTCGGGTTGGTTACAATATATTGAAAGACGGTGGTTCAAGTATAGATGCTGTTCAAAAAACCATAAATATTTTAGAGGATTCTCCTCTTTTTAACTCAGGTAAAGGTGGTGTTTTTACGAATGAAGGCACTTGTGAGCATGATGCTTCAATTATGGATGGTAATACCTTAAATGCGGGAGCGTCGGCAGGAACCAAAATAGTAAAGAATCCAATTAATTTGGCTAGAGTAATTATGGAAAACTCACCACACGTTATGCTAGCAAGAGAAGGTGCAGAAACATTTGCAAAGGAAGAAGGTTTAGACATTGTAGCTCCCTCTTATTTTTATACTGAAAAAAGTATGAAAGCGTTAGAGCGTGTAAAAGCCTTTGAAAATAAAAAAGTGGCTTCGTTTTATGATACCGATATTCAAAACTCAAAATTTGGAACAGTGGGTTGCGCTGCTTTAGATAAACATGGCAATTTAGCTGCAGGAACCTCAACTGGAGGAATGACTAACAAACGCTGGGGGCGTATTGGAGATTCTCCTATTATTGGTGCAGGTACCTATGCTAATAATAATACGTGTGCTGTTTCTAGTACCGGTTGGGGCGAGTATTTTATCCGTGGTATGGTAGCTTATGATATTTCTGCTCTTATGGAATATAAAGGCCTTAATTTAGAGGATGCAGCAAAGGAAGTTATTCAAAATAAATTACCAAGTGTAGGCGACGGCAAGGGTAACGGTGGTATTATTGCTGTAGATTATAATGGTAATATGGTTATGGAGTTTAACACACCCGGTATGTTTCGTGCTACAATGGATGATAAAGGCGAATTGTATGTTGGGATGTTTGCAAACTAAATATCCTTTTTAGCAGTATAGTTATTTCTTTAAAATGCTTAATGTTAAGTATTAGTATTGCGCTTCTTTAAAAATATCTGAGTAAAATAATACACACCAGCATCGTTTTTGATAACGCCAATGCCAATATGTGTAAAGTCGCCTTCAATATTTTTTCTATGTCCAGAACTATTTAACCAAGCGGTCATCACTTGTTGTGCAGAACGTTGACCATAAGCTACATTCTCGCCTGTTCGTGATGCATTTTCTTCAGCAATTAAACGATCAGAACGTTGATCGAAATCATCATGACTAATATCATTCTGGGCAATCATATATTCTGTATGTTCATTTGCCAAAGTAGTCGCTAAATCATTTATTTGTAATGGGTTTTCGCCAATACTTAGTCTATGGTCATTAACTAATTGTAATATTTCGTCTGCAACAGAAAGCACTTCTGCTATGGCAATAGCTTCCTCTTCAGTTAGTTCTTCTTCTTTTGAACATGAAACAGAAATCATTAAAAATGAAATGCAAACAAGTAAAATGTAGGTTTTAGAAAAAAAGACTTTCATAATATAGGTAAATTTGGGTATGTGAAATATACGCTGATAGACTATTTTCAGACTTAGAAAGATTAAAAATTCGATGAAAACACATTAAAAATACCCGATTATCGATGATTCTTGATTGAGAAAGCTGCAATACGTTAATTTTTAACATCTAAAACCTTAAGAGTTATTTAACATTTCTCACAAGGCTAAACCTTAAAACTTCAACGTAATTAAATTAACGAGATTCTACCTACGCTTTCGTTTTTTCAGTAATTTGTTCATTCTAAATCTTCAAACTTTATGTCATTAAAAAAGCTCTTTGCTGTCGTAATGGTAATTGCGTTAGCTATATCCTGTAAAAAGAAAGTAGTAGAAACAGATAATATCTTTAAATTCCGGGATTACGTAAGTTATACCACTTCTGGAATGACTTCGGTAGCAAATCCTATTCAAATTAATTTAGCGCATGATGTAGAAGGTTGGGAAATGGGGCAGGAAATAACCAATAACATTGTTTCCATAACACCACATGTGGAAGGTAAATTAACCGTTACCAATAAACACACTTTACTATTAACACCAGATGAGTATTTAGAGCCTGATACCGAATATACCGTTACCGTTAAACTAAAAGATATTTATAATAATATACCTGACGGTTTTGAGAATTACACGTTTCAGTTTAAAACCATAACCCCTAGTTTTAATGTAGTTACCAATAGTTTGCAATCCTACAGCAAAGCATGGCAATATTTGGAAGGTGTTATAAAATCTGCTGATATTATTTCTATTGAAGATGCAAAAACCTTAGTTGAAGCATCACAAAATGGTAAAAAGCTAAATATTGTCTTTAATGAATTGAATACCAGTTCTAAGTATTTCGAATTTAAAATTGATAGTATTAATCGATTAGTTGAAGACAGTAAAGTTTTAGTAAAATGGAATGGAAGCTCTATTAAAGCAGGGAATAAAGGTGAAAACACAGTTTTAATTCCAGGTAAAAATAACTTTACCATAGTAGATACCGAAGTAACGCAGTCGCCCGAGCAATTCTTATCCATTAACTTTTCAGATCCTCTTAAAAAACAGCAAAATTTTGATGGATTGGTGTCCATTCAAAAGGTAAAAAACCCAAGGTTTATAGTTGAAGGGAACCTGCTTAAGATATATCCTGACAGCAAATTAGTGGGCAATATTCAAGTGGATGTGTTTCAAGGCATCAAAAATGACGAAGGTTATAAATTGAAAACGCCTTTCTCTGAAACAATTGCTTTTGAAGATTTAAAACCACAGGTAAGATTGATAAGCAATGGTACTATTCTGCCAAATTCCCAAGAGTTAAAATTCAATTTTGAAGCAGTCAATTTAAGTGCTGTTGATGTTCGTGTGATTAAAATATTTGAAGACAATGTACTTCAATTTTTACAGGACAATAACCTAAATAGCAATAACCGATACGATATTAAAAAAGTAGGAAGGCGTATTGCAAAACAAACCATTCAGCTACAAACTCCTTCTGAAAACACTGGAAAATGGAAAGCCTATAGCATCGATTTATCTGAGTTTTTTCAGGCAGATGCAGGTGCTATTTATCGTATTGAACTAAGTTACGAACGCCATTATTCTTTATACGATTGTGAAGCCAATGCGGGTATATCTAATTCTGATAATGATGATTATAACGACTATTACGAGGAAGATTACTACGAGGAAAATGAAGATGATTTAGCCTCAGGAGATGAAGAGCTTCGTGAGGAAATGTACTGGGATAATTTGTTGTATCGTTATAAAAATTACAGCTATAACTGGCGCGAAGAGCAAAACCCATGTCATGATGCCTATTACAACGAACGTAAAATTGTATCACAAAATGTATTAGCATCAAACCTTGGTGTTATTGCAAAACGAGGAGGTAATAATTCTTATTACTTTGCAGTAACTAATATTTTAAATACAGAACCGGAAGCGAATGCTAAAGTAACACTCTACAATTTTCAGCAGCAAGAACTAGCAAGTAGAACCACTGATGATGTAGGGTTAACCACTATTGATGCGGATAAACATGCTAATTTCGCGATAGTTTCAAAAGGCAATAATACCACTTATGTAAAGCTACAAGACGGGAATTCATTATCACTAAGTAAGTTTGATGTATCTGGTCATCGTTTGCAACGCGGATTAAAAGGCTATTTGTATGGCGAACGTGGTGTATGGCGTCCTGGAGACACCTTACATTTAACTTTTATGTTGAATGATAATGCTAACCCACTTCCAAAGCGGCATCCTGTGAAATTAGAGTTGACAGACCCTAATGGAAAACTAGTGTACAAAAATGTAACAGCAGATAACCTTAATAACTTCTACACCTTTACAGTACTAACCTCTACCGAAGATAAAACAGGTAATTATAACGCGAAAGTTTCAGTTGGTGGTGCTACGTTTAATAAAACGCTTAAAATGGAAACCGTTAAACCAAACCGCCTAAAAATTAAAATTGATTTTGATGATGAGATCCTTTCAAGCACTAAATCTCTTAAGGGCGATTTAGATGTAACATGGTTACATGGAGCTCCAGGAAAGAATTTAAAAGCTGAAGTTAAGGCAAAGTTCAGTTCAGCATATACGGCTTTTGAGAATTATAAAAACTACACGTTTAACGATCCAACTCGGAAATTCCAAACAGAAGAAGTTACTGTGTTTGAAGGAAAAGTGAATGAAGAAGGAGTAGCTACAATCAATAAAAAACTTAATATAGGGAAGAATGCTCCAGGGATGTTAAACGTTCAATTTTTGGTTAGAGCCTTTGAAAATGGTGGCGATTTTTCCATGGATGCCTTTAGAAAAAAATATGCACCTTATAGTTCGTTTGTGGGATTGCGTTCGCCTAAAGACAATGCCTACGGTTCTTTTTTTACAGATGAAAATCAAACTTTTGATGTCGTTGTAGTTGATGAAAATTCTAAACCAGTAAAACGCAACAATCTTGAGGTTAAAATTTATAAAGTAGAATGGCGCTGGTGGTGGAATTCATCATACGATGATTTAGCCAGTTATGTATCTAACCGTTATCATAGACCCTATAAATCTCTAAAAGTGACTACTGATGCTAATGGTAAAGCAAATTTCAATATAAAAATTCCTGATGAAGACCGCGGACGCTATTTGATACGAGTGGTAGATCCCGTAAGTGGTCACGCCACAGGACGTACCGCATATTTTTATAAAAACTGGTGGCAAAAAACACCGTCTCGTGATAAAGAGGCTGCAAAAATGTTGGTGTTCTCTGCTGATAAGGAAAATTATAACGTTGGAGAAACAGCTAAGGTTACTTTTGCTTCAGGCAGTGAAGGGCGTGCTTTGGTAAGCATTGAAAATGGCACTGAAGTATTAGATTATAAATGGGTAAAAACGGCAAAAGGAGAGACAGTAGTGGATATTTCAATTACTAAAGAAATGGCACCCAATATATTTGTGAATATTTCACTGTTACAACCACATGCGATTACAGCGAATGATTTGCCCATTCGTTTGTATGGCGTGATTCCGATTATGGTGGAAAACCCAAGTACCAAACTGCACCCCGAAATACAAATGCCCGAAAAACTAAAACCAGAGCAAACCTTTGAAGTTAAAGTTTCTGAAAAAGATAATAAACCCATGACCTATACCATTGCTATGGTAGAAGAAGGTTTATTGGATTTAACACGATTTAAAACTCCAAATGCTTGGAGAGAATTCTACAAAAGAGAAGCTTTAGGCGTAAAAACTTGGGATGTTTTTGATGATATAATTGGTGCATACTCTGGAAGTATAGATCAAGTGTTTGCTATTGGTGGAGATGGCAATGCAGCAGGTGGCAAAAACAAAAAAGCAAACCGATTTAAACCAGTAGTTACTTATTTAGGCCCTTTTAAATTGGATGCTGGAAAAACAAAAACCCACCAAATAAAACTGCCTAATTATATTGGTTCAGTGCGCACCATGGTTGTGGCTGGAAACAACACAAATGAAGCTTACGGAAGTACAGATAAAACAGTTCCTGTAAAAAAACCTTTAATGGTACTGGCAACGTTGCCGCGGAAGTTAAGCCCTGGCGAAAAGGTAACCCTACCTGTTACAGTTTTCGCCATGGAACCCAAAGTAAAAAACGTCAATATTAGTTTAAAATTAAGTAATGGTATTTCGGTTGTTGGTAACGCTAAACAAACTTTGAGTTTTGAGAAACCTGATGAGCAAATGGCATATTTTGAATTGGATGTAAGTAAAGCCAAGGGTATTAATTCGGTTGAGGTAATTGCCACTGGACATGGCGAAACCTCTAGATATAAAGTAGAATTGGATGTGGTAAATACCAATCCTATTACTTCAAAATCTATTGATAAAACACTCACGGCAAATGGGTCTGAAACTTTAGAGTTTTCAACCTTTGGTGTAGCAGGCACAAATTTGGCAACTGTTGAATTTTCCACATTGCCTCCAATGGATTTCACAAGACGTTTGGAATATTTAATTCGCTATCCTCATGGATGTGTGGAGCAAACTACATCAAGTGTATTTCCGCAATTGTTTCTTGAAGATATTTTTGATCTAACGTTTGATAAGAAGAAAAAAATTAAAGATAATGTTGAAAAAGGCATTAAGAGTCTTGGGCATTTTCAAAGAGCACATGGTGGTTTAAGCTATTGGATTGGAGAAGCTAGAGCCAATGATTGGGGCACAAGTTACGCTGGACATTTTATGATTGAAGCCGAAAAGAAAGGTTACGTTTTGCCATTGACTTTTAAGAGTAATTGGCTGAAATACCAAAAACAAACGGCTAGAAATTGGCGCCCGAGTTACAGACACTATAATTCTGATTTAGCTCAGGCTTATAGGTTGTATACTTTGGCCTTGGCAGGCAGTCCTGATTTAGCAAGTATGAACCGTTTACGCGAATTCAGTGAAATATCCAACGAAGCTAAATGGCGTTTAGCAGCGGCCTATGCTTTGGCAGGACAAAAGGAAGCGAGCGATGCGATTTCGCAATTGGCAAATATTAATTTTAAACCACAACGCTATAATTATTACACTTATGGCTCTGTAGATAGAAATCGTGCCATGGCTTTAGAAACTATGGTGTTGACTAAAAACAACAAAACCCGAGAATTAGCTGAAACGATTGCAAAAGATTTATCTAGCAACCGTTGGATGAGTACACAAACCACAGCTTACAGTTTGTTGGCTATGGCGAAACTAGTTAATGCTAATGGCGGAAAAGCGTTAAAGCTCAACTATACCATTAACGGAAAAACGGAACGTATCGATACTAAAAATGCGATAGCACAGCGTAAGCTTAATAGTGTTGATGGCATGAATACTTTAACGTTGAAAAACACTAAAGACAATGTAGTTTATGTTCGTGTATTAAACTCTGGTAAATTACCATTAGGTAAAGAATTAGCGGAACAGCGTGGATTAAGCGTATCAGTACAATACAAAGACCTACAAGGCAATACTATTGATATATCTAAATTAATGCAAGGGCAAGATTTTGTAGCTACTGTGAGTGTAAGCAATTTAAAAAACAGTAATGTGAATGATGTCGCCTTAACCCAAATTTTTCCATCGGGTTGGGAAATCGTAAATACCCGTTTTACAGCCTTTGGTAGCAACACCACAAGTGCCGCAAGACATACCGATATTAGAGACGACCGTGTGTACTTTTATTTTGATTTACCCAAAAAAGGAAAACACAGCACAAAAACCTTTAATGTAATGCTGAATGCCTCGTATTTGGGCACCTATTATTTACCTGGTATACAAGCTGAAGCGATGTATGATGATGAATTTTTAGTTAGGACTAAAGGGAAATGGGTTGTGGTTGAGAAGTGATAAATTCCTGCGACTTGTGCTGAACTTGTTTCAGTAAAGCAGGAATCTTATCCAGAATATTATACTATTGGTTAGCTTGATTTTGTGAAAAAAAATTATAAACTCGTTTAACTTTGGATGTAAGTTATAGAAACGTCGTATATTCATGGTTTAGGCATAAGCTAAAAACACAAACTCAAAAGAAAGTGAGAGATAAAAATCGAATTCCGAAAATACTGAATGAGCTTGAACGGATTTGGAGAGCTAACCCTGACTTTAGATTAGGACAACTAATTGTTGTTGGAGTTAAACCTAAAGAACCTTGTTCTGAAGTATTTAATATAGAGGATGATGATTTGTTAGATGGACTTTTGAAATTTGATGATAGAGCGGAATTGGAAATAGAAGAATCGAAAACTGTTCCTGATTGGAAAAAATACACGAATGTCAGCAGAATTTACCCAAGAGAATTGACATCTAAATTATTAGAAAAACTGGTAATTGAACTTAAAAATTCGGACAAGAAAATAGTGATTACACCAATAAACTTGATGAAACTAAATGGAGCACCTGTATCTGACCAAACATGGTTGCTGAATCAAAAACCGAGAATTAAAAAGTTGAAAAAACTATTGACTGAACTTAAAGAAAGTGGATTACTCAATGAAAGAAAGTCTAAACAGGATTTTCTTGGAATAAAAGAAATTGGATATGACATTATTGAATAAAAAGTCTTTGCATAAATTCGAAGTTTTGTTACTTTTCATATTATTCTTAATTTATAGTTGTAATGAACAGACTATAAAACTTCCTGAAGGTCAAGAAATATCAAAAGGATCTGCAATAAATGACATTCACAATAACTCAAAAATGTATTGGTTAGAGTATGGAGAGCCTAACAATCATAGATGCAAAAATGAAATAAGAAAAAAATACGGACTTCAAATTTACCAAATAACTGGATGTGAGATTACGGAAAGTTTAGTGTCCAAAATAAATGACTATAATAATGTTATTGACGGATATATGACAGAGGTTTATGATTCCAACTGGAAAGAAAAATTACTTGGTTCCGAAATTGATTGTTCAGAAATCAAACTGAAAAATGAATAAAAAAGCCAGTGACTAACAAGAAGTATAAAAAACATAGGGCGGTTTAAGCTTTCCGAAAGGTCTGTGTTTGTTTATAACGTTGCCAAATATAAAATTTGGCATTTTCAACAAAAAAGTAAAATATTATATTTGGCTTATTTCTTATACTATATTTCTTACACTGAACATTAAACGAAACCCCAAAAAATAGTAGCCCCTGAATTTTAGAATTATTTTGGCAAACGCACCCGCGTTAGTACCGATAGCTATCGGGATGAACGGCATGTTTGAAATCCCCGATGCAGGAGGGAGCGACTAGTGAAAGCCCGACCCCTTGCGGGGAACGCCCTAAAATACCTAAAGTTTAGTCTTAACAGTATACGTTCTTTTTATACAGTTATAACCATAGACAGATTTGTAATATAAGGTTTCGTTTATAACCGTATCGCCTAGGGCGTGTCCTTGTTTTATTACCGTTTCTGTGGTTTGAACATACTTGCCTACAGCGCCATCTATCCATACTTTATCTGTGAGAATCTTATATCCGTTTTTTACAATAATAACAGTTTTGTAGGTTTTGGCAAGTCTTTTTCTATCAATATACATGCGAGTTATTTTTGGCACTTCTATAGCTATGTTTACTCCAGCTAATCCCTTTTTTACTAAGTTGGTTATTGTTTTAACTTCAGGTCTTTTTAATACTATAGGTTTTTCTTTTGAAATACGTATTTCATAAAAATCTGAATACGAATAACACAAAGCATTATTTAAATTTTGCGCATTTTCGGCAACTTTTGCCCTGTAAAATACTTTAGAGCTTGTAGCAGGTATTTTATAAGTTTCCTTTTTGGCACCTAGAATATCCTCCCAATTTTTGCCATCTTTACTCGTTTGCCATTGGTAAAAGTGACTGGAAAAAACAGTATAATCTGGCTTTAACGTTAAAGTGGTTGAAAATGGCAAATAACTTTTGTTAACAGAAATATGCTTTTTGTTATTTCTATCTTCAATTATTACGTTATCTCCACATGGTTTAAATTCAATATCATCCAGTGCTAAATCGTTGCCACAACCACCTTTTCCATTATTTCTAATTTTTAAAATGACTGATGTTTCATTAGGCCTAGTTTGAAATACTAGTGCATATTGCAACCATGTTGGAGTATTTCCTCCATATATTGCTCCTGTACTTCCACTAGCAAGTAGTGTTTTATTTGATTTATTCCATATTTCAAAAGTAACGTCAATAGGGATACCGCGACCACATGCTTTTGTGTACTCTCTGGTTAGATTTACTATCCATGATGAAAATTCATAGGATGTGTTTTCACAAAGCCCAGAAACGGGTACTCTAAAAAACTCACCTGGTTCGTAACCAGCATTAACAATAAGCATTCTCCCGTTTTTATCTCCAGTAGTATGATCCTGAAGCTTATACCAATTAAAATGTTTATGCGTGTTTGAAACTACATAACAGCCATCTTTTGGTCTGTTTTTTGTAAACTTATATGTGGTTGTTCCAAATGGAAGTTTTACATTACCAATACCACTGCCAAAATCTTCTGTAAAAATAGGATCACCTGTATTTCCTTTACAAAAGCCTAATTGCGCCTCTACATTTAAAAAGCATAAAAAAAATAGCAGAATTGCTGTTGTTTTTGTAGTTTTTGACAAAACTAATTGCATGATTTTGTATTGATTGATGTAAGTTTATTTGTATGTAAATGTAATTGATAATTTGTTACAGATTTAATCTGTTAATTGTAAAGAAACTTCGAAATCTAATCTCATAAACTTATCTTAAAATACATCCAAATACTTATTTTAGTGAGTAGATACCTTATATGAGCAATATAGTAGGCTACATAAAAAAAAGAAAGCTTAGATTTTCAATCTTAGCCATCCTATTATTAGCTTATTATTTTTGCTTGCCAAAGCAATTGTTTAAAGACCCGACGGCTACAGTAATTACAAGTGCAACAAACGATTTGTTGGGTGCACAAATTGCAGGAGATGGGCAATGGCGATTTCCGTATAATGATTCGGTTCCTGAGAAATTTAAGGCTTGTATTATTCAGTTTGAGGATGCCTATTTTTATAATCATCCTGGGTTTAATCCTGTTTCGATTTTTAAGGCTTTGCGACAGAATTTAAAATCTAATGGTATAAAACGTGGTGGCAGTACGCTAACACAACAGGTTATTAGATTATCGCGAAAAGGACAACAGCGCACGTATTTAGAGAAGTTTAAGGAGTTGATTTTAGCAACACGATTAGAATGGCGCGAATCCAAAGCCACTATTTTAAGTTATTATGCGAGTAATGCACCATTTGGTGGTAATGTTGTAGGGCTAGATGCGGCATCGTGGCGATATTTCAATAGAAGTCCGTATGAGTTGTCTTGGGCAGAAAGTGCTACTTTAGCGGTGTTACCCAATGCCCCAAGTTTAATTTATCCTGGGAAACGGCAAAAGCGTTTATTGGAAAAGCGTAACCGGTTGTTAAAAAAGCTTTTGAGCAATGGGATAATAGACACATTGACTTACGATTTATCTCTTGCCGAAACATTACCTCAAAAACCATATCCCTTACCTCAAATTGCTCCACATTTATTGCAAAAAATAGCGCAAGATAATCATGGGAAATTTGTAAAAACTAGTATTGATAAGCATTTGCAGGAACAAACAAACTACATTGTAAAAATGCATTATAATCAGTTGAGTCAAAATGAAATTTATAATGCGGCAGTGTTAGTTTTAGATGTGCACACGCGTAAGGTTTTGGCTTATGTAGGCAACACTCCTACCGATAAGGCACATCAAAACCAAGTAGACATTATTGATAAACCGCGTAGTACAGGTAGTATTTTAAAGCCTTTTTTATACGCGGCAATGTTGGATAGTGGCGATATGCTACCTCATACTTTAGTAGCAGATGTTCCTACACAGTTTGGAAATTACAATCCTGAGAATTATAATAAAACCTATGATGGCGCAATTCCAGCTAGCAAAGCTTTATCTAAATCTTTAAATGTTCCTGCTGTGAGGCTATTACAGGAGTTTGGCTTGGATAGATTTCATCATTATTTGAAACAATTAAAGCTTAAGGATTTAAAATATACAGCAAACCATTATGGTTTATCACTTGTTTTAGGAGGTGCTGAGAGCAATTTATGGGATTTATGTAAAAGTTATGCGGCTATGTCTTCTTCATTAAATCATTTTACTGAAAGCTCTAGTGAATATTTTGAAAATGAATTTTGTGAGCCTACACTTTTGGCTTCTGAAACTGTTGATTTTGGTAAGAAAATTAAAGATAAAACACTTTTTGATGCAGCTTCTATTTATTTGACCTATGAAAGTTTAAAAGAAGTAAACAGACCTGAAAGTGATGAAAGTTGGGAGTTTTTTGATAGTTCTAAACAAATAGCCTGGAAAACAGGTACTAGTTTTGGGTTTCGTGATGCTTGGGCTATTGGTACAACTAAAGATTATGTAGTTGGCGTTTGGGTAGGAAATGCAGATGGCGAAGGGCGTCCAGGATTGGTTGGTGTTCAGGCTGCTGCACCCATACTTTTTGATGTATTTGATGTTTTGCCCAACAGCGATTGGTTTGCAACACCTTTTGATGAAATGCAAGAGGTTTCCATTTGTAAATTAAGTGGCTATCGTGCTTCTCCAGATTGCGATGTTGTAGAAGACAAGTACATTCAAATAAGCGGATTAAAAACAAAACCTTGTCCGTTTCATCAATTAATTCATTTGGATCGTAGCGAAACCTATCAAGTAAATTCGTCTTGTGAAGATATCTCTAATATGGTTCATAAATCGTGGTTTGTATTACCTCCACTTATGGCATATTATTACAAAACAAAAAATCCGTTTTACAAATCCTTGCCAAAATTTCGAGAGGATTGTTTAAGAGACGCATCTATTTCAATTGAATTTATTTATCCTAAAGCTAATAATACCATTTTTTTACCCAAAGATTTTGATGGAGAGACGAACGATTTAATTCTAAAAATAGCACATTCTAAACCTGAAAGCACAGTGTTTTGGTATGTTGACGAGACATTTATAGGGAGTACTACAGATATTCATGAATTAGGGATACAACCAAAAGCAGGGAAACACGTTATTACAGTCCTAGATGAATTTGGAAATGAGACGAAGCGGTATATAGAGATTTCTAATTAAATTACCGTAACCCAAACCCTTTAGCAGCCCACCAAGGATGCAGTTCAATTTCTAAACGTCCTGCTTTTACCATAGGATCTGAATTGGCTAAACTATCAGCCATTTTTAAAGTTGGCACATTATAAATGGTCACACCACGAATATCACCATTATCTCCTAGAGGTCCAGAGACATCTGCATATCCAAGCTCATACATTTTAGTTAAATGTGCCAAGTGTTCTTTTTGTAAAGCTGCGGATTCCTCTTCATTTTGCCCCCTTATAGGCCCCTTTTTTAGAAATGCCAAATAGTATTGCTGCATTAAAAAAGTGTCTTTTTTTACAGGATCTATATCATAAAAAATCTTGTAACCTTTGGCTGTAAGTTCCTCTTTTATCTGTTTTGCAGTCTTTTTTGGGGCTTCAATAATTTCGGTAGTTTTTGTCTCTACTACGTTTACATCCTCAACAATTTCTTCAACGTTATTGGAGGTTTCATTTGTTTCAGTAGTTGATGTACTTGTTACATCTTTACAACTTAAAATTATTAGAAATAAGATAACGTAAGTGATTGTGGTTTTTTTCATGATGACCAAGTTTTATAGGGTTGTTTACTTAATTGCGAATTATAATATTTTATTTGCCCAGTAACTTCTTCTCCTAACCAATTGGGTTTTTTTATGGCTTCATTTTTAGACGTTAATTCTACTTCGGCAATTACCAAACCTTCATTGTCTCCAAAGAATTCATCTACTTCAAAAATATGCTGTCCTAGCATAATCTCATAACGTATTTTATCAATAATTGTTGGCACACAAAGCTTTAGCAAAGCTTCAGCTTCGGTTTTAGATATTTCTTTTTCCCACTCAAATCTAGATAATCCATCTTTAGATGATTTTCCTTTTATTGTTAAAAATCCGTTTTCTCCTTTTAGTCTCACACGAACAGTTCTTTCTTTATCTGTATTTAAAAAACCTTGAATTATTCTTGTTTTAGTTTTTGCTTCATCTCTATATTTTGTTGAAGTTACCAAGAATTTTCGTTCTATTTCTATCATAATTCTAAAAAATTCCAAAATTCAATCACTAAATTCCAAAAACAGTATTTTTTCTTTGCCTTAGGATTTTGGGCTTTGTAGTTTGGTTTCTCAAAATTAGCATAATTTTGTTGTATGTCTGCCGATTTACCAATTCGAAAAATAATTCATGTAGATATGGATGCATTTTATGCGTCTGTAGAACAGATGGATAACCCAGAACTTAAGGGTAAAGCTATTGCGGTTGGTGGTGGCGGAAAACGAGGTGTTGTAAGTGCTGCGAGTTATGAGGCTAGAAAGTTTGGAGTTAAGAGTGCTATGGCAGGAACTCTTGCTGCTAAATTATGCCCTGATTTAATTTTTGTAAGGCCTCGTTTTGAGCGCTATTCTGAAATTTCTAAAAGAATAAGAGCTATTTTTTATGATTATACTGATTTGGTTGAACCTCTATCTTTAGACGAGGCCTACCTTGATGTAACACAAAATAAAAAGGGAACTCCCAGTGCATCTCTAATCGCCAAAGAAATTCGGGAGCGTATTTTTAATGAAGTGGGCTTGACGGCCTCCGCAGGAATTTCCATTAATAAGTTTATCGCTAAAGTTGCTAGTGATTACAATAAACCTAACGGACAAAAAACGGTAAATCCAGAGGAAGTTTTAGATTTTTTGGAACAACTAGATATTAGAAAATTTTATGGTGTTGGAAAAGTGACTGCTGAGAAAATGTATCAAAAAGGCATTTTTACTGGTATGGATTTAAAGCAGAAATCTTTAGAATATTTAGAAGACAATTTTGGTAAGTCTGGTGCTTACTATTATTATATCGTACGAGGGATTCATAACAGTAAAGTAAAACCACATCGTACTAGAAAAAGTTTAGCTGCAGAACGTACCTTTAGTGAAAATCTATCTTCTGAAGTTTTTATGCTAGAAAAACTAAAGCATATTGCTGAAGAGGTTTCTCGTAGACTATCTAAAAGTAATGTAGCAGGAAAAACAGTAACATTAAAGATAAAATATAGCGATTTTACGTTGCAAACTAGAAGTAAGACTTTACCTTATTTTATAAGTGATAAGAGTGTTATTTTAGAAACTGCTAAAGATTTACTGTACCAAGAAACACTTAAAAATTCTGTTAGGTTATTAGGTATCTCTTTATCTAATCTAAATACTGAAAAAAGAGAAAAACCTAAAGCTAAGAAAAGTGTAAGTGTACAGTTGAAGTTTGAATTTTAGAGTCTGATTTTGTTAGATGAGATAAATAAAAAAACCACCGTTAGGTGGTTTTTGGTAACTAATTAACTAGCACTTAATCCATATCAAAGCGTACGCCTAGAGATATGTTGTTTTGATCTATGATTTGGTTTTTGAAAATAGGAGATAAGTCGTATTTAAGGTATAGTGCGGTATCTCCAAAAGCTACATAAGTGCTAAGTCCATAAACTAGGTCGGTTGTATTTAGACCTCGCTTTTGTTTGTCTTTTATGCGTTCTCCATCCAAATCGTATTTTAATTTTTGACGTGTACCAATATTAAATCCTGCATAACCGCCTACGCCTATTTTAAATTTTCTTTTTGTTGAGTATCTAAAATAGGTTTCTTTTTCAATTTTTTTTGATGATCCAAATTCAAAATGCATGGGAAAAACTAAGTTGGTTATTGTTAATTTAGATTTTCTTAAGCTTTCTGGAAATTCCTCTAGCATGGTTTGATTACCATTTTTCACAAAATACTGATTATCATTAGGTTTTAAGCCGTTAATGTGCAAGGATACTCCATATTTAAAACGCACAAAGTTTGAGTTTTTAAATAAGCGATACTTCCATGCCCAACCCATTTCGAAAAAACGAGAACCTCCAATCTTATAGGGCGTATCATCAAAACTTTGTCCATCTATAAGTGCATTATTAAGGCCAAAAGCTAGAACAAAATCACTTTTAGTACGTCTATCGTATTTTCTATGCTTTGGTTTGTCGTTTTTCTTTTTTCCTATATAAATCCAACTTAAATCTTCATCATTAGAACCTATTCTTATATAATCTACCTCTTCATCTTCATCAGTACCATATCCTTTTTCATTTCGTTCTAATAAAGCAATTTTATTAGTTAAAATTGCAGTACGATTTTCAATATTTAAAGCTCGTTTTTTTGCCATTTCCATTTTAAGATTTTGAGCTTCCTCTTGAGTAATTTCCCCATTTTTTAATCGCACATCAATAGCTTCTACTTCAGATTTTAGAAGTGCTTTTTCTTCGGCTTCAACCTTTTTTATAGTTTCTTTTAGCTTTTGTATTTCAGCGTTATTTACTGTTTTAGGAATGCTATCTTGTGCAGTGATGAGTTGCACACATAAGCTTAAAATAATTAGTATAAAATACTTTGTAATTGTTTGCATAACTGTTCGTTTTTTGTGTTGAAATAACTTCAACAGCTGATGATGATTATAATATTTAGTGATTGATGATTTAATTGTTTTAGTAAATTCCTTTTTCTAAAGGAATTTACTAATCGTTACGTTGCGCAATGGCTGTTTTTATAGAACCATAGCTACTTTTAAAGGCTTTAAATACTTTTTCCCTGAAAGATTCATCCAACTCAAATTCTACTTCTTGGAGTAATAATGCTGCATCAATAGAAATTTGATCTTTGTTCTTCATCCTACTTAAAAGAATATCACGTTGCGCTGCTTTTAAAAGCGAATCAATAGATGCATCGGAAATACCAGATTCTTTTTCGCTTAGTGAGAAAATAACATCAGCGACTTCTTGTGCTTTTTTAGTTTCAAATGAGACTGCTTCAATACTTTTGTGTTCTTCTATATCTCTTTCCTTATTTATAGTTTGTGTTGTTTGTTCTTGTGCTATATGTGTCGAAGATGCTTCTTGGTATTTTTCAGTTTTATTTAGAATTGGATTATTACCTTCTTTATCATTATTTTCCTTATCAGAGTTTTCAATTGCTACTTCTGAATTGGGTTTAGTAACTATGGTTTTTTCTGGATGTTCTACTGTTTCTTCAGTATTAACTACTTCTGGTATATTTACCTCTACATCATTACTGAAAAATTGTGTTGCTATAAACAAAATCCCAACTATGCTTGCAGCAATTCCTACCCACCAAAAGCCTTTATTGTTAGCTGTTTTTTCTTCTGTATCTAAACGTTCTGCTAATGTGTTCCATGCATTTTCAGATGGTGCTATAGTACGCTTATCTAGCTTTTCTTTAAAGTCGTTTTCAAAATTAATTGGAGCCATAGCTTGTTTTATTTAATATCTTTATTTGTTCTTGAAGCATCTTTCGTGCTTTAAATAGTTGTGATTTTGATGTGCCTTCGCTGATGTTTAAAAGTTCAGATATCTCTTGATGTTTGTATCCTTCGATGGCATACATTACAAATACCATTCGGTACCCTTCGGGTAAATGGTCTATTAATTTTTGAATATCGTTAACTTCTAAATCAGTTTGAATAGTGTCACTGTATGCATTAGTACTTACATCTTCATCTGTAATAAATTCAAGTCTTTTTTTTTGTCTTAAATATGAAATAGACTCTCGTATCATGATACGTCGTATCCATCCTTCAAAAGCGCCTTCGCCTTTATAGGTTTTTAAATTTTTAAAAACTTTAAAAAATCCATTAAGCATTGCTTCTTCAGCTTGTTGAATATCTTTAATGTAGTATCTACAAATGCTTAACATTTTTGGAGCATGCATATTAAATAGTATATGTTGTGCTTCACGGTTATGCTTTATCGCTTTTTTGATTAAAGCGTCTTCATTTTTATGCAGTTGTATTACTTTCAAAAAAGATTTCATTTTGCTTTCTATTTATAAAGACGCAAATGGTTTAAAAATGGTTGCCTGAGGTTTAAATTTTTTTAAAAAATACTTAAATCCAAATCAAAATTTAGAATAAAACTGTAAAATCTTAGGTTTACTTTAAAGGTTTAGTAGGTAAATACACAAAAAGAAAAGGGGTAACTAAAAGTTGGCAAGTATTGCGTTAGCGATTGTAACGGCATCCTTTTATACACCAAATGCTGCTTTAAGCAGCATTTGGTGTATAAAAGATACAGTGGAAAGCGCGACCCGCAGGGTAACGCCCAAATTATTAGTTTTTAAAAGCTACATGTTTCAATTTCAGTAACTCTTAATGTGTTTACCATTCCTTTGTCTTGTATTGGCATTGCAGCTAAACTAATAAGCATGTCGCCAACATCTAAATAACCCATTTTACAAGCGATGGCATTTACATCTTCAATAGTATCATCAGTGCTTACAAATCTATCGTAATAGAAAGCGCGAACACCCCATAAGAGACTTAAACGTGTTAAAATACGTTTATTTGATGTGAATACTAAAATGTGACAGGATGGACGCCAAGCTGAAATTTGAAATGCCGTATAACCACTATTGGTTAATGTAGAAATGGCTTTTGCATCAATTTCGTTAGCCATAGTTGCGGCATGGTAACATATAGATTTTGTGATGTAGCGATTGGTACGGATATGCGGAGGCATTTCTGGTACTTTGATTAACGGAGAGCCTTCTACGCTTTTTAAAATATCGCTCATTTGCTTAATAACCTGAATTGGATATTGGCCAACGGATGTTTCTCCTGATAGCATTACGGCATCTGCCCCATCCATTACAGAGTTTGCAACATCGTTTACTTCTGCTCTTGTTGGGGTTAAACTGGAAATCATGGTTTCCATCATTTGTGTTGCAATAATTACAGGTATTCTTGCTTTTTTGGCGCGTAATACCAATTGCTTTTGAATAAGTGGCACTTCTTCGGCAGGAACTTCAACTCCTAAATCTCCACGAGCTACCATAATACCATCACACTGTGTTACTATTTTATCTATGTTTTCAACAGCTTCTGGTTTTTCAATTTTTGCTACTATTGGAATCTTATAATCGGAGTGTTCATTTATTAAATCACGAAGTTGCATTAAATCTTCTGCATGACGTACAAAGGAAAGCGCTATCCAATCTACATTTTGGCTAATAGCGAAAATAGCATCTTCAATATCTTTTTCTGTTAATGCTGGTTGTGAGATATTGGTGTTAGGGAGATTTACCCCTTTTTTAGATTTTAAAGGGCCTCCTTGAATTACCTTTGCTTTTACTTGTGTTTTCTTATCTGTTGAGACAACTTCAAAAATTAATTTGCCATCGTCTAAAAGTATACGTTCTCCTGGTTTTGCGTCTTGAGGAAACCTATCATAGGTCATGTATACACGTTCTTTTGTGCCTTCAAAGCGTTCTCCTGTTTCAAAAATAATTTCATCTTCAGGTTTTACTTCTACTTCTTCTTTCATCACACCTACACGTAGTTTTGGACCTTGTAAATCGGCCAAAATTGCTACGTTGTAACCAAACTCTTCGTTTAGTTCGCGAATCATAGTAATACGCTCTTTTACATCATCGTAGTTTGCGTGTGAAAAGTTTATTCTAAAAACATTAGCACCTTCTTCCATCATGCCTTTTAGCACTTCTTTTGTACTGGTTGCTGGTCCTAATGTTGCTACTATTTTAGTTTTTTTTCTTAATCCCATTTAATCAAAAATTAAATTGTCCTTAGATTTCAATGTACTTAAATCTACGTTATAAGCCATTGCTATTTGGGGAATCTTAAGGAGGTTATTTATTATTTGTTTTTCTTTACTATTACTAAACTCGTTATCAATTTTTAAAAAGTAATTTACTTTACCATATTCTGGTATTAAATTATAGGTTTTAATTACTTTATGATGCACATTAAATAACGATTGTTTTTCTATAGTAGAGTCTGTTTCTATTTTACAAATATTTGATACCAAATTCCATGTTACTAGTTTTTTGGTGTCTTCATACTCAAAAACCGAATACCTCGTGATGCCTTTGTCAAAATCTAAATCTTGAGGTTTTCTAGTTAAAGAAATATCTAAATATTTATTTAAAAGATAGGCTAACCTAAAATCTTCAATTGCACAATGTACGGCAATTAAAGTGCAAGACACATCCTCGAAAACATTATCTAATATAAGTTTGTGTACTGCCATAACCTGACTTATTAGCGCTGTAAATATAGTGTTTAAAATACTTAGATGTAAAAGGATTTATGATTTCTTAACGCTAAAAACACACTCAAACGTTGTAGTTCTGGCAAGATAAAACTAAATCATCCTAGACATCTTATTTTGAAACGCAAAAAAAGCACGTTTTGATGCTTTTTCTTCAGCTTTTTTCTTTGAAGTGGCTCTGGCTTTGGCTACGATTTTATCGCCAATGGATAATTTAACAGAAAAATGTCTTACATCATCATTGCCTGTGTCTTCATAAACATTGTAATTGAAGGTTTTCTTTTCTTTTTGGCACCATTCTATCAATAGGCTTTTATAGCTTATTACTTTACCTTCTAATTGTTCAATATCTACGTGAGGAGAAATTATACGCTTGTATATAAACTTTTCACATTGTTTATAGCCTTTATCTAAAAAGATAGCACCAACCAAAGCTTCAAAAAGATTGCCGTGTATATTGTCTCCAAATTGCCCTGACGGAATTTTGCTTTCGACTAAATCAATAAGGTTGAGTTCTCTACCTAATTCGTTTAAATGCTCTCTGCTTACCACTTTAGAACGCATTTTGGTAAGGTATCCCTCGTCTCCACTTGGTACTTCTTGAAATAAATGTGATGCAATTACTGCACTTAGCATAGCATCTCCTAAAAATTCTAGTCGCTCGTAATTTAAAGGATTTCCATTATCATCTTTTAAATTCATAGAGCGGTGAGTAAAAGCTTTTTGAAACACCTGCATTTTTTTAGGTTTATAACCTAAAATTTTATGTAATTGCATAAAAAAATTCCCGCTTCTCTTGGAACGGGAATTTAGTATGTTACGAATGAATGTCATTCGGGATTTAATCTATTTTCTTGAATAACACACAAGCGTTGTGTCCGCCAAATCCAAAGGTGTTACTCATTGCAACTTTAACATCTCTTTTTTGAGCCTTATTAAGTGTTAAATTTAATTCTGAATCGATGTTCTCATCAACTGTAGTGTGATTTATAGTTGGAGGAACAATGCCATTTTCTATGGAAAGAATACTGGCAATGGCTTCAATAGCCCCAGCTGCACCTAAAAGATGTCCTGTCATAGATTTGGTTGAATTAATATTTATGTTTTTAGCGTGATTTCCAAATACTTTGGAAATAGCTTTTAACTCAGCTACATCGCCTAATGGAGTTGAAGTACCATGTGTGTTTATATGATCTACATCTTCAGGTTTTAATCCTGCATTATCTAAACAATTTTTCATGACTTCAACTACGCCAACACCTTCTGGATGTGGGGCTGTCATATGATGTGCATCTGAAGATAATCCACCTCCAGCTACTTCAGCATATATTTTTGCGCCTCTTGCTTTGGCATGCTCGTATTCTTCTAGAATTAGTGCACCAGCACCTTCGCCAAGAACAAAACCATCTCTTGTACCATCAAAAGGGCGAGATGCTGTTTCTGGACTTTCATTTCTAGTAGATAAAGCATGCATTGCATTAAAACCACCCATACCAGCAATAGTTACGGCTGCTTCACTACCTCCTGTTACAATTACATCACAGTGCCCTAAACGTATCATGTTTAAAGCATCAAATAATGCATTTGCTGAAGATGCACATGCAGAAACCGTTGTATAATTAGGCCCCATAAAACCATACTTTATGGAGATATTAGCAGGTGCTATATCTGCTATCATTTTTGGAATAAAGAACGGGTTAAACCTAGGTGTACCATCTCCTTCAGCAAAGTTCAATACTTCTTGCTGAAATGTTTCAAGTCCACCAATTCCTGCTCCCCATATTACACCTACACGCAATTTATTAAGTTCATCAATGTTAAGTTTAGCATCTGCTATAGCTTCATCTGAGGCTACCATTGCATATTGTGCAAACTTATCCATCTTGCGAGACTCTTTCCGATGAATAAAATCGGTTACGTTGAAGTCTTTTAATTCGCAAGCGAATTTTGTTTTAAACTTCTCTGTATCATAATATGTAATAGGCGCAGCACCACTTTTACCATTAATAAGGCCGTCCCAGTATTCATCTTTGGTATTGCCTATTGGTGTTAAAGCTCCTAGTCCTGTAACTACAACGCGCTTTATTTCCATAAAAATGTTTTGCTTATTTTGCTTCTTCTATATAAGAAATAGCTTGACCAACTGTTGCAATATTTTCAGCTTGATCGTCTGGTATTTGAATATCGAATTCTTTTTCGAATTCCATAATTAATTCTACAGTGTCTAAAGAGTCCGCTCCTAGATCGTTAGTGAAGCTTGCTTCTGCAACAACTTCATTCTCATCTACACCTAACTTATCTACGATTATTGCTTTTACTCTTGATGCAATGTCTGACATAATCTTTTAATTTTAAAGGTTTAATTAGTTGGCAAAAATAAAAAACTTTATTGTAATACATAGTTTTGCAAAAAAAATGTGTCTGTAATTTACAAAATTACGTTGAAGTAATTGTGAATTGCCTACTAATTGTTAATAATTATTCTTTTTTTTGTTTGAACAATTTTAACACTATAGTCTGTAAATGAAACGTATTGTAATTTTTGCGTCCGGTAGTGGAAGTAATGCTGAAAATCTAATTAAGTTTTTTCACAACAGCGATAATGCGTCTGTTATTCAAGTATTATCTAACAATCCTCATGCCAAAGTTTTAGAACGTGCCAAAAAACTTAAAGTTAGTACTTTGTCTTTCAATAGAATAGCGTTTTCTAAAACTGATGATGTATTAAATGTTTTAAAAGCATCAAAACCAGATTTAATTGTTTTAGCCGGATTTCTCTGGAAATTCCCTGAGTTTATTCTTAATGCGTTTCCTAATAAAGTTATTAATGTACATCCTGCTTTATTGCCTAAATACGGAGGGAAAGGCATGTACGGGATGAATGTACATAATGCTGTTGTTGATAATAATGAGACTGAAACAGGTATTACAATTCATTATGTAAATGAAAATTATGATGAAGGTGCTATTATTTTTCAAGCAAAATGTGAGGTTTTTAAAAATGATAGTGCTGAAGATGTAGCTGATAAAATACATGAATTAGAGATGGAGCATTTCCCGAAGGTAATTGAATCACTTCTTCTTAAGGATAAATAGTTGTTAAATTAAAAGATTCTTAATTAAGTTTGGGATGAAATAGATGTCAAAAAAAAAGAAAAAATACTATACCGTATGGAAAGGCCATAAAACAGGTGTTTTTGAATCTTGGGACGATTGTAAAGCTCAAATAACAAACTTTAAAGGCGCACAATATAAATCCTTTTCTACATTTGACGCTGCTAAAAAAGCACTTAAAGGTAATTACAAAGATTATATAGGAAAGGACAAAAAATTTACTTCTGAACTTTCTGAAGCACAACTTAAAAAAATAGGTAAGCCTAATTATAATTCTATTGCTGTTGATGCGGCATCATCAGGAAATCCAGGAAAAATGGAGTACCGTGGTGTTGATACTAAAACTAAAAAACAGCTCTTTATTCAAGGGCCATTTGAAGAGGGAACCAATAATATCGGCGAGTTTTTAGCGATTGTACATGGCTTAGCATTTTTAAAAAAGAAAAGTAGTAATCGCATTATATATACCGATTCTAAAACAGCAATTAGCTGGGTAAATAAAAAAAAATGCAATACAAAATTGACACGAAATATCAAGAATAAAGAGCTTTTTGAGTTAGTAGATCGTGCAGTAGATTGGCTGAAAAATAATACCTACAATACTGTAATTGTAAAATGGGAAACTAAAGCTTGGGGAGAAATACCTGCAGATTTTGGGAGGAAATAATTTTTTTTAATTCTTGTAATGAAATTTCATTTATAGCAACTAAAGTTCAAAAAAAATGTTATGAAGAGATTTGTTTTATTAATTTTCTTATTCTGTGGATTTCTGCATTATGGACAAGAACAATGGAAACTTAAAAAAGATGCCAATAATATAAAAATTTTTGTTCGCAATACACCTCATTCAAACTTTGATGAATATAAAGCAACAACTATATTATATACTTCAATAGAACACGTTTTAAACGAATTGTTAAGTGCTCCAGAATACAATCATTCAAAGATAGAGTCGGGAATAAGTTATTACATAAAAAAAAGAGGGGATAATGAACATGTGTTTTATGTAAAAAAAGAATTGCCATGGCCTCTTAAAAATAGAGATATTGTTACCTTACTAACAGTAAAAAGAATAAGCGAAACTAAGATTAAATTAATTCTAGAAGGATTACCATCTGAAATAGGAAAAAGTAAAAATACATTGAGAATAAAAACGCTAATGGGGCATTGGTTACTAGAAACAGAAGGTAATACTACAAAAGTAACTCAGCAGTTACATTTAAACCCTGAAGGTAAAATCCCGCCCTTTGTTTCTAATTTATTATTGGTTAAAGGGCCTTATTCTACATTTTTAGATCTTAAAAAATTAGAAAACAGTAGCAGTTAAAAATCCTAAGGATTAAATTAATATTAGTGGCAAAAGTTTTCAAAACACTTATATTTGCATTCAAAATTAGGTCCTCTTCATGAGCAAATTAGTAATTGTTGGTACGGTAGCGTTTGATGCCATAGAAACACCATTTGGTAAAACCGATAAAATTTTAGGTGGAGCAGCTACTTTTATAGGTCTTTCTGCTTCTCATTTTGATATTGATGCAACCTTAGTTTCTGTTGTAGGGGGCGATTTCCCTCAAGAATATTTAGATTTACTAGCTAACAAAAAACTTGATACCTCAGGTATCGAGATAGTAAAAGACGGTAAGACATTTTTCTGGAGTGGTCGTTATCATAACGATATGAATTCTAGAGACACCTTAGTTACTGAGCTTAATACGTTGGCTGATTTTAATCCTGTTGTTCCAAAAAATTATGTAGATGCCGATATAGTTATGTTAGGTAACTTGCATCCGCTTGTACAAGCTAGTGTTTTAGACCAAATGACTGTAAAACCAAAGTTGGTCATTCTGGATACTATGAATTTTTGGATGGATTGTGCTCTAGACGATTTACTAAATGTTATAAAGCGTATTGATGTTATCACTATAAATGATGAAGAAGCAAGGCAATTAACCGGAGAATACTCATTAGTAGTTGCCGCTAGAAAAATTCATGAAATGGGACCAAAATATGTGGTAATTAAAAAAGGAGAACATGGTGCATTATTATTTAATAATGATAATGTGTTTTGTGCCCCAGCATTACCACTAGAAGAAGTTTTTGATCCTACAGGGGCAGGGGATACTTTTGCAGGAGGATTTGCAGGATATCTGGCAAAAACAAAAGATATTTCATTCGAGAATATGAAAAATGCAGTAATATATGGCTCAACCCTAGCATCATTTTGTGTGGAAAAATTTGGTACAGAGCGTATGCAACATTTATCTAGAAAAGAAGTTGAAAAGCGTTTGCTTCAATTTAAACAGCTTACGCAATTTGAAATACAATTAACATAAAAATGCACACTCTAAACGAGTGTGTTTTTGTTTTACATATTGATTAGTTCCGCGAAAGCGAGATAAAACAACAAATACAAACATGAGCGATGCTTTAAAACATGAATGCGGAATTGCACTCATTAGACTTAAAAAGCCATTAGAATTTTACAAAAAAAAATACGGCAGTGCATTTTATGGTGTAAATAAAATGTATCTGATGATGGAAAAACAGCATAACCGTGGACAAGATGGAGCTGGTTTTGCAAGTATTAAGCTGGATGTTAAACCAGGACAACGTTACATAAGTAGAGTGCGTTCTATTGCACAGCAACCCATTCAGGATATTTTTGATCAGATAAATAAGCGTATAAATACTGAATTTGAAAACCATCCAGAATATAATGAGGATGTAGCACT
The DNA here is from genome assembly GCF_004310335.1 of Hyunsoonleella pacifica. Taxonomy (GTDB): domain Bacteria; phylum Bacteroidota; class Bacteroidia; order Flavobacteriales; family Flavobacteriaceae; genus Jejuia; species Jejuia pacifica. Next base: position 437,974 of record NZ_SIRS01000005.1, on the reverse strand, counting down.
TCAGAAGAAAAATATTCCCTATATAGGTGAGTTGTTTTTGGGGCATGTACGTTATGGTACTTTTGGAAAAAACAGTGTAGAAAGCGTACATCCTTTTTTAAGACAAAACAACTGGATGCACCGTAACCTAATTATGGCTGGAAACTTTAACATGACTAATGTAAAAGAGCTTTTCCAGAATTTAATAGAGCTAGGTCAACATCCTAAAGAGTATACCGATACTATTACGGTAATGGAAAAAATAGGTCATTTTTTAGATGACGCTGTAAGTAAAATATACAAAGACTTAAAAAAAGAGGGTTACAATAAACAACAAGCCTCTCCATTAATTGCAGAACGTCTAAAAGTTTCTAAAATATTAAAACGTGCTGCGAAAAACTGGGATGGAGGTTATGCTATGGCAGGATTAATTGGGCATGGAGATTCATTTGTTTTACGAGATCCAGCTGGTATAAGACCTTGTTATTATTACAGTGATGATGAAGTAATCGTTGTAGCTTCAGAACGCCCTGTAATTCAAACTGTATTTAACGTAAAGTTTGAAGATGTAAACGAGTTGCCTCCAGGTCATGCCATAATTACTAAAAAATCGGGAGATTTTTCTATTAAAAAGATATTAGAGCCACTTGAAAGAAAAGCATGTTCTTTTGAACGTATTTATTTCTCAAGAGGAAGTGATGCTGAAATTTACAAAGAGCGTAAGATGTTAGGTAAATTATTAATGCCTAAAGTATTGGAAGCTATTGATGGAGATTTAAAGAATTCTGTATTCTCATATATACCAAATACTGCCGAAACATCTTTCTTTGGTATGATTGAAACTGCAGAATCTGAATTGAATAAATTAAAAACTTCAACCATTTTAAATGGAAGACGTAATATTTCTGCAGACGAAGTTACCGAGATTCTTTCTGAAAGAATTCGTGTAGAAAAAATTGCAATTAAAGATGTAAAACTAAGAACATTTATTACTGAAGATAGTAGTCGAGATGATTTAGTAGCACACGTTTACGATATAACTTATGGTGTTATAAAACCAAATGATAATTTGGTAATAATAGATGATAGTATTGTACGAGGGACTACACTAAAAAAGAGTATCCTTAAAATGCTTGATCGTTTAGAGCCAAAACGTATTGTAGTAGTTTCGTCTGCACCACAAATTCGTTATCCTGATTGCTATGGTATAGATATGGCTCGATTAGAAGATTTAGTAGCCTTTAGAGCTGCATTAGCTTTGTTGAAAGATCGAGGTCAATATCATCTAGTAGAAGAGGTATATAATAAGTGTAAGGCTCAAGAAAATTTTGAAGATAAAAATGTTCAGAATTATGTAAAAGAAATCTATGCGCCGTTTACAGATGAAGAAGTCTCTTTAAAGATTTCTGAGTTGCTTAGTGATGATTCAATAAAAGCTGAAGTAAAAATATTGTTTCAACCTGTTGAAAACCTTCATAAGGCGTGTCCACTCAATTTGGGAGACTGGTATTTTACAGGTAATTATCCTACTGATGGAGGTAATAGAGTGGTAAACCGAGCATTTATTAATTTTTATGAAGGCAATAAGGAAAGAGCTTATTAATTCAATTCGATAATTTACTTACGGTTAAACCGTAAAAGATGCGTTTTGTCTGATAAATGAGCAATTCATCTAATAAATATTCTGATTATCTTAAATAGATATAAATTGGTCTTACCATAACATAAGTAGGTTAAGTTCATGGTAGATTTGGGGCAAAAAAAGGTGAACAACTGTTCGCCTTTTTTTATACATTTTTCTTAAGAAAAGAGAATTGTATTATAAGGCATTTACAAATTTTATATCGTTTAGTAATACCATTCATCCGCATTTATTTACAGTATTTCTTTTAAGCCAATATATAAGCAGTTCAGCCAAAATATTTTTGTAAGCTCTAGCTGGAGTATATCTTTGAACCACCATAACATAAGTAGGTTAAGTTTATGGTAGATTTGGGGCAAAAAGGTGAACTTAAAAAAGTTCACCTTTTTCATTTTCCATGCTCATGAAAATGGGAAGCTCTTTTTTAGTATTAAATTCTACATTTTATAAATAGTAAAGCAGCTTCAAATTAAAAATACTTTGGCAAACTAGTACACTAGAAATAGAAGCAGCATCTTTTTATTTTTTAATGCCTAGAACTTACAAGAAATCCTTTTTTGTAATATAGTAGATTACCTGTATAGGAATTACAAAACCAAAAGACCTGCCTGCTGGCTGCCAGGTATAGAGAATAACTAGACCCGACCTTAGGAGAGTAACGCCCATAAAAAAAGCAAATCCATTTCTGAATTTGCTTTAGACTTAAGATTTTGTACAAATTATTTTGCTTCAGCGTATCTTCTTTCAACCTCATTCCAGTTAATTACACTAAAAAATGCTTTAATGTAATCTGGACGACGGTTTTGGTAGTTTAAATAGTACGCATGTTCCCAAACATCAATACCTAAAATAGGTGTTCCGCCACAGCCAATTCCTGGCATTAAAGGATTATCTTGGTTTGCAGTAGAGCAAATTTCTACTTTACCTCCTTTTTGAACACACAACCATGCCCAACCTGATCCAAATTGAGTTGCAGCAGCCTTAGAAAATGCATCTAGGAAGCCGTCTTTAGATCCAAAAGCTTCTTCAATAGCATCTTTAAGATCTCCCGAAAGATACCCACCGTCATTAGGATTCATAACACTCCAAAACAAAGAATGATTGTAAAATCCTCCTCCATTATTTCTAACTGCTCCGTTGCTCATATCTAAATTAGTAAGAATGTCTTCAATAGATTTCCCTTCTAAGTCAGTACCTTCAATGGCAGCATTTAATTTACTTGTATATCCTGCGTGATGTTTAGAATGGTGTATTTCCATTGTTCTCGCATCTATATGTGGTTCTAACGCATCGTAAGCGTAGCCCAATTCTGGTAATTCAAAACCCATAATTATTTATTTAAAATATTATTATTTAATTTCAACAAAGTTAGACATAAAAGGTATCAATTAAAAATAATAAATCGTTATGAACTCATTGAGAGTTTTTATCTTGTAAGCAAATTTTAAGTATGAGTACACCTAGTGATTTTACTATTTACAATGCTTCAGCAGGTAGCGGTAAAACCTATACTCTTGTAAAGTCTTACTTAAAATTAGTTTTAGGAACTAAAAGCCAAGATCTTTTTAAACGTATTTTGGCAATTACCTTTACTAATAAAGCTGTAGCTGAAATGAAAGGGCGTATTATTGATACATTGAAAGTATTTTCAGATGAATCAATTTTAAAAACTTCAGATAATGAAATGTTTAATGACTTATGTCAAACATTGGACTTGTCAGAAAAAGCACTTTACCAAAAATCAAAAACAGTTTTAGATACTATTATTCATAATTATGCAGCTTTTGATATTTCTACTATAGATGGTTTTACACATAGGATTATAAGAACCTTTGCTTACGATTTAAAGTTGCCCTTAAATTTTGAAGTTGAATTAGACCAAGATGTATTACTAAATGAAGCTGTAGATAGTCTAATAAATAAAGCAGGAACGGATGTGCAACTTACCAATATTTTGGTAGACTTTGCCATTGAAAAAGCTGATGATGATAAAAGTTGGGATGTTGCATTAGATTTTAACAAAATAGCAAAACTGTTATTAAGTGAAAATGACTTGCCTTATATTAAGAAACTTGAAGATAAAACGCTTGAAGATTTTAGAGTGTTAAAGCAAGTTCTAAAAGTAAAAGTCTCTGAAGCTGAAATAATTATAAAAAAAAATGCTGAAAGTACTTTAGATTTGATTGAACAAGCTGGTTTAGAGCATTCTGATTTTTTAAGAGGTACACTCCCTAATCATTTTAAAAAAGTTGTAAAACTAGATTTCTATCGTTTATACGATAATAAACTTGAAGAAAATATTTCGGAAAGAAAAAGTATTTATAATAAAACTTTAGATCCTGTTTTAGCTAGTACGATAGATCAAATCCTTCCAGAAATAGAACTATTTTACAAAACAATAAAGGCAAATGTATTTCATCTTAAATTTTTAAAAGCATTTTATAAAAATATAACACCACTATCTGTTTTAAATGTTATTCATAAAGAATTGGCATTGATAAAAGAAGACCAAAATAAAATGTTGATCTCAGAGTTCAATAGTATTATAAGCGAAGAAATTAAAGATCAACCTACTCCTTTTATTTACGAACGTATTGGCGAGAAGTTTAAACATTATTTTATTGATGAGTTTCAGGATACTTCAATAAAGCAATGGGAAAATTTAATGCCGCTTATCAATAATGCACTTTCTGCTGAAAGTGGAAGCACTATGTTAGTAGGAGATGCTAAACAGGCTATTTACCGTTGGAGAGGAGGGAAAGCAGAACAATTTATTGATTTGTTTAATAAAACAGTACAGCCATTTTATATAGAACAGAAAGTAAACTGTTTAGATACTAATTACAGGAGTTCTCAAAAAATTATTGAATTCAACAATAGCTTGTTCTCATTTATTTCAAAAACTGTATTTCAAAATTTAGACTATGTAAACCTTTATGAAAAAGCGCACCAAAACACTCATATAGAAAACGATGGTTATGTTGAATTATCTTTTTTAGATATCGAAAAAGATGATGATAGAAACGATAAATACTGTAACGCATTATTAAACACTATTAATACCTGTATTTTTAAAGGATTTCAATTTTCAGATATTACAATCTTAGTCCGATACAAAAAAGAAGGAATTGCCGTTGCTAATTATCTCAGTGAAAATAATATTCCTATTTTATCATCAGAAACTTTATTAATAGTTAATAGTCAAGAGGTTAATTTTATAAACAATATTTTAAAGCTCTTATCGCAACCAGAAAATAATGAAGTAAAAATTGAAGTATTAATATATTTAGCAAAACTACTAAAGATTGTTGATGAGCATAAGTTCTTTTCTACATATATCAACTTATCAGTAACCATGTTGTTTGAGTCTCTAGAGCAATATCATATCTACATAAACTACAATAGCTTAGTACAACTGCCTTTATATGATTTAGCTGAATCTATAGCTAGATGTTTTAATTTAACAATAGCCCCAAATGCATATATTCAATATTACTTAGATATAGTGCTTGATTTTTATCAAAAAAAGGGTTCAGATATGGCGGCATTTCTAGAATACTTTGATAAGAAGAAAGAGACCCTTACCATTATTTCCTCTGAAGGACAAAATGCTGTGCAGATAATGACTATTCATAAATCTAAAGGGTTGGAGTTTCCTATAGTTATTTTTCCTTTTGCAGATTTAAATTTATATCAAGAGATAGAACCTAAAGAATGGTTTTCCTTAGATGATAAACAGTACAATGGTTTTGAATATGCATTGCTAAATTTTAATAATGATTTTGAATATTTTGGGAATCAAGGTGTAGAAATTTATAAGAAGCACAAAGCAGAACAAGAATTAGACAATATTAACTTATTATATGTAGCACTAACTAGGGCTGAGGAACAACTTTACATAATATCTAAAAACGATGAGAACTTAAAAGAAGAGTCAAAAAACAAGAAATACTCCGGATTACTGATAAATTTTTTAAAACAAAAAAAATTATGGGATCCATCAAAAACTCTCTATAGTTATGGTAATTTTAAAACAGTTATCACTAAAACTGAAGAACAGCAAATAGTGCATCAGCAGAATACTTTTATTTCAAATCCTAAAGAAAATCTAAATATTACAATAGTTACAAAGTCAGGAATGTTATGGGATACACACCAAGAGAATGCTATTGAAAAAGGGAATCTAGTTCATGATATTATGGCAAATATAAAAACCAACAATGATGTAGAAGTAGCTGTAAATCAATTTTATATTTCGTCAGAAATAACAGAAATTCAAAAGAAAACTCTTGAAAACATTATTAAAACAATAATAGAGCATCCTAAACTTAAAAAATACTACAGTTTAAAATATTTAGTGATTAACGAACGAGATATAATTTCAAGTTCTGGAAAGATATTAAGACCTGATAGATTGGTTTTAGATAAAGAAAATAATACCATTACAATCATTGATTATAAAACAGGAGAAGAACATCACAAACATAAAAATCAATTAGATAAGTATGAAGCTTTAATCAAAGATATGGGATATTTGGTGGCAGAAAAAATACTTGTTTACGTTAATGATGATATTTTGGTAAAAAGGTTTTAAAGTTTATTTTCCTTTATTATACCCATTAACAAAAAATGTTATCTAAAATCATTTTGAAATACCTATGAATAAAGGTAATCTGCATTTTTTTTATATATTTGTCTTTGTTAATAACATTTAACAACTTACTTTTGTTCACAATTAACACTTAAAAATTAAACTTTTGAATATGAAAAATCTTAGCCGATTATTGTTCGCTATGTTGTTTGTACTAAGTTATAGCAACATAAATGCGCAAGACAAAAACAACCCATGGCAAATTACTATTGGGACAAATGCAGTTGATGCATATCCATCTGGTGATGGAGGGAACTTTAGTGAAACTATTTTTGATGAATTTGCTAATGCTAGTGATCACTACAACATCTTGCCATCCCTATCTACTGTTTCTGTTTCTAAGTACGTTGGAGATGGTTTCTCTTTTGGAATAGCTGGATCTTTAAATAAAATAGATAAATGGGGAGATGCTACTGATGCAAACGGAGTTAAATTACTTCCAGAACAGACTAATAATGTTGATGATTTATCATATTATGGTATAGATGGAACTATTAAATATGGTATCGGAGAAGTCTTAGGATGGGGTACTTTTGATCCTTATGTTGGTATCGGTGGTGGATACACATGGATTGACGAAGTTGGAGCTGGTACACTAAATGGAACATTAGGTTTTAATGTTTGGTTTAGCGACAATATTGGTTTAACAGTACAAACTGCTTATAAGCATGCATTCGAAGATTATTTACAAACTCACTTCCAACACACTGCTGGACTTTCAATTAGATTTGGAGGTACAGATACTGATGGTGATGGTATTTACGATAAAGATGATGCGTGTCCAGATGTTGCTGGTTTAGAAGCATTCAATGGATGTCCTGATACTGATGGAGATGGTATTGAAGATAGTAAAGATGACTGTCCTAATGAAGCAGGTGCAGCTGAATTTAATGGATGTCCTGATGGAGATGGAGATGGTGTTGTTGATAAAGATGATAACTGTCCTACAGTCGCTGGTTTAAAAGCTTTAGCTGGTTGTCCAGATGCTGATGGAGATGGTGTTACTGACGCTGATGATAAATGTCCTGAGCAAGCAGGTCCTGCCGCTAACAAAGGATGCCCATGGCCTGATACTGATGGTGACGGTGTTTTAGATAAGGATGATAAGTGTCCAGATGTAAAGGGAACTGTTGCTAATAACGGTTGTCCTGAAGTATCAGAAGAAGTTCAAAAAACTTTAAATGAGTACGCTAAAACTATCTTATTTGATACTGGTAAATCTAGTATAAAAGCTCAATCTGAAGCTGTTTTAGCTGATATTATAGCTATCCTAAAAGAATACCCAACAGCTAAGTTTACTGTAGAAGGGCATACTGATAGTGTAGGTAGTGAAAAATTAAACCAAAGATTATCTGATTCTAGAGCTAATTCTGTAAAAGAATACTTAACTAGCCACGGAATAGATGCATTCAGACTTTCTGCTCTTGGATACGGTGAGTCTAAGCCTATCGATACTAACAAAACTAGAAAAGGTAGAGCTAACAACAGACGTGTTGAAATTAACTTAGCTAAATAAGAGCGAGTTACTTTATAAAATAATAAGTTGAAAAAACGCTTCGGTAATCCCGAAGCGTTTTTTATTTTTATACATCTATGACCTCGTTTATTTTTGATGTTTTAACAGACCTGCAAGAAAGTAATTATAACTTATCAGAGTTAACTTTTGTACTCCCCAGTAAAAGAGCTGGATTATTTTTAAAACACGAAATATCAAAGACCACTAGTCAGCCTATTTTTGCTCCAGAAATTTTAAGTATTGAAGAATTTGTTGAAGAATTGTCTCAACTTAAAAGTGTTACAAACACAGATTTACTTTTTGAATTTTATTCTACATATCAAAAACTTACAGATGAATCAAAACAGGATACATTTGAATCATTTTCTAAATGGGGACAACTGCTCTTACAAGATTTTAATGAGATAGACCGCTATCTTATTCCCCAACAGCAAATCTTTGATTATTTAAGTGCAATACAAGAAATTAATCATTGGTCGTCTGAAAATAAGCAAACAGAATTTATTAAAAACTACTTGTCATTCTGGAATAAACTTAGCAGTTATTATGAAGATTTTACAACCTCATTAGTAAACAATGGCATTGGATACCAAGGTTTGATATATAGAGAAGCAGTAGAAAATATTGAATCTTTCGTTCAAAATACTAACAATAACAAGTTAGTTTTTTTGGGCTTTAACGCTTTAAACAAAGCAGAGGAAACTATAATTCAAGAATTACTTCAAAATGATTTAGCACAAATTTATTGGGATATAGATAAGGTGTTTTTAGATAGTGATAAGCATGATGCAGCACTTTTTACTAGAGCACATAAAAACTGGGTGTATTTTAAAAATCATCCTTTTAAATGGCCTACAGATAATTATTCTAAACCAAAAAAAATATCTGTCTTTGGAGTACCTAAAAATGTAGGACAGGCGAAATACATTGGGGAATTACTTCATGATATAAGAGCAGAAAATAAAAATTTGCAAAGCACAGCAGTTGTTTTAGGAGATGAAAATCTTCTAATCCCTGTGTTAAATTCACTACCTTCAGATATTGAAGCATTAAATATTACCATGGGATTTCCACTAAAATCCATTCCCTTAGCTTCTTTATTTGAAAAATTATTTCGTATTCATAAAACAAAATCAAATAGTTTCTATTATAAAGATATACAATCTGTTTTGTCTCATCAATTTATAAGATTATTGCTTAATACTAGCGGTAAAGATGTAGCAGATAAACTTATACTATATATCAACAATAATAACCTTAGTTATATTTCAACTGAAAAATTAAAAACTATAGTTCCGAATTATAGTGATACAATTGATTTGTTATTTTCAAACTGGGATGCTTCAATCAATAATATATTGTCTAAATGCTCTGCTTTAATCTTAGCCATCAAAAAGAGATTGGATATTAACAAGTCTTCAAACCGATTGTCTTTGGAATACCTGTATCGTTTTAATGTTTTATTTAATGAAATAACACGCTTAAATTCAGATTATAAGCATATCAAAGATATTTCAGCATTACATAACGTTTATAAAGAATTATTACAAAATGAAACACTTGATTTTCATGGGGAACCTTTAGAAGGTCTGCAGATTATGGGTATGTTAGAATCTCGTGTTTTAGATTATGAAACTGTTATTATTTCATCCGTAAACGAAGGTGTTTTACCATCAGGAAAGAGTAATAATTCATTTATTCCGTTTGATGTAAAATTGCAAAACAACCTTCCTACTTATAAGGAAAAAGATGCAGTATATACCTATCATTTTTATCGGTTACTACAACGGGCAAAAAACGTTTATATTCTCTATAATACTGAGGCAGATATACTTACTGGAGGTGAGAAAAGTCGTTTTATTACGCAATTAGAATTGGAAGGTATACACACTATTAATCATAAAACTATCATTCCTAGAGTACCTAAAATTGAAAAGACTACAGTTGAAATAAAAAAAACAAATAGCTTATTACAAGATATTTATAAGGTTGCAAAAAAAGGATTCTCACCTTCATCTTTAACAAATTATATAAGAAACCCTATCGATTTTTACTACCAGAAGATTTTAAAAATACGGGAGTATGATGATGTTGAAGAAATTGTAGCTTCAAATACTTTGGGAACTATTGTACATAATACCCTTGAAGATTTTTATAAACCTTTTATTGGACAGATTCTAACTGTAGATACTATAAAAAGTTTGAAACCTAAAATTGAAGAACAAGTAACCTACCATTTTAAAAATGAATACAAAGAAGGCGACATAACAAAAGGGAAAAATCTAATTATTTTTGAAATAGCTAAGCGTTATGTTTTAAACTTTCTAAATACTGAAATAGAAGCTTTGAAAGCAGGGAATGAGATTAAAATTATTGAAATTGAAGCTAATAATTCCATAGAAATTGTAATTCCTGAGCTTGATTTTCCTGTTAGAATAACTGGGAAAGTAGACCGTGTAGATCAATATAATGGAGTTATTAGAATTATTGATTACAAAACAGGTAGTGTTCAACAAAATCAAGTAGAAATTGTAGATTGGGAGGACATAACAACAGATTATAAGAAGTACAGTAAAAGCTTTCAGGTGTTAACATACGCTTATATGATGTGTAAATCCAAACAAATAGAGTTACCTATTGAGGCGGGTATAATTTCCTTTAAAAATTTAAATTCAGGATTTTTAAAATTTGCAAAAAAAGAAAGTACGAGAGGCAAAAAAGATACATTAATAACAAATGAGACTATTCTAGCATTTGAAAACGAATTAAAGGCGCTTATTGTAGAAATCTGTAATCCTGATATTGATTTTACCGAAAAAGAAGTTTAGTTATGAATATTATAAAAAACAGTAGTGTTGAAGGAAAGCATTCAAAACCTATCTTAACTGATGTTTTCTACCAAGAAAATGAAAAGCCCAAACCAATTGTTGTTTTTTGTCATGGTTACAAAGGCTTTAAAGATTGGGGCGCTTGGGATTTGATGGCTAAGTCTTTAGCAAATAACGGTTTCTTTTTTATAAAATTTAATTTTTCACATAACGGTGGCACAGTAGAACAACCTATTGATTTTCCCGACCTAGAGGCTTTTGGAAATAATAATTATACCAAGGAATTAGATGACTTGGCTTCAGTAATTGATTGGATTTATAATAATTCTGATTTTAAATCTGAGGTTGATTTAGACAATATTAGTCTAATTGGTCATAGTAGAGGTGGAGGTATAGTTACTATAAAAGCAGAAGAGGATGATCGGATTTCTAATGTTATAAGTTTAGCTGGAGTTTGCGATTACGGTAAAAGAAGCTCTACTATTGGCGATTTAAAGCAATGGCAGAAAGATGGTGTAAAATATATTTTAAATGGACGTACAAAACAGCAAATGCCTCATTATTACCAATTTTATGAAGATTTTATTGAAAATGAAGAACGTCTCACTATAAAACGTGCCGTTTCAAACCTTAAAACCCCATATCTTATCATTCATGGCGATGCAGATACTAGTGTTTTATTAGATGAAGCACATAAATTACATCAATGGTATCCTAAAAGTGAATTGAAAATAATTAAAGGAGCAGACCATGTGTTTAATACGAAACACCCTTGGTATGATCAAAAAATGTCGAAAACATTAGAAAGTGTAATTGTGATAATAAGTGATTTTATAAAGTAACACCTTAAGTTTGAAAGCTTCAAATTTTTCAATTTTAAATAGAGAAAAGCAAATTGCTAAATTACATACTGAAACGTTTGATTTGGTTATTATTGGTGGAGGTATAACTGGTGCAGGTATCGCCTTAGATGCAACAGCAAGAGGATTAAAAGTATGTCTTGTTGAAAAAAATGATTTCGCCTCTGGTACTAGTAATAAATCTACCAAACTCATTCACGGAGGCTTACGCTATTTAAAAAACTTTGAAATAAGCTTGGTTAGGGAGTCCGGTTCAGAACGTGCTATCGTACACAATTTAGCACCGCATTTAGTTTCTCCACAAAAAATGTTACTACCATTAATTGAAGGTGGTACATACGGCAAGCTTATGACTGCTATAGGCTTAAGAGTTTATGATTTTTTAGCTGATGTAAAAAGTACAGACAGACGAAAAATGCTAAACAAAGAAGAAACTTTAAGTAAAGAACCATTACTAGATAAGCAAACTGTAATTGGTGGCGGACTTTATGCGGAATACAGAACCGATGATGCTAGATTAACAATTGAAATTTTAAAAAAAGCAACACATTTAGGAGCTACTATTGTTAACTATTGTGAAATGACATCATTTAATTATGATACGCAAGCAAAAATTGAAAGTGTTAATTGTAAAGATGCAAATACGAAAACACTATTTACAATAAAAGCTACAAATTACATTTCTGCTGCGGGCCCTTGGGTTGATACTATTAGAAAGAAAGATAACTCAATTACCAAAAAGCGGTTACATCTAACAAAAGGAATACATCTGGTATTCCCTTTTGAAAAATTACCCGTAAAACAATCTATTTATTTTGATGTATCAGATGGCAGAATGGTATTTGCTATACCAAGAGGTAGAGTAACCTATGTAGGAACTACAGATACAGATTATTCAGGTAGTTTAGATCGTGTAATTGCCACTAAAGCAGATGCTAATTATCTCTTACAAGCCGTAAACAATATGTTTCAAACGGTTAACTTAACATTGAATGACATTGAATCAAATTGGGCAGGGTTAAGACCTCTTATTCATGAAGACGACAAAACTGCTTCAGAATTATCTCGAAAAGATGAAATTTTCATCTCCAAGAGTGGTTTAATATCTATGGCAGGAGGTAAACTAACAGGTTATAGAAAAATGGCGTACCGTGCATTAGATGCCGTTTTTAAAACATATAAGCTTAAAGATGACACATTAAAACTTAATCAGCCAACTACTGAAACGATGCCTTTGGTTAATCCGCCTCTTAAATCTGAAGATGAGGTAAGAGCATATCAGCAAAGTTTAGAAAAACAGTTATTAAAGCTAGGAGTAAAGGACCATTATTATGCTTGGTATTTATGCAGTTCTTATGGTAAGCAAGCAGATATTATTATTAAAAAATCAAATGAGTTTGAAAATAGTGATAGTTTAGAACGTTTGATACGTGCAGAACTATGGTATAGTGTGCATTGTGAATTGGTAAATGGTTTAACCGATTTTTTTGTTAGACGTACAGGCAGACTATATTTTGATATTAAGAGTGTCAAATACTATAAAAACTGCATTGTAAGAGATATGTCAGAATATTTAAGTTGGGATGCTAACAGAATAAAAACCGAAGAAGAAAAACTTAATCTAGCACTTAAAGATGCCACTACGTATTATAACGAGGACTTTAAATAAAAAAGCAACACCCTAAGATGTTGCTTTTTTGTGGAGAAGATCGGATTCGAACCGACGACCTCTTGACTGCCAGTCAAGCGCTCTAGCCAACTGAGCTACATCCCCGTTTTTTATTTCAACCCACTCAACACCAATACAGGAATACTACTATGAAAATCCTTTTTCAAAATAGTATTCTTTTCCCATTTCTTTGCGAAGAAGCCTCTTTTTCGTCTTACAACACATAACATACTAGGGTTATGTGATTGAAAATGCTCTAGTACTCCTTGAAAAGTAGTTGCATTCTCAGTTTTAGTAGTTTTATTAATGATACTTTTTAAATCATCATTAACAATAAAATCTACCTCTTTATGATATTTGGTTTTAACTAATAATAAATCTACAATAGAACTAAATTTATCTTGTATCTCCTTAAGCGGTTTTAACACATTATCTTTTCTAATAATTGCAGATTTTATTGCCATCAAAATATTTGAAGGAACAGAAAACTTATAACCTTCAGGTACAATCAATGTTGGCACATCCATTTGCTTAATTATTTTTCCAGAGGTTCTTCCTAAATATACCTCTTCTCTTATAGATGTTGTTTTAGGCTCAATCAATACCAAGTCCACATCAGCAGCCTTACAAGCAAGCTCTAAAGTATCTATTAAATCTCCCTTTAAGGTTTTTACAAAAACATCAACATTTTTCTTGTCAACTTGGGCTACCAAACCATTCAAAAAACCCAAACTTTCACGTTCAATGATTTGATCTACCTTTATCATTGTTCCAGCCTTAGTAAATACATTATAAACCTGAACAACAAACACCTTTGCTCCAAAAATTTCAGCAAAATCTATAGCATATTGTAAATGACTTACTGCATTTTTTGACGAACCTACAGGAACTAAAATATTTTTCATCTTTTTTGAAAGTTAAAACTTAAATTTACAATAAAATTTTGTGGCAAAAGTAAAACAATTAATGATACGAAAAGGTATTCTTAACGATATAGATACTATTTTAAATCTCACAAAAGCATGTGCGGTTCACATGATACAACAAAACATTTTTCAATGGAATGAATTTTATCCAAATGCAGAGGCTTTTAGAAAAGATATAAAACGTAGTGAATGTTATGTTTTAGAGATTGAAAACAACATTATTGGCTGTATTACTGTTTCTACTTTAATGGATGAAGAGTATATTCCAGTAGAGTGGCTTACAGCAAATAAAAATAATATTTATATACACCGTTTAGCTGTGCACCCAAAACACCAAGGTAAAGGGTATGCGCAAGAATTGATACAATTTGCAGAACAATATGCAAAAGAAAACAAATACCAATCAATACGGCTAGATACTTTTTCACAAAACAAAAGAAATGTAAAGTTTTACGAACTTCGTGGCTATAAAAAACTAGGCGATATTTACTTTCCTAAACAAAGCAAATACCCCTTTCACTGTTATGAATTAGTCTTGTGAAGAGTAATATAAGCCTAAAATACATCAATAAATTAGCTGTTCCTGCACTTATCTCAGGAGTATCAGAACCTATATTATCTATTACGGACACTGCGATAGTTGGAAATATCAATATAAATCCGGTAGAGTCTTTGGCTGCAGTGGGTATCGTTGGTACATTTTTATCTATGCTTATTTGGATTTTAGGGCAAACCCGTAGTGCTATATCAGCTATTGTTTCCCAATATTTGGGCGCAGATAATTTAGAAGCTGTGAAAAATCTACCGGCACAAGCTATTTTTATTGTAACATCCTTAAGTGTTTTAATAATTATTGGCACCTATCCATTTACAAATCAAATATTCAGACTATACAATGCATCAGGTCTCATTTTAGATTATAGCATTATTTACTACCAAATTAGAGTATTTGGGTTTCCCTTTACGTTATTTACCATTGCAGTTTTTGGAACGTTTAGAGGATTGCAAAACACCTATTACCCCATGATAATTGCCATTATTGGTGCAGCTACAAATATTATTTTAGACTTTGTTTTAGTGTACGGCATTTCAGGATATATCCCACCGATGAATATTGAAGGCGCTGCTTATGCTAGTGTAATTGCTCAAATACTTATGGCGTTATTTTCAGCATATTTCTTGTTGAAAAAAACTACTATTTCACTAATGCCAAAATTTCCTTTTAATAAAGAAATTACTAGGTTTTTACTGATGATTCTTAATTTATTTATTAGAACCCTAGCTCTTAATATTACACTATATTTTGCTACCCGATTTGCAACGGGGTATGGTAAAAACTATATAGCAGCCTACACTATTGCTATAAACCTATGGTTTCTTGGCGCATTTATTATCGATGGATATGCAGGAGCAGGCAATATTATGTCAGGTAAATTATTTGGCGCAAAAAATTACAAAGACTTAGTAACCCTCAATAAAAAACTAATAAAAATAGGAATAATTGTAGGTAGTATTTTAGCCATCTTTGGATGTGTTATCTATAAACCTATTGGTCTACTATTTACAAAAGAACCTGAGGTTTTAGAACGTTTTTACAGTGTATTTTGGATAGTACTCATCATGCAGCCTATATGCGCTGTAGCCTTTATCTTTGATGGTATTTTTAAGGGGCTTGGAAAAATGAGCACACTAAGAAACGTACTTTTAGGTGCCACTTTTTTAGTGTTTATTCCAATACTATACACTTTAAATTATTTTGGCTTTAAACTCAACGGTATTTTCATAGCATTAACACTTTGGATGATAGCTAGAGCATTACCACTATTAATTTATTTCAATAAACAATTTATACCGCTCACTAAAAACAACTAACTTTACAGTATCCCTTTTAAGAATTTAAAATGCTGCTTAACATATTACAAACCACCAACATTGAAGAAAAATTAAAAGAAGCGCCAGATAGTAGTTATGAAATTGGTGTATTTTTAGGTTCAATGATACCTTTTGTAGTACTGGTTATTATTGCTTATATGATTTACTATTACAATAAAAAGCGCAATTCTAATACATAACAAGGGTATTCTGAATTTCCTGAAAGTTAATAGTCTTGTTTTCTCTTATTTTAATATTAATAATCGGTTATTTTATAGATATAAAACGTCTTAAATATTATATTTGCCAACCAATAATTTACAAATGAGTAACATACGCATTACCAAACAATTTTCTTTTGAAGCTGGGCACGCCCTTCATGGTTACGATGGCAAATGTAAAAATATACATGGCCATAGTTATAGTCTTGAAGTAACCGTTATTGGTAAACCTATTACAGATACTTCACATGTAAAACACGGTATGGTTATAGATTTTGGCGATTTAAAAAAGATTGTTAAAACTGAAATTGTTGATGTTTTTGATCATGCTATTGTATTTAATCAAAATACACCACACGCCGATCTTGGTAGAAATTTAGCAGCCGAAGGACACAATGTTTTATTGGTAGATTATCAACCTACCAGTGAGATGATGATTATAGATTTTGCAAAAAAAATTCAAGCATACTTACCAGAAAACATTAAGCTTCACTCTTTAAAATTAAGAGAAACAGCTACAAGTTATGCAGAGTGGTATGCAAGTGACCAAGATTAGTTTTTTTGGGCGCTACCCACAGGGGGTCGGGCCTGCCTGCCGGTAGGCAGGCTTTCACTACTCAATCCCTCCTACGTCGGGGATTTCAAACAAGCCGTTCAATCCCTAGCGCATTATCTGCTAAAGTTCTGCTTTACCTAAAGTTCTTCTGTCTTCCGTATAAAACAACTATATTTATATCGCATAAATAACCAAAATAAAATACGCATAGCTTCAAATAATTGATACTCAAAACTCATATTAAAATATTTCATGTATTCGTAATAGTTTTTACAATGTTTAGTAATGCCCAAAACTACACAGCTTTAGATACAACAAGCTATGATAAAACTAAAACATTAAAAAGTACATACGAAACTAAATTTGAAGCGTATAATAAAACTATATCTCAAGGCTACTCTGGGAAACTTAAAAAAGAGATTATTCGCCTTCTTGAAGAACGACAAACAGAGATCTTAAAAATGTTTTCAGATAAAAGTTTGTTGTTCAATAATGAATTTAATGAATTCTTGGAGAAATCATTAGATACGATTTTAATATATAATCCTGATATAAAAGAAGATTATACACTCTTATTATCAAAATCGCCCTCTCCAAATGCATTTAGCATAGGTTACAATACTGTAATGGTAAATATGGGGTTATTTAAATACCTAGAAAATCAATATCAGTTGCGTTCTGTTATTATGCATGAATTAGCGCATGATATGAAAAAACACAATCTCAATACTATTATAAATATTGCCAAAATAAATTTGTCTAACGATTCAAAAAAAGCACTTGAGGACATTAATAGTGCAAAATATAATAAGGGTGGTTTGGCTTTCAAAAGAATGAAAGAACTATTGATTAGCCAAAGTCAAAAAAATCAAAAAGAAGAATTAGAAGCAGATTCGTTAGGGTTTGTATTGTATAACAATACTAAATGGCCAAAACAATCTTTTGCTAATTCTTTTCTTAGACTAAAAGAATTTGAAGATGCTTCAAGTTTTGTTTTAGATTCCACTATATATTATCGTTTGTTTCATTTAGAAGATCAACCATTTAAAGCCAAATGGTTAAAAAAAGAAGATTTTAGTGCCTATAATTATAGTCATTTTAAAGAAAAAATTAGTGCAGATTCTATAGCCTCTCACCCTGAATTAACTAATAGAATTTCCAAAATAAGGTCTTTTATGCCTAAAGACTACGATTCTACAATCGTTAAACCTAACGAAGGCTTTTCAAAATTGCAGTATAAAGCAGTATTTCAACAAGTGGCAAATCTATTTGATTTAAAAGAATATGGAGCTAGTTTATACTCTACACTTATATTATTAGAAAGCTATCCTGATAATGCGTATTTGTTAAAATATATAGGTCTAAATTTTAAGGAGATACATAATGCGCAAAAAACATATACACTAAACCGCTATGTTGAAAAGTTAAATCCGCAAGAACAAGGTGAGAGTTATAATCAGTTCTTAAATTTTATATGGAATTTAAGGCTTTCAGAAATGAAGAACATAGCAGATTATTACACTTCAACTTACCCCTAATAATTAATTTTTTCTAACCTTATTTTATTGTATTTTTCTTCTTTAGCATTAAATTCTGCTAAAAGCACATAACCTTCTTTAGCTAAAAAAGGAATAATATTATAATCTTCAGATGTTATGGGTAGCGTTTGGTGTCCAAACTTACCATCTATATAAGTTATAATACCTAGTATCCAATTTCTGTCTTTAGTTACAGCATCTTTTTTATAATCACGATAAAATATAATAGAACCACCATCAACTTCCTGTGAGAACAAATAGTCTATATTGCTTGAATAAGTCTTAGATTTATCTTTCACTATAATAGAAGCATCAGCGAGCTTAAAATCTTTGTCAAACATAAAGAATACATAATCTGTAGTAATTATTTTTCCATTAGGTTTTGTTTTATATTTTTCCGTTAGAATTCCAATATCTCCATTTTTAAGGAAAAAATAATTCAATAATCGTAATCGTAATCCGTTTTCAACTAATCCATTTCTTTTAATCTCAATAAATTTAGAAGCATCTTCCCATCTAAAAGTCTCACTTTCTCTAGAATCATCGTTTTCAATATTAAACTTGTTAAAATTAAACCCCAAAAAGTAATAACCAGAAATAACAGAGGATAAAATGGTTAACCTTTCATTTTCTAAATTAAAGTAATCTTTATATCTATAATCGTTATTTGTGTTATATGAAAAAGAACGTTTTTGTTCTCCATTTTTTAAATCATATATAAAAATATCTGATAAATCTTCATTTTTTTTGGTGTGATAACGTATCATACCTATATTATCTTTTTCCTTATCTAGAAATAACGGATAATGGCCTATGTAATCATTTTTAGCAGCTTTTAATAGTGGTATATCCCACTTTGTTTCTTCATCATCTACAAACGAAAGAGATTTATCATATTTATTCTTTATATACTTTTTCTTTATCTCTCCTCCTTTATTTAAAACTACTTTATGTTTTTCATCATTATATGAAAACAACGTTTTGTGTAATTCTAAAGAATCCTTTTTTTCTTTTGAATAATCATTTTCATTATCAAGCTCTTTTAATCTTCTTTTGGTAAATGTTTTTGCTAAACTATCTAAACTAATTGTTTTTCGTTTCCCTTTTTTATCATAGTAATAAGCAGGTAAAAGTGTATTATCTTTTAAAACTAATTTTTGATATACTCCAAGAAAATTAAATGAGCTAAAAACAGCTGTAGAATACACAGAATTGTAAATTACTAAGGTGTCTTGCTTTTTAAAAACTCTTAATCTAGATGATGCTTTGCGAGGTGCTATCAATTTTTTAAATGTACCATTTGCAAATTTGTTTAAGTTTTTATCTAATAAGATATATTCAATTTCTTCTAAATTCTCAGAAACTTCTCCGTTATTGTATAGAGAGTAATAACCATAAACATCATCTGTTTCAGTACAAATGTAACATGTGTTTTCAGGATCATAATTATTATAAAGAATATTAAAATCAATAAAAGTCCCGTTAGCTAGATTAAATAAATCTTGTGATTGTGAGTTTGCTATAAAAACAGTAGAGACATAAAAAAGTACTAAAATGAAGTTTCTCATATAATAGATTGGTAAAAGTTGCCACTTATAATATATAAGTATACACAAATATATAAAAGCACATTTATTATAGAGATCAAACTTGTTATATTTACACCATGCAAATCCCAAAAGGAAAAAAAATATATTTTGCTTCAGACAATCACTTGGGAGCACCAACCAAAGAAGCTTCGTTTCCCAGAGAAAAGAAGTTCGTAGCATGGTTAGATGAGATTAAAAAAGATGCCGCGGTAATTTTTCTTCTAGGCGACTTATTCGACTTTTGGTTTGAGTACAAAACAGTAGTGCCTCGAGGGTTTACAAGAACACTAGGGAAACTTGCCGAAATTTCAGACTCGGGTATTCCCATTCACTATTTTGTTGGCAATCACGATCTGTGGATGAATGGCTATTTTGAAGAAGAACTTAATATCCCAGTATATCACAAACCCAAAGAATTTACCTTTAACAATAAAACATTTTTTATTGGTCATGGTGATGGTTTAGGCCCGGGAGATAAAGGCTACAAACGCTTAAAAAAAGTGTTTACCAATCCGTTTTTTAAATGGATATTCCAGTGGGGACATCCAGATATAGGTATGCGTATTGCGCAATACTTTTCAGTAAAGAATAAGCTAATTTCAGGAGATGATGATGCTACGTTTTTAGGAGAAGAAAATGAATGGCTTGTACAATATAGCAAACGAAAGTTAGCAGATAAACATCGCGATTATTTTGTATTTGGGCATAGGCATTTACCTTTAGATATAAG
The DNA here is from genome assembly GCF_004310335.1 of Hyunsoonleella pacifica. Classification (GTDB taxonomy): domain Bacteria; phylum Bacteroidota; class Bacteroidia; order Flavobacteriales; family Flavobacteriaceae; genus Jejuia; species Jejuia pacifica. The sequence goes on along the minus strand of NZ_SIRS01000005.1, from coordinate 417,397 downwards.
TCTTAGCGATAACTCAAAATACATTAATCTTGGCGATTGGATTCAGTATTTTACTTATGCTGAGTTTGATGGAGAACGTATGGAGTTAAAAGAATATAAAATATGATGACTCTGTCATCTATTCAACATCACTAGCAGCAACATCTTCTGTTAAATCTAAGTCTCTCAAAATAGGATTTTTTACACCTATAGTAAAAACTGTTAGTAATGTCATAGAGCCGCCAAAAACTACAGCAGCCACTGGTCCTATAAGTTTAGCGGCTAAACCACTCTCAAAAGCACCTAATTCATTAGAGGATCCTACAAACATAGAGTTAACTGAAGACACGCGACCACGCATATCATCTGGTGTTTTTAACTGTAAAATTGTTTGACGTATAATCATAGAAATTCCATCAGCAGCACCACTAATAAAAAGCATTAGTACACTTAACCAAAAAATATTAGATAATCCAAAACCAATAATGCTCACTCCAAAAATAAATACCGCAATAAGTAGTTTTTTTCCTGTATTCTTACTAATAGGAATATAAGTGGTGGCGAACATTGTAACAATACTTCCCATAGAAATAGAGGCATTTAAAATACCAAACCCTTTACTGCCAACTTCTAAAATATCTTGAGCAAAAACAGATAAAATAGCAACAGTACCTCCAAATAACACAGCAATCATATCTAAAGTTAGTGCTCCTAAAATTGCTTTATTTTGAAATACAAACTTAATACCAACTTGTAAACTATCCATTACTGGCTCGCCTATTTTTTTATTTAAAATAGGCTTCTTTTTGATGAAAAACACTAAGCAAAATGATATTATAACTAAAAGGAAAACAATACATAAAGTTTTTGCAACCCCTATCCAACTAATAAAAAAACCTCCAAAGAGCGCTCCTAAAACAGCTGCTGTTTTCCATGTGCTTGTACTCCAAGTAGCAGCATTGGGATATATCTTTTTAGGAACAATAAGTGCTACTAGAGAGAAAATAATGGGGCCAAAAAAGGAACGTAAAAATCCACCAAAAAACACTAAGGCATAAATACAATACAAGATAGTTTGAGTAGACCAATCTTCAACTACATCTTCATAAGTTAACAGAAATAAGCCTAAACTAATTAATGAAAAAGCAGCTATACAAAGTGCAAATAGATTTCGCTTTTCTTTTTGATCTACTATGTGTCCTGCGAACAAAGCCATAGTAAAAGCAGGAATAATTTCCATTAACCCAATAATTCCTAATGATAGCGGATCCTTTGTTAAACTATAGACTTGCCATTCAATAACTATAAATTGCATAGACCAGCCAAATACTAAGAACAAGCGTAACACTAAAAAAATATTAAACTCTTTGATACGTAAGGCTGCGTATGGATCAGTTTTCGCCATAATTACGCTTTTAGATCTCGTAGTTTTAATTGTAGAGACACATTACCTTGCCATTCATTTTCATCAATGGAGTACACAGCTTTAAATGGTTTTTGGTCTGAAATCAATTCGTGTTTATCTCCCATTCCAAAACCTATGCACACTATGGTATTGGTTTCGGGTTGAGAAGCGGTTAATCTTAAATGTGTTTTATCAGCACCAACACACTTACCATAACCTGTATCTCGTAAATTTTCAGTCATAAACACTGGTGTCATATTACTGGGGCCATGTGGAGCAAACTGTTTTAATACTCTGTAGAATTTTGGAGTAATATCTTTTAAATCAATTTGCGCATCAATTTTAACCTCAGGAATTAACAAGTTTCTATCTATGGTCTTGGAAACTTCGTCCTCAAAAGCTTGTTTAAAAGCCTGATAGTTTTCTTCTTTTAAGGTTAAACCAGCAGCATATTTATGTCCGCCAAATTGCTCAATATGTTCTTTACAAGCCTCTAAAGCATTATACACATCAAAACCTCGTACTGAGCGGGCAGAAGCTGCTAATTTCTCTCCACTTTTAGTAAATACTAATGTAGGGCGATAATAGGTTTCTGTAAGTCTAGAAGCCACAATACCTATAACACCTTTGTGCCATGTTTCATCATACACAACTGTAGTTAATCGGTCTTGTTCATCTAAAGCTTCTATTTGCTCTAGAGCAGCTTCTGTAATAGTTTTATCGGTGGCTCTTCGTTCTGAATTGTAGTTGTTTATGTTTGCAGCGTGGGTTTTAGCTAATTCGTAATCTTCTTCAGCTAATAGTGCCACAGCAAAATTACCGTGTTCCATACGTCCTGCGGCATTAATTCTTGGTGCGATTATAAAAACTACATCTGTAATGGTTAATTCTGTTTTTTCAACTTGATCTAAAATAGCCTTAATCCCTGGTCTGGGGTTTGTATTAATAACATGTAAACCAAAATACGCCAATATTCTATTTTCGCCATTAATAGGAACAATATCTGCACCTATGGCGGTTGCTACTAAATCTAAATACGGAATCAAATCTTCGATAGTCTTACCATCTTTTTGTGCTAATGCTTGGATTAATTTGAACCCAACACCACAACCACATAATTCTTTATATGGGTATTTGCAATCCTCTCGTTTTGGATCTAAAACTGCTACAGCATTAGGGATTTCATCTCCAGGTCTATGATGATCGCAAATAATAAAATCTATCCCTAGAGATTTTGCATATTCAATCTTTTCAATAGCTTTAATACCACAGTCTAAAGCAATAATTAAACTAAAATCGTTTTCTAATGCAAAGTTGATCCCTTTTTTAGAGACACCATATCCCTCATCGTAACGATTAGGCACATAGGTGTAAACTAAATTGTACTTTGTTTTTAAATACGTAGACATTAATGCCACTGCAGTTGTACCATCTACATCATAATCTCCGTATACCAGTATATTTTCCTTGTTGGTAATGGCTTTTTCAATACGCGTTATGGCTTTATCCATATCCTTCATAAGATACGGATCGTGCAAATCGCTTAAACTTGGGCGGAAAAATGCTTTTGCAGCATCATAGGTTTCAATGCCGCGTTGTACCAAAAGTTCAGCAGTAGTGGCACCTACTTTTAGTACCTGCTGTAAGTGCTTTACTTTTTCTAAATCTGGCTTTGGTTTAAGCGTCCAACGCATGTTTTAGTCTAAAGGTTTGAGTTAAAAGTTTAAAAGTTGTTCACTCAAACTTAATTATTATGAAAAAACGTCTTAATGTTGAGTTCTGAAAACTGACGAAACATTTCCATTACACCGCAATATTTTTCAATAGATAAATCTACTGCACGTTGTAATTTTTTTTCATTTAAATCTTTACCATAAAAATGAAAATGCATTGCAACTTTATCATAATATTTGGGATGTACTTCTGTTAGGTTAGCTTCAATATCTATATTAAAATCATCAACATCTAGCTTCATTTTTTTTATTAAAGCTGCAACATCCAATCCTGAACAACCAGCTAATCCAGAAAGCATTAGAGCCTTAGGACGATAGCCTTCACTTTTACCACCATTTTCTTCGCCTGCATCAATAAATAAATTATGACCTGATGGATTTGTGCTTTCAAATCGCATATTGCCTAACCATTTTGTGGAAACTTTAACTGCCATTATTAAATTATTTTGTTTCTTGTAAGAATCAAAAATACTACTTAAAAACTAAAAATATGCCTTTAGTAACACCATTATCTCCGGAGCATGATATAGAAACCCAAGAACTTGCTAAATTCTTTAATGAAACGTTGGGGTTTTGCCCAAATTCAATCTTAACGATGCAACATCGTCCAGCTATTAGTAAGGCATTTATTAATTTAAATAAAGCGGTTATGGCTAATGAGGGGCGTGTAACTTCTGCCTTAAAACGTATGATTGCTTGGGTGTCAAGCAACTCTACTGGCTGTAGATATTGTCAAGCCCATGCTATTCGAGCAGCAGAACGCTACGGAGCAGAGCAAGAGCAACTAGATAATATCTGGGAATATAGAACACACGCTGCTTTTAGTGAAGCAGAGCGTGCTGCTTTAGATTTTAGTTTAGCGGCTTCTCAAGTACCAAATGCAGTAGATGAAGCTATTAAAAAACGCTTATATGAGTATTGGGATGAAGGCGAAATTGTAGAAATGCTGGGTGTTATTTCTTTATTTGGGTATTTAAATAGATGGAATGACTCTATGGGTACTAGTATTGAAGATGGTGCGGTGGAAAGTGGAGAGCAGTATTTAGGCAAACATGGTTGGGAGAAGGGAAAGCATGTGTGATTCCTGCGAAAGCAGTAATCTCAACAATTAGAATAGTATCAATTTTGAATAAACCAACGTATACATGGAAGAATTAAGGTGCCCAAACTGTAATGAAATAATTTCTCAGGTAGAAGTAGATTGCGAAAATTGTGGTTTCCCATTATCAGGTACAGACAAAGAGAAAGCTATTTTTATAGGAAGACAAATTTCTAATAAATCAAAAATTGGAGATGCCAAAGAATCTCAAGAAAAAGCGCAGCGTATCTTATATATCATTGCTGGGTTTCAAATACTAAATGGTATCTTGATTTATTTTAACACAAAGAGTGTATTTGATACTTCCTTTTATATTATTCTTGGATTATTATTAGGGGTTTTTGGTTATTTTTCATCTAAGAAACCCATTCTGTTTCTAACCTTAGCTCTAATTGTTATATTGAGTTATTACGGATTGCTATATTTTATCAGTCCTGAGCTAGTCTTTAGAGGAATTTTGTGGAAAATTATTATTGTATCGTTCTTAGTTTATGGCATTTGGAATTCTATGGAAGCCAATAAATTAAAGAAAGAAAATAAGTTTTTGGAGAAGGATTAGATATTTTCATCATTTTAAAAGTTATAACCTCTTCAGAAATGGAGAGGTTTTTTAATGGTTGTTGTTTACTCAATAAAAAGGACACTTCACTCATTTTTGGTTTTGTAATACTATTTTCAGAATTAGGTTTGATGTATCAAAACACCAAACCATATGAAAACACAACTAACCAAAACACTATTCTTTTTATTGGTGCCTTTTGCAGTATTTGCACAACAGGGAGTTGTATCTGGAGTTTTAGAAGATAGTGAAGGTATTCCTATTCCTGGGGTAAACATTACGATTAAAGGCACTTCAATAGGTGTTTCCACAGATTTTGATGGTAATTATAGTATTTCATGTAAGGTAGGAGATATTCTTAAATTTAATTATATCGGTTTTAAAACGCAGGAGGTTACTGTTACTGAAAATATGTTCAAAGACACTTCAGATATCTCTTCTAAACTAAAAGTCCCAGTTAAAGATATAAAGAGTAAAGCCTATAAAGATGCAGTTAAAAATCTAAAAAAAGATGCCTTTTCAATTCCTTCAATTGTTGATTCGGATAAAACCTATAATAGAAACTCATACTTTCAATATAACCGTATCAAAACTATAGATGTTCAAAAAGACAAGGTAAAACTTTCATATTTTGATCCTGATATTTACTTTGAAGTTGGTTTAAAAACAATAAATAGTTTTCAGTTTGTACAATCCAGCAATCTACCGGCATTACAAACGAGATATAGTCAAGGGCTTTCAAATAACGGTGCATTTGTGTTTCAAGGTCCAGAAACTGGCAATGTGTTTTCGTATGGACCTCAATTAAATGTATTAGAGTTTGATGGTAATAATTACAGCTTTGATATTAATGGTAAATTAGTTGGTATAGGCGATGGAAATGGTGTACCAGCAAATACTTATGAAAATACCATTTTTAATACGAGTATAAAATCAACTCATAATGCTTTTTTTAATATTAGTACAGATGTAGAATCCTTTAAGTTTGATGTTACTAATACATCTCAAAAAGATTTATACGATGTTGAAAGAAGTACTTCCAACAATGTGTTATTTAACTATGAGAAAAGGGCTAATGGTAAAAAAGTGTCATGGAATGTCTTTGTTAAATTTGGTAACCAAGACAATAATCAACCCAACATTAACGGGTTTCAGAATAATTTACTTTTAAATACATGGGTAACGCCACCTAGTTTTGAAAATACACAAGGAGATAAGCTACTGGATGACTCTCAGCGTAGTTTTAGCCCAAGTCAATTTAATAACCCTGAGTGGTTATTAAAACACAATCGAAATTCAGAAAAGAACACCCATTTTATAACGAGCTTAAACAATACATTATATGTCTCTGAGGCTATTTCAATACTTACCAAGGTAAACTATAGTAATTTTAAAAATGCGCAACATTTTGGTCTTGTTAAAAACACTAATGGTTTTGAAAACGGGTATTTAAGTGATAGAACTGTAGATAAAAATAACTTTAACGCCTCAGTTGATTTCAATTTCAAAACAAAAATCAATGACTCTAAAATCGATTTTATTTCAAAAGCAGATGCCTTATTTGAAGACTTAAAATACACCTTATTTCAGGCAGAAGGATTTGACGCTTTTACTTTTAATGATGAACAGGAGAACTCATTAAATCAACGACACTTACATAGAAATATATTACGCTTACAAAACAAAATCATTTTCAAATCAGATTATGATATGCTTGTCGTGGGACTTACCAATAACTCCTACCTATCCTCCATTCAAAATAATAAATGGTTTTTACCAACACTACAAGTAAAATGGAGAATAGACGATATTATTAATGTTTATGACTTTTACAATATTTATATTTCTGCGGGTACTGCTTATGATATAAACGATGCGTCTTTGCTGTATGGCAACCTCAGCCATAATAGTTTAAATATCCGCCCAGAGGAAAGCTTAAGCTACAGAGCAATTAACGATTTGTTTATTGATAACCAACTATTACTTGAAGAAAAACAAAGCTTTGATGTAAACTTTGGTTTTGGATTTAGAGCGTTGGGTGCATCTTTTGATTTTGATATTACACACTTTAGATCGCATACTAAAAACACAATATTTCCAATATTTGAAAACAATACATTTCAGCTCAAAAATGTAGCAGATGTAAAAAATCATGGTTTTGAAATCAATTTAAATTCATATGTAAATTTTTCTAATAATTTTAAATATTATCCAAAGCTTACATTCTCAACATATCGTCCAAAAGTTAATAAGTTACTTTTAGAAAACGACCGCCTTCCTATTGCAGGATTTTCTACTGTTTCCAAAAATCTAATTGAGGGGCAACCTGCAGGTGTTATTATAGGTTCTGTCTATGAAAGAGATATTAATAATACCATTATAATAGGTAATGATGGTTTTCCTGTCGTGGCTTCTGAATCTAAAATTATTGGTAATCCTATACCTCGTTTCAATATTGGTTTTAATAATCATATTAAATTGCACAATTTCACACTTAACTTTTTAATTGATTTCCAAAAGGGAGGAGATGTTTGGAATGGCACTCAAAATGTTTTAAACTATTTCGGCACCTCCCAACAATCTGCAAATGACCGTAACATTAGTAATTTTATATTCAGCGGCGTCAATACCCAAGGAAACACAAACACGATTCCTGTAGATTTTTATAATCCTAATAATGATATTTCAGAGAACCGATTTGTGCGCTATGGATTTGAAGGTGTGGCAGAAGATGCTATTGTTGATGGTAGCTATGTAAATTTAAAATCCATAGATGTAACATATAGTTTTAAGAAGAACGCCCGTGATACATTTCTCCGCACTTTAGAAGTTGGGTTGTATGCTAATAACCTTATCACTTGGACAAAATTTAGAGGTGCATCTCCATATAGTAATCTTTTCAACACTAACTCAGCTAGAGGTCTCAACTTTTTTAACGCACCTTTAATTAGCGAAGTAGGTTTAAAACTCAATTTCAAAATTTAATCTCATGAAAACTAAAATATATTCTATTTCAACTGTATTCCTATTCGTTCTAACTGCAATTGTATTGATGTCTTTTAGAACATATTTTACTGAAAAAGTACCTATTGAAAAGATATATACCCAAACCGATCGTCCATTTTATTTTCCAGAAGAAACCATTTGGTTTAAATCTTATATCGTAGCTAATGATAACACAATTTCTGGTGTAAGTGATATTATGATTGCCAAATTAATATCTCCTAAGGGCGCTACTTTAAAAACGATTAAACTTTCTGTTGAAGATGGTTATGCTTATGGCGATTTTCATGTTAATAAGAATTGGGTTGGCGGTATTTATACTCTAAAAACTTATACAAATTGGATGCGAAATTTTGGAGATGAAGCAACTTTCACAAAGAAAATCAATATTCAAAAAATTGTAAAACCTAATGTATTATTAAACTTAAAATTTGAAAAAGAAGGCTATGGACAATCCTCTGAAGTCACAGCAAATTTTGAAGCTAAAAATTTAAAAAATAAACCTTTAAAACATAAAGATATTACGTTTGAAGTATCTGCAAAGGGTAAAAAAATTATTTCGAAAACAATAGTTACCAATGATGATGGAAAGGCAACACCAACATTTAAACTCCCAAAAGATTTGAGTACTACTGATGTTGTTTTAAATGTTTTATTGCCATACAATGGCACTACTGAGTCTATATCCAGAAGTGTTCCAGTGGTTTTGGATAATATTGATTTACAGTTCTTCCCCGAAAGTGGAAAACTAATTGCCAACACAAAAAATAGAGTTGCTTTTAAAGCTTTGAATGAATTTGGAAAACCTGTGGATGTTTCTGGAGATATTGTGGACAACAATGGTAACGTTATCTCAACATTTAATAGTTTTCATGATGGTATGGGTGCGTTCACAATTTCAACAGAAAACAACAATACCTTTTATGCTAAAATTAAAACCCCTTTTGTTTCAGAAAGAAAAATTACACTTCCTAAAATCCATCAAAACGGCACACGGTTTTCAGTGATTTCCGATAGTTTAAACACAAAACTAAAACTATTTTCAACTGAAAATATACGTTTACAAATTAAAGTTTCTAATGCTTCAAAACTACTTTTTAGCAAAAGAATTAACTCTTCTAGAAAAGTAATCAATATTGATACTAGAAATTTCCCTATTGGTATTTCAAAATTCAGCATACTAGATATAAATGGCAACATTGTCGCAGAACGCTTGGTGTTTCTTAATGCTCATAAACAACTTAAGGTTGATATTCAATTGGATAAATCAGTTTATAAAACAAGAGAAAAGGTAAAAGCAAGTATAACTACTACAGATTTTAAGGGAACTCCCATTCCATCAAATCTTTCCGTAGCTATTTCAGATAACAAATTACTGTCCTTTGCAGATGACAAGCAAGACCATATTTTATCTTATCTGTTAGTATCTTCAGAATTAAAAGGACGCATCCATAAGCCATCATTCTATTTCAATCCAAAAGAGCCTAAATCATATAAAGCGTTAGATTATTTGATGTTAACTCATGGATGGAGAGATTATATACATACACCAAACTTAACTTATGAAAATGCCAATTTTAAACCTGAAAAAAGAGGTTTACATTCTGGGGTTGTAGTAGATAAAAAAGGGAATCCTGTAAAAGCAAATCTATTATTATTTAATACTGACGGTTATAATGTTTTACCATTTAAAACAAGTGATAAAGGAGAGTTTCAGTTTAAATCGGTAGCACTGGCAACCTTAACATTAGTAGCCTATACTGATGATGGAAAACCCTTAAAAATTATAAAAGATAAATTTAAAAAAGGTACCATGTATGATGATAAAAATGCGGCATCTAGAGCCAACTCAACAGAATCCAAAGCCTTTTTAAAGAATGATAAACCTTTGCAAACTAAAATTAAACAAGAGGTTACAGCCAATATTGCCTTAACAGAAGATGTAGATGCTTTAGATGAAGTAGTTGTTATTGGTTATGGTACTATGAAAAAAAGCTCAGTTACTGGAGCTGTAGCACAAGTTGTAAGCGAAGAAATTTCTATTGATAGTGATTTGGCGAGAACATTACAAGGTCGTGTTTCTGGTGTTACAATATCAGAAGGTTTTCTTCCAGGAAACAACTCTAAAGTAATTATAAGAGGTGCAGCTTCTTTTAGTGGTAATAGCAACCCGCTTGTTGTTGTAGATGGGGTGGTACAAGATATTAATGATATTGACCTAAACAATATCAAAAATCTATCTGTTCTTAAAGATGCAGCAGCAACAGCTGTTTATGGAAGTAGAGGGGCTAATGGTGTAATTATCATTACAACAAAGAATAATAGTTTTTATAACTACGGAAAGAAAAAGTTAAATAATGCCAAGTATAACAATTATACGGCAACAAATTTTTACGATTATAATGGGCCTAAAACGTATAGATCAAAGTTGTTTTATGTGCCTAAATATGATAGTAAAACCTTGCCAGAAGAACGTACCGATTTTAGACAAACCATTTATTGGAATCCTGTGGTACAAACCGATGAACATGGAAAAGCTGAATTTGAGTTTTACAATTCTGATGCTATAACATCTTTTAAAGTTACTGCTGAAGGTGTTGGATTTGACGGTCTTGTAGGTAGAAAAGAAACACTGTATGCTACAAATAAATTATTGAATATAGATTTTAAAGCACCAAATTATATGGCGTTAAATGATACTGTGGTTTTACCAATTTCGGTAACTAATGAAACAGATCGCCCTATTACTGCTAATTTAAAATTACTATTACCAGAGCATCTTAAACTTTTAAAGCCTTTTGAATCTGAAATGGTCTTGAAAGCTAAACATACTGCAATTAAAAACATAAGTGTAATACCTATAAAGAAGGGAGAGAATGCTACGATTCAGGTAAGTTTGAAATCAGATGAAGCAACAGATATTGTGAAACGAAATGTAACTATTTTAAGCCCTTATTTTCCAACTGAGTTATCTATTTCAGGTTCAAAATCACAGTCTTTCAACTTTGATATTAACCATGTAGTACAACATAGTTTAAAAGCTGAATTTAATATTTATACTGATGTCATTGGAGATGTAATGGATGGTATTGAAGGCCTTATTAGGCAACCTTACGGGTGTTTTGAACAAACGTCGTCATCAACTTACCCAAATATAATGGTGTTAAAATATTTAAAAGAAGCAGGTAAAAGCAATCCAGAGATTGAGGCAAAGGCGATGGGTTTTATCAAAAAAGGATATAAGCGTTTAATAAGTTTTGAAACCAAGGAAGGTGGGTTTGAATGGTTTGGGCACACACCACCACATGAAACCTTAACCGCATATGGTATTTTAGAATTTACTGAAATGAAAGAAGTGTATACAGGTGTGGATCAAAATATGATTGATAGAACCGTAAAATGGTTATTGAGCAGAAAAGATGGCAAAGGAGGTTTCCAAAAAAGCAAAAAAGGGTATGATAGTTTTGCAAGCTCGCCTATTGATGTGGCCAATGCTTACATTGTTTATGCGTTGAGCGAATCTAAAATAAATGAGGATTTCCGCTTGGAATATAATACCGCTTACAAAGACGCTTTAAAAAGTAACGACACTTACAAAATGGCACTTTTAGCATTGGCAAGCTATAATCTAAATCAAATTGAAAATGCTGAAACTTTAATAAAAAGAATAAAGCAAAACATTAAAACACACGATTTTCAAGATCTTCCTGTAGCCAATACAATTACACGTTCTTATGGTAATGCTAAAAACATTGAAACAGTTGCGTTTACCTTATTAGCCTTAATGCGGGATAACACGAATAATGATGCATTAATTTCAAAGGGTATTAAACATATTGTAGGAAAACGAGAGTATAACCGATTTGGTTCTACACAATCTACCGCTATGGCATTAAAAGCACTAATAGCTTATACAAAACGTGAAAAACAAAAAATAATAACTAGTAAAGACGTTGTTGAACTGGTAATAAAAGGGAATATACTACACGAAAAATTGAATTTGAGTGAAAATGGAAAAATAACAATTCCTAATATTACCGATTATATCACAGACGGAAATCAAACACTTACTGTAAAATTTAATAACCCTAAAACTACATTTCCTTATGCTCTGAATGTAATGTGGGATAGTAGTTTACCTGATACTTCAGGAGAATGTCCGTTAAAATTAGAAACTGTAATTACGGAGGCATCATATAATGTTGGCGATAATGTAAGTATGACCGTAAATGTTTCAAATAAAAAAGTAGAAAAGCTGGGTATGGTAACTGCTATTATTGGTATACCTTCTGGTGCAACACCACAGCCTTGGCAACTCAAAGAGATTTTAGAACAAAACAAAGTAGCCTACTACGAGATTTTTGATAATTATTTAGTGTTTTACTGGAGAGAATTTGATGCCTCCGAAACCAAAACTATCCGTTTAGATTTAAAAGCAGATATAGCTGGTAGATACAAAGCACCTGCAAGTACGGCCTATTTGTATTATGGCGATGAGTTTAAAACTTGGATTTCGGGGAATACTTTAGAAATTAAGAATTAAGCCATTCCTTTTTTGCCTTATTGGTTAAAGCCTTCTCAGAAATGGGGAGGTTTTTTGTTACAGATATGGGGTTGAAAATTTATTTAACTAAATCTTTTACCCGCCTCCTCAACTCCAGCAAAACCTCAACCTCAAACCAAGGGTTTTTTGTGAGCCAAAATCTATTTCTAGGTGATGGATGTGGTAAGGGAAAATACTTTGGTAAATATTCTTGAAAATTATCTACCGTTTCAGTTAATGTTTTTTTAGCAGCTTTTCCTAAGTAATACTTTTGAGCATACATCCCAATTAAAATAACCAGCTCAACATGTTTCAATTCATCAAATAAAGGTTTATGCCATTGAGGTGCACATTCTGTGCGTGGCGGTAAATCGCCTGTTTTTCCTTTTCCAGGGTAACAAAATCCCATAGGGATTATGGCGAATTTCTTTTCATCATAAAACTCATCATCTGTAACGTTTAGCCATTTTCGTAGTTGTCTACCACTAGCATCGTCCCAAGGTACACCAGAAGCATGTACTTTGGTTCCTGGAGCCTGCCCAATAATTACAATTTTAGATTCAGGGTGCGCTGATACTACAGGACGAGGGCCTAAAGCTAAATGCTCTTTGCAGATTGTGCATTGTTTAATCTCATCTAGTAGTTTTTTCATCTTTATTTTAAAAGCGTTTTATTTTTCTTTTAAAGGATTATTTTCAAAACTCAAACCTTCAAAACCTGTTTTTATGAAGTTTCTAATATTTTGATGCCCGTCTCCATCAGGATCTTTTAGCACATCTTCAAAGTAAAACTGACCAAAACAGGCAAGTGTTTCATCTTTTGTTAAACCTTGTGCTTTTGCAAAAGCAAATAGTTTACAAGAGCCAGAATTTTGCCCTGTTACATTTTCTAAACTTCCGTTTTTAAAAGCGGTTGGCATAAAATTGTAATTAGAGTCTATAATAGCCATAGTCTCAGAAAAATCAATTTTGGTTGGTTTATTTATAAGTTTGTTTTTAAATTCTTCTATGTTCATTTTATTTATTTTTTCCACCTACAACAATAACTATTTCTCCTTTTGGCGGTTTATTAGTGTAATATTCAAATACTTCTTTGGCTGTTCCTCGAACAGTCTCTTCGTAGAGTTTTGTTAACTCTCTGGATACAGAAACTAGTCGGTTTTCTCCAAAATACTCACAAAAATGTCCAAGAGTTTTAACAAGTTTATGCGGGCTTTCGTAAAAAACTATAGTTCTGGTTTCTTCAGCAAGCAATAATAATCTGGTTTGTCGCCCTTTTTTTACTGGTAAAAACCCTTCAAATACAAACTTATCATTTGGTAATCCAGAATTTACTAGTGCTGGCACAAAGGCAGTGGCTCCTGGTAAACATTCAATAGCTATATTATTTTCAATACAAGCTCTAGATAGTAAAAAACCAGGATCTGAAATTGCTGGTGTTCCAGCATCACTTATTAGTGCAACCGTAGTTTCAGATTTTAATTTTTGTATAATTTGCTCCACCGTTTTATGCTCATTGTGCATATGGTGAGATTGCATGTGGGTTGTAATTTCAAAATGCTTTAAAAGCTTCCCTGAAGTTCTGGTGTCTTCAGCTAGAATTAAATCAGCTTCTTTTAAAACTTCAACGGCTCTAAAGGTCATATCCTTTAAATTCCCTATTGGAGTTGGTACTATAAATAGTTTACTCATTTAAGTTTTAAATTAAAATTACGCTAAAGATACAGACTTATATAGTTTTTGCCCCTTTAAAGTTAAATAGGGAAAAATAGATTGATAAATGATTTCTGAGTATTGATGAACCGATGCCTTAGTAATTTTACCTTTTTCTACTACTACTGAAGACATCCAAAAATCACTTAAAATCTGAAAACGTTTAAAAAGATTATTGTATTCATTTGAGAAAAGAGGCTTTCGGATGAGGTTTTTGTCAATTAATACATCAATCATATTTAAAAATTCTAGTTCTCTTTGCTGAATTAACTTTACGTAATGTGTTTTAATTTTTTTGTGCTCTCGCATTATTAAAACAAAATCTAATAAGAAAAACTGATACTTATAAAAAGTAAACATGATAGCTTTAGAAACACTAAAAACACTTTCCAAATGATTTTCAAATTGCATGCTACTTGCAATAACTTGATTTATACTTTCAACAATTTGAAAATAAAGAGCCTCAACTATATCCTCCCGTTTCTTAAAATGATAATTTAAATTGCCTTGGCTAATCCCCATTTTACTGGCAATAGTTCTTAAAGTAACTTTAGCCATTCCTTGCGTATTAAATAGTTCTAAAGCCGTTACCAGAATTTTATCTTTAGTATTACCCATGAATCAAATATATTAAATTTAGTAACATTGACCTAATCATTAAAAAATTAGTATATTTGACCTAATTTTAGATTTAAATATAAAATCAATGGTTGTAAAAACAGAAAAATGTCCTGATACACTTGGCATTAAACAAGCACTTTCTAAAATAGATTTTACTGATACGTTTTCAATTACAAATCATAAAGATTCACTAGAAACTATAGCGCATTTAATTTTTGGAACCATGCCTAAATGGGTTGCCTTCCTGATGCGTTTACGTAATGCAATAGTTAAAGTATTTGGCTTAAAAACAGATATGGATAAAGACTTTACGCCGCAATATAAACCTGGGGAAAATATTGGATTTATTAAAGTATTTAGTGTTGAAGATAATGAGATATTACTCGGTGCTGATGATAAACACTTAGATTTTAGAGTAAGTGTTTTTAATTCGAAAGAGCAACAACATAATATCAAGGTTACTACTTTAGTAAAATACAATAATTTATTTGGAAAGATTTATATGGCTTTAATTAGACCATTTCATGTAGTTATAGTAAAGCGTATGGTTAAGCAAGCCTATAAGATTTAGTTAAACTTAGCTTCAATAATTTCTTTAAAACGTTCTTCAAATTCTTCTTTTCCAAGCCAGTTATTATAATCAGGCTTTATAATAGTTTCTATAAAACGATTGGCATCTTCAAGAGATTGTGTGGTGTTTAATTGAGAAATTACACGATCATAATCTGTTGTGTTACCATCAAATAAATGTTTAATAAAAGCAATTTTATCATTTAACCCAATATTTAACCCTCCGCTTTTAACTCGGTCATTTAAAGATACTTTTTTATGTCCATTTGTTTTTTGAACTTTAGAAATAGGTTCAAACACAGGCAAATCTTTAAAATCAGCAGTCAAGTCTTCCAACTCACTTTTATGATGCTCTTTTTTAGGTACAACTGATGCTACAAATTCATCAACTTCCTTCTGAGGAAGTTCTTCGGGCATGAATTCTACCATATCCTTTATTTTGTTCATCACAGGCTCAGAAATATCATCATCTACTACATCATCAAGATTAATATAGATTTTATCCTCAACTTCAATATTATCACTTATTTTATTATTAAAAGCAGTATCCAACATATTAAAAAATGAAGAATTATTACCAATAGTTGGGATGTCATCCTCAAAATTTTCATGTGCAAATTTTAAAACCGAAAGCTTTTCATAAAGTATACGCGCTTCTTCATGCATCTTTAACACATCTTCTTTTCCTTTTAATTTAAGAATTCTATGTGCTACACTTATTAACTCAGATTCCAGCTTCTTCTTCATCTTAATATAATTTTAAAAAATTAATGCGATTTAGACTTTCGATTTTAATAAATTTACGCCACCTTTATACAAAACGTGCGATAGCTTAGTTTTAGTGTTAAAATTACAAAATGTTTCTCGAAAATACAGTAAATCATAAAGAACAATTTGGATGGATTGAAGTTATCTGTGGTTCCATGTTCTCTGGAAAAACAGAAGAGCTTATCCGCCGTTTAAAACGTGCACAGTTTGCAAGACAGAAGGTTGAAATTTTTAAGCCAGCAATTGATATACGTTACGATGAAGATATGGTAGTATCTCACGACGAGAATCAAATTCGCTCTACACCAGTACCTGCAGCAGCTAACATCCCTATTTTAGCAGATAATTGTGATGTAGTAGGCATTGATGAAGCCCAATTTTTTGATGACGAAATAGTACGTGTATGTAATGATTTGGCTAATAAAGGTATTCGGGTAATTGTAGCTGGTTTAGATATGGATTTTAAGGGAAATCCGTTTGGACCAATGCCCTATTTGATGGCAACTGCTGAATATGTTACCAAAGTACATGCAGTGTGTACTCGTACAGGTAATTTAGCGCAATATAGCTACAGAAAATCTAAAAACGATGATATTGTAATGTTAGGAGAAGTAGATGAGTATGAGCCGTTAAGTAGAGCTGCATATTATAAGGCTACAATAAGCGAAAAAATTAAGACTATGAAGGTTAAAGATATAGAAGATGTTTCTCCTAAACAAAAGAAATCCTGATGCCTAAAGTGCAAGAAACTATTCTTGAAATAGATTTAAGAGCTCTTAAACATAACTTTGAGTATTTAAAATCTAAATTAAAAAGCAATACAAAATTCTTAGCAGTAGTTAAAGCATTTGCTTATGGCAATGATGCTGATGAAATTGCAATTTATTTAGAAGATCTTGATATTGATTATTTTGCAGTAGCCTATGCCAATGAAGGAGTGGCTTTGAGGCAAGCAGGTGTTACAAAACCTATATTAGTTTTACATACACTTAGAGTTAATTTTGATATTATACTTGAAAACTGCTTAGAACCCAACCTATACAACGCTAAAATTTTACATGAATTTATTGCTTTCGCTGAAGCGGAGAAGCAACATGAATACCCAATTCATATAAAGTTTAATACAGGTTTAAACCGTCTAGGGTTTTGGGAAAATGATGTGGATTACATCGTTTCAAAACTTAAACAAACAAAGACAGTTAGGGTAAAATCTTTATTTTCTCATTTAGCTGCTAGTGAAGATTTGAATGAAAAAACGTTTACTCTCAGTCAGATTAATAATTTTAAAGCTATAGCTGAAAGCCTTTCTAAAGCTATTGGATATAAACCTATATTACATATATGTAACACATCTGGTGTTTTAAATTATCCTGTGGCTCATTTAGATATGATACGTTGCGGTATAGGACTATATGGCTATGGAAATTCTGCGAAAGAAAGTGCCCATCTTAAACCTATTGCTAGTTTAAAAACAGTGATTTCTCAGATACATCAAATTGAAAAGGGAGAATCTGTTGGATATAATCGTGCATATAAGAGTGATGAGCCATTTACTAAAACCGCTACATTACCTTTAGGTCATGCTGATGGTATTGGTAGGATTTATGGAAATGGTAAAGGATTTGTTACCATAAATGGGAAAAAAGCACCTATTATAGGTATTGTTTGCATGGATATGATTATGGTAAATATTACAGGTATTGATTGTAAGGAAGGTAATGAGGTTATTGTTTTTGATGGGAAAACTACTTCTGCTGAGACTCTAGCAGAAGGAGCAGGTACTATTTCTTATGAATTAATCACTGGGATATCACAACGTGTAAAACGCGTAATTATCAAATAATATAAATAATTAAAGACATCATTGAATAATATGTCTTATTTCTTTTCGGTATTGAGATGCACTTTTGCCTGTAATATCGTTAAATTGTTTGTTAAAATGTGAGAAGTTATTAAATCCACACTCGTAACAAATATCTGCTATACTCATTTGGCTTTCATTAAGTAATTTAGTGGCATGTACAATTCGGTACTCGTTAACCATTTGGGTAAAGGTCTTTCCTGTGGTTTTTTTAAAATAACGACAAAATGCAGGTACCGTCATACTTACCTTATCAGCAATTTCCTCTAGTGCAATATGATCTTGAAAGTTTTTATTAATATATTTATATATAGTTTTAATCTTATCACTGTCCTGGGGATTGGCTTCAAAAGCTATTCCATCGGCATTCAAAAGAGAATAATCTTCAGTTTTAGCTAAGTAGTCTAATATTTCTAAAAAGATAATAATACGTTTTAATCCTTGAAGCTCAGCAAGTGTATCTATTTTTGGACCTACAATCTTTTTAGTTTCTATACCAAAACGAATTCCTTTTTCTGCGCGAGTAAATAAGGCAGAGACATTAGCCATTTCTGGAACATTAACAAAGTAATCTCCTAAACAGTTAGATTTAAACTGCACTGTTGTTTCAGAACCATTAGCAGTTAATCTGTCAGCAAAACCATTATGAGGCAGGTTTGCACCTATTAATATAAGTTGACTGTTATTGAAATAAGATAAATGGTTCCCTATATGTGTTTTTCCTTGTCCCTTGTTCACATATACTAACTCCAGTTCAGGATGAAAATGCCAGAAAGCATTATTCTTATCAACACGTTCTAAGTGCTGTTTTACTAGAATGGAACTCCCAAAACTGGGGGTTACTTTTTCTAAAGTAGGCTTTTTGTTAATCATTGTGGCAATTTTAATGCAAATTTACCATTTATTATGCATTCATTATATATTTTATTACCTCAAACATGTGTTATTTTAACTTAACATTTAATTAACATTTATTTAAAGGTTAAAATAGCATATAAATAAGCCAAAATTGTTGTTTTTTTAGATTTACTTCTAAGGTATCTTTGTAGTGTAAATGTTATATATCATTTTGAGTAATTATAACATATTAAAAAGTAAATACATAAAATACTGCACTATAAGTAAATAGTGTATTAATAAAATACATTAATAATTAATTTTAATGTCTTATTTAGTTTAGTTGGTTAAAGTGGGCTGTGGTGGCCCACTTTTTTTTGTTCTTAACTTAAAAGTAACTTTCAAGATTATTTCATTTTTTTCAAAAAAATATTTGGGTTAAAAAAATATATATCTATACTACATTACCCCATAAAATATATGTAATTAACCCAACACTATTGCATATTAACTCTTTTGTAAGATAACATAAATTTAATGGATAATTTTGCATATAAATTGGTCAATATCAATGTTTTACACTAGTTGCTTTTGATGTAATTTTGGAGTGTAAAACGTTAATAAATCCAAATCATGAAAAACGTAATTAACAATTCAAAAAAAGTATTTTTAATGGTAGCTCTATTAGCTACGGTTATGGGATACGCTAACGACAAATCATTTTACATTTCTAAAAGTGACGATGACAAAACAACACTTACTTTTAGAAAGGTAAAAAAGGGAAATCTTTTTACAATAAAGAATCAGAAAGGTCTAATACTATATAAGGAAGCAATACAACAAAGTGGAATCTATAAAAAGGGATTCGATCTAACATCTCTTCCTGATGGTAGTTACTTTTTTGAACTTGACAAGGATATGGAAGTTACCACTATACCTTTTATAGTAAAAGCAAATGATGTAACTTTTGATAAATCGAATTCGGAAACTGTTTTTAAACCTTTAACAGTGGTAAAAGATGGATATTTATATGTGTCTCAGTTATCTCTTGAGAAAAAACCTTTAGAAATAAAGATTTATCAAGAAGGATCTGTTTATTACTCACCTTATGAGTTAATACACTCAGAAACAGTTGCTGATACTAAGAAAATTCAAAAAGTATATAAATTGTTCAATTACAAAGAAGGTCAATATAAAATTGTTTACAAGACTGAAGGTAAAACATTTGTGAAATTTTTCTAAGTAATGCACTAACTCAATTAATTACTTTAAGAGCGGGCTTTTTAGCCCGCTTTTTTTTTACTATGTTGATTTAGATATTGGTATAGTTTAAAAAAGTTTTAACTGCTCCTCTTTATATTGATCATGCAAATGGCAATTTAGTTTCGGCATCTTTTTGTTTTTAAAAAACTGTTGTCTTGCTAATTTTACTAAATTATTAATTTGCTCAGCTATTTTTCCTTCTCCACGCATTCTTGTTCCGTAACGGGAGTCATTTAATGAGCCACCATGACAATTTTCAATTTGATGTAACACTTTTTCAGCGCTATCGGGCATTGTTTTTTTTATCCAATCTGTAAAAATTTCTCCAATAGCACCGTTTAGCCTTACAATGGTATGTCCAATAGAAACTGCACCAAAATCTGAAGCTGCTTTTGCTATTTTAAGAATTTCATGGCTATTAATACTGGGAATAATCGGTGCTATCATAACATTTACTGGAATACCATTATTACTTAATTCTTTTACTGTATTTAATCTTTTTTTGCTTGTAGCGGTTCTTGGCTCTAAAATTCTTCTGGTATTTTCTATTAATGAAGTAATAGATATATTAACTCCAATCAAGTTGTATTTTGCTAAATCTGTAAGTAGATCTAAATCTTCCAAAATTCTAGAGTTTTTAGTAATAATAGCCACAGGGTGTCTGTATTTTAAAAATACTTCTAAACACTGCCTTGTAATTTTAAATTTTTGTTCTGCAGGTTGGTAACAGTCAGTGTTTCCAGATAATACTATAGGATGTGCCTTCCAACTTTTCTTTTTAAGTTGTTGTTCTAATAGTTTGGGAGCATCTTTTTTCACTAAAATTCGGCGTTCAAAATCCAATCCTGCACTATACCCCCAAAATTCATGTGTATTTCTAGCATAACAGTAAATACAACCGTGCTCACAACCTTGATAAGGATTCATAGAATACAGCATTCCAACGTCAGGACTTGATACTTTATTTATTATTGTTTTTGGAAAAACCTCTAAATATTTAGTTTTATTTTTGTCGGGATTTTCTCCTTGTTTTTGACAAAATTCAAGAAAATCATCACGCATTTCATGGCGTAATTCAAAGAAACGATTAGGGACGTTAAGCTGGGCACCACGTCCTTTTATGGCAGATTTTGGGTTCATTATAATAAGGTATATAGGTTGTTTTGCTCGTGAGAAGCTGTATAAAATTAAATATTATTTCTTTTTAAAACTGTTAAAATGAATATGGGTTATCAACAAACATGATATTTAATAAAATTCTATTATAAACTCTAAATGTTATAATGTAAATACTTGGCATTGAATTTGTTTGTAACAAATAGGTGGTTTTAGCCACTAATAAGTAAACAAGATTAATATTTAAAAAGAAAATTATGATTTATAAAGGTGTATTGGTATTGGGAGGTGTTTTAGTAGGTGCAGCTGTAGGTGTATTATTAGCTCCAGATAAAGGAAGCAATACTAGAGAAAATCTAAAAAAAGAGGGTAAAGACATAAAGGATAAAATAACAGAGGATTTTTCTGAAGTTAAAGGAGACTTGTCCAAAGCTGCTACCTCTGGTAAAGAAAAACTAAAAGAAGAGCTGAAGCATGTAGCTTCTAAAACAAGTTACCAGACAGAAAAAGCAATTACGTTTATTGAGAAACAATTGGCTATTCTCAAAGAAAAAAATAGGACACTACAGAAAACAAACTAGAAAGATTTTTTGGAAAGAATCAATTCCCTAAAAAGTTTGCCTTTCGCTTTTCTAGAAAGGCAGAGGTGCCTTCTTTAAAATCATTGGTTCCAAAACAATTTCCAAATTCGATAATTTCAGTTTGGTAGCCATTAAGTCCTTCTTTAAAATTAGCATTTACGGCTTTAATTGCAGCACTAATGGCTGTTGAAGAATTACGTGTAATTTTTGTTGCAATGGTATCGCACAAATCTAAAAGCTCATTTTGTGGCACTACATGGTTTACCAAACCATAGCCTAAAGCTTTATTTGCATCTATCATGCCTGCAGTCATTATCATTTCCATTGCTCGTCCTTTACCTACCAATTGGGTTAAACGTTGTGTGCCTCCATATCCAGGAATAACACCTAAAGAGACCTCAGGTAATCCCATTTTTGCATTGTCGCTTGCTACTCTAAAATGACAAGCCATTGCTAATTCCAAACCACCACCAAGTGCAAAGCCATTAATGGCTGCAATTACTGGGGTACTTAAATTTTCAACAAAATCGAAAAGGATTTTTTGTCCGTTTGCTGCTAAATGGGTACCTTCTTCTACATCAAAATCAGCAAACTCACTAATGTCTGCTCCAGCCACAAAGGCTTTTT
This sequence comes from Hyunsoonleella pacifica, assembly GCF_004310335.1. GTDB lineage: Bacteria > Bacteroidota > Bacteroidia > Flavobacteriales > Flavobacteriaceae > Jejuia > Jejuia pacifica. The sequence goes on along the minus strand of NZ_SIRS01000005.1, from coordinate 395,120 downwards.
CTCCACTTCCAGTAATGATTATTGCTTTGGTATTATTGTCATTATCGGCAGCTTTAAATGCTAGATGCAGTTCTTGTATGGTGTCTTGATTTAACGCATTTAACTTTTTAGGACGGTTGATGGTAATTGTTGTAATGCCGTTCTCCGAATATACTAGTAAATTGGTATAGCTCATTTTTATATTATTTATCAAGATTCTTTTGGAAATACTACCTTAAAAATGGTTCCTTTATTGGTTTCTGTAGTGAATGAGATTGTACCATCATAGTTTTCTACAATATTTTTTACCATAGCTAAACCAAGTCCCATTCCACTGGTTTTTGTGGTAAATTTTGGTTCGAATATTTTATGTCTGTTATCTTCAGAAATTCCAGATCCGTTGTCAGCAACAGAGATAATCACATTTTTATCATCCTGTCCTACATTTACTAAAACTTGAGGTTTTTTATCCTTTGGTATAGACTGAATTCCATTTTTAACCAAATTAGTTACCACTCTTATAAGTTGTGTTCTATCAAATTTGGCAATTATTTCATCATCATCAGATGTAAATACAATATAATCTTCATTAAAAATATCTAATGCCAGTTTTGTAATGTTTGCGACATTAAGTGTTTCTTTTTGTTGCGCTGGCATTTTTGCAAAATTTGAAAAAGCAGATGCGATAGAACTCATAGTATCTATTTGTTGAATTAGTGTTTTGCTATATTCTGCTACTTTTGTATTTATGCTTTCATCTTTGGGATCAAACTTTCTTTGAAAATTTTGTACTGTTAATCGCATAGGCGTTAACGGATTTTTAATTTCATGTGCTACTTGTTTTGCCATTTCTCTCCATGCTTGTTCGCGCTCACTGCGGGCTAACTGTACAGCACTTTCTTCAAGCTCGTCTATCATACTGTTATAAGAGTCTATTAAAGTTGAAATTTCTTGACTAGAATCTTGAATTACAATTTTTTCATTTCGTTTTTCAAGGCGTGTGGCTATAATTTTGTCACTAATTGTTTTAAGTGATTTTGTAATGTATTTAGATAATAAAAAGGCAATTGCAATTGCAATAACTAATACAAATAGATAAGCGATACCCAGCCTGCCTAGAAATTCGTTTAACTCTTTAGAAAGGAAATCGTCACGTTCTAAATATGGTAAGTTTAAAATGGCTAAGGGTTTAAACTTTTTATCGTAAATAAAGATGTATGATGACTGATATGTTAATCCGTTTTCAGTAATTTTATCTACATATCTATGGTCTGCTGTATTAGCAATTGCATTGAGTATCTTGGTTTCGATGCATTTATCTTCCTGATCTGGTTTTAAATCGGCTTTGGAAGTAATAAGCAAGTTACCTTCTAAATCATAAAGGTTTATTTGAAGTTTATGTATTTCTGCTATACTACTTATTTTATCTTTAAAAATGAGTGGAATATTTCTAGTTTTTACCTCCCAAGTGTTTTCTCTAGCGTTTAATACATTTTTTAAGTGCGCTTTTATGTTTTGTTCTTTACGTTCTAACCGTTGGATATGATAATCGGTGGTTTCTTCGTTGTATTGATAAATAGCTACTGCTGCAATAAGTACAGAGGCTATTAGTACCAACACTATCATTACTATAAAAATACGGGTACGTAAAGAAAGCTTTTTTAGTTTCATTTGCAGTTTTAATGCATTAAATATAACAATAATCACACCAAACCCTTATGTGTATTTTTTAAAATTGGATAGTTGGACGGGATAGAAGAGGAAGATGGTTAAGCTTAAAATGTAAGATAACAATAGAGGTGTTATTCTTTTTAAACGAACACTAATGTAAAGCACTATCTTTTTGGTGTTAATGTGCAGCAACACCCTTAGTGCTTTTTCTCCTTTTGACTCTCTCGCATTTTATCTAAGTTTTCTTTGGTTAGCATGTATTCTTTTACGTCTCTATCTTTCCACCGGTAATAAGAGAATATTGGAAACACTACTAGAAATAATAATGCGACACCAGAGCCAATAAGTTTTTGTGAGTTTTCAGATTCAATTGTAAATCCTGTTACAATTAATCCAGCAGAAACTAAGGTTAGTATTATGATGAGGTACTTCATTAAAATTATTGTGTAACGTTAATAAGTTGTCGTCTATAAGCTGTTAGCAATTTAGATTTGGAAATATAACCATAATATTTACCGTTTTTAATAACGGGTAAATTCCAAGCACCACTTGTTTTAAATTTTTCCATAATGGCATTCATGGTGTCTTTTTCGTAATTGATGATGCCAGCATCTGCATGCATTAAACTTTCTACATCTACTTTATCATATAAATCGACATTAAACATCATCTGCCTTATATCGTCTAGGCGAATTACACCTAAGAATTCTCCATTTTTATTTACTACTGGGAAGTGGTTTCTTGAAGATTTGGCTACTGCATTTTCTAGTACTTCGCGAAGCTTCATCTCTGGTTTTAAAATGATAAAGTTAGTCTCAATTACTTTATCAATTTGCAGCATCATTAGGACATTTTTGTCTTTATTATGTGTTATTAACTCGCCGCGTTCGGCTAATTTCAGAGTATATATAGAATGCGAAATGTAATATTTTGTAATGGAGAACGAAATGGCAGCTACCAGCATTAGTGGTACAAATAATTCATAGCCTCCAGTGATTTCAGCTATGAGGAAAATTGCTGTTAGTGGTGCGTGTAAAACACCTGCCATTAAACCCGTCATTCCTATTAAAGTGAAATTAGATTCTGAAACATGAAAATCTAACCCTAGATTATTGATTATTTTGGCAAAGGCATTACCTAAAGCACTTCCCATAACTAGAGTAGGAATAAATACCCCACCTACACCACCAGCACCAAAAGTGGTTGTCATTGCTATGGCCTTAAAAATTGCGATACCGATAAGTAAACCAATAACAATCCAAACATTTTCTAAATCTAGCGAAAAGGGAGTGTTACCTATAGCGGCTATATGGTCTCCTCTTAAAAGGTTGTTCATTACACCGTAGCCCTCACCATAAAGTGGTGGAATAACATAAAGCATCGTCCCGATGGCTAATCCTCCAATGAGAAGTCGTTTTGCGCGACTTTTAAATCTTTTAAAAAAGTTTGTGATACCGAAGAATACTTTTGAATAGTATACTGACATTAAACCTGTAACTACTCCTAAAACTGCATAAAAGCCAATATCGTTAATCTGGAATTTATCTGTTAGTTCAAAACGTAATAAGACATCGGTACCTAAGAAAAAATAAGAGGTAACTACTGCTGAAACAGATGCTAAAAGTAAAGGAACCAATGATGCAAATGCTATGTCTAGACTAAAAATTTCTATAGCAAAAATTATTGCTGCAATTGGTGCTTTAAACATGGATGCCATAGCTCCTGCTGCTGCACATGATACGAGTAGTAATCGTGTTTTAGTATTCATGTGAAACAACCGTGCAGCGTTAGACCCTAGGGCAGAACCAACACTTACTGCTGGACCTTGCAACCCCACAGAACCACCAAAACCAACGGTTAAAGGAGCGGTTATTAGTGCTGCATAAATATTGTATCTAGGAATTATACCATTTAACTTAGAAATGGCATGTAGGGTAGTAGAAATACCATGCCCTATATGTTTTTTTAACCATGTTTGTTTTATGATATACACTAAAAGTAAACCTACAATAGGCAAAATAAAATAAAGTGAGCTTTGGTAGTCTTGAAATACATTAGATATAAAAAATGTACGGATGCCGTGTGTTAAGTTTTTTAGTGTTACGGTCCCTAAACCTGCAAGAAATCCTACTAGGATACTTAGTACATAAATAAACTGACGTTCAGAAATGTGCTTGTATTTCCAAATTAAAAATTTACGAAGTATACTTCTAAAACCCATATCTTTTGCTAAGGATTTAAAATATCAGTTCCTAAGAGCGTGTGGTCTTTATTTAAGTACCAAGCTCTATATTTTGGTATTTTTATACCGTTAATTATTTCTTCTTCACTTAGAAGAATATATTCTCCATCATTTTCTAATTCAGCGTGGAAAAACTGATATATTTCCATGGCATACGTTTTTGGATCAAAATAAAAGTACCAAGTATCTTTTCCAACTTGTTTTTCATAAGTGGCTTTTAAAACTAAATAGTTTTTTCCTTTAAATTTTTTAGCTTCAACTACTTCATGAATTATAGTTCCAGGATCTTTTAATTTAATGGGTAAGCCGTACAAATAGGTGTAATAGTTTTGATATAGTTTTGCACGTTCTTTACTTAAACTTTGTGTTTTTAATATAGTTTCTGAAGGGTTTTTATCTCCCATAAAAACTATAGTAATACTATGTTTATCAATGATGTATTCTGAAATGGTATCGTTTACTTTTGATTTTACTGAAAAGAATTCATTTGGTAAATCTATGACAATTTTACTATCTCGATTTGGCTTTCCAGGGATTTCCATAGTAATATGGAAGTTGCCTTTAAAGGTAGGCCAATTATTATTTGGGTCGTGATAGGCAATGGCCTTTTCTAATAATTGCTCGCCAGTTAAGTTTTGAGAAAACCCTAAACAGGAAAACAAAATAAAAATAAAAGAGAAAAAGCGTTTTATTTGCATGACTAAAATTAACAAAAAATCCCGCAATTGCGGGATTTTATAGTTATGATTTTAAGTTTAGTTTTAAACTTAATTCTTCTAATTGTTCATCGTCTATTGGTGCAGGTGCATCTATCATGACATCACGTCCTGAGTTGTTTTTTGGGAATGCTATAAAATCGCGAATAGTTTCTTGTCCGCCTAAAATAGCAACTAGTCTATCTAAACCAAATGCTAAACCACCATGTGGTGGTGCGCCGTATTGAAAGGCATCCATTAGAAATCCAAATTGTGCTTTTGCTTCTTCTGGAGTAAACCCTAGATAATCAAACATCAAAGCTTGTGTTTCCTTATCATGAATTCTTATAGAACCACCACCAATTTCGTTACCATTCAACACCAAATCATAGGCGTTAGCTTTAACGGCGCCAGGTTCAGTTTTTAGTAATTCTATTTGTCCTGGCTTTGGTGCTGTAAATGGATGATGCATTGCATGGTAGCGTTCTGTTTCTTCGTCCCATTCCAATAATGGGAAATCCATAACCCAAAGTGGTGCAAATTCGTCAGGTTTTCGTAAGCCTAAACGTTCTGCTAATTCCATACGTAATGCACTTAATTGCGCACGTACTTTATTGGTGTTTCCTGATAATACACAGATTAAATCTCCGGCTTTTGCTCCGGTTACCTCTGCCCATTTGGCTAAATCTTCTTGATCGTAAAATTTATCTACTGATGATTTAAATGAGCCATCATCATTACAACGGCAATATACCATCCCTAATGCACCTACTTGAGGACGCTTTACCCAATCAATTAATTTATCGATTTCTTTTCTAGTGTATGTATTTCCTCCAGGAACTGCAATTCCAACTACTAATTCAGCAGAATTAAATACATTGAAATCTTTATGTTGCGCTACTGTATTAAGTTCGCCAAACTCCATGCCAAAGCGAATATCAGGTTTGTCGTTGCCGTATAAACGCATGGCATCATCGTAAAGTATTCTTGGGAATTTTTCAACATCTATACCATTGATTTCTTTTAGTAAGTGACGTGTTAAGCCTTCAAAAGCATTTAAAATATCTTCTTGCTCAATAAACGCCATTTCACAATCTATTTGTGTAAACTCAGGTTGTCTATCGGCACGTAAATCTTCATCTCTAAAGCATTTTACAATTTGAAAATATTTATCCATACCACCTACCATCAACAATTGTTTAAAGGTTTGTGGTGATTGCGGTAAGGCATAAAATTGACCTTCATTCATTCGTGAAGGCACTACGAAATCTCGCGCCCCTTCTGGGGTTGATTTTATTAAATAAGGTGTTTCAACCTCAATGAACCCTTCATTTGATAAATAATTGCGAACTTCTTGAGTTACTTTATGTCTAAAGATTAAGCTGTCTTTTACTGGATTTCTACGAATATCTAAATAGCGATATTTCATTCTTAAATCCTCACCGCCATCAGTTTTATCTTCTATAGTAAATGGTGGTAACTCGGCTTCATTTAAAATGTGTAGTTCAGAAACCAATAATTCAATATCTCCAGTTGGTATGTTAGGGTTTTTAGAAGCACGTTCTACCACGGTTCCTTTAGTTTGAATTACAAATTCACGACCTAAATTCTGCGCTTGCTCTATTAATTCTTTGTTTGTGCGTTCTTCATCAAAAACTAACTGCGTGATACCGTAACGGTCTCGTAAATCTATCCAAACAATAAAACCTTTATCTCTTGATTTTTGAACCCAACCAGCTAGGGTAACTTCTGTATTTATGTGTGCTGCTCTTAATTCGCCGCAGTTATGACTTCTGTACATTATCTTGTATAATTGAGGTGCAAATTTACATAAGTTCTATGATTATACATGTATTTGAGGATTGAATTTACTTTTCATATAATGGGATTCTGAAACAAGTATACAATGGCACATAAAAACGAAAAGAGCCACATGTTTTATTGTGGCTCCTTCCTGCTATTAATTGAATTAGTCAGACAATTAAAAATCTTTATGCATTTTCAATTCGTTTGTCCATATTAAAAACCTCTTGTTGATTATCTACTAAACTTACTTTAGCAGTTCGGTTTTTATATAGCCACATTTTAAATTTAGTAACTAAATAGAAAAGGATAGGTACTACAATTAACGTTAAGAAGGTAGCTACAAACAATCCATAAATAACGGTCCACGCTAATGGTCCCCAGAAAATTACATTATCTCCACCTATATAAATATTGGCATCAAATTCACTAAACAACGTAAAGAAGTTGATATTAATTCCCCATGCTAATGGTATTAAACCTAAAATAGTTGTAATGGCTGTTAATAGTACAGGGCGTAAACGTGCTTTTCCGCCTTTCACAATAGCCTCAATTAAATCATCTGTTTGTAAATAGTGTTCATCGTCTAAATCTAATTTCACCTTTTTTCTATCTATAAGTAATTGTGTATAATCGAGTAGTACCACACCATTGTTTACAACGATACCTGCAAGCGAAATAATTCCCATCATGGTCATCATGATTACAAATGCACTACCCGTAATCACTATTCCTCCAAAAACACCTATTAAACTCAGGAAAATAGCCAGCATAATGATACCTGGTTTTGAAACTGAGTTAAACTGGAAAATTAAAATGAAAAATATTAAGCCTAAACCAATAAAAAATGCACTCATTAAAAATGCCATTTGTTTTTCTTGTTCTTCTATTTGTCCTGTATAGTCTACTTTTACACTGTCAGGTTTCTCAGTAAATGACTTCATTTCATTCTGAATTTGAGAAACGATAGCCCTAGCATCAGTAAACCCAGGTGCTAATGCAGAATACAATGTTACTACACGTTTTACATCTCTGTGTTTTATAGCACTAAATCCAGAATTATTATTTTGTTTAGCAACTGTGGAAACAGGAATTTCTTTAATTTGTCCTGTTGCCATGTCTCTAAACGTAATTTTCTGATTAAAAATGGCACTGGTATTGTATCTGTTTTCCTCGTTAAAACGTACATAGATGTCGTAATCCTCCCCATCTTTTTTGTAGATACCAGCCTTCGCACCGAAAATAGAATTACGCAATTGTTGCCCCACTTGTCCCGCGGTAACACCAAGCTCTCCCGCTTTTTTACGATCTACCAAAACCTGCATTGATGGTTTAGATTTATTTACATCAATTTTTAATTCATCTATACCTTGAATATTTTTAGTATTGATAAAGTCGCGCATTTTTTCTGCTGTAGCAATTAATTCTCCATAATCGTTCCCTTCTAATTCTAGGTTGATAGGGTAGCCTGCAGGTGGTCCAACAGCATCTTTCTCTACTGAAATGGCGACACCCGGATAGATGCCTTGTAAATCTTCCTGTACTTTCTTCAATAAAACATTGCTATCAGCGCCATCCCTAAATTTATACTCACGCATGGTAGCCGTAATTTTTCCTCTATGCGGCATTTCTGCTGCCGAACCACCATCAGTTTGAGGATTCCCAGCACCTTCACCAACTTGAGATACAGCACTTTCTGTAAGGAAATTAAAATCTCCTTTCATGTAGGCTTCCTCGTTAATTATTTTGTAAACGCGCTCTTCTATATCCTTTGTGATAGCGTTAGTTTTTTCAATATCAGTACCTTCGGGATATTCAATATATACTATAATTTGGTTTGGTGTATTATCTGGAAAGAATTCTACTTTGGTTCTCTGACTTCCAACTGAAGCACCAAACCCCATAAAAGCGATAAATAATAATACGACTGTGCCAATCGCTATAAATCCAGGTTTTCTACCACTGAGGGCACCACGTAATACTTTTTCGTAAAAGCGTTCCCATTTTGGTAAGATTCTATTTTGAAAGCCATTTGCCCATGAACGCAAGAATAAACGATACATCCAAAGTAAAATAACTACAACTATCATTAGCGTACCTAATCCTCTATAGCTTCCTCCAAAAATTGTTATTAATAAGCCAATACCACCAACAATTGCTGATATTTTTATGATATTTTGAATTGGCATATCTTTATCTTCGGTGGTCATGTATTGAGATACCAATACAGAATTAAAAAAGATAGCAACAAATAGTGATGAACCTAAAACTACTGAAAGCGTAATTGGGAAATATATCATGAATTGTCCCATAACCCCAGGCCATAGACCAAGTGGAATAAATGCTGCAACCGTAGTTGCTGTAGAAATTATAATAGGAAAGGCAATCTCTCCAATCCCTTTTTTGGCAGCTTCAATACGGCTCATGCCTTCTTCACTCATTAAACGATATACATTTTCAACTACAACAATACCATTATCCACTAACATCCCCAGTCCCATGATTAATCCGAAAAGAATCATAGTATTCATAGTATAACCCAGCATATTCAAAATCATTAAAGACATGAACATAGACATGGGAATAGCAAATCCAACAAATAATGCGTTTTTAAATCCTAAAAAGAACATTAATACCGTTACTACGAGTATGATACCGAAGATAATATTGTTTACCAAATCGTCTACTTGGCCAATAGTTTTAGATGATTGATCATTTGCAATGGTGATTTCTAAATCTGGAGGAAATACATTTTCAATGGCATCGTCAACTATTACCTGTATTTGTTCAGCTGCAGCTACCATGTTTTTACCAGCGCGTTTTTTTACATCTAGCATTACTACAGGATGTCCAAATTCTCGGGCATAGGTAGTTTTATCTTCATCTTTAAAACTTACGTTTGCAACATCACGCAGATAAATAGGGTTGCCTTTTTCAGACTTTACCACAAAATTTTCAAGTTCATTTGGGTTTTCGATCTCTCCAATAATTCTTATGGTACGACGTTGTCCACTGGTAATTAAATTTCCGGCAGACATCGTCATGTTTTCTCTACTAATTGTATTTATAATATCATCAAAGCTCACTTGAGCAGCCATCATTTTGTATATGTCTACAGCTACTTCAACTTCTTTTTCTTGAGCACCTCTAATATCTACTTGTTTTATTTCTTCTAGGCTCTCAATTTCGTCTTCAAGATACTCTCCAAATTCTTTTAACTTGTCTACAGGATAATCTCCAGATATATTAATGTTTAGAATTGGAATTTCTTCAGACATGCTTAAATCGAATACATTAGGTTCTACTTTAGCACCATTAAATGTTGGCCAATCTTCGCCTGAAGTTTCAGAATCTACTTCATCTTTTACTTTTTGTTTTGCAGCTTCAACAGTAATACTTTCATCAAATTCAACAATCACTATGGAATAGTCTTCTTGTGAGGTTGATGTAATTTCTACAACATTACTTACCGTTTTAAGTTTGTCCTCAATAGGGTCAGTAATTAGTTTTTCAATATCTTCTGCGGTATTCCCAGGATAAACAGAACTAATATAAATTTTAGTTTCTTTAATTTCAGGAAAGTTCTCTCTAGGCATACTAAAGTAAGCGCCTGTACCAAGTATCAAAATCAAAGTGATTAAGACATACATGGTAGTTTTATTATTAATAGCCCAAGAGGATAAAGGAAACTCCTTATCCACTTTTTTATTTTTATTATTTTTTGTCATGAGTCTGTAGTCTTTAGTTGTTAGTTCTAGAGTCGTTAGACTTTAGATATTTTTGTAAGCTAGATGTCATCTTAGATAACTCCTCAAGTTTCACTCTATTAGAGTAATCCTCATCTTTATCTAAATAATCTAATCTTTTTGCTATCGTAGAGCATACCACGCATTCTTTTATTGATCCAGATGCGATATTTAAATACCTATTAAATTGAGCGTTAGTGTCTCCTGCACCTTCGGCTATATTTAATGCTATGGAAATTGAAGCTCTTTTGAATTGAGAGCTTAAAGCATAATTTTCAATTTTAGGAAAATTTTTAGTCATTTTATAGGTGTCGTCAACAAAGTCTAAAGCTTTTTGATATACTTTCAAATCTTCAAAGTTGAACTTAATCTGTTTCATTATTTTACTATTTCTAAAGACTAATTACTACTGACTATCAACTAATATTTTAACATCTTGCCCTTCTTTTACGCTTCGCGCACCTTCTTCAATAATTTCATCGCCATTACTGATCCCTGAAAGCACCTCGATATCGTCGCCTTGTGTTTTTCCAGTAGTGATGATTGCTCTTTTGGCTTTTGCTTTTTCACCTGATTTATCTGAAAGGGTATACACATATTGTTCGCCTTCAGCATTTTCAGAAATAATACTTTGCGGAATTAAAATGGCTTTTTCATTAGTGTAATCATTAATCTTCAGTTTAGCAGTGAGATTAGGTTTTATAGAAATGTCCTTTTTAGGAAGCGCAATTTCAACTTTAAAAGTTCGGTTCGCAGGATTAATAAAGTTACCAGCTTGACGTACTTTAGCATCAACATTTTTTCCTAATACAGGGAAATTGACTTTTACCTCTTTACCAGGACTGATACTTGAAACATAACGTTCAGGAACATCAGTTTCAATATACATGTCATCTAAGTTTACAATTCTAAATAGTTGAGATTGTCCCGGTGATACAACATTACCTTGTTCTGTAATTACATCGTCAATAGTTCCTGAAAATGGTGCACGAACAATAGTTTTACCAACTTGTTGTTGTAATTGATTTACCATTTCCTTTTGCGCTTCGTAATTAGATTTTGCTTGTAGAAATTGAATTTCACTTCCAATTTTTTCATTCCATAAACGTTCTTGTCTTTCAAAAGTAGTTTTTGCTAAATCAGCCTGAATTTTTATTTGAGCTAATTGCTGACTTAAACCGCCATCATCAATTTTTGCAAGTGTTTGTCCTTTACGTACCTTTTGTCCTTCACGAACATAAACCTTAGAGAGTACGCCACCGTATTCTGCAGTAATTACTACGTTTTGTTTAGTACTCACATTACCTTGTAGCTCAGCAAAGTGGTTAAATAGTTGTTCCTCTGCTTTAAACGTTGTAACTAATGGAATTTTTTCTTGAGGATCTAAAGTTTTAATTTCTTTTTCAAGTAATTTAAGTTGTGCAGAAATGTCCTGAACTTGAGCATCTAACTCTGTTTTTTTCTGTCTTATTTGTGCTAAATCTTTAGAAGCAATTATATCTTCTACAGATTTGTTTTTATCCCCTCCACAGGAGGTTATAATCAGGGCTGCTAATACTAGTGGATATATATATTTCATTTTGATTGATTTTTTTAGTTATTGATAGTATTTAATACGGTATCTAATTCAGCTTTTTTGTTAATAACATTAAGCATTGCTTGAAGAAATTCTTGTTGAGATGTGTAAAGCTGGGTTTGAGCTTGTCTTAAATCAAAACTAGAAGAAATGCCTTCATAAAACTTTGTTTGATTCTTTTTCTCTATACGTTCAGCAAGGTTTAAATTTTGTTTTTTGTTGTTGTAATCTTCAATAGAAAATTTATAATCACTTTTAGCAGAAGCTATTTGTAATCTAAGTTTTTGAGTAGTTTCGTTTAACTCTTCTTTAGACTTTTCTAAATTTATTTTAGCACGTTGTGTTGCCGCACTTCTTTTACCTGAACTAAATAATGGAATGTTAAGACTCGCATTTAAAGTAGCTGTACCAATCCAACGATTTTGAAAATCTAGAAAATCAAATGCATTTCTATTTGCTATATACGATCCATTTAATGAAGCATTAAGTGTTGGTAAAGCTTTACTTTTTTCCAGTTTAACTAGTAATTCTTTAGATTTTTTATCGTTTTGAGCAATTTTATAATCTATGTTATTACCAATATCAAAACTGGAATCTAAAGCATTTAAAGCGATATTTTGAGTGGTAAGTAACTCTAAAGAATCCGTAAGTTTTGTTTCGCTATTAATATCTGTTCCTATAGTAATATTAAACATCTGATAGGCTAAATCTTTTAGTCTACTAGTATTGTTTAGATTATTTTCAACACCAGATAATGTTATTTGTAGCTGTTCTACACTTTCTTCTTCGCCTAAACCATTTTCATAGATTTTAGTGGTTTCATGTAGATTGTTTTTTAAAACCTCAATATTCCGTTCTAAAATTTTTATACTCTCTTCAGCTAATAGCACATTGCCATACGCATTGATAACGGCTTTTCTTATTTCTAAATCTGTTTTTTCTTTTGCATTTTTAGAAATTTCTAAAAAGACTTTGGCAGATTGTAAACCTACAAGATAAGAGCCATCGAAAATCATTTGAGAAATATTAGCTCCAGCAATCATTGAGTGTTTTGCACCAAAATCTGGTACACCATCCATGTCAAAATCTATGGCTTCAAATTGCTGTTTTATTTGATTTTGATAGTCAATACTAGCGTTTACCTGAGGAAGACCAATAGTAGTAGTTTCCCATTTTTGTTTTTTTGCGGCTTCAACATCGCGTTGCGCATTTTTAGCACTTCTATTGTTTTCAAGAGCATAGTCTATGGCTTCTTGTAAAGAAAAACGCATTAGTTTCTCTTGCGCATTTAGAGCGCATAAGAATAGAAAACTAAAGTATAGAATTAGTTTGTGTTTCATTTTATGATTGATTAGAATTGATGTGATTGTTTAATATTTCTAGGCCTTTAGGAGTACAAATACCACGTAAGTGATACTCCAGGTAATTTGTCATTAGCATTGGCATTGAGAATTTGTCCTTTGGGAATAACTCATCATCTTTTATTACCATCATACCACTAAAATAAATTCTGGAAATAAAATCTACATGAATATCCGCTCTGTACAAACCAAGAGCAACACCTCTGTTTAAATTGTCGATTACGCAATCTTGCATAACGCAAAACTTTTTTTCTTTTAAATTTTTAAATATTGTAGGATAATACTTTTGCAATTGATACTCAGGAGACGATTTTTCGTTTTTTAAGTGTTTCATTACAAACTGTTTGATGCTGTATATTTCCTCAATAGGGTTTTTTTCTAAGGCACAAATGTGATTTATCCCTTCAGAAATAAAATGGAATAAATTTAAAGTTGAAGCTTCTACCAATTTTGTTTTATTATCAAAATGCTGATAAATAGTTTTTTTAGACATACCAAGTTTATTGGCAATATCATCCATGGTTACACTTTTAAAACCATAGTTTAAAAATAAATCAGTAGCTCCTAATAAAATCTTTTCTCTCATAATCGAGTGCAAATATACTATAGGAAACTTTAGAAACAATAAAAGTTTCCTAAGTTTTAATGTTTTTTTAACATCAATTTTACCCTAAAACGTTTTCGTTCATACTTAAAGGGACATTATTTTGAGTTTTTTAGGATTTTCTTATTCTAACTTTTTAAAATAGCTTTTTCCAATAGGATGAATTACTTTATTTTTGTTTGATGCTTTCTATAGAAAAATACCAGAACGAATTTATTGATTACCTAAAGGCATATTCAATTGAGAAAGAGCCTAAAAATTTATACGAACCTATTGACTATATTTTAAGTTTAGGAGGTAAGCGTTTAAGACCCGTACTTACTTTAATGACTACAGATATTTTTAATGGAAATTATAAAAAAGCTTTAGATGCCGCTTTAAGTATAGAGGTGTTTCATAACTTTTCGTTAGTTCATGACGACATTATGGATGATGCTCCATTAAGACGAGGACAACAAACAGTTCATGAAAAATGGGATGTTAATACAGGAATTCTTTCAGGAGACGCAATGTTGATTATGGCGTATCAATTATTTGAAAATTATAAACCTAAAATTTTTAGAGCTTTAGCTGAATTGTTTAGTAAAACCGCATTGGAGGTTTGTGAAGGACAACAATATGATGTTGATTTTGAAACGAGAAACAACGTCACTATCCCTGAGTATTTAAAAATGATTGAATATAAGACAGCAGTCTTAGTTGGAGCAGCAATGAAAATGGGAGCTATTGTAGCAGATGCTTCAGATGAAGATCAACATCATATTTATGAATTCGGAAGGAATTTAGGGATTGCGTTTCAATTACAAGACGATTATTTAGATGCTTTTGGTGATCCGAAAACTTTTGGAAAACAAGTAGGAGGGGATATTATTGAGAATAAAAAAACCTATTTGTATTTGAAGGCTTTAGAATTCTCTACCCAAGAAACCAATGCTAAATTAGAAGCATTATTTTCTTCAAATCCTGAAGACCCATCAGCAAAAGTTGAAGAAGCTAAAGCTATCTTTTTGGATTCTGGTGCAGCAGATAGTACAAAGCAAGCCATAGAGGTTTATACAGCAAAGGCTTTTTTGGGTTTAGAATCGTTAGATATTTCGGAAGAAAAGAAAACCCTATTGAAGGTTTTTGGAACTAAACTGATGAATAGAACAGTATAATGCAGCTCCCTCTTAATTTTGAAGGCTTAATAGAAGAAGCTAATAAAGCAAACCTCTATAAAAGGTTGGTGCAGCAATTAAATAAGGATTTTCTACTTGCAAATATTGATTTAGATTTTCATGAAGATGTTTTGCCTTCTAGTTTAAAGTTAATTTTACATGAAACGGTTTATAAATTGATTCAAGAAAAATTTTCAGAATATTTAAATCTACTCTACATTATCGATGTGTCAGAACATCAAGTGAAGGCTTTGGACGGTAATGATGTTTTAAAACTTTCTGAAGACGTTTCGTTTTTAATTTTAAAGCGCGAATGGCAGAAAGTTTGGTTTAAGCACAAATATTCTTAAAAGAAAAACCTAATAAAAGGTACCCAAGGGTCTATATAAATACTTTTTTCACTATCGTGTAATACATTATATCTTACACCAACAATAACGTTACCACTTCGGTAACCAGCTCCAAGAAATAAAGCAGGAGACCAATATTTATCATCATCAGCATTAACTTTGATATCATATCTTCTACTTACGTTAAGTTGTTCAAACTCTCCAGAAAGTTGAATTTCTGGTAGTATATTGTAAAGACCTATTACACTTCCTCCCAAAACGGTGGTTTTAAAAACATCTTTTTGATTATTGAATGTAGCATTCAATCCAATACCTAGTGCAACTTGACTATTAAATTCGTAGATAGCACTTGGTGCAATGGTAGCTCCAAAAAAACCATTACCAAAGTTTAAACCCAATCCTCCACCATACCTAACGTTTTTCCAAAATTCGTTTTGTGCTTCTTGTGCCTTGCTTTGTTGAGTACCAACAAGCAAGAATACAGATATTAATAGTGTAGTTTTAAAAACAGACATGTTCTTTTTTCACTAAAGATAATAGAATTTTAAATAAAAAAACCACGCTTAAAAAGCGTGGTATATTTTTAAATGGATGTTTAATTAATATATAATGTTTTTAACTTGTGTCTCGATTTCGGAATCAAAAATATATTTACTTGAAGTTTTCGACAAACATATATAACCACTTTTAGATGATGCGACAAATAACTCGTTAAAACTCTAAAAGTTTATGCATTTTATCTATTCATCGATGTTTATTAGAAAATTTTAATCTAAAATTATGAATTCAACACGCCTATTTTCTTGTAATTCATCAGACGTACATTTCGATTTACAATCTATTTTAGGTTGTGTTTCGCCAAAACCTTTAAACTCTAACCTGTTTTTGGAAATACCATTTTTTATCAAAAATTTGACAGCAGAGGCAGCACGTTTATTTGATAGATTCATATTGTAGTTTTCTCTACCTTTATTATCGGTATGTGCGTTTATTGATAATCTCATTTCAGGACGTTCCGTTAATACCTCAACAATTTTGTTTAATGAAATATGAGATTCTTCCTTTAAACTCCATTTTGCTGAATCAAAATAGATGTTTTCAATGACTATAGCTAACTTATCATCTACCTTTTCAATTACAGGAGGTGTAGTTTCTAGTTCTAGAGTTTTATTATAGCTAGTAGGCATACCTTCGCTAGCTGTAAAGTCGAAAGTTTTATTTATATACCCGTCTTTTTTAGTACTTATAGTATAGACTTCAAAAGGTAAAACACCAAAGTTATAGGCGCCATTATTATCGGTTAATTGTTTTGCTACTTCATTGCCATCTTCATCTTTTAATACAACTATTGTATTTGGTAAGTGTATTTTAGATTCAGAATGCACAACAAATCCTTCTAAATTTTGCTTTACTTCTTCATTAGTAGCAACATACATGTCGTAGCTACCTTTACCATTGGGTCTATTAGAGGATAAGTAACCTTTATTTCTTTCAGCTAGAAAATAAGCAACTTCATCAAATGATGTATTCAAAGTGTTTCCCATATTTCTTGGGGCTTTAACACCTTTTTCTAAAATTCTACTTACAAAAACATCGTATCCACCAAGATTGTTATGACCTTTAGATGAGAAATATAAATACACACCATCTAAAGATAAAGATGGATATTTTTCATCAAAAGGCGTATTAACATTAGGTCCCAGGTTTTTAGGAGCGCCTAATGAGCCATCAGCATTTATATCGGATACATATAAATCATACCCACCATAAGAATCGTTCATGTTAGATGAAAAATAGAGTTTATCTCCTTTTGGATTAACAAAAGGGTTTTCAATAGAAATATTAGCTTTATTAATAGATAATTCTTCCTGATTAATCCAATTACCATGAGAATCTTCTTCTAAATCAGCTCTGTATAGTTTGTATTGTAATGAATTTTCTTTGTTACTTCTAGTGAAGTATACTGTTTTTTCATCAGGAGTAAATGTTAACTGATCTTCACTATTATTAGTATTTAAAATTCTGGAGAAAAGAAGTGGACTTGATAAATCTCCATCTTCTTTGATATCTAAACAAAATAGGTCTTTATATGCCTCATTTGTATTTGGATCTATTTTAGCGAGTGCTCCAATTTTTTTGGAAGAGACCATAATTAGTTTATTCAAGAAAAAACCAGAACCAAACTCTGAAAATTTTGAGTTTACACCAGCGTTAAGTAAACTAAATTTATAGCCGTTAGCACCAATATTTGAAGATAAAGCGGTTATTTCATTATTATCAACATCATTTTCAGCAATAAAACTTGAAGTGTCCTGACTGAAAGCAAAAACAAAAGAAAATAAAAACAATATAAAAACATTAATTTTCATAATGTTGAGGGGTTTAATGGTTAATTGAATTTAAAAGTATTATGAAAAGTAGTATTGAGAAATTTTTTTGGACAAATCGTATGTTAAAATCGTTAACCTATTGAATTATAGTGTTTTCTGAAGATTAGTTTGAGTTTAAGTGTTTAATTTTAGCAATTCATCAAGATAATCTCTAGTATTTGATAACCTTGGTACTTTATGTTGTCCTCCTAATTTATTGTTTTGTTTTAGCCAATCATGAAAGAGTTGAGGTCTAGCTATATTGATAGTGGGTTTATTTAATGTAATATTATTATATCGTTTAGCTTCATAATCAGAGTTTAATGATTTTAGTGCATTATCAAATAACTCATTAAAATAATGAATATCCTTTGGAAGTGTTTTAAACTCAATTAACCATTCGTGAGCACCTTTATCCTTTCCTTTCATAAAAATTGGAGCAGCAGTAAAATCTACAATTTCTGCTTTTGTGCGTTTGCATACTTTTTTCAATGCAGTTTCAGCATTTTCAATTATTAATTCCTCTCCAAAAACATTGATATGGTGTTTGGTTCTTCCAGAGATTTTAATACGATAAGGGTTTAAGGACGTAAACCTTACCGTGTCACCAACTTTATAACGCCACAATCCTGCATTGGTGGTTATAATTACAGCATAGTTTTTATTTAGTTTTACTTCACTCAAAGGAATGGCTTTTTCTTCTGAAGTAGCATATACCTCCATAGGAACAAACTCATAAAAAATTCCATAATCTAGCATTAGCAATAATTCGTCAGAATTATTTTGATCTTGAATAGCAAAGAAACCTTCCGAAGCATTGTAGATTTCATAATACTTAAACTGCTTATTTGGTAATATCTTTTTGTACTGATCTTTATAAGGTACAAAGCTTACGCCTCCATGAAAATAAACCTCTAAATTTGGCCATACATCAAGTAAACTTTGTTTTTCGGTGGTCTCTAAGACGTTGTTTAAAAGAACTAGCATCCATGAAGGTACACCAGCAAGACTCGTAACATTTTCGTTTATGGTTTCATCAACAATAGCTTGCATTTTATGTTCCCAATCGCTCATTAAAGATACTTTACTGCTTGGCGTACTGCTAAATTCTGCCCAAAATGGCATGTTATCAATTAAAATAGCTGATAAGTCGCCAAATACAGTACCGTTTTCTTTATACAACTCTTTACTACCTCCTAGTCTTAAACTTTTACCTGTAAATAATTGTGAGCCTTCGTTATTGTTTAAGTACATACACAGCAAATCCTTACTAGCTGCATAATGACAATCTTCTAGAGATTCTTGGCTCACTGGGATAAATTTACTTTTTGCTCGTGTAGTACCGCTAGACTTAGCAAACCACTTAATAGGTGTTGGCCAAAACAAATTATTGTCTCCTTTTCTAGAACGCTCAATAGTATCTTGCCAACCATCATAATTTTTAATAGGAACGCGTTCGGCAAAGGTTTTATAATTTTTAATGGATGAAAAATCATATTGCTTGCCAATTTCGGTGTTTTTAGCAAAATTTAGTAAGCTCAAAAGTAATTCCTCTTGTACTTCATTAGGGTATTTTAAAAACAATTCAATTTGATGAAATCGCTTCTTTAGAAACCAGGATGCAATGGAATTAACTAAGGGAATTGGCATATTTATGCTATCTTTAAGATTTTAAAAATAATACTTTTTTTTATATGACCTACCAAGGTGTTTTAAGAAAAATGGAGACTGAATTTGCGAGTCCAATTCAATATTATTTAGTGTTTGAAAACGATTTTATTAACATAAATCAGCTACTAAATAAACGTATTAAAATGCAATTTGTAAAGTATCAATGCTTGAATTGCGGGTTAGATAGACCCATTTATAGACAAGGTTTTGATAAGCAATGTTTTTATGAAGTACCTCAAGCAGCAGATTGGATAATGCGTCCTGAATTAAGTAAGGCGCATTTGGGTATTGAAGATCGCGATTTAGAATTTGAAAAGAAAACACAACTACAACCCCATATAGTATACCTAGCAAATTCAAGCAATGTAAAAGTTGGAGTAACTAGAAAGAATCAAGTGCCAACCCGTTGGATAGATCAAGGCGCACATGAGGCTATAGAAATAGTTGAGGTGCCTAATCGTTATTTGGCAGGAATTACTGAAGTGGCTTTGAAAGACCACGTAGCAGATAAAACAAATTGGCGAACCATGCTGAAGAACGAAATTACGGATGAAAATTTGGTAGAATGGAGGGAGCGTTTAAAATCCTTTATTCCAGAGGAGGCAAAAGATTATTTTATAGAAAATAATTCTGAAACCAGCTTGGAGTTTCCAGTACATAAATACCCAGAAAAACCAAAAAGTTTGAATATTAAAAAAGAACTTTCTTATGAGGGAAAGTTAGTTGGCATAAAAGGGCAATATCTAATTTTCGAAGATGATACTGTTTTTAATATAAGAGCTAATGAAGGGTTAGTTTTGGATATATCAGTTTTTTAAAGTTCTTAAAAACTTTTTGGAGGTAAAAAGGTTATAAAACATAAAGATTAATGCTCTGTATTAGAGCAATGAAAATAAGTAATATACCAGTTACTTTATTGATAATTAGGGAAATGTTACTAATTCTATTTTTAATAATAATACTTAGTTTACTATAACCGTAAAGTGTAAGCAATTTTCCTAAATATACCCCAAGAAAGAATAAAAATAAGATAGAGAATGAAGACTGAAGCGATAGCATGAAGTCGCTATTATTCAATACACCAAAAGCAATAATCCAAAATATTAATACAGGTGGATTTAAAACTCCCAAAACAAAGCCCATCATGTATTTTGACTGTGTTATTTTTAGTTTTTTGGGTTTACTTTCTGTTTGTTTTTTAAAAAACAAGTATGAGCCAATAATGAATAGCAATACAACAATAGTGGTTTGTAACCATACATTTCTATCAAAGAAGCCTCGTATAGTTTCGTTACAATCTAATGCATAATAGGATAGTAAAACTTCTGCAATTCCAGCAGTAATGGCAATTTTAAATGCTTGTTTAGCATTTTCTTTTAACGTAATGTTTATTACAGCAATATTTGAAGCTCCAAGTGGTAATGCACTTAGTATGGAGGTTAAAATCCCTATGATTAGATATAGAATTATCATAGAAACTTTGTAGCTTAAAAGTTTAAAAGCTTACAAATAAAAAATCCCACTTACTTTAGTAAGTGGGATTTGTATTATTTTGAAGGAAAGATTTATATATCTTCCTGATCTCTTAAATTTTGGATATAAGCCGCTTTTTGGATTTCACGACGTCTCTTCACTGAAGGTTTAGTAAAATATTGGTTTTCTCTCAAGTTTTGCATTACTTGAATATTTCTATGCTTACGCTTGTAACGTTTTAAAGCGCGTTCAATATTTTCACCGTCTTTTACAATAATCTTTAACATACTTGTAATCTATTTTTTGTTCTATGCTTTTTCTAAAGGGTTGCAAAGTTGAGATTTTTAATTATGAAAACCTAATTTATAACGCTTTAGTTTTACCTGTTCTAATTTTATTGCAAGAACTACGTGTAATATAGTAAAAATTAAACTGCCACAGCTCCTTTAATATGTGGATGGGGGTCATAGTCTACCAGTGTAAAGTCCTCAAAATTAAAATCGAAAATATCTTTAATTTCAGGATTAAGTATCATTTTTGGTAATGGACGAATATCACGAGATAATTGCAATTCTAATTGATCGTAGTGATTGCTGTAGATATGAGCATCACCAAAGGTATGTATGAAATCTCCAGCTTCATAGCCACAAACTTGTGCCATCATCATTGTAAATAGGGCATAAGATGCAATATTAAACGGAACACCTAAAAAGATATCTGCGCTACGTTGGTATAATTGACAAGATAATTTCCCATTTGCTACATAAAACTGAAAAAAGGCATGACATGGAGGAAGTGCAGCTTTTCCATTAGCAACATTTTCAGCAAAACTTTTAGAAGTGTCAGGCAATACAGATGGATTCCATGCAGAAACAAGCATACGTCTGCTGTTTGGATTGTTTTTTAATGTTTGTATTACTTCCTTTATTTGGTCAATTTCATCACTATTCCAATTACGCCATTGGTGTCCGTAAACAGGCCCTAAGTCTCCATTTTCGTCAGCCCATTCATTCCATATACGTACACCGTTTTCAGTAAGGTAATTAATGTTAGTATCGCCTTTTAAAAACCACAATAATTCGTAAATAATAGATTTAAGATGTAATTTTTTGGTGGTAACCATAGGGAAACCTTCGCTTAAGTCAAAACGCATTTGGTACCCAAATACACTTTTGGTTCCTGTACCCGTACGGTCTCCTTTTTCATTTCCGTTGTCTAAAACGTGTCTTACTAAATCGTGATATTGCTTCATGTTTACCATCCGCCTTAGCGGAACGAACTTTTAAGTTATACATCTGTTTTAAGATAAAAACAGCAACTACGAATTTAAAGAAAAAGAGAAGTATATGTCAGTTTTCAAACCCGAGAAATATCAAAAGTTATTAACTGGTTAGCTTTTATAATTTTAATGTTATTTAAGCTAAACTTCTTTGTACAATTGAGGTTACCATAATATTGATATTTAAAAAGTAACACCTTCAATTTTTTTAAAGTTTTGGATGGCTTTACTGTCCGAAAGTAAAGATATATAGTGACAGACAGAGAGTAGACGTTGGTAGAGATTTTTATTACTGAAATTTATGGTTTTGGGGAGCCGTTGCAGAATAAGCTCATCATAATTAGAAGCTACGCCATTAAAACTGTTATTTACAGCATTAGTGTATACTGTGAGAAGCTTATTGATGATTTGATACCCAGCAATTTCTTTGTCGATAACTTCTTCAGATTGATAAATATTTTCAATACTAATTTTGATGATGTCATTTATTTGTGCTTCAAATTTACTTTTATCAAGTAAAGCACTATCAAAGGAACCATCCAGAATAGCGTCTTCATTTTTCATAAAAATATCTACAGCATCATTGATAAGTGCACCAATAGCTAAAGCACGCAGATAGCCAACACGATCCTCTTTATTAGATAGGGCATAATAGTTTTCTGGTTTAATGTTATCTCGTATAACTTTAGAGAGGTATTCTAAAGCATATTCCTCTGGAATAAGACCTAGGTTAATACCGTCTTCAAAATCAATAATAGTGTAACAAATATCATCTGCAGCTTCTACTAAATACGCTAGTGGATGCCTAGAAAAACTAAGATGTTTATCACTTCTTTTTATAAGTCCTAATTCGTTGGCTACATCAGCAAAAGCTTGCTTTTCGGATTGAAACACACCATATTTTTTATCTGCTATGTGTTTTGTTGGTTTTTTAGGTAGAGATTCCTTGGGGTATTTAGTAAATGCTCCTAATGTAGCGTAACTTAAACGGAGCCCGCCTTCACGTCCAGCTCTACTTTGAGTAAGAATTTTAAACCCGTTCGCATTCCCCTCAAAATCACATAGGTCTTGGTACTCTTTGTCGGTTAACTGGTCTTTGTATTTTTTACCAGTACCAGTTTTAAAAAACTCCCCTATAGACTTTTCACCAGAGTGCCCAAAGGGTGGATTTCCAATATCATGAGCTAGGGCAGCAGTAGCTACAATAGCTCCAAAATCGTTAGCTTGATAGCCATGTGTTTTTTGTAATTGCGGATGCTTTTTTAATACTTTTTGGCCTACTTGCCTGCCTAGAGAACGTCCTACTACACTTACTTCTAAACTATGAGTTAATCGGGTATGAACAAAATCGGTTTTAGACAAAGGGATAACCTGTGTCTTATCTTGTAAACTTCTAAATTCTTGAGAAAAAATAATACGATCATAATCTACCTCGAATCCCAAGCGGGTTTCGTCTTGTTCTAGTCGTAATCTTTTATTAGTGTCGCCAAAGCGTTTTAAAGAGAGGAGTTGTTCCCAATTCATAGTAAAAATAAATAATGAAGCAAGATACTAAAGAATTTGGTTTAACAAACTCGTTTTTTTGTTTAATGAGATTGACTTAATAGCGGTATAAAAATCTAAAAATAATTGGTTTATTTAGAATAATTTGAAGGTATGAATTTTAACCAATAATCATTCCTGCGATAGTGGCTGAAATTAGAGACGCTATGGTGCCACCAATTAGAGCTTTAATGCCAAATTTAGATAAGGTTTTTCGTTGTCCTGGGGCTAATGATCCGATGCCTCCTATTTGAATACCTATTGATGCAAAATTAGCAAACCCGCATAGCATGTAAGTTGCCATAACTATGGATTTTTGATAATTTAAATGCAAAGGGTTAGATATGTTTTTAAGTTCAACCAGTTGCATGTATCCAACAAATTCACTGGCTGCTAGCTTTATACCTATAAGTTGCCCCATCATCATAGTATCTTCTTTGGCAACGCCTATTAACCACATTAATGGAGCAAAAATTGTTCCCAATATTGCTTCTAATGAAAGACTGCTATATGGACTATTATTAGCCACCCATTCATTGATACCATAAATAGATCCTAATTTAAGCAATCCGTAGTTTATCATAGCTATAAACGCTACAAAAACTAATAGCATGGCTGCAACATTAACAGCTAACTTTAAACCTTCTGTTGTACCATTGGCAATAGCATCTAGGATATTTGAACCTATTTTTTCATTACTAACTTTAACATCAGTATTTACTAGTTCAGTTTGAGGATAAAGTATTTTAGAAATTACTATAGCTCCTGGTGCTGCCATAACAGATGCGGCTAATAAATGGCTGGCAAAAAACTCTCTTAGCGCTATATCATCCCCACTTAAAAATTGGATATAAACGGCCAAAACTCCACCAGCAACTGTTGCCATACCGCCTACCATGACTAATAAAATCTCTGACTTATTCATTTTTTCTAAATAAGCTTTAATCATTAGTGGTGCTTCTGTTTGTCCCAAGAAAATATTTCCAGCTACACTTAAACTTTCAGCGCCTGATATACCCAATATTTTTGTGAGTAACCAAGCTAAAGCTTTAACTACTTTTTGAATTATACCTAAGTAAAATAAGACAGATGTGAGTGCTGAAAAGAATATAATTGTTGGCAAAATTGCAACGGCAAAATTCATTAAGGGGCTTTCAATTTCTCCCGAGCCAAATGAGCTAAATAAGAATTTTGTTCCAGCTTCTGTAAAGGTTAAAACTTTATTGAAAGCTTTTCCTAAATATTTAAAAATAGCCTTAACAAAAGGTACTTTTAAAATTAAAATAGCAAGTACTAATTGCGATGACAAACCAATTATTACGGTTTTCCAATTTATTGCTTTTTTGTTACTGCTAAATAAGTAAGCTATAAAAATTAAGGATAGCATTCCTAAAATACCACGCCAAAAACTATTAAAAGAAAAACCTTCACTTGGAATAATGGCAGTGTTTTTCGTATTAGAAACAGTTGTTTTTATGTTTTTTTGAGACGCAGATGTGGTATCAGCAATAAGTAAAGTGTTGGTTTTGCTTTCTACCTCATTTGAAACTTCAGTATTAGTAGTTTCTAAAGCATTCAGATTATCTTGAGCGAATAATGGCGTACTGAACAGATACAATATGAAAACAATACCACATAAAAATTGCTTCATAAAAAAGTTTAGCGTTTAGAAATTTCATCTCTAATACTCGCAGCCTTTTCGTAATCTTCATTAGAAACGGCTTCTTCTAAAAGTTGATGCAACTCTTCCAAAGATTTTGATGAATAGTCTTCTTTAGATACTGCAGGCTCTAATTCTCCTGCTAAAATATCATCAACTAATACACTATCTTCGTTTTCGTCTTCATCTTCTTTTTTGGTGTCTACTTTTAGATAAATACCTGCTTTATCTAATATATTTTTATATGTAAAAATAGGAGCATCAAAACGTAAGGCCAATGCAATGGCATCACTAGTTCTTGCATCGATAATCTCTTCAATCTTGTCACGTTCGCAAATTAAACTAGAATAAAAAACACCATCAACTAATTTATGAATGATAACTTGCTTTACTACAATATCAAACCTATCAGCAAAATTTTTAAATAAATCGTGAGTTAAAGGTCTTGGAGGACGTATTTCCTTTTCTAAGGCAATAGCTATAGATTGCGCTTCAAAAGCACCAATTACGATGGGTAGTTTTCTGTCACCCTCAATTTCATTCAATATTAAGGCATAAGCGCCGTTTTGGGTTTGGCTGTACGATATCCCTTTTATATTCAATCTTACTAAACTCATATCTTCATTTAAAACGCAAAGAACTGCTTAAATTAGAACTTTACCAACTGTAAAAACAGTTTTTGGCATGAAATGCTAATTTAAGCAGTTCTAGAGTACTGTACAATTTATGAAAAATAAATTATTGAGCTTTAAATGCTTTTAACTTTTCGATGAGTTGAGGTACCACTTCAAAAGCATCTCCTACAACACCATAATCTGCAGCTTTAAAGAAAGGTGCTTCAGGGTCGGTATTAACTACTACTTTAACTTTAGAAGCATTAATTCCAGCTAAATGCTGAATGGCTCCTGAAATTCCAATAGCAATATATAGGTTTGATGCTACAGGTTTACCCGTTTGTCCAACATGTTCACTGTGAGGGCGCCATCCTAAATCAGAAACTGGTTTAGAACAGGCCGTTGCTGCACCTAAAACATCGGCTAACTCTTCAACCATTCCCCAATTTTCAGGGCCTTTTAAACCTCTTCCTGCAGAGACTACAATTTCGGCATCTGCAATCGTTACTTTATCTGTAGCTTTATCAATAGATTCTACTTTTACACCAGATTCTGAGATTGAAGGCGAAAAATCTTCTGTATTTGCACTACCACTATTTTCAACGAGCCCGAATGAATTATTAGAAACACCAATAATTTTTACGTCCGATTTTATTTCGGTAACCTCAAATGCCTTGTTAGTAAATGCTGAGCGTTTTACTGTAAAAGGACTTGTGCTTAATGGTGCTGCAACAACATTAGAAGTATAACCCGCATTAAGCTGAATGGCTAAAATTGGTGCTAAATATTTACTGTCTGCACTAGAACTTAAAATAACAGCCTGAGCATTTTCAGTTTGCGCTGCCGCACTTAAAACACTAGCATAGGATTTAGCACTAAAGTTGTCTAATGCTGAATTTGATACTTTTAATACTTTATTTACACCATAATTTTCCAATGCTGAGGTTTCTTCAGTATTAATTGTTACTGCAGTTACTGTTGTTCCCAATTGGTCAGCAACAGCCTTTGCATAAGAAGCTACTTCAAGAGCAGCTTTCTTAAATTTATTTTGTTCTGATTCTGTATATACTAAAACTGACATAATTCTTTAATATTTCTAATTAAAAATTACAAATTCTAAATTGATATCATTAGAATTTGATCCTTTGTATTTAGGCTTTATATAACCTTAGCTTCGTTATGAAGTAGATCTACAAGCTCATCTAAATTATCTGGAGATACTAATTTAACAGCACCTTTAGCTGCAGGTTTCTCAAAAGAAACAGAAGTTGTTCCAGCACTAGCATCAACAGGTTCAGCTACTGTTAAAGGTTTTTTACGTGCCATCATAATACCTCTCATGTTAGGGATTTTAAGATCGCTCTCTTCTACTAATCCTTTTTGTCCGCCAATTACTAAAGGAAAAGATGTAGATACAGTTTCTTTACCACCATCTATTTCACGTGTAGCTGTTGCAGATGTGCCTTCAACTTCTAAACCTATACAATTGTTAACAAAATTAGCTCCTGTTATTTCAGCTAACATACCAGGTACCATACCACCGTTGTAGTCTATAGATTCTCTTCCTGCAATTACTAAATCGTAGCCACCATCTTCTACTACTTTTGCCAATTGTTTTGCAACCGATAAACCATCGGTAGCTATTGTATTTACTCTTATTGCTGCATCTGCACCAATGGCTAGAGCTTTACGTAGTGTAGGTTCGGTTTCAGAACTACCAACATTTACAACGGTTACATTAGCACCTTGTTTTTCCTTAAACCACATGGCTCTAGTTAATCCAAATTCATCATTTGGGTTAATTACATATTGTACACCATTTGTGTCAAATTTTGTATCCCCATCAGTGAAATTAATCTTTGATGTGGTGTCTGGAACATGACTTATACAAACTAATATTTTCATAAATCTATCTATATTAAATGTCTTTTTTTTTCGCAGCTACGAAGTTAGGTATTTTATTTGAAAAATACTATGCATGCATAGTAAATTTTTGAATAAATATTTTACTCAGGTAAGTCGTAATTACTATTTTTGCAACTCGATTTAAAAGCAAGTAAATGAAGACAATTCAGTTTAGAGAAGCGATTTGTGAAGCGATGAGTGAAGAAATGCGCAGAGATGAAAGCGTATATTTAATGGGAGAGGAAGTAGCAGAATATAATGGTGCATACAAAGCATCAAAAGGGATGTTGGATGAATTTGGAGATAAGCGTGTTATTGATACACCTATTGCAGAACTTGGTTTTGCGGGTATCGCTGTAGGATCTACCATGACAGGAAACAGGCCAATTGTAGAATATATGACGTTTAACTTCTCTTTAGTTGGGATTGATCAAATTATAAATAATGCGGCGAAAATCAGACAGATGTCTGGAGGGCAGTTTAAATGTCCTATTGTATTTCGTGGGCCTACGGCTTCTGCCGGTCAATTAGGAGCAACACATTCACAAGCCTTTGAAAATTGGTTTGCAAATACGCCTGGATTAAAAGTGGTAGTGCCATCTAACCCTTATGATGCAAAAGGATTATTAAAAGCAGCTATTCGTGATGATGATCCAGTTATCTTTATGGAAAGTGAGCAGATGTATGGAGATAAAGGCGAAGTGCCTGAAGGTGAGTATATTTTGCCAATAGGTGTTGCAGATATTAAAAGAAAAGGAGATGATATTACTATAGTTTCTTTTGGAAAAATTATTAAGGAAGCTTATAAAGCGGCTGATGAATTAGAGAAAGAAGGTATTTCGTGTGAGATTATAGATTTGCGTACTGTTCGTCCAATGGATAGAAAGGCGATTGTAGAATCCGTAAAGAAAACTAATAGATTAGTTGTTTTAGAAGAAGCATGGCCTTTTGGAAATGTTGCTACTGAAATTACTTATTTAGTGCAAAGTGAAGCATTCGATTATTTGGATGCACCAGTTGTAAAAATTAATACAGCAGATACACCTGCACCTTATTCTCCAGTATTACTAAAAGAATGGTTGCCAAATCATGAAGATGTGATTAAGGCTGTTAAAAAAGTGATGTACAAATAAAATAGTACTTTTTACGTTATATAAACTTCATTAGCATAATTGTTGATGAAGTTTTTTGTTATATGTAGGCTCTAATTTTTAAATCTTATGCAACTAAAAGCATATTTTGTGTGTCTATACTAATGAGACTTGTGAATTAAATGAAAATAAAACTATTTTTTGCCTTATTTCTACTGAATGTATACGCGCTTTTGGCACAAACAAAAGTAAGTGGTTATGTGCTAGACGAACAGAATCAGCCTATTTCATTTGCTAACATCATATTTTCTGGAACCACAGAAGGTACAATAACTGATGAGAACGGGAAATTTTATTTAGAGTCTGAAGAAACACGTACTACGCTTACAGTGTCTTTTATTGGATATGAAACATTAAGTGTTCCTTTAAAAAACAAAGTAAACTATAATTTGAAGTTTATTCTAAAAGAAGAAGCAGCACAATTAAATGAAGTAGTTATTGTTTCGGGAAAACAACCAAAAAAGAACAACCCAGCTATAGATATACTCCGTAAAATTTGGGCAAATAAACGCAGTAATGGTTTAAAGCAGTTTAAACAATATGAATACGATAAATACGAAAAAGTAGAGTTTGATATTAATACCATTGATAGTGCTCTTATAAAAAGTAAATTGTTCAGGGGTATGGAATTTGTTTTTAATCAAGTAGATACCTCAAGAGTAACAGGTAAAACCTATTTACCTATGTTTATCAATGAAGCTGTTTCAACAGTTTATGGCGATAACATTTTGAATAAACAAAAAGAAGAGCTTAGAGGTAATAAAAATTCAGGCTTTAGTGATAATCAAGTTATTATAGATTTTGTTGACGATTTATATTCTGATTTCAATGTTTATGATAATTTTTTGAAGTTTTTTGATAAAAGTTTTGTGAGCCCATTATCGAGAACAGGTATTGGTACTTATAATTATGTGCTATCTGATAGTAGTTTTATTGATAACAAATGGTGTTACAATATTATCTATTATCCAAGGCGTAAAAACGAATTAACTTTTAAGGGTGATTTTTGGGTAGCCGATACGACTTATGCTGTAAAAGAAATTAATCTTCAAGCATCAAAAAGTGCTAATATCAATTGGGTAAAGGATATTTACATTGAACAAGAGTTTGAGGTATTGAATGATTCTTTATTTCTTGTGAAACGTGACTACATGATGAGTGATTTTGCTTTTAATAAAAAAGAAAAATCAAGAGGGATTTATGGAAAGCGTACGACGCTTTACGATAATTATAAGTTTGATAACCCTAGAGATAAAAAATTCTATGATAAAGAAGTTTATAATTATGATAAGGATATTTATGATAGAGGCGATGAATTTTGGGAACAAAACCGTCTAGAAGCACTTAATAAGGATGAAAAAGGGGTGTATAAAATGCTAGACACCTTAAAAACTGTAAAGAAATTTAAACGATTATATAATTTAGGAAGTATTTTGGCATCAGGTTATATTGAGTTTAATTCCTTGCCTTTAGATTACGGGCCTATTTTTTCAACATTTGGGTTTAATGATGTTGAAGGATTACGCTTAAGAACAGGTGGAAGAACCTATTTTGGTAGAAATGATTTATGGCGTTTGGAAGGCTTTTTAGCTTATGGAACCAGAGATGATAAATTTAAATATGGTATTTCAGGTAAGTGGTTGTTAGACAAAAAAAGCCGTTTGATTATTTCAGGGGGAAATCGTCGTGATGTAGAACAAATGGGGGCGAGTTTAACTAACTCTACTGATGTTTTAGGGCGAAGTTTAGCTTCATCAGCTGTAGTTACAGCAGGAGCTAATGATAAGTTAACAACAATAAACCTAACAAGTGTCGCTGTAGAGGCAGAACCTTTTAGGAATTTGATATTGAGATTAGGTGGAAATTATCGAACGTTAGAATCTGCATCACCTACTTTTAGTCTAGACTACAATACGCCAACAGGTATTCAATCTGAAATTAAACAGTACGAAACTACTTTTTCAGCGGCGTTTTTTCCAGGACGAAAAATGACAGGTTTTGGAGTGGAGCGTAAAATTGCAAATGATGATTTTTCTCGTATTTTTGCCCAAATTAGTCGTGGGGATAGAAGTATTCTTAATAGCGATTTCGATTACACCAAAGTACAATTTTCTTATTTAAAGCCATGGCAAGTTGGTGGTTTTGGTAGATTAGCTACATCAATAGAGATAGGTAAAACCTTTGGGGAAGTACCGTTAGGACTTTTAAATGTTATTCCAGGTAACCAAACTTATTTTTCAATTTACAATACCTTTTCACAATTAGACTTTTATGAGTTTGTATCTGACCAATATGCCTCTTTCCATTTTGAACATAATTTTAACGGACGCTTATTTTCAAGAATTCCATTTCTACGAAAACTCAATTTAAGAGAAATTGTAAGTGTTCGTGGTGTAATTGCTAGCATTTCAGATGAAAACATTGCTCTAAGTAATGTGCCAAGTAATCCAGCAAATTTCCAATTGGTAGCGCCAAACAAAGAGCCTTATTATGAGTATAGTTTAGGTATAGGTAATATATTCAAGGTGTTTAGAATAGATTTTAATTTCAGAGGAAATTATAAAGATGATACGCTATACCCAAATGCACGTAAATTTGGAGTAACAGGTAGTTTTGGGTTTTACTTTTAATGAGGTTTAACTTCAATCTCCTGTTCTTAATAAGCATCCAAAACTTACATCTTGCAAACTATGTTACCTGCTTAATCTACCAAGTTTTTCAACGTTTTTTAACCATTTAACTCTAAATTTTTCCTTAGATAGTCTAATAGGACCTATGGTAGTAATTCTAACTTTTTTTACCCCAATAAAATGCATAGTTAACTTTTTCATGGCCTTATGGCTAGGGCCTCCATACGCCCACTTATAATACCAACTAGGTTGATCTAACGTACAAATTATTCTGGCTGTTTTACCTGTAAAATGTTTGTCCCACCATAATGAGTTTTCTCTTTTGCTAAAAGCAAATCCTGGTAGTAAAACTCTGTCTAAAAAGCCTTTCATAATTGCAGGAACAGAGCCCCACCAAACAGGATATATCCAAACCAAATGGTTTGCCCATTTTAAGATCTCTTGGCTTTTTAATAAATCAGATTCTAACTCCATTCGTTTTCTATACCCATATTGAAGATTTGGATTAAAATCCAAATCCGCAATTATTATTTCCTGAATCTCGTTACCGGAAGCTATAGCACCTTTTTTGTATGCTTCAGCTAGGGCGTAATTGTAGCTTTCCTTATCAGGATGTCCATATATTAATGCTATGCGTTTACTCATGTTTGTATTATTTTATAATTTGTTAATGTTAAAATACTTGTAATTAAAAAAACATCTGCCTAGGATGTTTACCTGTTGTGCCAAATATTACTAGGATAGAAGAACAAAACATTGAAATAGAGATGGAATAAACTATAAAATTTATGATATCTGTTATTGTAATATAATTTTTCTCATTCTTCTAAAATTTTACCAGAGGGTTCATGTCATATTGATACCAGTATGTGTGCGTTTATAAATATGTTTTAATGCTATTTTCAAAAGGATGGTTTGTATGCTTTTCTTCTTTGAAGAATTTAAATAAGGCTAAGCAAGCAGGTACGGTTAAATAAAATGAGCAGATTATAAAAATGATGATTCCACTAAAAGTAGCTAAGATTTGTGTGCTTGTTTCTCCTATATAATCTTGTAGTCCTATAGTATATTTATATAGGTCTAGAGCATAATCATAAAAACGAATTGACGCTTCATAAATTAACCAAGCAGGATAAAACCATTTTCTGATGGGTACCCACCATTTCCCCCAAATTGATTTTAGTTGATTTTTGTTTGCTTCCATTTTAAATCTTTTGGCAAAGATTATTTTAATGAAAGAAGTTTCATTTGATTTATATCAAATTCGGTTTTTTTTGGCTTCGTATTCTACTTAAAGTTTCAAGTGTGATTCCTAGATAAGATGCAATATGAGTAAGCGGAATTCTTTGGGTAATATCAGGGTAGATATTTATTAAAAGTCTATACCTTTCATCCGCTTTAGTAAACTGAATAGTGTGTAATCTTTCACAAAGCCCCAGCATGGTTTCAGTAACCACTTCTCTAATTAATCGCTCAAAATCGTGATGTTTTTTTGAAAGAATGTCAACAGTGTTTTTAGAAAATTTCAGTACTATTGAATCTTCAACAAATTCTATGTAATGTGGGCTTGGTACATTACCAAAAAAACTTACTATAGAAGCAATAAACTGATTTTCGAAGGTAAACCAGTCAGAAATATCTTTACCGTCTTTCAAATAATAGGCTCTAGCACAACCCTTAATAATTAAGTAAGCTTTTTCAGAATATTGTCCCTCTCTAACTACAACCTCTCCTTTGTTGAATGTAACCATTTCTAAATTAGAAATAAATTCTTTTTGACATTTAATGGATAGCGGTGAGTATATTTCTCCTATTTTATTTACGATTTTTTCAAGATTCATTTCTTCTATTGTGAATAACAATTGTTAAACGAAGTTCATCATTTTTTTTATCAACGTCAACTTTTCTCATGGTAGTATTTTTGTTTGTTCATAAATAATATTTATGTTTTTTATAAAAAATATAAATAAAAATATATCAATTCTTTATTTTAATTTTGTCTTGTAATTAAAACATAAGGCATGGAAACAGGATTATTAAATGGTAGTTTAAAAAGGAACAAATCGCATCAAACAATATATAAAACTAGTGAAAAAGTAAAAATAGCCGTTGCCCAAGGAGATGGTATTGGTCCAGAAATCATGAAGGCCACACTAAAAATCCTTGAGGCAGCAGGCGCCAATATAGAACCTAATTTTATTGAGTTGGGAGAGCAAGTATATCTGTCAGGTAATACTTCTGGAATTAAAACTGAAGCTTGGGAAACTATTGGAGATACTAAAATTATCTTAAAGGCTCCGGTAACCACACCACAAGGAAAAGGCTATAAAAGTTTGAATGTAACACTACGTAAATCTCTGGGCTTATTTGCTAATGTGCGTCCAGTTACTGCTTTGCATCCTTATGTGAAAACTAATTTTCCTAATATGGATGTAGTTATTGTACGAGAAAATGAAGAAGATTTATATGCTGGTATAGAACACCAACAAACAGATGATGTGGTACAATGTTTAAAGCTAATTACTAGACCAGGTTGTGAACGTATAGTACGTTATGCTTTTGAATATGCTAGAGCTTTTGGTAGAAAAAAAGTAACCTGTATGATTAAAGATAACATCATGAAGCTTACGGATGGACTCTTTCATAAAGTATTTATAGAAATTGCTGCCGAATATCCAGATATCATCAATGAATCCCAAATTATTGACATAGGTGCAGCGCATTTGGCAGCACATCCAGAACGCTTCGATGTGATTGTGACTTCAAACCTATATGGTGATATTATTTCTGATATTGCTGCAGAAATTGGTGGGTCTGTAGGTATGGCAGGTTCTGCTAATATCGGAAAAAATATAGCTATGTTTGAAGCTATCCATGGCTCTGCACCAGATATTGCTGGTCAAAATATTGCAAATCCGTCAGGTTTACTAAATGCTGCAACTAACATGTTGGCCTATGTTGGTCAAACACAAATAGCAGATAATATTAAAAATGCTTGGTTAACTACTTTGGAGGAAGGTTATCATACAGCAGATATTTACAACAGTCAGTTTAGTATTAAAAAAGTATCAACTTCAGAATTTGCTGACGCTATTATTGAGCGTTTAGGAGAGAAACCTCAAAAATTAGCTGCTAGTGAAATGACAAGTGGTACAGGCAGGATTACCATACCAGAGTATAAAAGAAAAGAAGCTGATAAGCAGTTATTAGGGGTTGATGTATTTATAGATTGGAAAGGATCAAATCCAGAGGAAATAGGAGATATGCTTTCGGGTATTAGTGCTTTTAAATTAAAATTAAAAATGATTACTAACAGAGGTGTTAAAGTATATCCAAAAGGTTTAAAAGAAACATACTGTACAGATCACTGGCGATGCAGATTTGTTGCTATGGATGCTGATATAGAAACAAAAGAACCTGTTTACAAACCTGTAGAATATGAACAAGTTATTGCATTACTTTCAAAATTACATAATGAAGGTATGGATGTGATAAAAACCGAAAACCTTTATGAGTTTAATGGAAAAAGAGCATTTTCTCTTGGGCAAGGTGAGTAAAAAAATTAGTTAGTTTATTTAGTTTAGTTAGTAGTTTGAGATGATGGAAGGGCTCTCGCGTAAGCAAGGGCTTTTCTGTTTTAAAAAGAGTAAATAGAAAAAGATAATTCATTCTGTTTAAAAATGAATTATCTTTTTTATTTCAATGTCTACTTATTAACTTATAGTATGATAATTTCAAGAAGTATTAAGCTTTTCAGTCTTCAATTTATTCAAGTTGGAAATTAAAATATTATAATTTGGAGAATGAAACTATTAGTTGCTCTTTTTAAAATTATCAAACTCTGATACAGTCTCAGCTTTTGGAAACGTATTGTTAGACATATCTGTATCTGCAAACTCAAAATTAGGATCTAGATTAACAGTTTTTACCTCTTTTTCTTTTATAAAAACTTCTTTTACTTCATATTCATTTCTGCGCCAAATTTGTGCAGGCAATGTGTCTATTTCAGAAGAACCATCAATAAAAACCCATTCAATAGTTACAGGCATTACCAAACCTCCAACATTTTTTATAGTAACTTCATATAGGTTTTTTCCAGACAATTGTTTTCTAATAGCACTATCATCCATTCTAGATAAAAATCCGCCATAACTTTTATCTGGTGTGGTTGTCATATTGATAACCTTAGGGCCATTTGAAAAGTCTTTTGGAGCTTCTGATGTATTATTGCCTTCAGCAGTAACTTGCGTGCGTTCAGTTTGGTCTTCAACATTACGGTCTTCTTCATGAACTTTAAACCATTTTACATTAGCTAATTCCATATCAACATTGTCGGTTGTAAAAAACCAACCTCTAAAAAACCAATCCAAATCTGTAGCAGTGGCGTCTTCTAAAGTTCTAAACAAATCTGAAGGGTTTGGGTGTTTATACTTCCATCGGTTTGCATATTCTTTAAAAGCTGCATCAAATAGGTCTTTGCCAACTATAGAATTTCTAAGCATTTGCAAGCCTACAGTTGGTTTTATATAAAAGTTAGCGCCAAATTGATTAAATAATTCATTGTCTGAAGTTGTCATAATAGGGCGTAATATATTTTTATCACCATTCATAAAAGGCACTATGCTCTTAGGGGTTACACTATTAAATTCTGGATAGCGTTCTGCCACTGTGCGTTGGTGTAAAAAAGTATTAAGACCTTCATCCATCCACATCCATTTACGCTCATCTGAGCTTACTATCATAGGAAACCAATTGTGCCCAACTTCATGTATAATAGTACCTATCATGCTAGCTTTAGCATTTTTGCTCATTTTACCATTTTTAGGTCTTCCGCCATTAAAACTTATCATAGGAAATTCCATGCCAATATTTGAGGTGTTTACTGAAATACATACAGGGTATGGGTAATCAAAAGTAGCTTCAGAATAGACTTCTAGAGCGTGCATTATAGATTTTGTAGATTCTTCTTGCCATACTGGAAGTCCTTCTTTTGGGTAAAAGGACATTGCCATTACCGTATTGGTGGTTAGTTTCACAGCCTGAGCATCCCACATAAATTTTCTAGATGATGCAAATGCAAAATCACGAACATTATTGGCGGTATATTTCCATGTTTTTTGTTTATCAGATTTTTTAGACTCATTTTCAATCGCTTCCTCTTTTGTAATAATCATCACAGGTTTATCAAACGATGAAGCGGCATCCTTTAAGCGCTTTCGTTGTTTTTTAGAAAGTACATTTTCAGGATTTTCAAGCTCTCCGGTTGATGCAATAATATGATCTGCGGGAACAGTGATTTCCACCTCATAATTACCAAATTCTAAGGCAAATTCCCCTAACTTTTGAAATTGTTGATTCTGCCACCCTTCAGTATCGTTATAAACTGCCATTCTTGGAAACCAATGTGCAATAAGGTATACGGTATTATCGTCTTCTGGAAAATACTCATAACCTTCCCTAGATAATAAAAACATGCTTCTGTCTGTAATCGGATAAGACCATCCAATAGAAAATGTTATGGATGAACCTGATTTTAATGGTGCGTCTAGAAGCACTTTCATCATGGTGTTATTTACCAGAGATCTTATAGGTTCTCCATTAGAATCTTTAATGTATTTAATGGTGTAACCAGCAGGAAAATCAATAGCCCTAGTTAAAAATTGCATTTGTTGGGTGTTGATACCGCCTTTTAAGCTATTGTTAATTGTTCCAAAATCTTCATTTTCTTTTCTATTTACATTCTGCTCTAACTGAATCCATAAATAACTTAAATCATCTGGGGAATTATTATAGTATGTTATAGTTTCTTCTCCCGATAGAATGTTAGTTGTTTCATCTATTGCTGCCTTTATATTGTAATCAGCACGTTGTTGCCAATAGGCGTTTCCAGGAGCACCACTTGCTGTTCTGTAAGAATTAGGAGGAGATATTAAATTGTCAATAGGCTCAAATTTACCTTTCCATGGCTGATTTTGTGATTGTAAAGAGAAAATAAAAAATGTAAGCCAAAAAGCTGTTATATACTTCATTTTGTATTGAATTAGTCGAGTATGTTAAAAGTTTTACAATTTAATAATTCTGGAGGTAAATATCTGTTAATTAAATGATTGTTTTTTCTAAAATTAAAATTATGTAAATTCAATGTTATTCTATGCGTAATAAGTTGTTTACACTCTAAAGCTTCAGTACCTTTACTGCCCAAATTTCATACTATGAGTGATAAGAAAAAATTGACGTTTGATGTTTTAATAGAAATACCAAAAGGTAGTAGAAACAAATACGAATACGACTTTACGTTACACAAAATACGATTTGATAGAACGTTGTTTTCTTCAATGATGTATCCTGGAGACTATGGTTTTATTCCAGAAACTTTAGCTCTTGATCAAGATCCTCTAGATATTTTGGTGTTGTCTACTGAGCCTTCATTTCCAATGGTAGTTATGGAAGTAAGACCCATAGGTGTGTTTCACATGACAGACGAAAAGGGACCCGATGAAAAAATAATATGTGTGCCTGTTTCTGATCCGGTTTGGAGTAAAAGAAGTGATATAAGCGATTTAAACCCACATAGACTCAAGGAAATAGAGCATTTTTTCCAGGTATATAAAGACTTAGAGAAGAAAAAAGTTGATGTAGGAGGATGGGGAAATGCAGAAGAAGCACGTAAGATTTATCATGAATGTGTAAAGCGTTACGACGAAAGCGAACACAAGAAAAAACGTACTTTTACAATCTAAAAGGTATAAAACATATAAACCAAATAGTTACTATTAAATGCTCGCAGTTGCGAGCATTTTTTTATTAGCACACTCAAAATTAGATGACCTTTATCATTGTTTTATGAATAATATAATTTATGTAGGTTTGAGTTGTTAAATCTTTATCGAAATAGGTTTTTTTTTATCACTTTTATTTTCCTATTTTTAGCTCCGTTTAAAAATAATTACTTAACTAACTGATTTGAAATATGGAATTACTAATTAAAGGATTGCCAGCTTTTGGGGTTTTAGCTTTGCTATTTGTGTTTATAAAAAGTGCATGGGTAAGCAAGCAAGATCAAGGAAGTGATAAAATGAAAAGGATAGCGAAAAACATTGCTGATGGTGCAATGTCATTCTTAAAAGCTGAATATAAAATATTAGCCATTTTTGTAGTTGCTGTAGCTGTCTTATTATTTTTCAAAGGAAATAATGAAGATGGTTCTAATGGAATGGTTGCAGTTTCATTTATCGTAGGAGCAATATGTTCTGCCCTTGCTGGATTTATTGGTATGAAAGTGGCAACTAAAGCTAATGTTAGAACAACAAGTGCAGCAAGAGTTTCTTTAGGAAAAGCATTAGAAGTGGCTTTTGCAGGAGGAGCGGTAATGGGATTAGGTGTAGTTGGCCTTGGAGTTTTAGGTCTTAGTACTTTGTTTATGATATATAGTGGGCAAGGTTGGGATATAAGTGAAGTATTAAATGTACTATCTGGTTTTTCTCTTGGAGCTTCTTCTATTGCTCTATTTGCTCGTGTTGGCGGTGGTATTTATACAAAAGCTGCTGATGTAGGTGCTGATTTAGTAGGTAAGGTTGAAGCTGGTATTCCAGAAGATCATCCATTAAATCCTGCTACAATTGCTGATAATGTTGGAGATAATGTTGGAGATGTTGCTGGTATGGGTGCTGATTTATTCGAATCTTATGTAGGTTCTATCATAGGTACTATGGTTTTAGGTGCAGCTTTTACTCAGATTCCTGCTTTTGCTGGTTCTTTTGATGGTTTAGGAGCTGTGTATTTACCTTTAGTATTAGCAGCTATTGGTATTATAATGTCAATTATAGGAACATTTTTTGTAAAAGTTAAAGATGGCGGAAACCCGCAAACTGCTTTAAACATTGGTGAGTTTGGTTCTGCAGGTTTAATGTTAGTAGCATCATATTTTATTATCAATCAAATGTTACCGGAAACTTGGTCATTTGGTGGTACAGAGTTTTCTTCAATGGGAGTGTTTCTAGCTGTAGTAGCTGGTCTAGTGGCTGGATTAGCAGTTGGGAAAGTAACAGAATACTACACAGGCACAGGAACAAAACCTGTTAATTCAATTGTAAAACAATCTGAAACTGGAGCGGCTACAACAATTATCGCTGGGTTAGGTGTAGGAATGATGTCTACAATGATTCCAATTATTTTAATAGCTGCAGCTATTTTGGTATCACATCATTTTGCAGGTTTATATGGTATCGCTATTGCGGCTGTAGGAATGTTAGCAAACACAGGAATCCAATTAGCTGTGGATGCTTATGGTCCAATTTCTGATAATGCTGGAGGAATTGCAGAAATGGCAGAATTAGATCCTGAAGTACGTGAGCGTACTGATAAACTAGATGCTGTTGGAAATACAACTGCTGCAATTGGTAAAGGATTTGCTATTGCATCTGCTGCATTAACGGCATTAGCCTTATTTGCTGCATTTATGCAAACTGCAAATGTAACGGCGATTGATGTATCTAAACCAACTGTTATGGCAGGACTTCTAGTTGGAGGTATGTTACCATTTGTGTTTTCAGCATTATCAATGAATGCTGTAGGACGTGCAGCAATGGCAATGATAGAAGAAGTGCGTCGCCAGTTTAGAGATATTCCTAAATTGAAAGCAGCTTTAGAAGTAATGAGAGCTGTGGATTCTGATATGTCTAAAGCAACTGAAGCTCAAAGAAAAATATTTGATGAAGCTGATGGTGTAGCAGAATATGATAAATGTGTAGCGATCTCTACAAAGGCTTCGATTAAAGAAATGGTATTGCCAGGTTTATTAGCTATTGCAGTTCCTGTAGCTGTTGGCTTTTTAGGTGGTGCTGAAATGCTAGGAGGACT
Organism: Hyunsoonleella pacifica; assembly: GCF_004310335.1. Classification (GTDB taxonomy): domain Bacteria; phylum Bacteroidota; class Bacteroidia; order Flavobacteriales; family Flavobacteriaceae; genus Jejuia; species Jejuia pacifica. Next base: position 354,783 of record NZ_SIRS01000005.1, on the reverse strand, counting down.
TCTTGCTGGTGTTACTACTTGTGGTGTGCTTATGGCAATTTTCCAATCTAATGCAGGAGGTGCATGGGATAACGCTAAGAAAATGATTGAAGAACAAGGAAGAAAAGGTACTGATGCGCATAAAGCTGCTGTAGTAGGGGATACGGTTGGAGATCCATTTAAAGATACGTCAGGTCCTTCATTAAATATCTTATTAAAATTAATGTCAGTTGTAGCATTGGTAATAGCACCAAGTATAGCAATGACTTCTGATACTGTAATGGCTTACTCAGAGGATAGTGCTATTGAAAAGGTAGAGATTCAAAAAGAGGTTGCTGTAAATTTAACTGAAACTGAAGAAGAAGGTATTGTAAAAGCAATTGTAACTACAGTTACTACTGAAAATGGAGTAGCTTCAACTACATACGAAACTATAACAGGAACTAAAACAGAGGTAGATGCTAAAGTTGATGCATTAACTCAAAAAGATGATGCCTGAAAGAAAAACAACTAAACTAAATAGACTATTTAATTAAATTGAAAGCCATGTTTTTTAAGCATGGCTTTTTTTATCTAGTTTTGAAATTGTTAATACCACTTTGAAGAAATTTGGCATATTCATCTTCATCTGGTGTGTACGCAACAGGCTCATTCAGTACTTCAAAAGTGTTTGGATTAAACAATACGTAGTAAGGTTGGGAATTAGATTTAAAGAACTGCGTTTGAAAATTGGCCCATTTATGTCCGTAATTCTTCAATAGTCTTGTGCCTCCATTAACACGATTTACTTCAACCCTTTCTTCATCTGGCAAATCTTTTTTGTCATCAACATATAATGATATTAACACATACTCATTCCTTAAATAGTTATCTATCTTTTCCAAAGGCCAAACATGTTCTTCCATCTTTCTACAGTTCACGCAAGCATATCCAGTAAAATCTATCATCACGGGTTTGTTTACCGCTTTGGCATAGGCAATGCCCTCTTTTAAGTCTTTAAAGGTTTTAAGGTTGTTAGTAGACTCACTAGGAAATAGCCAACTGTAACCAACAGGCGGTGCAAGTCCGCTAAGTAAAGTAAGCGGTATATAAGTATTGGTGTCTTTATTTACTCTAAACCCAGAAGCTAGGTAAATTACAAATGATGTGACTAGAATACCACCTGCTATTCTTGGAAATGTTAATTTTTTTAAAGGCGAATCGTGGGGGAAATTAATTTTAGCAAAAAGATATAAAGCTAAACCAGAAAATATAATAATCCAGATAATTAAGAAAGGTTCAATTTTTAATATACCCCAACGCTTCACTAAATCAGCATTGGATAAAAATTTAAATGCTAAAGCTAATTCCAAGAAACCCAAAATAACTTTGGTAGTATTAAGCCAGCCACCTGATTTAGGAAGGGCATTCATCATATTGGGAAACATCGCAAAAATAGCAAAGGGTAGGCCTAAAGATACGCCAAAACCAGCCATGCCAGCAGTGAGTTGCCATGCACCACCATCAGAGGATAAAGATCCTGCGAGTAATGAACCTAAAATTGGGCCAGTACATGAAAAAGAAACGATAGCAAGGGTTAATGCCATAAAAAAAACGCCAACTATACCACCTGCGTTTTCTCCCTGGGTTGTTTTTGTGGTCCAGCTTGCTGGTAATGTTAATTCATAATAACCAAAGAATGAAAAAGCAAAAAAAACAAACACGGCAAAAAATATAATATTCAGCCATATATTAGTTGATATTTCATTTAAAATATCTGGATTTACAGAGTCTAGTAAATGAAACGGAATACTTAAAATTAGGTAAACCAATAAAATAAAAAAGCCATAGAGTACTGCTTTAGAAATTCCAGAGCCTTTGCTGGATTTACCGCTTTTGGTAAAAAAACTTACCGTAAGCGGAATCATTGGAAAGACACATGGTGTTAATAGGGCTAAAAGACCTCCCAAAAACCCTAAAGCAAAAATAGTCCAAAGTGATTTTTGTTCAACAGACGAACTTTCTATAAGTTTTACCTCATCAGGTGTCATACCATATAACATTATGTTTACATCATTGTTATTGGAATTAGTTACTGTGGGCGTTTCATTATTAGTTGTAACTCCACTGAGAGAAAATGTAAATACTTCATCAATTTGAATACAAGCTTTTTTACAGACTTGTCCTGTTAAATTCAATGTAATAGTTGAAGTATTAGAATTGTTGAGTTTCACTCTTTGTTTTAAAGTGGCATTATGGTCAAAATACGATTCGTAAACCTCAAAGATGTCATTATATTTTCTAATAGTATCACTTTCAATAGCTTTACCAACTAGTTCATAATCCTCCGTCGGTTCATTTTTATCAATAACAATAGGTAATGAGCCTCCTTCTGCAGTATATTGGGAATACACATGCCATCCATCTTCAATTTCGGCATTTATAACTAAATCATATTCTGTTTCAGATATTTTTTCAACAGATGTTGTCCATTTTACAGGGGCTATTACTTGGGCATAACCAGAGGTGTAAACTATTAATGCAAAAAGAAAAAGTATGTTTTTCATCAAAAAAATTTTAAAGCGCTTACAATAAAGATATTTAAAATTTATTCATAGCTACTTTTGTTGCTTATGTTAGTTCTTGTATTAAACTAGTTGCATGAAAACTTATAGTCGTGTAAAAGACTCAAAAAAAACAATTTGCTCTTATTAATGAAATGTTAAATATTCATTAACACGGATAATTAAAAAAATGTGTGTGATAAAAATTAGGTAAAATAAAACTTAAAATAGCCCATTAATCTCAGCATCAATGGTATTAATAACATGACCTAAATCCTCGGGTTTGTCAACAAAGTTTAAATTGTCAACATCCATTATTAATAATTTACCCTTGTCATATCCATGTATCCAAGCTTCGTATCTTTCATTAAGTCTACTCAAGTAATCAATGCTAATTGAGTTTTCATAATCACGGCCGCGTTTGTGAATTTGAGATACTAAATTTGGAATAGAACTTCGTAAATAGATTAATAAATCTGGACCTTTTACTAACGATTCCATTAGTTCAAATAGCGAACTGTAATTATTAAAATCTCTATTGGTCATTAAACCCATGGCATGCAGGTTTGGCGCAAAAATATGGGCATCTTCATAAATGGTTCTATCTTGAATAATATCTTTCCCACTTTGATGGATTTGTAAAACTTGACGAAAACGACTATTCAAAAAATAAACTTGTAGATTAAAACTCCAACGTTCCATTTGGTTGTAGAAATCGTCTAAGTATGGATTGTCTACCACATCTTCCAATTGCGCTTCCCATTTATAATGTTTTGCGAGTAATTTAGTTAGTGTTGTTTTACCAGCACCAATATTTCCAGCAACAGCAATATGCATAGTTAATTTATTTTAATTTGGAATTCATGGAGAGTTTCAAAGTTGTAAATATACAAGGTTTCATTGGTTACAAAAAACTGAGGAATTAAAATATTGTCAGTTTTTACCGATAAAATAGTGTTTGAATCTGTCTTGAGATAATACAACGCATTATCTTTTTTAAGAAATACGGCTTCATTATTTTCTTCTAAGCTAGTGTAGCCTTTATTTTTAATCTTCCTTACTAAACTCCCAAAATAATTATAAACTAAAAGTTCATCTTCAGTAAGTAGATAAGCATAATTGTAGTTACTTTTTAAATCTAGTATAGGGCTATCAATAGGTTTTAAAGTCTGGGCTTTTGTAGTATTGGTTTTATAATCAAAGATCTCAAGCAACTGTGTGTCTTGATTAAATATCCAAATGGTATTATCATAACCAGTGGAAACGTGCGATACATTTTTGTAATTATTTATATCATTAAAATCAACTCTAAAAATTTCTGCTAACCTATTGTCTAAAACAATTACAGTGTTTAGCTCTTGATAAAACAGATTTATTTTTAAAGGGTTAAAACTATTAGTTGTAGTTAATTTTCCTAGTTGTAAATTATTGTAGCTAATAGTGGTATCCTTATTTTTTTTATAGATAGTATTAGCATTGTTGTAGAAGATAGTTCCAAAATTATCAATTCCAATGACATTGTCTGCTTTAAACTTTAAAGCATTAACTGCTGTAATTTCAATAGATTGTTGAGCACCTAATGTACCTAATGCTAAAAGAAATATAATTTGAAAGAATCTCATAGGGTCTGAAAAATACAAAAATCAAACCATAATTTAACAAATTAACTTATACCCATAGCCGCGAACATTAATAATTTCAATTTCAGAATCTTTTTTAAGTTTTTTTCTGAGTTTTGTTATAAACACATCCATACTTCTAGCACTAAAAAAATCGTCTGTTCCCCATAATTTATTTAAAATTAAAGAACGGTCTAAAACCTGATTTTTATTTTTAATAAGATGAAACAGTAAATGTGCCTCCCTATGGGTAAGTTGTATTTTGTCTTCAGATTTAAATTGAAGTGTTTGTTTAGGGAAGTTAAATGTATAATGACTAAGTTCTATAATTTCAGCTTGCTTTTGCTCTTTAGTACGATTAAGTAGATTATTAATGCGAACAATCAGTTCTTCCATGCTAAATGGCTTTTTTAAATAATCATTACCTCCTATGGTAAAGCCTTCTACGACGTCTTGTGTTTGTGATTTTGACGTAAGAAATATTATTGGAATGTGATCGTCAACTTTTCTAATTTCTTTAGCTAAGGTAAATCCATCCTTTTTTGGCATCATTACATCTAATACGAGAATTTCAGGGTGTATTTCATTATATTTTTTTAAAGCTTTCTCACCATCCTCGCAGAGTGTTACTGCAAAATTACGAGTCTCTAAACTTTCTTTTATAATTTGACCTAATGCAGGTTCATCTTCAGCTAATATTAATTTTACTGGATTAGCCATTTGGAATAGAAATTTTAAACGTTGTTAAATTTTTATTTAAATCAAGTGTAATGCTACCACTATGTTTAGTAATTATGGCTTTGGTGTAATATAACCCAATGCCATACCCTTTGATGTTATGGGTGTTACCTTTTGGGACTCGATAGAATTTTTCGAAAATACGATTCTTATTTTCATTGTTTAAGCTATTGCCGTTATCTGAAATGTTAATTTCTACATGATTATTTTTCTGACTAAGATTTACTGAAATTATATTTCCACCATATTTTACGGCATTATCTAAAATATTATTCACTGCATTTTCAAAATGAAACGTATCTACATTTATAAATGCTTTCTCGGCATGAAGATTTAGGTTGAATATTTTGTTCTTATGATGTGTTTTATAACGATTAACCATTGTATTCAATAAATGAGAAATATTCAATGGCTCTTTATTAAAACTTAAAGACTCACTATCTAGAGTTGCAGTTTCAAGAAGTTTTTCAACCATTATGTTGAGCTTAGATAATTGGTTTGAAGACATGTTTACATACTTTTTAGTTTTTTCTTTATCTTCAATTACATTAAAATTACTAATGCTTTCTAAAGCAACACCTATCGTAGCTATTGGTGTTTTAAACTCATGAGTAATATTGCTTATTAAATCGTTTTTTACTTCTGCTAATTGTTTTTGTTCTTTTATTATTTTCAATAGAAAAAATAAGCAACCAATAACTGCTAAAATCAATAACATTGAAATTAATATAGCACTAAGACCCTTTTTGAAAGCCATCCAATTGACATTTTCAAAATGAACACTTAATGAACTTCCTTTTGGTAAAAACGTAGATTTTGAAGTAACACTTAGTAAGTTTGAGTCTGCAGCTATAGCATCAGTCTTTACCTCTTTTGTGTTTTGTTTTGGATCGAAAAAATTTGAAAATCGCTTTAAGGGTTTATTATAGTTTAAGGTATAATTTAAATCAATCTTTTTACCAGATAAGTTAAGTCGTAAAAGACTATCCACTTTTTTAACATCAAGAGAATCATTACTTATAGAAATAAATACTTTAGAAGTTAGTGTTTTAATTTTCTCGTCAATAGAAGAACTTAGATATAATTTATTGAAATTTTTAGTAGAGTCTTTATGCCAAAAAGGAAGCCTGTTTTCTCTTGTTTTCAATAGTAGAGAATCTGCTTTTAATCCTTTAATGACTGTAATACCATCAATAGAATCGAGCTTTAAAGAATCTAAACCTTTAAAGTTACTATTATTTTTATCAATCGATTTTGTGATATGTTCTAAAATACCTCTCTTTTTTAAAACATCCTTTTGCGTACTATCATTAAAGGTTAACCCTAAAGTGGTTTTTTGGGCTAAATTTGTATAGTAATCATCTACAACTTTGTCTAAGCTAGTTTGTACATCCGTAATTAGTTGTTGCTTATTTAGTGTGTAATTTTTATAGTTCCAATATCCTTGTAAGCTAATTATAGCAAGGATAACGGTAACAATTATATACAGTAGATATTTATATTTTTTATCGTTCATATTCCAAATGTAAATGTAAAAACCCTTAAAAACTAATCGGTTAACACACGTTAACACTGGTTAACCTTCTTCTTAGAATTTGGTTTAGATATTTGTATCACATCAATCAAAAAACGACTGTAGTTGTGTTTTTCAAATTGAATCATAAATCATAAATTTTAAAAAATGAAAACTTTAGTAAATATTATTATTACGGTTGTATTGCTAGTAATTTCAAAACTAGACGCACAAGATTTTCAAGGTGTTGCTACCTATAAATCACATCGAAAAGTGGATTTGAAAATGGATGAAAGTAAAATAAGTTCAGATCAACAAAAAAGTATTCAGGAACAATTACGAAAACAGTTTCAAAAAGAATATACCTTAGAATTTAATAAATACGAATCGATTTATAAACAAAATCAGAAATTAGATGTACCTCAACCTTCTAATTCAGGGATAAACATTAAGGTAGTACAAGGGGATGATATCATGTATAAAAATATAAGAGAGCAGCGATATACCAGCAAAACTGAAATTTATGGTAAACGCTTTTTAATAAAAGATACCTTAATCAATAAAAAATGGGAACTGATAAACGAAACCAAAACTATTGGAGCGTATACATGCTATAAAGCAATATTTAAAGATGAAATTACAACTAAAACAATTAATAAGGAAGGGCAATTTGTTGCAGTTACCAAACCAAGAACAACCACTGTGTGGTATACACCGCAAATTCCTGTAAGTAATGGGCCTTTAAATTATTTTGGTTTACCTGGTTTAATTTTAGAAGTAAATGATGGTAAGCTAACACTAGTGTGTACTAAGATTGTAATAAACCCTGAGAAGTCTATTGAAATAACAGAGCCTAACAAAGGAAAACTTGTTACAAAAAAAGAATTTATTAGTATACAAGAGGCGAAAAGTAAGGAAAGATTAGAGCAATTTAGGTCTACTAATAGAGGAGGAAAAGATGCTAAAAGAGTAGTGATTAGTGTTAGTGGTTAGAGAACAAATAACTGAGTAATTGTTAGTGTTTTGTTATAATATTATTTTTTGTTTAATAATTACATATATTTGTTAAACAAAAATATAAAACACTCATTATGAAAACATTTGCCATTTCCATTCTAGTTTTTTGTTGTAGTCTAATTAGTTCTGTTTCAATAAGTGCTCAAGAGTTTCAAGGAAGAGCAGAATACGTTTATAAAGCTCAAATGAATTTAGGGCGTTGGGGTGCAAAAATGAGTGAGGCTCAAAAAAAGCAAATTGCAGTACGTTTAAAAAATCGATTAGAGAAAAAGTATATCCTTACATTTAATAAAGAAGCTTCAATTTATGATGAGTATGAAAAGTTGGATGCGATGTCTGGAGCAACAGATTCTTGGGGAAAAAACTTTACACCGGGAGAACAATATAAAAATGTAAAAACAAAAGCGTTTATTCAAGAACAAGAGTTTTATGGTAAGACCTTTTTGGTAAATGATACGCTATTGGAAATAGATTGGAAAATGGAAACTGAAACCAAACAAATAGGGAACTATAAATGTTTTAAGGCTACAGCTATGATACCAAGTTCAAAAATGGCATTTTGGGAATTTTCATGGAGTAAATTGAGACAAGAACAAGGAGAAACTGACGAGGAAAACAGTGGTAAGGATAAAGAAGAACCAATGACAGAGGTTACGGCATGGTATACACCACAAATCCCTGTAAGTCAAGGACCTTCAGAGTTCTGGGGATTGCCAGGATTGATATTAGAAGTAAGTTCTGGCTCTACAACCATGTTGTGTTCTAAGATAGTAATTAACCCAAAAGAAAAAGCAGAGTTGAAAGTATCTAAACGAGGTACGGAAGTTACAAAACAAGAATACAAAGATATCATCTTTAAAAAGATGAAAGAGTTTAGAGATAACAGAGTAGGTAGAGGGTATAGCCGATCTTAATCAATTTTTAACATATCTTTAATAGTTTACATTTAAACTAAATCGTGTTTGCGATGTCTAATGAATGTTCAAAACCGTGATTTTGAACAAGAGTAGTATATCAATTTAAAATTTCATTATGACTTCAAATAACCTTAAGCGTCTTATTTTATTTATTTCTCTATTTGCAACCATTTTTTCAAACAGTCAAGAATTTCAGGGTAAAGCCTATTATACATCTAAAACCTCAGTAGATATGAGCAATTTTGGGCGACCAAATATGACTGAAGAGCAAAGAAAACGTATGGAGAGTCGGTTAAAAACTATGTTTCAAAAAACCTTTGTTTTATCTTTTAATAGAGTAGAGTCAGTTTATAAATTAGAAGAGAAACTTGAAGCTCCCACGCAAGGAGGAGGTGGTAGATTTGGAGCGATTATGTCTGGAGCTATAGATGGCGAAAAATATAAGAATGTACAAACTAAAACGGTATTGCAGGAGTTGGAGCTATTTGGAAAATTATTTTTAGTTAAAGATGAATTACCAGATTTAAAATGGACTATGACTAATGAGACAAAACAGATAGGCGGCTATACCTGTTACAAAGCAACAGCAACTAAAACTTGGCAGGATTTTGATGCCACAGCTTTAAGAAGATCACCAAATAGTAACGATAATAATGAAGGAACTAAAGAAGAAACCAAGGCTAAAGAAGTGCAGCCAGATGTAGAAGTTATAGCATGGTATACTATGCAAATACCAGTAAATCAAGGTCCTGGAGATTATTGGGGGTTGCCAGGCTTAATTTTAGAAGTGAATACGGATACTACTACAATTTTATGCTCTAAAATTATATTAAACCCAGAAGATAAAGCAAATATTAAACAGCCTAAAAAAGGTAAAGAAATTACTAAAGAGGAATACGTTGAAATTGCTACTAAAAAATTTCAAGAAATGCGAGAAAATTTTAGAAGAGGTGGACAACGCGGAGGTGGCGGAAGGCGCTAAAACAAATTAACCAAAAGAATAATGCAAATAAAATTAACCATAATATTAGCCTTTATAGTTTCAATGGGCTATTCGCAAATTAAACTTCAAGGTGTTGTAAAAGATAGTATTGGTACACCGCTAGAACTTGCGAATGTTGTTGCAATTAACCAAGAAACAAGTGCTTTGGAGTCTTATGGAATTACTAATGATAAAGGTAAATTCATTCTTAATTTAAGTAAAAATTCTACGTATAAATTGCAAGTAAGCTATATAGGTATGAAAACCTATGAGGAAATCTTAAAGACTACTACAGAAAACATTGATAAATCTATAAGTATGGTTTCTGATAATGCCCTAGATGCTGTAGAACTCACTTATGAAATGCCAGTTACTATTAGTGGAGATACGTTAATCTATAATGCAGATTCTTTTAAAAACGGTACTGAGCGAAAACTTGAGGATATATTAGAAAAACTTCCCGGTGTAGAGGTAAATGATGATGGACAAATTGAAGTTGAGGGACAGCGGGTTTCTAAAGTAATGGTAGATGGTAAAGATTTTTTTGATGGCGATTCTAAACTCGCTAGTAAAAATATTCCATCAAATGCGGTAGATAAAGTTCAGGTATTAAAGAATTATGCTGAGGTAGGGCAACTCAGCAGTGTTACTAATAATCAAGATAACTATGCTATTAATATTAAGTTAAAGGAAGGTAAAAAGAATTTTTGGTTTGGTAATATCACTGCGGGTGGAGGTACATCGCCAGATAATGAGTTATATCTTGTACAGCCAAAGTTGTTTTATTATAGTCCTAAATACAGCATCAACTTAATTGGAGATTTAAATAACACAGGCGAACCTGCACTCACAAGACGTGATTTACGAGGCTTTACTGGTGGTTTTCGCCCTCCAAGTAGAGATAGTGGTACAAGTATTAGCCTAGGAAATAACGATTTAGGGTTTTTAGCAACCCAAAACAACCGCGCCCAAAACATTGAAAATAAATTGGCTTCGGGTAATTTTAGCTATTCTCCTAATAAAGCTCTAGATATTAGTGGATTTGGAATTTTTAATAGTAGTCGTGTAGATATTCGCCAAAAAAGATCTGTACAATATACCAATCCTAATTTTGCTATTCCTGATGAAGATACAGACCAAACAACATCTCAACGTTCTGATATTGGGTTGTTAAAACTAAGTACGTCATATAAACCCAATGTAAACAATCAAATAGATTATGATGTATTGGGGCGTATTACAAAAGAGTCACAAACTCAAAATCTATTTTCATCGGTTATTGGAAACACAAATCAGTTTGAAGACAATACACCATATAGTATCAATCAAAATTTAAATTATTACTACACGTTAAACGATAATAATATTTTTGCTTTTGAAGTACAGCATTTATTACAAGATGAAGATCCATTTTATAATGCCTTTTTAGAGGATAAAGATAATTATGAAAATACTGCTGACGCATTGGGGTTAGACCCAAATCAAATAGGGTACAATATAAACCAAACCAGACGTGTAAAAACCAATCAGCTAGATGTAAAGTTGGATTATTGGAATATTTTAAATGATAAAAGTAATATCAACTTTACTTTAGGAGCGGTTACTAGTAGACAAGATTTTAACTCAAGTTTATTTCAAATTTTAGATGATGACACAACATTTGATCCTGAACCAACATTTAATGATGGTTTAGATGTTAACGATATTAAATACAGTTTTAGTGATTATTATCTGGGCGTTAAATATATGTTGAAAGCTGGTATTTTTACATTTACACCGGGGCTTTCTGCACATGCGTATAAATATGGTAACAATCAATTTGGGCAAGAGTTTCAAGATAATTTTGGATTACTACTACCCAGTTTTGAAACACGTCTACAATTTAAAAAGAGTGAAAGTTTAACCTTTAGATACAGTATGCGCAATCAGTTTACAGATGTAACACGTTTGGCAAGTGGTATTGTATTAAATGGTTTTGGTAGCATTCAATCAGGTAATCCAGAGTTGGAAAATGCAGTAACTAATAATGTTAGCTTAATTTACCGAAGTTTTAACTTGTTTAATTATACCAATGTATTTGCGGTTATAAATTATAGCAATGCAGTAGACCAAATAAGATCCAGAGCTAATTTTGAAAGTGTAGTTAGAACTAGTGAATTTTTTAATTCGGGTTTTACAGATGAAAGTGTGACTGCTTTTGGGCGTTTTCAACGTACGTTTGGAAAAATTAGAGCAAGTATCAATACACGGTTTAACTACAGTAAATTTAATCAGTTTATTCAAGGAGAGCGTTCTATAAACGAAAGTTTTCAGCAAACGTATACGCCAGAATTGCGTACTAATTTTAGAGAAGCACCTAATGTTAGATTAGCATACAGGTATGCTGTGAATCGTAATCAACAAGGTGGTCGTACTACTAAGTTTACAACTAATGCACCATCCATAAGATTTGATGCATATATATGGAAGAAGTTTACGTTTTTAACCGATTACTCATATACTAGGCAGAGTAATCCCAACGGATCTCCACAAGAATTTGAAATATGGAATGCCTCGCTATCTTATAGAAAAGATAAAGATGCAAAGTTAGAGTATTCATTAAATGCTACGAATTTACTAAACACGACATCTCTTATACAAAATGGGAATACTAATGTATCTGTATTTGCATCAGAATATTTTATACAGCCACGGTTTGTGACGTTTCGTTTAAGGTATGAGATTTAAGGGGTTTGTTTAATAGTTACTAAATTTTATAGAGTTTACTAACATCATTTTTAAACGTTTGACTAATTGGTATCTTAAAGTTGTCTATATAGATACGGTTCCCTTCAATAGTTTTTATTTTATCTAGCGCCACTATAAATGATTTATGAACACGCAAAAAATTACTAGGAGGTAATAGGTTAATCAAATCAGATATTTTTTCATGACTTACAATCATTTCATCTCTGCAATACAATTTTGTATAGTTGCCATAAGCTTCTATGTAAAGAATATTTTCTGAGTTAATTTGATGATATTTTTTATCGCCTTTTAAAAAAAAGCGTATGGAGTTTGGTAGCTTATCTGTTGATGAGTTTAGAGAAATTTCAGGCTTTACGGGTATAGCTTTATTCACAGCTTGTACTAAACGTTCAAAACTAAAAGGTTTTAATAAATAATCAACCACATTTAATTCAAAACCTTCTAAAGCATATTCACTATAAGCTGTAGTTACTATAATATTTGGAGGGTTGATGAGTGTACGTAGAAAATCAAACCCTTTTAATTTTGGCATGTTTAAATCTAAAAATATAATATCAACTTCATCAGAGTTTAAAAAAGTTAGTGCTTCCAGAGCATTATAACATTGCTTTTTTAAATGCATGTATGGCAACATATTACAAAACTCTTTAATAGTTTCGTGTGCTAATGGTTCATCATCTATAATTATGTAACTAATATTTTTTTTCAATTTTCAAATCAGACTTATAAATATTATCAATTTGTTCAATTACTAAATTATGTTTTTTAGGATAAATTAAATTCAATCTGCGCTTTAAATTGTCTAAACCTATGCCTTGTTGGAGGGAATGTTCATCTATATCAAAATTGTTTTGAATTGTAAAATGAATACTTGTAGGATTGCTTTCCAAATGCATAGTAATAAAAGCATTTTCTGTAAGTTTTTCAGCTCCATGTTTAAAAGCATTTTCTACCAGAATAATAAATAATAAAGGCGCAACAGTGTCACTATCATTAATATTGTGCGATAAACTGACTTTTAAAGTTTTGTGATATCGAATTTTATGTAATTCAATATAGTTTTCAAGAAACGTTATTTCATCTTTTAAAAATACAATGTCTTTTTTACCCTCATAAATAGTATAACGCATGATGTGCGACAATTTTAAAACCATTTCTGGTGCTTTATCATCTTTTTTTAGAGTAAGGGCATGAAGATTATTTAATGTGTTAAAGAAAAAATGAGGGTCTACCTGGGTTTTTAGTAGCAACAATTCTGCTTCAGCTTTTTCAGCTTTTAGATTTTTAAACCATTTCCATTGCTCATATGCCCAAAGCACAATAATTATAGGGATAGAAACTAAAAAAAATAGTAGTATACTTTTCTTTTGCAAGAAATAATCCTCTCCAATATTTAATCTGATATATGAGAAATAAGCAAGTATTAGAATATAAAAACCAATAATATAATACTTATATTTTTTAAAGGTTTGAGGCGAGATATTGTAGAAAAAGAACATAAAAAAACACACAATTAAAATGAGTGTGAATGGGTTATCTGCCATTTTCATAGTGTCATCTACTATTATAATTGCGATAAATATTACTAATAACCCAAGGAGTTTAATAACAATTTTCCGATGTACTTTTAAATAGTTGAATTTGTGGATTACCAAAGAAATTAAAACCCAATTAGAAACAAATATTATAGCGTTTAGTATTGTTTCTTTTGGGTCAATGTGTATAAATTTCATTTTGGTTAAACCCCAAATAATTAGCAACTGCAGTAAAAATACAATACCAAATACTCTATGTTTTTTTAAAAAATTAAGCATAACTAAAACTAAGGATACATTATTCTTTTTTCTCCATTATTGATACTTAGCCCTTGCCCAAATACCTAATGCTTTTTTTAACACACGATCTCCATTATCTCCATTTGTCATCATTATTAATCCATTTTTGTTTTTAAAGTCTATAAAAAATGCTGCCTGCCAGCCAGAATTTGTGCCAGAGTGTCCTTTTAGTTTTATTTTGCCTAATTGTAATATTTTAAAACCTAAACCATATCTGTTTTTAGATAGTTGACTAGCTTGTGTCATCATATCTATTTTTTCTTTAGATAAAAGCGTATGGTTATTCAATATTTCATTTGTAAATTTAATAAAATCATTAAGTGTGGTTTGAAGCCCAGCAGCAGCTTTAGCAGTAAAATATACAAAAGGAATTTCTTTCTCATGTTCATCATAAGGGATTGCAGATGTTTTCAAAACCCGTTTGGTAATTTTAAATGATGTGTTTTTCATTTTTAATGGTTTAAAAACTGCTTTATCCATATATTTTTCAAAAGGGATATGCGTAACTTCTTCTATAACCAATTGTAATATGGTATAACCACCTCCAGAGTACTTAAATTCTGTTTGAGGTTCAATTATAATTTCTACTTTTTCATCATGTCGTGCTGGTTTATTTCCATTCAACGAAGATTCAAGGGAAGGAAGCAAATCTTTAGTATTAAAACCATTATAACCATGAACCGATACTCCTGCAGTGTGGTTTAATAAATGCCTTATTGTAATTTTACTGTTATTATATTTGCTGTTTGGCAACTTCCATCGCGTTAAATAATTTTCAACAGGGCTATCTAATTCTATTTTATCTTCATCTACTAATTTTATAATTGCAAACGCAGTAAAAAGTTTTGAAATAGAACCTATGTTGAATCCCGTTGAAGATGTAATAGGTGTTCCGTTCTTTAAATTAGAAAAACCATAACCTTTTGTGTAAACAAATTTGTTATTATCTAAAATGGCTAGTGCTATTCCAGGTACTTTGTTTTGTTGGATTAACTTTGGAAGTTTCTTGTCTAATGTGTGGATTAACGAATCTGTAGCAGATGTTAAACTTTGACTAAAAACGGTCTTACTACATAGTATTACTATTAGTGCCGCCAATAAAAATCTCATAAATAATTGCTTTTTAAAATATTATAGCGCAAGTATACATTGATAGTATTATGGAATAAAATTTTAATGATAAGTCAACATAAAATTGACATAAATCATTAGAAAATTAATATGAGAATGAACTGTCGTCTTTTAGTAAGTGTTGATCGCAAAAAACAAACTATTCATATTTTTTAAGAATAGGTTGTATGACAATCTGTGATAGGAAGATCGATACACTATATTTTGAGGAATAAAACAAGTTGATTTAACGATCTCCTTTACTTTGAATTGTTAAATTAACAGAAGAAAAGAGGAGAACTAAAACGGTTTTCAAGTTAATGATTTTCGGTTAAGCCTGTCATTAGTAATTCCGAGTGGATTCAGCCAGCCCTGAGCGCAGTAGAAGGGTAGTCGAATTCGTTGTAATTGTGCTTGTACATCGTTACCCGCTGTTTTATTCATTCAATAACCGAACATATTTTTTCCATGGTCCAATATCTTCCCCATAGTGTTTTACAATTACTCGTGATATTTGATTTAAATGAATTATATCGTGAATTGTCCATGTAGAAATTAATTGTTTAAGAGTTACAATTCCTAAATCTGGGTGTATCCCTTCTTTATTCAAATCCTGCTCAGTTAAGTTCCAAGATTTTAATTCCTCAACATTATTAATTCTTAATATTTTAAATTCAGTTATGAGTTCTTCAAATGTTTGAGTAGAATAAAGTTTTTCTTGAGCAAACCTATCATAAGGTTCAAAATTTTTGTCACCTTGATTTAATATAATTTTAGCTCTCGGAATCCAATCAGTCTTCTCACCGTGAATTAAATGTCCAATTATACTATAGGCACTCCAAGTATTTTGACCTTCGTTTATTCTATTCCAGTTATAATTCAAATTACAAAAAAGAGTTTCATATGTCTTTGGACTCCTTTCTAATAATTCAATTGATTTTTTTAAGTCAAAATTCATATTTCAATAATTGAAGGTAACGGTTTGTGTAAGTATAGTTGTGTGCTTTAAGCAGTAAAGCTAGCAAATAAATACAGATAGAAAGTCCGCGAGGACTTTCGTAAGTAGGGTTTTATTAGCAATTTTTTTATAAGGTATTGTATGTAGTACTTTTAACTTTATAATCTCTAATATCTTTTAGTTCTCCAATAGTTTCTATTTTTTTCATTTCAGATAATTTTTTTAATCTCCAATTTAAATACCAGTCTGGAATACTAAATTCACTCTCAATAAGAGTTTCTCCAATAATTCTTGCTGATTTTTTAAATTCATCACTACAAAATGATTTTAATAAATTATCAAAGTATGTTTCCTTTTCCGATTTAATATCCCCATTGTTATCAAGAATCCTGAGTAAAGAATTTTCACTTTCAATTTTTTTCCATAAATTTTTCCATTTAACTAGTTCTTCTGTTTCTACTCGTTTAAAATTTTTGAATATTTGATAAACTTGGGGAGAATTTACCTCAATAAGACTTTTAGGGTAAAAAGAGTTTCCTTTTTTGTTTTGAAGAGTAATTTCATTGAAGTCTATTATGAAAACAGTAACATTAAATTCTATTAATTTCGTAATAAGTTTTGCAGTACTTATAATGTCAAGAGCATTTTTAAAAGTCCAAAAATAAAATGTCTTAGGGTTTTCAGTTTTTAATATCTTATCTATTTTTTCAATATCTTTATCTACGTTTGAAATAGTTTTTTCAACAAAATATGTTTTTCCAAAAACATTTGACAACCAATTTTTTCTATCCTTTACTCTATTATTGAGATTAGAAATTGGTCCAACTCTTAAATCATCTTCTAGACTTATAATATTTTTACTTTCTATATTTAGTTCCTTATTGTCAGTCAAAGTATTTCTTGAGAACTCCTTAAAAATAATATGAATATTTTCTGTCTTAGTTTTCATTTTCAGGTTATTACATACGTGTTTGTGTATGGTTTGTTGTGTTTGCACTAAGATAGCAAAAAGAAACACCTATTGTTCAACAGCTTGGATTTTCCGAAAGGAAAATCAAAAGCAATAAACTATACACGTTCTTAACAAAAGTTAATTTATCCATTTAGATATTCATTCTTTTTAAAATCGATTCCTTTTCTCATTAAATAAGCGTGATATGCACTTGGGATATCGTGAGTCCATTTAGGTAAAATCAGAGTGATTAATATTCTGTCAATATGAGATATTAAACCCATAATTATGGCTAAGGCAAAAGGAATTCCAGCATGATTAAATCCAATTAATGATGTAAAAGCCACTAATAATGTAATTCCCCATAATTTGGATAGAAATGCGTGAGTACAAGTTTCTTTTTTAAATTTTATTAGACTTATTAAATAACAAGCTATTTCCATTCCAAGTATTGTCCAAATAACTACGGAATTATCAGAAATCAATTTTGGATATAAAATCCAAGTAGCAAATCCGATTGATAACCAAAAGATCATATCTGTTTGACTATCCATTCGTCTCAATTTTGCTGAAGAAATATTTTGTTTTCTTGCCATTATGCCATCAAGAATATCGGATATTAGTCCCAGATACATTAAGGTGACAATAATAATTTTGGAACTTTCTCCAACAAAATATGCTAAAACCAATATTATTGGAGCTAACATAAAACGAAACAGTATTAATGATATCGGAATGTTCATTTTAATTTTTGTTAAGGTGTTTGGTTATGGTTTCGATGCGTAAAAATACGTAAGTATTTTCTGATTTAAATCGAGGACAGCAAACTTGCGAGAACTTTCCAATAACAAAATCAGAAGCAATGAACTATAGCCGGTGTTAGCAAACATTATCGCTTCTATCTTTTCATGAATTTAAACATTCTACCATTATCAAACTTTAGGAAATAAAATCCATCAGTGAAGTTGCTGATATCAATTTTCATATGTTTGGAAATAGTACCTTTAGAAATCTCTACACCTAAAGCGTTAAGAATATTATAGTTCATATTCGACGTTAATCCTGTAAATTCGATAAAATCATGAGAAGGATTTGGATATAAACTTATCTTTTCTTGTAGACTTATATTGTTGATAGATAATGAAGTAATACTGAATTTAGAAATTTTATTTCCTCCCGATTCGGAGATATAAAGATCATTTCCGTTTAGGACTAATCCATCAGGGCGATTCAATAACGTTACAACATTTGTTGCTGTAGCTGTCGTTGCAGTAATGTCTATTTTAGAAATTTTATCTCCCGTGAATTCAGTGATATAAAGATCATTTCCGTTTAGGGCTAATCCAGCAGGGAAATACAATCCCGTTACAACATCGGTTGCTGTAGGTGTGGTTGCATTAATGTCTATTTTAGAAATTTTATTGGCGTACTGTTCAGCGATATAAAGGTCATTTCCGTTTAGGGCTAATCCAATAGGACGATTCAATCCCGTTACAACATCGGTTGCTGTAGGTGTGGTTGCAGTAATATCTATTTTAGAAATTTTATTTCCTTCAATTTCAGAGATATAAAGATTATTTCCGTTTAGGACTAATCCAATAGGGCGATTCAACCCAGTTATAACAGTAGTTTGTGCATCAATTTTATTTCCATATATAAGAAAAAATATCATTGAGAGTAAAAAGTAAAATTGTTTCATTTTATAAATGTTATTAATAATCTGTTTTAATGTTTGCTAACGGGTTTGTGTATGATTTCGTTGTGGAATCATCCGCAGGATTATTCCACTGTAGAAATCAGCCTGATTTTATAAATTAAAATTTGGATTTTAGCTTAGTTCATTGTTGTACACAGTATTTATTTACTTAATTCTATTTGAAATTTTGTCGCATTAAATGCTGCTTGTAAACCTCTTAAATTAGATTCCGACTTATTTTTCTCAAATAGTTCAGTTAAGTATTCAGTTTGTTTAGTCACATTATCGTTCTTTTTTTGAAAAATTTGGTATTTCAATAAAATTAAATTCGCCATAATTTTATCTGAAACACTTAATTTGCTCTGATTTAGATACTCATCTATTGCATTTTTTATCTCAGAATCATTTTCAGATATTTCATCGAATAGATAAGCATTGGCCAAGTCAGATTTACTCATAGTTGAATAATCGCTTTGGTCAGACATATCTTTTCGGTAAGTCATTTTGTTATCATTTAGAAAATACCATCTCGTATAGGAATCATTTTCCATTTTAATATCTTTTTCAAACTCTTTTTTCTTAACGCTCCAATTCGTGAAAGCTATCAAAAGTTCAGTTCCGTCATCTTTTTTTAAAATAGCAAATCGAATTAAGTAATTCCTTTTTCCAGGTTTTTCAATTTCGATATCCAATTTATTTTCAACTGAAACGTATTTTTTCAATGCTTCTAGAATAGATGAAACGTCTTCAGGACTTACTTCTGGAAACAGATTTTCTCTTAAAAACAAGTCAATGTATAAGTAGTGAGTTAAATAAAAATCATCTATTTTCAGATAATTCGCTTCTGTCAAATTTTCTGTTTTAATGTTGATTTTTTCGAATTGAGCATATCCAAAATTTGCGAAGATTGCTAATATTAAAAATGTAATTATTTTTCTATTCATATTGTTCGTTTATGTTGTGTACAACGGTCTCCTTTACTTTGAATTGTTAAATTAACACAAGAAAAGAGGAGAACTAAAACGGTCTTTAAGTTAATGGCTTATTAGATGTGCCAGTCCTCTTTTTCCTCTATAGGTTGCAAAGAACTAATTGGAATACTAGGTTTTCAAGAACCCAACAAAGGAAATAGTTACCGCAACAATTTAACTTTCAAATAATAAAAATATGAAAAATTACGAAGAAGCAGTAGGCATTGATGTATCAAAAAAGACCATTGATATAAACTGCCATTTATCTGGTGCGCATCGAGTGTTCAGTAACGATTACAAAGGGTATTTAGGGATGTTCAATTGGGTAGAAAAAGTAACAAAGGGTAAAGCCTGTTTTATTGTTTTGAAAACACAGGTAACTATTCCTTAAAGTTGGCCACCCACCTAAGTCAAAAATCAGTTCCCTGTGTAGAGGAGAGCCCCATAAGGATAAAACGTTCCAGTGGTTTGGTTCGTGGGAAGAGTGATAAGATAGATGCAGGTATGATAGCTAGGTATGCATGGCTTCATAGAGAGGAGTTAGAGCCAAGTAAGCTCAGGGATGTTGTCTTTCAAGAAATGGGAAGATTGATAGGATTGAGGGATCAATTGGTACGGAATAGAGCAGGGCTTATAGGAACACTTAAGGAGACCCAACAGTTGTTAAACAGTCCATCAACAGATATTGGCTGTAGAGTTCTTAAAAGAAGTATAGATTATCTATCTAAACAGATCAGGGCAACGGAAACAAGGTTGAGCGAGCTAATAACAGGAGAAGAGCGTCTAAACAAAAGCTTTGATTTATTACAGTCCATCAAAGGTATAGGTTTTGTTTTATCATGTCAATTAATCTATCATACTCATAATTTTAATCGTTTTAGAACGTGGCGGCAGTTTTCAAGCTATTGTGGGTTGGTGCCATTTGAGTATAGTTCTGGTACAAGTATTCATAGACGAAAAAAATGCCACTATCTAGGCGATAGGAAAATGAAGAGTTTATTGAGTATGGCTAGTATTTCAGCCATACAGCACGATCAAGAACTGCGGTTGTATTATAAATCTAAAGTAGCTCAGGGCAAACCAAAAATGATTGCTTTGAACAATGTTCGAAATAAACTTTTGTCTAGAGCTTTTGCCGTTATCAAGAGAGGGACACCTTATGTGTTATTAAAGCAATATGCGGCTTAAAATAAATTTGGATTTTATCTTGGAATACGGCTATGAGTAGTTGCGTGGATTAGCACTTAACTTTGCAAGTACACACCAAGTTGGAAATTCCTATGGAATTTCCAAAGTAGGCGAGTAGAAGCAATTACCTGTAGCCATTGTTGTGTGTAGTTATTTTAGTTTTTCTAATTTTTTATTCAGCTCAACCAATTCAGATTCATCTATTTTCACTTTAAAAACTCTTTCAAATTCAGATAAATGCTTTTTAATATTTGGTGAATTTTCAAATAGTTTCCAAATATCAGTTACTCCCCTAAATCGATTAATTACTTTTCTATCTTTATACCATTCAAACATTTTTTTTGCTCCCTTTCCAGCAATTTTTCCAACGTTCAAATCCTCTATCATTTCTGACGTGTCTCCAGAATCAAAAGCGTCATCAATAGCTTTTTCATAATTTGATTCCTCAGCTACTTCCCAAAACTGATATAGTAATCTTTTATCCTCCGAATACTTCTTATTAAATGCTGACCAAAATTCGTTTAATTCATCAATAGCATCAAGCTGTTCTTTGATTGTATCCGCATCATTGATTCTTTTTTCGTAATGAACAACGGATTGTCTCAATTTAGAGAAATCTGCTCTTAGTTGTAGAATTTTGCTTGGAATATCAGATATGCTTTTGCATGAGAAAGTAAAATAGTAACTAATGGTGGAACAGTTTGGTGTTGGATTCCAAAATATTGATTGACTAGTTTTTGTTTGTTTTTGAAACTATCAGTCAACTGTGTTATTATTTCCCTACTTATTCCTCTATTTTTAACGTCATTTATTTGAAACTGGTAGCTATAAAAAGGTAACGTAGCCTGAACGTTTGAATGTTCAGTGACATCACATAGTTTTTTGAAAAATTTATCTGGTGCATTTGTACTTTCAGTGGCTACATAACCATCATCTACTCTTCCAATATTTAAGTATTTGAAATTGTAGCTATTGTCATTAATGGAAGGTATTATCAAATACTTTTTTCTAGTGTCTTCCGTATTTAAACCGTTATTGATGTAATGTTCAATTCTCTCTTGATAGCTTGTTGGATTTTCAGGGTCAAATTTGCCTAAACTAACTACTTGTCCAATACTATTTCCAATTCCTCCGATTGCCATCAGATTTTTGGATTGAGCAAGTAATTCCAATATAGGTCTCCCATTCGGAAACATTGCTTTAGAGACAATCTGAAAGTGTTTAGCTTCCTGTCCAGAAATATAAAAATTACTATTTAGTATAAAAGCTTCTTAAAATGCATTTAATGAGTAAATAAAAATAGAGTTTGGTTTTCCATATTCCCCAATTACATAGTCAAGTTCATCAAGTAAATTAATACTGATGTAAGTTGAATTATATTCTAAATTTACATTGTTCATTTAATTACACACAACGTTTTTGTGTATGTTTCAGTTGCGTTGTTTAAGCATTAATTTAGCAAATAATTACTGAATTGAAAATCCGCGAGGATTTTCCCAAGTAGGCTAGAAGTTAGCAATTGAATATACACGTTGTTAGGTGCAGTTTTTATTTAAGATATTTTTTGCATTGTAATTCAAATAAATTATTTAGTTTAGCATTTTACATATATGTGTATTTATGAATTTTAAAATCGGAGAATTTGTTGAAGATGCCAAAGTCGTGAATATTTACACTTATGAAATTTGTGATTCAAATGGAAATTCAATTTCCAATCCAACTTTTGATTTTTTAAAAAACCTTTCTCAAATATCGTTGCAAGATGCTCAAATTTTAAAATCACAAATATTTAATACAGCTAATGTATATGGAATTGAAGGAAGAAAAGAAGCTTGTTCAGGAAGAGAAGGGTTATTCGCATTACCCAGTAAATATGAAGACGGAGAAAAAATCACAAGTAGATATAGACTTTATTATTGGGTGTTAAATGGAAGTACAATAATCATAGGAGGAGGATGTCATAAACCAGAAATGATTGATGGGATTGAAATTAAAACTTATCAAGAAGTTCCTGAATGCGAAGATTCAGCCGAAGAATTATGTACTATTTCAAAACATATAGAAATGCTTGAAAAAAAGTATGGATTATCTATTGATGAAATTGATAAAGAAGAAATTTTAGAATTATGAAAAACATAAATGATTTAGATTTCGAGATACCAAAAGAGATTGAAAATTATACTGCTCATTCTACTGAAATAGCTATTATGATTAGTAATTATATTCGTTCTGTTAAAGGTATGAATAAGAAGACTTTTGCTAAATTAGTTGGTAAAACAGCTAGTGATGTAACTAGATGGGTTTCAGGAAACCACAACTTCACTATTTTAACTTTAAGTTTAATAGAAGCGCGAACGGGAATGTCTATCATTAAAAAACTTTCAAGCAATAATATTAAAGATAATATTGATTGTAAAGTCTTTAAAATAGAAACAGAAGAAGACTTGAGATTGGAGATTCATAATCTTAAAGCCAAGATTAAAGAATTAGAGAATAAAGCTGAATACATAAGTTTGAGAAAAAATATTTGGGATAATTTTAAAACTTATGGAGTTTATGAATCTAAAAAGATACACGATTTTATTTTAACTGGTTCTGAGGTTAGTACGTTTAAATTAAGAACAGAAGAGCCTTTTAAAATTCGAAGTAAAGGAAATGAATTAGCTGTGAGGAGACCCAAATTAGTAAACATTGATTAATTTAGAATATAAACAATGAAAAAATCAGATATCAGTATTGAGATTTTCAATGCCAAAGCACTTTCTTTCCAAGTAAATAATGATAATGTTTTCGAAGGTGATTTAAAGTTTGAAAATATTAATATAGCTTTAAATTCAGAATTTCAAATAGATGAAAAAAATTCAGCTGTGGGAGTGAAAATTGACTTGACAGTTATATTGAAAGAAAACGAAAAAGATTTATTTGGTTTAAGTTCTTTCTTTGAGTTTGGGGTTTATGATTTAAAAGATGTATTAATAAAAAAAGATAAAAATAATATTTTAGACTCAAAATTTGCACGTAAATTATTAAACATAGCAATTGGAGGTTCAAGAGGAATGTTGTCGGTTTATCTGTCTTCGACACAATATAAAGGTTTTACTCTTCCAATAGCAAATATTCCAGATGATTTCTTTGAGGATTAAATTCTCCTTCAAATTGCACCTAACGGTAAAGTGTATGATTTCGTTGCGTGATTAAGCAACTAATTTAGCAAATACAAACCGAATTGAAAATCCGCAAGGATTTTCGTAAGTAAGCCTTTACTAACAATGAATTATACACAGTGTTAGCCACTGGTTTTTATTTCATTCTCATCAGACACACTTTCAGTCTGTTGGTTGTTTTTTCTGTTTTCAAACATTCTAAAGGTGTAAGATTATTTAATGCTGGGATTTTCTTATTTAACCATTCCAAACTATTTTCTCCAATATGGAAATAAATTACTCTGGCTATGTCTATTTGATTGTTTAGTTTATTCAAGAGAGATTTTTGGAATTCAGATGATTTCCATTCATCATTAAAGTTTGATGAAAATTCTAACCAACTTTTTTGTCCGTTATAATATTGTTCAAGTTCAGCCATTTATTCCATATAATCATTAACATCGTCTTCTGGAATCCATTCTTTCATTTCAGGTAGCACTCTTTTTTGCATAAAGTCAAAGAAATCCGAATGTTCAGATTCTATTATATCCCAACCTTTTACATTTTTACCGAATGAAGGATGAAAAACA
Source organism: Hyunsoonleella pacifica (assembly GCF_004310335.1). Lineage (GTDB taxonomy): Bacteria > Bacteroidota > Bacteroidia > Flavobacteriales > Flavobacteriaceae > Jejuia > Jejuia pacifica. Next base: position 330,284 of record NZ_SIRS01000005.1, on the reverse strand, counting down.
ATAACATTTTCCGATACTTTTCCATTCACAATTTCAAATCCGACATAAGTGTCCATATCTTGTCTCCGTCCAAAAGTCAAAACTTGTCGATTTTGTTCACATTCAATTTTAAATCGCTCGTTGATTGATGAATTCGGATTAATTTCCGTTTCAAAATTCCAAGGAATGAATTGAGTTAAATTCAGTTTCGCAAACCAATTATATGTATTTGGTATTTCGTAGTTCATCTGTTTTTTCAACTTGTGGCTAACTAGTATATATATGCAAGTTTTGCACATGCATAAAAATAGTAATAAAATTCACATAACATCTGCAAACACTAAGAAAAATGCTTTTTTATAGTCATGCATTTTGTATATCAAATTCACTTTTTTTATAAACTTGATATACAAAATACACGTATGTAAATACTTGTATTTAACTGTTGTTTTGTGAATTTTTATGCTACTTGCTAACATCATGTAGCACTTAAGATTGCCGTAAAAGAAATTTTAAATAACAAATGGAATAAACCAAAAATTAATGTGTTTTTTTATGAAGGTAAGAATAAGCAATTATTATAACTAACATAAAATAGGGTTGTCATTTTTTATAAGAATGGGGAAGGAGGAAGTTAAAGGTAAATTTACACACACTTAAAATGATTAAAAACAAAAAGACCACCTTTTAAAGTGGTCTTTTTTAAATTATAATAGTTTATTATTTTAATCTCTCAATACATGAATGATACCTGTAATGGTATGTGGATTACCGTTAAAATCTTCGTAACTACCACTAAAATTAATATCTATATATTCATCTACTGCTCCCAGAGCTGTAACGTTATAAATAATAGTATTATTATCCCCAGATATACCAAGACATTCAGAAATATTTATACCCGTATCATTTTCACTATCAAAATTTAAATTATCATAAGTGCCAGTGTGAGGTGCATCATTTAAAACACCAAACAAGTAAAAACAACCATTAGTATTACCAGAGCTTTCTCTTTGTCCAGAAATGCTTAAACTATTATTTACGTTGCCACCAGAAGCCATAAAGCTAGCTTGAATATTTGTGGTTATCAATAATTCATCAGTATTATCAATAGTATACTGAATAAATTCAGCTATGGTATTACAGGAAAGTAGATTGCCTAAATTGGTTTCCGTATCATTAAAGGTATAGTTTATTGCCCCAGTAGTTTGTAAATTACTGGTGTCTATTGCTTCAATTGAAAAGCTATCAGATGAAGTACAACGCAACAAGTTAATTTCAAAAGCACCATCTATTACAGTATCATAAAAGGTTTGTTCTCCGTAGGTTAATATTACATAACCCTCAGTAATAGGGTTTTCATTACAATCGGCAAAAGTACCAATTACTGTTTCTTCTATAATATCTGAGTTTTGTTCAACCACTACAGCAATACTATCATCAGTAGTATAGGGGCCAATCATTGCAGAGTGAATACTGTTTGAACCGCAAATTGCAAAGTCGTATATGTTAATTTCTAGAGTTTCTCCACTAGGTACTAATCCACATACTTCTCCTAACTCATTAGTATAGCCAGCGCGCGTGCCATAGGTATTACTTGTTATAGTTACTTTGGTGTTAGCAAAAGGCGTGTTGTCTTCATTTGTTACTGTAACACATAGGTTTACGGCTTCGGCAGGTATATCGCAGTTCCAAAACGAAAAATGCTTAACGGTTCCGATGTAATTACTGCCCACTAAAGTAGCTTCTCCTTCTTCAATCCAATACCCTTTAGTTTCATCAAAATACCAAAGTGGAATTGTGCTAGGTGCCATAGATAGTAAACTAGCGTCTATTGGAATTTTAATTTCTGCAGAACTGCCTTCACTTAAATTTAAGTCCTCTCCACCAGCACCTCTTAATTCTACAGCTAGCATTCCTAGTGTTTGTAGCATGCGTTCTTCATTCTCTTCATTTTCAGCGTATAACATACCGGGCATTTTCAGTGTAACATTTTCATCTATTGGATCTAAATGATGTATAATAACATCTAGACTTCCAGAATAGGGTGTGCCATCTTCTTTTATGTAATTCCCTTTTAAACTTACTGAAGCTCCGTTAGCTATAGCTATAGTTGTTTCGGCTCCACTATTAGTGCTTCCAGCCACCGCTTCTTCTAAAAGCATAATACTTACTTTATTTATACCATGTGTTGGAACTAAAGCACGAGAGCCATGTATAAAGCCTGATTTTTCAGCTTTTACATAAGCAAAACGTTCATTTACTTGAGCATTTTTAATATTAAAAACACCATTTTCATCGGTTTGAGTTTGATCGTTACCAATAGAAATAATAACACCTTCTATAGGATTACTGTTGCTGTCAATAACAGTTCCAAGAAATGAACGTGTAATTTCATTACCAAAATTTTCGCTAAAGTTTGATGGATTATCATCTTGTTGATCGTCATTCGAAACATTGTCTTTATCGCATGACAAAAGTATTCCAAAAAGGAATAAGGTAAATAATAGTTTAAGTTTCATAATCATGATTATTTATAGGTTAAACAATTTGGGTCATGACTGCAAAAGCAGTCATCTGCTTATAAAACAGTTTACATTATAAAACTCCTACCATTGGTTTGTATTTTTTTATCATTTAATTTTTATTTCAAGTAGTTTTAACTTAGAACTGATGGTGTTATGATATAAGTTTAGGGAATAAAAAAAGATCACTATCTAGTGATCTTTTTTAAAACTCAATATTTGTTTTTTTATATATTAAAAGAACTTTTAATGGTATCCACCATATCTAGTTTCTCCCAAGTAAATAACTCTACATCTAGAGTTTTACTTTCTCCATTAGGTTGTGTAAAGGTTTTAGTAACGGTTTTGTTGCTGCGTCCCATGTGTCCATAAGCTGCAGTTTCGCTATACATTGGTGAGCGCAGTTTTAATCGTGTTTCAATAGCATAAGGGCGCATATCAAAAATTTCAGATACTTTTTTAGCAATATCGCCATCGCTTAGGTTCACTTTTGCTGTACCATAAGTATCGATAAAAATTCCCATAGGTTCTACAACACCAATGGCGTAACTTACTTGTACTAAAACCTCATCTGCCACACCGGCAGCAACTAAGTTTTTGGCAATATGGCGTGTAGCATAAGCAGCACTTCTATCTACCTTACTTGGGTCTTTACCAGAGAATGCACCACCACCATGGGCACCTTTTCCACCATAAGTATCTACTATAATTTTACGTCCTGTTAACCCTGTGTCTCCATGCGGTCCTCCTATTACAAATTTGCCAGTAGGGTTAATGTGATATTTAATGTTATTATTAAATAAATTTTGGATATTTTCTGGAAGTTTTGCTACAACACGTGGTATTAAAATCTCAACAATATCTTTTCTAATTTTTGCCAACATTGTATTGTCATCAGCAAAATCATCATGTTGCGTAGATACTACAATGGCATCTATACGTTGGGGTACATTATCGTTACTATACTCAATAGTTACCTGGCTTTTAGAGTCTGGCCTTAAGTAGGTAATGTCTTTATTTTCGCGACGTAAGTTTGCTAGTTCTTTTAAAATACGATGCGATAAATCTAAAGCCAATGGCATGTAGTTTTCAGTCTCGTTAGTAGCATAACCAAACATCATACCTTGATCTCCTGCACCTTGCTCTTCTTTTGTGGCACGATCTACACCCTGATTGATGTCTTCAGACTGCTCGTGAATGGCCGAAAACACACCACATGAATTACCATCAAACATATATTCGCCTTTGGTATATCCAATACTATTTATGGTGTCTCTAGCAATTTTTTGTACGTCTAGATAGGTTTTAGACTTTACTTCGCCAGCAAGTACAACTTGCCCTGTAGTTACAAGAGTTTCGCAAGCTACTTTAGAGTCGGCATCAAAAGCTAAAAAGTTATCAATTAAGGCATCACTTATTTGGTCTGCAACTTTATCAGGGTGTCCCTCAGAAACACTTTCTGAAGTAAATAAATACGACATTGTATATTTTTAATTTATGAGATAAGATTTGACGGAAAACGTCAAGGAAGTTAACACTGCCTTTAGCATTTTTATTTACACTGAAATTATTAAGTGTAAAGAGGTTGCAATCAGTCAAATCTTTCCTCTATGATTTATGAGGTGCAAAAGTAAAAAAATAAAAGAATATGTAAATATCTTTTTAGATTTTTCATCTAAGACTTGGCAACTTCATTTAATTTTTAAATATTTGGTGCGTTATATATGAAAAATCAAATTTTAAATAGCCTAATTAGTATTACTGTGATTATTTTGCAGTGATAGGAAGCGTTATTTAATATTTAAAATAATAAAAAACCTTCCTAGATTTCTAAGAAGGTTTTTTTTATGACTTTTTTTTCATTTGAACATCATAAAAAATATAGTTTAAATATTTGAAAAACAGTATTTTATGTGTTTTTTGTATGTAGTGAATTTAACCTCTAAGTAAGCATGAAAAAGATGAAAATAACATAAACAATTATTTTCGTTCTCTGAAATTACGGATTCTTTTTGAAATCCTTAAAGAATTTGAAATTTTTGCAACTAAATAAGCTAAACTCTAAAATTATTTTCAATAAAAATGAAAGAACTCAATAAATACAGTAAAAGATTAACGCAGGATGAATCTCAACCAGCTTCGCAGGCTATGTTGTACGCTGCAGGTCTTACTGAAGAGGATATGAACAAAGCGCAAGTGGGCATTGCTAGTACTGGTTTTGATGGTAATCCTTGTAATATGCATTTGAATAGACTGAAAGATGAGGTTAAGATAGAATGTAATATTGCTGGTTTAGTTGGGTTAGGTTTTAATACTATTGGTGTAAGTGACGGGATTTCTATGGGTACTTCTGGTATGAATTACTCATTGGCCTCAAGAGATCTTATTGCAGATTCTATTGAAACAGTAATGCAGGCACAAAGTTATGATGGCTTAGTTGCTGTAGTGGGTTGTGATAAAAATATGCCAGGGGCGGTAATTGCGATGTGTCGTTTAAATCGTCCTTCTATTATGATGTATGGTGGTGCTACGGCATCTGGAATGTATAAAGGAAAAAAATTGAATATTGTTTCGGCTTTTGAAGCTTTAGGGCAAAAAGTAGCTGGAGAAATTGATGAAGCAGAATATAAAGAGATTATAAAACGATCTATTCCAGGAGCTGGTGCTTGTGGTGGTATGTATACTGCAAATACTATGGCTTCCTCTATTGAAGCTATGGGTTTTGCATTACCTTATAATTCTTCTATTCCTGCAGAAAATCCAAATAAATTATCTGAAGCAGAACGCCATGCAAGAGCTATAAAAAACTTATTGGCGTTAGATTTAAAGCCTTTAGATATTATTACTAAAAAATCTTTAGAGAATGCAGTAACTATGGTAAATGCCTTAGGTGGTTCTACAAATGCAGTGCTACACTTTTTAGCGATTGCATTTGCTGCGGATATAGATTTTACCTTGGAAGATTTTCAGCGTGTGAGTGATAGAACACCATTAATAGGTGACTTAAAACCATCTGGTAAATACCTTATGGAAGATATTCACGGTATTGGTGGTACGCCAGCTGTTATGAAATATCTACTAGATAATGGCTATTTACATGGCGATTGTATGACGGTTACAGGTAAAACACTGGCTGAAAACTTAGCTGATGTTGCGCCTCTTGAATTTGAAGATGACAGTCAAGAAGTAATTTACTCTAAAGATAAGGCATTAAAACCTTCAGGAAACATACAAATTCTTTACGGAAACCTAGCTACTGAAGGTGCTGTGGCAAAAATTTCTGGAAATGAAGGCTTATTTTTTGAAGGTAAGGCAGTGGTATATAATAGTGAACAAGAAGCCAATACAGGTATTAGCAATGGCGAAGTGGAACGTGGAGATGTAGTCGTCATTCGCTATGTGGGTCCAAAAGGAGGTCCTGGAATGCCAGAGATGTTAAAACCAACGTCTATGATTATGGGGGCTGGTTTAGGTAAATCTGTAGCATTAATAACCGATGGACGTTTTTCAGGCGGAACTCACGGGTTTGTTGTGGGACATATTACACCAGAAGCCCAAACAGGAGGTGCTATTGCTTTAGTTGAAACAGGCGACCGTATTAGAATTAGTGCAGAAGATAATTCCATCAATGTGTTACTATCTGATGAAGAATTAGCCAAAAGAAGAGCAGCTTGGGTAACACCAGCATTAAAACATAAAAAAGGCATACTTTATAAGTTTGCAAAATCTGTAGCATCAGCCTCAAAAGGTTGTGTTACGGATGCATTTTAAAAACATTTTGTTATTCCGAATATATTTTCGGAATCTCATCCATTTAAGTTGAGATTATGAATACAGAAACCATAAAAAAAGAAATAAACAATACAGACAAAACGGAACGTATTACTGGAAGTGAAGCCATTATAAGGTGTTTAATTGCCGAAGGTGTAAAAACACTTTATGGCTATCCAGGTGGTGCTATAATGCCAGTTTATGACGAGTTATATAAATATAAGGATAGAATTCATCACGTCTTAACGCGTCATGAACAAGGCGCAGCACATGCAGCACAAGGTTATGCTAGAATTTCAGGAAAAGTTGGTGTAGCTATGGCTACTTCTGGTCCAGGAGCTACCAATTTAATTACTGGTATTGCTGATGCGCAAATAGATTCTACACCAATAGTTTGTATTACAGGGCAAGTACCTTCACATTTATTGGGTACAGATGCTTTTCAAGAAACAGATATTGTTGGTATATCAACGCCAGTTACTAAATGGAATGCGCAAGTAACTAAAGCTTCAGAAATTCCAGAGGTTATGGCTAAAGCATTTTATATTGCTAAAAGCGGTAGACCAGGACCAGTACTTGTAGATATTACAAAAGATGCACAGTTTGAAGAATTCGATTTTAAATACGAAAAATGTACGGCGGTACGAAGTTATAATCCAGTACCAAAAACCGATATAAATAAAGTAAAAGCTGCTGCAGAACTTATTAATAACGCTAAAAAGCCCATGATTGTTTGGGGACAGGGTGTTATTTTAGGTAAAGCAGAAGAAGAGCTAAAAGCGATAGTTGAAAAATCTGGTGTACCTGCAGCTTGGACTATCTTGGGCGCATCTGCAATACCAACCTCGCATCCACTAAATATAGGAATGGTAGGCATGCATGGTAATTATGCACCAAATAAATTAACAAACGAATGTGATGTACTTATAGCTATAGGTATGCGTTTTGATGATCGTGTTACAGGTAGTTTAGATACCTACGCGAAACAAGCTAAGGTCATTCATTTTGATATAGATCCTGCCGAAATCAACAAAAATGTAAAAGTAGATATTGCGGTTTTAGGAGATGCTAAAGAAAGTTTGGCATTACTACTTTCAGAATTACATAAGAATTCTCATGAAGCATGGCACCAAGAATTTAAAGACTTGTATGCTATTGAGTATGATGCCGTAATTAAAGATGATTTGTTGCCTGAAAAGGATGGCTTAACCATGGGCGAAGTCTTAAAAGAAATTAATAATTACAGCGATGGTAATGCTGCAATTGTTTCTGATGTTGGGCAACACCAAATGATTGCCTGTCGCTATGCAGAATTTAATCTTTCTAAAAGTAATATTACATCAGGCGGCTTGGGTACTATGGGATTTGCTTTACCAGCGGCTATTGGTGCAAAAATGGCTGAACCACACAGAGAAGTTGTGGCTATTATTGGTGACGGTGGTTACCAAATGAATATTCAAGAATTAGGTACTATTTTTCAGCAAAAAGCAGCTGTTAAAATTGTAGTATTGAATAACGAATTTTTAGGTATGGTACGTCAATGGCAGCAACTGTTTTTTGATAAAAGATATGCTTCCACAGAAATGACTAATCCAGATTTTGTAACCATTGCAAAGGGGTATTATATAGAAGCAAAACGCGTTACTAAGCGAGAGGAATTAGCAGATGCGGTAAAAGAAATGATGGCATCTAAGTCGTCGTATTTCTTAGAAGTATGTGTTGAAAAAGAAGATAATGTATTCCCTATGATCCCTTCGGGAGCCTCGGTTTCTGATATCAGACTAAGCTAGTATTTAAAAAGATTACAATGAGCCAAGAAATAAAAACATATACCATATCTGTTTACACAGAAAATAACATTGGATTACTTAATCGTATTTCTGCTATTTTTCAGCGTAGACATATTAATATAGAAAGTTTAACAACTTCGCAATCTGAAATTAAACATGTAAATCGTTTTGTTATAGTTGTTAAAATTACAGAAGAGCAAGCCATAAAGGTAGTAGGGCAAATAGAAAAGCAAGTAGAGGCTATTCGTGCTTATTATCACACAAATGAAGAAACGATATTTACTGAATCTTGTATGTTTAAAATTAAAAGCGAATTGCTTTTTGAAGAGCCACAGATTCAAAATATCATAAAAGATAGCGATTCTAGAATTGTAACTGTAAATCGGGAATTTTTCGTCTTAGAAAAATCAGGGAGACGCTACGAAATAGAAGAGCTTAGAGAGAAATTAGATGCCTTTGGCATTATGCAATTTGTACGCTCAGGACGTATTGCCGTTACCAAGGATGAAATGAAAGTTTCAGAAATATTAGAAGAATTTAGAAATCAATAAATAAATTAAAACTAAAAAAGCATCTTAATTTGATGGGTGCAAACTAGATTATTAAATCAATAAACAAACAATGGAAAATTATTTTAACACACTTACATTAGCAGGTAAATTAGACCAATTGTCTAAATGTAGATTTATGGATTCGTCTGAGTTTTCAGATGGTGTAGCTGCATTAAAAGGCAAGAAAATTGTAATTGTAGGTTGCGGTGCTCAAGGGTTAAACCAAGGATTAAACATGAGAGATTCTGGTTTAGATATTTCTTATACATTACGTGAAGCGGCAATTAAAGAAAAGCGTGCTTCTTTTGTAAATGCTACCGAAAACGGATTTAATGTAGGGACTTACGAGGAGTTAATTCCAACAGCTGATTTAGTGTTAAACCTTACTCCAGATAAACAACATACTAATGTTGTAAATGCAGTAATGCCATTGATGAAAAAAGGAGCTACATTATCTTATTCTCACGGTTTTAATATTGTAGAAGAAGGAATGAAAGTGCGTGAAGATATCACAGTAATTATGTGTGCACCTAAATGTCCAGGTTCTGAAGTACGTGAAGAGTATAAAAGAGGTTTTGGTGTACCAACACTAATAGCGGTACATCCAGATAACGATCCTGAAGGAAAGGGTTGGGCGCAAGCAAAAGCTTATGCCGCTGCAACAGGAGGAGATAGAGCAGGAGTTCTAGAATCATCTTTCGTAGCTGAAGTAAAAAGTGATTTAATGGGAGAGCAAACCATTCTTTGTGGCTTATTACAAACAGGATCTATCCTTTGCTTTGATAAAATGGTAGAAGAAGGCATTGATCCAGGATATGCTTCAAAATTAATTCAATACGGTTGGGAAACTGTAACAGAAGGTTTAAAATACGGTGGTATTACAAACATGATGGACCGTTTATCTAATACAGCAAAAATTAAAGCCTTTGAATTATCAGAAGAATTAAAAGATATTATGCGTCCGTTATTCCAAAAGCACATGGACGATATTATGGAAGGTAATTTCTCTAGTGGAATGATGGCTGATTGGGTCAATGGCGATGCAAAACTTTTAGGGTGGAGAGCAGAAACTGCAGAAACTGCATTTGAAAAAACACCAGCTGGTGATATGGAAATTAGCGAGCAAGAGTACTACGACAATGGTGTACTAATGGTAGCTTTAGTACGCGCAGGTGTAGAATTAGCATTTGAAGCGATGACAGAATCTGGTATTATAGACGAGTCTGCATACTACGAGTCATTACATGAAACACCACTTATTGCAAATACAATAGCAAGAAAGAAATTATATGAGATGAACCGTGTAATCTCTGATACTGCAGAATACGGATGTTATTTATTTGATCATGCATGTAAGCCTTTATTAGCAGACTTTATGAAAACAGTAAGTACTGATGTTATTGGTAAAACTTACGCAAAAGATAACGGGGAAGGTGTAGATAATGCAAAACTTATTGAAGTAAATGCAGCATTAAGAAACCATCCAGTTGAAAAAATTGGAACATTTTTAAGAGCGTCTATGACGGCTATGAAGCCAATAGTATAACAATTCAACTAAACTAAACATTTTTAAATGTTGAAAGGCCTCGCATATTTAATATGTGAGGTTTTTTATTAGTAAAACATAACTCTCAAAATTTTTGAATATACTTAAATCTAAATAGTCCAATAGTTCAGAAAGATATTAAATCTAATTATTACCAACATATTATATATAGGAAACCTCGCAAACGTTTTAGTGCATTTTAATATAAAATCACTATGAAAATCATAAGTTTGTAAAGGTTTTGACGACCTCTTTAGAAAGTATTTTTCCTAAATATTGGATATCTTAGCACCATTAAAAATATAACTATGAGCAAAGCACAAGTTGAAATTCCAAACAAATATAAAATAACCGATTTGCTACACCAATCTACATATTTGGTAGATGGAGAATTAAAGCAATGGAATGGAGATACAGCAGAAATATATTCTACCATTTCTAGTACAAAAACCTATAAGCCTACACTATTAGGAACAATTCCACAGCTCGGAGAAGCAGAAGCTTTAGAAGCTCTAGAATCTGCTGAAAAAGCTTATGATAAAGGAAAAGGGTTATGGCCAACGATGAAGGTGGCAGATAGAATTGCCTGTATGGAGACTTTTGTTGAAGAAATGAAGACCAAACGGGAAGAAATAGTAAAATTATTAATGTGGGAAATAGGTAAAAACCTACCAGATTCTGAAAAAGAGTTTGATAGAACTGTTGAGTATATTTATAATACTATCGAAGCTTACAAGGAAGTAGATAGGGATTCTGCACGATTTGAAAAACATTCAGGAGTACATGCCCACATTCGTAGAGGTCCTCTAGGAGTAGTATTGTGCTTAGGCCCGTATAATTATCCGCTAAACGAAACCTTTTGCTTGTTAATACCGGCTTTAATTATGGGAAATACTACCATTTTTAAACCAGCAAAATTAGGTGTGCTTTTAATTTCTCCACTATTGGAAGCATTTCAAAATAGCTTTCCAAAAGGAGTTGTAAATATTGTTTATGGTCGCGGACGTGTTTTGGCAACACCAATTATGAAATCTGGTAAAGTAGATGTACTTGCTTTGATAGGAAATAGTAAGTCTGCAAATGCATTACAGGCGCAACACCCAAAAGGGAATAGATTACGAATGGTGTTGGGCTTAGAAGCAAAAAACCCAGCGATTGTATTACCTGATGCCGATTTAGATTTAGCTGTAGAGGAATGTATCGCAGGAACATTGTCTTTTAATGGGCAACGTTGTACAGCATTAAAAGTGTTATATGTTCACGAATCTATTGTAGAAGAATTCAATAGGCGTTTTGCATATAAAGTAGATCAATTAAAATTTGGAAAGCCATGGGAAGAAGGTGCTAAACTAACACCATTACCCGAAGTAGATAAACCAGCATACATACAAGAGTTAATTGATGATGCTACAGCACAAGGTGCTAAAATTTTAAACAAAAAGGGAGGAGAAACAACCGATAATTTTATTTTCCCAGCAGTGTTGTTTCCTGTAACCAAAGATATGCGTGTGTTTAAAGAAGAGCAGTTTGGGCCAGTAATACCAGTAGTATCTTTTTCTGATATTGAAGAACCTCTAGATGATATGGCAGAATCTGATTACGGACAGCAAGTAAGTTTGTTTGGAAAAAATGTAACAACCCTCTCACCGCTTATTGATACTTTGGTAAACCTAGTGTGTCGTGTTAACTTAAATAGTTCATGTCAGCGAGGTCCAGATGTATATCCCTTTACAGGACGAAAAGATTCTGCCGTAGGGACCTTAAGTGTTACAGACGCGTTGCGTTCGTTTTCTATAAGAACTTTCGTAGCTTCAAAAGATAATGAATACAACAATGCTATTTTAAATGAATTGTTAGATCAAAAATCATCTAATTTTATTAGCACGGATTATATTTTGTAGATTATCATACCTAATATTTTTCTTTTATGATGAATGAAATTAAATTAATTGATTTGCCATTTGATATTGATTATGGAGCTCCGATTCCTATAATTTATTCCACTGAAAATGAAGTTAAATTAAGTTTTTATTTGGAGCATAAAGATGATAATACAAGGGGAGTAATTATTTTTAATGGCTTGTGTCAGTATAAGTTTGGTTACCCCAATGAAGAAGCAATATCAGGGCATTATTTGTACAAAAAAGGATTGTATCCACTGAGTTTTTATGAAATTAAAAATTCTTCATGGTTAACCGAAATAATAAATTCTAACAAGGTTCATCCATATCATAAAGATAGTTTGTTTGATGATTATCGTCATTTCTTTTTTCCTATGCATGATAATTCATTTGAGATTTTAGCTAAGGATTTTCGAACAGAAATAATAGAGGAAAGAAATAAATCTGATAGGCTTCTGATGTAATGAGTATCGATATTAAAATATTTTAACATTAATTATTTTCAAGTAATAAAATATAAAGTATTTGAAATGTGATTTTTTATCTTTACAAAAACAACATAGCATTATGAAAACGATTAAATTTTTATTTACAAGTATGTTAGCTGCAACACTGCTATTTAACTGTGGTGGCGACAAAAAGAAGGAGGCCTCAGAGGAAAAAATTAAACTAGGGACAAAAAAAGAAGAAAAAAGCGTAGAGAGCAATTCTAATGATGTAGTTATTACGGGTAACGATGCCATGCAATTCAATAAAAAGGAAATTAGGGTAAAAGCAGATAAAACTGTAAAAATTACGCTAAGGCACATTGGTAAAATGGGTAAAGATGTTATGGGACATAATTTTGTTTTACTTAAAAATGGAGTCAATCTTACTGCATTTGGTAATAAAGCAGCTAATGCCAGAGATAACGGTTATATTCCAGAATCGTCTACTCAAGATATAATTGCACATACCAAAATGCTTGGAGGAGGCGAAACAGATGTTATTGAATTTGATGCGCCAGAACCTGGTACTTATGAATTTCTATGTAGTTTCTCTGGGCACTATGCCTTAATGAAAGGAAAATTTATTGTAGAGTAGAGGTAAGATATATACTTAAAGAATTTAAACTCTCAGTTTAGTGTTGACTGAGAGTTTTTTATTTCAACTCCAATAATTCAATATTCTTAAACTCTACAGGATGACTTTCGCTTTGTAGTGAAATATAACCGCCTTTTAGGGGATGGTTTTCTTTTGGTTTCCATTTATCTCCTGTGTTTACCGCACCACCTCCAATATGTGGTTTAGTGTAACTTAACACTTCTTCGCCATTTATAAAATGTTTGATAATAGAATCGTTTCTAACTTCAATTTCAACATGTACCCATTGCTCGCCATGATAGGTTTTTGATGATGATTTTATGATATGCTCTGTAACTAAAGTGTCTTTATAAAACACATGTGTGCCTGGTGTACATAAGTTTCCTGTAGCACGTTCATCCACACCATTTCCACCTAAAAGTTGCACTTCTATACTTACAGGGAAGTTTTGGTCTAGTTCCATATTTTTAGGGTCTTCACAATGAATCATAATGCCGCTATTTCTTAATGCCCATGGTCTTCCTCCTGTAATTTGATTGCCTGTGAACCGATAATCCATTCTAAACCTGTAGTTACTATATGGTGTTTTGTAAAATAGGTGCCCAAATGCATTATTAAAGGAGTCGTAAGCCTTGTAGCTTACTTTTAGAATACCATCTTCTACTATAAAAGTATTGTTATGGTTGTTCCCATATTCGTATCCTTTAATTTTTGGTGTCCAACCCTCTAAGTTTTTACCATTAAAAATTGGTGTCCAATGGTTTTCTTTTTTACAAGAAAAGGCTATACTCAGTATTAATGCTATAAGGCATAATTGTTTAAAAAACGTCATAATAGTAGATGTTTATAAAGACCACGCTTTTCCGTTGGTGGTCTCTTCTAAAGAAACACATCCTTTTTGTGATGCGGGAATAGGGTCGTAAGCCAATACCTGTTCGCCAACCATTTCACTAGTGCGGTAAGCCCAAACCGTTTGGTTCCTTAGATTTAAGAGTGCTTTATAAACTAAGTTGTTTTCTGTTTTAAATTGTTTTTCTTCCGTTTTGGATGCTCTTAAGTATTTGTCTAATAAAGTGGTGTAATTTTCGGTAGTTAAGTCTTTTGCTTTAGTCTTAGGTATGTTAAGGGCGTTAAGAATACCCTCTATTTCTATCTTATATGATGCTTTTTTCTTTTCATTATAGGCTTTAAAGGCATATAAGTCTATAAACTCAGGGACATTAACGTCTAAAGCACCAGGTGTAGCTTCGGTTTTAGGTAAAATTAAATCTACGAGATGTTTTATAACAATGCTCTCTTCTTCCGTAAAGAATACCGGTGTCCATTTTTCAACCTCACTTGTACAGCTTTGTAAAATGTTTAAAGCACTGGGAGCAATGGCAGAATAACCAAGTGTTAAACCAATTTGTTTTATGGCGTCTCTACGTTTCATGAGTGTTCGGTTTTAAATTGTTTAACAGCATGATTGGCTGCTCTAGCGGTAAGTGCCATATATGTTAATGAAGGGTTTTGGCACCCCGCTGAGGTCATACAAGCACCATCAGTTACATATACATTAGGTACATTGTGAATTTGATTGTACTTATTGAGTACTGAGGTTTTAGGGTCTCGACCCATTCTAGCGGTTCCCATTTCATGAATACCAATTCCAGGCGCAGTTTTTCTGTCGAAGGTTTGAATGTCTTTAAAACCAGCTGTTTCAAGCATCTGTGCTGCTTGCTCAACGATATCTTTGCGCATGTTTATTTCGTTCTCTTTCCACTCAGCGTCAAACGTTATTGTTGGCAGCCCCCATTGGTCTAATTTTTCATAATCCAAAGTCATTTTATTCTCGTGATAAGGAAGGCATTCTCCAAAACCGCCAAGCCCCATACGCCATGGTCCAGGTTCTAATATTTTTTCTTTAAATTCTGCACCATAACCAAGTTCTGCTACGTGTTCAAAAATACCACGCCTTCCTGCACCACCTTGGTAGCCATAACCTCTTAAAAATGTTTTTTGCTCACTAGCTTTATCGCCTAGGTTTCTAAAACGGGGTATGTAGATGCCATTGGGTCTTCGCCCTTTATAGTATTTATCTTCAAAACCATCAATAGTTCCAGAAGCTCCAGAGCCTAAATGGTGGTCCATAATGTTATGACCTAATTCTCCAGAATCATTACCTAATCCGTTTGGAAATCTAGCAGATTTAGATTGCATTAAGATGGAAGCCGATGCAATGGCAGAAGCACAACAGAAAATAATATCGGCTTCAAACTCTAATTTTTCTTTGGTTTCTGCATCAATTATTTTAACGCCTGTTGCTTTTTTATGTGTATCATCATATACAATTTCATAGGCAATAGAATGTGGTCTCAAAGTCATGTTTCCAGTACGGGCAGCAGCAGGGAGTGTAGAAGCGTTGCTACTAAAATACCCGCCATAAGGGCATCCACGCCTACATCTTGCTCTGAATTGACACTTGCCTCGTCCTTCGCGAGGAGTACTTCCTGTATCATTAGCAACTCTACCAATAGTTAAAACACGTCCTTGGTTTTTTGCCATTTCAGCTTTAAGATGTTCTTCTACACAGTTGAGTTCCATAGGTGGTTCAAAAACACTATCGGGTAATTGTGGTAGACCTAATGCCTCTCCGCTAATACCAACATAACGCTCTACGTAACTGTACCAAGGCTCTAAGTCTTTATAGCGAATAGGCCAATCTACACCATAACCATCTTTTATGTTGGCTTCAAAGTCCAAATCGCTTAATCGATAGGACTGTCTGCCCCACATAATAGAGCGTCCACCTACGTGGTAACCTCTAAGCCAATCAAATCTCTTTTTTTCATTGTAGGGGTGTTCTAAATCGTTTACAAACCAATGTCTGGAATCTTTTTTGACTATGTAACCCGTTCTAGACTGTTTGGGTTGTTGGGCAAGCTCTTCAGCGGTAGGTTCTCCATGGAGTTCCATGTCCCAAGGGTCTAGATGGGCTGTAGGATAGTCTTTAATATGTTCTACCATTCTACCTCTTTCGAGTACTAGGGTTTTAAGTCCATTTTCGCATAACTCTTTTGCAGCCCATCCTCCTGTAATACCGGTTCCTATAACGATAGCGTCGTACTTACTTAATATTTCTGTAGAATCCTTAATACTCATAATTTACCTGTTTTACTGTAGAATAGGCTTTTGTTATTAATTTGGGAGATAATATGTGTTACAAACCTAAGAATTATTACAAAAGACTTAGTTTCTTTATAATATTCGGAAAAATAACTAATTTGTACAGGTTAATTGTCTAAAATATTTCAGTGAAAATAAATATACAACAGATAGAGCCCTACGAGTCAGGAGAAATAGTGTATCATGCCGATACATGTTTGCCGTTAATTGATGCTTTTGATAGAAAGAAGTTGAAATTTAAAGCCTTGGCGCGTCACACATATCCTGGCGACAGGTTGGACGACAATACGCTTGGGTTGAACAGTATAGGGTATTGGGATGCTAACGAACCGCAGGATTGGGGATTGGATTGGCATAGGAATGAAGGGATAGAATTTCATTTTTTAGAATCTGGTTCCATGCCGTATTCTCAAGAAAACAAGGAGGTGTTGTTAACGCCAAATCATTTAACAATTACACGTCCTTGGGAGGTGCATAAGGTTGGGAACCCCTATATAGGTATGGGAAAATTTTATTGGGTTATTATTGATTTGGGTGTGCGTAGGCCTCATCAAGAATGGGTATGGCCAGATTGGATTACCCTAACAGAAGCTGACCTGTCACGATTAACTAAGTTTTTAAGGCAGAACGAAAAATCGATATTGAAAACAGACCAAAGGGTGCGAGACTGTTTTAAACGCATCAATATGGCGGTTAATACAGATGAAAAAGGAAGTAATGCTTCTAGAATACGGCTTTTGGTAAACTATCTTTTAATATTGATTTTAGATTTGTTGGATAACGAAAACATTGAGTTCAATGAATCTTTAACTGATAGTTCCAGAAGTGTGGCTTACTTTTTAAAGGAGCTGGATAAAAATCTTGCTGAGAACTGGACGATAGGTAAAATGTCTCGGTCCGCAGGTGTTGGCCTCACTAGGTTTACACATCATTGTAAGCAGTTGACTAATTTAACACCAATGCGGTACTTAACCATGTGCAGATTAAAGATGTCAAAAGAAATCTTGCTAAAAAATGAAAATTTAACCATTACGGAGGTGGCTTATATGTGTGGGTTTTCAACAAGTCAGTACTTCTCCACTGTGTTTAGAAAACATGAAAAATGTTCTCCAAATGAATATCGCGAGTTATATAGTAAAAAGCAATCGCTTACTACTTATCCTGAGTTGTAAAGTATTTGTTCAAAATCTTTCACTGAATAAAAATAAACAGAAAGAGGCTAATATTTATATATTTTCACGTGTTTACTAACACATCTAAATTAGGAACAATGAAAAGACGTGACTTTATTTATAAAACTGGTCAAACAGGTTTGGCGTTGTCGCTATTAGGGCTCTCTTCTTGCAAAAATACAAACAAGAATAATGAAACGTCTACGGCAGTAATAGAAAACCCTGCTTGGCATTTTAAGATTTCATTGGCACAATGGTCGTTTAATCGTTCGTTGCGTGATGGTACTATGGATAACTTAGACTTTGCAGCAAAAGCGCGCCATTTTGATTGTGAAGGTGTAGAATATGTTAATAGTTTTTTCAAAGATAAGGCCAAAAACAGGTCTTACTTAAAAGAAATGAATGCTAGAGCTAACAAAGAAGGGCAACAAAATGTTTTGATAATGATTGATGGCGAGGGGAATTTGGCCGACGCAGATACTCCAAAGCGTTTAAAAGCTATTGAAAACCATTACAAATGGGTAGAAGCGGCTCACTTTTTGGGTTGTCATGCCATTCGCGTAAATCTTGCAGGAGGTACAGATAAGGATGATGCCGTTAAGGCCAGTATAGATTCGTTGTCTAAATTATCTGAATTTGCAAAGGGTTCCAATATTAATATTTTAGTAGAAAATCATGGTGGGTTTTCTTCAAATGGCGAGTGGATGACACAGGTGTTCTCTCAAATAAAACATAATAATTGTGGGACATTGCCCGATTTTGGCAATTTCTGCATCCAAAAAGACAAAGACAGAAATTGTCTGGAGGCCTATGATACTTATAAAGGCGTGAAAGAACTATTGCCGTTTGCAAAAGCAGTAAGTGCAAAATCATATCATTTTGATGCTGAAGGAAACGAAACGAAACTAGACTATTTAAGATTAATGAAGCTAGTTAAGGAAGTTGGGTATACTGGCTTTGTGGGTATTGAGTTTGAAGGCCGTGGTATGACTGAAGAAGCAGGTATTACTGCAACGCGAGACTTGCTAAAGAAAGTAGGGAAACAACTTGCTTAAAACACAACTAACCAAACTAAATATAAATGGAAACGATTAATAAGAACAGGTTATTCCTCGGGAGTTGTTTGGCTTTAATTACGACTGCCATGACCTTTGCTATTAGGGCAAGATTAGAAACGGTGTTTGGACCAGAAGGCGTAGGCTTAACACTAGAGCAAATAGGTTATGCCTTTGCACCAGCCTTTTTTGGGTTTACCATCGCCATGATTATTGGTGGACCTTTGGTGGATTTATTGGGAATTAAAAAAATTACGTGGATGGCGTTTGTAACCCACGCTGTTGGAATCGTATTGACTTTATTAGCAGATTCCATGACCTCACTATTTATAGCAACCTTATTTATAGGTATAGGTAATGGTTTTGTAGAGGCGGCTTTAAATCCTATGGTGGCGTCAATGTATCTGGACGAAAAAACCAAAATGCTAAACCGGTTTCATGTATGGTTTCCTGGAGGTATTGTAATTGGTGCGCTTGTGGGCTGGTTAGTTATGGATAAATTAGATTTAAGTTTTTTAGGTTTTGAAAGCTGGCAAGTTATGGTAGGGACTTTATTCATTCCACTTATTATCTATGGTTTGTTGTTTTGGGGGCAAAAGATTCCCGTTACTGAACGTGTGCAAATGGGTATTAGTAATAAAAAAATGTTCTCCAGTGTCTTAAAGCCTTTGTTTTTATTTATGGTAGCGTGTATGTTTTTAACGGCCGCTTCAGAATTAGGGACTACGCAGCGTATAGAATCCTTATTAAAAGAATCGGTAACCGCACCGTTATTGGTGTTGGCATTTATTAATGGTATTATGGCTTTGGGGCGACTTTTTGCAGGGCAAGTGGTGCATAAGTTAAGTCCTTCGGGGATGTTATTGTATTCCGCTATTTTTACCTTTATTGGCTTATGGTTGTTAACCATTACAAGTGGCGGAATGACCTTTGTAGCAGCGGCGGTTTTTGCTATAGGGGTCACATTCTTTTGGCCAACTATGTTAGGGTTTGTGGCAGAATATTTACCAGAAACAGGTGCGTTGGGACTTTCTATTATGGGAGGTGCGGGCATGTTTTCGGTATCTTTAGTTTTGCCAATTATGGGAAAACTTATGGATGATGCTAATGCTGCAGAAGCATTGCGGACTATGTCTATTTTACCAGCTATTTTAATTGTGGCATTTTTGGGATTGCATATTTATATGAGAAAAAAATATCAAACTTCAGAAGTATAAATTATTTATGAGTAAAAAATTAAGAATGGGAATGGTCGGCGGTGGTACAGGCTCTTTTATCGGCGATGTGCATAGAAAAGCTGCAGCCATTGATGGCATGATTGAGTTGGTGTGCGGTGCGTTTAGTAGTACTGCCGAAAAATCGATAACCTCTGGGATAGCATTAGGTCTAGACGAAACAAGATGCTATGGAACATTTGAAGAAATGATTGTAAAGGAGAAAGCACTCCCTGAAGATGTTAGAATGGACTTTGTAGTCATCGTAACGCCTAATCACATGCATTTTCCACCAGCAAAACTAGCTTTAGAGAATGGTTTTCATGTGGTGTGCGATAAGCCTGTAACCTTAACTTTAGATGAGGCTGAAGCATTACAAGACGTAGTTGCTAAAAGCGGAAAATTATTTGCACTAACCCATAATTACACGGGAAATTCTATGGTAAAACAAGCTAAAGCTATGGTGGCTAAAGGCGAATTGGGTACCATTAGAAAAATACAAGCGCAATATTTGCAAGGATGGTTATCTACATCATTAGAAAAAACCGAACAAAAACAAGCCGCATGGCGGGTAGATCCTAAACGTTCGGGAATTGGAGGTGCTTTAGGAGATATTGGTACGCATGCTGAAAACTTGATAGAATACGTTACAGGCTTAAAAATCGAAGAAATTGCAGCCGATTTAGGACGCTTTGGAGAAGGCAGGGTTTTGGATGATGATGGCAATATGTTGATACGTATGGAGAATGGTGCGAAAGGCACGATTTCTATTTCGCAAATAGCACTGGGCGAAGAAAACAATTTGGGAATTAAAGTATATGGAACAAAAGGGAGTATAGAATGGTATCAAGAAAACCCAAATGAATTAACAGCGCGCTGGCTGGAAGCACCTAAAACAATTTATACACCAAACGGTAACGGTTTGCACGACGAGGCTTTGGCGGTCTGTAGAATTCCAGCAGGTCATCCCGAAGGTTATCTAGAAGCCTTTGCTACGATATATAAAAATTTTGCATTGCACTTATCTGCGGTAAATGAAGGAAAAACTATTGAAAATCCAGATTATCCGACCATTACAGATGGTGTACGTGGCATGAAATTTATTTATGCTGCTGTAGAAAGTGATAAGAACAATGCTAATTGGACGAAGATTTAATTTTTTGAGATTTTGTTTTGTCTACATATTGCTATTTATGCTTTGTAACAATTGTTCTGAGAAAAATGTAGAAAGGAAAACAGAAATGGATGCGATAATATTGTATGGGGCAGAGCTTAGAGAAGAGAGGTTTATATCAACATTCACAAGAAATGGAGATTCATTGAATTATAAGTATGTAAATCGAATCGACTCCTCAAAAGTTATTTCTATTAGAAAGATTAAAGATTCAAATTTTTTATTTTTCGGTTTCGAAAAATTTATAAGTATTAATAAAAGACCTTTTATTAGCAAAAAGTTAGATAATTTGAAATTTGGATTTTACAATTTAGAAAGTCCTGTTGTTGATGGAACTGGGCCGATATTGTATAATGAAGACTACGGGCTTCTTGCAGTGAATAATGTGTATGGTCCGACAATTATTTTCCTAAAAGAGGAAGATGATGTCTTGATTGAGAAGATAATAAATAAGCTAAATGATTGACATAGGTTTGGGCTGATTTTTTTGCGTTAGGATTACCTGTTTCAATACAGTCGCCCAAAAAATAAATAATAAAAGAGTACTCAGTTCCTCCCCTTTGGGGAGGTTAGGTGGGGCTTTAGGTACAGAGAATTTATGAAAACAATAAAAGGACCAGCGGTATTTTTAGCGCAATTTGCAGGTAGTGAAGCACCATTTAATAGTTTAGGCGGTATGTGTAAATGGGCTGCCGATTTAGGCTATAAAGGTATACAAATCCCAACATGGGAATCTAGCTTAATAGATATTGATAAAGGAGCCGAAAGTCAGACCTATTGCGACGAGCTTAAAGGAAAAGTACAATCTTATGGATTGGAAATCACAGAATTATCTACGCATTTACAAGGCCAATTAGTTGCCGTAAACCCAGCATACGACACCATGTTTGATGGTTTTGCGCCAGAAGCTGTTCGAGGCAACCCTAAAGCGAGAACCGAGTGGGCAATAGATTTTGTAAAAAAATGTGGAATAGTAAGTAAGCGTTTAGGTTTAAAATCGCACGCGTCGTTCTCTGGAGCATTAATGTGGCATACAGTATACCCTTGGCCTCAACGACCAACTGGTTTGGTGGATATGGGTTTTAAAGAATTAGCCAAAAGATGGTTGCCTATTTTGAATCATTTTGATGACTGTGGCGTAGATGTGTGTTATGAAATTCATCCAGGCGAAGATTTGCATGATGGAATTTCTTATGAGCGGTTTTTAGAAGCAACTGGAAATCATTCTCGCGCTAATTTGTTATACGACCCCAGTCATTTTGTATTACAGCAACTGGATTATTTGCAGTTTATTGATATTTACCACGAAAGAATTAAAGCATTTCATGTAAAGGATGCAGAG
Source organism: Hyunsoonleella pacifica (assembly GCF_004310335.1). Taxonomy (GTDB): domain Bacteria; phylum Bacteroidota; class Bacteroidia; order Flavobacteriales; family Flavobacteriaceae; genus Jejuia; species Jejuia pacifica. Next base: position 308,016 of record NZ_SIRS01000005.1, on the reverse strand, counting down.
TTTAACCCCACAGGGCGGCAAGGGGTGTATGGTGGTTATACCGATTGGAAAGATAGAGCAGGACGTTTTAGAAGTTTGGGAGACGGCCAGGTGGATTTTAGTGCTATTTTTTCAAAATTGACCAAATACGGACTCGATTTGTGGGCAGTTATGGAATGGGAGTGTTGCATAAAATCCTCTGAACAAGGAGCTAGGGAAGGCGCACCTTTCATTCAAAAGCATATTATTGAAGCAGCTACACGAAGTTTTGATGATTTTGCTGGAGGCGATATAGATGAGGATTATTTAAAAAGTATACTAGGTATCTAAGTTATGTTTTTGAAGCGAATTTTACCCTTATTGTTATTATTGCTTGCAATAAGTTCCTGCAACTATTTGCTTGAAGATAAAAGTGAAAAGTTAGCCAAAGAAAAAGCACTCAATAAAGAAGAACCCAAAACTCCGGAAGAGACAGAGTTGTATAAACCTGTACCGCCAACGGTCAGCCCCACAGGACAAAACGGAGTGCCTAGTGATGCCATTGTGCTTTTTGATGGTAGCAATTTTGAGGCTTGGGAACACGTAAAGGATAGCAGTGCCGTACAATGGATTTTAAATGAAGACGGCTCTATGACGGTAAAAGATAAATCTGGAGACATTCAAACCAAGCAACAATTTGGGAGCGTTCAATTACACATAGAGTGGAAATCGCCAGAGGATATTCGAGGAAATGGACAGCACCGTGCCAATAGTGGCGTGTTCTTGCAAGGTCAATATGAAGTCCAAATTTTAGATAATAACAACAACGATACTTATGTTAACGGACAGGTTGGAGCCATATATAAACAATCGATACCATTGGTAAAAGCATCGGTTGCAAGCGGCGATTGGAATACTTACGATATAATTTTTCACGCACCAAGGTTTAATGATTTAGGACGTGTGATAAAAGAGGCAACCATTACAGTATTACACAACGGTGTGTTAATTCAGGATAATTTTGAAATCCAAGGCGCTGTGGCACATGTAGGTTTTCCAAAGTACAATCCCCATGGTAAACTACCTTTAATGTTACAAGACCATGGCGATAATAGCCGTGTGAGCTACAGAAATATTTGGATTAGAGCGTTGGATTAAAACAACTTTTATTTCCGTAGATTTTATTTTTTACATTTAGTAGTTGTTTAATTCATAATAAGTTGTAATTTTGCCGCTCATATTAACGAAAGGGGCTCACGCCGACGATTTAGAGTTAATAGTTAAGATGGTTATTCAGTGAAAACAGGAAACAACATATCTTTTATCTCTTTTGTTTCAGCAGCCAATGCTGAGGCAGTTGTTGTGCGTTTTCCTCAAACACGCCCCTAGTGGGGTGTATCTGTTTAAGAAAGTAATTCACTTTCGCGATTTTCGTTATGTATTGAAGTATTAAAGTTTGTTGGGATTATTCCATTATGGAAGATTTTAGCAGAAAAGTAATTTAAAATTCACACCTATTTAGGTCAAAGTTGAATATTAAACTAGAAATGTGTTTTGAAAAAAACAACAACTAAAAATGGAAACGACATTGGAAAAAGATATTAATAAAGCTTTATTAGAAGCAACAGCCTTTTGCGAAGATAAAGGCTTAGAGCTTGTTTTTACGCATGAGGTTTCCAAAACACAGCTACAGATTATTTCAGAAAGAACTAAAAATCTTCCTGCGATGTATCATGCTAGTGTAGGTATGTTGCTTGATAGACTTAACAATGGTTGTTTTTTGCTATTAAAAGATGATGATATCGTTGGTCATATTTTTGCACACAGGCACACTATAGAAAAACACTCTGTGTACGAGCGTTCCTCTTTATGGATTCATAAAACCTATAGAAATCATAATTTAGGGTTGTTATTGATGGATGCGTTGACCAAAAAATTTTCAAAAGCATTTCTTATTTCAATAGCTCAAGATAAAACCGTGCATCTTAACAATGAGTTGTTAGGCATGAAGTTTATTACATTAAAAGACTTATCGCCTGTTTTAATTGAAACACTTGAAAAGCTGGGAAAGTTAAGGGATGAGTTTAAATATAAATATTACGTTAATCCATATTTCGAATCTAAAATCAATCAGTTTAATAAGATTCTTAAAAATATTAGTTAAAACAAATTCATGAAAAAGTTAGTAATAGCCTATAGTGGCGGATTAGATACATCGTATTGTGCAGTAAGTTTATCCAAAGAATACGATGTGCATGCGGTAAGTGTAAACACAGGAGGTTTTACACAAGATGAAATTAAACATATTGAAAGTAATGCCTATAAAATGGGTGTTTCTACCTATAAAAATATAGATGCTGTAGCAACCTTTTACCAAAAGGTAGTGAAGTATTTAATTTTTGGCAATGTGTTGAAAAATAACACCTATCCACTATCTGTAAGTGCTGAGCGTATTGTACAAGCTATTGAAATTATTGAGTACGCTAAAAGTATTGATGCTGAATATATTGCTCATGGAAGTACAGGTGCCGGAAACGACCAAGTGCGTTTTGATATGATTTTTCAAACACTAGCACCAGGTATAAAAATCATCACACCAATTAGAGACCAAAAACTATCGAGACAAGAGGAGATAGAATATTTAAAAGCTAATGGTATTGATATGTCTTGGGAAAAAGCACAATACTCCGTAAACAAAGGATTGTGGGGTACTAGTGTAGGTGGCGCAGAAACATTAACTTCTGAAAAGCCATTACCAAGTGAAGCGTATCCGTCGCAATTAGAAAAAGAAGGCGAGGAAAAAGTGACCTTAACTTTTGATAAAGGCGAGTTTGTAGCTTTGAATGGCGCAACTAATGCACCAGAGGTAAATATTGAAAAATTGAATGATTTAGCATCGGCTTATGCTATTGGTAGAGATATTCACGTAGGAGATACGATTGTGGGTATAAAAGGGCGTGTAGGATTTGAAGCTGCAGCGGCTTTAATTACTGTGAAAGCACACCATTTATTAGAAAAGCATACGCTTACGAAGTGGCAATTACAGCATAAAGAGTATTTGTCTAGTTTTTACGGTATGCATTTACATGAAGGACAGTATTTAGACCCTGTAATGCGAGATATTGAAGCGTTTTTATCTAACAGTCAAGAAAAAGTTTCGGGAGACGTTACAGTAACATTAAAACCGTATCATTTCTCATTAGACGGTATCACATCTGAACATGATTTAATGAGTGCGAAGTTTGGTAGTTATGGCGAAGAAAATAAAGCATGGACTGCCGACGATGCGAAAGGATTTATTAAAATTATAGGAAATCAAAATAAGATTTATCAGCAGGTAAACTCTTAATCTTTTTGTCATGCTGAACTCGTTTCAGCATCTCAATAGAATTATAAATTGAAATGAAGAAAATAAAAGTAGGTATCATAGGAGGCGCAGGGTACACCGCAGGGGAATTAATCAGACTATTGATACATCATCCTGAGGTTGAGATAGATTTTGTGTATAGTACAAGTAATGCAGGAAATCAAATTTCTAAAGTACACCAAGATTTGGTTGGGTCTTTAAATCGCGTGTTTACTGATACCGTTAACCCAAACGTAGATGTGTTATTTCTGTGCTTAGGGCACGGAAATTCGGTTAAGTTTTTATCAGCTAATACGTTTTCTGATAGTACTAAAATTATTGATTTAGGTAACGATTTTAGATTGGAAGCTGATAAAGTTTTTGATGGTAAAACGTTTGTATATGGATTACCAGAATTGAATAAAGAGGCTATTGTAAATGCGAATTATATTGCTAATCCTGGGTGTTTTGCTACGGCTATTCAGTTAGGATTATTGCCTTTGGCTGATGCTGGCTTACTTAAAAAAGATGTGCATGTAAATGCTGTTACTGGTGCTACTGGTGCGGGAACCTCGTTATCTGCTACAACGCATTACACCTGGCGAGATAATAATTTTTCGTATTACAAACCGTTTACGCATCAGCATTTAGGAGAGATTAATCAGTCGGTAAATCAGTTGCAAGCCAATTTTTCTTCAGAAATTATTTTTATGCCAAATAGAGGTAATTTTTCTAGAGGTATTTTTGCTACTATTTATACGGATTTTGATGGTTCTGTAGACGATGCGAAAGCTATTTATAACTCGTTTTATAAGGATGCAAAATTTACATTTGTGTCGGATGAGTTTTTGCATATGAAACAAGTAGTAAACACCAACAAGTGTTTAGTGCATTTACATAAGCATAATGGTAAATTATTAATTACAAGTACGATTGATAATTTATTGAAAGGTGCTTCTGGACAAGCCATACAGAATATGAATTTAATGTTTGGATTGGAAGAAACTATGGGCTTAGGTTTGAAAGGAACTTATTTTTAAAGCCCGAAGCCCCACCTAACCTCCCCGAAGGGGAGGGATTTACTCATGCGTATTGTTGCGCTTGAGTGAGTGCGTTAGGGATTGTAGAGGAAAGCCCACAGCGGAATCCCTTTAGGGTGCAGCGAGGACTTGGAACGGAAAGCCCGACCCCTTGTGGGTAACGCCCAAAAAAAGAATAAAAATAAAGCTGAAAGGCTTAAAAATGAATATAATAATTTTAAAATATGAGTAAGTACTCCCTTCCTTTGGAGGGGTTGGGGGAGGCTTCTTTTTAGTATTATGAAAATAGCCATTATAGGAACCGGGAATTTAGGAAGTTCAATTGCAAAAGGACTTATTAAAAACAAGTCGTTTACATCGTTGTATTTAAGTGATAGAAATACGGCGCAAGTCAATGAGTTTGTAGATGAAGATTATGTGAAAATCACAAACAGCAACGCCACGGCCGTAGAGAACAGTGATGTTGTGATTTTTGCGCTTCAGCCGCGACATATTGAAGGCGTTTTAAAGGAATTGGAACCTTTAATTACTGAAGACCATGTGATAATGTCGGTGGCTGCTGGTTTTTCCATAGCTAAAATTGAAAGTATCATAGGCGATGATAAACATATTATTCGTGTGATGCCGAATACGGCGATTTCTATAGGGAAATCGATGACCTGTTTATCGGCTAATGATGTGGGCCAGTTGAAGCTTGAATTAGCGAAAAGTATATTTAACCAATTAGGAACTACCATGGTAATTCCTGAAGAACAAATACAGGCTGCTACGGTAATTTGTGCCAGTGGTATTGCATTTTGGATGCGCCTTGTGCGTGCGACTACTCAAGGAGCAATTCAGCTAGGTTTTGAAGCTGATGAAGCCCATAATTTAGCATTACAAACCTGCTATGGTGCTGCTAGTTTACTTAAAGAATCTGGTAGGCACCCAGAAGCAGAAATTGATAGGGTTACCACACCAAGTGGATGTACTATCGCAGGCTTAAATGAAATGGAGCACAAGGGATTGAGCTCTGCCTTAATTCAAGGAATTACGGCTTCGTTTGAGAAAATTAATCAATTAAAAAAGAGTTAAAATGCCATTATTTGACGTTTATCCATTATATAATGTAACACCAGTTTCGGGCAAGGGCATTCATGTATATGATGACCAAGGGACTGAGTATTTAGACCTTTACGGTGGGCATGCAGTGATTTCCATTGGGCATGCACATCCAAATTATGTAGAGGCAGTTACAAAACAAGTTGAAACATTAGGATTTTATTCTAATGCGATTCAAAATCCGTTACAAAAACAATTAGCCAATAAATTAGAACAGCTTTCTGGCTGTAAAGACTACCAGTTGTTTTTAGTGAATTCTGGTGCTGAGGCGAATGAAAATGCATTAAAATTAGCATCGTTTAAAACGGGAAAATCTCGTGTAATAGCCTTTAAAAATGGATTTCATGGGCGTACATCAGCTGCAGTTGCTGCTACAGACAACCCTAATGTGGTTGCACCTCTTAATGCACAACAAAAAGTAACTTTTTTAGAGTTAAACGATGTTGAAGGTGTAAAAAGAGAACTTGAAAAAGGGGATGTTTGCGCTGTTATTGTGGAGTTTATTCAAGGTGTTGGTGGTTTAGACCAAGGTACTACAGAATTCTTTGAGCAAGTAGATGCCTTGTGTAAAGCGAACAATACTATGTTTATTGCAGATGAAATTCAATGTGGTTATGCACGTTCGGGGAAATTCTTTGCGTTTCAGCATTATAACGTTACCCCAGATATTATTTCTCTGGCTAAAGGAATGGGTAACGGATTTCCAATAGGAGGAATTTTTATTCATCCAGATATAGAAGCAAAATATGGTATGCTAGGAACCACTTTTGGGGGTAACCATTTAGCGTGTGCAGCTGGTTTATCGGTGTTAAATACTATAGAGTCTGAGAACTTATTAGATAACGTTAATAACATAGGAGCTTACTTTGTTGAAAAGGCTAAAGCAATTCCACAGATAAAACAAATAAAAGGAAGAGGTTTAATGCTAGGCTTAGAGTTTGATTTTGAAGTGGGCGACCTACGCAAAGATTTAATCTATAACTATAAGATATTTACAGGAGGAGCAGCGAATAAAAAGCTGTTGCGAATTTTACCCCCTTTAAATATTGAAAAACAGCATATAGACCAGTTTTTTGAGGCTTTAACAAAAGCTTTAGTTAAAATTGAAGCAACTGTATAACCTATAGTTACTTGTAAAATACTAATAAAAATGAATGAGATACTAAGCATAGATAAACGGAATGCCGTGTTAAAGACCATGAAAACATTGGTAAAAGAACATGCGGATACTATTTTGGATGCTAATAAAATAGATATGGATGCCTATGCTGGAGGCGATTTAGCAATGCGAGACCGTTTAAAGGTCGACGATGCTAAAATTGATGGTATGGTTGAGTCCTTACGTCAATTATCTGAATTAGAAGACCCTGTGGGAGTAGAACGTTTCCGTTTTACGCACGACAATGGGATGCAGATTTATAATAAAACAGCATCGTTTGGTACCGTGATGATTATCTACGAATCTAGGCCAGATGTAACTATTGAGGCCGGAGGAATTGCGTTTAAATCTGGGAATAAAATTTTATTAAAAGGAGGTAAAGAATCTCTAAATTCTAATTTGGCTATTGTAAACCTTTGGCATAAAGCTTTAAAAGATAATGGAGTAAGTACAGATTGGGTAGAGTATTTAAATTATAATCGTACAGAAACACAAGCCTTTTTAGAAAATCCAACTCAAAATTTAGATTTAATAGTACCTCGTGGTGGCGAGCGTTTAATAGAGTTTGTAAAGTTAAATGCTAAATGTCCAGTTATTGTGAGTGGTCGAGGCAATAATTTTGTGTATGTCCACAAAAATGTTGATGCTACTATGGCTTTAGATATTATAGTTAATGGTAAAACGCAAAAAGTATCAGGCTGTAATGCTGTAGATAAAGTTATTATAGATAACGATTTACCAAACAAGTCACAGTTTATCAGCGATTTAATAGCACGTTTAGAATCTCATAATGTCGAAATTCAGGGAGATGCATCACTTAGTGATTATAGTACTGTAAATCAAATAGATAACGATGCCATTTGGTATGAAGAGTTTTTAGATTATAAAATAGTAATAGGCAGTATAGAAAATGCTCAAGCAGCTATAGAAATGATTAATAAATATAGTGGCGGACATTCAGCAACTATTGTAACAAATGATAATGCTATTGCTGAGAACTTTATGATGGCAGTAGACTGTGGTGCAGTTTACCATAATGCATCTACACGTTTCACAGATGGATTTGAGTTTGGTTTAGGAGGCGAGTTAGCCATCAGTACCGATAAATTGCACCAACGCGGGCCTATTGGTTTACAGCATTTGGTAACCAATAAATGGTATGTTCACGGTAACGGACAAATTAGATAAATGTAGCTAATTTTGAAATTGAAATCTGAATGGACAATATTAAGTTAAAAGATAAGGATGCAATAATAGAAGTAGAAAGCGAGCTTTTACTTGCCATGAAACGAGCTGATATTAACAAATTAGATGATTTATTACATGATAAGTTACTTTTTAATATTCCTAACGGACAAACGATAACCAAGGTTATGGATTTAGAAACGTATGGTTCAGGTAATATGAAAATAACGGATATCCATGCTACAAATCAAGATATAAATTTAATAGAAGATACTGCTATTGTTTCAACAACAATCAACATGAAAGGGATGTATTTTGATTTTGTCATTGACGGAACATATAAAATTATTAGAACCTGGAAATTGATTAATCGTCAATGGCAGGTAATATCAGGAAGTAGTATTCAATTAGGGGAAAGTAATTGAAGATAAAAGTTGAGGTCTAATTACTGTAAAGATTTTACAAACAAGACATGCATAAGAAAAAGAAACGCATATTGCTAAAGATGGGGTCTAATACCCTAACCAAGGAAACCAATAATATTTCCAGAGGTAAGATTGAAGATATTGCAAATCAAATTGCACAACTTCAAGATACTTGCGAATTTATTATTGTAAGCTCTGGAGCTATTGCTGTAGCTAAGCAATTTGTAAAATTAGAGAGTAAGCAAGAAGATGTTTTTGTAAAACAAGCCTTAGCATCTATCGGTCAGCCACATCTCATACGTATTTATCAGGAGATTTTTAGAGAATATGGGTTGCTTACTTCGCAATGTTTGTTATCGTATTCAGATTTTGAAAAAGAAGAAAGCAAAGTCAATATTACAAATACCATTAACGTATTAGTAAATAACAATTACATACCTATTATTAACGAAAATGATACAGTAGCTACTGATGAGATTAAATTTGGAGACAACGATAAATTAGGAGCCTTAACCGCTTCGTTATTAAATGCCGATTTATTTGTCATTGCTACCAACACCAATGGTATTTATACCAAAGCATCTATAGAAAGTGGTACGCCAAAAACTATTAAAGAAGTTACCAATTTTAGTGAATTGACAGATGAGGTGGTTAATTCTAAATCTTCGCACGGAAGTGGTGGCATGCAAAGCAAAATAGAAGCTGCAAAGGTGGCGAAAGAAGCTGAGGTTGAAACATGGATTGTAAACGGACTCGAAGATAATTTTATAGTCAATGCTATGGAAAATGAGGTGCCGTTTACTAAGATAAAATGATATGAAATGTCATGCTGAATTTATTTCAGCATCTCATCATAAACTAAAAGAGTAAGTGTTTAGTTTGAAATTGAAATATATAACAATTGAAGACCCTTTGTATCAAAAAGCAGTAGCAATTAGAAAAGAACAGTTCTTCAAGAACATGAAAAATAGTTCAGATTTAATTAACGATGCTTTAGAATCTGATGGCTTACATTTAGTGTGTTTGAATGAAAATGAAGTTGTTGGAACAGGGCGTTTAAATATTGAAGATAATACAGGGATTATATCTCAAATGGCTGTTAATACAAATTTTCAAAAGCAAGGTATTGGTGCCAAAATATTAAAAGCATTAATAGAATATAGTGAAGAAAAAGGCGTGACTAAAATCGTTTTAAGTGCTAGAGAAACAGCTTTAGGTTTTTATAGTAAGTTTAATTTTAAACCTGTTGGAGAGCTATATCCATCACTTAAAACCGGAATTATTCACCAAAAAATGGAATTGAAAGCATGATGAAACATTACACCTCCATAAATAATATTGATAATATTGAAGATTGGATTGAAGACGCAAAGGCTTTAAAAACAAATCCTTTAAAACATATTGACTTAGGGAAAAACAAAACCCTAGGATTGTTATTTTTTAATTCCAGTTTAAGAACACGTTTAAGTACGCAAAAGGCGGCCTTAAATTTAGGGATGAACCCTATTGTAATGAATGTGTCTGGCGATGCTTGGGGCTTAGAGTTTGAAGACGGTACAGTTATGAACGGCAATACCGCCGAGCATATTAAAGAAGCTGCTGCCGTCGTATCACAATACTGTGATATCATAGCGGTACGTGCATTTCCAACGCTAACTGATAAAGCCAAAGATGAAAGCGAACAAGTCATGAACGCCTTTATGGAATATGCGTCTGTACCCATTGTAAATATGGAAAGTGCCACAGGACATCCATTACAAGGCTTAACAGATGCATTGACCATTTCAGAACATGCAACAAAAGCAAAGCCAAAGGTAGTGTTAAGTTGGGCACCACACATAAAACCGTTGCCACACGCTGTAGCCAACAGCTTTACCCAAGCCATGCAAAAAATGGATGTAGAATTCGTTATTGCAAATCCTGAAGGATATGATTTAAACCCAGAAATAACTGGAGATACGCCAATTTATCATAACCAAGAGGAAGCTTTTAAGGATGCAGATTTTGTATACACCAAAAACTGGAGTTCTTACGAAGATTATGGAAAAGTAGTAAATACAGACCCTAATTGGATGATAACCAAAGAAAAACTAGGCAATGCAAAATTTATGCACTGTTTACCAGTAAGACGTAATGTAGTGGTAGAAGATGCCGTATTAGATAGCGACAGTTCTATAGTTATTGAACAAGCTAATAATAGAACTTACGCCGCACAATTGGTGTTAAAGAAATTGTTAGAGAACATATAACGAACTTAAAAAGTTCCCTCTCCTTTGGAGAGGGCGGAGGGAGAGGCCAATGGAAAAACTATCCATCGTAAAAATAGGAGGAAACATCATTGAAGATGCCAATGCTTTAGATAACTTTCTACAATTATTTTCAAAGTTAGAAGGCAAAAAGATACTGGTACATGGTGGTGGAAAACGCGCTACTAGTATAGCTGCAAAACTGGGTATTGAGTCTAAAATGGTTAATGGTAGACGTATTACTGATGCCGACACCTTAGAAGTCATTACTATGGTGTATGGCGGATTAGTTAATAAAAACATAGTAGCTAAATTACAAGGGCTAAATATCGATGCTATTGGTCTAACAGGTGCAGATATAAACAGTATTACTTCTGATAAAAGACCAGTGAAGGATGTAGATTTCGGTTTTGTAGGCGATGTAAAAACAGTATCAGGTAAATCCATAGATAAATTGATTAAAGCTGATTTTACACCAGTGTTTTGTGCCATTACTCACGATGGAAATGGACAATTATTGAACACTAATGCTGATACTATTACAAGTCAGGTAGCTGTAGGAATGAGTCATTTATATGATGTTTCTATTTATTATTGTTTTGAGTTAAATGGGGTATTAGAAGATATTAACGATAAAAACTCTGTAATAAAACATATTGATACTAAATTGTATGCCGAATTGTTAGAAAAAGGTATTATTGCAGACGGTATGTTACCAAAGCTAGAAAATTGTTTTGATGCTTTAAACAATGGTGTACATTCTATTAACATGGGGAATACAGCCATGTTAACACAAGAAAATGATAATTTCACAACCATAACCTTGTAATTATGATTCAGGAATTAACGCAAGATGCCATATCGCTGTTAAAACAACTGATAGAAACCCAATCGTTTTCATCAGAAGAAGACCAAACGGCATCTCATATTGAAGGATGGTTTCAGCGTTATGGTATAGATTTCAAGCGCACAAAAAATAACGTTTGGGCAGTAAATAAACATTTTAAAGCAGGAAAGCCAACTTTACTTTTAAATTCACATCACGATACGGTAAAACCTAATTCTGCTTACACAAAAGACCCATTTAAGGCTATTGTAGAAGATGGGAAGCTATATGGTTTAGGCAGTAACGATGCTGGGGGTTGTTTGGTAAGTTTAATAGCAACATTTACCTATTACTACAACCATGAAAACTTAAACTATAACTTAGTGATTGTCGCTTCCGCGGAAGAAGAAAGTAGTGGAGCTAACGGATTAAACAGTATGCTGCCAATCATTCCAAAAGTAGATGTAGCTATTGTGGGAGAACCTACGTTGATGAATTTAGCTGTCGCTGAAAAAGGTCTCGTAGTGTTCGATGCTGTTTTAACAGGAACACCAAGTCATGCAGCACATCCAAATGATGATAATGTGATTTACAAAGCAATTGACACCTTGCAATGGTTTAAAGATTACAGATTTGAAAAAGGCTCTGAAGCTTTAGGCGATGTAAAGTTAACCGTAAGTCAGATAAGTGCAGGGAAGCAACACAATGCCGTACCAGCCGATTTAAGTTTAGTGATAGATGTGCGCGTTAATGATGCTTACAGCAATGCTGAAATTGCCGAAATTTTACAAAAAGAAGCACCAGTAACCAGCATTACACCACGTAGTTTAAGATTAAATTCATCCTCCATACCAACAGACCATGCACTCGTAAAAGCAGGTGTTGCTATGGGACGAAGCACATACGGGTCGCCAACATTATCAGACCAAGCGGTATTATCCTGCCCTAGTTTAAAATTAGGTCCAGGCGATAGTACGCGTTCACATAGTGCAGATGAATTTATTTATTTAAAAGAAATAGAAGAAGGCATTAAAATATATGTTGAATTGTTGGAACGGGTTATCGTTTAGCAATTCTGTCATTCCTGCGAAGGCAGGAATCCAATAAATTAAAAAATAGATTCCCGCCTTCGCGGGAATGACAAAAAACTTAATAATGAAACTCTGGGATAAAGGCATATCAATAGACAACAAAATAGAGCAATTTACAGTTGGTAACGACCGTGAAATTGATATTCATATAGCAAAATATGATATCATCGCGTCCAAAGCGCATGCAAAAATGCTACAGAGTATAAGCATTTTAACTTCCGAAGAATTAGAACAACTTTTAGGAGGTTTAGAGGTGTTGGCACAACAAATTGAGGAAGGTACGTTTCAAATTGATGCACAATTTGAAGATGTACACTCTAAAATTGAGTTCGAATTAACCAAATCTTTGGGAGAGGTTGGGAAAAAAATACATACGGCGCGCTCCAGAAACGACCAGGTTTTAGTGGCATGCCATTTATACTATAAAGAGAATTTACAGGTAGTACAATCTAAAGTAAAAACATTATTTGATACGCTTTTAGATTTAGCTGAAACACATAAAGACAAACTCTTACCAGGATATACCCATTTACAAGTAGCCATGCCATCATCCTTTGGATTATGGTTTTCGGCTTATGCTGAATTAATGATTGACGATGTGTATTTACTAAACGCTGCCTTAAAAACGGTGGACCAAAATCCGCTAGGTTCGGCTGCTGGTTATGGGAGTTCATTTCCAATAGATAGAGAATTAACCACTAAAGAAATGGATTTTGCTACGCTAAAATATAACGTGGTGGCTGCCCAAATGGGACGCGGTAAAAACGAGCGCACTATTGCCGCAGCTTTAGGAAGTTTAGCCAACACACTATCTAGATTTGCAATGGATGTGTGCTTGTATATGAGTCAGAATTTTGGCTTTGTCACTTTTCCAGACGAGTTAACAACCGGTAGTAGCATCATGCCACATAAAAAGAACCCAGATGTGTTTGAATTGATTCGTGGTAAGTGCAATAAAATACAAGCATTACAAACCGAAATGGTATTAATTACCAATAATTTACCAAGCGGATATCACAGAGATTTTCAGTTATTAAAAGAAAATATGATTGCCGCTTTTGAGGAATTAAAAGATATTCTGGACATTTTTAATTATGCCATTCAGCAAGTCATTATAAAAGACATCGATTTGAATGATGATAAATATAAATACCTATTCACGGTAGATAATATAAATACGCTAGTGGTGGAGGGTCAGAGCTTTAGAGAGGCCTACCAAAAAATAGGTGGGCAAGTACAGGATGGTACTTATATTCCAGATACCTCAAAACAGCATACCCATGTAGGAAGCATCCACAACCTATCTTTAGATAAAATTAGAGCTAAGTTTCCTAATTAAATTTACGTTATTAAAAAGGCTTTCGATTGGAAGCCTTTTAGCTTTGAGAGTTGATCAAAGTCAACCAAAAAACAAACTAAACTAGAAGTTTTATTCTATATGAAATTGAAATACTTGCGACTCAGAATTATGATTTTGCTCGTCGTAAGTTATAATTTTCCAATAGTATGTATTTCCTGAGCTCACGCTTACTGATGTATTAGTACTGTTAGTAGTAACTTCTTTATTTGTTGGAGAGTTTTCAGTGCCAAAAAACACATCATACTCCTTTATATCATTTTCTACATCGGCTCCATTCCATTCTAATACAACACTTGTAGTTGTTGCATCTAGAGTTTCAGACAGAGCAGGTGATATTAATTCAGCTGGAAATGGAGCATAGGATGATACAGCCTCTCCTGCATTGTAAAATTTCCATGTTGGACTTTGAGCAGTTTCTGTACTTGAATTTTTTGAAATAACATACCATGAATAAGGTGTGCCTCTCATAATTGTTACACTTTTTTCTGAAACGTTAGAGGTGTAATTTTGAGTATTTTGTGTGTTTAAATTTTTAACAAATAATTGATATGAAGTTGCATTGCTGGCATCATTCCAATTAAAAACAATTGTACTTTCTGTACTGGTTAGATTAGACCCCGTTGTACATTCTGAGTTTTGTTCTGGAAACACCAACGCAGCTGCACTTGGCGGGTCTATGGCAATTGGGTCTGGATCTGGGCTTGACATATCATCATCTCCACCTCCACCACTGCTACAGCTAAAATGGAAGCCACATATGATAACACCCACTAAGATATATGTACTTAACTTTTTCATTATTCTTTTATGATTTTAAATGTTTTAATACTTGCATCTGTGGTAACTCTAAGTATATAGATACCTTTTGAAAGACCAGAAGTATCAATGTTTAAGTTAGACTTTATACTGGTAGTATTATAAACTAGATTTCCTAGAATGGAGTACACTTCTATCGATGCATTTGTACCATTTGATACACCTGTAAATACATTAAGATAACCATTAAAAGGATTGGGGCTTACAAGGGCTTTACTCTCTAAAAAGAGTGATGTTTTATAAACACCCTGACAGTCTTTATCGGTTTTAATTGTTATATTGTTTTTCCCCATTTGTAATGGTAATTCTATTTGTGAGGCTGTAGTTTCGATAATGGTGCCATTTATGTCAATTTTATATAACTCGCCACCATCCAAACTTAAAGCAACTACATTTTTACTTTCAATAACTTTGGAGGATACTGATAAATCCTCAGGTTCTGTAATAGTGATATTAAAACATTGCTCATAATTAGCTTGTCCGTCCACAGTGATACATATACGATAATCTCCTGCGCTTAAATCGGATTTTATGTATGTGCTTGTAAAAGTTTCAGAAGTATTTAAACCATTTCCAGTAATAGCCACTGAGTAGTTTAAATTTTCTGCTGCCATTATATCAATAATGCCGTTGTTACTATTTCTACATGTTTCACTGGCAATTTGTAGCCTAAAGTTGGTGGCTGGTAAAATAAATACTTCACAGCCTGTAGCGTCAACGTTTGCTCCTATTGGTGTATTGGCACAGGCATCATCTGTATTAGGAACACCATCACTATCTAAATCATTAGGATCTATAACAGGTTGCGTACCATAAACACGGTACTCCCCGGGTGTTAATGCTATTGAAGATGATACATTGGTAACATCAAGAGGTTTATTATTGTCAAGAATATTGTACCATGTGCCTGTTTTTGAAAAGTTTGGAGTTATAGATTTTTCAACAATATCAAAATTAGCAATTACCACTACATCAAAGTTTCCAGTATTATCATTTAAATTAATACGTTTCACTAGGCCGTCTAAACTGTAGCTAAAATCATCTGTGTTAAACGTTGAAGGGTAATCTATTTTTAATTGTATCATTTTGGCAGTAACTCGGTATAAATCTAAACGGTCCTCATCTTCATCATAATTTAAAGTCCAAGCTATTGGCTTTCTATCTAAGCGACAGTTACCATTGGTAATATCGTTTTCACAATTTATACTTTTATCGTAACCCAGTTCGCCAAATTGCCATAGCATTTTAGGTCCAGGTACACTATAAAAAATTGCTGTAGCGGCTTTAATCCTGTCTAATGCCGTTTGAAAATCTTTAGTATCGTGCTCTGCATTGGAATTACCATTGTTAATGTTTCTAACCATAAGTCGTTCTTCGTCATGACTTTCCATGTAGCCAACAACATGAGGGGCGTTCCAATTACGCTCGGTATAAGATAACCAAGATACATTAGCATCAGAGGCAAACCCCATTGTGTTTTGGTTAAAACTGTGGTTTAAGTTACCCCAGAACATAAAACCATAGTCCGCCAGTTCTTTTTCTTCAGTATTGTCTGCAAAATGTTCTAAAATCAAGTATGCATCACTTGACACATTATTCCAAATGTAGTCGCCATAATCTTGGAGAATAGCAATTCTTGAGACATCCCTATTGCCCCACGCACCTACATTATCTGGATTATTAGTTTGTGTAAATCCTTTTGATAAATCAAATCTAAACCCGTCTACTTTAAACTCATCAATCCAGTATTTTAAAGTTTGTTTTACATAGGTTTTCGTGTATTCGCTTTCATGGTTAAAATCATAACCTACATTAAAAGGATGCTTTGCATCTGGGTTTAACCAAGGGTTGTCTGCTGTTGGCTTAAAATTAGCGCTATCCCAATACATTTGTGCAAGCGGGCTTTGGCTAAACGCATGGTTGTACACTACATCAATAATAACAGCAATCCCTCTTTCATGACATGCATCTACAAATGCTTTAAAATGATTTTGAGTGCCATAATATTTATCTAAAGCCCCATGAAACGATGGGTTATAACCCCAGCTATCATTACCTTCAAATTCGCTTACTGGCATTAATTCGATTGCGTTAATACCTAAATTTTCAAGGTAGTCTAGATGCGTCATAGCTGCTAAAAATGAATCATCTTCAGTAAAGTCACGAATTAGCATTTCGTAAACTATCAGATTTTCTTGGTTAGGTTTGGAAAAAGAGTCGACTTGCCAGTTATAGGCTACTTCATTGATTTGAAAGGTGGATACAATGCCTGAGGCACCTTCTGGGTAATCCATTAAATTAGTGTAGGTGGTATCTGAAATGAATTGGTCATTACTAGGGTCTAGTACTTTTTTTGAGTAAGGGTCTGCAAGACGCAACGTATAATCTATAAAGTATTGATATGCATATTCGGTATCGGGATCAAGGCCGTTTAATGTAAGCCAAAACGTATCGCCATCTTTTTTCATTTGGTACATTGGGTCTACTCCCCAATTGTTAAAACTTCCTATGAGGAAAACATCAGTTTTCATCGGAGCTTGCAATACAAAAGTTACAGAACCATCATTGTTTTTATTTAAACCATACTCTAGACCAGTTGGGACAGTTTCTGTTTGCGTGGGTGTTTTTACGTAAACCGAAATGGTTTCTTCTCTGGTTTCTGCACCTTGTACAGCACTTGCATTAATAGTGAATGCCCCTGTAGTAGTAAATGTGTATGATGTAGCAATGCTAGTTGAAGCGGTTTCGGTACCAATGGTAGTGTTATTAACTTTTAGCTCTAAATTAGCTGTAGTGCTGGATTCTGCTGTAATCGTAATGTTATCGTTTACATCAAAAACATCATCGTTTGAAGGATTTATGATTGTAATGTTTAAACCAGCCTCAAAAACCTCTATAAATAGATCTGGTCTAGATTGTTGGTTACCATCAGCACTTCTAAACACAATGGCTATATTGGTTATGGTTTCTCCAGTACCTACGTTATAAAACGATGCAATGTCTGGTGTAATAGAAAGCTCATAAGTGTTAGTCGTTAACCGTGTTAACCTTGGCTGTAGGGCGTTGTTTCCCCAAGAACCTATAGCATATTTCCAATCTGTATTGCTTGTAGATTCTGAGGTAAGAACACCAGTGTGAGCGTAAACATCTCCTGTGTAATTTTCAAGCTCAGAACCAGTTGCATCAAATGTTATGGTTAGGGCATTGTCCGCAGTTGGAATTGCGGGTACAGTAGATACAGACTGTCCATAAACTAATGCGCTATACAGAAAGAGGAAAAAAAATATTTTCTTTTTCATATTTGTTCCTTTAAAATTTAATCAAAAAAGGCTGTATCAATTCTTGTACAGCCTTTTTTAGACACTCTCAACTAAACTAAACTTAATTTTGTGTATATGTTGGGTTTGCAGGGTCTGAGAAGTCTAGAACGAATGAGTATGTTCCAGCGGTTGCTACAATATTGGCTCCATTTAGCTCCAATACACCATCGCCACCATCGTCTCCATAGTTTGTTCCCCAGTCGTTATTGGCTCTAAACTTAAACTCACCATCAATAAGTGTTACATCATTTAAAATCCAGATATCATCAAATGGGCGAGACCAATCTCTTGTGAATTGAGCATCTGGCGTAGCCCCCCAATCATTATAAGCACCACCAACAAGCCCCCAAACATAATCGATTGGTTCTAAGGTGTATGTTAAATCATTCATATTTACTGTGGCTATATAAATTCCAGCAGTTACAACAATGTTTGCTCCGTTAAGTTCTAGAGTGCCATCTGCACCATCATCACCCCAATTGGTACCCCAATCGTTGTTCATTCTAAATTTCATCTCACCATCAATAAGCGTAACGATACCTCTAAATACATCCGAGTACTGATCATACTCTAGCATAAAATCAGGAGTTGCCCCCCAATCGTTATAGGCACCACCTACAATTCCTAGAGAGAAAGGTTCAATGGTATAGGTAAAGTCATTTAAGTTCATTGTAATTTTATATGAACCAGCAGTTACTGCAATATTTGCTCCGCCTTGTTCTAGTGTGCCATCGGCATCATTGTCGCCTAAATTGTTTGCCCAATCATTATTCTCTCTAAACTTGATCTCACCATCAATCAGATTTACATAGGCAGCTAATACACCATCAGTATCTGTTTTAAAGAATGGTAAATCAGGAGTTGCACCCCAATCATTTGCAGCAGATCCAACTACTCCCCAATTAGTTGATAAATCTAAAGCTGTAGCATAGGTTGTTACTGTGATAGTTACTGCATCTGTAGTTCTTTCTAAAACACTGCCAGAAGCGTTATCTGTAATTATAGCAACTAAACGTAAATCTAAATCGCCTGTAGTATCAGCTTCAATGCCACTTTGGATAGCTGCAGCATTTAGTTGAGCGTTAGTAAGAGTAATACTGTTTGTGTTTGTTGCAGTTCCAGCTTCAACGGGTACTGCAAAATTAGTACCGGCTAAAGCAGCTTGTAATATATATTCAACATCTAAATTTAAAGAAGAGTCTAGAATAGGATCTGTCCATTCAAATGTCATTGCAACAGCGTCATTATTATCAATGGATAATACAAATGTATCGCCATCAGCTACACTATTAATGGTAGGTTCGTTAACTGGATAAGTAGTGGCCAGTATTAAAATGCTATTACTAATTTGATTACTAGCCAGAACTCTCATATAAACAGGAATATCTTTAAATTGGGTATTTCCAGTTGATGTGAGTGCATTATTAAATTCTGAAACTGACATTGAAAAGTTATTGGAATCAGAAGTTCCTAACGTCATAGGAGATGTAAAGTCGGCATCAGTTGCCATCTCCACAGTATATGATGAACTTCCAGTTACCTCATCATCCCATGAAATTGTAAACGCAGGGTTATCTGGTAATGCAAAATTTAAAAACACGGTACTAATACCTGGTGTATTTAATATAAACTCTGCTTCTGGAGTTGTAATTTCTAAGGTTTCTTCTGTCTCGCAAGATGTAAACACTAGAGTTACTACTAGCAGTAGAAGACCTATTTTATTTATAATTGATTTCATTTCTCTTTAATTATTACGTTAGTCTTATAAATTTAATGGTATAAGGATGTAACGACCGGTTAAGGTGTTAAACCAAACATCATAATCATCTTCAACAACCACAGGAATAGCACTTCCTCCGTTTGTAGCTACACCTGAAAAACCAGTAGCAGCTCCCCAAGTAGCTCCTGTGTCTGTTAAGAATGATACTTCGCCGGGTGTTAAGCGAATTCCAGCAGCATACCAAATATGCCCGTCAAATGTTAGTTGTGTCATTGCAGTAGTTGCAACACTTGATCCTTGAATGCTCATACCAGAGAACATAGTGGCTCCTGAAGCATCAAAAGGGGTCATTGTATACTTCTTTGTAGAAAAGTTTATTGTGAATTCGTAGTATCCATCAGATGGAACTCCAAAACGACCAGGGTCTCCATCTTGAGTTGCAGGATTTCCTGCTATATCCCCATCAGTTTTGATTTCATCCTCACCTTCATTATCAGTTACGCCCCATTGTGGTTGCCATAAACCTCTAAATTCTAAAACTTTAAATCTTCCGTCGTTAAAATCGCCTCCACCTTTAGTAAAGAAACCAGTATAATAGTATAGGTTAGCATTACCTGCGTCTCTAAATAATGGCGGATTATTAGCATTGTTATCCCACCCAGGAGCAGTACCGTTTCCAACTAAATAATAGTCATTAAATATGTAATTGAAAAAAGGAAATACTTCAAATTGAAGGGTGTTAGAATTTATTGCTTCACTTTGTTGTGTGCCTAATGAAGCAACAACTCTTGTGTATAATGTAGCCCATTCAAATGGGTTTAAACCTGCATTACCTGCCGCAGAATTTACTTCTCCAATAGATAATGTAATATTATTGCGTCCTGTAACACTTGTTGCTGTGACTGGAGCAGTAAATGCTTCATCCATTGAAAATTGTACGTCGTAGCTTACTGCTGTTGGTTGTCCATAATCAGACTCAGACCAGTTTAGTGCTATGGCAGGGTTTCCTGTATTGGCAGCATCTAATTCAATTTGAGTAATTCCTAAATCTGCCAAAACAGGTGCATTAGGATCAGATACTGTAAATAGTGTTGAATCGTCATCACATGAACCAAGGTATAGTAAAACTAACCCAATCATGCAAAGTGCTGAAATTCGTTTTATTGTTTTCATCATCTTAATTTTATTTAGTTTTAGTACCCTGTATTTTGTTTCAAGTTATCTGGATTAGCAGCTATACTACCTGTTGGTATAGGGAATACATCAAAATGTGAAGGTATTGCGATTCCATTACTCCCGTTACCTTTCCAAGCCCAGTTATAATTCCCGCCAGTGTATCTACTATATCTAATTAAATCTTGTCTTCTATGAGCTTCCCAGTGTAACTCACGAGCTCTTTCATCCAAAATAAAATCAAGGGTTAGATCTCCAGATGAAATAGAGCTAGGGTTATTTGCTCTGGTTCTTAATGCATTAATATATTCAACGGCAGTAGTTAAATTGCCTCCACCACCTCTTAAGTGTGCTTCAGCATACATCAAGTATACATCAGCAAGTCTGTATAGAGGAAAGTCTGTGTCAACAAATGTTTTATCGGCACCGAATCCGCCCGTTGAGGTTGCATTAGAATATTTTTGGATAACATATCCTGTATCTCTATCAGATATATCTGGGATATCGATTGGTCTATCTGCAGAGATTACAGTGTTTCTATCATCATTTGCAAATGCAGCACCAAAAAGTTCAGCAAATTGTCTTTTTATTCTCAAAGCACCTCCCCAGCCTTCGGTACCTACACCAACTTCATCGCCATTTTTTTCTAAACTTCCAACAGAGCCATTTACCATAACTGTTGTTGGTCCATAATTTTGGGTAGTTACTCCATCAGATACAATTGGAAAAATAATTTCCTTGGTTGCAGAATTAGTATTGTTGTCTGCCATAAAATTATGTAAATAACTGTCTGCTAATTCATAACCACCGCCAATGATCTTCTCACAATAATTCATACAATCGCTATAGCGATTCTCACTTATGTAAACTTCAGCATTTAAATAAATTTTAGCTAAAATCATTTGGGCAACAGCGCTATCAGCTCTTCCATATTCGTTTTGTCTGGGAGCAACTAAATCATCTTCAATATCTAATAATTCTGCCTCTATAAAAGAGAATAGTTGTGCTCTTTCATAAACTTCTGGTTGTGTGTTTAATGGTGTGTTTTCATCTGTAAAGTTTGCTTTTCCAAATAAATCCATCAAATAATAATATGCCATAGCTCTCATTAGTCTTGCTTCCGCTCTATATTCTGGGATATTATTTCTTGTGCTTTCAGAAACATTTCTAGAGTCTAATTTATCATCAGTAGTTTCGCGTAAAAAGTTATTGGCCAATGCTACAGATAAATGAGCTCTACTAAACATTCCTAATAGTAGAGGGTTTTGGGCTGTCCAGATATTTCTTTGAAGTTCTCTGGTACCAGCATCGTTTTCATAAGACCATACCATTAAATCCGTAGTAAGTGTTTGAGTGTATAATAATACACGCCCAAATTGACTAGTACCAGCATCAATATCTTTTAAGTTAGAACTCTCAGGGCCGTCAGTTCCTGTTAATGCTAAATTTGCATAAATACCAGCTAAAACTTGTTCGTAAGCGCTTTCATCTTCAAAAAGGTTTTCACTTAAAACAGTTTGATCATCGTTAGGGGTAATATTTAAATCATCGGTACACGAGACTAGCGCTAAGAGACAAAAGCATATTACTCCAATTGTTTTGTGCATTTTAAATCTTGTTTTCATAGTTGTTTTTTTAAAATTTAATGTTAGCTCCTACCAAAACAGTTCTTGGTCTTGGATATACTACATTATCTATACCTAACGTAAGTGTTAGGTCTGAGTCATTATCGGTAACTTCAGGATCTAAACCACTGTAGTTTGTTATTGTGAATACATTTTGAACACCACCCCAAACTCTAACACTCTTAAGTGTTTTAGATATGTTGTTAAAGGTGTATCCTAAAGTTATATTGTCCATTCTTAAGAATGATGCATTTTCAACAAAAAGATCTGAAATAATAACATCAGCAGTTCTTTGAAAATCGGTATCTAAAACACTAGTAGGGATGTTGCCTAGTACAGCGTTATCCAATAATAATTCGTATTGTGCTCTAGAAGATTTTACGTTATTATACACATAATTTCCAAGGTTTGCTCTTAAGTTAAATGAGAAATCTAAGTTTTTATAAAAGAGATTAGATTGAAAACCAAAAATTGCATTTGCCCCAGGGTTTTCTTTAATATATCTATCATTATCATTGATAATGTTATCTCCATTTAAATCGGCATAAGCACCTTCAATAGGTCTTCCATTACCATCGTACAATTGTTTGAAGACATAAAATGAATTTGGTGCTTCACCTTCTCTGTGTAATTGAATATTTGTACCGGTTCCTCCACTAATACCCCCAGTTCTCACATCTTGCCCTAGAGCTAGTTCTTTAACTTCTCTATCTAATAATGTAGCATTAAAGTTAAAGTCTACTTTTAAGTCGTTATTACTTATAACATCAGTATTCACAGAGAATTCTAAACCTTGTATTTGTAATTCTCCAATGTTTTGAATAACACTGTTGGAAAAGTTGGCACCATCAGGGACAGCAGCCGTAAACAATAAATCTGTTGAGTTTTTTTGGAAGAAATTTAATGAACCAGAAACTTTGTTATTGAATAGTCCATAATCTATCCCAACTTCCATTGTAGTGGTTTCTTCCCATTTTAGATCTGGATTTATTTCAGAAGCTATCAAAGACTCAATAATTTCATTACCAAATTGAAATTGAGAGTTTGCTATACCTCCTCTATAACGGTTTAAGAAAATATCCTTTTCAGTTATACTTTGTTGACCAGTAATACCATAACCTAAACGTAATTTTAAGTTTGAAAATACTTTAGAATCGGTCATAAAATCTTCATCACTAATACTCCAAGCAAAGGCAGCAGCTGGGAAATTACCCCATTGGTTTTCTTTGCTAAAACGAGAAGTTCCATCACGTCTGTAAGTAAGGGTCAATAAATATTTATCATCTAATGAGAAGTTAGCTCTACCAAAAAAGCCAATCAGTACTACATCTGGATCAGTGTAAAAATCATCAACACTCAATGGATCAGTTATATTTCTACCATTTTTACCTCCATTAGTAAATCTTTGGTATGAATAACCAGCAGTAAAATCTAAACCTACATTATCTATATCTTTTTTGTAGTTAAGATATCCATCAAATAGCTCGTTTGTTCTCTCTTGAGTGTTTTGTCTAGACTCTCCCTTGAATAGAATATCTTGATCTGTAGTTGCTTGTAACCTATCTCTTGTATCAAAGCCTTTAGCTTCAGTTTTGTCATAACCAAGATTTATTACAGCTCTCAGTTCAGGTAGAAAGTGAAATTTATAATCAAAATTTAAATTACCATAAAGCCTATTGGCATCACCAAGGTTGTTTCTTTGTAATAATTGCGCAACAGGGTTAGTAGTGCCGTTTGCTACTTGGTTTCCAGTTCTATGCTGATAGAATCCACCAAAAGGAGAATCAGCATCAAATACAGGTTGTGTAGGATCATAACGCATTGCAGCACCAATTTGTCCTGCATCAGCAAATCGGTTATCCTCAAATGCAAAATTCGCATTAAGGCTTACTTTTAAATGATCATCAAAAAACTTAGGGTTTAATGATAAACTTAAGTTACGTCTTTCGAATTTAGATGTTTTTAAAGCACCTTCTTGGTCTACAACACCAAAAGAAAATCTTGCGGGTAACACTTTAAATAAAGATCCTTGCATAGAGATGTTGTGTTGGGAAGACACAGTGTTTCTAAAAATTTCATTTTGCCAGTTTGTATTAGCGTTTCCTAATAAGCTTTCATCGATTGTAGTGCCGTTAATAGGTTGAGATGCTACTAATTGTCTGTAGGCATCTGCCGAAAACACATCAATGGTATTGGTTACTTCACCAAAGCTATACTGTGTATCATAAGTGGCACTAAATGTAGATTTTCCTTTTTTGGTAACAATAATTATTACACCGTTTGATGCCCGAGAACCGTAAATTGCAGTGGCTGAAGCATCCTTTAAAACAGAAAAGGAATCAATATCATTTGGATTAATAGAAGATAATACACCTCTGGAACCTGTAACACCGTCATTAGATATAGGTAAACCATCTATTATAATTAAAGGTTCATTTGAACCATTAATAGATGCTCCACCACGAATTCTAATTTGAGAACCGGATCCTGGAGCACCACTGGTATTAACACTTACACCAGCAATACGTCCGTTAATTAAGTTCTCAGGAGTTACAATATTACCTTTAGTAAATCCTTTGGAAGTAATAGCCTCAACAGAGCCTGTAGCATCTTTTCTCGTAGTAGTACCATAACCAATTACAACCACCTCATCTAATTGGGCTGCATCTTCAGCTAATTGTACATCTAGAGTGGATTGACCAGAGTATGTAACTTCTTGTGAGGCATAGCCCACGTATGAAAAAATAACAATATCTCCATTGTTTGCTTCAATCTGATAGTTTCCATCAAAATCTGTAGTAGTTCCAGTAGTGGTGCCTTTTATAATGACATTAACTCCAGGAAGAGGGATGGAGGTAGATTGTTCTGTTACTGTTCCTTTAACGATACTTTGCCCAAATATAAATACGGGCAGTAGCATCATGAAAAACAGTAATTTTTGAGTTCTTGTTTTCATTAGTTTTGTTAATTTAATGTTCTAATTAGTTAGTTTATATTTTTACTCCTCACTTCAAATCTATGTAAAGAAATTGTTAAGAGATAATTTATAATTACGAAATATTTAACGAAAACGTTTTCGTGTTGACAACTTTATATTTTTTTTATCTTAAATTAAGAAAATCGCATAATTTAGCTGATTAAAAACTTTATTCTTAACGAGAGAAAGAGACTAAATAATTCTTATTTTAGAGCTTGAAAATTATTATGAAGAAAAAGATTACATTAAAACAAATAGCTAGAGAGTTAGATGTCTCAGTTTCAACTGTTTCTAAGGCGTTAAGTAATAGTAAAGAAATTAGTGAGGATACTACTAAGAAAATCCAGGCATTTGCAAAACTCTATAATTACAAGCCTAATAATATAGCGCTTAGTTTAAAAAATAGAAAAACTAAGACGATAGGTATTTTGATTCCAGAAATAGTACATCATTTTTTCTCAACAGTAATTCGTGGTATTGAACGTGTTGCTAATCGAAGAGGATATAATGTTATTGTAGGTCTTTCTAATGAGTCGTTTACTAAAGAAATTATAAATATGGAAATGCTTGCTAATGGCAGTATTGACGGTTTTATTCTCTCTATTTCAAAAGAAACTTTGCTTAAGCAGGATTACCATCATTTTAATGCAACTATAGATCAAGGTATGCCTATTGTGATGTTTGATCGTGTGGTAAATGAGGTAAATTGTGATAAGGTTATCGTTGATGATTTTAATGGGGCGGTAAAAGCTGTAAAAAAGTTGATTGAAAACGAATGTAAAAATATCGCTTTAATTACAACAATGGATTATGTTAGTGTTGGTAGGCTTAGAACTCAAGGTTATCTTGATGCATTACAATCTAGTGGAATTGAGGCCGATTCTAATCTGATTTTAAAGATTGATGATAGTTTAGATGTAGAAAATCATTTAGAAGTATTAGAGACCGAAATTGTACATTTTTTTAAGTCTAACCCTAGTATTGATGGTGTTTTTGCCGTAAATGAGTTATACGCAGTAACAGCGATGAAAGTAGCAAGAAAAATAGGTTTAACTATTCCTGATGATATACAAGTTATTGGTTTTACAGATGGTGTACTTTCTAAACATGCTACACCTAGTTTAACAACTGTTAGTCAACATGGTCAGAAAATAGGAGAGCAGTCTGCAAATTTATTGATAGATAGGTTAGAAGCAGAAGAAGCAGAAACCGAGCAATACTTTACAAATAATGAGCAAAAACGTGATTTTATAAAGATGGTTATTGAAACCGAAATTATTGAAAGAGAATCTACTAAATAGTTTCGTAACATCAATCTAAGACAAAAGCATAATTAGGAAAAACAAAAATCTTTTATATCTTTGAATAGAAATCAAGACTTATATTTTTACTTCTCACAATAAGTTTTGATAAGTATATCGCTTATCAAATAGTATTAATCTAATATACTATTTAATGGAAAAGCGTAAATTAAGTTTCTGGCAAATCTGGAACATGAGTTTTGGATTTCTGGGGATACAGATGGGGTTTGCTCTCCAAAATGCCAATGCAAGTAGAATTCTCCAAAGTTTTGGAGCTGATGTACATCAGTTATCATGGTTCTGGATAATTGCACCATTAATGGGTTTAATAGTTCAGCCTGTAATTGGACATTACAGTGACAAAACCTGGGGGAAATTTGGAAGACGCAAGCCATATTTTCTTGTTGGAGCAATTTTAGCTTCTATTGGTCTAGCGCTTATGCCTCAAGCAGATATTTTTATAGCATACCTTCCAGCGCTTTGGGTTGGAGCAGGCATGTTGATGATAATGGATGCTTCTTTCAATATAGCAATGGAGCCCTTTAGGGCTTTAGTTGGTGATAACCTTAGAACAGACCAAAGAACACTAGGTTTTAGTGTGCAAACTGCGTTGATAGGATTTGGTGCAGTTATAGGATCTTGGTTGCCATACGTTCTAACAAATTGGTTTGGAGTATCTAATGAAGCTATAGAAGGTACGGTCCCTTTTAACTTAATCCTTTCTTTTATAATAGGAGCTACTATCCTAATTATTTCAATTTTGGTAACAGTAATTACAACTAAGGAGTACTCACCTGAAGAATTGGCTAGTTTTAAAGATGAACAAGAGCATGTTGAAGCTATGTCAAATGATGACAAAGAAAAAAAATCAAGCTTGTTGGATATTTTTGAAGATTTCAAAAAAATGCCAGTAACCATGCGCCAATTAAGTTGGGTGCAATTCTTTTCATGGTTTGGTCTTTTTGGAATGTGGGTGTTTACAACACCAGCTATCGCACAACATGTTTATGGTTTGCCATATACTGATGGTAGTAGTTCAAAGTATCAGGAAGTAGGTGACTGGATAGGTATTCTGTTTGGAGTTTACAATCTAATCTCTGCATTTTATGCCTTTGCATTACCATATATCGCGAAAAAGATTGGTAGAAAGAAAACACATTCTGTTTCCTTAATTATGGGTGGTATTGGATTATTATCTATTTACATAATGCCAGATAAAAACTGGTTAATTTTTTCCATGGTAGGAGTGGGAATTGCATGGGCAAGTATTTTAGCTATGCCATATGCTATATTGGCAGGGTCTATTTCGCCAAAAAAAATGGGAGTATATATGGGAATATTCAATTTCTTCATTGTAATTCCACAAATTATTAATGCCTTAATTGGTGGGCCACTTGTTAAATATGCTTATGGAAACCATGCCATTTTTGCTCTGGTAATGAGTGGAGTTAGTTTTTTGATTGCAGCATCCTTAGTGTATAAAGTAAAGGATGTTGATGATATAATTAAATCATAAAATGAATAAAATAGGAGTCATATTTGATTTAGACGGTGTTATTGTTGACACTGCTAAATATCACTTTTTAGCCTGGAAAGATCTTGCAGATGAATTAGGTTTTGAATTTACCGAAACTCACAATGAATTATTGAAAGGAGTGAGTCGCGTAAGGTCTTTAGAAATTTTACTAGGCATAGGAAATGTTGAACTTTCCGAAGCAAAAAAACAAGAATACTTAATAAGTAAGAATGCACATTATTTAGAGTATATCCATAAAATGGGACCCAAAGAAATTCTCCCTGGTGCAAGTGAATTATTAGATTTACTTGATACGTTAGGTATCAACTATGTATTAGGTTCTGCCAGTAAAAATGCACCGCTAATATTAAAACAGGTACATCTTTATGAAAGATTTACTGGAATTGTTGATGGAAATAGTGTCTCTAAAGCGAAACCAAATCCAGAAGTATTCTTGATTGGCGCTAAAAAATTAAAACTACAACCAGAGCATTGTGTGGTTTTTGAAGATGCAATTGCAGGTATTGAAGCTGCCAATACAGCAAACATGATATCCATCGGTATAGGAGATAAAAATACTTTAAGTGAAGCCAATTTTAATTTTAACAGTTTAACTGAAATTCCAAGTAATTTCTTTACTCGAGTTATTTCAGAAAAAATATCAAATAACAATGAACCAAGATTATATAAAACCAGATAATTGGTCTATCATAGAAGAAGGGTTTGATGCTAGTCGTGTAAAGTCTTCTGAGAGTTTGTTCAGCATTGGTAACGGTGCTATGGGACAACGTGCCAACTTTGAAGAACAATATACAGGTAATACTTTTCAAGGAAGCTATATTGCTGGTGTGTATTACCCTGATAAAACACGTGTTGGTTGGTGGAAAAATGGATATCCTGAATATTTTGCCAAAGTGCTAAATGCACCAAATTGGATTGGGATTAATGTATCGGTTAATGGAGAACAATTAGATTTAAATACTTGTAAATCTGTTGCTAATTTTCGTAGAGAATTAAATATGAAAGAAGGTTGGTTGTCAAGAAGTTTCAAAGCAACCTTATTAAATAATATTCAAGTTGAAGTATATATAAAACGTTTTTTGAGCTTAGATTTAGATGAAGTTGGAGCTATTAACTATGAGATAAAACCATTGAATTCTGATGCAGAAATTATATTTCAACCCTATTTAGATTCAGGGATTACCAATGAAGACACAAATTGGGATGATAAGTTTTGGGATACTACAGAAGTAAGCCACATAAATAATCAAGCATTTATTGAGGCAAAAACTATGAAAACTGATTTTCATACTTGTACGTTTATGGAGTCTAAAGTGTACATTTCTAATAAGCCTATTCTCGTAGAACACAATGTTAAAGCGGATTCCAATCATGTGTCATTTAGTTATGCATATCCTGTAAAGCAAGGAGACACTTATAGTATTCATAAGTATGGAGGGTATACTGTTGATAGAAATCATAAAAAATCTGAACTTATTAAAGAAGCTAAACGTGCT
The DNA here is from genome assembly GCF_004310335.1 of Hyunsoonleella pacifica. Classification (GTDB taxonomy): domain Bacteria; phylum Bacteroidota; class Bacteroidia; order Flavobacteriales; family Flavobacteriaceae; genus Jejuia; species Jejuia pacifica. The sequence goes on along the minus strand of NZ_SIRS01000005.1, from coordinate 278,314 downwards.
TTAAAGACTGCTACAAAAAAAGGATTTTTAAAATTACTTGAAGATCAAAAAAAAGCATGGGCTAATATTTGGGAAATGGCAGATGTTACTATTGATGGTGATGTAAAAGCACAACAAGGTATTCGCTTTAACATATTTCAATTAAACCAAACATATTTGGGTAAAGATTCTAGGTTAAATATTGGTCCAAAGGGTTTTACAGGAGAAAAATATGGAGGAAGCACCTATTGGGATACAGAGGCCTATTGTATTCCATTTTATATGGCCACCAAAGATCAAAAGGTGGCTAGAACACTTTTAGAATATCGTTACAATCATTTAGATAAAGCAATAGAAAACGCAGAAAAATTAGGATTTACTAATGGTGCGGCATTATATCCAATGGTTACTATGAATGGAGAAGAATGCCATAACGAATGGGAAATTACATTTGAGGAAATTCATAGAAATGGAGCTATTGCCTTTGCTATTTATAACTATCATCGTTTTACAGGGGATTATAGTTATATTCCAGAAAAAGGTTTAGAGGTCTTAATAGGTATCGCACGTTTTTGGCAACAACGCGCTAACTTTTCTAAATCCAAAAACAAGTATGTCATTTTAGGAGTAACAGGGCCAAATGAGTACGAAAATAATGTAAATAACAATTGGTATACAAACTATTTAGCTAAGTGGTGTATTGATTATACTATAGCACAAATTGAAAATGTTGAAGCAGAATTTTCTAGTGATTTTTCTAGAATAGCTAAAAAAGTAAAGTTAACCAAAAAAGAGTTAGCACTTTGGAAAGCCGTTGCAGATAATATGTATTTTCCATATTCAGAGAAACATCAAGTGTATCTGCAACAAGATGGTTTCTTAGATAAGGAATTGATTTCCGTAAAAGATTTATCAAAGACGCAAAGACCAATAAATCAGAAATGGAGTTGGGATAGAATATTACGCTCACCGTATATCAAACAAGCAGATGTGCTACAAGGATTTTACTTTTTTGAAGATCAATTTACAGATGAATCTTTAGAACGGCATTTTGATTTTTACGAACCATTTACAGTTCACGAAAGTTCATTGTCTCCATGTGTACATAGTATTCAAGCAGCAAAATTAGGTAGAATGGAACAAGCTTATACATTCTATTTAAGAACTTCGAGATTAGATTTAGATGATTATAATCATGAGGTTCATGAAGGTTTGCATATTACTTCTATGGCAGGAACTTGGATGAGTATTGTTGAAGGTTTTGGGGGCATGCGAGTTATAAATGGAAAGCTATCTTTTGCTCCAAAAATACCAAAACAATGGAAAGGGTACTCCTTTAAAATAAACTTTAGAAACCATGTTTTAAAGGTAAATGTTACACAAGAACAAACCTATTTAGAAATGCTTTGTGGAGAAGAATTAGAGATTTTATTTAATGATAAACCTTTAGTCTTAGAAAGTAATGTGCTAAAAGCGGTAAGTTAATAAAGGGTTTCAAAAAAATAAGCAATAAGTTATGAGGTCTAATTTCATTACGAATATAATGTTACTGTTGCTATTGTTTAATTATGGCAATACTCAAGAATTAAAATCTCCAAATGGAGAATTTACCATGCAGTTTTCTTTAGGAGAAGTAGGAAAACCAACATACCAGTTATCTTATAAAAAACAAGATGTTATAAAGTCAAGTTATTTAGGTTTTGAGTTGAAAGATGATAAAACATCATTACTGAAAGACTTTATAATTAGTGATACAAATACATCCACCTTTGATGAAACATGGCAACCTGTTTGGGGAGAGGAAAGTAATATTAGAAATTATTACAATGAGTTAGCAGTTACCTTAAAACAAAATAAGACTGATAGAATTATGCGTATTCGTTTTAGGTTGTTTAATGATGGTTTAGGTTTTAGATATGAGTTTCCGCAGCAGGATAATTTAGTCTATTTTGTCATTAAAGAAGAACGTACGCAATTTGCTATGACGGGAGATCACACAGCGCATTGGATTGCGGGTGATTACGACTCTCAAGAATACGATTATACAAAATCTAAGCTTTCAGAAATCAGATCAAAATTTGATGGTTCGCGCCAGAGCAATGCTTCACAAACTGCATTTTCTAAAACTGGTGTGCAAACCGCATTAATGTTAAAAACCGATACAGGCTTATATATCAATTTACATGAAGCTTCTTTAGTAAACTATGCATGTATGCACCTAGATTTAGATGATAAAAATATGATTTTTGAGTCTCATTTAACACCAGATGTAAATGGAGATAAAGGCTATATGCAAGCACCTTGTAATACACCTTGGCGAACCATTATAGTAAGTGATGATGCAACAGATATTTTAGCATCAAGAATAACTCTAAACCTAAACGAACCCTGTGCTATAGAAGATGTATCTTGGATAAAGCCCGTAAAATATATTGGAGTTTGGTGGGAGATGATTACAGGAAAAAGTTCCTGGGCATACACTGATGATTTACCCGCAGTACAATTGGGTGTTACTGATTATTCTAAAGTAACACCAAACGGTAAACATGCAGCAAACAACCAAAAGGTAAAATGCTATATAGATTTTGCATCAGCACATGGTTTCGATGGTGTTTTAGTAGAAGGCTGGAACGAAGGTTGGGAAGATTGGTTTGGAAAATCTAAAGATTATGTGTTTGATTTTATAACACCATATCCAGATTTTGATGTTCAAGAAATTCATAAGTATGCAAAGTCTAAAGGCGTAAAAATGATTATGCATCATGAAACCTCAGGGTCTACAAGAAACTACGAGCGTCATCTAGATACAGCGTATCAATTCATGAAAGACAATGGATATAATGCTGTAAAGAGTGGTTACGTTGGTAACATCATTCCAAGAGGCGAGCATCATTACAGTCAGTATATCGTGAATCACTATCAGTATGCTTTAGAAAAAGCTGCTGAATATCAAATTATGGTAAACGCTCACGAAGCTGTAAGACCAACAGGCATTTGCAGAACCTATCCTAACTTAATAGGTAACGAATCTGCAAGAGGAACGGAATTTCAAGCTTTTGGAGGTTCAAAACCAAATCATGTCACAGTGTTGCCATTTACTAGGTTAATAGGAGGGCCTATGGATTATACACCAGGGATTTTTGAAATGGATATTAGCAAGTTAAATCCAGATAATAATTCGCATGTAAATAGTACTATCGCTAACCAATTGGCATTATATGTTACAATGTACAGTCCATTACAAATGGCGGCAGACTTACCAGAACATTATGAGAAATTCATGGATGCGTTCCAGTTTATAAAAGATGTGGCCATAGATTGGGAAGCAAGTGAATATCTGGAGGCAGAACCAGGAGAGTTTCTTACCATAGCACGAAAAGAAAAAGGCAGTGATAATTGGTTTTTAGGTAATGTAAATGGTGAGCAGCCAAGAAAAACTTCAATTGCTTTGGACTTTTTGGATAAAGGCAAGACATATAAAGCTACAATTTATGCCGATGCTAAAGATGCACATTATAAAACAAATCCGCAGGCATATACTATAAAAACAAAAAAAGTTACCAGCAAATCTAAACTTAAATTATGGTCTGCTTCGGGAGGAGGATATGCAATTAGCATAAAACCAATGAATTAAAGTTTAAATAATGATTAGAGGTTCAAAATACAGATATTTTGCAGGTGTATTACTATTTTTAGTAGCACTTACTACAGCGTGCAAAAAAGAAGTGAATATGTCTAAAGAAGAATTCTCAGTACCATCTGAGGCTATTGAACAAAACGATATCAATCGTGTTGAGCCAATGCATTGGTGGATAGGTTTTAAAAACCCAAAATTACAATTATTGGTGCATCATCCTAATATTTCAAAGTGGGAACCAAAAATAGCCCATCAAGGCGTCGTGATAAAAAAAGTGTATCAAGGAGATAGTCCCAATTATCTCTTTATTGATTTGCATATAGCAGAATCAACTGTCGCAGGAAAATTTAACATCATATTTCAAAAAGAAGGCGAAAAAGATTTATTACATACCTATGAGTTGAAAAAGCGCCAAAGCCCTTCGGATGATTTTAAAGGTTTTGATAGTAGTGATGTCGTGTATTTAATTACACCAGACCGTTTCGCTAATGGTAATCCTAAAAATGATGTGGTTTTAGGTATGAAGGAAGAAACCATAAGTAGAAAAGATAATTATGCACGACATGGAGGTGATATTCAGGGGATCATCAATCATCTGGATTATATAGAAGATATGGGGTTTACCGCTATTTGGTCTTGTCCGCTATTAACCAACGATATGCCAGAGAGTTCGTATCATGGGTACGCTATTACGGATTATTATCAGATTGACCCTCGCTATGGTACCTTGGAGGATTATGTGTCTTTATCCTTAAAATTGAAAGAAAGTGGTATGAAATTAATCATGGATCAAGTAGCCAATCACTGTGGATTGGAGCACTGGTGGATGAAAGATTTACCTTTTAAGGATTGGATTAATCATCAGGCACATTATGAAGAAAACATTGAGCATTGGACGGGTAATATGAGCAAAACCACTAATCACAAACGTACTACGAACCAAGATATATATGCCTCTAAAATTGATAAAGAAAACATGAGTGTAGGTTGGTTTGTTTCAGTTATGCCCGATTTAAATCAGCGTAATCCTTTCATGGCACGTTATACCATTCAAAATAGTATTTGGTGGATAGAAACAGCAAATCTTGGAGGTATTCGTCAGGATACCTATCCATACCCAGATAAAGATTTTATGAGTCAATGGGCTGGGGAAATTATGACAGAATATCCTAATTTTAGTATTGTTGGAGAAGAATGGAGTTTAAATCCTTTGCTAATTGGATATTGGCAAGATGGCGCAAATAACAGAGATGGTTATAAATCAAATTTAAAGTCGCCTATGGATTTTGCTATGCAGCGCTTAATTGTTGAGGCACTAAATGAAGAAGAGCAATGGGATACAGGTTTGATTAAGATGTACGAAGGATTGGCCAACGATTTTCATTATGCCAGCCCGAAAGACATAATGATTTTTCCTGACAACCATGATATGAGTCGTGTTTTTACGCAGTTACATGGTAACTTAGTGAATACCAAAATGGCACTAAGTTATACGTTAACATTACCCAGAATTCCTCAAATATATTACGGTACAGAGATCTTGATGCATGATTTTGATAAACCTGGAGACCATGGATTAATCAGAAGTGATTTTCCTGGAGGCTGGGCAAATGATAAGGTTAATGCTTTTTCTGGAGAAGGACTAAAACCAGACCAGATGAATATGCAGTCTTTTTTAAAAAAAGTATTGAATTATCGTAAAAACAGCAAGGCTATTCACAAAGGAAAGACAGTGCATTTTGCACCTAAAAATGGGATATACGTATTATTTAGACTTCATAAAGATGAAACGTTTGTTCATATTCTTAACAAGAATATAGACGAAGTAGATTTAGATTTGAGTAGATTTAAGGAGATAGGATTGGATGGAAAATCTTTAAAAAATATAATAACGGGAGCAACTGTAAAATGGGATAAGACATTAAAATTCAATACTAAAGGTAGTGTGATGTTAACTACAAAAAAGCTGTAGTAATGAAATGAGTGTTTGTTATTTTATGGAATCTACGTTTACATAGGTTATTAACTTTTCTTTTGAGAGCAAATTAGTATGAAGTTCGTCCGTTTTTTTATAGTTGTTTTGGTAATAGGTACGCTGGGTTGTAAATCTGAAGTTCGAGAAAATTTAGCAGTAATTGATGAAAAGTCAGCTAAGAAAAAATACGTGATATATCAAGTGTTTACCCGTTTATTTGGTAATACAAATACCACCAACAAACCTTGGGGAACAATCGAGGAGAATGGCGTTGGGAAGTTCAATGATTTTACCGAAAAAGCTTTGCAAGAAATTAAAGATTTAGGTGTAACACATATTTGGTATACAGGTGTGCCACATCATGCTGTAATTAACGATTATACTAAATACGGTATTACAAATGATGATCCAGATGTAGTTAAAGGACGTGCTGGTTCGCCTTACGCAGTTAAGGATTATTACAACGTAAATCCAGATTTAGCTAAAAATGTTGAGAACCGTTTGGATGAATTTGAAGCTCTTATAAAGCGAACACATCAGGCAGGATTAAAAGTGATTATTGATATTGTACCAAATCATGTAGCACGTAACTATCAGAGTAATTCTAAGCCAGAAGGTGTAAAAGATTTTGGGGAAAACGACGATCTTTCTGTAGTTTATGATAGGGATAACAATTTTTACTATAATCCATATGAGGTCTTTAGAGTGCCTGAATGGAAAAACGACTATTCGCCATTGGGCAATGAAACGCATCCATTAGAAGATGGTGTATTTCCAGAACAACCTGCAAAATGGACAGGAAATGGTTCAAAGTTGTCACAACCCGATATGAACGATTGGTATGAAACCGTAAAAGTGAATTATGGAATTTTACCTGATGGTAAAAAAGATTTTGATCTACTTCCAGATAGTTTTGAAAATAAGAATTATAAAAAGCATTTTGAGTTTTGGAGGGGTAAAGATGTTCCTAATTCTTGGTTAAAGTTTAGGGATATTGGGCTGTATTGGCTAGAAAGAGGAGTAGATGGTTTTCGTTATGATATGGCAGAAATGGTGCCTGTAGAATTTTGGAGTTTTATGAATTCATCTATTAAAATGAAAAATTCTGAGGCATTTTTGTTGGCTGAGGTTTATAATCCCTCATTGTATAGAGATTATATCAAAAGAGGTAAAATGGATTATTTATATGATAAGGTACAGCTTTATGATACCTTAAAGCATGTAATTCAAGGCTACGGAAAGACAGATAATATTCCACCAATATTAGAAGATTTAAAAGATATCGAACATCACATGTTGCACTTCCTAGAAAACCATGATGAACAGCGTTTAGCAAGTCCTGATTTTGCTGGAGATGCAAAAAAAGGAAAACCAGCTATGGTTGTTTCTGCAACATTAACCACAGCTCCTACTATGATTTATTTTGGACAAGAAGTAGGAGAAGATGGTTCTGAAAACGCAGGTTTTGGAGCTCCTACAAGAACATCAATTTTTGATTATGTGGGTGTTCCAGCACATCAGCGATGGGTAAATAATAAACAATTTGATGGAGGACAATTATCAGATAAAGAAAGGCGTTTAAGAGCTTTTTACAAGCGACTTTTAAACTTTACAATTGGTAGTGAAGCCTTAACAGGAAAATACCAAGATATTCATCAATTAAACAGAAAACACACGAAAAATTATTCTGATAAAGTATTGTCTTTTGTGCGTTGGAACGATAATGAAAAGTTGATTGTTGTTTCAAATTTTGATAGTGAGAATAGTTGCGAATTTAATTTAAAGTTATCCAAAGATATCATTAGTAAGTGGAAGTTGATAAATGGGAATTATAAGCTAGAAGATCAATTGTTCTACAATTTCAATCCGACTTTAAATGTTGAAAACGGATTAGGCAGTATTAAAATACAACTAAAACCATTAGAGTCTTTTATTTTAAAATTAAAGTAAACTATGAAGCGATATATTTTAGTTCTACCATTGGTTTTGTTTCTTTTCAATTGTAAAGACAAAAAACAAAATCCAAAAGAAAAAGCAGAAGTTCCTTTTGTCTGGGAAGGCGCTAATGTCTATTTCTTATTAACAGACAGGTTTAATAATGGCGATACTTCAAATGATGTCAATTTCAATAGAATAGGAGAAACTGGAAAATTACGTGGGTTTGAAGGAGGTGATATTAAAGGTGTAACACAGAAAATTAAGGAAGGTTATTTTACCAATCTAGGGATTAATGCTATTTGGATGACACCAATTGTTGAACAAATCCAGGGAGGAACAGATGAAGGAACAGGTTTTACCTATGGGTTTCATGGGTATTGGACCAGCGATTGGACAGCTATAGATCCAAATTTTGGAACAAAAGCAGATTTACAAGAACTAGTACAAACGGCGCACAATAACGGTATCCGTATTTTATTAGATGCTGTGATTAATCACACAGGACCAGTTACAGAAAAGGATTCACTTTGGCCAGGGACATGGGTAAGAACAGAACCGCAATGTGATTACCAATCTTACGAAAATACGATAACCTGTACTTTAGTTAAGAATTTACCAGACATTAAAACTGAAAGTAATGAAGCTGTAGAATTACCCACTCAATTAGTGCATAAATGGAAAACTGAAGGCAGATATGAACAAGAAGTGACAGAACTAGATGCGTTTTTTAAAAGAACAGGACATCCTAAAGCACCCCGCTTTTACATAATGAAATGGCTAACGGATTACATTATTGAGTTTGGAATAGACGGTTATCGTGTAGATACAGTAAAGCATACTGAATCATACGTCTGGCAGGAGTTTAAAACTGAATGTGATGTAGCATTTGCAGAATTTAAAAAAAATAATCCTGATAAAGTTTTAGATAATAACGACTTCTATTTAGTTGGAGAGGTCTACAATTATGGGGTTTCGGCTAAAAAAGCATTTGATTTTGGCAATAAAAAAGTTAACTATTTTGATAATGCTTTTAATGGATTGATAAACTTTGAGGCAAAATGGAATGCAGCACAAATGCCTATAGATGATTTTTTTACTAAATATTCAGATATTTTAAATTCAGATTTAAAAGGTTATGGTGTGTTAAATTATTTAAGTTCACATGACGATGGTCAACCATTCGACCCCTCAAGAGAAAAACCTTATGAAACAGCAAACAAATTATTGTTGTGTCCTGGGGCATCTCAGGTATATTATGGCGACGAAATAGCAAGGTCTTTACTGGTTGAAGATACTCAAGGTGATGCAACACTGCGTTCAGTGATGAATTGGGATGATTTAGAAAAAAATGAAGTCATTTTACGGCATTGGCAAAAATTAGGGCAATTTAGAGCTAACCATCCTGCTGTTGGAGCTGGGATGCATCAAATATTAACTGAAACACCCTATGTATTCTCAAGAGTATATTCAAGAGGAGATTTTAAGGATAAAGTGGTTATTGCTTTAAATGTCTCAACAGATGTCAAACAAATTAGCGTGTCGGACGTTTTTTTAGAAGGACAAACTTTAACCGAGTTTTACAGTGGCAACATCCTAAAGGTTGAAAATGGGAACGTTAATGTAGAGGCTCTAGGATCTACTATTCTATTGGAACCATTACATTTGTTTAAATCTCCACGTTAATATTAGCTATTAGAAATAAACCATTCAAAAAGAAAAAGAGCCCTAGAATTGGGCTCTCGTTCCGGACATTTCCGTAAAGTTTAGTTTGGTATTTAATTGTATTGGTGACTAATTCAAATAATTAAATAATTGTGGATTGTCCTAAGTGAATATTAGTAAAGTTTAGATTGGTTTCTTCTGGATTATTTATAAAATCTTCTATAAAATCTCCCACCTTACTTGTGGTAATATTATCGTATTTAGTATTTAAATCTGGAGTGGTAATATGTAATTTTAACGATTTTTCTACAGCCTCTCTTACTAAAGCCGCTTCTTCAGATAAATTAAAATGATCCAACAGCATAGAAGCAGAAAGTATAGATGCAATTGGGTTGGCAATCCCCTTGTTTTTCGCTTTGCTATAGGAGCCATGAATAGGCTCGAACATAGCATGAGTATCTCCAGTAGAAGCCGATGCTAATAATCCTATAGAGCCCACAATAACACTAGCCTCTTCAGATATGATATCCCCAAACATGTTTTCGGTTAAAATCACATCAAACTGTCTAGGATTTTTAATAAGCTCAACGGCAGCATTATCAATAAACATAAAATCCAAAACTACGTTCGGATAATGTTTGGCCAGCTCTAAAACCACACGGCGCCACAGTCTCGAGCTTTCTAAAACATTAGCTTTGTCTACTAAGGTAACTTTACCTTTTCTAGATTGAGCCGCTTTAAATGCAGCATGAGCAATACGTTCAATTTCAAAACGGTGGTACTCGCAAACATCATATGCGGTATTGCCATCACTGCTTAAACTTTTTTCTCCAAAATAAATACCTCCAGTGAGCTCGCGATAGATGAGAATATCAGTATCTTTAATTTGCTTAACTTTTAAAGATGACTTATTCAATAAATCATCATAAGCAATTACTGGCCGAATATTGGTGTGAAGTCCTAATGCCTTACGAATACCTAAAAGGCCTTGTTCTGGACGTATTTTAGCATCAGGATCAATATCATAAGCTGTATCTCCAATTGCGCCAAAAAGAACAGCATCAGTGTCTTTACACAAATCTATAGTTTCTTCAGGTAAAGGATTTTCAAAAGCGTCTATAGCCGCCGCTCCAACTAGTCCATATTTAAAATTAAATGTATGCTCGAATACCATACCAATAGCTTTTAGCACCTTAACTGCTTCAGCAGTAACCTCAGGCCCTATACCATCACCAGGTAAAACAGCAATGTTTAATTTCATTTGATTTATGGTTTTTATCTCTTAAATTGAAAAGCTTCTTGTAAATTAAGAAGCTTTAGAATTATTAATAAAATTTTTTCGATTAAGAGGATACAATTTCTTTATATACCTTACTATTCTCTATAATTTTGTGAATATCGTTATCATCCACTTCTTTTTTCTTATCAGCAAAATCTAAGAAATTAGTGTAGATTTCATCTAATTGTAATTTGGTCAATTCGTAACCAATATTTTTGGCTCTATAGGCTAATGCAGCTCTTCCACTACGAGCTGTTAATACAATAGCAGATTCTGTTACACCAACGTCTTTAGGATCTATAATTTCGTAAGTTTCACGATTTTTTATTACACCATCTTGGTGTATTCCAGAACTATGCGCAAAAGCGTTTGCGCCTACTATAGCTTTATTAGGTTGCGTGTAAATACCCATGCTGTCTGATACTAATTGACTAATACCATATAGCATTTCAGATTTAATTCTAGTATCTAAATTCAAATAAGGATGTTGTCTTAAAATCATCACTACCTCTTCTAAAGCAGTATTTCCAGCGCGTTCTCCTATACCATTTATAGTACATTCTATTTGGCGTGCACCATTAATAACACCTTCTATAGAGTTTGCAGTAGCCAAACCTAAATCATTATGGCAGTGGCATGATAAAATAGCTTTATCAATATCTTTTACATTCTCTTTTAAATACTTAATTTTTGCACCATACTCATGCGGCAAACAGTACCCTGTAGTATCAGGAATATTTAGTACAGTAGCACCTGCTTTAATTACAGCTTCGCAAACGCGAGCTAAATATTCATTATCAGTTCTTCCAGCATCTTCGGCATAAAACTCAACATCCTCAACAAAAGTTTTGGCGTAACTTACTGCTTTAACAGCACGTTCTATAATAGCTTCTTGAGTAGATTTAAATTTGAATTTTATATGAGAGTCAGAAGTGCCTATTCCTGTGTGAATTCTAGGAGTCTTTGCATATTTAAGTGCTTCTCCAGCAACTTTTATATCATTTTCTACAGATCGGGTTAAACCACAAACCGTAGCGTTTTTTACAATCTTAGAAATTTCTTCTACCGATTTAAAATCCCCTGGGCTAGAGACGGGAAACCCCGCTTCAATAATGTCTACCCCTAATTCATCCAGCTGTTCCGCAATAACTAGTTTTTGCTCAGTGTTAAGCTTGCAACCAGGGACTTGCTCTCCGTCTCGGAGGGTAGTATCAAAAATTTGAACGTGATTATCAGACATTTATTAGAATATATTTTCTTATTGTGATACGAATTTATATTTTGGTTTCGTAAAAGTTACTATTCATCTCATTTTTTTTACGACGTTTAACTGAGTTGATGATTTGTTAAATATTTGAAAATCAGTTTTTTGAATATGATTTTATGACTATGGTAAAAGAGCAAAAAGATAACTTATTTGTTTTGGTAAAATCCCTTTCAAAGTCTGAAAAGCGACAATTCAAGCTTTACGTTGGTCGATTGGGAGTAAACGAAGATTCAAAGTTTTTAATGCTATTCAATATTCTGGATAAATTAAAAACCTATGATGAAGCTGCTATTTTAAAAAAAGGTATTGTAAAAAAGCAGCAGTTATCCAACCTTAAAGCACATTTGTACAAGCAGATTTTAATTAGTTTACGCTTAAACCCATCACATCAAGATATCAGGATTCAAATCCGTGAACAACTCGATTTTGCAACAATTTTATATCATAAAGGACTTTACAAACAAAGTTTAAAAATCCTTGATAAAGCTAAGAATTTAGCAGTGTCAAACGAGGAAAAAAATGTGGCGTATGAGATTGTGGAATTAGAAAAAGTTATTGAATCTCAATACATTACCAGAAGTATTAGCAATCGTGCAGACGAACTTACCATACAAGCAAAAGAGTTAAGTTTACAAAATGTGCTAGCAAGCAAACTCTCTAACCTGTCCTTGCAGTTATATGGGCTGTTTTTAAAAACAGGTTATGTAAAAAATGATGAAGAATATCAGATTATTGATAAATACTATCACGACAGATTACCCAGATACGATATTAACAAACTAGGTTTTAGAGAAAAACTGTGGTTGTATAAAGCAAAATTATGGTACAGTTTTTTAACGGTAGACTTTTTAGCCTGCTATAAATACGCCTCTAAATGGGTAGGCTTATTTTATGATAATAAAGAGATGATTGTGCTAAATCCTGTGTTTTTTCTTCGTGGCAACCACTATTTGCTAGAAGCACTATTCTACTTAAGGCAACACGAAAAATTTCAGGAAACGCTCGCAAAATTCGAAGCTATAACACAAGAAAAATGGTTTCCATTAGATGATAATACAGAGTCCTTAGCCTTTTTGTACATCTACAACAACAAGTTTAACTTGCATTTTATTGAAGGTAGTTTTCAAGACGGTTTACCATTAATAGATGAGGTTTTAGAAAAACTAAAAAACTACAAAAGTCGTATTGATGAGCATCATATCATGGTGTTTTATTATAAAATGGCAAGCATGTATTTTGGAGCAGGCGAAATTAGAAAATGCATCTATTATTTGGATAAAATAATAAGCAACAAATCGCTGCAAATGCGGGAAGATTTATTGTGCTTTTCTCGCATATTAAATTTAGTGGCACACTACGAAGCAGGTTTAGATTACAACCTAGATGTGCTCATCAGGAGTACGTATAAGTTTCTAATAAAAATGGAAGATTTGTACGAAGTGCAGAAGGAGTTTATCAAGTTTTTACGTGTGTTACCAGATATATATCCGCACGAAGTAAAAGGCGAATTCATCAAACTGCACAAAAAGTTAAAAGAGTTTGAGAACGACCCATACCAAAGTCGGGCGTTCCTGTATTTAGATATCATTTCATGGTTAGAATCTAAAATAGAAAACCGACCAATCGGACAAGTTATCCGCGATAAATTTTTGCAAACACAAACTTAAATTTTTTGGGCGCAACCCAAAAGGGGTCGGGCTTTTCACTATATCTTTTCACGAAGCGTCCCGAACTTGTTTCGGGATTCCATTAGTCTAGTCAAATCCAAAGATTATTTAAATTCTCTTGTTTTAAGTTCGCAAAAAGGATGTCGCTGCAATCCCTTGCGCGGGGTTTATTTGCTAAGTTATGGTTAAACTATTTAGTAGGCTTAGCTTTTTTTGGAAAGTTCGTTTACCGTTCTGTATAAGATGTTGTAGCCATCCCGCTGGGTGGGTATACATTTTATACCTTGTTGTATGGCTTTTTACTTGTAAGTACATCTTCGATTAACATTGCAATATTTCACTAATCAGTCATTTAGAGAATGTGTGTTTATTAGAGATGGAAAAAAGGATTTACTATTAATAGTTTCTAATTCTATTTAGTTGGTTTTTATTCATTAAGTTTTTATCTTAATCATTGAAGTCAAAGTTTTGTCCATGTTGATTTCCTTTTGGTTTCTTTAAGGGTCAAGGTAGAATAATCAATTTTACCGTCTTTATTTCTTGAAAAAACTATCGAAATATGCATTGGCTTGAAGCTGAACGTGTAATTATTTACAGGAACCATAGGGAGTGGGTTTTCCCCCTTTGCAGTAAGATATAAAAGGTTTTTCTTTGCTTCTAATGTGATTGTAAAAGGAAGGTTTGGAGATGAATATTCTCCTTCATACATTTTTAAGTAGGCATCATTGATTGAAAAGACCTCTTTAATAGGGCGAATTCCAAGTCTCTTGTTATTGTAGTCAATCAATAAGTTAAAGCGTTCCAATTCTCTTAAGCCAATATGTCCTGCTCTGTTCTTATCGCGAGAATGTCCAGTGGATGTATACCTAATCGGTATTGCCCAATTGGTAAATCCAGCAATTTCCAAACTATGAGCGGGCCATAAAACTCCCATCATTGGTTTGCCATCTATTCCCATACCAATAATTTGTTCTTTCTTTTCTACTGGAGCAATTATGTTTTTGCTGAGATTTGTTTTTACCCACATGTAGTTCATGTTTCCTAAATCAAAATGTACTTTAAGTGGAATTTTTTCGTCTTCAGGCTTAATCCGTAAATTAATATTACAATAAGGCTTATTGTTTTTAAACTCAAGATTTGAATAGGTCCAATGGTTTTGGGGAATATCTTCCTTTGGGTTATGTAATGTTACGGTTTTGTTTTCTTGATTAATTTCTAAGGTTACAAACCTCAAAAGATCATAGCCTATAATGCCATCATAGGGTACATTGTCATAAGAAGTGCTTTTGAAAAACATTTCTGGAGGCCACAGCGCTACAGATAGGTTTTTAAGAAAAATACTATCATTCAATTTAAGATGTAACCCATCAATAAACTTTACGGACTTTTCCATATAGTTTTCTGTGTGTGAGCCAATTTCATCATGCTCATTCAAAGGGTCTTTAAAGCCAATGGACCTATCAGATTCTAAAATACATGTGATGGGTGCACCAGTATCCAAAACAAAGTTTAATGGATTTGAATTGTTTATTTGCAGTTTAATAACGATTAGCCCATTGATGATTTCGTAAGGAAGTGTTAGTGGTTTTTCTAGTGTATTTACCATGACTGGTTCCTTTGTGTTTAGCGCAGAGGGGTTGCAAGCGTTAAACAATAAGATTATTGCTATAATTGAATATAGTTTCATTTTCGTTAATAATTATTGATTTAATAGCTCCTTTTAAAAAGCAGTTTTTCTTAATTGTGCCTCAAATCATGAGGTTCTCAGTTTTCTGTTAGTTTTCATTTCGTGAATTAGAGGGAACGTGTTCTAAGATATCTCCAGGTTGACATTCCAATATTTCACAAATGCTATCTAGGGTGTTAAACCTTATGCCTTTTACCTTACCGGTTTTTAAAAGTGAAAGATTGGTTTCAGATATACCAATGGTTTCAGCTAATTCTTTTAGCTTCATTTTGCGTTTGGCCAGCATTACATCCAGATTTATAACGATACTCATAATATTGAATCTTTATCCTCTTGCAAGAGTTGACCTTCTTTAAAAACTTCACTAAGACTTAGGCTGAATAACGCAAATAGCAACAAATCTAGTGGAAACCCTATTTCTAAACCTATCCCGTGTTGTCCCTCGTCAACAAAATTGATGGTTCTAAAAAAGGCGATTGCTAAGGTATATTTAGCTATTCGTTTGAAATACAACATGTTTTGACTATGGAATGTTTTATAACCTCTAACTGATTTTAAAATTTTGATTACTTCATTAGTAATCAATATAAATAGTAAACCCATTGTAGCTAGGCGCAGTAGTATCCAGATTTTCATTCCTGAACCAACTTCCGCAATAGGGATACTTTTTGCAGTATAATCACATTCAGTACATAAGTAAAAGGTTGAAATATTTCCATCATTTAAAATTTTAATATCGGGATACGATTCTGGAAAAATAAATAAATAGCCTATATAAAGAATAAGTGCAGTCCCTCCAACTATTGACAACCAAAAAGTGAATCTATTAAGGTTTAATGTGGTCTGAATTATTTTATTTCGTTTCATGAGTAATAACTTTTATTTATACAAACGTAAATAAATTTATGTAAAACATAAAATAATTTTTAGTCATAATTTATATTACTGTGATTAGATTTTAAATTTGATTATCGTTAATTTTTAGGTATGCTCTTGATGTCGGGAATGACATACAATGTTGATGGATATGCGCCGTTGGTAATGGCTTATATCTGACGCTAAACGAAGATAGCCGAAAATTTCTACAAATAGATTTCAGGAATAAAAACAAAATTTTTCTAAAAAAATTTGCAGATTAACTTTTCTACACGATATTTGCAATCACAAAGTTCAAAAACGTATTGAAATGTTATCAAGAAAGGTGGAGGGATTAGACCCGATGAAACCTTAGCAACCCTTTAAACTTATTAAAGAAGGTGCTAAATTCTACTTAAACCCCAATTCATTTATTGGTGTTTGGATAGATAACCAAAAAAATTACAGTCTGTAGTTTTAAAAAATTCTTTATAACATTTTTCTATTTAGTTCACTTATTGCAAGTGCATTTGAATTTTTGGTTTTTAAAAATTAACTAAAAAATATTAGAAAAATGAGCGATCAAAAATTAGCAACAAACGCATTACACGCAGGACATGACGTAGCAAACAATGGTGGAGCAAGAGCAGTACCAATTTATCAAACTACGTCTTACGTGTTTAACGATTCAGACCATGCTGCAAATCTGTTTTCTTTACAAGAATTAGGGTTTATTTACACGCGTTTAAATAACCCAACCAATCAAATTTTACAAGAGCGTTTAGCAGCTGTAGAAGGCGGTATAGGCGCCGTAGTATTTGCTTCAGGAACAGCAGCAATTTCTACAGGATTGTTAACGCTGTTAAAAGCTGGAGATCATATTGTAGCATCGAGCAGTTTATATGGTGGAACGTACAATTTATTAAGTGTAACATTACCAAGATTGGGTATTACAACCACATTTGTAGATGCATCAAATCCAGATAATTTTAAGGATGCTGTACAAGATAACACCAGAGCATTCTTTGTAGAGTCTTTAGGAAACCCTAAGTTAGATGTATTAGATTTAGAAGCGATTTCAGAACACTCAAAAGCAGCAGGTGTTCCTTTTATTGTGGATAATACGGTAGCAACGCCTGCATTATTAAATCCTTTACAACACGGTGCTAATATTGTAATTCACTCATTAACAAAATATATTGGTGGTCAAGGAACATCACTTGGTGGTGCTATTATTGATGGTGGAACGTTTGATTGGGCAAATGGTAAATTCCCAGAATTTACAGAGCCATCAGCAGGGTATCACGGTTTAAAATATCACGAAACTTTAGGTGCAGCATCGTATACGTTTAAATTAATCTTAGAAGGATTAAGAGATTTTGGAGGTGCTATGAGTCCAACAAATGCCTTTAATATCATTCAAGGTTTAGAAACATTGCCAGTTCGTATCAAGCAACACAGTGAAAATGCTTTAGAATTAGCAAAATGGCTAGAAGCACAGGACGAAGTGGCTTGGGTTAACTATCCAGGATTAGAAAGTAGTAAATACAATGCTTTAGCTAAAAAATATTTACCAAAAGGACAAAGTGGTATTGTAACCTTTGGGCATAAAGGCGGATTTGATGCTGCAAAAACGATTGCGGATGAGACTCAAATATTTTCATTATTGGCAAATATTGGAGACACCAAATCATTAATTATCCACCCATCAAGTACTACACACCAGCAATTAGATGAAGCAGAACAAGCTTCAGCAGGTGTAAGTCCAGATTTAATACGTTTGTCTGTAGGTATTGAGGATATTGAAGATTTAAAAGCCGATTTAAAACAGGCATTTGCCAAGATATAAAAGGAGCCGCACCTAACCTCCCCAAAGGGGAGGAACCATACTCATGCGAGCACTACTTTTGAGTGAGCGTAGTGAAAGTATTGAGGAGGCAAGGGGCAATTTTATAAATCACAATAAGTGTTCCCCTCCTTGGAGGGGTTAGGGGTGGGTAAAATGCAAAAGTGGAGTAGCTTTTGGGAATATACAGCCCTTAGCAAACGCACCCACGTTAGGGATTGCAGTGGAAAGCCCACAGCCTGACGAAGGAGGTGCGAGGACTTGCAACGGAAAGCCTGCTCCCCGATAGGGGAACCTGCCTGTCGGCAGGCAGGCGCAAAAAAAATAAATAAAATAAAAGTTGATAGGTTTAAATTTCCGGTCGACTTTAAAACATAAGAGTAAGAATTCCTTCCCTTCGGGGAGGTTAGGAGGGGCTTTTTAGTATGAAACACGAATTACAACATATTACAATTGAAAATTACACTACAGAAAGTGGTGTGCTTAACCCTACAATACAATTAAGCTACCAAGTGTTTGGAAAGCCTTTAGGCGATGCGCCAATTGTGTTGGTTAACCATGCGCTTACTGGAAATAGTGAGGTTGCGGGCGAAAACGGTTGGTGGAAAGATTTGATTGGAGATGATAAGGTTATTGATACTAAATTGTACTCCATTTTGGCGTTTAATATTCCTGGGAATGGTTATGATGGATTTGTGATTGATAATTACAAGGATTTTGTAGCCCGCGATGTGGCAAAATTGTTTTTACAAGGATTAAAAATACTCCATACAGGTAAATTATTTGCAACTATTGGAGGCTCATTAGGTGGAGGTATTGCTTGGGAAATGGCAGTATTACAACCGGATTTTACGGAGCATTTGGTGGTAGTGGCCACCGATTGGAAATCTACTGATTGGTTGATTGCCAACTGCCAAATACAAGAACAGTTTTTATTGAATTCTAAAAACCCTGTGCATGATGCACGTATGCATGCGATGTTGTGTTACCGCACGCCGGAGTCGTTTAAAGCGCGTTTTAAGCGTTCTAAAAACGAGGATTTAGAGATCTTTAATGTAGAGAGTTGGTTGTTGCATCATGGTAAAAAGCTACAGGAACGCTTTCAGTTATCGGCGTATAAGTTGATGAACCAATTGCTGAAAACTATTGATGTTACCAAAGGAAGATCGAGCAACTTTAATGTGTTGGAAAATATAGAAGCAAAGATCCATATTATTGGTGTGGATTCTGATTTGTTTTTCACTGCTGAAGAAAACAGAGAAACCCAAAAACAATTAGCGCTAACTAATCCAAATGTAACCTATAGTGAGATTCACTCTTTACATGGTCATGATGCCTTTTTAATGGAATATGAGCAGTTGGAAAAAATAGTGGAAGGTGTTTTTGTACCTGAGTCTAAGCGTAAACCTATTAAAGTCTTAAAGTTTGGTGGCAAATCCTTGGCCAATGGTAAAGGTTTAGAAACTGTACTTTCTATTATTGCAAACAAAGTTGAAGCGGGAGAGCGGATTACTGTGGTAGTTTCGGCAAGAGGTTCTGCTACGGACGATTTGGAAGCTATGTTGAACAAGGCTTTGGACGGTAAACCGTATCAGGAGGATTTAGAAGCGTTTAAAACCTACCAAAGTGAACCTTTAAAAACCATTGATTTTTCGGAAGAGTTTTCATTGTTAGACCAGTTGTTTGAAGGTGTAAGTTTATTGCGCGACTATAGCAAAAAAACCAAGGATACTATTTTGGCTCAGGGCGAATTATTATCTATAAAATTAATTTCTAGTCTGCTTAATGAACGTGGAATAGCTGCAAAAGCTACTGATGCTAGAGCATTGATAAAAACAGATGAAGGGTTTGGAAATGCCCAACCTTTAACCAAATTATCAAAGGAGAACACACAAGATTATTTTTCAAAACATAAAAATGTGGTTAATGTGGTTACGGGCTTTATTGCGTCAAATTTAAAGAATGAAACGACAACTTTAGGGCGCAACGGTAGTAATTATACAGCGGCTTTAATTGCTAATTTTTTGGAAGCTGAAGAACTAGAAAACTATACCCACGTTAGTGGTATTTATACAGCCAATCCAGATTTGGTGGTAGATGCAAAACAGATTCGTGAGTTGTCGTTTAGTGAAGCCAACGAATTGGCAAATTTTGGAACATCGGTATTGCATGCCAAAACCATTATTCCTTTAGTTGAAAAGAATATTAATTTAAGAATTCTAAATACCTTTAATGCGGATGATGTAGGTACTTTAATAACGGCAAACCCAAGCGGTAAAGAAGTAACCTCACTTTCTGTGATGGATAATGTGGCGTTGTTGAATTTAGAAGGTCGCGGTCTGCTAGGGAAAATTGGTGTTGATGCTAGAATTTTTGGCGCCTTAGGTAGTAGTGGTATCAGTGTGAGTATTGTATCTCAAGGCTCATCAGAAAGAGGTATCGGATTGATTATTGAAGCCGACCAAGCGGCACAAGCCGTAAGAGCTTTGGAGCGTGAGTTTAAAACCGATTTTCAATCACAAGATGTTAATGCTATTACTGTAAACGATAATGTGGCGGTAATTTCAATTGTTGGTATAGAATTGAGCTCTTTCCACAAGCCATTTAATGCGCTTATCCGAAATCAGATTACCCCGTTGTTATTCAACAATACCGTAACGGGTAAGAATGTGAGTTTGGTGGTAAAAAAGACGCAATTGCATAAGGCAGTAAATGTGGTACACGGCGAGATTTTTGGTGTGTCTAAAAAGATAAATATTGCCATTTTTGGTCATGGAGGTGTTGGTGGTGCTTTGATTAACCAGATTTTAAAGTCGAAAGACGATATTGAAAAACGAAAAGGCATCAACCTAAATGTATTTGCTATTGCCAACTCCAGAAAATTAGTTTTGGATAAAAATGGTGTAAATGGCAATTGGGAGAAGGCGATTACATCAAGCACCTTTAAAAGTTCTATTGAAGATGTGATTACCTATGCTAAAAACCATCATCTTGAAAATTTAATTGCGGTAGATAATACAGCAAGTAATGTGTTTTATAAAAATTACATACCGCTGATTGAAGCTGGTTTTGATTTGGTATCAAGTAACAAAATAGCGAATACCATTTCGCATGAGTTTTATACTGAATTAAGAGAAAACTTAAAGCAACACAATAAAGAGTATTTATACGAAACCACAGTTGGTGCAGGTTTACCGTTAATTGATACGATAAAACTATTGCACGAATCTGGAGAAAACATCACTAGAATTCGTGGTGTATTTTCTGGGACGTTAAGTTATTTATTCAATAATTTTTCGGTGGAAGACAAACCGTTTAGTGCCATTATTCAAGAAACGGTGGATAAAGGGTTTACAGAACCAGACCCACGTGAGGATTTTTCAGGAAATGATGTAGCTAGAAAATTGTTGATTTTAGCTAGGGAATTAGATTTACAAAATGAGTTTGATGATGTAGAAGTATTGAATTTGATTCCTGAGGCGTATAGAGATATTTCGGTGGAAGACTTTTTATCGCAATTAGAGGTATTGGATGCACAGTATCAAAAATTGAAGGACGGCCAAAAAGAAGGACATGTACTTAGATATGTTGGCGATTTATCTGGAGATTTATCGCAAGATAAAGGGAATTTAGAAGTGAAATTAGTGTCCATTCCAGAGGATAGTACCTTAGGTCATGTAAAAGGTAGTGATGCTATTTTTGAAATATTTACCGAAAGTTATGGCGAGCAACCTATCGTGATCCAAGGTGCTGGTGCTGGTGCTGAGGTAACAGCGCGTGGGGTTTTTGGGGATATATTAAGGTTGAGTAAGCATATTAATTAGTTAGTCGATTTGATAAAATGAATTCAAATGAAATTACAACAATATCTTTTATTAAGTAAATGCCCACATTGTAAAATTGATAGTCCAAGTTTGCGAGAGTTGCATAGTTTTCCAACACAGGCAACCGACGCTAAGAATGGAAGAATATGGAAAATTTATTCATGCCAAAGATGTGGTGGAGTTGTTTCAGCATATTCTTGGACGCAGGGTGGTTATGTTGAAAAATATTATCCAGAATCTGAGTCTCTTAGTGATTCAATTCCATTCAAGGCAAAATCCTTTCTTGAACAAGCTATTAATAGTATACATGCACCATCTGGAGCAATAATGCTGTGTGCAAGTTCTGTGGATGCAATGCTGAAAGAAAAAGGATATAATCAAGGAAGTTTATATTCAAGAATTAATACAGCAGTTACTGATCATCTAATAACAGATAATATGGCTACATGGGCTCATGAGGTTAGACTTGATGCAAATGACGAAAGACATGCCGATGAAGATGCAGATTTACCAGATTCTGATGACGCCCAAAAAGCAATTGATTTTACTATTGCTTTAGGGGAATATTTGTTTGTATTACCTTCTAGAATTCAACGTGGAATTGAGAATGCGTCGGGAAATACAGAAACTGAAAATTAAAACAAACTCTTAGGAATAAAATGAATTTAGCGGATATGCCCGCGTTAGGGATTGAACGACATGTTTGAAATCCCCGACGTAGGAGGGATTGAGTAGTGAAAGCCCGACCCCTTGTGGGTAACGCCAAAAAAAACATAAAAAAATTAAAGTGAAGCATAAAAAATTTGAAACCAACGCGATAAGAACGCAGAGTGAGCGCTCTCAGTTTTCGGAACATTCGGTGCCGTTGTACTTAACATCGGGATTTGTATTTGAGGATGCCGAGGAGATGCGCGCTTCGTTTGCCGAGGAGAAGCAGCGCGATTTGTACAGCCGCTACAGCAACCCAAATACTAACGAGTTTGTGGAGAAAGTGTGCGCCATGGAAGGTGCGGAAGCGGGGTTTGCCTTTGCGAGCGGTATGGCGGCGGTATTTTCTACATTTGCCACCTTGCTGGATGCGGGCGACCATGTGGTGTCGTGTAGCTCGGTATTTGGGGCAACCCACGGATTATTTACCAAATATTTTCCGAAATGGAATATTGAGTGCTCGTATTTTAGCATTAACGACGTAGATGCGGTTGAAGCGTTGATACAACCCAACACCAAATTTATTTATGCTGAAACGCCAACCAATCCAGGTGTGGATGTGTTGGACTTGGAATTTTTAAGTGCCATTTGTAAAAAACACGATTTGCTATTGGTAATTGATAACTGTTTTGCGACACCGTATTTGCAAAATCCTATAAAGTTTGGTGCAGATTTGGTAATACATTCGGCTACAAAATTAATGGACGGACAAGGGCGTGTTTTAGGCGGAGTTACCGTTGGTAGGGCAGACTTGATTCGTGAAATTTATTTGTTTTCGAGGTTAACGGGACCATCTATGAGTCCGTTTAACGCATGGGTACTGTCTAAATCTTTAGAAACATTGGCCATTCGTGTGGATAAGCATTGTGAGAATGCTTTAAAATTGGCTGAATTTTTGGAGGCACACCCTAAAGTGAAATGGGTGAAATATCCGTTTTTAAAATCGCACCCAAAATATGAGATTGCCAAAAAACAGATGAAACTTGGTGGTAATATTGTGGCGTTTGAAGTGGAAGGTGGTTTAGATGGTGGTAGAGCATTTTTAAATGCAATTAAAATGTGTTCGCTTTCGGCTAATTTAGGAGATACGAGAACTATCGTAACACATCCTGCAAGTACCACGCATGCTAAGGTTGAAGCCGATGTTAAAGCTGCTGCTGGTATTACGGATGGAATGGTGCGTTGCTCTTTAGGATTAGAACATATTGATGATATTATTGCCGATATTGAGCAGGCTTTGTCTTAATTTTATAGGTGTATAGCATGTTTTTCAACGTTTTACAAAGAATTTTTAAATTGGTTAACCAATTTAAAGGTTAAGTTACTATTTTTGTAAAAAACATGTTATGAAGCTAATACAAATCATTTTTACATTTCTAATTTTTATATCAATAATTAGTTGTAGTTCGGAAGATTCAAATGAAGAAGAGAAAGTTGTAGAATTGAGTTTGTCTTCAATTTCTGATTTTTCAGCAAATCAAGAAACAAAATCACTTGCAGTAACTGCTAATTTATACTGGTATACTGAGAATAACAATGATTGGATTATCCTTACTCCCACAAACGGAACAAATAATGGAACTATAAATATTGCTGTGTCTTCAAACCCAACGGAAGTTAAACGTACTGGAATAATTAGTGTTATAGGCGGAGATGTATCAAGAAATTTAACCATTACCCAGACGGGAAAAGAGCCAAATACAGGAGGATTAGATGCAAGTAAAACACCTTCAGAAAATTTTGATTTGTCTACGTGGAATTTAAGTATTCCAGAAGATAAAGGGAATGGTACAGCAACTACAATTACTGTTAACCAGATTAATAATAATTATGAAAACAGTAACTATTTTTATACTGGTGATGATGGCGGCATGGTGTTTAAATGTCCAGTTGATGGTTTTAAAACTTCTGCTAATACAAGTTATGTAAGAGTAGAACTGCGTGAAATGTTAAGAGGTACTAATACAAGTATAAGTACGCAAGGTGTAAATAAGAACAACTGGGTTTTTGGTACAGCTCCTCTAGCGGATAAAAATGCTGCTTATGGTTATGATGGTGAGATGAATGCTACCGTGGCCGTAAATCATGTTACCACCACAGGAAATAGTAATCAAGTGGGTAGGGTAATTATAGGACAAATACATGCCAATGATGATGAGCCTATACGTTTGTATTATAGGAAGTTACCAAACAACTCGCTTGGATCAATTTACTTTGCTCATGAACCCACAGATGGTAATGGAAATGAACAATGGCACGAAATGATTGGATCAAGAAGCAGTTCTGCTTCGAACCCTACAGACGGTATCGCTCTTAATGAAAAATTTAGCTACCGTATTAGGACTGTTGGAGATGTACTTACGGTTATTATCTTTAGGGAAGGAAAAGATAACGTGGTTAAAACTATAAATATGGCCAGCAGTGGATTTAATATTGGAGGGCAATATATGTATTTTAAGGCTGGAGTTTATAACCAAAATAATTCTGGCGATGCAGACGATTATGTTCAAGCTACGTTTTATGCATTAGAAAAGTCTCATACTACATTGTAACTTTATTTTGCAGACATTATACTTGAAACTGTTTTTTTCTAATTTGAAATAATAATCAGTTATCAAGTAATTTCTTTTTAACTATCTCGACTTACAATCTTAAAAAAAATGATTGTGATATCTAGATATAAAAGCATTCTTGTAATTCTTCTATTAGTTTGCTCAAGTCTTCAAAGTTTAGCCCAAACTAAATTCAAGGTAGAAAGTTTAAATTTCGAAGGCCTTAAAAAAACTAAAGCCAGTTTTTTAACCAGAATAGCAAAAGTAAAAGCAGGACAGGAAACCGATAGTGTTGTAGTAGTAACAGATATAGAACGTTTTAAACGTTTAGATGGTATTGCGTTTGCCGATTACAAAGTGGAATCTGTTGGTAATGCAGGCTATAAAATCACATATATAGTTGAAGAGAATTTTAGTATCATTCCTGGTATTAGAGCTGGACAAGCTGCAGATGATAGCTTTTCGTATAGATTTTCAGCATTTGAATTTAACGGCTTAGGTCGCAATATTATTTTTGGAGGCTTTTTTAAAAAGGAAGTTTTTAATGCTTTTGGCGTATTTTTAGAGCATCCGTATTTGTTTACAAACAAGTTAGGTTTAGGTGTAAATTATATGGATGATAGTACACAGCAGCCTATTTTTTTTGATCCTAATGCTATTGATAATGGTACCGATTATGTATTTACGAATAAAGGTTTTGAAACCATTT
Organism: Hyunsoonleella pacifica; assembly: GCF_004310335.1. Lineage (GTDB taxonomy): Bacteria > Bacteroidota > Bacteroidia > Flavobacteriales > Flavobacteriaceae > Jejuia > Jejuia pacifica. Next base: position 252,729 of record NZ_SIRS01000005.1, on the reverse strand, counting down.
TATTTTATGAATTAAACTTTAATAATAGGTTTGAGTTTGGAGTAAGAACTTCAGATGAAAGTTATGTGTTATTATCCGACGATGATGATGTAGAATCCATAAATTCAGCAGAACCAAGTATCAGGAGAACAGCATTTAGAGGCTCTCATGAATATGTAGATATTGATATTGAATATCAAAACGTTTCAGGGTTTAGAAATCTTTTTGAAACTACCGTGTTTAGTGATAGTAATACTCTTTTACAAACAGATTTCATTATAAATAATACGACACAGTATTTTAAACGAATAGGAAGTAAAGGTAATTTTGCAAGTCAGCTACAATTACAATTTAGTAATCCGATAGAGAATAGTGCTTTTGCACCATTAGTTATCGATAACCAATTAAATACAAGAGGCGTTGGGAATATAACAGATAGAGGCTCCGCCATTGTAGCATTAAACAGTGAGTATCGACATACACTTTTAGAAAAAGGTTGGTTTGTGTTACAAGGAAATGGCTTTTTAGATGTGAGTGGTGTGCAACGTCCTGATGCTAATTTTGGAGATGTGTTTTCTCAAAATACAACCCGTGTATATTCAGGCTTGGGTGTGCGTTTTATTCATAAATATATTTTTAATGCAGTATTGCGTTTTGATTATGGCATTAATGTAACAGGTAATGGAGCTAATGGTTTTGTGTTTGGAATAGGTCAGTATTTTTAAATATGCTTTTAGTTTTAGTGCAAATACTAAATTATCTATATTAGCACAATGCTTTCTAAAAAGACAAAATACGGACTAAAAGCCTTAACATTTATTGCGCGAAGTGGCGATGACGTTCCAGTTCAAGTGAGTGTAATTGCTAAAAGTGAGCAAATACCTCAAAAGTTTTTAGAAAGTATTTTATTAACACTTCGTAAATCAGGAATCTTAGGTTCTAAAAAAGGAAAGCATGGAGGTTATTATTTACGAGATGAACCTTCTGGAATAAAAATGACTGATGTAATGCGAGTCCTTGAAGGTCCCATTGCCATGGTGCCTTGCGTAAGTTTAAATTATTACGAAAAGTGTGATGATTGTCCTGATGAACACAAATGTAGTGTACATAAACTCATGATTGAAGTGAGAGATAGCACACTTAAAGTGTTTAGAAATACAACTTTAGCAGATCTTTCAGGTGTATAGTTATTTAAAAATTCACAGTTTACAAGGAAACCTTGTAAGTTTTCTTCATTTTATCGTCAAAATAGTCCATTATTCTAAAAAATTAAGATCAAAGTTTGTAGAGCCAAAAAAAGTATTACTTTTGTAATCCCTACTAAATTGATAGGATTAATATAAAATAACGACAAATGATTGCGCAAATGCTAGTTAAAAGTAAACAAAAGTCCACTTACAAGGAGGATAGTGTTGGAGAAAAACCAATTAGAAGTGTTGCAAAAGCTCTTAGTTGGAGAGTAGTAGGTACTTTAGATACGTTAGTTGTGTCATACATACTAACAGGTAGAATATCTCTTGCAGCTTCTATTGCTTCTGTGGATTTCTTAACAAAATTAGTGTTGTACTTTTTCCATGAGCGTATTTGGAATGCTATAAAATGGGGGAAATAATTAAATAAACATGGAAATTAAATCACAAGAACAGTTAGATGCTTTAAATTTATTATTTCAGAATGCTAGTCCTTCTGAAATTATAGAAAAAGCTTTTGAGCTTAATAATAATGCTGTAGTTACAACTAACTTTAGACCTTATGAAGCTGCAATCCTTCATGCGGTAAGTAAAGTAGAATCTCAAATACCTGTTGTATGGTGTGATACAGGTTACAATACGCCACAAACTTACAGGCATGCAGAACAAGTAATTAAAGATTTAAACTTGAATGTGCATTTGTATGTGCCAAAGCAAACGTCTTCTCATAGAGACGTTGTTATGGGTATTCCTTCTGTAGATGATCCAAAACATGCAGAGTTTACAGAGCAAGTAAAGTTAGAGCCTTTTAAAAGAGCTATGGATGAGCATAAACCAAATGTGTGGTTTACTAACTTGCGTCAAGGGCAAACTGCCTTTAGAAATAGCATTGGTATATTTAGTTTAAGTAAAGATGGCGTTTTAAAAGTAAGTCCGTTTTATTATTGGACTGATAAGGATTTAGATAAATACTTAGAAGATAATAATTTACCAAACGAATTTAAATATTTCGATCCAACAAAAGCATTAGAAAATAGAGAGTGTGGTTTACACGCTTAATCCAGTGTTCAGTTAACAGTGGCAGTAAATAGTGAAACAGATTAAGACATTAAAATAGTAACAAAAAACATTTACTCCGCCCGAGTAAGTTTTCCTCCCTCATGGGGAGGTTAGGAGGGCCTTTAATTATGAATAAAGATACATCACATATCAACTCGTTAGAAAACGAAGCGATTTACATCATGAGAGAAGTAGCAGCACAGTTTGAAAAACCAGTGTTGTTATTCTCAGGAGGAAAGGATTCTATCACTTTAGTAAGATTAGCAGTTAAAGCGTTTTATCCAGCTAAAGTTCCATTTCCTTTAATGCACATTGATACAGGACATAACTTTCCTGAAACTATCGAGTTTAGAGACCGTTTGGTTAAAGAGCTAGGTTTGGAGTTGATTGTAAGAAACGTACAAGATTCTATCGATGCAGGAAAAGTAAAAGAAGAATCTGGGCGTTATGCTAGTAGAAATATGTTGCAAACTACAACACTTTTAGATGCTCTAGAAGAGTTTAAGTTTGATGCAGCAATAGGTGGAGCAAGACGTGATGAAGAAAAAGCAAGAGCAAAAGAACGTATTTTTTCTGTACGTGATGATTTTGGACAATGGGATGAGAAAAACCAACGACCAGAGTTGTTTGATATGTTGAATGGCGAGATAGATCATGGACAGAATGTTCGTGTGTTCCCAATTTCTAACTGGACAGAATTAGATGTTTGGTCTTACATAGAAAAAGAAAACATCGAAATTCCTTCAATCTACTTTGCACACAAGCGTAAAGTGTTTTTAAGAGATGGCATGATTTGGTCTGCTGATGATGAGGTGGTTTACAGAGACGAGCACGAAGAAGTATTAGAAAAAATGGTGCGTTTTAGAACCGTAGGTGATATGAGTTGTACCGCAGCCGTATTATCTGATGCGGTTTCAATTGATAAAGTTGTTGAAGAAATTAGAGACTCTTCAATTTCAGAACGTGGTGCACGTATAGACGATAAACGCTCTGAAGCAGCCATGGAAAAACGTAAACAACAAGGGTACTTTTAAAATTTGCGAAAGCAAATTTTGCCTTTAGCTATTGGCTTTTAGCCTTTAGCAAAACTAAAAAGAATTTAAAATTAGGCAAGCGGAGATTAGCCAACAGCTAAAAGCCAAAGGCCAACAGCCAATATAAAATGGAAGTATTAAAAATAGCAACAGCAGGAAGTGTAGATGACGGAAAAAGTACCTTAATAGGACGTATTCTTTACGATACAAAATCTTTAACTACAGATAAGTTAGAAGCCATAGAAAAAACCAGTAAGCAGCGTGGGTACGATTACTTAGATTTCTCATTAGCTACCGATGGTTTGGTTGCAGAAAGAGAGCAAGGTATCACTATTGATGTGGCACACATATATTTTTCAACTAAAAAGAAAAGTTACATCATTGCAGATACTCCGGGTCATGTAGAATATACGCGTAACATGGTAACAGGGGCTTCAACATCTCAGGCATCTATCATTTTAATTGATGCTAGAAAAGGGGTTATCGAGCAAACTAATCGTCACTTTTTTATCAATAATCTTTTAAGAGTTAAAGATATTGTAGTGGCTATTAATAAAATGGACTTGGTGGATTACTCAGAAGAAGTTTATAATAAAATTAAAGCTGATTTTGAGGAATTGATGAGTAAACGTGATTATCAAGATCAAAAAATTACATTTATTCCTGTAAGTGCTTTAAAAGGAGATAATGTTGTTAATCGTTCTGATAATATGCCTTGGTATGACGGAGAAGCTTTGTTAGAGCATTTAGAAGCTATCGATAAGTCTGATATCTTTAATGTAGGTACACCACGTTTCCCGGTACAATACGTTATTCGTCCTAAAACTGAAGATTACCATGATTTTAGAGGTTATGCTGGTAAAGTGTACGGTGGCGATTTAAGTGTTGGCGACGATATTATTGTATTACCATCAAAAACACGTTCTAAAATAAAAGATATCTATTTCTATGATGAAAAGTACGAAACGGCATCAAGACGTTCGTCAGTTACCATCACTTTAGAAAATGATATTAATGTAAGTCGTGGCGATATGATTGTGAAAGAAAACGACTTGCCAACCATAGATAAGCAGTTTACTGCAAATGTATGTTGGATGGATGCTGAGCAGCTAAACCCAGGAGGGAAATATATTGTTCAACATGGTATTAACAAGGTGTTAGCAAAAGTAGATCGTATTAATCATAAAATTAACCCTGATTATTCAGGTTTTGAAAAAGATGTTACAGGTTTAGGTATTAATGATATTGCATCAGTAACGTTTAAGTTAAACAAGCCTATTTTCTACGATCAATTTAAAAACCATAGAACTAATGGGTCTTTCATTTTAATTGATCCGCAATCTAACAATACAGTAGGCGCTGGATTTATCCAATAAAAGAAAAAGAAAATGAGAAGTTTCGAAACTGAAATAGAAAATCCTATAGTACAAAAGGACATTATAGAATTAGCTCAAAAAATAGAGTTATTTCATAATGGTAAAATAGATGAAGAAAAATTCAGAAGCTTACGTTTAGCACGTGGGGTTTACGGTCAACGTCAAGAAGGCGTACAAATGATTCGTATAAAAGTACCTTACGGAAAGCTAAAAAGTAATCAATTACGTCGAATTTCTGCAGTTTCTGATGAATATTCGCGCGGGCGTTTACACATTACAACGCGTCAAGATATTCAAATTCACTATGTGGATTTAAACAGAACGCCAGAGCTTTGGGCAGAATTAGAAAAGGATGAGGTTACGGTACGTGAAGCATGTGGTAACGTGGTAAGAAACGTTACAGCTTCTGAAACTGCTGGTATTGATGTGAACGAACCTTTTGATGTGTCGCCGTATGCAGATGCTTTGTATAAATTCTTTTTACGTAATGCCATTTGTCAAGAAATGGGACGCAAATTCAAGGTGTCTTTTTCTTCTACAGATCAAGATACAGGCTTATCGTATTTACACGATATAGGGTACATTGCTAAAATGAAAGATGGTGTTCGTGGGTTTAAAGTTATGGTAGCAGGAGGATTAGGATCGCAGCCACGTCATGCAGATGTATTGTATGATTTTGTGGAGACTGATAAAATCATCCCAATCATGGAAGGGGTTTTACGTGTATTTGACCGTTATGGCGAGCGTAAAAGTCGTGCAAAAGCTAGAATGAAGTTTTTAGTAAAAGACATCGGTTTAGAAGCGTTTAAAGACTTAATTGCAGAAGAACAAAACGCTATAGAATTTAAAAGTGTTCCTATTGATGCAGAGTCTTACGTGGCTTCAACACCAGTAGACATAACTGAATTTCCAGAAGTATCTATAAAAGACCAACAAGCATTTGAAACTTGGAAATCTACCAACTTAATTCCACAAAAACAGGAGGGTTATGTAGGTATAGGTATTAAAGTGTTATTGGGAGATTTTCACACAGATAAAGCACGTTTGTTAGCAGATTTAGTAGATAAATACGCTGCAGGCGAAGTGCGTTTAACCTTGCGTCAAAACATCGTAATTCCTTTTGTGAAAAGAGAATTAGTGCCATTTTTCTATACCGAATTAGAGAAACTAGGTTTTGTAGAAGCAGGATATAATAAGGCTGTAGATATTACAGCATGTCCTGGTACAGATACTTGTAATTTAGGTATTGCGAGTAGTACAGGTATTGCAGAGGAGTTAGAGCGTGTTATTAAAGCAGAATATCCACAATATCTTAAAAATGAAGATTTAGTAATTAAGATTAGTGGTTGTATGAATGCTTGTGGACAACACAATATGGCCAACATTGGATTCCAAGGGATGACGGTACGTACGCCAGATAAATTAGTGGCACCAGCCTTACAAGTATTGCTTGGTGGTGGTAACCAAGGCGATGGTAATGCAACCTTTGCTGATAAAGTAGTAAAAGTGCCAAGTAAAAGAGGTCCAGAAGCACTGCGCAGAATTTTAAATGATTTTGAAGCCAATGCAAACGGCAAACAATTTGTAGAATACTACCAAGAAAAAGGCGAAAAGTATTTTTATGATTTCTTAAATGATTTACAAGATGCTACTAATTTAACCCAAGCTGATTTTATTGATTGGGGAGAAGAAGAAAAATACGTAAAAGAAATAGGTATTGGAGAATGTGCTGGTGTAGTAATAGATTTAATTGCAACTTTATTCTTTGAAAGTGAAGAAAAAATCGAAAACGCCAAAGAGTCTTTTGATAATGGTGTGTATTCTGGTGCTATTTATTTAGCCTACCAATCTTTAGTAAATTCAGCTAAAGCATTATTATTGGCTGAAAATAAGAAAACAAACACACATGCAGGAATTATTAAGCAGTTTGATGAGTTGTTTGTTGAAAGTGGTCGTATAGATTTAGGAACATCTTTCTCAGAATTGATATATCAAATTAATAAATTTGCACCAACTGCTGATTTTGCTTCAAAATATATTGAAAATGCAAATCAGTTTTTAGCAAAAGTTAGAGCGTTTAGAGAAGCACAAACTGAGCTAGAACCAAAAGCAGTTTAATACGTAAACATGAAGAGTATCATCCCAAAATTAACTGTTGTAGGTGCAGGTCCTGGAGACGAAGATTTAATAACGCTTAAGGCAATTAAGGCTATTGAATCTGCTAACGTTATCCTATACGATGCGCTAATCAACGAATCTTTACTTAAGTATGCTTCTGATGATGCAGAACTTATTTTTGTAGGGAAACGCAGGGGGTGTTATGCATTTCAGCAAGAACAGATTAACGAGTTAATCGTTTCTAAAGCCAAAGAAAAAGGCCATGTAGTGCGCTTAAAAGGAGGCGATCCATTTATTTTTGGACGTGGTGCAGAGGAGATTGATTATGTAAGACAGTTTGATTTAGAAACCTTTATGGTACCTGGTATTTCATCATCAGTTGCAGTGCCAGCGTATCAAGGTATCCCGCTTACAAAACGTGGTGCTTCAGAAAGTTTTTGGGTAATTACAGGTACTACTAAAAAGCATAAATTATCTGAAGATGTAGCTCTTGCTGCAAAATCTACAGCTACGGTTGTGATTTTGATGGGCATGGGTAAACTAGGGGAAATCGTTAGTATTTTTTCAAAAGAAGGTAAAGGCGATACAGCTATAGCTGTAATACAAAATGGTACTAGAGAGAATGAAAATGTAGGTATTGGTAGCATTGATACTATTGAAAACATAGTTGAAGAAAAACAATTAGCAAACCCTGCAATTATCATCATTGGCGATGTGGTTAAGGAAAGAGCAGTTTTAAGTTCAATTTATAGTGAGGTAACAGAAGGGTAAATTATGGAACGTAATAATTTATATCCTATTTTTTTAAAGACTAAAAACTTAAATGTACTTATTGTTGGAGGTGGATTTGTAGCAGAAGAAAAGCTAACGTTCTTATTAAAATCGAGTCCGGATGCGCATGTAACCATGATATCTCCCATGTTTAGAGAAGGTACAACCGCATTGGCAAAAAAAGGGTGTGTCACTTTAATTGAAGATACCTACCAAAAAAAGTATTTGGAAGGAAAGCATATTGTAGTTGCAACGACTGATGTGCCTGAAGTAAACGTTCAGGTGTGGAAAGATTGTAGAGCCGAAGCGAAATTGGTTAATGTAGCAGATAATCCACCGTATTGCGATTTTTATATGGGCGGTATTGTAACCAAAGGCAATGTGAAAGTAGCTATTTCCACAAATGGAAAATCGCCAACAACAGCAAAACGGTTACGACAATTTTTTGAGGCTGTAATACCTGAAAATATTGACGATTTAGTAAAGAATTTAAACGAGTATAGAAAAACAATAAAAGGAGATTTCGAGGAGAAAGTGGAAACACTTAACGAATTTACCAAAGGACTAATTAGTAAGAAATAAAATGACGATTAGCCCCTAGCTTTTTGCGATTAGCAACTAGCGAATGGCTAAAAGCAAATAGCTAAAAGCAAATTTTTAAAAAATGATAAAAACAGATATAATTGTAATTGGTGCTGGCCCTACAGGGTTATTTACTGTATTTGAAGCAGGATTATTAAAATTAAAATGTCATTTAATTGACGCATTACCACAACCAGGTGGACAGTGTTCTGAAATTTATCCTAAGAAACCTATTTATGATATCCCTGCGTTTCCAGAGATTTTAGCTGGGGATTTAACCAAAAATTTGTTGGAACAAGGAAAGCAATTTGAACCTGGATTTACATTAGGTGAGCGTGCTGAGACTATTGAGAAGCAAGAGGATGGCTCTTTTATTGTAACTACCAACAAAGGTACACAACATCAAGCACCAGTTGTAGCGATTGCTAGTGGTTTAGGAAGTTTTGAACCAAGAAAACCACAACTTGAAAACCTTGCTAAGTATGAGGATAAAGGTGTGGAATATATGATTAAAGAGCCAGAAATATACCGTGATAAAAATGTAGTAATAGCTGGTGGAGGAGATTCTGCTTTAGATTGGAGTATATTTTTAGCCGATGTAGCAAAGAGTGTAACCTTAGTACATAGACGTAATGAGTTTAGAGGACATTTAGACTCTGTTGAAAAAGTACAAGACTTAAAAAATGATGGTAAAATCACTTTAATTACACCTGCTGAGGTTACCGATATTTTAGGAGACGATAAGGTTGAGGCTATAGAAATTACCAAAAAGGGAGAGGAACCAATTCGAATAGAGACTGATCATTTTATTCCATTATTTGGGTTGTCGCCTAAATTAGGACCTATTGCAAACTGGGGCTTAGAGATTGAAAAAAATGCTATTAAAGTGAATAATGCTTTAGATTACCAAACTAATATTCCTGGGATTTTTGCAATTGGAGATGGTAACTATTATCCTGGAAAACTAAAGTTGATATTATGTGGTTTCCATGAAGCTACTATTATGTGTCAAGCGGCTTATAAAATTATAAATCCTGGTAAGAAATTTGTTTTAAAGTACACTACTGTTAGTGGTATTGATGGATTTGATGGTACTAGAAAAGAAGCACCAAAAGCTGTAGTACAAGCCATTAATTAAGTTTGAAAATAACTTTGGCGGATATTGCCCGCGTTGTCCTGATAGCTATCGGTAGTGGGTAACCTGCTTGCCTCACGCAGGCGCTCAAAAAGAACATAAAAACATAATCCTGCAAGGTGTAAAAGCTTTGTAGGATTTAATGTTTCATAACAATGAGATTTACAGAGATAAGTTTTACTTTTATCAACTGAAATTAAAAGGTCACACATGGCTTGTAAGAGCCAATAGATATTATCACATGAAAAGTTATAACGTTTGCTTAAAAGATACGGCTAAAACCTTTACAAAACGCTTGTTTTACTCCTTGTTTGATTGTGAGCAGGAAGAGGAGCATAGTGACTATTTGGAGAAAACGTTTTTGAAGATTCTTACTGCTTTAGAGATAGAAAACGGTGCTACTATTTGGGATAGTTTTAAGGCAGAATTACCTAAGATTAGAAAAAAGCTGGATTTAGATGCTGTTGCATTTGAACAGAACGACCCCGCATCGCACTGTTTACAAGAAATTTATTTGGCCTACCCTGGGTTTCATGCGATATCAATTCACAGGTTAAGTCATGCTTTGTATAAGCGCAATGTGTATATTTTACCTAGAATGATGAGTGAATATGCGCATGGTATGACAGGTATTGATATTCATCCAGGTGCTACTATTGGTGAGTCGTTTTATATAGATCATGGTACTGGAATTGTAGTTGGAGAAACTGCTATTATTGGTAAGAATGTAAAAATGTATCAAGGAGTTACACTAGGAGGTGTTTCCATATCTAAAAGTTTAGCAAAAACTAAGCGTCATCCTACTATAGAAGATGGAGTGTGCATTTATGCAAATGCCACAGTTTTAGGAGGCGACATTGTTATTGGCGCAAACAGTATTATTGGAGCTAATGTTTGGATTACCCAGTCTGTTCCAGAAAATTCATTGGTAACCTATCAAACAGAAATTAAAATAAGACCGAAAAAGAATGGCATACGAGAATAGCATTATTGGCCAGATTGGAAATACACCTTTGGTAGAGGTAACGCATCTGCTTAAAAAAAATGGGGTAAAACTGTTTTTGAAGTTAGAAGGGAACAACCCAGGTGGCAGTGTAAAAGATAGGCCAGCTTTTAATATGATAAACGAAGCTCTAAAACGCGGCGACATAAAAAAAGGAGGCACTTTAGTTGAAGCTACTAGTGGAAATACAGGGATTGCATTAGCTTTTATTTCGAAGCTTTTAGGTTTAAATATGGTATTAATTATGCCTGAGAATTCTACTGAAGAGCGTGTGAAAACAATGCGCGCCTATGGTGCTGAGGTAATTTTAACACCTGCAGATATAGGTATTGAAGGTTCACGAGATTTAGCCTTTAAACTTCGTGATGAAAAATGCTACACATTGTTGAATCAGTTTGAAAATGATGACAACTGGAAAGCACATTATAAAACTACAGGGCCAGAAATTTGGAGAGATACCGAAGGTGAGATTACACATTTTGTGGCTACTATGGGTACTACGGGAACTATAATGGGAACATCAAGATTTTTGAAAGAGCAAAATCCAGATATCCATATTGTAGGTGCACAACCTGCGGATGGCGCAAGAATTCCTGGGATTAGAAAGTGGTCACCAGATTATGTGCCTAAGTTTTTTGAGCGCTCTAGAGTGGATACTGTTATTGATGTTTCTGAAGAAGATGCTAAAGCTACCACTATAAGTTTGGCTAAAGAGGAAGGTGTTTTTGCAGGTATGAGCAGTGGTGGCTCTATGTATTGTGCTTTAAAAACAGCAGAGTCTATTGATGAAGGTGTTATAGTAGCTATAATTTGTGATAGAGGCGACAGGTATTTATCATCAACATTGTTTGAATAATATCTGAAATTTTCTACAAGGTTTTAAAAACCCTGTAGATGTCAAAGAAATTGAAAATGTCAAAAATATACGAGGCGTTAAAAGAGCGCATTTTAATATTAGATGGTGCAATGGGTACCATGATACAGGCTTATAAATTTACGGAAGAAGATTATAGAGGTAAGCGTTTTAAGGATTATCCAACTCCATTACAGGGTAATAATGATTTGTTATCTATAACGCAGCCTGAAGCTATAAAAACCATTCATGCCAAGTATTTTGAAGCCGGTGCCGATATTGCAGAGACCAATACCTTTTCGGGTACAACTATCGCTATGGCAGATTACCAAATGGAAGATTTGGTGTATGAGCTTAATTACGAATCAGCAAGAATAGCCAGAGAAGTAGCTGATGAATTTACTGCAAAAGAACCACATAAACCAAGATTTGTAGCGGGGTCTATTGGTCCTACAAACCGTACTGCAAGTATGTCGCCAGATGTAAATGACCCTGGATATCGTGCTGTAACGTTCGATGAGTTGCGCATCGCTTATAAGCAGCAAGTTGAAGCGTTATTAGATGGTGGTGCCGATATACTGTTAGTGGAAACGGTTTTTGATACCTTAAATGCCAAAGCAGCTTTATTTTCTATAGAAGAAGTAAAAGCAGAGCGTAATATAGAAGTCCCTATAATGCTTAGTGGTACTATTACAGACGCTTCGGGGCGTACCTTGTCAGGACAAACAGCAGAAGCATTTTTGATTTCGGTATCGCATGTACCATTATTATCTGTTGGTTTTAATTGTGCTTTGGGAGCTAATTTATTGCAACCACATTTAGAAGCGATTGCAAATAAAACAGACTTTGCTGTTTCTGCACATCCAAATGCTGGATTGCCAAATGCCTTTGGAGAATATGACGAAACTCCTGAGGAAATGGGTGCTCAAATTGAAGAGTATTTAAAAAAGAACTTAATGAATATTGTTGGGGGATGTTGTGGGACAACTCCTGAGCATATTAGGGTAATTGCTGATATTGCGGCAAAATATAAACCGCGTAGTTATGCTGAAGTTGTTTCAGTATGATATAGAATGAATGAGACTGATAAAATAATAATAAGAAATACAGTACCTGATGATCTTGATAAGATTGTAGTTCTTGAAAAAAATGATAGTCAGTTTGTGCAAGAATATAGTAAAGCTGAGCATCAAAATATAATAGAAGAAGAACAGCATTTATCTATATTCGAAAAGAAAAGTGAAGCTTTAATTGGATATATAATATTAGCAGGGATATTTAGTAAAAATAAAATTATTGAATTTAGAAGAATAGTTGTTTCTAAAAAAGGACTAGGCTATGGTAAAGATGCAATTAGGTTGATAAAACAAATTTGTTTTACTCAATTGAAAGCAAAACAAATTTGGCTAGATGTTTATGAAGACAATTTAAGAGCTATTAAGCTGTATCAATCGTTAGGTTTTAAAAAAGATAAAGTTAAAACCATAAATGGACGAAAATTGTGGATTATGTCGCTACATCAATTATGATTTTAAAAGTAGTCTAAAGTAAAATTGAAAAGGATTATTTTCTAAGCTGTTTATTACAGTTGAGCAATATAAATAATGAAGATAAAACAAACCAAATACATGAAACTGTCAGGATTAGAGCCACTAATCCTTAATGAGAACAGCAACTTTATAAACGTTGGAGAACGTACTAATGTTGCTGGTTCTAGAAAGTTTTTGCGTTTAATAAAAGAAGAAAAATTTGATGAGGCTTTAGATATAGCAAGACATCAAGTTGATGGTGGAGCTCAAATTATCGACATTAATATGGATGATGGTTTGATTGATGGTAAAGAAGCCATGGTACGTTTCTTAAACTTGATAGCTGCTGAACCTGACATTTGTCGTGTGCCTATTATGATAGATTCTTCTAAATGGGAAATTATTGAGGCTGGTTTACAAGTGGTGCAGGGAAAATGTGTTGTAAATTCTATTTCATTAAAAGAAGGCGAAGAAAAATTTATTTGGGAAGCTACTCAAATTAAGCGTTATGGGGCCGCGGTAATTGTTATGGCTTTTGATGAAGTTGGGCAAGCCGATAATTATGAACGTAGGATAGAAATAGCCAAACGTTCTTACGATGTTTTGGTTAACAAAGTTGGCTTTCCTTCAGAAGACATCATATTCGATTTAAATATATTTCCTGTGGCAACAGGGATGGAAGAGCATCGTAAAAATGCTATTGATTTTATAGAAGCCACACGTTGGGTTAGAGAAAATTTAGAAAATGTTTCTGTTAGTGGAGGAGTAAGTAATGTGTCATTCTCTTTTCGAGGTAATAATATAGTCCGAGAAGCGATGCACTCGGTGTTTTTATATTATGCTATTCAAAATGGAATGAATATGGGTATTGTAAATCCAGCAATGTTGGAGGTTTATGATGATATCCCAAAGGATTTATTAGAACATATTGAAGATGTTATTCTTGATAGATGTGATGATGCTACCGAACGTTTATTAGATTTTGCAGAGACAGTAAAAGGCTCAAAAAAAGAAAAAACGGTTGACTTATCTTGGAGAGAAGGTACTGTTCAAGATAGAATTACCCATGCTTTGGTAAAAGGTTTAGATGCTTTTATTATTGAAGATGTTGAAGAAGCACGACAAGCAGCTTCCAAGCCGATTGAAGTGATTGAAGGCAATTTGATGATTGGGATGAATGTGGTAGGTGATTTGTTTGGCGCTGGTAAAATGTTTTTGCCTCAGGTGGTAAAGTCGGCCCGTGTGATGAAAAAAGCTGTAGCCTATTTAAATCCGTATATAGAGGCTGAAAAATCAGATACCTCAGAGCCTGTTGGGAAAATATTAATGGCTACCGTAAAAGGTGATGTACATGATATTGGTAAAAATATAGTGAGTGTGGTATTGGCTTGTAACAACTACGAAATAGTTGATTTGGGAGTAATGGTGCCACCAGAAAAAATAATACAAACAGCTATTGAAGAGCGTGTGGATGCCATTGGATTGTCTGGGTTAATTACGCCTTCGTTGGACGAGATGGTGTATTTGGCTAAGGAGATGCAAAACAAAAATTTTGAAGTCCCCTTATTAATTGGTGGTGCTACCACATCCAAAGCGCATACAGCAGTGAAGATTGATACGCAGTATGAAAATGCTGTGGTACATGTAAATGATGCGTCGCGTGCAGTAACAGTGGTTGGCGATTTATTAAACAAGAAAACGTCTAACGCTTATGTAGCAAAACTTAAGAAGGATTATGATGAATTTCGTACTAAGTTTTTAAAACGAGGTAAAGAGAAATCATATATTTCTATTGAAGAAGCACGTAACAAAAAGTATAAGATTGATTGGGAGACTTCTGAAATTGTAAAGCCTAAAGAAATGGGTGTACAGATTTTGAAACAATTAAGCTTAAAAGAGCTGCTGCCTTTTATAGATTGGAGTCCGTTTTTTAGAAGCTGGGACTTACACGGTAAATACCCTGATATTTTAAAAGATGATGTTGTTGGCGAACAAGCAACGCAATTATTTGAAGATGCTCAAGATATGATACAACAGATTATTGCAAAACAATTGTTGAAACCAAAAGCAGTTTTTGGTTTGTTTGAAGCAAATACGATTAATGATGATGATATTTCTGTAAAGAAAAAGGGAGAAGAAATAGCGATATTTAGAACCTTGCGTCAGCAATTAAAAAAACGAGAAGGAGTTCCCAATCATGCTCTGGCAGATTTTATTGCACCTGAAAGTGCAGGAAAAACAGATTATGTTGGGGCGTTTTGTGTGAGTGTTTTTGGAGCTCAAGAATTAGCTGAAAGTTATAAAGCAAAAGATGACGATTATAATGCGATTATGGCGCAAGCGATAGCAGATAGATTTGCTGAGGCTTTTGCTGAATATTTGCACAAACAGATACGTACCAAACATTGGAGTTATGCAGCAGATGAGGATTTGAGTAATGATGATTTGATTAAAGAAAGTTATAAAGGTATTCGTCCTGCTCCTGGTTACCCAGCTTGTCCTGACCATCTGGAAAAGGAAACGATTTGGGAATTATTGGATGTTGAAAAATTGATTGGGGTAACACTAACCGAAAGTTTGGCTATGTGGCCTGCAGCAGCAGTCTCTGGGTATTATTTTGCTAACAAAGAGGCAAAGTATTTTGGTTTGGGTAAAATCACGGATGACCAAGTAACTGATTATGCTGAAAGAAAAGGCATTGACATAGAGAAGGCTAGAAAATGGCTACATCCTAATATAAGCCCCTCCTAACCTCCCCGAAAGGGAGGAAACTTATACGTGAGAATTCGTTTGAGTAAGGTTCCTCTCCTCTGGAGGGGTTAGGGGAGACCTCGAATGAGTGGTGCGTTAGGGATTGTAGAGGAAAGCCCACAGCCCGACGTAGGAGGTGCGAGGACTTGTAACGTAAAGCCCGACCTGTAGCGATCCTGCAAGGTTTTTTTAACCTTGTAGGTATGAGCGGAAGGTAACGCCCAAAAAATAAAAATATTAATGAAGAAATTCCCACCTACGCGGGAATGACAAAACCGAGTTATGAAAGTAACAGACCATATTAAGAACGCTAACGGAAAAACATTGTTTTCGTTTGAGGTAATACCACCTAAAAAAGGTAAAAATATTCAGGATTTATATAATAATATAGATCCATTAATGGAGTTTAAGCCACCGTTTATTGATGTAACAACGTCTCGAGAGGAGTACGTTTATATCGATAAAGGTAACGGACTTTTAGATAAGCGTATTACACGTATGCGTCCTGGTACGGTGGGAATTTGTGCGTCTATTATGCATAAGTATCAGGTGGATGCCATTCCACATTTATTGTGTGGTGGTTTTACCAAAGAAGAAACGGAATATGTGTTGGTAGATTGTCATTATTTAGGTTTGGATAATGTTATGGCACTACGAGGTGATTCTATGAAAGATGAACCTTATTTTAAACCAATCAAAGGCGGCAATGCCTTTGCTAGTGATTTAGTACAACAAATTGCTGATTTGAATCGTGGTAAGTATTTACATGACGATGTTGAGGTAGAACATAATTCTGATTTTTGTATTGGTGTAGCTGGATATCCCGAGAAGCACATGGAAGCCCCTTCTTTATTAACAGATTTAAAACGTTTGAAAGCTAAGGTAGATGCTGGTGCTGATTATGTAGTAACGCAGATGTTTTTTGACAATAAAAAGTATTTTGAATTTGTTGAAAAAGCTCGAGAAATGGGTATTAATGTGCCTATTATTCCAGGAATTAAGCCAATAGCTGTAAAACGTCATTTGCAACTCCTACCGCAAGTATTTAAAATTGATTTACCGCAGGATTTAATTGATGCTGTAGAGGATTGTAAGGACAATAAAGCCGTAAGGCAAGTTGGGATAGAATTCGCAATTCAACAATCTAAGGAACTATTAGATTTTGGGGTTCCTGTACTGCATTACTACTCTATGGGTAAGAGTGATAATGTTCATGCTATTGCTAAAGCATTATTTTAAATAGTACATTTGCGGTGGTTGAAACCCAAATATGAAGTTATTTAATACCTACTTTTTAGTCTTATGTTGTTTTAGTGCTCTTGCGCAAGACAAAACACATACTTCTTACGTTGATACGAATTATTTTGGTGGTTATATTGGCCTTCACAATAATGAGATTCTGCATTTAATACAGGAACATCCCAGTGGTGTTATTCTTAGCTGGAATAAGAAAACTTTTGGCTTTGAAGATTGGGAACAGCGCTTTAACTATCCAGATTATGGATTTTCGTTAGCGTACCAAAATTTTAATAATCCTGTTTTAGGTAATAATGTGTCTATTTATGCGCATTACAATTTCTATTTTTTAAATAGGAATTTAATGTTTCGTATAGGGCAAGGTTTGGCTCATAATTCTAATCCTTATGATAGAGAAACTAACTTTAAAAATGTAGCCTTTGGTTCTACTTTAATGAGTAGCACTTATGCGATGATTAATTACAAAAAAGAACGCATTTTTGATAGGTTTGGTTTACAAGCAGGGTTTTCGTTAATTCATTATTCTAATGCTAATGTTAAAGCGCCTAATAATGGCACAAATACTATTGCTTTTAATCTAGGAGTAACTTATAATTTAGATGAAGAAGTACTAGAATATCAAAAAACTTTAGATAAAAAAGCCGATAAAAAATTTACAGAACCCATAAGATATAACGTTGTATTTAGAAGTGGGATTAACCAGAGTGATTTAATTGGCAGTGGACAATACCCATTTTATATTTTTTCTGGATATGTAGATAAGCGTATCAATAGAAAGAGTGCATTACAGGTAGGTACTGATGTGTTTTTTTCAAACTTTTTAAAAGAGTTAATTCGATTTAGAAGTGTAGCCTTTCCTAATGAAGGACTTTCAGGAGATGAAGATTTTAAACGTATTGGTGTATTTGTAGGTCATGAATTGTTTGTAAATAAAACAAGTTTATTATCTCAATTAGGATATTATGTGTATTACCCTTTTGAGTTTGAGGGGCGTGTGTATATAAGAGCAGGACTAAAACGTTATTTTGGTAAGAAATGGTTTGGAGCTGTAACCTTAAAATCACACGGTTTTAGGGCAGAGGCTGTTGAGTTTGGGATTGGCTTAAGATTATAATTTTGAAATTATGGAGCAGAGATTAACTATTGTAGGACTGGGGGTTAGTGACTTAAAGAAGGCTACTACGTTTTATGAAGAGAAATTTGGCTGGGAAAAAGCTGATTCAAGTACTGATACGATTACATTTCTTCAATTAAATGGCATTTTGTTGTCTTTGTATCCCAGAGAAAAGTTAGCAGAAGATGCGCAAGTACCGCATGGAGGAAATGGATTTAAAGGATTTACTTTGGCGCATAATTTAAGATCTAAAACGGAAGTTGATCAACTGTTTTCTGAGTTAGAACAAAAAGGTGTAACCATTGTAAAACAACCTGAAGAGGTGTTTTGGGGAGGCTATAGTGGTTATGTATCTGATTTAGATGATAATTTATGGGAAATAGCGTTTAATCCGTTTTTACCATTAGATGAAAAAGGTAATACTTTGGAAACATAGTTTAAAATGAAAAGGATAAGTTTCATATTAGTTTTACTTATAATTTTTGCTTGTGATAGTGAAAATGCAAATGACTGTTTTCAAAAAACCGGTAATATTATTCAAGAAGAAATAGATCTTGCAACCTTTGATAAAATTCTTGTAAATCGGGATGTAGAACTAATTTTGAAAGATGATGTTGAGCAAAAGGTAATTATTGAAACGGGAGAAAATTTATTGAATGATGTTAGCGCTATTGTTGAAAATGGAAAACTAATAGTAAGCGATAACAATAATTGTAATTATGTTAGAGATTATGGTGTTACAAAAGTATATGTAATCTCGCCAAATATTACTGAAATAAGAAGTTCTACGCAATATGATGTTAGATCTGATGGCGTTTTAACATATCCATCAATTACTATTTTATCTGAAGATTTTATCGTTCCAGATACGTTTTCTGTAGGAGATTTTATTTTAGAAATAAATAATACTAGTTTTAATGCAGTATTCAATGGATTGTCTATTGCTTATATTTCGGGCAGTACCACTAATTTAAATGTGAATTTGGCAGGAGGGGATTCTCGTTTTGAGGCTAGAGCTTTAGAAGCTCAAAACATTACCATTTTTCATAGAAGTTCTAATGATATTATTGTAAATCCACAACAAGGAATAAAAGGTAAAATTGTTAGTACAGGTAATGTTATTTCTATAAATACACCACCAATTATAGATGTTGAAACATTATTTAATGGTCGCTTAATTTTTGAATAAGTCTACAGCTTGTTTAGCAATTTCTAATTCTTCATTTGTTGGTATAACTAGAACTTTAACTTTAGAATTTGTGGCATGTATTTCAGTTAAATCCTTTGGCCTAATAGTGTTCTTTTTATTGTCGATAGAAATTCCTAAATAATCTAAATCTTTGCAAGCTTGGGCTCTTATTTGTGGTGCATTTTCTCCTATACCAGCTGTAAATACAATAGCATCCAGTCCGTTCATAACTGCAGTATAGCTTCCAATGTATTTTTTAATGCGGTAGCTGCTCATCTCAAGAGCTAAAAGGCAGTCTTTGTTTCCTTTTTCAGCTTCACTCAAAATGTCTCTTAAATCACTAAATCCGGTAAGACCTAACATGCCACTCTTTTTTTGCAGCATTGTATTGACGTCTTCCAAACTATACCTGTATTTTTTAGCCAAGTGAAAAATTATAGATTGATCTATATCTCCAGAGCGTGTACCCATAATTAATCCGTTCACAGGAGAAAATCCTAAAGAATGGTCTATACTTTTTCCATCTTTAATAGCTGTCATGCTACATCCATTACCTAAATGGATAGTAATAATTTTAGAGTGTGTTTTACCAAGATATGAAATAGCCTGTTGTGAAACATATTTATGGCTTGTACCATGAAATCCGTATAATCTGATATTATCTTCTTCAGAATATTTCTTGGGAATGGCATATTTATAAGCATATTCAGGAATACTTTGATGGAATGCGGTATCAAAAACAGCAACTTGTTTTGCGTTGGGAAACGTGGTTTCTGCGACTATAATTCCTTCTAAGTTTGCTGGGTTATGTAAAGGTGCTAAAGACGATAACGCTTTAATTTTATCTTTAACATCTGATGTGATTTCTGTAGTGTTTCCAAAGTGTTTACCACCATGTACTACACGATGACCAACAATACTAATATCATCAGTAGATGTAATAATACCTGTTTTAGTGTCTAAAAGTTGTTTTGATAACAATGCCAAAGCTTCATTATGATTAAGAATAGGTGTTACAACCTCAATAGCATCGCTTTGCGTCTTAAATTTAAACTTGGCATCTTCAAAACCTATACGTTCTATTAATCCAGAACACAAAATCGTTTCTTGAGGCATTAAAAATAGTTGAAACTTTAATGACGAACTTCCTGAGTTTATTACAAGTACTTGCATATTTATTGGTCTTGAGCTTGAATTGCGGTTATAATTACAGTACTGTAAATATCATCAGCAGTACAGCCTCTACTTAAATCGTTTACAGGTTTGTTTAAGCCTTGTAACATTGGACCAATGGCTAAGGCTCCTGTTTCTCTTTGTACAGCTTTATAAGTATTGTTGCCAGTGTTTAAATCTGGAAAAATCAATACACTTGCTTGTCCTGCAACTTCAGAATCAGGCAATTTGCTTTTGCCAATACGCATATCTACAGCTGCATCATATTGAATAGGGCCTTCAATTTTAAGATTAGGGACCTTTGCTTTTACAATTTCGGTTGCTTCTCTAACACGTTCTACGTCTTCTCCTTTTCCTGAGGAACCAGAAGAATAAGATAACATGGCAACTTTAGGTTCTATACCAAAGTTTTTTGCAGATTCTGCGGAAGAAATAGCAATTTCTGCTAATTGCTCTGAATTAGGGTTAGGGTTAATAGCACAATCTCCAAAAACAGAAACACGATCTTCTAAACACATAAAAAATACAGAGGATACAATATTAACGTTTGGTTTGGTTTTTATAAACTGCAACGCAGGACGCAAGGTGTGTGCTGTTGTATGAATAGCTCCAGAAACCATCCCATCTGCATGTCCTTTATGTATCATCATGGTAGCAAAATAAGACACATCTGCCATGGCATCTCTTGCCATATCCAAGTTAACATCTTTGTGTTTTCGTAATTCATAAAAAGTATTTACGTAATCTTCAAAGTGAGGGGATTTTTGCGGAGAAACAATACTTATGTTTTTAGTGTTTAAAGGGATATCAAATTTTTCAATTTGTTCTTTAATTTTATTGGATTCCCCAATTAAGGTTAAATCTACCACATGTGCATCAATTAATCTTGCTGCTGCGCGAAGTACGCGTTCGTCAGAACCTTCAGGTAATACAATATGTTTTTTCTCTTTTAAAGCGCGTTGTAACAGATTGTATTGAAACATTCTAGGAGTAAAAATATCCGATTTGAATGTAATAAGTTTATTAGAAAGTTCTTCTGTATCTACATATTTTTCGAAGGTTGAAATAGACGTAGATATTTTATCTGTATTTTCAGCATAGATTCTTGATTTTACTTTGCCAATTGCATTAGTGACATTAAATGTACCATCGTTAACACTAATTATAGGTACAACACTAGAGAGACCTTCAATTAATTTTAAAATAGAATCTTCGGGAAGTAAATTTCCAGTTAATACAATACCTGAAATTTTAGGATAGTTTTTTGAAATATTTGCTTGTAAAGCGCCTAAGATAATATCTGCTCTATCTCCTGATGTAATTACTAAAGAGCCTTCCTTAAGTTTTGTAATATAGTTTCTAAGTTGCATGGCCCCAACTCCAGAGTTCTGTACCTGATTATTCAACATGTCTTTTCCAAACAATACTTTAGCATCTAGGGCTTGGGCTATTTCTTTTAAAGTTGGATTTGCTAAACTTTCAATTTTTGGTATTACAGTAATATTTGTACCGCAATTTATACGTTCCTTCAAGGCTTTTTTTAGATTGGAAATACTATCAATTTCTACTTTATTGGTTATAATAGAGAGTACATCTACCTCTTCTTTAAATGTATCATGAGACAGCTGTACGTTATCTACAATTTCTTTATTGTCTTTTTTATCTCCGTTTACTACAATAATAACTGGAATACCTAAGTTTTTAGAGATAAGCATATTAATATCTAACTCTAAACTAGAGTTTTCATGAGAGAAGTCTGTGCCTTCTACCAAAACTAAATCAAAGCGTTCTTCTAAACTCTTATATTTTTTTATGATTTCGTCTAATACTTCTCCAGATTTTCCTTGGTTGTAGAGTTCTAGTACTTGGCTTCTGGTGTATGCGTATGTTTTTTTATAGTTGAGATCTATGTCAAAATAAGATAAAACCGTATTTATATGATTGTCTCGTTTTCCAGCCTCAACATCTTCTATTATTGGTCTAAAGTAACCTACTTTGGCAGTTTTACCTAAAAGCATACGCATTAAACCCAAAACTACAACAGATTTACCACTATTAGACTCTACAGTAGCAACATAAATTCCTTTGCTCATTCTTTAGTTTATTTTGTTATAAAGATACTTTAAAAGTTAGGTTGTAAAGTATGTTTTATAAAACTATTATGAGGCAAAATTAGTTTGAGATTATTCTTTTGAAGATGATAATTGTCATGATTTGTATTAACTATAGTACTTTTATAGTAAAAGAGTTTTAGTTGCTTGTTAACTCTCTAAATAAACTCTCCAAACTTGCATTCTTTTGATTAAGCTGTAAAATTTTTAGTTGATTGTCATGTGCAAAATCAAAAACATAAGAGCGCATGTCTTCTGATGTTTTAAATGTGATTTCATAAACAAAGTTATGAGTGTTTACTACATTTTCAACTTTAGGAAGTTTTAAAAGAAAGGCATCCTCAACCCGATAATCAAACTCAACTATAACGATTTGCTCTTTTTCATCCCGAAGATCTTTAAGTTTTTTATCTGCAACA
Source organism: Hyunsoonleella pacifica (assembly GCF_004310335.1). GTDB lineage: Bacteria > Bacteroidota > Bacteroidia > Flavobacteriales > Flavobacteriaceae > Jejuia > Jejuia pacifica. The sequence goes on along the minus strand of NZ_SIRS01000005.1, from coordinate 230,086 downwards.
ACTTCGCCTTTATTAATAATAATTACTCTATCACACATAGCCTCAACTTCTTGCATAATATGTGTTGAAAGAAAAACGGTTTTGGTTTTGCCGATAGATTTAATAAGATTTCTGATATCTATAAGTTGATTAGGATCTAAACCAGTAGTGGGTTCATCTAAAATTAAAACCTCTGGGTCGTGTAATAGTGCTGTAGCTAAACCAACACGCTGCCGATACCCTTTAGAAAGCTGTCCTATTTTTTTATGAACTTCTGGAGCTAACCCAGTCATTTCTATAACCTCGTTAATTCTAGATTTTTCAATATTGTAAACGTTTGCATTAAATGCAAGGTATTCCTTTATGTACATTTCTAAGTATAAAGGATTGTGTTCTGGAAGATAGCCAACACTTTTTTGTATGTCTTGAAGTTGTTGAGTGTTATGGTTATTAACTTTAATATCGCCTGATGAAGATTTTATATAGGTGGTTAAAATTTTCATCATAGTAGATTTTCCAGCGCCGTTAGGACCAAGAAAGCCTACAATTTCGGGTTGTGCTATAGTAAAGGAAATGTTATTTAAGGCCTTTTGATTACCGTATAACTTAGAGACACCATTAACTTCAATAGACATATTTTAAAAATTTTTATCAAAAATAATGATTATGTAATGTAATTTGAATTTTGTTAGAAATTCTTTAAATCTTTTTAAAAAAGCATAAAAAAAAGATTTATTGTATTTTGATTTCTTAAAATAATAACTACTTTAGCAACCGTAATTATGAGAACAACAACGTATTATACATATTTTAACTTTTTTTATTTCTTTTTTAATAGGGAAATCGAGACGTTGTGTGTATAATTAAACAATAATATATAATACTACAAGTCTCGATGAAAATCGAGACTTTTTTTTATGATTAATACGGTAGCCATACAAGGAGTTAAAGGGAGTTTTCACGATATAGTATCAAAGGAGTTTTTTGAGAATTCTGTTGATATTATTGAGTGTATGACTTTTGATCGTGTAGTAAATGCACTAATTAACAAAGAGTGCGATGCTGCTATTATGGCTCTAGAAAATTCTATAGCAGGTTCAATCATCCCTAATTATGCCTTAATAGATGATTATGAACTGCATATTGTAGGAGAGCATTATTTGGATATTCAACATAATTTGATGGCTTTACCAAATCAAAGTATTGAAGATATTAAGGAGGTGTATTCGCATCCAATGGCCTTACTACAGTGTAAAGATTTTTTTAAGAATTATCCGCATATTAAACTAGTTGAAGATAAAGATACTGCTGAGGTTGCAGAACGTATTCAAAAACAAGGTTTAAAACAGGTTGGCGCTATTGCTAGTGTTTTAGCGGCAGAGATTTTTAAGCTAGATATTTTGGCGCATAGTATTCAAACCATAAAGCATAATGAAACCCGGTTTGCTATTGTAAAACGTACAAACTCTGAGGTTTCTGAGAGTGAAATTAATAAAGCTTCTATAAAGTTTGAAGCAGATCATAAACGAGGTAGTTTAGCGACTATTTTAAACGTAATGAGCGATTGTAATTTGAATTTAACTAAGATACAATCACTGCCAATTATTAAAACGCCATGGAAGTATGCGTTTTTTGTTGATGTTACTTTTGAAGCTTATGCAGATTTTGAAAAAGCGAAATCTTTAATTGAAATTATGAGTCCCAGTTTTAAGTTGTTGGGAACCTATAAAAATGCAAAGTCATGATAGAAGTTGCTAAGCGATTACATACAGTTGAAGAATACTATTTCTCTAAAAAACTAAGAGAAGTGGGGTTGCTTATTGCAAGTGGAAAGCCTATCATTAATTTAGGAATTGGTAGTCCGGATTTGCAACCACCACAAAAAGTGATTGATGCTATTTCGGGTAGTTTAATGGATGCCACTGCGCATAAATACCAAAGTTACCAAGGGTTGCCAGAATTGCGAGAGGCCATGGTAGCGTTTTATAAAGATCATTTTGGTGTTAAAGTAAATGCGACCAATGAGATATTGCCTTTAATGGGAAGTAAGGAAGGGATTATGCATATTTCCATGGCATATTTGAATGAGGGAGATGAGGTGTTAATACCAAATCCTGGATATCCTACATATCAATCTGTTACTAAGTTGGTAGGGGCTAAGATTGTAACCTACGATTTGGATGCTAGTAATAACTGGATGCCAAACATTGCAGCCTTAGAGCAAACAGATTTAAGTAAGGTAAAACTAATGTGGGTTAATTATCCACACATGCCAACAGGGTCAACACCAACTGAGACTGTTTTTGAAGAATTAGTAGCATTTGCAAAGCGTCATAGCATCTTAATTGTAAATGATAATCCGTACAGTTTTGTGCTTAATGATAACCCTAGAAGTATTTTAAGTGTTGAAGGTGCCAAAGATGTATGTTTAGAGCTAAATTCTTTAAGTAAAACTTTTAATATGGCAGGATGGCGTGTGGGAATGGTTCTAGGAAATAGCGAGCATATTAGCAATATTTTAAAAGTTAAGAGTAACATGGACTCTGGGATGTTTTATGGCATTCAGAAGGGAGCGATTGAGGCTTTAAAATGCTCAGAAATGTGGTTTGTTACTTTAAATAGTGTTTACAAACGGCGACGTGATTTGGTATGGCAATTAGCAGAGGCTTTAAACTGTACTTATGATAAGAATGCCACAGGAATGTTTGTATGGGCAAAGTTACCGCCATACTTAAAGTCTGAAGAATTTATTGATTTAGTACTGAAAAACAACCATATATTTATCACGCCTGGGACTATTTTTGGTAGTCAAGGCGAAGGTTATATTCGTTTTTCATTGTGTGCATCAACTGAGGTTCTAGAAGAAGCAATTTCAAGAGTTAATTAGGATGAAGCAGATATACGCCATAGGAGTAGGTTTAATAGGAGGTAGTCTTGCTATTGATATCAAAAAGCATAATCCAGATGCGATTATTCATGGTATTAGTAGAAAAGATACAACCTTAAATACTGCTTTGGAGCTAGGGTTGATTGATAAAAAGGCGACTTTAGATGATTTAGAAAATGCTGATTTAGTTATTGTTTCTATTCCCGTGGATGCTACTGTAAAATTATTGCCAACCATTTTGGACAAGATATCTGATACTGGTTTAGTAGTTGATGCTGGATCCACAAAGGAAGATATTTGTAAAGTAGTTGAAAATCATCCAAAACGAAGAAATTTTTTAGCTATGCATCCTATTGCTGGTACTGAACATTCTGGACCAACAGCAGCAATTGAGGGGTTATTTAAAGGGAAAACAAATATAGTTTGTGAGGTTGAAAAAACCACCTTTAAATTGCAAGAAAAGGCATTGAAGTTATTTACGGATATAGGAATGCGAATTAGATATATGAATCCTAAAGACCATGATAGACATATTGCTTATGTATCGCATCTATCACATATTAGTTCCTTTATGTTAGGAAAAACCGTGATTGAAAAAGAGAAAAATGAGCGTGATATTTTCGATATGGCTGGTAGCGGGTTTGCATCAACAGTACGTTTAGCAAAAAGTTCGCCTGAAATGTGGACACCTATTTTCGAACAGAATAAAACTAATGTTATTGAAACATTAGAAGAATATATAAATAACCTTACTCATTTTAAAGAGTTGATGGCAGCTGATGATTTTGCAGCAATTTATGATGAGATGAAGAGTACCAATCGTATAAAGAATATAATAGACAGCCCCACCTAACCTCCACAAGGGGGAGGAACTTAAACACTCGGATAAGGATGAGGCTACATTTAAAGTAAATGAAAAATTTTTAATCATTTTAATATAAATAAGTAAATATATAACAGTGGGTTTCCCCTCCTTTGGAGGGGCTAGGGGAGGCTTCAAATATTAAGTAAAAATGGAAAACAAGAAAGAAATGAGATCTTGGTTAGATGATTTAGGATTGGATCATCCATTAGTAATTGCAGGTCCTTGTAGTGCTGAAACAGAAGAGCAAGTTTTAAAAATTGCACATGAGTTAAAAGATACGGATGTGAGTTATTTTAGAGCTGGTATTTGGAAACCAAGAACACGTCCAGGTAATTTTGAAGGTGTTGGAGCTTTAGGGTTAAAGTGGTTGCAAAAGGTTAAGGCAGAAACAGGTATGAAAGTATGTACTGAGGTTGCCAATGCTGCACACGTGAAATTAGCATTAGAGCATGATGTAGATTTACTTTGGATTGGTGCACGATCTACAGTTTCTCCATTTATTATGCAAGAGATTGCAGATGCTTTACAAGGTACGGATAAACCAGTTTTAATTAAAAATCCAGTGAATCCAGACTTGTCATTGTGGTTAGGTGGTATTGAAAGAATCTATAGTTCTGGTGTTAAGAATATTGGTGCCATCCACAGAGGGTTTTCAACATACCAGAAAACAAAATACAGAAACATACCAGAATGGCAGATGGCTATTGAGTTTCAAAACAGATTCCCTGATATTCCTTTGATTAACGATCCTTCGCATATTACAGGAAAGAGAGATATGGTGTTTGATGTGTCTCAAACTGCATTAGATTTGAATTTTGATGGTTTAATGATAGAAACACATTACGATCCTGATAATGCTTGGAGTGATGCTGCACAACAAGTAACACCTAAGACTTTAGTCCAAATCATGAAAGATTTGAAAATTAGAAAAGAATCTAATGAAGAAGAGGAATACAATAGTACACTAAATAATTTAAGAGCCCAAATAGATGTTGTTGATAATCAAATCATAGAGTTGCTAGGGCAACGCATGAAAGCCTCAGATGGTATAGGAGCATTAAAAAAGAAAAAGAATGTAGCTGTATTACAATCTAAACGTTGGAATGAGATTTTAGGTAAAATGGTTTTAGAGGGAGAGCAACATGGTTTAAGCGAAGAATTTATTTTAAGAATGTTTAAAGCCGTTCATCAAGAATCTATTAACCATCAAGAGAAGATAATAAATGGTTAGATAGATTCCCTTTTAGTAATTAATAAAGAAAGCCTGTTTCAATTATTTTGAACAGGCTTTTTTATTAGAGTTCTATTCGCATTCTAAACATTGCACACGTATGTTATTGAATGTTGCCGTTAGGCTTTCAGAGTCATCAGAAATATTAAGATTACCGGAGATTTTAATAAAAACCCTATTGTTTTCTTCAATACGACTATATTCCGTTATAGTTACAGAGCCAGAATTTGCTTTAATTGTTAGGCTTTCTCTAAAGTTATCGTAGCGTACTGTTGCTCGAATAGGATTGTTATTAATAGGAAAAATTCCATTATTAATAAAAGGGAAGCTACTCTCATCGTCATCATATAAAAAGAGTAAAATTTGATCACCTGTTGTGAAATTGGTAGCAGAAAAGCTACCTTCTATTGTATTGCTTACTTCATAATCTTTTATAAATTGACCTTGTACGGTATCGATTTCAATTAATGGTCCTCCATTGATGCTTATGGTTCTTACATCATTGCTAGGTAGGTTATTCATGTTTTCAGAATCGCTACCACATGCTACAGTAGCAACCAGAAGAGTAAGGATAAATAAAATGTTATATTTTTTCATTGTACTGTTATTTTAGCTTTCATCGTAAAAGGAGTAATAATGTCATCAACCATTTAAAGTTCATGTATAATTGATGAATAGTTTCTTTTCAGAGAAGAGATAAAAAAAGCCTCCGTTTGGAGGCTTCTTAGTACAATAATTTTTTAAATTATTTTTTGTTTCTCTTAAAGATATAGCGAGTAATAAATATACCTTGATTGTCTTTATAACCAGCACTTTCAACAGCGCTGGTTACAAAGGCAAGTTCCCAACCTTCTTCTATCATAGCATTTATTTTTGATGTTATTAAGGCATCGTTTGCTGCTATATTTTGAAAACGAATACCTCCAATGTTAAAAAAGTTTAATAGCTTAGTTTCATCAAAGCCTTTAACTCTAATATCTCCTCGTTTAGACTTATTTCTAGTATTGTCTTCTTCTGTTTGGGTTGATGTGTATTCTTTATAATCTTTTTTGTCGTTTGCGCTAATAATTCTAGAACGCCCTAGACCACTAGGAACAATAGATTCTACACTTGTTACTACTTTAAACTCTACTTGTGCTTGAGCGTCAAGAAAACTAAAAGCACAAATAATCAATACTAATACTAATTTTTTCATGTTGTTGAATTTTAATTATAAGGTTAAAAAATGCTAATATAAAAATACTCCTACGTAAAATGGTTTTGGTTTGAAGTATTTTTTATTAAGGACAGTTAACTAGTTAAAAGGTTGCATTCACTCATTTATATTTTTTAAAACTTTCAATTCAAAGTAGGTTTGATTTATAAAACTTAAAAACTAAAAAATGAAGTTAACAATTACTATGTATTTATTATTAATGTGGTTTACGTCATTATCACAAACTACAATTACAGGGAGTGTCTCTGCAGAAGGGTATTCTCTAGCTGAAGCAAATATTATAATCAAAAACACAAATAAAGGTACCACTACAAGTTTTGATGGAAACTTTAAAATTAAAGCTAATGAAAATGATACACTTGTTGTCTCCTATTTAGGATATAATTCAAAAGAAATTATTGTTGAAAATAAAAAAGAGATAAAGGTTGCTTTGGAAGGTAATATTGCTCTAAATACAGTCGAAATTATAGCTTATTGTAGTCATAGATGTGTCAGGATGTGTTGTGGAGGAATAATAAAACAATCTCATATTACGACGTTTAAATCAGATTTGGTAACAGAAAAGCTATACCCAAACCCTTCAAAGACAGGACGATTTCAACTAAAACTTTTAGAGGAATATAAAACCCTCAATGTACAAGTTTTTAATATCTCTGGTCAGTTAGTTAAGTCTGTAGAGGGTAAACCCAATAATAAAATTTTACAGCTAGACTTGAGCGATATGAATTCTGGAATGTATATCCTTAGTCTTGAAGCCAATGGGAAACAACTAACCACTAAAAAAGCAATTATTGATTGATAAATTAAATTTAAATATTGTTATTTTGTGGTAGAAAAATATGCATGACAGGACGCGTTTATAAATCTACAGGAAGCTGGTATACAGTTAAAACTCAATTGGGAGAAGTATATCAATGTCGTATTAAGGGGAAATTTCGTATTAGAGGTATAAAAAGTACAAACCCAATAGCCGTTGGCGATGTTGTAGATTTTGATTTAGAAACTAAAAATGATGAGGTTTCAGGAATTATCCACAACATTCATGATAGAGCAAACTATATTGTAAGAAAGTCGGTAAACCTATCTAAACAAACACATATTATATCTGCGAATATAGATCAGGTATTTTTAATGATAACTATTGATAATCCACCAACATTTACGAGTTTTATAGATCGTTTTCTAGTTACGGCTGAAGCTTATTCAATAACTACAATTTTATTATTCAATAAGATAGATACCTATGATGAAGAAACACTTTTAGAAGTTAAATATTTAGCACATGTTTACAGGAAAATAGGTTATGAGTGTATTGGTATTTCAGCTAAAACAGGAAAAAATGTTGATAAAGTACAACGTTTAATGAGAGATAAGGTAAGTATGTTTTCTGGTCATTCAGGTGTTGGTAAGTCTACGTTAGTTAATGCTATTGAGCCTAATTTAAACTTAAAGACAAAGGAGATATCAAGTCAGCATATGCAAGGGCAACACACTACAACTTTTGCCGAAATGTTTGATACTAGTTTTGGTGGAAAAATTATAGATACTCCAGGAATTAAAGGTTTTGGGGTAGTAGATATGGACAAAGAAGAAGTTGGAGATTATTTTCCAGAAATTTTTGAGTTAAAACAACATTGTAAATTCAATAATTGTCTGCATCTTAAAGAACCTAAATGCGCTGTAAAAGAAGCTTTAGAAGCTGATGAGATTGCATATTCAAGGTATCGTAGTTATGTGCAGATTTTAGAAGGAGAAGAAGAAAATTACAGAACAGATAATTGGGATAACGAATGAAAGTAGTTATTCAAAGAGTATCAACAGCAAGCGTTACGATTGAAGAAAAAGAAGTAGCATCAATACATGAAGGTTTGTTAGTGCTTCTTGGAATTGTAAATGAAGACACTCAGGAAGATATTAATTGGCTATGTAATAAAATTTTTAATCTGAGAATTTTTAGTGATGAAAATGATGTTATGAATAAATCATTATTAGATGTTGATGGAGATATTATTGTTGTAAGCCAGTTTACACTTCATGCAGCAACAAAAAAAGGAAATAGGCCGAGTTATATTAAAGCAGCTAAACCAGATATAGCAATACCTTTATATGAGTTATTTATAAATACACTAGAACATGTTATTGGTAAAACTGTACAAACAGGAAAGTTTGGAGCTAATATGCAAGTGGGGTTAATTAATGATGGTCCAGTTACTATTATTATTGATTCAAAGAATAAAGAGTAATGTTTATCGATTTTCAAGTATATAATTATTTAATCTGTACGATTTTTAGTTAATTTGAATGTTTCATATATGATATTTATCACTAATTAGCTATTAGCGTTTCTTTACATTTACATCACAAAAACACTTACACTATGTTAAAAAACATGGCACTTTTAGTATGCTTTTTGTTTTCCTTTAAAGGTATTTCTCAAAATTTTTCTTATTCAAGCTTATCTATCCCTGACAACCTAAAAGAACATGCAAATGCAGTGGTTAGGTTACACAAAACTAATGTAGTTATTGACTCTAGGGATAATATGACTATAAGTATTAGACGAATAGTAACAGTTTTAAATAAAGCAGGGAATAAGTTTGTGGAAGCAGGAGCTGGATATGACAATTACCTAAAAATTAAAGGGATAGAGGCTATTGTTTATGATGCTGCAGGGAAGCAAATTAAAAAATTTAAGAAAAAAGATTTTATAGATCATAGTGCAGTTGATGGTGGTACACTATACTCAGATTCTAGAATGTTATTTATGGGATATACGCCAATAAAATACCCTTATACAGTTGAGTTTATTTGTGAGATTAAAACCCCTAATACAGCGGCTATTCCTTCTTGGAAACCTCTAAATGGTTATTTTGTTAGTGTAGAAAAGAATAGCTACGAGATAACAGATAATGCTAATCTAGGTTTAAGATTCAAAGAAAAAAACTTTAAAGGATACGAAACTATTAAAAGTCACTCAACTGAAAATACCTTAAATTATAGTATTGAAAACGTAAAAGCACTAAGACCAGAAGATTTAAGTCCCTCTTTAGGTAATATAAGCCCATATGTATTAGTTACGGTGGAGAAATTTCACTACAATGGTATTGACGGAAATGCAAGTAACTGGAAAGAAATGGGAGATTGGATAAAGCACGATTTGCTTGAAGGAAGGGATAAAGTATCTGAAGAAACCAAAGCTGCCATTTTACAATTGGTTGAGAACGTAGAAGATCCGTTAGAAAAAGCAAAACTTGTATACAACTATGTACAAGGAAATACGAGATACATTAGCGTACAGGTTGGTATTGGAGGTATTCAACCAATAGCGGCTATGGAAGTAGATGAGCTTAAATATGGAGATTGTAAAGGACTAACCAACTATACACAAGCGCTTTTAGGTATTGCAGGGGTAGAATCCTATTACACAGTAGTAGAAGCAGGAAAGGAAATAGTGGATTTTGAAGATGATTTTCCTTCTTTAGCGCAAGGCAATCATATTATACTCTGTATACCTAAAGAAGAAGATATGATCTGGTTAGATTGTACAAGTCAAATACATCCATTTGGTTTTATAGGAGATTTTACTGACGATAGAGCAGTGTTAGTTGTAAAGGAAGATAAAAGTGAGGTTATTAAAACTGTAAACTATCCAGATACTAAAAATCACCAATCTATGAAGGCAACAATAGATTTGAAAGAAGATGCCAGTATTAATGCTTCAATAGAGATAAAAACGAAAGGTATTCAATATGATAATAGGTTTTTTCTTGAAAATCAGTCTAAAAAAGATGTGTTGGAATACTATAAAGAATCGTGGGGATATGTAAATGGTTTAGATGTCGAGGCATATAAATTTAAGAATAATAAAGACGATGTCGAATTTTTAGAAGCTATAACTGCCTATGCAAGGAATTATGCTTCTAAAGTGGGAGACAGAATTATTTTTCATGCCAATGTGTTTAACAGAAACAGTTTTGTTCCTGACAGATACAGGCATAGAACGTTGCCCTTGCAAATTCAGAGAGGATATCTTGATGAGGATGATTTTACAATAAAAATACCTAGTAATTATACCATTGAGGCACTACCTGAAAATATAATAATAACAAATAAATATGGAGAATACCAGTTGAACTTTGTTAATAATGATGATAACTACATCACAGTTAAAAGAAAATTACTGATTAAGAAAGGAGAATATCCTAGCGCTGAATATAAGGCATATAGAATGTTTAGAAAATCAGTGTCAAATAATGATAATTTAAAGATAGTATTAAAGAAAAGTATATAGAAATGAAAAGAGTGTACATCATAGTATTGTTAACGATTTGCGTTCGTGTTTTGTCAGCTCAATCTGAAATAAAGTTTGGAGAGGTTACAAAAGAAGAACTATTAGAAAAAGAATATGTAAACGATAAATCAGCCAATGCAGTAGTATTATACAAAAATAGATTAACATATTATTCCCAAAATTTTGACTTAGTTACCGAGGTTCATGAGCGTATAAAAATATATAACAAAGAGGGCTTTGATAATGCAACAAAGCGAATAAGCCTTTTCAAATCACGTTCCTCCAAGGAATTATTAGGAAGATTAAAGGCATATACCTACAATTTAGAAAATGGGGAAGTTGTTAAAACGAAACTTGATAAAGAACAAATATTTGAGGAAAACATAAGCTATAACTATAAAGGCGTTAGTTTTACCATGCCGAATATTAAAGAAGGTTCTGTTATAGAGTTTAAATATAAAATTACATCACCTTTCATTTGGAATATTGATGAGTTTAAATTGCAATACGACATTCCTATAAAAAAAGTAGATGCAGAATTAAGAACACCAGATGGACTCAACTTTAAAGCTACCCAAAAAGGGTTCTTGTTTATAAATTCACAAAAAGGTTATTCTGGTTCGAATATGAATACCGTTAAATATACCATGGTAAATGTTCCAGCTTTAAAACAAGAGCGTTATGTTGATAATATGGACAATTACAGATCTGGGATAATGTTTGAATTGGTTTCTATCGAAATACCAGGGCAAATGCCTCATACCTATGCTACTAGTTGGTCAGATGTTGCTAAAACAATCGGTAATTCAGAGGATTATAAAGATAAACTTGATAAAACAAGATCATTCGATGATGATCTAGATTTGCTCCTAAACGGATTAAACAAACCAGAAGAGAAAATGAAACTTCTGTTTAAACACGTTAAAAATAAAATAACGTGGAATGGCATTGATGGTAAATATTTTTATAATGGAATAAAAAAAGCCTTAAAAGAAAAGAAAGGAAATGTGGCAGACATAAATTTAACGCTTGTTGCAATGTTAAGGTATGCAGGTATTGATGCCAATCCAGTAGTGTTAAGTACCAAAGATAATATTATACCTTTTTTTCCTACAGTAGATAGATTAAACTATGTAATAGCTTATGCTGAAATAGGAGAGGAACGATATTTTTTGGATGCCACGGATGAGTTTAGCGATATAAATGTGCTTCCAATTAAGGACTATAACTGGAAAGGTATATATATTAATAATTTGAATAGAAGATGGAATTTAATAAATATCAAGCAACCAGAGCAGTCAAAAGAGCAATACATGGTTCAAACAGAAATTAATGAAGATGGTAGTATTCAAGGTCATTTAAGCTCTAGGTGTTCTAAACATAGTGCGCTAAAAATAAGAAAGCGATTTAAAGACAAGGAAATGGACGCTATTATTACTGATAGAGAATCTGCAATGGATAATATAGAAATTTCCGAGTATAAATTAGAAAATATAGATAGTTATGAAGGTTTTGTGAATGAATCTTTTGATTTTTACTACGAAAATGGGGTAGATGTTGTTGGCGATAAATTGTTTTTCAATCCTTTTATGTTTTTTGCAATTGAAGAGAACCCTTTTAAGCAAGATAAAAGAGAGTGCCCTATTGATTTTGGTGCGCCTTTTAGTCAGAATTATATTATCAACATAAAGCTTCCAGAAGGATATACTGTAGAATCCCAACCAGAACCAGTTGCTATGAAAATGCCTAAAGATTTGGGTAAATTTGTTTACAGAATGAGACCAGCTGGGAATAGTTTACAATTATTGGTTAATTTTGATATAAATAAAGCAATGATAACTACGGTAGATTTTCCTTTTTTAAAACAATTATTCCATAAAATGATTATTAAAGAGGCAGAACAAGTAGTACTAACAAAAGTATAATGGATATAAAAAACGCTCAAAAAATAGTTGATAATTGGATTAATGAACACGGCGTGCGTTACTTCAATGAGCTTACCAACATGGCGCAACTTACCGAAGAGGTAGGAGAGGTAGCTAGAATTATAGCACGTCGCTATGGAGAACAAAGTGAGAAAGAAAGCGATAAAGATAAAGATTTAGGGGAAGAATTAGCCGATGTACTTTTTGTAGTACTGTGTCTTGCTAACCAAACAGGGGTTGATTTGCAACAGGCCTTTGATAAAAGGATGGATAAAAAAGCAAAGCGAGACCATGATAGACATCACAATAACCAGAAATTGAAATAATTTATAATTATATTTGACGCTTCTAATTTTAGAAGCGTTTTTTAATGGATATTACTCTACAAAAGTCAACAATACAAAAGCAATCAGCTATACAAATTACAGGTTCTAAAAGTGAATCTAACCGATTACTTTTATTACAAGCACTTTTTCCAGAAATAGAATTGAAAAATGTTTCAAATTCTGATGATAGTAATTTAATGACTAAGGCATTAGCATCAAAAGAAGAATTGGTTGATATCCATCACGCAGGTACTGCAATGCGTTTTTTAACTGCTTATTTTGCGGTTCAAGAAGGTAGAAAAACCATTCTTACAGGATCTAAGCGCATGAAAGAGCGCCCCATTAAAATTTTGGTAGATGCTTTAAGGGAATTAGGAGCTGAAATTGACTATGTAGAAAATGACGGTTTTCCTCCGATAAAAATAACTGGGAAGAAGCTTTCAAAACATAAAGTATCATTAAAAGCTAATGTAAGTAGTCAATATATTTCTGCATTACTATTAATAGCTTCAAAATTAGAAAACGGTATTGAATTAACTTTAGATGGAGACATTACATCTGTGCCATACATTAATATGACGTTAAGTCTATTAAATGAAATAGGAGTCAAAACATCATTTCAAAATAATGTTATCAAAGTTTACCCTTCAAAGACAAATCCAAAACCATTAGTGGTTGAGTCTGATTGGTCTTCAGCATCATATTATTTCAGTATAGTTGCTATTAGTGAGGTAGGAACACAAATAGAGTTATCGTCATATAAAGAAAACTCGTTACAAGGAGATTCCTGTTTAGTTGCTATTTATAAGCATTTTGGAGTAATATCAACTTTTAAAGAGAATTCAGTTGTATTAAAAAAAGAAGCTACACAAATAAAGCCATTGGCCTTAGACTTAAAAAATGCTCCAGATATTGCTCAAACTATTGCAGTAACCTGTTTCGTTTTAGGAATTTCTTGTGATTTAACAGGGCTTCATACTTTAAAAATTAAAGAAACAGATAGACTTGTAGCTCTAAAAACCGAGATAGAAAAGTTAGGTGGGACAATTGAAATTACAGATAAATCGTTGCATTTAAAAGTATCAAAAAACATTAAGCCTATGGTGTCAATTACTACATATAACGACCATAGAATGGCAATGGCATTTGCACCAGTAGCTCTCAAACAAGATATAATAATTGAAGATGCAGGTGTAGTCTCAAAAAGTTATCCAACATTTTGGGAAGATTTGAAAGCTATTGATTTTAAAATTTCAGAATAATAATCAGTTATTTACTTGACAACCCCTATCCTCAGATTGTATATTTGCAACTTTGTAAAAATTACTTAAACACATAATCCATGAAATTATCGAACTTCGGTTTTGATTTGCCAGCAGAATTATTAGCAGAGTATCCTTCAGAAAATAGAGATGAATCTCGTTTGATGGTCTTAAATAGAAAAGAACAGACTATAGAGCATAAACAATTTAAAGATTTAATCAATTATTTTGATGAAGACGATGTAATGATTCTTAACAATACCAAAGTGTTTCCAGCACGTTTATATGGTAATAAGGAAAAAACAGGAGCTAGAATTGAGGTGTTTTTATTGAGAGAATTAAATGAAGAACAGCGTCTTTGGGATGTGTTAGTAGATCCGGCGAGAAAAATAAGAATTGGTAATAAACTATATTTTGGTGATGATGAAAGTTTAGTAGCCGAAGTTATAGATAATACCACATCAAGAGGACGTACATTGCGTTTTCTATACGATGGCTCTTATAAAGAATTTAGAATAAAACTTAGAGAGCTTGGGCAAACACCATTGCCTAAATACATTAAAAGAGATGTAGAGCCAGAAGATGAAGAACGTTACCAAACTATTTTTGCAAAAAACGAAGGCGCAGTAGCAGCACCAACGGCAGGATTACACTTCTCAAAACATCTGTTAAAGCGTTTAGAAATTAAAGGAATAAATTTTGCCGAAGTAACATTACATGTAGGTTTAGGTACATTTAACCCGGTAGAGGTAGAAGATTTATCTAAGCATAAAATGGACAGCGAGGAGATAAAAATAGGCCCTCAAGCGGTAGATATTATAAACACTGGTATAACTAATAAAAAACGCGTTTGTGCAGTAGGGACAACCGCAATGCGTACCATAGAAAGTGCCGTGTCATCAAGTGGAATGCTTAATGAAATGGATGGTTGGACTAACAAATTTATATTCCCGCCATACGATTTTAGTATTGCAAATTGCATGGTAACTAATTTTCATACACCAAAATCTACGTTGTTAATGATGATTTCAGCTTTTGCTGGGCATGATTTTGTAATGGAGGCATACCAAGAAGCCATCAAGGAAAAATATAAATTTTACAGTTATGGCGATGCCATGTTAATCATATAAAAAAGAGTCCTGCATTATGCGGGACTTTTTCTTTTTAGGGCGTTACCATGCTCTGTCGTGGTTGGGCCTGCCTGTCGGAAGGCAGGCTTTCATGAGTCGTTCTCTGGGAGGAGCTCCAACAATCGTTCAAGCCCTAACGCAAACTTATCAGCTAGCAACTTTCACAAGTAAAACACTATGTTATTTGTTAAATTATAAGTAATAGAAAAGAATATTCATGATAAGAGATAATAAATCGATCATTCTAACTTTTTTGTGCTTTTACGATAAGTTTTAGATAAGGCTCAGTATCAAGACTATAATTCCTAATTCAAACATCGCAATTCGAAAAACCTTTCACTATTTTTGCAAACGCAGATGAGTACTTCAAAAAAAGACATACGTGCATTAACAAAAGAACAACTCAGAAATTTTTTCGTTAGCCAAGGCGATAAAGCTTTTCGGGGTAATCAAGTATATGAATGGCTCTGGCAAAAATCGGCGCATAGTTTTGAGGAAATGACTAATATTTCAAAAGAAACACGCCAAATGCTAGAAGACCATTTTGTTATCAATCACATTCGTGTAGATACTATGCAACGCAGTAGTGATGGTACTATTAAAAATGCAGTAAAGCTACACGATGGCTTGGTGGTAGAATCCGTATTAATACCAACAGCTACAAGAACAACAGCATGTGTTTCCAGCCAAGTAGGTTGTAGTCTAGATTGCCGGTTTTGTGCAACAGCACGTCTTAAGCGAATGCGAAACCTTAACCCAGATGAAATTTACGATCAAGTAGTAGCCATCGATAATGAAAGTAGGTTATACCACAACCGCCCACTAAGCAATATAGTATTTATGGGTATGGGAGAACCACTAATGAACTACAATAACGTATTAAAAGCTATAGATAAAATAACATCAGATGAAGGCTTAGGTATGTCGCCAAAACGTATAGTAGTTTCAACATCGGGAGTGCCAAAAATGATAAAGAAAATAGCAGATGACGGCGTAAAGTTTAAGCTTGCAGTGTCTCTACATTCTGCAATAGACGAGGTGCGAACCTCTATTATGCCATTTAATGAAACCTTTCCTCTAGCAGATCTAAGGGAGGCTTTAGAGTATTGGTATGCCAAAACCAAAAATAGAATTACTTACGAATATGTAGTTTGGAAAGGGATAAATGATCAAAGAAAAGATGTAGATGCATTAGTGCAGTTTTGCAAGTTTGCACCCAGTAAAGTAAATTTAATTGAGTACAATCCCATTGACGATGGCGAATTTCAACAAGCGGATTCAAGGGCTATAGATATGTATCAAAAAATACTAGAGGCTAATAATATTACAGTAACAATTCGTAGAAGCAGAGGGAAAGATATTGATGCTGCATGCGGACAATTAGCAAATAAGTCTTAACAAATGGTATATTTGCAAATCCAATGAAAATAGTAGAGCAAATAAAACAACCTATAGCTTATGAGATGGAACTGTTTGAGCAAAAGTTTCAACTGTCCATGTCAAGTAAAGTTGCGTTGCTTAATAGAATTACCCATTATATTGTAAACCGAAAAGGGAAGCAAATGCGCCCTATGTTTGTGTTTTTAGTAGCAAAAATGGTATCTGATGGAGAGGTAAGTGAACGCACCTATCGTGGTGCATCAGTTATAGAGTTAATTCATACAGCTACTTTAGTACATGACGATGTGGTGGACGACAGTAATCGTCGTAGAGGTTTTTTCTCAGTAAATGCACTTTGGAAAAATAAAATTGCTGTTTTAATTGGAGATTATCTACTCTCGAAAGGCTTATTACTCTCCATTGATAATAACGATTTTGATTTATTGAAAATTATATCCATCGCAGTTCGTGAGATGAGTGAGGGGGAATTGTTACAAATTGAAAAAGCCAGGAAATTAGATATAACTGAAGACGTATATTACGAAATCATTCGCCAAAAAACAGCAACCCTAATAGCAGCCTGCTGTAGTTTGGGTGCAGCTTCGGTAAAACCAAAATCTCAGCATGTTGATAGCATGCGTAAATTTGGAGAGTTAATAGGGATGGCATTTCAAATTAAAGATGATTTGTTCGATTATGGCGAGACCCAAATAGGAAAGCCTACAGGCATAGATATTAAGGAACAAAAAATGACGTTACCTTTAATTTATGCTATAAACCATGCAGATAAAAAAGATAAAAAATGGCTAATTAACTCTGTTAAAAACCATAATAAAAATGCTAAGAGGGTCAAGGAAGTTATTACTTATGTGAAAGATAGTGGAGGGTTAGATTATGCGATATCTAAAATGAAAGCATTTCAGCAAAAAGCACTACTAATGCTTGAAGACTATCCAGAATCAGAATACAAAGATTCACTAGAATTGATGGTAAATTATGTAATTGATAGGAAGAAATAGAGTGTTTTTTGTCCACTTATTTTTCTTCGAAATAATTACCAATATCAAAAAAAATACTACTGCTGCTGTTGTTGCTGTTGGATGAACTCTAAATTTCGTCGATAGCTGTTAATGGTAATCTTCTTTTCAGTAGTTTTTGATTTTTCTGCATCAGTAGATGTAACAGCAATATCATTATAATTTTTAGTGTTGCTTACATGTACTTTTACAAAAAGACTATCCGTAACGTGTCCTTTATAAACACCTTTAACTGGTGCGCAATCTTTATAATTTTTTCCTACTGCTAGTTTTACATGATGCTCTGATGCTACTAGATTATTAGTAGGGTCTAAACCTAACCAACCGTAAAAGGGAATATAAACCTCTATCCATGCATGGGTAGCACCCTCACCGCGTGTTTTAGAATCTCCAGGACATATATAGCCACTAACGTATCTCGCAGGAATGCCTAACATACGTATCATCTGCAATAATATATTGGTAAAGTCTTGACATACTCCTGCCTTTAATTCCCATACTAAATCTAACTTAGAATCTACATTAGTGATACCTTGTATGTATTTAAAATTGGTATAGATGAACTCACAAAATTCTAAAGCAATTTTGTAGGGGGTAATTTCAGAAAGATGCTTTTCATTAATCATCTCAAAAATTTCAGGAGTACCATCAAAAGAGATATACTTTAAATAGTCTATAAATTGAGAGTCATTTTTTAAGGACTTCAAAAATTCCCACTGTTTGTTTGGTGCCGCATTATCTTCTGGAAAGATAATAGGAGATGTAATAACCTCAATTTCAGATTCTATTGATAAAAAATTATGTGGTTCAACTAGCATAAATGACCCAACAGCATTAGAATAGAAATCTTGGTGGACGTGAATATTTGGATTCCCGTTTATTAGAATTTTTTGGTACGTTACCTTTTGAAATTCATTGTTAAAAGGGTATAAACGTATTTGGTTAGCACCATCAATTACATCGCCACTGTACGTGTATTTTGTAATATGTTTTATATAGTATAACGACATACAAGT
This sequence comes from Hyunsoonleella pacifica, assembly GCF_004310335.1. Taxonomy (GTDB): domain Bacteria; phylum Bacteroidota; class Bacteroidia; order Flavobacteriales; family Flavobacteriaceae; genus Jejuia; species Jejuia pacifica. Next base: position 211,541 of record NZ_SIRS01000005.1, on the reverse strand, counting down.
ATTAACTTTTAGTGGAGAAATATACGTTATTAATACTCATGGAGATGTTTCTAATATCTTGTTTTATGTTTTCAATAAAATTCTCTAACCCTTGCTCGTTTATGTTTTCAATAGTAGTGTACTTTATGGTGCTTTCTAGTTTACCAAGCAAAAATTCTAAATCGTTTTTTACGAGTTCATTGGTTCTTATAAGTAAATTAATATGTCTACTTAATTTGTTAACACAGTAGTACAGCGATTTTGGAAATAATTGTTCTTGAAAAATAACACGTATTACATGATCTTCCTGAAGGGATGACTTGTATTTCTTAAGAAACAATTGATAAGCTCCCACAGATAGAAGTAAGTTTTTCCAATGGAAACTGCGCTCTAAACTGTCAGATGTTTTTGCAATTTGCACAAGTTTCATAGATGTAAAATCAGAAATTTGAATAACGCGTTCTAAAAACTTACCTACGTTCATAAAATAGTATGCTGCTCCTCTCTCCTGCGTAATATCAATATTACCATAATGTAACAACTGATAATTTAACAATCTGTCTAGAAATACAACGGGGTCTTGTTGTTTTAATTTTTCTGGTAAATTACTGTCTTTTAAGTACAAGAAGTAGCTGTTAATGCCTAACCACAATTCCCTTGGTATGTGTTCTTGAGCACTTCTGGCATTTTCTCTTGACTTTGTAACCAGATTTATAATAGAATTAGGGTTATCAATATTAAAAACCATAAAGTCAATACATTCTACAGCGTTTTCTGTTTGAAATGTGCTATCTGGTCCAGCATAATTTTTGATAATAGGTGTCCAAGAGAATAGTTCTGGAGAATCTTGGTTTGCAGAAAAATTTACTTTAAGTAGCCTTAAAATACTATACCCGCGCTCCATATAGCGATTCATCCACATTAAGTTATTTGCTACTCTGCTTAACATAAATTTATTTTATTACCCATGTGTCTTTACTGCCTCCACCTTGAGAACTATTTACAACTAATGAACCTTTTTTTAATGCAACACGTGTTAGGCCACCGGGGCATATTTCAATTCCATCTGGACCATAGATGGCAAATGGCCTTAAATCTACACACCTAGGCGATAATTTTCCATCTATAAAACAGGGAGCAGTAGAAAGTTTTAAGATGGGTTGGGCTATATATGCAGCAGGGTTTTTATCTACGGTTTTAAAATAAGCTTCGATATCTTTTTTATTGGCTTCGTGCCCCATAAGCATGCCATACCCGCCACTACCATCTGTTTTTTTGATTACCATTTTAGAAATATTATTTTTTACATATTCTAAATCTTCAGGTTTCCCCAATTGGTAAGTTTCAATATTCTTTAAAATAGGCTCTTCATTCAAATAGTAGCGAATCATATCAGGAACAAATGTATAAACCGCTTTATCGTCTGCTATTCCTGTTCCCGGTGCATTAACTATGGTAACGTTGCCTTTTCTGTAAGCAGACATAATACCAGCTACGCCTAAGATACTGTTGGCATTAAATTCTAATGGATCTAAATAATCGTCATCAACACGTCTGTATATCACATCAATACGCTTTAACCCAAATGTGGTTTTCATAAAAACTGTATGATCTTTAACCACTAGATCGGAACCTTCAACGAGTTCTATGCCCATTAAACGTGCTAGTGTAGTATGCTCGTAATAAGCCGAATTGTATATTCCAGGAGTTAATAAAACTACATTCGGGTCGGGTTGATTACTACAAGCTTTTAATTTTTTGTACAGTATGTTTGGGTAGTTAGATACTGTAAGAACGTTACATTTTGGTAAAATACCTGGGAAGATACGTTTAGAAATTTCTCTATTCTCTAACATATAGCTTACACCAGAGGGGGTTCTTAAATTATCTTCGAGAACATAAAATTCGCCGTCGTTATTTCTTATTAAATCTACACCGGTAATGTGAACATAAATATCATGTGGTGGTGTAACTCCCTTCATTTCGCGTAAAAAATATGGGCACGAATACACCAAATCAACAGGTATTATGCCGTCTTTTAAAATATATTGGTCATGATAAATATCCTTTAAAAATAGGTTTAAAGCGGTTATACGTTGTTTGATACCAGTTTCAATTTTTTCCCATTCTTTGTAGGTTAGGATTCTTGGTAAAATATCGAAAGGAAAAATTTTCTCAATACCTTTTTCATCATTGTAAACAGTAAAGGTAACACCTTGGTTCATAAAGAGTTGTTTGGAAAGATCCTCTTTTTTAGTCAGTTCATCTTCCGATGTGTTACTTAAATAACTAGTAATTGTATTATACTGTTCGCGCAATTTTTGGTTAGTGGTAAACATTTCATCCCAAGTATCTTTTAAAAAATCATAAGAAGAAAAAAGTGATGAATTTTGCATACTTTGTTTTTGAGAGTCTTTCAATAAAATTTAAAAAAAGATAAATAATATTCATGAATAATGCTATTGCGATGAATATAAATTATTAAAATAAGTGTTTAGATGAGTATTAAATAAAGATTTCGTAAAATAAGGGTGTTTTATTTTGGTTCCTTATATTTCTCTTTGCTAAAAACTGCCTCAGGAATCTATATATTACCTCAAATAATAACGAAGGTAAAACCTCGATATAGGAATGTATGTTTTAGTTTTTTAATTCTTTCTGCAGATGGTCTAGATATAAAATCCCATTAAGGTGATCGATTTCATGTTGAAAAATAACTGCAGTAAATCCCTCAACGGTTTCAGATTTATATTGCCCTTGCATCGTATCATACTCAATGATAATTTTCTCTGACCGACTGCTAAGGGTTTCGCTCCTATCAGGGATGGAAAGACATCCTTCCCTTACCGTTTGTGTTGTTGTAGAATAATTAATGATTTTGGGGTTTAGGTAAACTTCAAAAGGTAAACCCTCCTTATCCAAACGTTGCACCCAAATAATGTTTTTTAAAATACCAACTTGCGGTGCTGCAATACCAACACCCATAGACATACTATCTCTTACTGTGGTGTACAAACGCTTAACGAATTTTTTAAGTACGATATTTTCGGGGTCTGGTTTAATATATGTGCTTTTAGTTCGCAATACTAAAGAGTCTGTTGTGCTAGATATTTTATACACGCGCATTGGCGCTAAACTATCTCCATTTGTAATAAGCTGTTTTTCTTCTGATGAAAAAGAAAAGGATTTTAGATATTTAGAGCTAGAACAACCAGAAATTAAAAGAATACTAAATGCAAAAAATATAATTTTTTTCATTTGGATAAGTTGATTAAATACGAGTTATCTACCATTCGTTAATCCGATTAGAATCCAATTTAATAAAAATAAATAGTAAAATAGTGAATGCCCATAAACCGGACCCACCATAACTAAACATTGGTAGAGGAATACCTATAGTTGGAATTAATCCCATAACCATACCAATATTAATCATAAAATGCATAAAAATGATAGAAGCAACACCATAACCATATACACGGCTAAACTGTGATTTTTGAAGTTCGGCTAAATGCAAAACTCTTAGTATAAGTAGTACAAAAAGTATCACAACAAGGGTGGTGCCCAAAAAGCCCCATTCCTCGCCTACGGTACTAAAAATATAATCGGTATGTTGCTCTGGTACAAACTTACCAGTAGTACGAGTACCTTCCATAAAACCTTTACCTGTAAAACCTCCAGAACTTATGGCTTTTTCAGATTCGTTGAGGTTGTAGGCAAATGTACGTTTCATAGCCTCTAGTTTTTCGGGGTCTTTTTCTAAGCCTAACCATAAGCTAATTCTATCTTGTTGATGTGACTTTAATATACTTTTGTAAAAAAATTGTAAGCCAAAACTTAAGGAAGCACTTATAATGATTACAAATACACTTTGAAGTATTGAAACTTTACGTTTGCTAAAAAAATATAGAAATAACATTACTAAAGTAGCTATAACAGTAGTAACTAATGCACCAAATTTAAGAGCAAGTATAGAGAGTAGTACTATCAAACCACCAATGATAAGGTATGTTTTTGGTAAACCTTCACGGTATAATACAAAAAAGAAAGCACCATAAACTACAGTACTCCCAGTATCATTTTGTAACAAAACTAAAATGGCAGGAATAAGTATAATAAGGAACGTACGAAGTTGGTCTTTTAGTGTGTTTATATCTGTGTTTAAATCACTTATATATTTAGCAACAGCAAGAGCAGTAGCGGCTTTGGCAAATTCACTAGGTTGAAGGGTAAAACTTCCTATAGCGTACCATGAGGTAGCACCATTTACATTTTTTCCAAAAAGAAAAAGCCCAACAAGAGATAACATTGAGATAATATAAAAAATACTTGCAAAGCGTTCATAGAACTTGGCATCTATAGCTAAGAGCAATACTATTAATATTAGAGTTAAGCAAATAAATGCTAATTGTTTAGCAAAGGGTTTCGTGAAATCAAAATAATTAATATCTGTTCCCGTATGCGAAGCTGATAAAATGTTAAGCCAACCAAATCCTACTAAAAGTAAAAAAATAATAATAGTAACCCAATCGAATTTAAAATATCTATTTGATTCTCTAACCATTAGTTGGCAGTAGTGTTAAGTTGGTTTAACTTACGTTTTAAACGGTAGTACTCTGGTTCTTCAATAATTTGCAATTGCGTTTTACCATTAATATTAAAAGGAATTCCTGAATAAGGTTTAGCATATTCGTTTTCTAATGAATGCTTTAAAAGCCACTCTTCCAAATCTGTTCTCGTTATCTGTCCTTTAATATGTTTTTCAATCATTAAACTTGCTACTTTCCCAGCAAAACGGCTACCCCAATAACCATTTTCAACAAAAACAGCAATGGCAATCTTGGGATTTTCCTTAGGAGCAAAAGCAACAAAAATGGAATGGTCGGTTAGTTGTGTTCTTACACTATCGATAATCGCAAAGTTTTCTACTGTACCAGTCTTACCACAAATGTCAATACCTTTAATGTTTAAGAATTTTGCTGTTCCGTTTTTGTAAACAGCATGCATCCCCTCAATTATGGGTTCAAAATGAGTTTTGTCTATCGTAGTATATTTTGGCTTTGTAAAATTATCTGGCAGTGTCTCATCCTCAATATTTTTAATAATATGTGGTGTGTAATAATACCCTCTGTTGGCAATGGCGCAGGTCATATTAGCTAGTTGTATGGGGGTAGTAACTACTTCTCCTTGTCCTATAGCATTAGAGATAGTATATGTTGAATAAAATGTTTTTGGGTATACGTGTTTATAATACGCCCTATCTGGTATACGTCCTTTTTGGCCTACATATAAATCATTATTTAAAAAATTACCAAGCCCAAAACTTTGTGCATGTTTGCTCCAAGTATCAATACCTACAGATGCATTACCAGATTTGTCTAAAATACGTCTATAAGTCGTTGCAAAGTATGCATTGCAAGATTCTTGTATGCCAGTAATCATATTATTACGTCTTCCTCTATAACAGTGACATTTCATAAAGCGGTTGCCATATTTGTAGCCAGCATAACATGTGATTTTTTCATCTGGCGTAATAACATCTTCTTGCAAAGCAATTAAAGCATTCATAAGTTTAAAAGGCGAACCCGGTGCGTAAACGCCCTGAATACTTCTATTAAATAATGGATTAGCAATTTTGTCACGTAATAACTTAGTAAAGTTTTTTGAACGCTCTCTACCCACTAGGATATTAGGATCGTAAGTAGGTGCAGCTACCATGGCTAAAATTTCTCCGGAAGAGGGCTCAAGGGCAATTACACCACCACGTTTGTTTTCCATTAGCAGTTCGCCATAAGCTTGTAAGTTTGCATCAATAGTTATGGTTATGTCTTTGCCCTGTTCTGGCAGGGAATCAAACTTACCATCTTTGTATGGACCAATATCTTTGTTAAATCTGTCTCTTAAAATACGCTTAATACCTTTAACGCCTCTCAAGGTTTTTTCGTAAGATGCTTCTACTCCATTTTTTCCTTTTAAATCTCCCATTTGGTAGTAAGGATCGTTCTTTATATCTCTGTTGTTTACTTCTCCAATATCTCCTAGTACGTTAGCTCCAATAGTGGTTTCATATTTTCTTAAAGGTCTTTTTTGAATATAAAAACCTTCAAACTTTCGCATTTTTTCTTGAAGTACTGCGTAATCTTGCTTAGAAAGTTGCGGGACAAAAGGAGAAGCTAGTCTGGGAGAGTAGCGTTTAGCGCGGTCTAGTTTTTTATCGTAAGTTTCTCGTGATATTTTTAAAAGCTTACAAAATTCATCGATATCAAATTCTCCAACTTCTCTAGGTATAACCATAACATCATAAGAAGGTTGGTTGCCAACTAGAAGTTTTCCATTTCTGTCATAAACAAAACCGCGTTTAGGATAATCCCAAACTTTTCGTATGGCATTGTCATCATGTAAACTATTTGACCGTCCTTTATAAATTTGCAGGTAAAATAACCTACCAATAAAGGTAAAGCCACATAGAATAACCAATAAGAAAAGTAAAAATTGCCTCATTAGTTTTTTCGACTAAAAATGATTGAAATTAACGTAATCATTAAAATAGTAAATATACCTGAGAATAACGTTTTTTGAAATACCATTAGTATCCTAGAAATACTAAATATTTCTAAGGAAAATAAAATAATGTGATGTAATAAAGCTAATAGAGCTATATAAGTAAGTTTTGCTCCAAAGTCCGTATTATCAAACTTAACATTATTATGCTCATACATAGTACCAAATGAGAACTTCAAAAAGGCGGGTCTTGCATAAGCAATAAAAACAGAAGCAGAGGCATGAATACCACCTGAATCCGAAAACATATCAACCGTTAATCCTATTAAAAAAGCAAGAAATAGAAATAACAAACGGTTATTTTTTATAGGATAGAAAATAATAAAGATGATATAAATGTATGGATTGATATAACCTAAAAAATTAATGTGATTAAACAGTATTACCTGAAATAATACAAGTAAAATAAACCTAATACTTTGTCCAGTTATAATACTATTCATTGGTGTTTTCTAGTAAAGTTTCAATCTCTTTTTTATTGGTGTTTTTAATAATATAAACATGCTCAATACTAGTCATGTCGTTAAATAATTTCACATCTATCTCATAGAAGTTTTCAGTGGCGTCTAGCTTAGAATTTAATACAGTTCCAACAGGTATGTTTTTAGGAAAAATTAGGGATTGTCCTGAAGTAACAATGGTATCGCCTACTGAAACAGGTGCTATTTTTTCAACATCAATAAGTTGAATAATATTTGGAGAATTACCATTCCATGTTAAAGAACCAATATGTCCTGATTTTTTAAGAGTAACGCTAATACTGCTTTTAGAATTTAAGATGGAAATTACCCTCGCGTAATTGTTGGAAACACCATCTATAATCCCAACAATACCTAATGTAGAAATTACACCAAAGTCTTCATTAATACTATCGTTTTTGCCTCTATTTACTAATAAAAAATTATTGGTTAAACTGTAATTATTACGAATAACATTAGCTGCAGTATAGGCGTAATTTAGCGTATTAGGAATATGCTCTGTTGTAGAATCATTATCCGTTTTACTATTGAATAATAATTCATTTAAGCGTTTATTCTCTTCAGCTAATAATTGATTTTGAGCTCTTAAGTCAAAATAAGAACTAATATTGTTTACTGAATTATAAACACCGCCACTTAAAAAATTAGCAGAATTAACAAACCTACTTTTATGATAAGAGTGAGATTGAATTGTGAAAATAAGACCAATACCAAAAAGCAATAAGAACAATAAAAAGTTTTTGTTCCGTATTATAAAGTTTATAATCTGTTGCATGGTTTATTAACCTAATTGTTAATGGTTGTATTTTGGACGTTACCACGCTTTGGCGTGGTCGGGCTTTTCACTATATCTTTTTTGCTACAAAATGCAAAAAAGGATGCCGCTGCAATCCCTAACGCATAAGATGCATTTGTGGATTTTAAAATAACGTCCTTAAACATATTACAGCATTTTTAAAAAGGGCTTACTTTATCAATACACTTTTATATTTAGGTAAGTTTTTAAGTGTAATACCTGTACCTCTAACAACAGCTCGTAAAGGGTCTTCGGCAATATAAACAGGTAAATCTGTTTTTTGCGATAATCGTTTATCTAAACCACGTAGCATGGATCCTCCACCAGCTAAATAAATACCTGTATTGTATATGTCTGCGGCTAATTCAGGAGGTGTTTGTCCTAAAGTTTCCATTACTGCATCTTCAATTCTCAAAATTGATTTATCAAGTGCTTTTGCAATTTCTCTAAACGAAATTGAAACTTGTTTTGGTTTTCCAGTCAATAAGTCGCGTCCTTGAACACTCATATCTTCTGGAGGTAATTCTAAATCTTCGGTTGCAGCACCAATTTGTATTTTAATTTTTTCAGCAGTACGTTCTCCAACATATAAATTATGCTGAGTTCTCATGTAGTATACAATATCATTGGTAAACACATCTCCTGCAATTTTTACCGATTTATCACAAACTATACCCCCAAGTGCAATAACAGCAATTTCAGTAGTACCACCACCTATATCAACTACCATATTTCCTTTGGGTTGCATGATATCTACACCAATACCTATAGCAGCAGCCATAGGCTCGTGAATTAAATATACTTCTTTACCATTTACACGTTCAGCACTTTCTTTTACAGCACGCATCTCCACTTCAGTAATTCCAGAAGGAATACAAATTACCATGCGTAAAGCTGGAGTGAAAAATTTCTTTTTTAATGCAGGTATGTTTTTAATAAACATACTTATCATTTGCTCTGAGGCATCAAAGTCTGCAATTACACCATCTTTTAAAGGACGAATGGTTTTAATGTTTTCATGGGTTTTTCCTTGCATTAAACTCGCTTCCTGTCCTACAGCAATAATTTTATTGTTAACCCTGTCTCTGGCTACAATAGAAGGCGCATCCACAACTACTTTGTCGTTATGAATAATCAAGGTATTAGCAGTACCTAAATCAATAGCTATGTCTTCGGTTAAGAAGTCAAAAAATCCCATATGATATTAGAAGTTTAAAGTGGTTTAAAAACGAATCCCGTAAAAGTAATAAAAGTTCATAAATATTTAAGTTTAATAGTATATCAAAATATTTAAAATCGAAAATATCTCCCTAATTGATACGCTTTGTCTAAGTGATACATTACTCTTTTTACTGAGAAAAGTCAATTTTAACATTTGAATTTTCAAAATGTAAGATAGCTAACATTTTGAATCATTGTTGGTTGTTAGTTTTATCAATCAATAATTAACAAATAAAAAATCAAAAGATGAAAAAAGAATTACCCGTGTGGAAATTTATGAAAACGTGCTTTTTGATGATATGCTTTTTAAGCGTATTATTTCATGCAAATGCACAAGATGTTAGGTTTACTAACGTAGACCCAACATCAGATGTTTTAACTATTACAAATCCAGGATCTATGTTAGTAGATCTAACAGGTTATCAATTGTGCTTAGGTCCCAGTACTTATGTTTCAATAGGATCACTAACCCCAATAAGTGGTAGCGCTATGTTAGCTGCAGGAGCAACTGTAACTTTATCATACACCATGGACGATGCCATGGATGGTTTAAGTTTATTTAGTAATAGTAACTTTGGTTCATCAAACCCTACTGATTTAATTGATTATGTACAGTGGGGTGCTGGTAGTCAGCCTCGAGTTTCACAGGCAGTAACTGCTGGTAGATGGGATAATGCAAGTAATTTTGTTTCTGGTAATGTACCTTATACTACTATAACCGGTGGATCTGCCGCTTCGTGGAGTGCATGTAATGCTGAAGGCGGAGCGATTCAAATCGCTGGAACTACAGACACTACAGCCGAGATTTGTGTAGGCGAAGGTGTAGTAGATGGAATAGAAGTAGAGTTTGTAGATGCCGGAGTGCTAAGTGGTGCATCATCAACATGGGTAATCACGGATCAAGCCACAGGAGATATTTTGGGAGCCCCAGCAACACAGCCAGCTGGAGGTTTTAGTTTAGAAGGCGCACCAACAGGAATCTGCGATATCTGGTACTTGAGATATACAGGCGATATAGGTTTAGGCAGCGCAACGAATGTTGCAGACTTAATTGGCTGTTTCGATCTGTCCAACCCAATATCAGTATCAAGAAATGCAGTAAATGGTGGGGCTATCCAAATCGCAGGTACTACAGATACCACGGCAGAGATCTGCGTGGGAGAAGGCACTGATGATTTGATAGCTGTAGAGTTTGACGATTCGGTAGCACGTTCAGGCGATAGTGCTACATGGGTAATCACGGATCAAGCCACAGGAGAGATTTTAGGTGCTCCAGCTACACAACCAGCAGGTGGGTTTAGTTTAGAGGGCGCACCAACAGGAATCTGTGATATTTGGTATTTAAGATATACAGGGGATATAGGCTTAGGTAGCGCAACGAATGTTGCAGACTTAAGTGGCTGTTTCGATCTGTCCAACCCAATATCAGTATCAAGAAATGCAGTAAACGGTGGAGCGATACAAATTGCAGGCACTACAGATACCACGGCAGAGATCTGTGTGGGAGAAGGTACCGATGATTTAATAGCCGTAGAGTTTGATGATTCGGTAGCCCGTTCAGGAGATAATGCTACATGGGTAATCACGGATCAAGCCACAGGAGATATTTTGGGAGCCCCAGCAACACAGCCAGCTGGAGGTTTTAGTTTAGAAGGCGCACCAACAGGAATCTGCGATATCTGGTACTTGAGATATACAGGCGATATAGGTTTAGGCAGCGCAACGAATGTTGCAGACTTAATTGGCTGTTTCGATCTGTCCAACCCAATATCAGTATCAAGAAATGCAGTAAATGGTGGGGCTATCCAAATCGCAGGTACTACAGATACCACGGCAGAGATCTGCGTGGGAGAAGGCACTGATGATTTGATAGCTGTAGAGTTTGACGATTCGGTAGCACGTTCAGGTGATAGTGCCACATGGGTAATTACAGACCAAGCCACAGGAGAGATTTTAGGTGCTCCAGCTACACAACCAGCAGGCGGTTTTAGTTTAGAGGGTGCCTCAACAGGTGTATGTGACATCTGGTATTTAAGATATACAGGGGATATAGGCTTAGGTAGCGCAACGAATGTTGCAGACTTAAGTGGCTGTTTCGATCTATCTAACCCAATATCAGTATCAAGAAATGCAGTAAATGGTGGGGCTATCCAAATCTCAGGTACTACAGATACCACGGCAGAGATCTGCGTAGGCGAGGGTACCGATGATTTAATAGCTGTAGAGTTTGATGATTCGGTAGCACGTTCAGGCGATAGTGCTACATGGGTAATCACGGATCAAGCCACGGGAGAGATTTTAGGCACTCCAGCGACACAGCCAGCAGGCGGATTTAGTTTAGAGGGTGCCCCAACAGGTGTATGTGACATCTGGTATTTAAGATACACAGGAGATATTGGTTTAGGAAGTGCGACTTATGTGTCTGATTTGAGTGGATGTTTTGATCTTTCAAATGCTATTTCTGTAACACGATTAACAGGAACGGATTGTAGCTCACTATCAACAAACGATTTTGAAACTAATTTTAATGTGTCGTTATATCCAAACCCTACTCATTCCTCTGTTACCATTAGTTATAAAGGAAACAATAGTCTGAATTTAAATATTAAAGTTTTTGATATTTTAGGAAAACAGCATATAGGGACTTCTACACCCTCAAGTAATAGAATGACGTTAGATTTAAGTCAGCTTTCTAACGGTACATATTTTTTAAATATTACCGATGAGGATTCTGGAAGTAGTATAACAAAAAGAGTAGTTAAAAATTAAAATAATCATAATTATATAATTTAAAAGAGCATTTACGGATGCTCTTTTTTTTTATTTAAATAAGTATTTAAACCTATTTATTTGTATTTAATCGATTTATTTTATACTATTGGATGATTTTTCAAACAAAAAATAATTACAATCATTAACTTAAAACCCCCAATTTATCATGAGTACATCAATTTTAAGTGTAACTACACCACCAGGACAACCTATTAACCAAAACTTGATAAGCATCACAAATTTAAATTCTCAAATTGAATTTGATTATAATTCATCAAGTTTAAAACCTTTAGCACCGCTTGTGCAAGTTAGTTTTAGCCCTGAGGGGAATTTACAAGTAAGTGCAGTAGTATTTGTAGCGTCTTCTGAAACGCCAAACTTATCTGCTGTAAATCAGGAATCTGTTATTTCTGATTCTGGTGAGACACAATTGGACTTTTTCATTATTTACGATGCACCAGAGCAGAGTTACCAAACTTTTAATGCATATCGTGTGGATTTTGTAGTTGAAAACCCTCCGTCTGATTTAGTACAAATAGAAACCTTTTTATGGGATAGTGATCCAGTTACATCTAGAGGAACAGTTACGGGAGTACAAGGAAAATAAGACTCTCATTATTAAAGAAACAAAAACCGCAAGTGAACCTTGCGGTTTTTTTTTAAATATATTTGTCTTTTGATCTCTCATTATGAATAGAATCATAAAGTTTAGCATATTACTTCTATTTCTGCTTTTTAGATATTATTTATCTTCTCAAGAAGTAACTCAAAATGATGTATTTCGTTCTGAAATTCTAAAAAAGGCAAATCAACATAAATCTGATGTAGACTTTTATAAGTCCGCATCTTTTTTTGTAGAAGAGGAATGGGATTCTACATTGGTATACGCCATGCGCTATCTTAATACAGCTAAGCAAAATATTGATTTAACTGATTATAGCCATTACTTTAGAGGGTTTAGTTTTCTAAGCAAAAGCATATATCAAGAAGCTGAAAGAGAATTTAAACTAATATCTCCTAAATTTGAGTATTATCCATTAGTTAAAATGCGTTTGGGGCAGATTGCTTTGGAGCAACATGAATTTGAAAAAGCTATATCTTATTTTAAGGAATTAATAGGATCGCCCAAGGATGTTAATAATAATTTTTTTATAAGAAAGGGAGATATACTCGAAAATATTGGATTATGCTATTTGCACCTAAAAAACTTTAATAAAGCAGAGCCTTATTTGTTACAAAGTGCAAAAGACAGGGAGCTAAAAAAAGATACCTTGGCTTTAATACTAACATATGGTAATATTGCTAATTTATATTACGAGCAATATAAAGACGACATGGCGATTCCATATTTTGAAAAGGCATACCGTCTTTCTAAAAATATTAAAGCTTTTAATGAAAAACTGTTGACATCCATGAATATGGCAGTAGTTGAAGAAAATCGAAAAAACTTTCAAAAAGCCCTAGTTTATAGAAAAGAATACGAACAATGGAAAGATTCTTTAAATGATCAAAATAAAATATATGAAGTAGCTCAAATTGAAAAGGAATTTGCCGTTAAACAAAAACAACAGGAAGTGAACTTGTTAGAGGCCGAAAATAAAGCAAAAGTCAAGGAACGCAATAGTTTGCTATATTCTGCAGTAACACTTCTAATTTTGTTAGGCGTTACCTTTTACTTTTACAAGGAAAAAAATAAAACTAATAAAATTATTCTTGCTCAAAAGGCCCGTTTAGATGAGCTTAATGTTGCAAAAGATAAACTATTTTCAATTGTAAGTCATGATTTAAGATCCTCAGTAAATGCTTTGAAAATGAGTAATACTAAGTTGTTAGATGATATAGGAACTAAAAACTTAGATACTATTAAAGATGCTCTGCAAAACAATAGTAGTATTGTAAATGGTGCCTATAACTTGTTAGATAATTTATTGCATTGGGCGCTATTACAAACTAAACAATCCTATTTTCATATAGAGTCATTACGCTTGTTTTTTATAGTAGAGCAAGTAGCATATAATTACAAAGCCATAATGGAAGATAAAGGTATTGATTTTTCTATGTCAATTTTAAAAACAGATAAAGTGTTTGCTGATCAAGAATCACTTAAAATAGTATTGCGAAACTTACTGGATAATGCTATAAAGTTTTCTGAAGCAAACGATAGTATTAAGATTTATACAGAACATCCAAATGGCATCTATTGTAATTTAATTGTAGAGGATAGTGGTTTAGGTATGAGTAAAACTACACTCGAAACCTTACAAAAGGATACAGGGACACTTGCTAAAAAAGAACATGAAGGCACTATTGGTACAGGTTTAGGGTTACAACTTTGCAAATCTTACATCAAAAAGAATAATAGTAAGTTTACAATAGAAAGCACATTAGGAAAAGGAACTAAAATGGTCGTATCTTTACCAAAAACTACACCAAATGCATAAGGTAAATGTCTTAATAATTGAAGATACACCTGCCGAAAGTAATGCGCTTGTTACAACATTAAAATCCTATAATTATAATATTGTAGGTGTGGCCACTACATTTTCGGATGCACTACAAATGTTTCATAGTAATTCTGTCGATATAGCAGTAGTAGATATTTTTTTAAATGGAAACCCTGAGGGTATCACATTTGCAGAAACCATAAATGCAACACCAAACGCATCAATACCTTTTGTTTTTTTAACGAGCAGTACAGATAGGGCTATATTTGAACGCGCCAAACTTACTCAGCCTTTTAGTTTTTTAATAAAGCCGTTTAATGAGCTAGAGATTTTGTATGCTTTAGAAATGGCAGTAGAAAAATTTTATAAACAGCCAGATGTATTCTTAAGTGAGGCTGAAGATACCATTATAAGTAACGAATATCTCTTCATAAAAAAAGGAAAATCACTTAAAAAGGTGTATACAAAAGATATTATTTGTATTGAAGTGGAAGAAAGGTATTGTAACATCATATCGGAGCAAGATAAGTTTGTCATCTTAATTTCACTAACAAAACTCCTTAAGTTGTTAGATAACAATGTCTTCTGTAGAACGCACCGTAACTTCATTGTGAATATTAATAAAATTGAAGAAATAATACCTGCTGATAACCTTATTTTGCTTTCAGGAAACCACAAAGTAACTTTAAGCGAAACCTATAAAGATCTTTTAAAAAGACTAACAACGCTTAGGTAGAAAGCTATTTCTTACTGTTGTACAACCTGTTTAAAATAAATGAAAAATTTCATTACAAACTATTCTTGTTTCATACAACAGATTTTCCGTTTCATGTCATTTTTTCTAAAATAGTTTAGTATCACATTTATATTTACCCCAGAATAAGAAAGGGATTAAGTAGTATATGTGTTCAAAGGAGAAGCATAGAAAGAAAGATACAAATAATATGGAAGAAACAGGAAAAATTAAAACAAATTATTTACTTTATTTTTTGATGATAGCAGTAGTTGTTCAGTTAAGCATTTTAATTTATAGACTAGTTATATTAACCTCTGTTTAATCACAGTTCGAATCATATATAGGTTAAGGCATGCCCACACTAAACGTTTTATAATTGTCTTTTATTGATAAACTTAATTAAGGGATAAGTTTATTTATTAGTATAGGTTCGAAAAAAAAGAGCACTCAATAAGAGTGCTCTTTTTAAATAAGATTAATTATCTCTTTTTAATGCTTAAAATGACGCGTACCTGTCATTACCATAGCTATATCATTATCGTTGCAATAATCAATACTTAACTGGTCTTTAATAGAACCACCAGGCTGAATCACAGCATTTATTCCTGCATTATCAGCAATTTCTACACAATCAGGGAAAGGGAAAAATGCATCACTAGCCATTACCGCACCATTCAAATCAAAATTAAAAGAGCCAGCTTTATGAATAGCCTGTTGTAAAGCATCTACACGACTAGTTTGCCCGGTACCACTTGCACACAATTGCTTGTTTTTGGCTAAAACAATAGTATTAGATTTGGTATGCTTACAAATTTTTGAAGCGAATAATAAATCGTCTATTTGTGCATTAGTAGGCGCAATATTAGTAACAGTTTTTAAGTCTTCAGCAGTGTCAGTAATAGTATTTCTATCTTGAACCAACACACCATTTAAACAACTACGAACGTTTGTTTTTGGCATATCTATATCATGAATTTGTAATAAAATACGATTCTTTTTTCCTTTTAGTATTTCTAAAGCTTCAGGAGAAAAAGAAGGTGCTATTACTACTTCACAGAATAGTTTATGGATTTCTTCAGCAGTAGCTACATCAATTTCAGTATTGCTAATTAATACACCACCAAAAGCTGAAACAGGATCCCCGGCTAAAGCATCAACATACGCCTTATGAAGTGTATCACGTTGTGCTAAACCACAGGCATTATTATGTTTTAAGATGGCAAATGTAGGCGCATCGTTTTTAAATTCTAACATTAAATTTACTGCAGCATCAACATCTAAAAGGTTGTTGTAGCTCAATTCTTTACCATGAAGTTTAGTGAATAGTTCGTCAAAATCTCCAAAGAAAAATCCTTTTTGATGTGGGTTTTCACCATAGCGTAAAACCTTGCCTTTAGTTTCACTTAACTTTAAAACAGTCTCTTTGTTATTTTGATTAAAATAATTAAAGATAGCTGTATCGTAATGTGAAGACACATTAAAAGCTTTTGCAGCAAAACGTTTTCTGTCTTCTTCAGAGATAGTACCGTTGTTTATAGAAATTAATTCTAAAAACTCATTGTAATCATCAACAGATGATATACAAATGACGTCAGCATAATTTTTTGCTGCTGCACGTATTAAGGAAATACCTCCAATATCTATTTTTTCAATGATGTCCTGATTACTAGCGCCAGAAGCAACAGTTTTTTCAAAAGGATATAAATCAACAATTACAACATCAATTTGTGGAATTTCATATTCAGCCAATTCTGCAACATCTCCATCATGGTTTTGGCGGTTTAAAATACCACCAAATACTTTTGGATGTAATGTTTTTACACGACCTCCCAAAATAGAGGGATAAGAAGTAACATCCTCTACGGGTACTACATTAATTCCTAAATCGTTAATAAAAGTTTCTGTACCTCCTGTAGAATAAATGGTAACACCTTGTTTGTCTAACTCTTTTACGATTGGTGCTAATCCGTCTTTACTAAAAACCGAGATTAATGCAGATTTAATTGTTTTTTCGTTGCTCATTGCTTAGAGATTCTTAAAGTTCTATTTCTTTGAAAAAGAGAACAGTACTGTTGTGGTTTGGTTAAAAAGTTTATGTTTTAAATCAAAATGCAAAAGTAGCTATTTCCTTAAGAAATGCAATCTCTATTTGTTTGAAAAAGAGGGCATTTTTTTAACGAAAGCGAGAAGTTGTTAACAGAGAACAAAAATTGCAAAACGGCACTCTAATAATTTTGGAATTTAGTTTCTGAAAATTGGAATTTTAAGAAAGTATTTCAGAGACTTTCTTACAAACAAACTCCAAAAACCGTTCGTCAGCTTCAGAAAAAGGATCAGGAGTGTTAGAATCAATATCAATCTGCCCAACATTTTCTCCATTTACAAAAATTGGAATTACAATTTCAGACTTTACAGTAATACTACATGCAATGTAATTGTCTTGGGCAGACACATCAGGCACAACAAAGTTTTCATTACTTACAGCAACTTGTCCGCAAATACCTTTCCCAAAGGGAATAATTGTATGGTCTGTAGGAGCCCCAACATAAGGCCCTAATTTTAATTCTTCCTTATCGCCGTTTCTAAAATAAAACCCCACCCAGTTGTAGTAATCAATATTGGTTTCCAGTAATTCACAAACACTTAGTAAACGTTCATCAACAGTTTTTTCAGTATTAGAAATAATAGTCTCAACTTGTGGTTTTAGATTTTTAAAAGGCATGATTTCAAAAGTTTTGGTAAAAGTATCTAAAAAGATGTAATTTCGGAGTTTATACTAATAATTACTTGAAAGCACTATTTGTAAAATACAAGTCGGTTATAAAATTTATTCTTACATTTTTGTTGGTATACACTATACTTTCAGTGTGTTATAAATTTTATTTGCAATTTTCTGATGGCTCACTCTATTACCCCGATTATTTAACCAATTTAGTAGCAAGGCAAAGCGATGCAGTTTTAGATACACTAGGGTATGATGCTAAAATATTGCCACACCCTAACGAAGCTTCTATGAAATTGTTAATAAATGGTAAATACTTGGCACGTGTTATTGAGGGATGTAATGCGGTAAGTGTAATTATTTTGTTTTTATCCTTTGTTGTAGCATTCTCAGGAAATTTAAAAACAACATTCTTTTATATTCTCTCAGGAAGTGTGCTTATTTATAGTGTGAATCTGTTAAGAATTGTGCTTTTAACAATAGGTTTATACCATTATCCAAAGTATGAAGATATATTGCACAGTGTAGTATTTCCTGCAATAATTTATAGTATGGTATTTTTATTATGGGTGTTTTGGGTAAATAGGTTTTCTAAATTAAAGCAAAACAATGTCTAAACCGTTAAAATACATATTGTTAATAGTGTTGTTTGCATTGTTGATTTTAATTCGGTTTTTCGAAGACACGCTTTTTTACGATCCTTATCTTACGTTTTTTCAGAACGACTATTTGTATTTAGATAGTCCAAGACGCGAGGTGTTTAAATTGGTAGCGTTTACAACATTAAGGTATGTTTTAAATAGCATTATATCTTTAGGAATACTGTTTGTGATATTTAGAGATGCGAGTACCCTAAAGTTTTCAAGTATTATTTTTGGTATTGCCTATGTTGTTTTAATCGTACTCTTTCTATTTTTTATATCCAACCCAAAACAAGAAGACTATTATCTGTTTTTTAATATCCGTAGGTTTTTAATTCAACCTATAATTTTAATTCTATTACTTCCAGCTTTTTATTATCATAAAATAAAAGAAAGTTAATTTTTTGGGCATTCCCCCGAAAAAGCGGGGTCGGGCTTTCACTACTCAATCCCTCCTACGTCGGGGATTTCAAACATGCCGTTCAATCCCTAATGCATTATCTGCAAACATCATGTACAGCAACAACATTACTGTTTGTTTGTTAATCATTTGATAAATACTAATACTTAAAATTCAATTTTTGTAATTTTGTAATGTGATACATCAATTGTTACATAAAATATTTTCTGTTACCCTAGCATTGTTAGTGTTGTTTTCTACTGTGTCTTTTACTATAGAAAAGCATTATTGTGGAGATACTCTAATAGATGTTGCGGTTTTTTCTGAAGCAAAATCCTGTGGTATGGAAAGTGCAGATGTAATGCAGCAAAAGTCTTGCTGTGATGATGAGATTGATGTAGTTGAAGGTCAGGATGAATTAAAACAAGCTTCCTTTGAAGAATTAGATATTAAGCAGCAGCAATTCTTGGTAGCCTTTACATACACATATATCAATGGTTTTAAAAGTTTACCTAAAGAAACCATTTCTCATAAGGACTATTCTCCTCCCAATCTTGTCTACGACATTCAGGTTTTAGATGAGGTGTTTTTAATTTGATTTTTAAGTAATTCTGTCATTCCTGCGAAAGTAGGAACCTTACCATTACATGGTAAGTGAATTTTAGATTCCTGCTTTTTCAGGAATGAAAAGACGAATTAGTTATTTCAAATATTAAAATCAAAATGAAATATAAATATACAGTTACAGGAATGACCTGTAATGGATGCAGAACCTCTGTAGAAGAAAAGCTAAATGCAATTCCAGAAGTAGAAAATGCTATGGTAAATTTAGAATCTGCAGAGGCAACTATCCAAATGTCAAAACACATTTCAACTCAGCAGTTACAAGAAGTACTTCCTAATAAATATTCAATTTCAGAGCAAAATAGTTTTGCAAATTCTTCTGCTATTACAACAGAAGACACATCAGAATTAAAACAATTATTTCCATTGTTTTTAATTTTTGGTTATATCACAATAGCTTCTATATTACTTAATAGAAATCCATGGGATACTAATGGCTTTATGTTAGATTTTATGGGCCTATTCTATATTGTTTTTAGCTTTTTTAAGCTATTAGATTTAAAAGGCTTTCCCAAATCATTCAGGATGTATGATCCTTTGGCAAAAGCAGTGCCAATATACGCATGGTTATACCCTTTTGTAGAGGTGGCACTTGCGCTACTATTTTTAATGCGAATTGAAATCCCTATAGCTTTGGTTATCACGTTGGTAATTTTGGGAATCACTACTATAGGGGTAGCAAAAACACTACTAGATAAAAAGTCAATGCAATGTGCGTGCCTAGGAATCGCATTAAAATTACCTATGACAAAAGCCACATTTATCGAGAATAGTATCATGATTGTCATGGCAATTATCATGTTAATTCAAATAAATGGATAAATGAGAAGCATTGTATATATATTGATGATGCTTACAGTTGTTTGTTTTTCGCAAGACAAGATAAGCGGGGTTGTTATGGAAGCAAACGATACTAATACGCATATAGGTTTAGCAGGAGCTAATGTGTTTTGGTTAAACACAGAAGTTGGAACAGTTACTGATATCGATGGAAATTTTACAATTTCGTATAAACCATCCTATAGAAAACTAGTGATTAGTTATGTTGGTTTTAAAACAGATACACTCACAATTAATACACCAAAATTTATACAACACTGGTTAAAATCTACAGACGATTTAGATGAAGTAGTTGTAACTTCAAGAAAACAAACCACAGCAAAATCGTATTTGAAATCACAAAATGTTATTACGGTAAGCAGTGAAGAGTTGTTAAAAGCAGCATGCTGTAATTTATCAGAAAGTTTTGAAACCAATCCCTCTATTGATGTAAATTTTGCCGATGCCATTTCAGGGACTCGGCAAATTAAGATGTTAGGGTTAACAAGTCCGTATATTTTAATTGCAACAGAAAATATTCCATCCATAAGAGGTGCATCCCAAGCTTATGGACTAAGTTTTATTCCTGGAACTTGGGTAGAAAGTATTCAAATTACCAAAGGCGCAGGGAGTGTGGTTAATGGGTTTGAAAGTATTGCAGGGCAAATTAATACAGAGTTAGTAAAGCCTTCAATAGATGATAAGTTATTTGTGAATTTGTATTGGGCAACAAGTGAACGTTTAGAACTAAATACCCATATCAATACAAAAGTGAGTAACAGATGGCATACTGGATTATACATTCACGGTAATACACACCAAAAGAAGCATGATGTAAATGACGATGGGTTTTTAGATATGCCATTATTTAATCAAATAAATTTTATGAACCGTTGGCAATATACCGATACTCAAAAAGGTTTTGTGAGTTTTATTAATTTGAAGTATTTAGATGATGAGAAACAATCGGGTCAGTTAGATTTTAATCCAGAAACAGATAAATTAACTACCAATGCCTGGGGCAGTGAAATTAAAACCAAACGGTATGAGGTTTCGGCTAAATTTGGTTATGTAAATCCAGAAGTACCATGGCAAAGTTTAGGAGTGCAAACAGCATTTAGCAGTCATAAACAAGATTCTTATTTTGGGTTGAACATTTATGATATTCAGCATAATAGTCTATATGCAAATGCGATATATAACTCTATAATTAGCGATTCCAGAAATAAAATAAAAACAGGGCTAAGCTATACGTATGATGACTATGACGAATTGGTAAATACTACAAATTATACAAGAACCGAAAACTCAGTTGGAGCATTTTTTGAGTATAGTTACGATAATTTAGAGCTACTGAATCTTACAGCAGGATTTCGTATTGATCATCATAATTTATTAGGAACATTCATTACTCCACGTTTACATCTAAGATATTCACCTTGGAGTAAATCTGCATTTAGAGCATCTTTTGGAAGAGGCAAGCGTAGTGCTAATATTTTCACCGAAAATCAACAATTATTCTCAACATCACGACAGATCAATATTTTAAACTCTAGGGGTAATATTTATGGTTTGGATCCCGAAATTGCCTGGAATTATGGCGTGTCCTATTTACAAGGATTTAATCTTTTTGGAAGAAAAGCCGATATTACTTTAGATTTTTATAAAACAGATTTCACAAATCAAGTTGTAGTAGATTGGGAAAACCCTCAGGAAATTAATTTTTATAATCTAGAAGGAAAAAGTTTTGCTAATAGCTTTCAGGTAGAATTAAATTATAATGCCTTTGAAGGTTTAGACTTTAGAACTGCTTACAAATTTTATGATGTACAAACAGACTATAATGCAGGGCGATTAGAAAGATCATTAACTCCCAAACATCGTGTGTTTGCTAATTTAGGGTATGTTACAAATCGTGAAGAAGGAGCAAGAAGTCGTTGGAAATTTGATGTTACTTATAATTGGTTGGGAGATCAACGCTATGCATCAACAGCAAGTAACCCCGTGGAATTTCAATTACCAGAACGAACACCAATGGTAGCAACTTTAAACACGCAAATAACGAAAGTGTTCTCTCCTAAATTTGAGGTATATTTAGGTGGAGAAAATGTTACTAACGTAAGACAGTCCAATCCAATTTTAGCAGCAGATAATCCTTTTAGTGAGAATTTTGATTCCACTTTTGTGTATGGTCCAATTTTTGGAAGTATGTATTATGCGGGGTTACGATATAGAATAAAATAGAGTATATTATTCCCGCAAAAGGAGGGAAGTTCACTCAGGATAAAGTTAAATGTAAAATAAGATTCCTGCTTTCGTAGGAATGATAAAAAAGACTAAAAATGAAAAACATTATTACAATAGCAATATTACTAATAGCAACAACAACTTATGCACAAAATAAAAACGCTAAAGCTTCCATGGAGGTAGATGGTGTTTGTGGTATGTGCAAAGCTAGAATAGAGAAGACATGCTTAAATACCAAAGGTGTAAAATATGCGCAATGGGATGTGGATACACATGAGTTAAAATTAATTTTTGATGAACGTAAAACGGATACCACTTCAATTAAAGCGCAAGTATTGGCTGTAGGGCATGATGTTAAAAATGAAAGAGCAACAGATGAAGCTTATGCAAAAGTACACCCATGCTGTAAATATCGGGATGAAGATATTAAAGAAGCTCATGAGGAAAACACTAAGTCTTAATTATAGTGATAGTTTTTTAATATGCCTAAGACCAAATATTGTATTTATGTTATAGAACTAAAGAAGCGTGTTTTTTCAGAAAATGCTAAATTTAGAGCTGCTAACCCTCAATTTAATGGCGTATTGGAATGTTTATATGTTGGTATGACCAGCAAAACACCTAAAGAGCGATTTCTTCAACATAAAACAGGTTATAGAAATAAAAAAGGGTATAAAATATCGGCTAGTATTGTTGAAAAATATGGGTCTTATTTAAGGCCAAGTTTGTACAATCACATAAATCCTATTCTTTCAAAGGTTGAAGCATTAAAAATGGAAGAAACCCTAGCCTTGGAATTAAGACGAAAAGGCTATGCAGTATGGTATAATTAAATCTTGCTAATACTTTAAAATATGAAAACTACACCAGAGCACAACGAACGCGTTAGGACAATGAAATTTTTTTCAGTCTATCCACACTACGTTAATAAAGTTGAGAAAAAAGGCAGAACAAAAGAAGAGTTACATACGGTAATTACATGGTTGACGGGTTTTGATGATGCAAAAATTAAAGATATGATAGACCGAAAAGTAACTTTTGAGGAGTTCTTTAACGAAGCGGAAGTTAATCCTAATGCTGAATTAATCAAGGGTGTTATTTGTGGTTATCGTATTGAAGAAATTGATAATACATTAACAAAGCAATGCCGTTATTTGGATAAACTGATAGATGAATTGGCCAAGGGTCGAAAAATGGAAAAAATTTTAAGGGGAAGCTAATTCAGAAGAAATTAGTTTAATTAAACTATCACAGCTTTTTATACCACGTTCACTTGCCTTCTGTTTAATAATAAAAGCGCCTCTCATACTTTGTAGGATATTTTTAAGTAGTTTTTCATCCATAAAGCCTAATTCCCCACGACGCATTGCATCATAATCCATGTTATGTATGAAATAATCGCCAAAGTATTCTTTATGAATAATTTCCTGACGCTCGTAGTCTTTTAAAATAGTTTTATAATCAGAGTAGTGTGTTTCTATAGCTGTTTTTAATTGGAAATCCTCTATCAAGCTAAAATCTCCAGAGTTGATCATAGATTGATAGGTAATATCTTTAGGATTAAAATCGGTTAATTGCATGATAGAGAAAATTTCACGCAGTCCATTTTTTTCATTGGAGTTAGTAGCACTAAACAAAGGTAGTACTTTTTGAAGTACACCTATTTTTCTTCCCAATTCTTCGGTGTTGGTCTCAAGTGTAACTTTATCAATTTCAAGATCGTTTTTTATACTCGTTAAATATTGCTGCTTCAGTTTGTCATTTTTTGTGTTTTCGGCACATTTATTCATGCTAAATGCTATAGAAATACCAACAATTACTATTAAAACCTCTCCAAGCGCATATTGCCAATTTATTTTTTTCATGTTTATAAAAATATAACTTTTGTACTTACCTGTCTAGGTTTAAAAATAGAGGGATCAATTTAATAAAAACCTTTTGTTTACGGGTTCTCTCATACAAAGTAATTAAAACACTATTACTTTCGGTGTAATATTAAAATTAATTACGATGAACATAAAGAATACTCTCAAATTGTCAATTTTCATTTTTTTGGTATGTATAAATACACAAAACGTATCCGCCCAACTTTTTAAATCAATATTAAGAACTTCCTTGTTAAGTCCACCCAAAAAAGATATTGGTAACGTACAGCGTATAGCAATATTGGATTTCCAAAATATAAGTTCAGACGAATATAAAAATGCAGGTATAGATGTTGGTAGTAAGCTTTCAGATTATATTTCTATTGCTTTATTAAAAGAATATAGAGGTAAGAGTGATAATTGTTTTATTGAGGGAGCGAGAACTGATATTTATTCGATTGTAGAAAGAGAGGAGTTACAACGATTACTAAAAGATAAAAATATAGTACTTGCAGAATTAAGTGATGCGCAAATTGTATCTATAGGTAAAGATTTAGGTGTAGATGCTATTATTACAGGAAACGTGTCTTATTCTAGTACGGATGAACGAGATAGAAGCTCTTATAGAAATGACGACGGTAAATTAATAATATCGTATCATTTAACGAGAACCACATCAGTAGAGGCGAGAATGAAAGTATTATCTATTGAAACAGGAGAAATTATTGGGCAAACTAGTGGTAGATCATCAAAAAAAGATACTTCAGTGTCAAATACAAGACCGTTGGATGATGCGGTGATGGCACCAGCAAAATTAGCAGAATTTGGTTGTGAAAGTATTGCATATCAATTGGCTAATTACATAGCACCTTATTATTATTCATATACTTTTACATTTGAAAGGGTGAAAAATAAGCAGTTTAAGGAGCGCATCAAAGATGCTACAGAATATCTTAAACTAAGAGAAATAGATAAAGCTTACGATATGTACAGTGCCATATATGAAGTAGATCCATATAATGCTGAATTGGTGTTTAATATGGGGGTGTTAAACGAAGCCGTAGGTAATTATCAAAAAGCAAAGGAATTGTATAGCGTAGCAGTAAATATGAATTCTGGAAATGAAGCTTATGTTAATGGCTTAAGGCGAGCAGAGGAAAATATTGAACTCACAGCCTATTTAGGTCTTTTAGGGATTGCAATACAGCCTTATACTTTTGTAAGTTCTGGAGAAAATGTATTGATAGAGCGTATTAAAATTAAAGGGTCTAGAAGTAAAAGAAAGATGGCATATTCTAAAGCAAATGAAGCTTCTAAAACAGTTGGCGAGTTTCCAGGGGGAATAGAACTTGATGTTGTTGAAGTTTCAGAAGATGGCAAATGGATTATCGCAAAGTTACCTAATGGCGAAAAAGGCTATTTTAAAGATAAAGATGTGATACGTGGTAAATAAAAAAACGCTTCCAAACAGGAAGCGTTTTTTTAATTTATCTGTAACGATCTGATATTACATCATTCCTGGCATTCCGCCGCCACCCATTGGAGGCATTGCAGGTGCATCTTCTTTAATATCAATTAAAGCACACTCAGTAGTTAAAATCATACCAGCAACAGAGGCAGCATTTTCTAAAGCAATACGTGTTACTTTTTTAGGATCTATAATTCCTGTTTTAAGCATATCTACATATTCCTCAGATTTAGCATCATAACCAAAATCTTTCTTACCTTCTAATACTTTATTGATAACTACAGAACCTTCTCCACCAGCATTTTCAACGATAGTTCTTAAAGGTGCTTCAATAGCTTTATTTACAATTTGTACACCGGTAGTTTCATCTAAATTATCAGTAGTAATTTTAGCTAAAATAGATTTTGCTCTTACTAAAGCAACACCACCACCAGCAACAATACCTTCTTCTACTGCAGCTCTTGTAGCATGTAAGGCATCGTCAACACGATCTTTCTTTTCTTTCATTTCAACCTCAGAAGCAGCACCAACATATAGTACCGCAACACCACCAGCTAATTTTGCTAAACGCTCTTGTAACTTCTCTCTATCATAATCAGAAGTAGTAGTTTCAATTTGAGCTTTAATTTGATTTACTCTTGCTTTAATATCTCCAGCTTTTCCAGAACCATTAACTATTGTTGTGTTGTCTTTGTCAACTGTTACTGTCTCAGCAGTACCTAGCATGCTTAAATCAGCATTCTCTAAAGTGAATCCTCTTTCTTCAGAAATTACAGTTCCACCAGTTAAAATAGCTATATCTTCAAGCATTGCTTTACGTCTATCTCCAAAACCTGGTGCTTTAACAGCAGCGATTTTTAAACCACCACGTAGTTTGTTCACAACTAAAGTAGCTAAAGCTTGTCCGTCTACATCTTCTGCAATAATTAATAAAGGACGACCAGATTGTGCAACTGGTTCTAAAATTGGAAGAATTTCTTGTAAGTTAGAAATCTTCTTATCGAATAATAAAATGTATGGATTTTCTAAATCTGCAATCATTTTATCTGAGTCTGTAACGAAATATGGTGATAAATATCCCCTGTCAAACTGCATACCCTCAACAACATCAACATAAGTGTCCATACCTTTAGCTTCTTCAACAGTAATTACTCCTTCTTTACCAACTTTTCCAAAAGCTTGTGCAATTAGCTCTCCAATAGTATCGTCATTATTGGCAGAAATAGCAGCTACTTGCTTTATTTTTTCAGAAGAGTTTCCTACTTTTTTTGCCTGCTTTTCAAGATCAACTGTTATTGCTTCTACAGCTTTATCAATACCACGTTTTAAATCCATTGGATTTGCACCAGAAGCTACATTTTTTAAGCCTTCTTTTACGATAGCCTGTGCTAAAACGGTAGCCGTTGTAGTACCATCTCCAGCTAAATCGTTAGTTTTAGAAGCTACTTCTTTTACCATTTGCGCTCCCATGTTTTCATGAGCATCTTCCAATTCAATTTCTTTTGCAACAGAAACCCCGTCTTTTGTTACTTGAGGTGCTCCAAAGCTTTTAGAAATAATTACATTACGTCCTTTAGGACCTAAAGTTACTTTTACTGCGTTTGCTAATGCATCTACACCACGTTTTAAACCATCGCGTGCTTCAATATCAAATTTTATGTCTTTTGCCATCTTTTAAAAATTTTATTTAAAATCTCAATGTTCAAATTCTAAATTCCAAAGAAGGAGCTTAGTTAAATGAGATTTTTTGGAATTTATTTTTTTGGTTTTTGGAATTTGTAATTAAACAATTGCAAGAATATCACTCTCACGCATCATTAAATAATCTGTGCCGTCAAGTTTTAATTCTGTGCCAGCGTATTTTCCATATAAAACGGTATCGCCAACTTTAACTGTAATAGGTTCATCTTTAGTGCCAGGTCCGGCAGCTACTACTGTTCCCTTTTGAGGTTTTTCTTTAGCGTTGTCTGGAATAATAATTCCTGATGCTGTTTTTGTTTCAGCTGCGGCAGGTTCTATAAGAACTCTGTCTGCTAATGGTTTAATGTTTACTCCCATTTTGTTTTATATTTTATTATTTAGGTTATTATATTAACGCTTAAGCGTTAAGCTAAAAATGTGCCATGGCAGGGAAACTGACAAACTTGCAGAAAAGATATGATAGTATTGCTAGATGATCTATTAATTTAAGCTCAGTTACTGTTTTTGGCGGATAGATTGCATTAGGAATTGCAATGGAAATCTCGCAGAGAGTTGCGAAGTGAGGAGTTGTAAAGGGTAGTCTGCGGCTAATAGGAAGGTTAGACCTCGGCTAAGTTTGGTAATGTCCAAATTAAATTCATTAAAAAAAGCCAACTTATATAATATAAGTTGACTTTTGTTTTATATTTTACAGATTGTGATCTTACTATGGATTTGTGTCTGTTGTTCCAGAATTATCACTACCTGTAGGTAATGGTTGCGTGTCTGGTACTGCATCTGGTAAAGGTTGCGTAGTTTGCGCATCAGTATCTAGAGCTTTAGAATCTGCTGTTGCATTCCCACCACCAATTGTAATATTTGATACTAAGATTAATACCAAAAGTACTGTTGCTAAAGTCCATGTGCTTTTATCTAAAAAGTCTGTGGTTTTTTTAACGCCACCAAGTTGCTGTGTGCCACCGCCACCAAAAGATGAAGATAAGCCACCACCTTTAGGGTTTTGTACCATAATTACTACTACAAGCAAAAATGCTACAACTACGATAAGGATTAAAAATATTGTAAACGTACCCATTATTTTTTATTTATTATATTCTTGTAATTGTTGTATTGCCTTAATTTGGTTTGCAAAGAAACTACTTTTTTCTGGATATTTCAAACTTAAAATTTTGTAAGATTGAATTGCTTTTTTGTAGTTTTTTTGCTCTAGGTAAATCCTTGCTAAAGTCTCAGTCATTAAGGTTTCAGACTGCTTTGTTCTTGCCTTTGCTAAGTTTTCTTTTGAGACTGGCGCTTTAGCTGGTGTTATTTTAGGATTTTCCGCGATAAATCTATCTATAATTTCACTTTGTTTTGACTTATCATGCGTTTGGGTTGATGTTTTTTCTTTTGAAGTCATTTTTTCAGAAGCCTCATTTCTTTTAATTGGTTTTATTCGCGTTAGTTTTAACCATTCATTAAAGGAATGTGTTTCACGCCTATCAAATTGTAAGGGCTTACCTAATTTTAAAATGTCTTCGGCTGATGCTTCTTCAATATTAGAGGCTTCAGTAGTACTTTCAATAGCTTCAGATTCATCTAACTTAAAGTTAATGGTTCTTACTGCTGAGGGGTCTTTAGGTTGAAATAATTCAGGGTCTAAAACACCAGAGGTTTCTTTAATTTGCTGTTTAAGGTTATGAGCAATTTGTTGACTTTTATCTAAAGAAATATCATCAGCATTTACATTAATGTCATTCAAATAAATGGTATTTTGTTTGATTATTTTTGATATTTCATTCTGAATAAAAACATCTGATGTAATAAAGTCAAAAAGGATACTTCTATCTGTAGTGTAAGCTGCAGTTGTCTTTAAGGCTTGGTTGTAATCAGTGCTTTCTTGATGTTTTAAGCCTTTAAGGTGTAATGCTTTTGCAGATTGAAAATAGGGGTGTTGTTGAATAATAGTCCTAAGTGCCTCGGTTTTTTGAGGATTTATGTTTTGAGGGTTTTGTAATAATGATGTAAAATCGTGACTATTCAAAGTGTGTTTACCATTTTGCCAAAGAGGCATTAAAAATATCTTGTGTTATACGCTCAAAAATTTCTTCTATAGCAGTGTCCTTAACAGCCCCTGATAATTGAGCGGTTCCTTCATAATCGTGAAAAAATGAGAATCTTTGATCAAATTCTGCTTCAGGATCGTTTTTATCATAAAAGTGCACTTTTACACTTATAGTTAACCTGTTTTGTGCAGCTGTATTTTGAGCTGTAGCTGTAGTAGGAGAGATACGGTATTCTGTAATCTCTCCCTCATAAACAATATCTCCATTGGAGTTTACATTGTTTAAGTTGGTTTGATTTTCCAAAATGGCAATCATGGTATTTCTAAAAGTTACCTCTAAACCGGGTTCAACTAAAAGCGAATTATTTTCAAAACGATTTACTTGAAATGTTTTAGTGTCTGGAGATATTGAAGCTCCCGTAAACGAATAGAACCCACAATTAGAAACTAAAACAAGTAGTCCTAAAATGTATATGTATTTTATGTATTTCATTTAATTCCTAACGTAGAATTTTTAATATTGTTGCTAATTTAATATTGCGACTTATAGTTTAGTTTAAAGATCGTATTGCTTAATTTTTCGGTATAGTGTTCTTTCACTTATACCTAATTCAGCAGCGGCTAATTTACGTTTTCCGTTATGTCGCTCCAATGATTTTTTTATTAATTCTAATTCTTTGTCTTGTAAAGACAAAGTCTCTTCTTCTTCGATTTCTTCGGCGAAATGGTATTTATCTCCAGTAGATACTTCGTTGATATGTTCTGGAATAGATAAAACTTCAGGGTTTTCTACTATGTTTTCTTCTTCTTCAAAAGAAAAATCAGTAGCATCCTCATTATCGTCTCCATAAATTTTCTGAATTAAATGCTCGTTTTCTTTTTCTACATCTTTGGAGTTACCATTTTTCATGAGCTCCATAGTGAGTTTCTTTAAATCATTTAAGTCACTTTTCATATCAAACAGTACTTTGTAAAGAATCTCTCTTTCGCTACTAAAATCACTTTCGCTTTTAGAAGACTTTACAACTGCAGGTAAATTTGGAGTGCCTGAGGCAGGTAAATAGCCTCTTAAAACTTCAGCTGAAACTGTTCGGTTTTGCTCAAGAACAGATATTTGTTCGGCAACATTACGCAACTGCCTAATGTTTCCTCCCCATCTATGTTTTAGAAGCAATTGAACTGCATTATCGGTAAGTTTTACAGTAGGCATTTTATATTTTAATGCAAAATCACTGGCGAATTTTCTAAATAGTAAATGGATGTCATCTTGGCGTTCTCGAAGCGGTGGCAAGTTAATTTCAACGGTACTTAAACGATAGTATAAATCTTCGCGAAACTTTTCCTTTTCGATAGCTTCAAACATATTAACGTTTGTAGCTGCAACTATACGAACGTTGGTTTTTTGTACTTTACTGGAGCCTACTTTAATGAACTCGCCATTTTCTAAAACACGTAATAAACGTACTTGTGTGGTAAGTGGTAATTCTCCAACTTCATCTAAAAAAATAGTCCCACCATCAGCTACTTCAAAATATCCACTACGTGTAGAAGTTGCTCCTGTAAAAGCACCTTTTTCATGCCCAAAAAGTTCACTATCTATAGTGCCTTCTGGAATGGCACCACAGTTCACAGCAATATATTTATTGTGTTTTCTATGTGATAATTGATGTATGATTTTAGGAATACTTTCTTTTCCAACACCACTTTCTCCAGTTACCAAAACTGAAATATCCGTTGGAGATACACGAATCGCCTTTTCTAAAGCACGGTTTAACGATAGTGTATTACCAATAATACCAAAGCGTTGTTTTATGGCTTGTACTGATTCCATTTAGTTTTCTATATATTCTGAAGTTCCTTTTTCGTTTTTATCATTAAGCCACTCCCAATGTAACTTCAGTTTAATTTTATGCTCTTTTGTTAAACTAATCGTTGCAATTGCTTTTCCTGCTCTTAATTCTTCGTCTGAAGTTAAACATTGGTAAAGCATCTCTATTTTATCTTTGTTTAGCTTACCAACTATTTTTCCGTAAATAACACTTCCTCCAGAATAATCAGCAGTAATTAGATTGCCTTGTTGTTTATATTTAAATAGTGTTTCAGAATTAACCTGTCCATTTTCTGAGTTTTCAATTAAAGAAAATGTTTTGTTGTTAAAGTTAAATTCAGTCATCTTTTATTTAATTATTATCTGAATATCCAACAGCTTCTCCAATTAGGGTAGCACTGGTGCAATCTGTGATTTTTACATTTACAAAATCTCCAATATTATATTTGTTTTTTGGAAAAACAACTACAGTGTTTTGAGTGTTTCTACCAGACCAATGCGCATCAGAACGCTTCGAAGACTTCTCGATCAATACCTCCTCAATTTTTCCAACATGTTCCTGTGTGCGCAATAAACTATGCTTTTGTTGCAAAGCAATAATTTCATTTAAACGCCTTTTCTTAATATCTTCGGGAATATCGTCTTCCATTTTGCGCTCTGCAAGTGTGCCCGGTCTTTCTGAGTATGCAAACATGAAACCAAAATCGTATTTCACATATTCCATTAAGCTTAATGTATCTTGATGATCTTCTTCTGTTTCTGTTGGGAAACCAGCAATCATATCTTGGCTAATAGCACAATCTGGAATCAATCGTTTTATGTTATCAATTAATTTGAAATATTCTTTGCGTGTATGTAAACGATTCATTGCTTTTAGAATTCGGTCACTTCCACTTTGCACAGGTAAGTGTATATAATTGCAAATGTTTCTATGTTTTGCCATAGTTTCAATCACATCCAAAGTGAAATCTTGAGGATTAGATGTAGAGAAGCGGAAACGCATTTTTGGTTGAGCAATAGCGCACATATCTAGCAGCATAGCAAAATTCACAGCTGTAGCTTTTTGAAGTTCGCTGGCTTTATCAAAATCTTTTTTCAACCCACCACCATACCACAGGTAACTGTCTACATTCTGCCCTAAAAGCGTTACTTCTTTGTATCCTTTATTCCACAAATCATTAACCTCTTCAATAATACTTTGTGGATCTCTACTGCGCTCTCTCCCACGAGTAAAAGGAACTACGCAAAATGTACACATGTTATCACAACCTCTTGTTATGGAAACAAAGGCAGTTACACCGTTTGTGTTTAAACGTACAGGAGATATGTCGCCATAAGTCTCTTCTTTAGATAAAATAACATTAATAGCATCTCTTCCATCTTCGACTTCAGCTAAAAGATTAGGTAAATCTTTGTAGGCATCAGGACCAACAACTAAATCTACAATTTTTTCTTCCTCAAGAAACTTGCTTTTTAAACGTTCTGCCATACACCCTAAAACACCAACTTTCATGCTTGGATTTTGGTTTTGTTTTACGGCATTATATTTTTCTAAACGTTTTCTAACAGTTTGTTCTGCCTTATCTCGAATAGAGCAGGTATTAACCAAAACCAAATCGGCTTCTTCTAAATTTTGTGTAGTGTTGTAGCCTTGTTCGTTTAAAATAGAAGCCACAATTTCGCTATCACTAAAATTCATTTGACACCCATAACTTTCAATAAAAAGTTTACGCGTATTGCCTTCTTTTTTGTCTAAAATTAAGGATTGTCCTTGTTTGCTTTCGTCTATAATCTTTTCCATAATATCCTGAGTCCACAATGGGTCAATAAGTGTGCAAAGATACAATTAATATGCATTTTATGACAAAGTGTCATATTTAAATTGAAAAATAATTCTTTGTGTACAGCAACGAAGTTTGTATTAAAAATTGTTATTCCTGCAAAGACAGAAATCTAAAATGAAACATTCTGTTTTCATTGTATTTTCAATATTGATTCAAATTTTTCACGCAACCATTTGTTTAGTTCTGTATCTAATAATTGAACTTTAAATTAAACCCAAAAGACGCTTATGAAAAAGTTAGCCTTTGCTGTAACCATATTAATTTGTTGTATTAATATGAAGTGTGAATCGAATGAAGATGATTTAATAGATGCGTCTAATTTGTTAATAGGAAACTGGTCTGAGGTACAGTATGATAAGGAAAACATCACTTTTAAAAGACAAAATTCTTTACCTGAGAATACTTATGGTATTTCATTTAGAGCTAAAGGTAATTTAGTTGAACGTTCTTCTGGATGGTGTGGAACACCTCCGCTTCATTTTTCAGATTATAACGGTACTTGGGAACTCACTGAAAATGTAATAACCATAACACAAAATCACTTTCCAAACAATTATGTATGGCGTATTATATCAGTTACAGAAACAGAGCTTGTAGTAACTAAGGCGCTTAGTGAACAAGAACAAGATTATAGAATATTGATGAGTTTATTTGATGATATTAATGAATTGATTGATGGTATAGCTTGTGAAAATGCCGAGGATTGGGCATTTGCACCATACGGTTCTAAATCTTGCGGTGGACCGCAAGGGTATGTTGCTTATCCAAAATCTATAGATGTTGAGGCGTTTTTAGAAAAGGTTGAGATTTATACCCAAGCTGAAAATGAATATAATATAAAGTGGAGTGTTTTTTCAACTTGTGATATCACTCCGCAACCCACTGCTGTAGTCTGTGAAAATGGTTTTCCAATTTTAAAATACTAACTAAATCTTTAAAAATGAAAAAAATAAGTTTCCTAGTTTTTGTAATGTGCTGTTTTTTGAGCACACAATGTGATGACGATATTGTTGATGATATTGATAATTTATGTGATGATATAGTTGTAATAGATAATACGGCTTATGATACTATTCAATCTGATAGTTTCCAGTTTACAGATGTTAGTATTGATGGAGATTGTTTAAGTATTTCAATAGGAGCATCAGGTTGCGATGGTAATTCTTGGTCTTTTGCTTTGGTAGATTCTGGAGCTGTTGCTGAATCTTCTCCTGAACAACGTTTTTTGAAATTTGAATTCCTTAATGCTGAGGTATGTACTGCCTTTTTTGAACGTACAATTTCTTTTAATCTAGAGCCGTTGCAAATTAGCGGGAGTAATGAAATTATTTTGAATCTTGATGGTTGGGAAACATCTGTAAACTATTCATACTAAACTTTAACTAAGCTATAAACAAACTATAAACTGTGAAATCAACTACATTTTTTTTAAACCTATTACTAATTGTTACATTTTTTTCTTGTGATAACGATAGTAATTCTGATCTGGTACTGGTTGCAACACCAGAAGTTATGAGTAAATCTGATTTTCGTAAATCAGTTAAAATCAAAGCGCCTCAACCTATTGCTGAACCTGGAAAGATATACACTTACGGTAATTATATTTTTGTAAGTGATACTGATAGAGGTGTACATATTATTGATAATTCTAACCCTGTATCTCCCCAACCATTAAATTATATTGAAATCCCTGGTAATGAAGATATTTCTGTAAAAAACGATTATCTATATGCTGATAGTGCTACAGATTTAGTAGTGTTCGATATTTCTAATATTAATGATGTAAAACAAGTGGAGCGTTTAGAAGATGTATTTGAAATATATAATTATCAAATTCCTGAAGAAGCTGAGTTTTCTGATTTTGAGGGTTTTAATTATGAAACTCAAGTTATCGTAGGTTGGAATCTAAAACAGGAACGAAGAGAAGATTTTGATCGAGTATTAATTGACGATATCGCTTTCAGTAATACATCTGCAGAAGCAGCGGTTGGTAAAGGTGGGTCTTTAGCAAGATTTCAAATAGTAAATAACTATTTGTATACTGTCGGACAATACAGCATGTCTATTTTCAATATTCAAAATTTATCAAATCCTGTGTTAGAGGCTACGCAAAGTGCAGGGTGGAATATTGAGACCATGTTTGCTGCTGATGGTTATTTGTATTTAGGGAGCACTCAAGGGATGTATATTTATGATTTAAAAACTCCATCTACACCAGAATATGTTTCAGAGTTTGTGCATTGGGAGGGATGCGACCCGGTTGTAGTTGACGGTAATTATGCATATTTAACTTTGAGAGGAGGTAATTTATGTGGACAACAGGAAAGTGTACTTGAAGTTATAGATATATCAGACAAATCTAATCCTACTTTAGCTAAACGTTACATATTAGAAAATCCGTATGGACTTGGGATAAAAGATGATATACTTTATGTATGCGATGGAACAGCTGGTTTAAAATTATTTAAACGAAATACTCCTGTAGATTTAGATTTGGTTAACACACTTGAAGAAGCCCAAGCCAAAGATGTAATTCCTTTAGAAAATAGTTTAATAATGATTGGTGAGAATACACTATATCAATATGAATATAAAGTCAACAACGTGGCGCTTATTAGTGCTTATTCGCTAAACTAAACTAAAACTGATGTTGTTGGAAAAATCTGCTCTCGGGCAGATTTTTTTGTTTATAATTGTATAAAGATATCTATAATAAATCACTTGTTTAAATGAATTCATACGAAGTTTTAAGAGATAAAATAAGAAATGCACCAGAATTAAATTTTGGAGATATTTTAAATGAAGCCATAGAGTTGTTCAAGAAAGTTTGGTTAAAAGGGTTTTTAGTGATATTAATTATAGCGATAGCTGGTGTATGCTTAAATTTTATTTTTCAAGCTATCGGTCTGGCTGTAGATCCTTCTATACTAATGGAAGGCATAACTATAGATAGCTTAACAAAATTTTATTCTCAAAGTGCACTGTATGGCTTGCCACAAACTATTTTAGCTAGCACATTAATGATTGTAATGTTGGCAGGATTCTACAGAATGTGTAAGCAAGAAGTACAGGGAGAAACTTACAATGATGACTATTTTTATTATTTCAAAAAAGAATATTTTTCTAAGGCATTAATGCTAGGAATCGTGTACGCTCTAATACAGGCATTAGCTCAGGCTCTGTTATTAATTCCTTATATATATGTTTTTGTGCCTTTATCCTATTTTTCTATCATATTTGCTAATAACCCAGATTTGAGTGAAACAGAAATTATTAAGTTAAGCTTTGCATTAGGTAATAAAAAGTGGTTAATTAGTTTTGGATCCATGTTTGTGTGTGGTATATTAGGAATGCTTGGGGCGATAGCTTGCATAGTAGGGGTGGTCCTTACCGTTAGTATAATGTATTTACCAGTTTTTTTAATCTATAAAGGAGTGTTAGGGTTTGATAACCGTAACGAAATTGATTTAATTGGTACAAACCAAAGAGAAGACTCATTTTAAAATAATAAAAGATGAATACAATTGATATATTATTAGACAAGATAGAAACTGCTAAGGAGTTAGATTTTGGAACTATTTTTAGTGATTCTATAGAGCTATTCAAAAAAGTTTGGGTGCAAGGGTTAGTAATTTTACTTTTAAGTATGTTATTTATGCTGCCGTTTTATTTGTTAATGTATGTGCCATTTATAGGAATGGGTATTATGGATCCTGAATCATTCAATAATGGAGGGGAGCCAAACTTTGCTGTAATGTTACCATTCTACGGCATGATGATTGTTTTTTCATTTTTTGCAATGATAATAGGTGTTGGTCTTAAAGCAGCTTTTTTTAGAATATGTAAGCATAAAGATGCTGATGAAAATGCCAATGACGATTATCTATATTTTTTTAAAAGACCTTATTTAGGAAAAACAATTAAAGTAGGAGCTGCAACATTCTTAATTATTATAATTTCTTACATGTTATGTTTTTTTCCAATAATATATGCTGTGGTGCCTATTTCTATTATAAATGTTATATATGCATTTAACCCAGATTTGTCTGTTTCAGAAATAGTAAAAGCTGGATTTAAATTAGGGAATAAAAAATGGTTGATAACCTTTGGGCTAATGATAGTGGCTGGTTTTTTAGCGGGGTTAGTAGGTATGTTAATGTGCTTTATTGGAATTATAGCTACTTCTTCTTTTTCTTATATTCCTTTATATATGATTTATAAAGAATCTGTTGGCTTTGACGACAAAAGTGAAATCGAGCAAATAGGTTCAGGAGAATAATTTTAATATACACGAGTAAAATAAAAAGCTAAACTTACAAGTTTAGCTTTTTATTGTTATTTAAAATCGTAAGATGATCACGTCATAATACGACTATATGTTTACATCAATATTTAATTATAACTTAATTGTATACGCTACAAATTTTAAAAATCTGGAGTTTTTTAGTCCTCGGTCTATTAGGTTGTAATGTTATAGTATCTCAAGATCAGCAAATAGAAATAAGAATAAGCAACGATAAGTTTGTTTTTCAAGACAAGTACTATACTAATGGTTTACATATTACCTACAGGAAAAATGTAAATAGTAATATTTTATTCAAAAAGACGAAAAATGAAAAATTGCAAACCAATATATCAATAGGAAACGAAACATATACCCCCAGTAACCTTTTTTCTTTTGATACTAATGATTTTGATCGTCCTTATGCAGGATGGTTGTTTGGTAGCTTGGAGTTGGGTAAGATTAAATCAAATTCAGCTTTATTTCTAGCTTTAGAATCAGGAATAACAGGAGAAGCATCATTAGCAGGAAAATTGCAAAATGCATTTCATGGTTTGTTGAATATAGAAAAGCCTACTTGGGAAGATGAAATAGCTTTTAAATGGCTCTTTAATTTCAAGATAAAAAAAATATATAATTTTCAGATATCTAAGAATTTGGATATTCAAAATCGTGCCAGTCTCAGTTTGGGAAGTAAAGACACTTATCTACAAAACAATGTGTTTTTGTTTTTTGGAAAATTTAATGACTTTCAAAATTCCTATCGAATACAAGCATTAGATGCAACATTTAAAAAAGAATTTTTTGGTTTTATTGGTGGAGGTTATAAATATGTAGCACTAAATACGTTAATACAAGGGAGTCCATTTAGAAATAACGATCCTTTTACGTCAATTGCTGAAAATCATGTTTTTAATATGGTGGTAGGTAGTGCCTTGAAAATTAGAAATCAGGTTTATAAGATTGAATTCAACTATAACTCTAAAGAAACACCATTATCAAAATCTCATATTTATGGTATGTTAGTATTTGGTTTTGGTATTTAAGTATTCATAAAAATAGAGTGTTATTTTTTGTGTTAAGATTAGGTAAAATATCGATTAATTAGGCAGATAAACTTTTTTTCATATACATTTGTAGCTTCAAAAAATGACGTATGGCGAAGAATTTAGTAATAGTAGAGTCACCTGCAAAGGCGAAAACTATAGAAAAATTTTTAGGTAAAGATTTCAAAGTAGAATCTAGTTTTGGACATATTGCCGACCTTCCTTCTAAAGAACTAGGTGTTGATGTAAATGGCGATTTTAAACCAAAATATCAAGTATCAAAAGATAAAAAGGACGTTGTAAAGAAACTAAAAGATCTTGCAAAAAAGGCTGAAATGGTTTGGTTAGCGAGTGATGAAGATCGAGAAGGAGAAGCAATAGCATGGCATTTAGCAGAAACTTTAAAATTAGATAAAGAAAAAACAAAGCGCATTGTTTTTCATGAGATAACAAAAGCTGCGATAAAAAAAGCTATTGAAAATCCTCGAGGAATAGACTATGATTTAGTAGATGCGCAACAAGCACGTAGAGTATTAGATAGAATAGTGGGCTATGAACTTTCTCCTGTTCTTTGGAGAAAAGTAAAAGGAGGCCTATCTGCTGGTAGAGTACAATCCGTTTCTGTAAGATTAATTGTAGAAAAAGAACGTGAAATTCAAGGTTTTACACCAGAAGCTTCATTTAGGATAGACGCTGAGTTTTCAAATGAAGATGGACAAACATTTAAAGCAAAGCTTCCTAAAAACTTTAAAACTAAAGAAGAAGCGTAT
The DNA here is from genome assembly GCF_004310335.1 of Hyunsoonleella pacifica. Classification (GTDB taxonomy): domain Bacteria; phylum Bacteroidota; class Bacteroidia; order Flavobacteriales; family Flavobacteriaceae; genus Jejuia; species Jejuia pacifica. The sequence continues at coordinate 172,252 of NZ_SIRS01000005.1, read as the reverse complement.
CAGTTTTTACAAAATAATGCTTCAGCAGATTTTAAAGTTGCAGATCTTCAAAAGAAACCAGCTAAAAAATCGCCTGCAGCACCATTTACAACATCAACGCTTCAACAGGAAGCATCACGTAAATTATATTTTTCAGTAAGTAAAACCATGACTATGGCACAACGCCTATATGAAGCAGGTTTAATTACTTATATGAGAACTGATAGTGTAAACTTATCAGATGAAGCGAGACAAGGCGCACAAGCTGAAATTGAGAAGGCTTATGGCGACAATTATAGTAATCCTCGAAATTATAAAGGAAAATCTAAAGGTGCGCAAGAAGCTCACGAAGCTATTCGTCCTACAGATTTTTCAAGACATTCGGTAAATATAGATAGAGATCAGGCCCGTTTATATGATTTAATTTGGAAACGCGCAATTGCTTCTCAAATGAGTGATGCTCAATTAGAGCGTACTAATGTTAAAATTGATGCATCTACACATAACGAAACCTTTACCGCAAATGGAGAGGTTATCAAATTTGATGGGTTTTTAAAAGTGTATTTGGAAGGTACTGATGATGAAAATGTTGAACAAGAAGGGATGTTACCTGCTCTAAAAGTAAATGAAGCCTTATTAAATAGTTTTATTTCAGCAACAGAACGTTACACAAGACCGCCAGCAAGATATACCGAAGCCTCTTTGGTTAAAAAATTAGAAGAGTTAGGTATTGGGCGTCCATCAACTTACGCGCCAACTATTTCAACAATTCAAAATAGAAACTATGTTGAAAAAGGAACTGTTGAAGGTATAGAACGAGAGTATACACAACTAAAGCTTCAAGAGGGAACAGTTACAGATAAGACATTAACAGAAAAAGTAGGTTCTGATAAAGGTAAATTAGTGCCAACTGATATAGGAATGATTGTAACAGACTTCTTAGTAAATCATTTTGAAGCTATTTTAGATTATAATTTTACAGCAAAAGTTGAAGAAGATTTTGATGAAATAGCCGAAGGTAAAGAGGATTGGACAGAAATGATGCAATCGTTTTACAAGAAGTTTCATCCAGTAGTTGAAGATGTAAAAGAAAATGCTGATAGAGAATCTGGAGAACGTATTTTAGGAACTGATCCTAAAACAGGAAGACAAGTAAGTGTACGTTTAGGTAAGTTTGGTCCTATGGTACAAGTTGGTACTGTAGATGATGAAGAAAAACCATTGTTCGCAAGTTTAAGCCCAGAGCAACAATTAAATACGATTACTTTTGAAGAGGCCATGGATTTATTCCAGTTGCCAAAAGATTTAGGAACTTATGAAGGAGAAGAAGTAGTGGTTAATAATGGGCGTTATGGACCGTATGTAAAATTTGGTAAGTCATTTGTGTCGTTACCAAAAGGGCAAGACCCTTTAAGTGTAGAGTTGGAAGATGCTATTGTTTTAATTAAAGAAAAACAAAAAGCTGATGCGCCTATATATATGTATCAAGATTTACCCGTGCAAAAAGGTAAAGGACGTTTTGGCCCATTTATAAAATGGAACAATATGTTTATTAATGTAAATAAGAAGTACGATTGGGATAACTTATCTGATACTGATATAGTAGAATTGATTGAAGATAAGATTCAAAAAGAAAAAGATAAGCTTATCCACCATTGGGAAGATGAAGGCATTCGTGTAGAAAAAGCAAGATGGGGACGTCACAATGTTATAAAAGGTAAAATAAAAGTAGAGTTGCCAAAAACGGTAGATGTGACCGATATGACTTTAGAAGAAGCAAAAGCACATATTGAAACAAAAGCTCCTAAGAAAAAAGCAACTAAAAAACGCACTACTAAAAAGAAAACTGCAGCAAAAAAATAAAAGTACATAAAACATGAATTTTAATTTTCTTTCCCCGGTATCAGACAAAGTTTTAGCTCATAATGAACTTCTGTCGATGCAAGCTCTGGGAAGAAAACTTCAGATACACTCTAGCCAAAATGGCATCCCAGAACTAGATGGCGTCCAAATTGCTTTATTAGGAGTCATTGAAAATAGAAATGATGCAGATTATATTGGCGAGATATTTCAATTAGACGAAATTAGAAAATCACTTTACGCTTTATTTCCTGGTAGTTGGAATACTACTATAGCAGATTTAGGCGATATTAATGCAGGAGAGAGTGTAGAGGATACATACTTTGCACTAAGAGAAACCATTGAGATTCTCATTAAAAAAAATATAATTCCTGTTTTATTAGGAGGCAGTCAAGACTTAACATATGCGAATTATCGTGCTTATGATGCATTGATGCCTATGGTAAATTTGGTAAATGTAGATTGTAAGTTCGATTTAGGAGACTCAGCAAAACCCATAAAAAATAATAGTTACGTTGGGAAAATTATACTAGACGAACCTTACAACTTATTTAACTACTCAAATATAGGCTACCAAACCTATTTTAATTCGCAAGAAGAAATAGATTTAATGGAGCGTTTATATTTTGAATCTTACCGCTTAGGGGAAGTTAATAAAGATATAACTATTGTAGAACCCGTACTAAGAGATGCTAATTTAGTTAGTATTGATTTAAAAGCAGTAAAGGGAGCAGAAGTAAGTTTAAAGCAAAAGTATTCTCCTAATGGATTAGATGGGAAAGAGATTTGTGCAATATCTAGATATGCAGGAATAAGTAATAAAGTAAGCTCTTTTGGGATATATGAGTATAAGTCATCAAATAACGACGAAATTACATCAATGCTTATAGCACAAATTATATGGTATTTTATCGAAGGTGTTAATTGTAGAGTAATGGATGATGATTTTGCAGATGAAAGAAGCTATCAAAAATTCTACACTATGGTAGAATCTCACGAGTTGGTGTTTTATAAGAGCACAAAAACAGGACGTTGGTGGGTTGAGATTCCTTTTTTAGCCGAAGTAAATAATAAATTGAAAAGACATACGTTATTACCATGCACGCATCAAGATTACTTAGATGCATGTAACGATATAGTGCCAAACCGCTGGTTTAAAGCATTTCAGAAGAATTCTGTGTTATAGACAAACCATGGTCAAAAGGTCAATTTCATCGTTGAAATGCTGAATTTTCACGATGAAATGTTATTTTTTTAGATAAAAAGTTGTTTTTTAGGAAATATATAAATATGTTTACGCTCTCAAAATTGAAGCTATAATAATTAACCTCCAGTTTTCTATGAATATGAAGAAGTTTATTTTATTAACCGCAGTATTGACATTGCTAGCTAGTTGTGGCTCTAAAGATAGAGGAGAGCTAGTAGGAGTTCAAGGAAAAAAGTGGCATCCAGAAAAGCCTTATGGTATGGAGCTTGTTCCAGGTGGTGCATTTATAATGGGTAAAGCTGATGACGATCTTGCTGGGGTAAATGATGCTCCAGGTAAAACAGTAACAGTTAGAGCCTTTTATATGGATGCAACCGAAATTACAAATAGTGAGTATCGCCAGTTTGTACATTGGGTAAGAGATTCTATTCTTAGAATGAAATTAGCAATCCTAGCTGATGATGTAGGTTTAACTCAAGCAGATGCAGGTACCATTGGAGAATATGCATTTAGTGATGCAGATCCTGAAAATATGTCTGTATACGAAAAGTATATGTACGAGAATTATACAGGATTGGGACCTACAGGATATGAAGGTAGAAAAATAAATAAAGACATAGATTTAGTTTTAGATACTGAGGAGTATTTAGATGAGTACTATGCAGAGGTAATGGATACTATGTATTTACCATTAGAAGAATCTTATAATGGGCAACGTACTTGGGACGTTAAAAAATTCAAGTTCCAATACAGCTATATGGATATCCAAGAAGCAGCTAGAAACAGAGGCGTAAAGCGTAGTAAGGTAATTAAAAAGGAAGAAGTAGAAATTTATCCAGATACAACAGTATGGATTAGAGATTTCCAATATTCATATAACGAACCCATGCATAACGATTATTTCTGGCATGAAGCTTATGGCGATTATCCAGTAGTAGGAGTTACGTGGAAGCAAGCAAAAGCATTTTGTGAGTGGAGAACCATAAATAAAAATACATACCAAAAGAGTAGAAAAGGTGCTGCTATGGTAAATAGATTTAGATTACCATCAGAAGCAGAATGGGAATATGCTGCCAGAGGTGGTTTACAAGCGGCAACCTATCCATGGGGAGGACCTTACACAAAAAGTGATAGAGGTTGTTTTATGGCAAACTTTAAGCCAGTACGTGGAGATTACGCAGCAGATCAAGCATTATATACAGTAGAAGCAAAATCTTATGAGCCAAATGATTATAATTTATATAACATGGCTGGTAATGTTTCAGAATGGGTAAATGCTTCATACGATCCAGCATCTTATGAATACTCATCAACAATAAATCCAAGCGTTAACGATCCGGATAATACGCGTAAAGTTATCCGCGGTGGATCTTGGAAAGATGTAGCTTACTTTTTACAGGTAAGTTCACGAGATTACGAATATGCAGATTCTGCAAGAAGTTATATAGGTTTCAGAACCGTTCAAGATTACATGGGGACAAACGTAACGAACAACGGGAAATAAATCGTATTAAATCAAATCAGTAATAACTATTAATTTAACCTACTTAAGTAGTTTGTCTACTTAAAATTAAAAACCAAAAATTATGGCAAAGTCAAAAGCAAGCAAGAAATTTATGAATATGGCCTACGGATTAGGAGCATCAATTGTAATCGTTGGAGCATTATTCAAAATTATACATTTCGAAATCGGATTCTTAACAGGTAACGTAATGTTAACCATAGGTCTGGTAACAGAAGCAATTATTTTCGCATTATCAGCCTTCGAACCTGTAGATGATGAATTAGATTGGTCTCTAGTATATCCTGAATTAGCAGGAGGACAAGCTTCAAGTAAAGAAGCACAAAACCCTAAAGGTGTATTATCTCAAAAATTAGATGAGTTACTTAAAGAAGCTAAAATTGATGGAGAATTAATGGCTAGTTTAGGTGAGAGTATTAAAAACTTCGAAGGTGCAGCCAAAGGGATCTCTCCAACTGTAGATTCTATTCAAGCTACTCAAAAATATGGCGAAGAGTTATCATTAGCAGCAGCACAAATGGAATCTTTAAATAGCCTTTATAAAGTACAATTAGAAAGCATTAACAAACAAGCTTCTATTAACGAAGAATCTGTAGAAAATGCTGCTAAGTTAAAAGAACAAATGGAGTCTTTAGCTTCAAACTTATCGTCGCTTAATGGTGTGTATGGTGGAATGTTATCTGCAATGAACAAATAATTAGGGGTTACCCAAATTTTTAATAACCAAAAACCTAATTACACATGGCAGGAGGAAAAGAAACCCCAAGACAGAAAATGATAAACTTGATGTATTTAATATTCATCGCGATGTTAGCGTTAAATATGTCAAAAGAAGTATTATCAGCGTTCGGTTTAATGAACGAAAAATTAACGGAGTCCAACGAGGCAACCGAAGCAAGAAATGAAAGCTTTGTGGCTAGTTTAGAGCAAAAAGCTGCTGATCAACCAGAGAAGTATCAACCTTTACAGGCTAAAGCGAGTCAAATAGACAAGTTAGCTCATGATTTTGATTCTTATTTATCTGAGTTAAAAGGAAAAATGACAGCTAAAATTGATGATGCTACAGATTACGAAGTAATGGATAAGGGAGATTATTTAGATCAAAATTTCTTTAAAGGAGACAAAATAAAGGAAGAAGGTCAAGCTTTCTTAAACCACATGAAAACTTTTAGAGAAGGTGTTGCAGAAGTACTAGGAGATAATCCAGCAATGGCACCAGTAATAAAAGAAGTTAATGAAAAGTTTAATACTGATCAGGTAAAAAACAGAGATGGTATCAAAGTAGATTGGTTAGACTACCACTACAAAGGTTTTCCTTTAGTGGCTTCATTAACAAAAATGACGCAATTGCAAGCTGATATCAAAACTACTGAGTCTCAAATTTTATCAACGATGCTACAAGGTACTCAAGCAGCTCAGTTATCTATGACGAACTATACAACATTAATGGAGACTTCAAAATCTGCCTATTTCAATGGTGAGCAGTTTGATGGACAAATCGTTTTAGGTCGTAAAGATGCTACTACTAAGCCAAAGAGAGTTGAATTGACTTTAGATGGAAGAAAACTTTCAGAAAATCAATACGCTATTGAAGATGGTAAGGTAAAGCTTAAAATAGGTACTGGTGGAGTAGGAGAGCACAAAATTGAAGGTAAATTAATCTTTGGAGAAGGTGGTGAGGAAATTGAAGTTCCAGTAAAATCATCTTTTGCAACTGTTGCTAAGCCAAATGCAGCTACAATTTCTGCTGATAAAATGAATGTGGTGTATAGAGGTGTTAAAAACCCTATGACGATTTCATTTGCTGGTATTCCTGATAACAAAGTAAATGCTAGTGCTCAAGGATTATCTAGAGGTGGTGGTAGTAAATATGTTATGGATGCAACATCTATCAAAGGTAGAGAAGTTACTATTAATGTAACAGGTACACTTCCTGATGGTGGAAAAGTTAGCGATAATGCTAAATTCAGAATTAAAGATTTACCAAAGCCAACAGGAACTGTAAGAGGTGAGGATGGTGCTATTAAAATGCAACGTCAGAGTTTAGAAAAATCTTCTATCGGTGCTAAGTTTGATGATTTCGATTTTGAATTACCACTCAGAGTTAGCGGATTTAAATTTAAAGTTCCAGGACAGCCTACAATTAATGTAAGAGGAAACAAATTAAATGACAGAGCTAAAAGTGCTTTACGTAAAGCGAAGCGTGGTTCTGGTGTTCAAATATTTGATATAGAAGCAAAAGCAAGTGGCGTAAGTGTGATTCTTAAAAAAGTATCTCCAGTATTTGTTGAGCTTACAAATTAAAATATATTAGGCTAATCGTTAGCGGTTAGCCTAATAACACATAAAATAAGGAATAAGATGAATTTGAAAAGTGTTTTATTAACTGTTGTAACTGTTTTTACAGTGTCAAGTGTATTTGCACAAGCTAATATACTTAATGCTAAAAGTCCAGAAGAAATAGGAGTAAGAACAGAAGAACAAAAAGCTATTGATAACGATAAACCATTAGAGTATGGGTATGTTGATGATAGAGATATACTCTATTCTAAAATGGTATGGGAAAGAGTAAGCCTTGATGAGCGCGCAAACTTTCCATTATATTATCCTATCGACACCAACAATATTGGTAGTAACAGACGTTCATTGTATGATGTTTTAATGAAAAGCATTAAAAATGGTAAAATTAAAAACATTTATGACGATTCTTATTTCACAACAAAGCGTACGCTAAAGGATATTGAAGCAGCTTTGTCTAAAATTGATACTACCGAATATGGTATCGAGCAATTAAATGCAGGAGAAGAGTTATCTGATGAGTTTATCGATAGACGCGATATTACTGCTGCTGATATTGTTGAATATAGAGTGAAAGGATTATGGTATTTTGATAAGCGCCATGCTGAAATGAAGTACAGGCTTTTGGGAATTGCTCCAGTAGCTCCAGATGTTAACTTTATTGATGATGAAAACCCTGACTTAGTGCCATTATTTTGGGTGTTTTTCCCAGATGCTAGAGAAGTATTACATGAATCTAAGGCCTTTAATAATACTAATAGTGCTATACCACACTCGTTTGATCATTTACTAAATTCCAGACGTTTCCAAGGCTATATCTATAAAGAGGAAAATGTTCAAGGCGATAGAAAAGTAAATGAATATATTTCGGATAATGCATTAATGCAGCTTTTAGAATCCGAACGTATCAAAACAAAAATTAGAGATTTTGAATTAGATATGTGGACATACTAATTTAAATTCAAAATTATATGGAAACGCCTACTGAAAAGTAGGCGTTTTTTTTGTGATTTATATAAAGACAGGTATCCATTTTTTATCTTCGCAAAATGCAAGTAGATTATATAGTTGTAGGCCTAGGTTTAGCAGGAATAAGTTTTTGCGAACAATTACGAGCACATAATAAAACATTTGTGGTATTTGATGATAGCTCGCAAAAATCATCAGTTGTGGCAGGAGGATTGTATAATCCTGTAGTTTTAAAACGCTTTACTTCAGTATGGAAAAGTGATGAGCAACTAAACTTAGCTTTGCAACATTACAGCGATTTAGAAAAGCTTTTAAAAGTTACCTTAGACTATAAGATTCCAGTATATAGAAAGTTTGCTTCAATCGAGGAGCAGAACAATTGGTTTATAGCTACAGATAAACCAAAATTGAAGACTTACCTATCGAGTGCTATTATTGCAAATGAAAATGCTGGAATAAAAGCAGATTACGGTTTTGGTAAAGTATTACACACTGGCCGTATAGATGTAAGTAAGCTCATTACATCGTATAAAACTTTTTTAAACTCTCATAACGCTTTAATTCAGGAATCGTTTAACTATGATGCCCTAAATGTTAAAAAACAACCTATAACCTACAATAATATCAATGCCAAGCATATTGTTTTTTCTGAAGGCTTTGGAGTTACAAAAAATCCATTTTTTACAGACTTACCTTTAAGCCCAACTAAAGGAGAGTTACTAACTATTCACGCTCCAGAATTAAAAATTGATTTTGTCCTAAAAGGTCCTGTGTTTTTAATTCCGATAGGTAATGATTTGTATGTAGTTGGGGCAACTTATGAATTATACGATTTAACACATAATACTACAGATAAAGCAAAAATGAAACTTTTAGACGGATTAAAAAGTATGATTTCTTGTCCGTTTGAAATTATAAACCAAGTAGCAGGTATAAGACCTACTGTAAGAGATAGAAGACCTTTAGTAGGTAAGCATAAAACCCATGAAAATATGTATTTATTAAATGGGTTAGGGACAAGAGGAGTAATGATTGGACCTTATGTAGCAAAGCAACTTTTTGAGTTTATTGACAATGAAAACCCTTTGGATCGAGAAATTAGTTTATCAAGACTTAATTAGTTTTCTCATTTTTATGCACTAGAGTTTCATCATAACTCATAAACATATTAATCCAAATATTTCTTGAAAGTCTCATAATAATTGGCATAAACACTATTAGTGTGCCCACTATAGAAATAAAGGTAATTTTTAAATCTGCACCCAATATTAAGTTACTAACCACAAAAGCAGCTACGCCAAAAGCGATACCAACAGCATAACTTACGTACATGGCGCCATAGAAGAAAGAAGGTTCAATCCTATATTTTGTATTACACTTAGAGCAACGTTCGTTTACCTTTAATGTCTCAGATAATGCATAGGCATTTTTATTACTGTACATAGACTCCTGATGGCATTTAGGACAACATCCAGTTAAAATGCTATAAATTTTGGTTCCTTTTTTAAACATTTCTTTATTAAAAATGGCTTCTCAACTCATAGTGTCGAGGATTCAGTTAAAATTATCTGTCCCGAGGAAACGGGAATCTAAATAAAAAATCACAAGTAATTTTTTATTGTATTTTTGCTCGCAATATTATAATACAAAGGTATATTTTAAAGTTTAAACGACTGTAACTAAAGTCACATTTCTATGCTTAACATTCATAATTTATCTATTTCATTTCAAGGAGAATACCTCTTTGAAGATATCACGTTTAAACTTGGGAATGGCGATAGAATAGGTTTAATTGGTAAAAACGGAGCAGGGAAATCTACAATGCTCAAAATTTTATCAAAAGAATTAGAACCAGATTCAGGACAAATTGCTGCAGATAAAGCTTTAAAGATTGGGTTTTTAAAACAAGATATAGATTTTGTTCTTGGAAGAACTGTTTTAGAAGAAGCCTACCAAGCCTTTACTGAGATTAAAGGGATAGAAGCTAAAATGGAAGGCATAAATACCCAATTAGCCGAACGTACCGATTACGAAAGTGAAGGGTATAATCAGTTAATGATTGATATTAACGATTTTCAGCATCAATATGAAATACTTGGAGGTTACAATTATCAAGGTAATACAGAGAAAATATTACAAGGTTTAGGTTTTAAACGTGAAGATTTTGATAGCCTTACTGACACGTTTTCTGGGGGGTGGCGTATGCGTATAGAGCTTGCCAAGTTACTGCTTCAAGATAACGATATTTTGCTTTTGGATGAGCCTACAAACCATTTAGATATTGAGTCTATTATTTGGTTAGAAGGTTTTTTAAAAAATTATTCAGGAGCAGTAGTGATAGTATCTCACGATAAAATGTTTTTGGATAACGTTACTAATAGAACCATAGAGATTTCTTTAGGGCGTATATACGATTATCCAAAACCATATTCTAAGTATTTAGTTCTTAGAAAAGAAATTAGAGATCAGCAACTGGCATCTCAAAAAAATCAACAAAAACAGATTGAACATACTGAGAAACTTATTGAAAAGTTTAGGGCCAAGGCGTCAAAGGCTACAATGGCACAATCGCTAATTAAAAAATTAGATAAAATTGAGCGTATTGAAGTTGATGAAGATGATAACAGTGTAATGACTTTAAATTTCCCTGTTTCGGTTACTCCAGGAAAAGTAGTTGTAGAGGCTTCAGCTATTTCAAAAAGTTATGGGGACAATCATGTACTAAAGTCAATTGATTTATTAATTGAACGCGATAGTAAAACCGCCTTTGTTGGACAAAATGGGCAAGGCAAATCCACTTTAGCCAAAATAATAGTAGATGAGATTAAATATAACGGCAGTTTAAAATTGGGGCATAATGTGCAAATAGGCTATTTTGCTCAAAACCAGGCAGAATATTTAGATGGTAATAAAACGGTTTTAGATACCATGATAGATGCGGCCAATGAAACTAATAGAAGTAAAGTACGCGATATATTAGGATCGTTTTTGTTTAGAGGCGATGAGGTAGAGAAATATGTAAAAGTATTGTCAGGAGGAGAGCGAAACCGTTTAGCATTAGCAAAGCTAATGTTACAGCCTTTTAACGTGCTTATTATGGATGAGCCTACCAATCACTTAGATATCAAATCTAAAAATGTGCTAAAAGAAGCCTTAAAGCGTTTTGAAGGTACGCTTCTGTTAGTATCTCACGATAGGGATTTTCTACAAGGATTAACCAATATGGTTTATGAGTTTAAAGATCATAAAATAAAAGAATACCTTGGAGATATAGACTATTACTTAGAAGAGCGACAGGTTGAAAACTTAAGAGAAGTTGAAAAGCGTACAGCAGTAAAAGAGTTGCCAAAAGCGAAAAAGAATCAATCTTATGAAGAACAAAAACGATTAAAATCTTTAAATAATAAGTTAAGTAATATTGAATCTAAAATATCACAATTAGAAAAAGAAATAAAAGCCATTGATTTAGAGTTGGAAATTAATTATCATGAGGCAACCTCAAAACCTAATTTCTTTGATAATTACCAAAAAAAGAAATCAGATTTAGATGTCTATATGCAGCAATGGGAAGATGTTCAAATGCAGATTGAAGCATTAGTTTAGTGTGAAATGTTAAAATTTTATGTATTTCATCGATAAAAATAGTTTTTTATCTATTTGGTTGCTATTTTCGTAATAGAAATTAGTCCCAAATCAACCTAAAGATGAAAAACCTAAAGTATACAATCTTAACTTTTTTAATATCATTTGCAGCCTTTGCTAATATTTCTAATAGCGAAAAGGAAGCATTATTGGCATTGTACAATAGTACTAATGGTGCAGAATGGAATTCCCCATGGGATACAGCATCATCAATAGATACATGGCATGGTGTTAGAATAGAAAATAATAAAGTAGTAGAAATTAATTTACCTTTCAACAATTTAAGAGGACCATTACCAGCTGAAATAGGAAACCTTAAAGGATTGGTAAAATTAAATCTAGGTTTTAATGGTTTAACAGGTAATGTACCAACTGCATTAAGTAATTTACAAGACCTTGAAACTTTAGAGTTGTTTATGAATAAGTTTGAAGGAGAAATTCCATCTGAGTTAGGACAATTAAAAAAGTTGAAATCATTAAAATTATATAGTAACCAACTTACAGGTAATATTCCTTTATCTATTATGGGCTTGACAAATCTTGAAGAGCTCTTAATTGGAAGTAATTTTTTAACTGGTAATATTCCACGAGAAATCCAAGCATTAGAAAAGTTAAAGAAGTTTAGTGTAATGGATAATAAAATGGATGGAGAAATTCCAGTAGAAATGGCTCAGTTAACAGAATTGGAAGAGTTATTATTATCTACAAACCAATTTACAGGAGATGTACCTATTGAGTTTATAAACTTAACAAAATTAAATACAATAATGGTTAGCGATAACAAGCTAAACAAAGAATACATTAGTGTATCAGGAAAAAATCCACCATCGTTGATGTTGATTGAATCTAATAATTCAACAGCAACAATGGACATTGAAAAAGATTAATAAATAGTTTGAAAAATAGTTATTGGTAAAAGGCACAAGTAATTGTGCCTTTTTTTATATTTATATATGAAAGAACACTATTTTGTTTGTCCATATTGTTGGGAGGAGATCTCAATGTTGTTAGATGATTCTATAATGAAACAAGAGTATATTGAAGATTGTTAAGTGTGCTGTAACCCAATACAAATAAAGATTACCTTTTTTAATTCAGAAATCGCAGAGTTTCAGGCAACTAGTATAGAACAATAAATTTTTCAAAATAAAGCATTGCTAAATCTAAAAAGGGTTGTATATTTGTCGTCCAATATCGCGGGATAGAGCAGTAGGTAGCTCGTCGGGCTCATAACCCGAAGGTCACTGGTTCGAGTCCAGTTCCCGCTACAACAATAACTCATTGTTATTCAAGATTTTAAGTCTTAATACAATGAGTTATTTTTTTAGTATCTTACAAAGCGTAAACAGTAACGTAAACAGTGAATCAGAATTCACTAAATATAAAGATACCTTTCCTATCAGCTTAAAAAAGAAATACATCGAGCCACGTATCTATCATGGTGGTGACAATTTTGACCTTTCGAAAAGATGGTTCGTTTATTATTCGTATGAACATCCAACATTAAAAAACAAAGATGGATCTCCCAAAATGGTTCGCCAGTCGCATATCATGTACGGGGCTAATAGAAAGTTCAAGACGGTTAGGGAGCGGTTAAAGTATTTGGAATGGCTCAGGGACGTAATACATGAATTGTTAAAGCAAGGGCATTCACCATACGACAGAAAAAAGTTCTTTAATGAAGAATCACTGAATTATACTGCTGAAGCTGCCTTGGATTATGCATTGGAATATAGAACTAAAAAAGTATCGGCAACCACACTACCCGATTATAAGAGCAAACATAAATTGTTCAAGGAGTATCTTGAAAAAAAAGGGCTTCTAAAAAGAAATATATTAGATGTTACAAAAAGGCATGTAAATCTTTATTTGAATGGAATTTCTAATTCTCGCTCTAGCAATAATCATAAAACCGTATTGAGTTCATTTTTCGGTGTTCTAGAAAAGGATGAAATTATTCCAAGAAACTTCATTAAGGATATTGATGATCTTAAAACCAATTCAGTAGTACATAAAACTTATCCAATTTCAATATTAGAAGAACTTTTCAAATTTATGATTGAGAATGACCCCTTGTTATTCTTATTTGTGAAAGTAGTAGCCTATAATTTTTTACGACCTATAGAAGTATGTAGATTGCGCTTAAAGGATTTGATTATTCCAGAAAAATATCTTTATGTTAAAGCAAAAAACAAGCCCACAAAAAGGAAACTCATTCCTGATCTAGTTGTTTCGGAATTGTTGAATCTGGACTATTCTAAGCAAAATGCACTTCTTTTTACTCCAGGTGGTATGGGAAAATCTTGGTTGGTAAAAGGAAAAAACGGAAAGGAAGTACAAGAAACAAGTAGAAGAGAATATTTCACAAAGAGATATGGGCGTTTAAAAACGAAATTCAATGAGTATCTAATTGAGCAAAACATTAATTACCAACTAACGGATGACCATACCATGTACTCTTTCAGGCATACAATCATTACAATATTATTTAGCGAATTCAGGAAAAAATATACTATAACAGAAACCTATGATAAATTAATGCTTGTCACAGGTCATTCAACTCTAAAAGCTCTAAAAGAATATTTAAGGGATATAGATGCCGAACTTGCTGAGGACTATAGTGGAATGTTAGTTCAAAGTTTGCCTAAATTCAAATAATTTAAAACTGTTAATTGCAATTTCGAAAAGTAGAGGGTGTATTTGTAAATTATGCACTGCAATGGACTTGATATAGTTTATATCATCTGGGTGGAAATAATATTCTGGTTCCTAAAATCCATCTTCTCATTTCCTCTTTTGTAGATTCCTCAATGGTTATAGAGTCTGGTTTAACAGAGAGATTAGGAATACCTGCTTCATAATAACACTATTTTAAGAATACACAGAAATTTATCAATTGTTCAAGTTTATAAGAGTCATACAGAAATTAGTCTAATTTTTGGTCAAAGTTGAAGCCCAAAAACTTGTTAACAGAATCAATTCTTTGTAGATTTACCCATTGGGTATTTAAATTAATTTAACACTTCAAAGTGACCTTGAATATGGGATGAAAATTTCTTGAGATGACTTTAGGCTTGGCTTGAATTTCAGATTATATTTCAGGAATTTGTCTAAGCTAATTTATCAAAAGAATGCAAGATTTTTATTGGATTTGAAGATGTAAATTGGCTAGAAAACCAGGGGTTTCTGGCTTTTTTATTTACCATAGTAGAGAGAAAAATACATATCAAACTAATAAAATTTGGGTTCGCTAAATACGAAATATACTTTTTCAGGACACGACTCTTTTCAGTGTAGACAGTTGTGGTTGAAAAAAGGTTATGACTACGTAGTCGATAATAAAAACTTTAATGATGAAGATGCAGTTGTCAAACTTGGCGTCGGTAAAAATATGGTTTCTTCAATTCGCTTTTGGCTAAAAGCGTTCAACATTGTAGACAATAATGATTCACCGACCGAATTTGGGAAAAAGCTATTTGATGACGAGATTGGCTATGACCCATTTTTGGAAGATGAAGCAAGCTTATGGCTTTTACACTACAATTTAGTAAAAACTGGTTTTGCTTCTATATACAGCATTGTTTTCAATGAGTTCAGAAAAGAAAAGCTCTTCTTTAATAAAGAAACATATATTAATTATTTGAAGAGGATTGCTGAAAGTAATAGTCATCTTAATTTCAATGAAAATACTGTTGCTAAAGACTTTAATGTATTTACGAATTTGTATAAAAATGAATCTAAAGGAAAGAATATAGAAGATAGTTTCACAGGGATTCTATCTGAAATAGGGCTTCTATTGACCACCGGGAAAGGAAAAGATGAACAATTCTATATAGAAAACAGCGAAAGAGATAGCCTATCTGAATTTGTCGTGCTCTATGCAATTCTTCAAAATGAAGATTACGGAAATTCCATCAGTTTAAATTCCTTAGAGTTCAATATCAATAGCCCAGGCTCAATTTTTGCATTGAACCGTCAAGGCTTGATGAATAAAATTTCTGAAATAGTTAGTGAGTTTGAAGGAATAACTTTTACAGACCAAGCGGGAATAAAAGAGTTGCAGTTCAAAAATAAGGTTCAAGCATTTAAGATATTAGATAAATATTATGGCAAATAATTTCACGACATCAGTTAATATCATTAGAGACACTAACAGGGATTTTAATTATATCCCCACACCAAATGCAAAACAAGTTGTTAGTCAAATAGTCAATGATTTTAAAAAGGGAATTCGTTCTTTTAATGTTGTAGGAACTTATGGTACTGGGAAGTCATCTTTCCTCTTAGCATTTGAACAAAGTGTAAAGGGAGAAAAACGTTACTTCGACCCAAATTTTATAAGCAATCCTAATTTTGATTTTGTTAAAATAATTGGCTCTTACACGTCGATTATAGAGCAATTTAAAGATACATTTGATGTTGTATCTCAAAAAAATCTACAGGAAAACATACTTTCTGAGATATTCAATAGGTACCATTCTTTAGGTGACCAAAACAAGGTTTTATTTATTTTGGTTGATGAGTTTGGGAAATTCTTGGAATATGCTACGAGAAACAACCCTGAAAGGGAACTGTATTTTGTTCAACAACTTGCAGAATTTTGCAACAACCCGAATCATAATATTGTTCTAATCACAACAGTTCACCAGAGTTTAGAATCTTATGCTTATTCCTTAAGTAAAACTCAGCAACAGGAATGGACTAAAATCAAAGGTCGTTTTCGTGAAATAACTTTTAATGAGCCTGTTGAGCAGTTATTGTTTTTAGCATCAGAGTATCTTGTTGAAAAATTTGATGCAAGTACATCGGCTCAAGATATTGAAAAGTGCTTGACATTGACAACTGAAACGAAAGCCTTCAACTTTAATACAGGTTTTTTGAAGGATATCGCTTCAAAGCTATATCCTTTAGATATTCTTTCGGCTAACACTCTAACTCTTTCTCTTCAAAAATATGGTCAAAACGAAAGATCATTGTTTTCCTTTCTTGAATCTTCGGATCATACCGGCCTATCAAAATTTGATAAGCGTGAAAATCCTTTTTACAATTTGTCCAACGTATATGACTATTTAAATTTTAATTTTTATTCGTTTTTAATATCAAGGTATAATCCTGATTTTTCTGCCTGGGGTTCTATTCGTTCTGCTATTGAAGAAGTCGAAAGAGCATTTGACCTTGATATCAACAACTATATCAAGACTGTTAAAGTTATCGGCCTTTTAAACATTTTTTCTGCTAGTGGTTCAGTCTTAGATTTGAATTTTTTGGTTGATTACCTTAAAACTGCTTGTGGTATCACTAACTCAAAGATCGTAATTGAGAATCTCGAAACGAAAAATATTATTCGTTATCGTGAGCATTCGAAACGATTTATTTTGTTCGAAGGAACAGATTTGGATATCCACAATGCTTTAATTGAAGCAGGAAATAAAATTTCGGAAGTAGTTGATATAACTACGCTTTTGAACAAGCATTTCCACTTTGGCCCTGTATTTGCAAAGCAGTATTCTTTCATAACTGGCACCCCAAGATATTTTGAGTTCGTTATTTCAGATTATCCGATTCAGGAAATACCATTAGGAGAAGTTGACGGTTTCGTAAATCTTATTTTTAGTAGTAAGCTGAAAGAAAGTGACATTAAAAACAAATCTAAACTTCAAGAAGAAGCTATAATTTATTGTTTTTTCAACAATTCTGCCGAGATTAAAAATTTGTTATTTGAGATAGAGAAAATTCAGAAAGTCATAGAAGAAAACAAAGATGACAAGGTTGCTAAAAGGGAGCTCGAAAATATAGTAGAATCACAAATTAGGCTACTTAACCATTATATAAAGGATAGCATATATTCTGGAGGCAAAGAAGTAAAGTGGTATTTCAATGGTGAGGAAAAAACTATCGGAGACAAGAAAGACTTTAACAAACTACTTTCTCAAGTTTGTAGCTTCGTATACGAAGCAACGCCCATATTTAAAAATGAATTGGTAAATAAACACAAAATTTCTTCTTCAATTCATACAGCCAAAAGAAATTATTTTAGAGCCTTAACAAATTGCTGGGATCAAGCGAACTTAGGTTTTGAAGATTCCAAATTTCCGCCAGAAAAAACTATTTATCTATCACTTTTAAAAGAAAATGGGATTTCACCAGTAAGAGAAAACACTACAGGTGTAGTGACCATTAAAGAAAATTCTTCGTTCAATAAATTATGGAGAGCCTCTGAAGATTTTATAGAAAGTGCCAAATCTGAGCAACTTAGGATTTCAGAGTTGGCTAATATTTTGTGTAAAAGACCTTTTAAACTTAAACAAGGATTTATTGATTTTTGGATTCCTACTTTTCTATTTTTAAAACGCGACGATTTTGCAATTTTCAACGATGACAGTTATATACCAGACCTTTCTGAAGAAAATCTTGAATTAATTGCTAAGTACCCAGACAAGTATTCCATCAAAGCCTTCGACATAGAAGGTGTTAAACTAGATATTTTCAACAGCTATCGAACGTTCCTAGATATTGGAACTCAGGAAAAATTTGATAACGAGTCTTTTATTGAAACTATTAAGCCATTTATTGTTTTTTACAAACAATTGCCAGAATACAGTAAACATACAAATAGATTATCCCCTTCCGCCAAGAAGATACGTAAAGCTATTGCCAACAGTAGGGATCCTGAAAAAACATTTTTTGAAGCCTTTCCAAGCGCTCTTGGAATCACCTTAAGCGCTTTGCAAAAGGATAAGTCCAAACTTCAAAATTATACTGTAAACCTTCAAAATGCAGTTAAGGAATTAAGAACGGCATATGATGGTCTTCTTAATAGGTTCGAAGAGTTCATAGTTAATGAGTTTGTTGGCAGTAAAGTTGAATTTGAGGATTATAGAGAATCTCTTCAAAAAAGATTTTCAAGTTTAAAAAAGCATATGCTTTTAAACAATCAAAAATCATTCATTCAACGCCTTGACTCACCGCTTGATGACAAAAAGGCTTGGTTAAATTCAATTGGACAGGCAATAATGGGTAAAACTCTTGAAAGGTTTTCTGATGAAGATGAAATTTTGCTATATGAGAAGTTTAAGTCAATGATTCTAGATTTAGATAGCTTGACGAAAATTTCTAAAACTGATATAGACGAAAGTAAAGAGGAAGTAATTGGAGTTAAAATTGATTCTTTCTTCAGCAAGATTGACCCAAAGGTAGTAAGAATGCCCAAAAGTAAGAGCAAAGAGATTGAGCGATTGAAAAACGATTTAAAGAATAAGCTTGGTAAAGATAATACTTCGAATATAGCAGCTGTATTGAATCTATTAAAAGAATTATTGCAATGAGCAAAACAAGACACGTATTAGGTATATCGGGAGGCAAGGACAGTGCTGCTTTGGCTATTTATGTGAAGACTAAATATCCATCCATTGATTTGGAATTTTATTCTTGTGACACGGGTAAGGAATTAGAAGAAACATATCAATTGATTAGAAATTTAGAAGTCTATCTTGGTGTAAAAATTAATCTTTTACAGGGGGCGGAGAAAAGTTCAGAAGATTCATTTGATCATTTTCTAAAAATGTATGGTGGTTTTTTACCTTCATCCAATGCTCGCTGGTGTACGAAACAATTGAAATTAGCACCTTTTGAGAACTATGTTGGTGATGACCCAGTAGTTTCATACGTTGGTATTAGAGGTGATGAAGAAAGAGAGGGTTACATCTCTACGAAGAAAAATATTCAGTCAATATTTCCTTTTCGTAAGAATATTTGGAGTAAGGATGTGGTGAAAAAGATGCTATCCAATCAAAATATAGAGCAACTAGTTTTAATGTCCAGAACTATAGATTTTGGTCAAAATCAAGAAAAGGCTTTTCAAGCCCTTTCACAAATGGTGAGCCCTCAATTTACTCTTGATCAGAAACTCAACATATTGTTAGATTCAAATGTTAAAGCCTTTAATCACCTAGTTTTCGATTTTTTGAAAACAACAGATTATCCTTTGGCTAAAGAAGAAGTGTTTCCATTATTGGACAATGACGAAGTTTTAGTTAAAGCTGATATTTTCAAGATTTTAGAAGAAAGTGGTGTAGGCGTTCCCGCCTATTACAATAAAATTGAGTTTGAGGTTAACGGTAAAAAAGGCGAATATGCTCGAAGCCGTTCAGGATGTTTCTTTTGCTTTTTTCAACAAAAAATCGAATGGGTTTGGTTATATGAACAACACCCTGAATTATATAAGAAAGCTATGGATTATGAGAAGGATGGTTATACCTGGGGTCAAAATGAAAGTTTAGAAGAATTGATACAACCTGAAAGAATAGAAAAAATTAAAGAGGAATATATCAAAAGGATGGAAAGAAAATCTAAAGTTAAATCCCCTTATCTGGTTGACATCTTGGGTGATGATGAGAATGAAGGATGTGCTGCTTGTTTCATTTGATTTTCAAACGAATAAGTGGAAAAATTAAGGAGTTGGAATTGTAAGAAGCCAAGGAGGTTTTGCTTCCATTTTTAATATTATTAAAAACTATTGAACATTTTATTGGAAATCTGATTGAATCAAAAACAAAACATATCATACCTAGATTACAATTCTACTACCCCAGTCGATGCCAGGGTAGTAGATGCAATGTTGCCTTATTTAAAGGATAGTTTTGGAAACTCAAGTAGCACACATCATTTCGGTCAATTAATAAACGAAAAAGTTAAACAAGCCAGAAACCAAATCGCTGAATTTATAAATTCAGAACCCAATGAAGTTATCTTCACAAGTGGAGCTACAGAAGCAATTAACCTCGCACTCAAGGGAATATCAGAGAGTTACAAAGGCAAGGGAAGTCACATCATTACTGTTTCAACTGAACATAAAGCAGTTTTGGATACTTGTGGAGATTTGGAAAGAAAAGGTTTTGAAGTTACTTATTTACCAGTTGAAGAAAATGGTTTACTGAATTTGGACCTCTTAGAACGGTCTATAAGAACGGATACTATACTTGTTTCGGTTATGTATGTCAATAATGAGACAGGGATAATTCAACCTATCAACAAGATAGCTGAGATAACCCACGGAAAAGGAGCACTATTTATGACAGATGCTACCCAAGCTGTTGGTAAAATTGAAGTTGATGTAAAGCAATTAGATATAGACTTACTTTGTTTCAGCGGGCATAAGATGTACGCCCCAAAAGGTGTCGGTGCTTTATACGTAAGAAAGAGCGATAAACGGGTAAATCTCACACCTCAAACACACGGTGGTGGTCACGAAATAGGATTAAGAAGCGGCACACTTAATGTACCTGGGATTATAGCCTTAGCGAAAGCCTGTGAAATTTCTAGTCAGGAAATGAAAGAGGATAGGACAATCATATCTGAATTAAGGGATAAACTGGAAAATGAATTGTTAAGAATGCCCAATACAGCACTAAATGGCGATTCAACTAAAAGGATTTATAATACAACTAATATATGCTTCAAAGGGCAGGATGCTAATGTACTAATTGGTAGAATGAAGAACATTGCAGTTTCAAATGGTTCGGCTTGTTCATCAGCTTTTTTTGAGCCATCTCACGTTCTCAAATCGATGGGACTTAGTAATGATGATGCACTCGCGTCATTACGTTTTTCATTGGGAAAGTATAATACAATGGAAGATGTTGAACTAGTTGTTGAGAACATAAGAAAACTAACTGAACCTCAATCAAAATATGCTTAAAGATTGCGAATGGTCAAAAGATCGAGACTATAAAACAGGTTTGGAAAATGAGCCACTACAATTTTACTTAGATGGGTTGGCCAATAGTAATGAGTTTAATCTACTACTAGGCTATTTCAGTTCTTCTGCTATCAATCTTCTTTCCGTTGGCTTTGCCACCTTCATCAGTAAAGGTGGTACAATGAAAATGGTCATAAATCATTTACTGTCTTCAAAAGACAAAGAAGCTATTACAAGAGCAAGTAATGAACCTCAAGGAAAGGTTTTTGATTTGATGGATGTAGTTTCTTTAGGAAAAGTGTTGGACGAATATGATACTCACTTCTTTGAGTGTTTAACTTATCTCATTTCTGAAAAGCGAATTGAAATCAAAGTAATAAAACCGAAAAATGGAAAAGGAATAGCTCACTATAAGTCTGGGATTTTTAGTGATGGACAAGATTCGGTAGGTTATAAGGCATCCTGTAATTTCACTCTTTATGGATTATCAGAAAATTTAGAGGAACTAGAAGCTTTTCTAAGTTGGGAAAATGGACGATCAAATACCTTGATACGAAAACAACGGAAATTAATTGATACTTATTTTTCTGAAAAGGATGAAGACGTAGAGTATATTCCCGTCGATGAGATAGAAGTTGTACTTAAGGATAAGTTCGGTAAAAAGGATATCAATGAATTACTTGTTCAGGAAGAACAACTCTTAAAAAAGAAGAGAAGTCTCATCTCAAATCCTAAACTAAAACGAACGATTACAAAACTTTTCAATCAAATCGACATCATTCGCAGAACACCTAAATTTCCATATAAAGAAGGCCCTAGAGAATATCAGATTGATGCATATAATGAATGGGTTTCTAATAATTATAAGGGGGTTTTCGCAATGGCTACCGGGACAGGAAAAACAATCACTTCTCTTAACTGTCTTTTGAATGAATACAAAACAACAAACGTCTATAGGGCCATTATAATGGTGCCCACTATTGCTTTAGTAGAGCAGTGGAAAAAGGAATGTGCCAAGTTTAACTTCAAAAATATTATTACAGTAAGTTCCAAGGAAAATTGGGATAGTAATCTTGCTTTCTTCAATACAGCCTCAAAACTTATTGAAACATCCTTTATTGTCATTGTTACATATGCTTCTTTACCAAGAAAGAAGTTTCAGAGCTATTTTACCCAACTTCCTAGCGATACCATCTTAATAGCAGATGAGACCCATAATCTGGGTTCACAAGGCCTTTTGAGAATTTTACCAAACGTACATTTGGAGAAGAGAATTGGACTGTCTGCAACACCGCATAGACAATTTGATGAACTTGGAAATAGAGCCATTCAAGAATTTTTTAATGATGAGCCGCCTTACATAGTTTCATATTCTATGGAGGAAGCTCTAAAAATTGGATGGTTGTGTAGTTATACTTATTACCCACACATCGTTAGACTTACCCCTCAGGAATTGGAGGAATATAAGAGATTATCTCTGCAATTATTAAGAATGGGAATGTTTGATGAAGAAACAGGTGCATTCAAGAGTAGTCCAGAAATCGAGAGATTGCTTCTTCAAAGAAAACGTATTATTCACAAAGCAGCAAATAAGTTAGAGTCTTTTAAAAGTATATTAAACAATGAATATAATAAGCGCGGAAATCTAAAATATACATTGGTGTATGTCCCAGAAGGAGTAGAATCAAATTTTGAAAATGTGGATTTTAGTGTCGAAACGGAAGATGAAAACAGGTTGATAAATGAGTACACCAGAGTTGTTAGTCAAACAGATAACTCTATTATGGTAAAGCAGTTCACATCTAACTCTATCAATCGTGAAGACATACTCAAGAGTTTTGAATTTGGCAATACTCACGTATTAACATCAATGAAGTGTTTGGATGAAGGTGTAGATGTTCCACGCTCAGAGTTAGCCATATTTTGTGCTAGCACAGGAAATCCTAGACAATTTATTCAGCGTAGAGGTAGGGTTTTACGTTTGCACGACGATAAAACACACGCAACAATTCACGATTTAGTAGTAGTGCCTGAGGTAGGCTCTGAAGAAAATACTTTTGAGATGGAAAAAGGATTGGTAAGGAAAGAACTTGAGAGAGTTGTTGACTTCGCCAATTTAGCTATGAATAAGTCTGATACCTATGAAACACTAAAGAATGTTTTAGACTACTATAGTTTAAACCTGAACGATATATAATATTACTCTTATGGCAAGAAAAGATACCATACTCAAAAGTTTTTTAAACCACGACCTTCTTCAATCTAAATATGAATTTGATAAAACAGATTTACCAACTACAATAAGGGAAGCTCTAAATTCAGACAAGACTATTGTAAAAGCAATTGCTTTGATAGTAGAGGGATTAGATGGTACTTCACCAGTTACGGACTCAGTTTTAAGGAATCAAGTAACACAATATTTAAACGAGGCCTTATGATTATCAGAAAGATTGAAATAGACAATTACTTATGTTACTATGACACTAATCCTTTTGTATTGTCGGAAGGCTTGAATATTATTCTTGGAGAAAATGGGGAAGGAAAAACAAAGTTTTTTGAAGCTGTGGATTGGTTATTCAATGGTGAAAATGAAGACTTAGAACTACTAGTTTCTGCAAAAAAATTAAGTGAAACCGAAACCGGCGAAAGTTTTAGAGTAAGGGTTTCAATGACTGTTGAACAGTATGGCGATAATAAAATAATAACAAGATCTTTTGTAGCTAGGAAGGAAAAAGAGAATCAGTGTTCAACATCGAGCTTTATGATTGAAGGTATTGAAGAAAATAATTTGGGTGAACGAAGTCAAGTTGACGGGGCTACGCTTTTAGATAGAATATTCCCTTTTCAAATTCGAAAATACTCTATGTTTAAGGGCGAAGCTGATTTGAACATTTTTGAAAGCGATAATGCTCTAGTTAACCTTATAAATTTATTTTCAGAGGCAAAACACTATGATAAATATTCAGAGAAAGGAACTTTTCTAAGAGAAAAAGCTGAAAAAGCAGTAGAAGATTCTGCGAAGCTTGACAAGAAAAATGCAAATCTTTACAAGAAACTTGAGGGGGAAATTTCACTTCTTCAAAAGGAGAAAGCTAAATACGAAGTTCATCTAAACTCTACTGATGAAGAAATTAGGAAAATTGAGGGGAATTTACAATCGGCAGCAAGTCACGTTAAAAATGCTGATGCCCTAGAAACTTTGAATAAACGTATAAAAGAGATTGAACAAAATATTTCTTCCCTAAACGGTCAAATTGATGAAAACTACACGACATCACTATTTGATGAAAACTGGATTCTTGTCAATTTCGAACCATATCATAAAGAATTCGCTAAAAAGGTATCCAAGCACAGTATAAGACGACGAGAACTTCAATCGGAGTTTGATAAAGAAAAGGGAATTAAGCTCGGTGAGAAAAAAGCAAAAGCTGATTTGCTCAATAATGCTGTTCCACTTCCGACCGGTGTACCATCAAAGGCACATATGGAAGAAATGCTAAAAGATGAAATATGCAAAGTTTGTAATCGTGAAGCAAAAAAGGGCTCTGACGCCTATGAATTTATGATGGAGAGACTAAAGACTTATCTCGAAAGCCAAGTTGTAGATGAAACAGAAGACGAAGAAGATGAGCCACTTTTTAAATTAGATTACACAAATAGGCTAGAAAATTTGAGTATTAGCCACGAAGACAATTTGAAAAATCTACGATCAATAAGAACTAAAATTAAAGAACTGTTTGAGTTTAATAGTGATAGGAAAAAAGAGATTGAAGAACTTAATGAGCAGTTAGAAAAGGAAAAATTAGAAAGAGAGAGGATATTAGGAAACTCTAGCATTGCAGAAGAAAAATTAATTGATGTACTTAAAAATTATAATGCTTGGCAAGATGATTTGAAAAACCGTAACCGGGATCAACTTAGATATACATCAGAATATGAAAAGATTGAAGCACAACTGAAAATAAAGAAAGAGGAAAAAGATAAGATTGATACTGATTCTGCAAATTCTTTCCTGATTAAAACTAGAAATATATTGCGAGATATTGAAACTATCTTTTTGGACACTAAAGAGAAAAAGTTTGATGAGTTTATTGAGAAGCTACAATCAAAGTCAAATACCTTTTTTAAGAAAATTAACATTGATGCGTTCACGGGTACGATTGTGTTTATAAGACGAAATAAAATTAGTCGAACTATAGTTGAAGTAGAGTTGCAAGAGGATGGTAGAGTTTTTTATAAGCCCAATCAATCGTTGCTAACATCAATGCATATCTCAATCCTTTTTGCTATTTCAGAATTAGCCACAGAAACAAAAGAAGAAAATTTTCCAATGATTTTTGATGCGCCCACATCATCATTTGGTGAGAATAAAACTGCGCAGTTCCTGAACTTAATTTTTGAAACCGAGAATCAAAAAATATTACTCATTAAAGATTTTCTAAATACTGATAAAACGACTAAAGCACTTTCTATCAAAAAAGAATTTGAGAGCGTTAGAAGAAATAAAGCTTTTTGGGTAAAACTAGAAAGACCTTTTGACCCAAATAATTTGAAAACAATTAATTCACAAGTAATTACACTATAAGATGAATAATTTATTTGAAAAATGGAAAACTAAAATTCCAAAATACAGTGTGGTACATAAAGATTTGTTTGCCTCACTTTCTCAAAAGTTTGGTGCGGAAGGCGAAAAGAAGATTAATCTGGGGAAGCATTTCAGTACTAACTACGAACTATATACCTACGCCTTTTTTCTAGGACTTTATAACAATGAATATAGTCCAATTCCAGATAAGGAAAAGAAAACGGATTTTAGTCATCACATTCAGCATTGGGGAAGCAAAACGACAATTACCACACGAAAGGATTTTACTAATCTTCAAGAAAACATATTCATTGCAATCATCGCAAAAACAGATATAGACTTGGTAGAACTAGAGAAAGGTGAACTTGACGAAGATCAAGCAATCAAATTAATTCTTAAAACGATGGAGTCTTATACGAATGGAGGTCTTATTCTCATAAAAGAAAAGTTGGAGGAAAATCCAAACTACTTTTTGCAACCAACTTCATTTTTAAATTTGATTTTAGAAAGAAATGTAGAATAAATAATATCATAAGAAAATAAAATCCAATAAAATAATAAACTTTTTCAATTCTTCAAGTTTACTCCTTCCGCTTTTTCCTATAATATATGTCCTAATTATCTGGGTGGAAACAATATCCTAGTTCCCAAAAGCCATTGCCTCATCTCCTCCTTTATTCGTTCTTCTTCAGTCATAGGGTCTGGTAAAACAGAAATTTCTTCTATCCCTGCTTTCTGTCTCTTTTCAGATAACATCGTTTCAAGCTGCTCAATGGTAAATGCCTCTTTGAGCGCTTCAACAATATTTGTATGTTCCAGACCCGTTTTCATTTTAATGTCTCAAGAATTTCTTTTTCCTTTTCTTTTTTGACTTCTTGATGCCTAAATCATTCAGTTCTAATTTAAATGCAGTCCATTCCGAATTAAATTCACTACTTACCGTCAAAGTACTTTTTTGAGTAGTCCCCAAATAATATTTTGATTTTTCAAAATCTGCTCTTGACCTTCCCGAAGAACTGTTTGTCTCTTTATTGACTCTGACTGGTCCTTTTGAAGATTCAAAAGCAACTCCCGCAGCTCCAAATTTTGCTCTATTAGCTTCGAGAATAATTGAATGGTCTCTGCTTTGCTCATAGTCTATTCTTTTTATAATGTTGTTCCATGAGAAATTTCTTCCCAAAGTGCTTCCTTTGTATATCACGTCGTCATGTCTAAAGGATACACCTGATACTCTACCAGTACTTTTACTTACATTGAATTTGGGTGATATGCCTTCAGCAAGTAAGGCTTGAACGAATTGCCCTAAATTATTTGAGTGTAATAGAGAATTTTCAATTTTGCCCTGAAGCAAAAGTTTTATTGGAATCTTACCAGTTCTAATAGTTTTCTCAATTTCTTTTTGAGTAAGGTTTGTTTTATTTTTTGGCTTCTTGTTGACCAATTCTAACAAACCATATTTCTTCTCTAGCTTTCTTACTACAGCTTCACTTCGTTCATAATCTTTGCTATCGCTAACCACTTCTCCAGAGAACTTTACCCTGTTTGCTATGATATGAATGTGTTGATGCTCTTGATCGGTGTGTCTATAAATGATGTATTGGTTATCATCAAAACCCATCTCGACCAAATAATCCAGTCCTAGTAAATTAAATTCCTCATCACTCAAGTTTTCTTCAGGACGCAAATTCAAGGATACATGATACACAGCCTTTCCGAGCCTAGGACGTAATTGTCTAACTAAGTTGAATTCTTTAGTCATTGCTACCGTCTCATCCAATGTTATGATGCTATCAATTACGTGACCTTCTCCTTGTTCTACCTTTTTCTGATTGTAAGCTAGAACTCCATAAAAATCTTTTCCTTTAATCTGTTTTGCTATCATCTCCTAAAATTTTAGATTTTATGAAATCGAGTGCATTTTTTAATTCAACAAGTTGTACTTGAAGTTGTATCAGTGAATGAGCTCCTATATGAACTTTTTTCGTTATTTGATTTAAGTTGTTACCTATTCTGCTTAGCTCTACAAAAACAGCTCTGTCAGTATTGTTGATTTGAGTCCTTGGCATTGGACGGCCTGCAGATTTTCTTCTTATATATTCTGTAGTCTCAATACCTAAAGAATGAGCACTATCCGAAACAAGTAAAAATTGATCCACTGTAAATCTTACATTTACTTGAATTGACTTAATTGATTTGATGTTCTTTTTAGGCCTTGCCATATCTAGTTTACTTTAGGGGTTTGGGGAGCATCCCCAACAAGCCTGCGAACACAGTGAGCAGTTTTTGCTATCAAAAACATGGCTTGCTTCGTGACCTCCGTTTAAAGCAAACCTACCATGATTTAGAAGTGTAAAAAGCCTCTACCGTACATAGAGTTTTGTACGGCAGATTTTTGTTTTTAAAAAATCCAGAATGGTCGAGGCAATTAAAAAAGTCGTAAATGGAAGTATATAGACCTATTTAAATGAAAATCTATTTCCATTAAATAGTTTATTTAGAATAATAATAGCAAATAATACCATTATTCTCGTTTTTTTACTAAAAACAAGGTGAACTAAAGTTTCTTAAAAGTGGTAAGGGAAAACCTGAATGACAGGGGTTTCATAACCCCGTTGCAATTATGAGTGTTCTAATAATGTTTGGTTCTTTCAGCTTCTTTATAAACATAGTTTCCTTAACAAAGCATTATTTCTTCCAGAATTGCCTTAATGGAAATTTCTGCTTCGGGCTTTTCGAAATACCGTGAAGTGTTATTGGCAAGAAGTTCTATAGCTGTTCTGTATCTAGCTTTGCCATTTCCATTGTCTTCATAATAAAGACATGGGTTTTTTGGATGAATTTCTGAAGGGGTCTCAAGACTTCTTGAATCTCTGTTCAAGTATTCAAACCTTACTGAGGCTCTTTTATGAATTTCATCTAAAGTGAGATTCTTGGGATATTCTTTTACATCGTAATAGAGTTCTTCCAAGATTACAATAAAAGCCCGTCTTCTTGAAAGCTTAGGTTTTCTTTTGGAGAGTTCTATATCAAGTTCAAGGTCTTGAAGGATTTTCTCAGCGAGTCTTATTTGGGAAAGTGTGTACTGATTGTTGTTGATTACGAGGTCATCTTTTTCAGCAATCTTGTTGAGACGTCTTAGAAGTTCTTCATTTGTAATCATAACCTTTGCTCACCTTTGCCCTTTTGCTTCGAATTTGTTTTCGAAATAACAGTATTCAAAATAGCAACATATTTTTTTGTTGAAAGGGAAAGACGGAATACTTTTTCCTGAAAGATGTTTGCAATCATTAAGTACTCCGCAATACTTGCTGACTTTGGGTTTAACTTGGTTTTGAATAGAAGCTTTAGAAAAGTACTCTCGTATGGTTTAAGTTGTGACTTGGTACTAGTAAGTTGATTTTCTAGTTTATCTTGAAACTTATCCCTCTTTTGTGGGTTTGTTTCAAACTCAGTACGTAGTTTCGTCAATGCTGGATTGTTGAACATATTCTCCGCAACAAAACGTCCAAATTCCCACTTTCTATGGGATTCCACAACATCAATTAAATCCGTTTCTACAAAGTCTAAAACAGCCCCATTTTTTAAAGGACTGATTAAGTCGAACTTTAATTCAGCTAAATTGCGGAATTCTTGATTTGATTCTATCTCTAAATTGTTTAACAAGTGCAGGCAAAACCTCTTGGGAAGGTCCAAAGCAGGTATTTTTTCATCAAATACCGCCTTTAGGAACAATTCTCTTTCCTTGTTATCTATCTTATCGTAATACGTTCCATAAACGAATGTGAGGGATAGTAATGTTTTGAGTTGGTAATCAGAAAGAGAGCAGTTAGTAACATCTAATTTTCTTGCCTCAATATCCCTCAATACTTCATTAAAGGAAGTATCATTAATATGAGCTTTATAATCAAGTATATTATATTTTGTTTTAGACATCTAACTAACTAGTGCAAAATCTTCCTCATTGGCAATCTTCAGTTTTGGTTTTTCCAACTTCTCAATTTTGCTTTTTATTTTAATTCTTTCATCATGGGGTAAGAATGTCGGTACCAAATCAGTCAAATCAATTTTCAAAAGTTGATTGATAATTACCAAATCTTTCAAAGTAAAAGGACTAATACCATTCATTAATTCAGACATATAACTTTTACTACGATGCCCCAAAATACTTCCAAGTTCTTTTTGATTGAGTCCAACATTCTTAAGTTTCTTTCTTATAAGAGCCTTTCTATTCTCAATAAATATGCGCTCCTTTTCGGCAATGAACTCAGCAAAATCGCTTTCAAGTATTTTTTTATCAGAAATTCTTGAACTGGAGCTCCAGTTCTTATTCTCGTAGACTTCAATTAAGTCTCTGAGTTGCTTTCTGACCTTTTTATATTCAGGATTCTCTTTAGCGAGTACACGCAACTTTCGGTCTGCTATCAAGGCACGTTCCAATTCAAGTTCATTACGGATTTCCGTAAGTTCCAAAAAATCTTTTAAGCTAAATTGTGTTTTCATATTAAATCCAGTTATTAGATTTGAGCCACTTCCTAATGGTGTTCTTGTTGTTCTTAAATACTTCTTCATATTTTTGATGACTGCCAACCCAAACAACTGTAGCCTCACCATCATCAAACTCAATCATTATCATAGTTCTATGAACTGATATATTGAAAAAATAGAAACCATCACTATGGACACAATCTGCATCCGACCTAGTTTCATTTAATTCAGTTTGGTCTTTCCATTCATTAGACTCAATATCCTCAATAAGAAGTTCAATTTCTTTTGCTAATGAGGTATTTCCTCTATTTTTCCTTTTAAGCTTCTCTAGGGCTTTCTTATTGGCTAATCTCATTCTTGATGCAAATATACAAAAAGTTCGGATATTTTCCGAACTTTTTGTGATTTAATTTTTATGTATTATTATATCCATATATCAATATTAATATTCAGATATAGACTTAAATATAGCTATGTATGAATCTATCTCAATTTAAATAAATCAATATATGTTTATATGATTACACAACTGAATGTACAATCCTATAAATATATAAACATATAGGGCGATATATATATTAATTGAGGTATGGTCTCAATACTCTCATAATTTGCATAGTTAACTCAAACGCAGCAAATATTGGTAAAGCAAGCCAAATACCAGGTATAAACCCAAGCAAAATAATCATTACAATTAGTGGTATTCTGAGTATTCGTTTTACTCTCATTATACCTAAAAAAGTATAAATAACCACCAGTAAAAATCCAGTAAAAGGAAGATCTTCGTACAATTGATTAAAATTCATGATATTACGTATTTAATTAGTTTTATCTAAGTTTTTGAAGCGTACAAACAACATTTTGAAGTACTTTTTGTAAACATCCGAGGTAAATGTTTCATAGGTGTATTCATAATCAAGTCCTGACCTTTGAACAAACTTTAAACTATTCCAAGACTTTTGTTGAAACGACATATAGAAAAAGAGCATCTTTTCAGACAATAGATAAATACCATTTTCGTCAAGATGATAAGCGATAACCAATGTCCCAATTCTCAAATTGTAAAGTGGGATACTTACCTCAAAAATATCCCCAACAGAAACTGAACTTGGAGAATATTCTTCGATTGAATCTTTTTGCATATTCATACGTTTATAGGGTTAACCACACCACTCTCTAGATTTACAAATCCACCTTGAATACTTACCTCTTTATTCATTAATAGTCTCATAATACAATCACTAGCATGGGTAACTAGCACATCATTTATGAAAAGTGATTGTTCGTTTAACTTTTCAATGTAAGAGCATCCCTCCCCTTGTTGGGTTGTATTGTCTTGCTCATTCAAATTGGTGTAGAAATCTGTTATTGATTTTAAACTTTGTATAGGTTCAAATTCTACCTCTTTAAAGTTTCTTTCCTCATTAAATAAACTCCCTAAAACAAATTGACCTGTATTTCTGCTATTTCCAATGTCTAACCAGTAAAACATTGTTTCATATTCACTCCCTCTATAGACATCCTTAATAGACTTTGAAAGTTCAGTTCTAAATTTGGCGTTGTCTACACAAGTAATAACAATGTTGGAATGAATATCATTACCATAAGGACTAGCATGAAATGGTATTCCTTCCCATAATAGTCCAAATGTTTGGTTGATTTTTGTCATAGCGCAAACTGCTTTGTTTGCCCCAATATCGTTGGGTGTAAAAAGTTGTCGCCCAATGTTCATAGGTTCTACAATGTCCTTGTCAAATGCTCTAACGTGCAACCCTGAATGACCTATGTACCGTAAGGCATAATCAATCCTTGCCAACCTTGCGAGTAACAAAGAGCCAGTTCCACCCAACCCAATTAGTGAAATGGTAATCGGATGTGTAGGATTGAAAAAATAATTCGGTGCGATATGTACTCTATTTTTCATATAAATCTTTTAATTGTAGGTTGCTCGAAACAAGTAGTTTATCATCAAACTTTCCACTTCCTTTAATTGAGTTCATTCTCTCTACTATGTTTCCTTTTATTAGTCTGTTATTGTGGGTTTCGGTAAAAACAGAATTAAAAAATTGTCTTTCCGAATAACACATAATGTCTTCGTAGTACTCAAATCCCTCGTAGTTTATCGAGGCAGTTCCCATACATACATCTCCATTCGTTCCTACGTTTAAAAATGGAGCATACATTAGTTTTGTTGATGCTTCTATGCGGTCTTTTCTATTCAAAGCGAATACTTTTAGACTGTTACCTTGTAGGCAAAAAACAAGTTTAGGAATTGGATAATGTCCACTTGAAATACCTGTTTTTTCCTTGAAATAAAGTGTTGTTTGTTTTGGAAAAACCGTCCATACTAGACTTAGATTTCCTTTGAACTCAAAATGCAATAGCGTATTAGGAATTATACCTTTAAATGAATATTTGATTAAATCCCCCTCTAAACATTCAAATATATTTTTTGCAGTATCTTTTGTGAGAGGTGTCCCTGCTGTTAGTTTTTCTGCTCTAACCTTGTGGTAGGTAAAATAGTGGTCGTCCTCATTGTAACTCCGTGTTTTTTTGTAACCCACAATTGCAAATTGAGGAGTGAAGTGTTCTTCCGTTTCAATTCTTACAATATCGTTCATCGTCTATAGTTTGTTTAGTAACTCGTTTAAATCGCATACAAAATCTTCTAAATCGGAAATTTTTTGTGCTAAGTTTTCGTCGAATCTTTCAACCTTGTTGGAATCTACTCGGGCAAAAGAAAAAGCCGAAAGTATATCTGTATCTGCAGATACTTGATTCAAAATATCTATATACTGCCTAACAAAATCACTTTCATTATAATCTGCAATCAAAAAGGAATCTATGTGATCAGTATCACACTCTCGATTATCATAAATTGTCACTTTATTAATGGAGTTAAAGTCTATTTTTTCCGATTTAAGCAACAAAGTTTTAATGTCCTTATATGTTTGCTTTATTGGTTTGTAGTGTTTTAACTGATTTGACCAATCACTTTCAACATGGGATTGAAAAGCCTTATAGTTTCTCTTAATAAAATTGATAGAACCTTCTGATTGTTTTACCTTTTTCAAGGTGTTCTCGATTTCTTCGCAATAGTCAAATTCGTCAAGAAGAAACGACCAACACCATTCTATCATTGGGCTGTTCAAATCAAAGATTGATTGAAAAGGCAAATTCTTTATAAAGGATAGTATGATTTCATAAAGTAATCTGTTCTTATCTCTTAACAAAAAGACCCTATCCAGTTCAATGCAAAACACTTTGTCTCTTGAACCTAGATGTCTTTTTAGCAAAAGCGCATATTCGTTTGGAGCAACTTCAATGGTGTCTATGTGGTCAACCTGCGCTCTGTCTTGAAGTCTAAAGGCACAGCGTAAGATTAAATCTTGCAAAGAATCTCTCTTAGAAAACTTCCAGTCTGACAAATTACCAGTCAATTCTCTAGTTGCCTTTACCATCAACTTAGCTATGCCCTTACAATCAACTTCGTTAAATTCGTTGAATGGTCGAGTAGATGTTATTGGTTTTAAGTTTACGTCAAATAGAAATCTTGATTGCATATTAATACGCTCATTTTTCGGTTGTCGCTTTTGTAACTTTCCTGAGTTATAGCTTTGAAAAAAGAACTGTGGAATTTCTTGAGTTCTTTCGATTTTTTTCTCTCTTGTCTTTGTTTGCATTTTCCGTTTTTTAAAAACTCATCAACATTCATATATCAACCTTTTGTACCCGCAAGGGAGTGGAACTCAATAAGGTGAAATCCGTCTTGAATGCCTTTGTCTTCCGTTCGTGCGTTTGTTATCTCTGGATAAAGTTGTGCATAATGAGACATGATTTGGTTAACTCCTAAATCTGGATTGAAATCATCCAATTCAATCGATTCGCTATTACCTTTCAAAAAGGTGAATTTTCTTCTTAATAATGTTACTGCTTCCATGTTTAAAATAATGATGGTTCGGTATATGCGCTCATGTCTTTTATAACCTTTTTGGCATCTTTTTGATTCGGGTTTACTGCCAATATCTTTTCAGCCATTTCAATGGCGGTCTTATGGTCTTTCAATGGGTTAAAACCGTTTTTACCAACGAATTCTTGAAGTGATTTAACATCCTTTGAAACGCTCTCTTTTTGCTTCTTACCGCTTTCAGTTTTACTTAACTTATCTTGAAGAGATTTCTCATAGGCTTCCACATTGTTGAATCCAACCTTGGTTTTTTCAAGAGGTTCGTTTATGATTTCAAAAAACCTTTCGTCCATTTCATTTACAGGCAGACTTATGGTTAAAGCTTTCAGCTTTTTTAGTGACTTGTCATTTGATTCGGACTTGGGAAGTAATGACACCGAAACTAGGTTCTTATCGTAGGTAATACTCAAACCAATTTGAGAAATACCCATCTCCTTTAATGATGAAAAAAAATCGCACATAGTAGTATAATTATCTGTTTTACAATTACTTATATTGTAAAAATACTAATGAATAACACGATTTTCAGGAATTAAAAGTCGAATATCCACCCTATTCTTCATTTTCCCTCTCCACAAAAAAAGCACCCTTTAGGGTGCTATGTTTTGCGACAAACGCAGGATTTTAATAAAAGCAAAATTTAGCTCTTTTGTTCTTATACTATCTGGTTATTTGATTGTTTGAAATTCCTTTTTGGGTTTTAATAGTTTTGTCTTTTTCTTTCTCCTCTTCCTCTGATTGAGTTTCAGAGAATTTGTTATCGAGGTCTATTGAAATTTGTGATAATTTGCCCTCAATCCTTATCAGTTGGTCTACCTTGTCAAAACTTAGGTTTAGGATTTTGTTGTTGGCTTCTAGTAGTTCCTGATATTCTGAAATAGTTGTTTCTTGATTTTCTATTGATTTTGGAATTTTAGAAAGTGCGTTATAAAAATAGTTGGCCATGCTTATTGGATTACTAACTAGTTTTCTTAGACCATAGCCGTAAGAGGCATTTTCAGTTTTAACTAATAGTGAGGTATGTCCTTCCGATTTGATTTTGAGTTTTAGAGAACTGCTTTCTATCTTGAATATTTCGATTTCGGTGTTTTGAGATTTTAAGGTTTTTACTTTTCTCAAAATTGCATCACCTAAATCTTTTGGAGTTGAGCTTTGAGACATCCCGAGTACACTTTTTACTTTACTGTAATAAATTTCTCTGTCTTGTAGCTTGTGCCAATGTTTCACATCGTCGTTTAGAATTGATAAGTTATTTTTTGCTGTTTCTAGTTCTTTTGAATAGAATTTTACATTGTTTTGAGCCTCTAACTTATTTTTTTTAAAAATTGATTGTTCTAGTACTAATTCTTCTAGTTCTTTTGTTAGGTGTTCTTTCTCAAGGTAAAGAGGGTCGTTTTTTGCAACTGCCAATAGTGTCTTGTAGTCAATACCTCCGTTCTCATCTACATCGCCTAGTTCGAGCCTGTTAAATTGAATTGTCCCGTTAGTTATTTGCTCAATAAAATTCTTTTTTGTGTTGATATTATTCAACATTAAACTGTCTGTACTATTTTCAACAATATAGAATGATACAATAACCTGGTTGTTCCAATGTGTCTTGGCAAAAACATTTCCTTTTCTTACCCCTCTGCCATTTCGCTGGTCTACATCCGTTGGGCGATGTGGTATGTTGACATGATGGATTCTAATTAGTCTTTCTTGAATGTTTGTGCCTGTTCCTAACTTTTCGGTTGAGCCAATAATAATTCTGAAATCTCCAGCGTTTACTTTTTTAAAACACTCTAACCTTTTACTATCTGATTTAAAATCATGAATAAATACTATTTCTTCATCCGGCACACCTAGTTCTTCCGTCAGTATCCGTTTTAATTCATGATAGACATTAAATGACTCTTTTGGAGTTCCCAAATCTGAAAATATTGCCTGAGTACCTTTAAAGTGGTTACTCTCGGTATAGGTTTTATGAACTTCCTTAGCTACAGTCCAGAGTTTGGTTTCTTCATTGTCTTCACCGAAGGGATTTAAAAGTCTAGTGTCAATAGACGCATTACGCATGTGATGAAGTGCTATTAATGATAAAGCGGTTTTTTGCTCATCAGAGTATTTCTTGGCTCCGTATAAGTATTCAGAATTTCCAGTTTTTAAGAATAATTTTATTTGCTCAAAGTAGTCTTTCTGAACTTGTGTGGGTTTTAAAGTATTTACATCTACGGCGATTTTCGGTCTTTCTATGGTATGCGTTTGTCCATTAACTATGATGGATATTTCATTGTATAATGAGGAAAGTAGTTTTAGTTTTTTAAAAGAGCGAAATCTTTCTTTTACCTTGTAGTCTCCCGATATGGTAGGTTCAAATTCGAATGATTTGTTAGCAAAGACTTGTGCCCATTGGTCAAATGAAGAAATATTAAGTTCTTCAAGACGATTTGGGATTAAGTATTTGAATAAAACATAGACTTCGGTTATTGAATTTGATATAGGAGTACCTGAGAGAAACGTTGCTTGAAAATCAGTACCTTTTCTCATTTGCAAGGTTCTAATTGCTATTAATAAGTTTTTGCTTTTTTGAGATCCTTTACTTGTATTTAAACCGGCAACTCTTGAATGACGTGTTGTATACATCAAATTCTTAAACTTGTGGGATTCGTCAATCATGATGTGGTCAAACCCCAGTTGGTCGAAGTCGAGAATATCATTCTTGTCAGATTCAATTTTATGATATATTCCGTCTAATTGTGCTTGCAAATTTTCCTTTCTAGTTTCCAATCCTTTTAAGACGCGTTTGTTGATATCATACTTATTGTCATAAATTACTTCTAGGTCCTTTGTCAGGTTGTCTAGTTCGTCTTGAACCACTTTTTGTATCACTTCGGGCGATTGTGGTATAAACTGAAAAGTATCATGACTCATAAGTACAACATCAGGTTGTTGCGAGATTATCTTAGAAAAGAATTGATTTCTTTTTAGTTTTCCACTTACTTCTTTGTCCGTGGCTACTAGGAGCTTCATTCTTGGAAATGCATTAAGGAATTCCTTTTGCAATTGAATTAGAGTAGGTTTAAGCCCAATTATCAGTGTTCTGTTTGATAAATTAAGTTCTCTTAGTTTTTGAGCAGATAGAGCCATATCAAGTGTTTTTCCAAACCCTACTTCTTTATTCACTAATAAACCCTGGTTCATGATAATTCCAGAAACGGTGTCTTTTTGACTCCTGTATGGGGTGAATTTCTGTAGACCGTCAAACTTTAAATAGTCGCCGTTGTATCTAGGCATTATTTTAGCCTCGTAGGTTGCATAGAAATGATTTTCCAAAGAAGATTTTAACTCACTGTTTTGATGAACGTACTCGCTAAATTCTTTGTATATGAGTTCATGTTTCATTTTAAACTCTTGCATTTTCGTGCGATCAATTCTTTTGTATTCTTTTGAACCTTTTGTTATGTAGGGAATGCTAGAATTCAATGCCCCTTCAAGTACATCTTTAAATCCATAGTTTCTGTTTTCTGAACTGACATAGAACTTTTTAATAAGGGAGTACTCGTATGACTCAATCTTTACTGCATATTTGGAAGTTGATTCTATGTAATCAATTTTTGTAATTGTTTTGTAAGTATCAAATATGAAGGACTGAGTTACCTCAATTGGAAACCAAGGCTCATGGAGGTTTATATCTAAGTCTTCAAATGGTGTAATTGGTGGTTTAACTTTTTCCAGTTCAACAATGGATTGAGATATTTGAGCTCTATCCATATATGGTTGGAACGCTCCAAATTGTCTACTTTCGTACCATTGAATTTTTTTTGAAATATCCCCAGAAAGAAACCTGAATTTAGGAGTAAGATGAGGCCCATCTTTGGAAGGATTAACAAATAGCAGGTTCCTTGCGAGCGATTCCTTAATTATGTCCTCTGGTTGTAACCCTGTACTGTCTGAAATGACATCTATATTAATATCGTTGGTTTTATTCATCGAGTACATTATGCCATCTGCAAGAGATAGAAGTTCGGGCTTTTTGGTTTTTCCATGCCAGGGTTCAAGCAGTATTTGGCTCTTAACAAATTGTCCGTCTTTTGGGGTCTCTAAGGATAAAACTAATGGCCCTTGTGCATCTATTGTAACTAATTGATAGTTTGAATCGGCATTAAGATTTCCGTACTGAAAGACGAATACGTCATATTGATATTTTAGGTCATTCAGTATCTTTTCTCCATTATAATCATCAGCATCTATGAGTTTCAAATAGGCATCCCTTAATGATATGATTTGTGATAGTTTTTGAAATTCATTTCGTTTGGTCTTTAAAAAATAGAAACTGCCTGTATCGGTAATCTTCGCAACTTTTTGGTCTTTAATAAAGAGGTTTCCAGGCTTCAAATCACCGTTATATACTTGGTCTGTTTTATTGAATTGTATGTTGTTTGTTGGCTTTTTTTGTATTGAGTTTTGTACGGCTTTGCCGAGTAAGGGATTGAATTTTGTTAAAGAGCTTTTTATGTTTGGTTCTATCCTTACAAGATTGAATTCATTTGTTACTGTATAATCAGAGTTGTTATATAGCCCACCAGGAAGGGTTTTACCGAAAATGTTATTTTCATATTCATGGAAATATGCACTAAAGTCTACTTCATTTTCCCCAATTAATCGTTTAATTGATGAGGTAAAAAGACTGTTTATTGAATGTTGCTCTTTTGATATTTCAAGACCTCTATTGTTTTGAAAAATCAGAATGTCGGTAACAATGGATGTGTTTTCGGTTTCAAAAGTGTTGTCAGGTAATCTAACCGCACCTATAAAGTTGTTTTCTTCAATAAGGTGTTTGCGAATGGACTGATACTTAGATTTATCCATGAAGTTCTTAGTACAGACTAATAGCGCTATCCCGTTTTGTTTAAGCAGTTTCAGACTTTTGTAAATAAAGTAGCTATGAATATTGCTGGTCAATTCCGATTTCAATGGATGCTTTAATAAATCTGGATCAAAAATTTTATTTGCACCGAATGGAATGTTGCTAATAACTAAATCATAGTTTTTAGGAGCTGTTGTCTTTCCGATAGCCTCAAAGGGAATCCCAAATGCAGTGACATTTGGTTTGTTCTTAAAGTTATGTTCTAAAATTCTTGTCGTCAGAATTTCCTTTTCGAATGCCGTAACCTTTGCATCCGGAAACTCTTTTAACAGTCCTCTAATAATAAGTCCATTTCCCGCCGATGGCTCTAATATGTTTATGGGCTTAAAGTTTGGGATAGATGACAGGTATTCTGTAATCGCTCTTATTAAGGGGGCAGGAGTAAAAAATGAGTTCAAAGAGGATTTCTTCAGACTATTAATAATAGTCTCGGAATATTCTTGGTCAACATAGGATATTAAAGCTTCATTAAAGCGCGATCTGTAACTATCATTTTTAAGGATGTCAAAAATGTTTCCAAATCCTGGATTATTAATAAATACGTGATTGTTGTTTGGGGCATCTCGCAACGCCTCTATAGTCCGGATCATATAATCCAGATACTTTTTCTTGGAGTATTTCATAAATCAGTGAGTTAAGGAATAGCATTGAAATTTATGTTGTGCTTTGAGTTGTTTCAATGCTTATTAAAAATTGTTTTTTTTAAATCATATTTGGTTATTTATTAGTTGTTGAGTTAATGCTCAAATTAGATTCAGGAGAGTGGTAATGCGTATCTGCTTCTACTTTTTCAATGAGAACATCGTATATTTTTGCTTTTAGATTTTGTATTTGAGTTGTTGAATCCGTGGAAACCTCAATAAGTGTTTTTTTAAGGGTTTTGATTTCCAAGAAATATGCATTTTGAGTTTTTCTGTGCTTTTGCTTTTCTCCTAAAAACTTAAACTTTGAATGAAATTCTAACTCGCTGTTCATTATAAACAAATCAGAAAAAATGAGTTTTGTTTGTGGGTCAGTAATAGTTAATGTGAATACCATTTAATTTTTTTTTAAAGTTTTATTTCAGTTTTAGGTTCCTTTAATGGATTGTTCGTAATAGCTTGGTCTGCTATTTTCAAGGCAAGATTTTTGTTTTGGTCATTTTCAAAATTTTGTATAATATAACTCTTGAAGTTGTCCCAGATTGGTCTAAAGGAAAGGTCTTTGCTATTACCATTATAGCTTTGCGCGAAGTGCCATTGGTTTGTACCGTAGTGCCTCTTCAAATACCCAGTATGCCCTCCATTTGTAAGTTCGATAGCTCCCTTTTCTAAATGGAAGTTTTTTCTATCTATCACTTCTTTCGATAAATAGTATTTAACAGTGCTAGGAAAATCTTTGCTATCAAGTGCATCTTTAAAAGAGTACCACTTTAGTGCTTGGTTTGAACTGTTGTAGTTCTTGCCGATAAACAGTTCTCCGTCTTTTACACCCAATACAACATCATATTTGAGTTTGGATATTTTCTCAATATGGCTTT
Organism: Hyunsoonleella pacifica; assembly: GCF_004310335.1. GTDB lineage: Bacteria > Bacteroidota > Bacteroidia > Flavobacteriales > Flavobacteriaceae > Jejuia > Jejuia pacifica. Next base: position 131,616 of record NZ_SIRS01000005.1, on the reverse strand, counting down.
CAAAATATAATTGTCTTATGTCATCATGTGTAAAATGAAAAGTATTAGAAGCAGGTATGACTTCTAAAAATGGTTGAAATACGAGATAATTGTCGTTCCCTTCTGTCAATCTTAAAATTTGGTGCCCTCTATACGCAACTGGAAAAGTGAAAGATTTTCCGATATGTTCAGAAGGGTTTTCCAAAATATTTGGGTTCAAAGACTTTACTCCATTTTCGAAGTATTTGTTTGAGTTGAATGATGAGTTGACAATGTTGGCATATACCTGAACTATGTTTTCTAAATTATCCGTAAATGTTTTCTTAACATCCTCATAAAAAAAAGAGTGGTCAAAATTAAGCGCGTTTTCGCTGGAAGGGTGTAGCCTAGAAATTTTCTGGGCTAGTTCTAACAGGTTCAAGGTTTTCCATTTTAAAATATTTTCATGTTTACTAGAAGCTATTTTGAAACCCTTAATTTTATCGCTAAACCCCAAGTGTATAGTTGATATTAAATTTTCTGCTTCTTTTATTTTAATGTGACCCACTCGAAACACTTCCATGTCAGTTTTAATAAGTTGGTCCTTCATTTTGTGGTAATCAATAAGCTTAGATAAATTACTGTTTATATATCCAGTTTGAGCAAGGTCTAGATTTCTTAGATATTTAAGTCTTTCAACATCATTTAAATCTTCAGGCCTAACATTTCCATATTCCAGAGTCTTGAATTCCCTAAACTCTTTATTACTTATTGTGGACCCAAAATTTCTAAGCTGAGCATAAAACTTCCGTATTCTTTTGACTAGCTTGGGTTTCTTTTTTTCTTCTTTTTCCATAATCCTAGTTATTAGTTATTAGTTTTTTGAGAATATTTTTCTTTTGATTTAGTGATGGTATCGGGTCTATTTTCTGTTTATTCTTTACAACTTCATAGTGTAAATGATTTCCAGTTGAAGCTCCAGAGCTTCCTACAGTCCCGATAAGCTGATGTTGGTCTACATACTGTCCCTTTGTAACTAAGACTTTTGTTAGGTGGCCATAGAGGGTTTCAAAACCAAATCTGTGTTTAATAATTATGTGGGTTCCATACCCGGTTTTTGAATGTTTAATGGATATAATAGTACCAGAAGCGGTGGTATAAACATGAGTGTCTTTTGGGGCGGCAAAGTCTAGTCCATAATGTTTTTTTACATCTTTGGTGATGGGATGAACCCTATATCCGTACTTGCTACCAATATAGTAGCCACCTTTCTCTAGTGGTGAACAAGAAGGTATTTCATCCAATAGTTTTGGATAGAGTTGCAAATAAGTCTCCAACGGAGTGAAATACGAATAATCAGGGATTTCATATAAGAAGTGAACTATTTTGTTTTCAATTTGATTTAACAACCTTTTACGCTCAGTCGCATTAACCATACTGTCATTTATAGATTCGTTGATATTCGCTTTTAGGGATTCGTCGTAACCACTTAACACTACAAGATTTTCATGAAGTTTTTTCTTGTCCGATGAGAGTATGCTGTTGGCAAGATATACTAGAATTATCACCATAATAAAAGTGGCATACCAAGGTTCTTTTTTTCTTAGAATACTTAAGAGTTTGTTTTTTGAGATGTTATCTTTTTTCAAGAAAAGATTTGTTAATTTAAAAAGTTTCATATATTTGTGGTATTATTTACAAATTTAGGTATTATTTACAAATAAGCAACTTTTTTAAAATATGTCGAACTCCTGGTTAGATAAAGACCATTTAATAAATCTTCCGAATCTTTTTAAACACTTCGGTTTTTCAATGACGAATGAGTCAGAAGAATACCTTGTTTTCAAAAGAAAAAAACAATACTGCGTACTTGTTTTTTGCGAGGACAGATTTCTGTACTATCATGTTAAAAGTCCAAAGAATAAGTTTTCCGCATCAAACTTGGTTATAGAAGAAGTATCAAGGATTGAAGGAAAGAATAACGAGAGTCTTTGGGATAAAATAGATGAGTACTACAACAAAATTTTAAATACTGAAGAATTATTACTTAAGGGTAGTTCTAATAAAAACTTGGTAAAGGTCACTCCTTCCTTTAATCACTTTCTTTCCTATAATATTCCTTTAAACTCAAAACAAAGTGACCTTTACTCAAAAGTTTATCAAACAGTAGCGTTTGACGAAAGAATTTATCAAAATGCTTCTGGTGAGGCGTTGTTTCCTTTGTACAATGGAAACAACGAAATTAACGGGTACTTCGTTGATACTACCGATGGGGTCAAGGCTTACAAGGAATCAAGTTTTAAAAATTCCCTGTGGTTTTCAAACATTCCAGACGATATGGAGTGGTTACTCATTTTCAACAATCCAAGAGAGGCGGTGGCTTTTCATCAAAAATTTGATTTGGATAAGGCTCTATATATAGCTTTAGGAGAAATCAATTATGAAACTACAAAACTTTTGTTCCAAATAAAGAATTTAACAAAATCAAAGAGGCTTATAGTATCATTTACTGGAGAGAAAAAAATAGAGAGCTACATAAGGGACCTGAATTTCTTTTCATTCATGGATAGCTCAAATTTTTCCATGCAGCTTTATGATGGCGAAATAAAAGTGGGCTTTAAAATTGGTGAAGAAAAGACTTTTGTTAGGTTCTACAATTCTGTAAGAAGGTATAACGAAGGGCTGTCCAAGAGCTTTTTAAAGTACAACAAAATTATTGACCAACATCGTATCAACAAATACAGCATTACAGTATCACAAGAAGGAAATAGATTAAGTGTGCGTGTGCCATTAGAGGTTAATGCTATCAAATTTTTCGTTTGGTCTTACTACAAGAATTATTTAAAAAATTCAATAGATATTCTTAAACCAAAGTTGAATAGTTGGTTTTTGGAATATGAATCTAGTCAAAGTATAACGTTAAAAGGAAAGGAGGAAATACTGAAAACATACAAGATTGCATTATAAATGGAAAAAGAGCGCTCCCGCCCTCTTTCCTTAATATTCCTTAACTCACTGACAAGTCAGCGAGAATTCAAAGGTACAAAAAATTAATATTCCTTAACAATTAAATACTCATTAAAATGGAAAAACAGAAAGTTTTTGTAAAGTTAAATCAAGTTTGGACAAAGGGTGAAATCGTGTCTCAAGAGGGCTCAACCCTGCGTATTAAAACCGCTGAAAATCTAGAATTTAAAATTGATGAATCAAGCCCGTATTTTGAGCGATCAATTTCTCCAGCCCAAAAGTTTGCTATGGGCGATGCCAAGGAAAAGCTGGAAGGAGCTTACATAAGTTTTAATAAGCTCCCCAGAAACGTTCGAGAATCTCTCATAAAGGGAGAAGAGTATATACACTCTTCAACCTATTTACATGAGGGTGAAATGAAAGAAAGAGTAAAGGCTGTTCAACTGATGTTTGATAGGGACCTTGGCTCTAAGCTAGATGTTCAAATTAAGCGCAATAATCCTGTAACCCTAGAGGAAGCCAAAGCTTATAATTATCAGTTTACTCAGCAAGAGTTTGATGCCATGGTAAAAGAAGGAAAGCATGTTCTTTTTCAAGGCAGTACCAGGGATGGAGAAGTCTTCAATAAGCTCGCATATTATGAGCCAAAAATAAATGATGTAAGAACGAAGACTGCACTTTCTGAAAACACTTATTTCTACGGACAAAAGTTGACAAAAAGTCAAGCGCAATCTATGAACAAGGGTGAGCCTGTTCAGATTACAATAGATACCACTAAAGGGAAGAAGACCTATATGGTAAGCTATAGCCCAAAAGCAGAGCGCTTTATCACTAAAACTATGGAAATGGATAAAGTGAAGGATTTAAAGGTAAACTCTGCGAATAATGTGACGACTGAAAAAAAAAAGAAACAACAGTCTAGTCAATTAGCCCAGTAGTTATTAGTAATCTATAAAATAGCCGAAATACTAGTTTATCTCGGCTATTTTAATTCAATTCCGATATGGCTAACATTAGTTACAACAATAACCCACAACATTATAAAAGGCTCATTGAAAAAATCAATGACGAAATCAATTTTAGCGGGTATTTATTGAACTCAGGATTTAAGCTTTTGAAAAAAAGTGCAGGTTCTATGGAGTTCATACAGAATGATGACAGAATCGTAGTATTGACTTCAAGACAACCAGCAACCTACTTTAATAGAAACGATTCAAATGATAAAGGACGTTTTTTTAAGTTCATAAGACAACGGAGTGCCAATTTTTATGAAGCGGTAAAAGACGGTTTGAGTGCTATTAACAGGGACTACGAGTATCAAGAAGTACTACCAGAAAAACCAAAATCTACGAGTAGGTCAATAGAGGAGAACTACAATATAGTTGCTTTAGAAAATCCTAGTTATTTAGTAAAGGAACGAGCAATAAATTTGGAAACATTGAATTCCAATGCTTTTAAAGGTAGGGTGTTCAATGCCTATCACTTTAGAGATACTGGCGGGCGAATTCCCAATATTGCTTTTCCTAAATACGATTTAAATAATAAGAGAGTAAACTATATCATTTATAATAAACCGTACAAGGATAAAGATACCGGTGAAGAGAAAAAATTTAGACTTGTCTTAAACAAAAAAGATGCTTTTTTGTTTCATTCTAACTTTCCAAAAAATGGAATTCATAGAATAATATTAGGCGAAAGTGGTATTGATTTATTGTCATTTCATGAACTGAATGGTAAAGAGGGTGATTTTTATATTTCACTTGGTGGAAATATATATCAAGAGAAAATTAATTTTTTATCTCAATTGGTTGCTCCAATAATTGAAAAGAACAATGTAGAGCTCGTCTCCGCATTTGACAATGATAAAGCAGGACATGAGTACGATGTTTTGGTGTTTACCAAGATGATAAATCAATATGCCAAGGATAAGTATGTCGAATGTAGTTTTAAGAATGGGATAGTAGAGTTAAGAATTCATTATAATCAAAAGGCAATAGCTGAACTTGGCCTAGATTCTAAAAAGATTGGTGAAGCTTTAACAATAAGTCCTGTGTTAAGTAAAAGTATTAGACAAACTATGTTCTCTGATAAGCTCATGTATGAGTTTAATCTTCAAGATTTAATGAAATTAAATTACAAGTCTTTTCAAAACACCAATGGATTAAAACTATTTATGTTGGCCGTTAACGAAACTTTTTTGCCTTTTAGAACCGATGTTTTAAAATCTCATTCTAACGACTGGAATCAAGATTTGATGGATTCAAAAAAAAAAGTAAGTATCAAAAAATGAGTGAGGTCAAAATAGATAATATAAAAGTAAGGGATAAGATTGTTCTTAAAACCGAGAAAGGCCCAGAGGGGTCAACTAACGTAGGTGAGGTGAAGGTTATTAAGTCGCATGGAGTTCTTGCTGATTTTGGGTTAAAATACTCTTATATCATTCCTTACAAATCAATAAAAGAACATTGGACACCAATGAACCTAGATGAAAAATTAAATAATAGAAAATTAGCAAAGTCCAAAAATGAGATTAAACTATAACATCATGAAAGAATTATCAGAAGATTTAAAGAACAACTTGTATTATTTAGAAATAATAGATGCTCTCATTGAAGAATACAACATTGAATTAAAAAACAGCTATCAGCTTAGAGACGAGTATACAGAATTCATTCAAAACGAATCTGCTCGGCTAATGGACGATACGGTTAAGTTAATCCGTGAAAAAGAAATATCATTTATTCAAGCGTCCGCCACCGTTATAGAAGACTGGAAGGAACAGACGTTCATGTAATCCATTTTAAATATTCCTTAAACTCACTCAACATGAACGACACAAAAATGGCATTTTCTGCCATGCTCATTTCTGGTTTTCTATTTCTCGCGATTGGCTTTGTAGACTATTACCCACTTGCAGTATACCACAATCAAGTAAGTTTTGAAACAGATCACCTATATAGGTTTTTGATAAAGTTCGAACCTATTAAATTGAAGTACACCAATAAATTTTTATTGGTAATGGCGATAATAGCCTCTGTAATGCTCTATAACCCTAAAAAGGTAGAAGGAAAAAAGTACTCGAAAGGTCTGACCTACTTCATTCTTGGCATTGGGCTTCTGGCATTTTGTGATATTATGAAAACTGGGCATCTGAATTTGTATTGGATGTCGTCACTAGCATATCTCCTTGGCTTTTTATTTACACTCTCCGGTACTAATAACCTGTTTCAAGTTCTCTCTTTTGATAACCTTGCGAATAAAGACCCATTCAATGACATCAATGAGAGTTTCCTTCAAATGGAAGAAAAAATTGATACGAAACATTCGGTTAACATTCCGTTTGAGTATAAGTATAAAGGCAAATTGCGAAATGGATGGATAAATTTTGTGAACCTATTTAGAGCCCTTTTAATAATCGGGACACCTGGTAGTGGAAAATCATTTGCATTAATTGAAGAAATAATAGAACAGTTTATAAATAAATACTTTACGCTTCTCATTTATGATTTTAAGCTTGACACGCTTACTAGGATAGCTTTTAATTATTGGTTTAGGAAGAAAAAAGAGCTTGAAGAGACCAAAAGCACTGACCTATCAAAATTACCTGAGTTTTTTGCAATTTCTTTTGATAATCCAGAGAAATCACATAGAAACAACCCTATCAATCCTTACTTAATGAAAAGTCAAATAGATGCGGCTGATGCGGCAACTATAATAATGAAGAACCTAAACAAAGAATGGATTAAACAAAATGATTTCTTTTCACGAAGTGCAATCAGCTATGTTTCAGGTTTAATCTGGTACTTAAAAAAGAAAGCTGAGGAACTCGGAAAAAATATATGCACCCTTCCTCATGTGATTATTTTATCTACAATAAACATTGAATACTTACTTGAGATTATTCTTAAAGATATGGAAGTCCGTAGTTTGATGATTCCCTTTAAAGACGCATTAGAGCGTGAAGCTGGTCAACAATTGTCAGGACAAACGGCTAGCGCACAAATATCATTATCTATGTTAACGACAAAGGAAATCTTCTATGTAATGACGGGTAATGATTTTCAACTGGATGTTAACAGTTCCTCAAAGCCAAAAATAGTTTGTGTACAGAATAACCCTGACCGTTCGGAAGTTTATGCTGCCCCAATCGGATTAATCATTAACAAGACATTGCAGGTTGTCAATAAACCAGGAGGAAGACCAATGGGCGTTATTCTTGACGAGGTTCCGACCATTTTCTTAATGGGTTTGCGTAAAATAATAGACACCGGCAGGTCTCATCTTATTGCTACTGTACTTGGTATTCAAAGTATTTCGCAACTCATAGCTGATTATGGAAAAGAGTTAGCCGACGTGATTTTCGACAACTGTGCTAATATTTTTAGTGGTGCGGCCAAAGGAGAAAGTGCAAAACGAATAAGTGAAATATTTGGGAAAATTCATCAGGAAAAGACATCCAAAAACATTACCAAAAATGATACAACAACTAACGTAAGTACCCAAATGATGGAACTGCTACCTAAAAGTAAAATTACGGCTATGTCCACAGGTTATTTTGGTGGTATAGTTCAAGATACTTTTGAGAATCCCATTAAACAAAAACTGTGTTACGGACTTTTGAAACCCAATATGGAGTCTAAGAAAGTGCAAAACAAGTATGATACACCGGTTATAAGGGATTTTAAAGTAGCGAATCATAAGGAATTGGTGGAGACTGAAGTAGCCTTAATAGAGAGACTTAACTTCTACGAAAAGCTTTATAAAATAAACCTAGATTTCATTGATTACATTGAATTCTATAACGACTACCTGAATGAGTTCACAGAACAAAACTTTGAGAGTAAGATTGAAAGGATGCAGTTCATTAAAGTCGTTAGAGAGTTGAAGCTCTTTGACCATTTAAGCGAGGTTAAAAACATTATAGAAAAGGATTCTCAAACTGACAGAAGTATAAAAAAATTCATTCGGAAAAGGGTGGAACGAATGTTCATCGAAAAAGAGATTAACAGGGTTTTAGATGAGAATTTTTTAAGCGTATTGAAAGACATTGATTCGTTAGTCAATACCGAGTATTATAGGTGTACCGGAAAGCAACCAGAATTTACAGTTTTCGACCCTGATAAAATCAATGATGAAATCGAAGCAACAATAGAAAACAATCAAGAAATAGCTAAAAACTTTATAAATGATTACAACAAAATGTCAACAACAGATTTACTAAACAAGTTTGATTTGAGCAACCAAGATCCTATATTTGCTGGTACAATGGACCCAATACCAGAAGATAATATTCTCTTTGATGAGGATGTGTTCTCGTCCTATCCAATCGAAATCGAAGACTAATGAAAAACAGCGACGAAATCAAAAATGCGAAAGCAGAAAACTTCTACTACATCGGTAAAAGGCTAAGAGAAATAAGGGATGACCTTATCGAAAAAGATGATGTAGCGGATAAACGAGATAGCTTTTTTTCAAGAAAGAATGTTTGCGACAGATTAGGTATTGATTATTCTACATTGACAAATGTGGAAAGAGGAACAATATCAATAACGACTTTTAAGCTAATCATGTATTATTATACGGTTGGCTACAATCCTATGTGGATAATTTTGGAAGATAATGAGTTTATACCCAAGCAGAATATGGGTGAAAATTTATTTTTGAAAGAAGATCTTCAAAAGGATTTTAAAGCACTTGAAAGTGTCGTTTCTCAAGCTTTGTCGGACTTCAAATCAAAGCTCTAAGTAAATTCTGTTTTAAGCGAGAAAATTGCAGAATGTAGAAATTCTGTACCCTGAACATTTATTGCTCTGAACCAAACCGAGATTAGTTTTCTGATGTCGGAAAGGTACTTCAACAATTACCACAAACATCAAACACTTGATTACAAGGTGTTTACAAAGTTGCATATATAGATATATGATTATATATTTAAATCAGTATACGTTCATTCATATATCTATATATGTATTTATTAATTAGTTAAATCATACATATATGGAAACAAAAATTATTGCAATTGCCAGTGAAAAAGGAGGAGTAGGAAAGACAACCTTAAGTATTATGCTAGCCACTAACCTATTTCATCTTTTTCAAAAGAAAGTAGTTCTTATGGATGTCGATGACCCTCAATACTCGGTATTCAAAAAAAGAAACAGAGAACTGAACCTCGTCGATTTAGATCGATTAAATGAGTTGGAAACCTATCCAATAGAGAAGGTGTCGATTGACAACATCAAGGACAAGATTTTAGCATATTACGGTACTGTCGATTTCATAGTTGTCGATTTCCATGGTGGATTAACGGCAGAGGTGGTCCAAGGGTTGATGTTCATAGAACACATCTTTATACCATTCGATCATGATGAGCTCGAAATAGAAAGTACTTTGTTCTTTTACAATACTTTAAAAACAAATTTCCTCAACAACGATGATAGGGTTTTGAAATCGATACACTTGTTTTTCAACCAATATCAAGAAATTCAAAGGAACAAGTTTGCGGCACTTAGAGAACAGATGATTAATATAGGTATCCCAATGATGGACAGTGTTGTTAAGAAAAAGCAGATATATCGCGAACAATATCGCAGTACGCTCTATGCAATTCCAGAAACCAAAGAGTTGGAAGGTAATGATATTAAGAATTTCTTTAACGAGATAATAGAAAAGACTATAATACCAGAAGTAGTTGAACAAGTTTAAATTATCACTATGAAAAATAATAGCACCAACGATTTAATCAAGAAAATCATTGTTGATGGTGACAAGTCTTCTGAAGCCTTGGATGAGTTCAAAAATCAAAGAGAACCAGCTATAAAAAAGTACGAAGAAGAATCTGATACAGAAAACGAAGATATTCCTAGTTCAGGGTCACACAAGAGGGAGACGTTAACACATGTGTCAAACACTGAATCAAAAGTATTGTCGGATTTCAATAAAATGCTTGATTCCGAGTTTTATAGAGATAAGAAAGAGCCTTTTTTAATGTCCCTAAGTGGAGATTGTTTAGAAGATTATGAGAACATTGCCTTTGGCATGAGCTTTAAAACGAAGAAAAGAATTAATAGAAATGATATTATACGAAAAGTTCTTGAGCACTATATGCACAAGAGGAAAAGTCAATTACAAGCTATAATAGCAAAACTATAAAACACTGATTTTGAATATTATGTGGATTACATTACTGTCTCTTGCTGGCGTATACTATGTATACGTACTAGGGGTATTGTTATCCAAAAAGAAAGATAATAAAATAAAAGATGATAAAAATGATGCATATTTGCAAATAAATAATAAATTTGTAAATGATTCGCTTTCTGAACATGAAAAAACTGATTTAGAAACCATACTCAGCCAGGTTGATGAAGTTGAAAACAACTCTGAACTCCTGGAGGTTTTTAAGAAAGGTTCTACAAGCGAAAAAAATAAATATTCCTTAACTCACGAAAAGAATGAAAAATTTAAAATCATTCGCAGCGAGGACTCTGCGAACAAAAAAGATTCCGATTCCGGAACTTAAATTATTAATTATTTTTTGCTGCGTTGTACTTATTCCGAGTACAGCCATAGGTCAAATAGAAGACTTAGCACAAGAATTAGAACGAAGCCGCTCAGGTTTTGAAAGAGTAGCTGATATCATTATTAGTGCTGTCAAGACTATTGCCGCCGTTTCTGTTATCATTGGTGCTTTAGTATTCTTGTATTTGCGTGAACAGCAAAATGATTTAACCAAGAAAGTGGGGCAAATCATAATTGGAATTGCCTTGTTTTGGATAATTCTTGCTGTTGGGGATAGTATTCGTTCATAAAGCCAATTCTTTATGAACCATAACTATACCGAAATACGAAAAGGACTTCAGAAAGAAGTTCTGTTTCTGGGGCTAAAGGCTAAATACATCAACTACTGTATTTATATCGGGGTTGGTGTAATTGCCTTTGGTTTAGGACTTTCACTGCTAATTCCAACCAGTCTGGCTTTACTAGTTACCACAGGTATGGTGGGATGTGTCTTTGTAATACTTCTGTTTTACTCTAGGACTTATGGAGCCAATGGGTTTATAAAAAAAATAGCAGATAATTCTAAGCCTCAACAAGTAAAGGTTTCCGGTTCATTTTCAAAAATGGTGTTATGGGAAAGAAGGTAGAGTTACTCGATATATTTCCCATTTATGGGTACGATAGAAAATCCCTGATTTCTAAAGAAAAGGGATGTATAACTGTACCACTAGAATTAGAACTGCCAGAGGTTTTTACTCTTGACGAGTCTGACTATATCGCGCTTAACGAGCTTTTTTCGAACATTATCAGTGTCTTAGGTTCTAGCATAATCATACATAAACAAGATTACTTTTTTAAGGAATATTACAAGCCTCTAGCCAAAAGATTGGCAGGAGATTTCATGGAAAGGGGTAACGAAATTCACTTTTCAGATAGGCCGTATTTAAGAACTAAGCATTTCCTTTTTATCAGTAAAGTTCCCTCAAACTACATTCACTACGACCCAAGAAGGGTTAATTCTTTTCTTAATAAGACCAGAGCTCATTTTCTAGAGAAAACCATTCCAGAAGAGTTTATGAATAGTGAGGTAATAAATGACTTTGAAAATTCCGTTGAGAGCGTCTGCGATTTAATAAATAGTTCATCGCTGGTTAAATGTAAAGTTTTGGAATATGACGCCTTATTTGACGACAATGGATTGTACTCTAGATACTTTAGTATCTCAAATGGCAACATAGAACTTCCAGATATTGATTTTTCTGAAAATGAAATATCTATAAATAATAAAAAGGCACAATTTTTCACTCTAGAGAATCTGGACCAGTTCACAAAGAACCACATAGGTCAAAATGAATACTACGGTAAATTCACAACTAGACACAATCTATTTCCAATAGGCAACCTGTTTTCGATAGGTTTTAAAATTCCTTATGAGCACATAATAAATCAATACATATATATACCAAATCAAGAGAAAGTTTTAAGTCAATTAAGAAAAAAGGCGAAACGATTCAACCAATTTTCGAATGGAAAGAAAGACGACGGAAATAGCATCTACGCCAACCAAATATATGAGTTCAACAAGGACATTCTGGAAAATCATAAACAGATAGTCTATTACCATTTAAATGTTCTTGGTATATCAGAAAATTCAGCAGATAGAAGAAAAATGTGCAACAATATTTCTGGTGCATTTAAAAAGTTGAAAATTAACATTAAGGAAAATTCTTTAGACCGTAAGAACTTGTTTTTCGCTGGTGTTGGAGGGAATTCTGTGGGACTATCTACTGATATGTATTTGCCAATGTCTAGTGATATGGCGGCTTCTATGCTCTATTTTGAAGGTGAATATAAAGATAGTTCTTACACAATAGACGGTATTAGGTTAGTAGACAGAACTTCGGGACGACCGCTAACAGTTAGCGTTTATGAGGAACCAGAAAAGAATGATTGGATATTCAATAGAGGAACACTAATAGCTTCAGGATCAGGTGGAGGTAAGTCCTTTGTCTCAAATCACTATATGGCCTCTGAACTAAGAAGAGGTGCCGAGGCTGTAATAATGGAAGATGGCAATTCCTATGATAAGATAACCCAAGTCTTCAATGGGGTTATCATAGAGCATAATGATGAAAAACCCTTCACTTACAATCCCTTTAAGCTAGATGAATATGATGTTGTTCACAGACATAGCAATGGTAACACTACGGCAAGTTTATCTGAGGACAAGATAGTTTTTCTTGTCACGGTTTTAAAATTGATAACCGGTGGGAGTTCAAAGGAAGGGCCTTCCATTCCATTAGAGGTTAGAAATACAGTTTTAGAAAACCTCATTGTAGGCTATTACAATGAAATGTGGTCTTATAATAGGACAGATTTTAAGTTTGATTCCTTTTTTGAATACTCAAAGCAATCAATTCTTGCTCTTATTCAGTCTAAAGGTATTTCAAGAACAATTTTTGACCCAGATATATTTCTATTTCTACTAGAGAAATATTACAAAGATGGTCCACGTGGCAAATTATTGAACCATGAAGACGAGCGTATAACTCATTTGAGCAAGGAAAAGGTTGTTTACTTCAAGCTTGGAAAACTCATTGATAATGAGTTGTTGTTTCCAATATCGGCGCTAATGATAATGGAGATTTTCACTAAAAAGCTAAACGATAAGTCAAAGCTATCCATAAATAAAATGATGGTTGTGGACGAAGCATGGAAGGCGTTAGTGAGGCCTGAGCTTGAGTCATATTTTAATGGGCAATCAAGAATGGCAAGAAAGTATGGGGGACAGCCTATTTTCATATCTCAAAAAGTGGATGACTTCATTTCTTCAGAAGTAATAAAAACGGCCATTGTAGTTAACTCCCATATTAAACTGTTTTTGGATATGAGGGATTTAGAGAACTCATTCGATAAAGTTCAGTCCACAATGGGATTGGGTGAAAAACAAAAACAACTCATACTCTCTATAAATAAAGATTTACCAGAAAAAAGAAAACTAAGAGAAGTAGCCTTTTGTTGGATGGATAGGGTGAAAGTTTATGGCGTTGAAACTTCTTTAATCGAAAAATGCATTTATGAAACCAATGCTACTGAGTGCGACAAGATAAATACAATCTATAAAAACAATAATAACAACTGGGAATTAACGGCAAAGTCATATGCCTATAATTCCTCTAAATAGAAACGAAAAATGAAAAAGTTAGTTTACCTCTTTATTATGTGTCCAATTATTGTAATGGGCCAAATTCCAGTCACAGATGCAGCTACAAATGCCTCATTAGGGATTTCGAACCAGCAATTGTTACAAATGAATTTGCAGTTGAAATCGATAAACGCTCAACTCAATGGTGTAAATAGAAACTTGGTCAGGGTTATACGTTTACTAGAGAAGAATAATAACATTTCAACTAAATCAAGAGAAATTCTTAAGGAAGAGTTGGATGCAAAAAAGACCGCTCCAAATTATGTGTTACAATCGCAAGAAGTAGTTGTTACAGAAGATTTGAAGAACAAAATATTAGCGGCCTATCGTTCAAGTGAAAAGCAGATAAGGGACTTTAAAAATCTCGAATCTTCAGAGAAAAAACAGTTTTTGCTTAATGCATCTGAGGCAATTAAAAAAACCAATGCCTTATTCAAACAATGCAAAACAATACTCAACACGAATTCTATTATTAACCCTGAAGAACGAATAAATAGGATAGGAGATATTAACGCAAGGCTAGAACAAATATTAGAGGAGCTTATAGCCGAGAATGAAAAGTTACTTAGGTTAAATGCATCAAGAAAAATTCGTCAATCAGTGATTGATATCAATTAAGAAGTAAAGACTGGAATGTTACAAAATAGAACAGATAAAGGTTTACGCGAAGCGGCTAACGATATATTTGACGCATATATCGTAGAAGCTTTTGAAATGGTTGACCCTATTTTGAATATTGGGTTACAGCTAGCTTATATTGGCATTGCAATAGTAGCCTTAAAAACCTTTATGAGTGAAGAACGCAGAACGGACTTTTTTGAATACCTGAAATGGGTCCCGTTGGCCATTTTTCTTCTCATGTATAAACTCGTCACACGTTCCATTCTGTCATTCTATTTGGTAATTGGGAATTCTTTAAAATCAAATGATATTTCGTGGGATGTTTTACAAACGAAAATATTTATAGCTCAAACAAAAGCATTGGCAGAGGAAGGTGGAACATGGAGTTTGATAGCTATGGATTCAGCTTCACTTGAAGCTATTGTGCTTAGTGGTTTAACATCTGGAATAACAACCTTTGCGGCTGTAATTTCTACTGTTGTCTTTATTGGTATTAAGGCAATGTCAATTGTATATCTGTTCGTCCTAATAATTTTCGGCCCTTTAAATATTGGGCTATCCTTTATCCCCGCATTTTCCGATATGTGGAAGGCATGGGTGCAAAAATTTATGAGTGTTTGTCTATGGGTTCCAATGCTATATCTAATAGACAATTTTATGCTTCGAATAATGGAGAAGTTAATCGATTCTCTACTTGTTGGAAATGGAGCGAATCTAGGTATGGTTTTGACAAGTGGTCTTTTAGTACTGATGAACTTGTTTGTCTATTTAAAAGCACCTGCATTGTCAAATTTCATAATGCAAGGGATGAATGTTAGTGCAAACCAACTTAAAGATAATACTAAACATTATACAAAAAAGGCTGCGCAAACTGCGATGGACGCCAAAACTGGCGGGACTACAAAAGCCGTAAGAACATTAATTCAATAGGGTAATCATGAAGTTAAACGAAAGTTACAAGGTTTTTAACGATATAAGCATGTCAGAAAGGCGGACTAACCGTCTGGTTTTATTATCTTTAACGTTTATGCTTCTTTGTAGCATTTGTTGCACATTCATTGTTTACAAAACCAGTGAAAGTGCGAAAAATGGATTCTACCTTTTAGATAATGGACAAAAGCTGTCACTGGTAAGGGTCAAGGACTACAAAAACGCAATTGACATTTTGTGTGAAGGGCATATAGAAATCTTTCATGAACTCTTTTTTGATTTAGAACCGGATTTAGAGTACATAAAAAAGAATATTGAAGAAAAGGCTCTTTATATGGTTGGTCATTCCGGAGCCCGACTTTACAATAGGCTTGTGGATCAAGACTATTACGATGATATAGCCAAGAGTGGTTATTCTATAGAACTAGAAAGAGATACAATAATTGTTGATTACTCTAAGTACCCTTTCAAATTTGAATTTATTGGAAAGCAAAAAATTGAAAAAGATGGACAAACAGAATATAGAAGTCTAATAACGACTGGCTATATTAAGGAAACCAAATCTACCCCTAACAACCTTAACGGTCTTAAGATTGTCCGTTTTGTTGTTAGAGAAAATAACGACTTACCTACTGGAATGTAAAAACTTAACTTACTATGGCACAACTCGCTCAAAATTTTAATAGTTGGATACGTCAGCACAAGCTTTTTGCTATGGCACTTCCTATTGTTGTTCTTCTCTTGGTGTACTTTATCAGCAACAGTATACAGGGAATGACTTCTCCACCTGATAGTTCAATTGAAAATAATGGTTACAATAATAGCCTGCCCAATCAATCAAATGAACTTGAAATTAAAGACCCTAACACATACTTCAAAGAGTCTGTTAATGATTCATTGGACAAATTGCGAGATAAAGGTAAAATCAAAAATATTGTTGGGAGGGAAAAAGAAAAGGACTCACTTGAACAAATATTAGAGGACTTAGAGAACTTTTCCATTGATGAAAACAAAGTTGCTGACGTTTCTCCAAAAAATAGAGAAATAGACGTGACTACTAACAATAGTATAACAAATCGTTCAAATCAAACGAATGAAGTTAGTGAATATGAGCAAAAGTTAGAGTATCGAAATATGCTCTTGGAAGCTCGTGAAAAGAGAAAAGCAAAGAGTCAAGATTACTCCGCACCTAAATCCAAGAATAATCAATTAAGTACTTCATTATCTAATCTAAAAGTTAGTGCTGCCATATACAAAGATCAGTTCATTCTACCAGGTAAATTAGTCACGCTAATTCTAAAGGAAGAGCTGACATTTAATGGCAAAAGCTTTCCCAAAAACACTTTTGTGTATGCTAAAGCAAACATAAGGCAATCAAGGGTTTTATTGGAAATAGACAATGTTGACGATTTCCCTATTAATCTAGAAGTAAAAGCTAGAAATGGAGGTGTTGGTATATATAACCCACAGGCAGGAGAATTACTTTCAGAGTTTTATAGTGATGTTGAAGAAGGGACTGTGCAAGACATTTCACTTGAGGTGTCGAGACAGATTGATAACCCTATGAGCGATAATACTATTAGTGCATTTAACAAATACTTCAAAAGAAAGAAAAGAAAAAACAAAGACGAAATACTTCTTAGAAATGGACATCCAGTATTTCTAACCTTAAAAAAAGATAGATGATTAAAAAATTAATAATTCCAATCCTTTTGTTGTGTTGTATTAATCTAAATGCGCAGAGTATTCAAGATACAATTGAAGTATCGCGAAAATTTAAGACTGTTTTAATCTTTAAAGAGAGCATTTCAGAAAGCATCATAGGAAGTGATATTGGGTTTTCTATTGATTTACCTAAAGAAGTAGGTAGTAGGTTCAATGAAAGAATACTAAAAGTTTATTATGAGGATTTAGCCAGAGAAAAAGAGAACTATACAAATCTTACCGTAATTACTGAATCAGGAGACCTTTTCAATTTTATTCTTAAACTTTCCAAAAACCCTAAAAAACTAACATGGCATATCAAACCTGATATGGCACAAATGAATATCGAGAATGCCACTACTGAAAGCTCTGCTTCTAAAATAAAAAGCTCAGATGCATCTGAAGAATGGAGAAGCGATAAAACCAGTAATTCAGAGCCCAAGGAAAACGTTTTAACATCAACTATTGATTACCCTCCAACTGACTCTATTCCGAAAATTGCCACACCAAGTTTATATGTGAATGACCGTGAAGAATATTATCGATTAAGGAGTTATTATCTACAATTTGACAAGGCTAGAATCGCACGTTATTTTGGCAAAAAGGATGGTATGTACTTATGGCTTCAAGGGATTTATTACAATCAAAATGAACTATATATACAGGTAAGACTGGAAAACAAGAAACAGGTTGATTTTGATGTGAATTTTATAAAATATTTTATTCAAAGCTCAAATAGAGGAGTGACAAATCAGAAAATAGAAATTACAAAGGATAATGGCCTTTTGTACGAGTTCAAGGTGCCAAAAAGGGTCAAGGGTAATACCGAAAACTACTTTGTAATTGTAATTAAAAAAATCACACTTGATGACAAAAAAGAGCTTGTTATAGAAATAGATGAAGAGTCTGGTGATAGAAACTTTTCTCTAAACATTGATAAAGAAACCGTTAACGACCCAATAAGATTTTGATTATGAAAAGACTAATTTTCTTGTGCACCTTTCTCTCAATATTTTTCACGGCATATTCACAACGGAGTGGTAATTATGCTTCTTCAGTAGGTTTGAGTGGTGGATATGTCGAAGATGGTTATGGAATAATGGCCACATACAACTATCATTTGAGCAGAAATGACTACGCTCAGCTAAGTATTCTTGTGGCTATTGCCGAAGACAAGGGTACTTTCAATATACCATACAATGTTTTTACCATTCAACCAGGTTATTTCTTTAAGCTTTTGGAGCAAAAGACATTCAAAAAATACGCGCTAAATATTGGTGGCGGTGGTGTCTTTGGCTATGAGGCGATTAATAACGGAGACACCAGCCTGCCTACTGGAGCAGTAATTGATGGCAAAAGTCAATTTATCTATGGTGCATTTGTAGGTATTGAAGGTGAAATAGTTTTAGGTAACAATTTATCAGTTTTAATAAAGGCGAATGAATATTATCATGCAAATAGCGATGTAGGAAATTTTTATCCCTATGCGGGCATAGGGTTAAGGTATTTTCTATTCTAGAACACAATAAATATAAACACTAAAAAAATGAAAAATCATCCCACAAAACTTAGAGCCCTTTTCGGGGGGCTGGCTCTTGGAGCATTCATTTTGTTTAGCTGTACTAAAGATTTTGATGACATTATAGTCGATAATTTTGGTTTCAGTTTTACAGAAGAACATGATGCTGAAGGAGTTGTATTTGGTACAACTCGTACTTCGTTTATTTTAACTCCTGAGAAGGAGATTACAACTGTAGAATATTACATGAAATATAATGTGTTAGAAGGTGATGGTTCCTTTTTAAATATAGATGGCGAAACCATTAGTGAGAATGACACCATCAACCTTATAAAACACAACTTTGACTATAATTATAAGCATATGGACAAAGGGATTCATAGGGTCGAAGTATTGGCTTGGGATAGCAATAACAATTCTGAAGTAATAGAGCTTGTTTATGACGTAAAACAGACAAATTTTACCTTTCTCTTAAACAAAGGAAGTGATGATTTTATAGTCAATACTTACAATCCTGTTATTGTCAATTTAATTCGAGATAACGTAAATGAAGATTCAGAGGAAGAAAATGCTTTTGAAGTCACTTATCAAATTGAGAATGGAACCGCTAAGCTATCCTACCAAGATGAAGAATATGAAGAAGGTGAAAAACTACATCTTCAAAAGGGAGAGTCAGAACTAGGGTATCTTACTGATGTACCAGGGGAACATAAATTAATAGCTACTGCAGAGGCAGCAGACGGGGCCAAGGTAACCCGTGAATTGATTATAAAAGTTCGTAATAAGGATTATACATTTATTGCGAATGCTTCAGAATCAAAGGCTTTTACTGGTAATCCAGTTCCCGTGAGTTTCAATATAACAGAAAAGGATGGTGAGAGTGAAGAATTTACAATGTCATATACTTCCATTGGTAACAATAGTCAGCTTTTCTATGATGGCAACACCTATTCCCCCGGAGAAACATTTTCCGTGCCCACAGGCTCTTTTAATGGAGTTTATACCGGTTCAACAGATGGGGCACATGAGATAGTTTTCACAACTGTATCGACATCAGGTGTTGAGAAAACAGCTCTCGTAAATATCGAATATGAAAAATACGAAGAGTTTTTTGATTTAAGTGTGAGTCAAGCAGCCGTTGATAAATATGAGAATCAACCTTTTTGGATTACTGTGGTAACGAATGCCAATGCTGGACATGACCCTAATGTAACTTATGAATTGACATATAATTTTGTTGGAGCAACAGCGGGGTATATGAGATATAAAGGCATCATATATAGAGAGGGTGAATCAATTCCATTAGACTATGGTTCAACATCAATTCAATTTACCCCTGAAACGGATGAAAACTTCACTATCAATGTAAGAGTGGAAAACTCTACAGACATATCAAACTCCGAGAGCGAACCAATAACCATGTTTAAGAAACCAGTTGCTATGGTAAAGGGTGAAAAGCATAATGTGAGTTGTGGTGGTCTTAATGGGTGTGATTATCAAGTACGGATATATACATGCTGGGATGTAGCCTGTTCGGAGGCATTTAATGGCAGTACGATACGCAGAGTTGAGATACGAATTTGGAATAGAAAGGACAGAAAGTGGAGTACTTTTCTTTTTAACTACAACGATGCTAGTGGGTCTGGAGTTAACAGATATTTCTTATTAGAGGAAAGAGGGAAAGAAAGGGACTTGAGGTTCTTAGACCAAAGATATGAAGTAAGAATAGAAGATAGTAATGGTCAGTGGAGCGAAACGGTTACAGGTAATGTCATTAGGGTTTAAAACAAAGCTCAGTTTTATTAAGAAAGGTCAAGAATATAATTCTTGACCTTTTTATTTTCAGTATTAGCTCAGGTTTATCTTTTGCTAAAAACCGTGGTAACGATATAGTCTAAACCTTCAAAGACATCATCCATTTCAACGACTAGTCTATCATTGGTGAGCTCAACTATTCTATACGGATTCCTATTCTCGAAAGTAATTACAGTGTTATTGTTACTAAGTGTCCAAAAGTCTTCTTCAACTAATGAAAATGGGTCGTTGTTATCACATGTTAAATTATTCTCATTAACATTAAATTCAGGCTTGTTCGACGGTCCACTTTCGGTAAATAGAGTGAGATTATCTTTTACACACTGTTTTAGCTCTTGAGTTCCAAAAAGATCAATATTAGACTCATTATCGCCATTCAAATCAACGGCTCTATCAGACATGATAGATACGTATTCCCATTGACCTAAAATAGCGGTATCTCTGTCGTCTATAGACACATCATCGTCATTATTGCAAGAATAGAACAAGGTTGTTATAGCGCAGGCAGTAAGTAAGATTTGTAGATTTTTCATTTTAATAAGAATTGTAATGGGTTCACTACAAATATAATTAATTCTCACAAAATGTTGACTTAAAGTGAACTTTTTTATATTTGTAATTATGAAAAACTTTGAAGAGTTACACACTTCCATATTAGATAACATTGAATTTTTACGTAAGAGTAGAGGACATTCGTTAGAACTGGTAGGGAAGTATTTAGGATTATCTAAGACCGGTTATAGAAAAATTGAGAAAGGCGAATCACAAATATCGCTGAAGCAGCTACATACTCTATCATTGATTTATGAGGTCTCTTTACAAAAATTACTTTTTGAGAAATTGTATCAAGAAGTCACATTGAAATAGTTTTACTTGGGTAGGGTTCGCAAAAGGAAAAGATAAAGGCAAACACAACTTTTTTAAGTTGTGTTTTGTCTTTATGCGCGGTCTGAGATTTGTCTGCGTAATGAAGGTAAAAGCTCCAAGTGGAGTGAGCGTAGCGAAACGTGCTTGGATCTTGCCACCGAAATGAAGTAGACATATCGCAAGACCTTGCCGAACCCTACAAGAACTTATACCAAAATCTTAAGCTGTGCCAAAACTACTAGCTTCAAATATTTCAATCAAACCTATGGTCTCATCTTAAGCCTTTTCTCAAATTTTCTTTTCTTCTCTGTTACAGCTTTCATGATTTTCATCAGTTCAGGGTCTTTAGTTTTCTTATACGTGGCGTTTATGCCTAATATAATTTCCTTTCCCATACGAGAAGCTTGAACTCTATCACTAGTGGTCATTCCATTCATTTTTGAATTGATAAAGTCATTAGCTTGATTAAGTAATTCATTTAAGTTTTTTGTTTTTACATAGATTTCAATTTGTTTTATTTTAGTGTATTTAGTCTCTTTTGAGCCATCAAAATATAATTAGTTTTCTTCTGTAATTGGTAATTTAAAAACTACGATTAATTATCAAGCTAACTTCATTCACAAAGATGCTGATGATGCTTTGGATAGCGTAGTCAATTTTTGAATCATTCTAATTTTGCACAACCATTGCATTAAATAATTTTTATCTTTGTATTTGTGAAATTTGCAACAATCATATTATCCTTGTTTTTACTGTTTCTATCAGTAAAACCATGTTCTGATGGTCAAAATCTGGAAGACCAAAATCCAAAAGAAATAAGTGTTAATCACAACCATCAAGAAGATAGTGACGATTCCTGTCCCGTAACCTGTATCTGTAACTGTTGTGGGATGTCAATTACTTACGAGCCTTTGGGTAGTTTTAACCTTGTTGCTATTGACCCAAAAATTTCTACAGAAATAATTTCTCCATATCAATCTATTTATAGATTTGATTTTCATTCCAATATTTGGCAACCGCCACAAGTTTAATTCAGTTTTAGGATAGTTATATCCATTTATGAATCTGCAAGCAGGTTCTCATTACTTCGATGTACGACTATTAAATTAGTGTCTATCGAATAGTTTAACTGAATTAACACATTTTCTATGATTAATAAAATCATTGATTTTTCAATCAATAACAAATTTCTTATTGGTTTGCTTACGCTCACCATTATTGGAGCAGGTATTTGGAGTATGACCCAGGTACCAATCGATGCTGTTCCAGATATTACTAACAACCAAGTACAGGTCATTACACAAGCACCAAATTTAGGTACAGAAGATATTGAGCAAATTGTAACCTATCCTGTTGAGGTCGCAATGAGCAACCTTCCCAATGTACAGGAAATTAGGTCAATTTCTCGTTTCGGCCTATCTGTGGTTACCATTGTCTTCGACGATGATATGGGAACCTATCTTCCACGACAATTAGTAGCGGAAAAACTAAATGAAGTCAAAGAGCAAATTCCTGCTGGTTTTGGCGAACCCTCTATGGGGCCTATTTCAACAGGTCTGGGAGAAATTTACCAATACACATTAAAGGTAGCTCCAGAGTTTAAAGACAAATATTCCATCGCAGACTTGCGTTCTATGCAAGATTGGATTGTACAACGTCAAATGGCTATGGTTGAAGGTGTGGTTGAAGTAAATGCCATAGGTGGCAAAATTAAGCAATACGAAGTAGCAGTTGACCCAAACGATTTAAACGCCATTGGTTTGACCATTACTGATGTGTTTAATGCACTAGAAGCTAATAATCAAAATACAGGTGGTGCGTACATCGAAAAAAACCATCAAGCTAATTTTATTCGTGGTGAAGGCCTGGTACGAAGTTTAGAGGATATTAAAAAAATTACGGTTAAGAATATTAATAATATTCCTGTTACTATCGGTGATATCGCTACAGTACAATTTGGTTCTGCAATTCGTTATGGTGCATTAACTCAAGATGGTGAAGGTGAGGTTGTAGGTGGTTTGGTGATGATGCTTAAAGGTGCTAATTCCAATGATGTTATCGCTAATGTAAAAGAGCGAATGGCTCAAATAGAAAAGTCATTACCTGAAGGAATCATTATCGAATCACTGTTAGACCGAAGTAAACTTATCGGTGAAACAACCTCTACGGTTGCAACCAATCTAATTGAAGGTGCATTAATAGTCATTTTCGTTCTTATTTTCTTATTAGGAAACTGGCGAGGCGGTTTAATAGTGGCTTCAACCATTCCATTGTCCCTATTATTTGCATTTATACTAATGAATGTATTTGACGTATGGGCAAATTTAATGAGCTTGGGTGCAATTGATTTTGGAATTATTGTAGATGGCGCTGTGATTATAGTAGAAAGCACTGTTTTTCTTATCACTTCCCAAGTATTAAAAAAGAAGAGTCTTACGGCAAAGGAAAGAGATAAAGTGGCTTCAAATGCTTCAAAAAAAATGATGAATGCTGCTTTTTTCGGTCAGCTTATTATTCTCATTGTTTTTCTTCCAATTCTGGCTTTACAAGGAATTGAAGGAAAAATGTTTAAACCAATGGCATTAACTTTCATTTTTGCTATGATAGGTGCAATGGTGCTTTGTTTGACGTATGTACCAATGATGTCTGCATTGGTGTTAAGGGCACCAAAAAACGACAAAAAATCTTATGGAGATAGATTTGTGCATTGGGTTGAGGATAAGTATCAACCATTATTGGTAAAGGCACTGAAAAAAGGAAAATGGATTATAGGTATTGCAGTCGTGCTATTCGGAATTACAGTTTTTATGTTTAGCCGAATGGGTGGCGAGTTCATCCCGCAACTCGATGAAGGAGATATTGCATTTCACGCCATTTTAAAACCAGGTAGTTCTCTAACAGAAACCATTGAAACAACGACAAAAATAGAGCAAATTGTAAAAGCTAAATTTCCAGAAGTCGAAAAAATAGTTAGTCGTATTGGTGTTGCAGAAATACCAACAGACCCAATGCCAATGGATTTAGCGGATGTTTTTGTAATTCTAAAACCAAAAAGCGAATGGACGACAGCAACTACTAAAGATGAGCTGATTGAGAAAATGAAAGAAGCGGTTGAAATCGTTCCGGGCGTTAATTATGAGTTTACCCAACCTATTGAAATGCGCTTTAATGAATTGCTTGAAGGTGTTCGAGAAGATATTGCCATAAAACTATATGGTGAAGATATTGATGTGTTGTCCCAAAAAGCTGAAGAAATATCTAAAATTATCGCAGGTACAGAAGGTATTGGTGATATGAAAGCGGAGGCCACAACCGGACTACCACAGATGACTATTAATTACGATAGGGATAAATTAGCGCAATACGGACTTCAAATAAATGCGCTAAATCAAATTGTTCAATCTGCATTTGCTGGTGGTACAGCAGGCGTGATTTTTGAAGGTGAAAAACGCTTCGATTTAGTGGTGCGTTTAAGTTCTCAAAACCGAAAGGATATTTCAGATGTTCAAAACCTCTACATCAATCTTCCTTCTGGCACTCAAATTCCACTACGTGAAATTGCGGATGTTAGCTACAAAGCAGGACCAATGCAAATAAGTAGAGACAATACCAACAGAAGAACTTATGTAGGGATTAATTTGAGAGGTCGTGATGTAAAATCATTGGTAACTGAAATAAAGAAAAAACTAGATGCACAATTAGAATTGCCATCAGGTTATTTCATTCGCTATGGTGGAGCTTTTGAGAATTTGGAACGTGCCAGTAACCGTTTACAAACTGTTGTTCCTATTGCATTATTGCTCATTTTTATATTAATATATTTTGCATTAAAATCCATACCACAAACCTTAATGATTTATATCGCAATTCCTATGGCAACCATTGGTGGTGTCGTGGCATTGTGGTTACGTGATATGCCTTTTAGTATTTCGGCAGGTGTCGGTTTCATTGTGCTGTTTGGCGTTGCGGTTTTAAATGGATTAGTGATGATTAGCGGGCTCAACGAGTTAAAAGATGAAGGTGTAACCAATCTAAAAGATAGGATTGTAGAAGGCACAAAAAGAAGAATCAGACCAATTATGCTAACAGCATTTACAGATGTATTGGGGTTTTTACCTATGGCAATTTCGGCATCTGCTGGAGCAGAAGTACAACGCCCATTGGCAACCGTGGTTATTGGTGGATTAATGACTTCTACATTACTGACTCTATTCGTGTTACCAATTTTGTACCATTGGGTAGAAAACAAATCTTTTAAGTTCAAAATGAATAAAAAGATAGTTACAGCAACTGCGGTTTTACTTATAATGTTTGGTTTTTCGACACAAAGTAACGCTCAACAGATAAGCGATACACTTCCTGAAATAACAATACAGGAGGCTGTAAAACTCTCAAAAAACAATTATCCGTTGTTGAAGCAAAAGCAGTTGGAAATCACAAAACAGGAACAACTAAAAGCTACAGCCTATGATTTTGGCACAACTCAAATATTTACCGGAGGTGAGGAAATTAATAATGGAAATGGTATTTATACTACCATAGGAATTGGCCAAAGCAACATTGATGTGTTTGGTATTTCTGCGAAAAAGCGATTGCAAGAACAACGCATTCAATTAGCTCAAAAAGCGTTTCAGCTTTCAGAATTAGATTTAGAATTGGAAGTGAAAAAGGCTTGGACAAATACTTTGCAGAGTAAAAGGAATTATAATTTGTACAAAGAGTTAGATTCTATTTATATCAACTTCGAGAAAGCTGTTGCCTTAAATTATGAAGTAGAGGCCATTTCAAGATTAGAATATTCAGCAGCTAAAAATCAAGCCTTACAAATTCAAAATAAAAAAGCGCAGGCGTATAGTGATTATTTAGTCGCTTTACAGCAATTAAATCTATGGTTTGTTTCAGAGGAAATTTATACGGTTTCTGATGAATTTGATATTGCTATGGATATAAATATGGAAGCATTCAATATTGAAAATCATCCGTTGTACAATATGGCACAGAATATTGTAGATGAAGCCGAAGCCAATTATAAAGCTGCAAAAGCAAATAATTTACCAAAGTTCAACCTACAAGGGGGGTTACAAAAAGTTGATGGCAATTCGGGATTTTACACCTATCAAGCAGGTATTTCAATTCCGTTTTTATCGGGTTCAAACAAAGCGCAAATTAGAATCGCAAAAATTGATAAGGAGATTACGGAAGGCAATGTGCAATTCATGCAAAAAGAAGTACAATCCAAATTTATTCAAGCTAAAGAAAATTACCAAAAATGGAAAACGTCTTGGCTTTTTTACAAAAATGAAGTGTTACCACTTGTAAAAGAACAAAAAGTGGGTGCTTTATTAGCATATAAAGAAGGGGAAATTGATTATACAACATTTACACAACTTATAAAAGAAGCTGTTCAATCTGATTTGGAATCTCAAACCGCGCTAATCAATTATTTACAAAGTACATTTCAATTACAATATTTTAACCAATAAGACAATGAAAAATATATTATATAAAATTCTAACCGTAATGATGTTATCTTTTTTTGTTTCTGCCTGTGGAAATAAAGAAAATCATAACGAAAATGATGGTCATTCCCATAATAAAGAACAAAAAACAGAAGTAGATGATGACCATAATGAAAGCGAAGAAGTGATGCTTTCACAACAGCAGTATGATGCCTTGCAAATGAAAATGGACACTATAGCATTGCGCAATATGAGTGGTTACGTAGAGGCAAATGGTACGCTAGAAGTGCCACCTCAAAACGAAGCTGCCATAACTTCAGTTGTTGGTGCAAACGTGGTTTCAATTGAAGTCATCGAAGGCGATAAGGTTAATAAAGGTCAAGTGGTAGCATACCTTTCTCATCCAAACATTATAAAGCTACAAACCGATTATTTGAACGCTTTTAGCAACAGTAATTTTTTAAAGAAGAATTATGAACGTCAGAAAAAGTTGTACGATGCAGGTGTTGGTTCTGGTGCTAATTTTCAAAAGGCAGAAGCAGAGTATGATGCATCAAAAGCTATGGTGAATGGTCTGGAAGCTCAGTTAAAAATACTAAATGTTAATACAGCATCAGTTCGTAATGGCACAATTGCACAGCGTATTGCTTTGCGAAGTCCAATAGAAGGTTTTGTACAAAAGGTTGAGGTGAAAACAGGACAATATGTTGAACCACAAACCGAGTTATTCGAAATTGTAAATACACATCACGTTCACGCAGATTTAATGGTGTTTGAAAAAGATGTGTATAAAGTAAAAAAAGGGCAGAAAGTAACATTTACTGTACAGTCTGCACCAGACACAGAACTTACCGCAGAAATCTATTCCGTTAGCAAAACTTTTGAAGACAATCCAAAAGCAGTTCACGTTCACGCAGAAATTGAAAACAAGAAAGGCAACTTAATCCCTGGAATGTATATTCAAGGTAAAATTCAAGTAGAGAACACCAAGACAAAAGCATTACCTGAAAGTGCCATTATTAAAGAAGGTGATAGGTATTATGTTTTTTCAGCAGAAAAGGAAAATGGCGATTGGAGTTTTAAGCCAGTTGAAGTTATTTTAGGAGCAAAAGATAACAATTGGATAGCAGTTCAATTTTCTGAAGAAATAAAACCAAACACAAAATTTGCTTATAATAATGCATATTACCTTATTGCAGAAATGAAAAAAGGTGAAGCAGAACACGAACATTAATTATGGAAACAATAGAACAAGTATTGGAGTCAAAAAATATACGTGTTACTGCAATGCGTTTATTAATTTATAAGTTCCTTGCCGAAAACCTGGTGGCCGTAACGTTAAGTGATATTGAGAACGCTTTTGAAAAGGCGGATAGAACTACATTGTATAGAACAGTTAAAACATTTGTAGAGAAAGATATTGTACACCAAATAGACGACGGTACCGGAATTACTAAATATGCTTTATGTGAAAACGGGTGTAATTGTGAAATTGAAACCGATTTACATTTGCATTTTCATTGTAATAATTGTGGAGAAACCATTTGTCTAACTGACCATAAAATCCCTCAAATTAAAGTACCTGATGGATTTATTTCTGAAAACGTCAACTTGGTAGTAAAAGGTATTTGTGAAAATTGTAGTGGATAATACATTGATGCCTAAAGTAATTTGCCAGTAATTAAATTATAAATACAATACTTTTTATTGGTTCGAC
Organism: Hyunsoonleella pacifica; assembly: GCF_004310335.1. Lineage (GTDB taxonomy): Bacteria > Bacteroidota > Bacteroidia > Flavobacteriales > Flavobacteriaceae > Jejuia > Jejuia pacifica. The sequence goes on along the minus strand of NZ_SIRS01000005.1, from coordinate 103,357 downwards.
CATTGTAACTTTTTAAGATGGCAAGTTAAGTAGCGTTGCAATTTATACAATACTGAAGCATAATTATTAATATTTAACCTGAAAGGCTATAATAATGCCTTAAATAATGGTTAGGTATTAACACATTATTGTTGTTCTAAAAATAATTTTAGACAAATCTAAAATTATTTTTAAGTATACTTAAATATGTATATATTTGTATGCCAAAATAACAAGAGCATGACAACAAGATTTTTTTTATTTAACGTGGTTTGTGTCCTAATAATGGTGTCCTGTGACAATTTTGAGCCATTACTCCCTGAAAATGAAGAAGTATTGGATGGAGAAATGGAAGGATTAACACTAGCACAACAAGCTGAATTTCTAAGAGGAGATGAAGCATTTGGTGAGGTTTTTACATCATCAAAGGGGTTGGGTCCTTTATTTAATACTAATAGTTGTATTAGTTGCCATGCAGGTGATGGAAAAGGGCATCCCTTTACTACACTTACCCGTTTTGGGCAGTCTGACAATACGGGTAACCAATTTCTAGATGTAGGAGGTCCGCAACTTCAACATAGGGCATTACCAGGTTACCAACCTGAAAACCTTCCAAACGGTGCAACATTCTCAAAATTCACTCCTCCTGCTGTAACGGGACTTGGTTTTTTGCAATATGTAACCGATGAGGATATTTTGGCAATGGCGGATCCTAATGATAGCGACGGTGATGGTATTTCCGGTGTCGTTCATTGGATGGCTCTTAAAGATTTTGTTATACCCGCTTCTAATGCTGTTTCTCAGAACGGAATGTATATACATCGTTTCGGGAAAAAAGCTGTTGCTTATGATTTATTAGACCAAACAGTTGGTGCATATAATGAAGATATGGGCATAACATCCACTTTTAACCTTATAGATACTTATAGTGGATTATCTATAGACCCAGAAGTTTCAGATAATACAATTCGTGATGTTGTAGCTTATTTACAAACACTTAAAGCACCCGTTCCTAGAAATCAAAACGACCCAAAAGTTATTAACGGAAAATCACTTTTCAGTCAAATAAACTGCGCTTCTTGTCACATACCTACCTTAAGCACAGGCTATTCTCCAATAGAAGCCCTTTCATTCAAAGAATTTAATCCTTACACAGACCTTTTATTACATGATATGGGTAGCAATTTGGATGATGGTTATACTGAAGGAAACGCACTAACATCTGAATGGAGAACCCCGCCTCTTTGGGGGCTTGGTTTATCGGAATCAACACAGGGTGGACGATACTTTTTGTTGCATGATGGAAGAGCAGGAAGTATTTCTGAAGCTATTTTATTGCACGGTGGGGAGGCGGAGAATAGTAAAAATCAGTTTGTGAATCTTTCTGAAAACGAAAAAGAAGATTTAATCAAATTCTTAGAATCACTATAAATATGGAACGAAAAGAATTTATTAAAACTTGTGGATTTGCTTGTTTAGGGACTACCATTTTTTCATCACTACTACAAGGATGCGTCTCAACCAAAAGCATTAGCGTAAAAATTAATGGAGAGGATTTAATAGTTCCTCTATCAAATTTTGAAAAAGATGGAAAAACACTAAAATATCTTGTGGTAAATAATTCGCAACTGCAATACCCTATTTATGTTTTTCGATTTTCAGAAAACCATTTCACAGCTTTATATATGCAATGCACTCATCAAGGGAATGAAGTGACCGCCTACGGCGAAAAATTGGTTTGTTCTGCACATGGGAGTGAGTTTGATAATAAAGGTAATGCAACCAACGGTCCTGCATCAAATCCATTGCGCAAATTTCAATTAGAGCTAGACAATCACAATATTTTAATTTCTCTGAAAAAAGCATGAAACACATAATTATAGTAATCTTACTTTTAACATCTATACTATCTTTTGCACAAGTAGATACAACCCTATTAAAAAGGCAACAGATAGACAGCACCAAACGACAACTTAATATGGATGCGGTCTATAATAGACCATTTTTAAGTTTTGGAAAACTCCCAGTTTCAGTAGGTGGTTATGCAGAAGTAAATTGGCAACATATAGGGACAGATGGTGTATCTGAAGGACATCAATTCCAAATGCGAAGAATGACTTTGTTTGTGGCTTCTTCAATTTCAAAGAAAATTAAATTTTTAAGTGAGATAGAATTTGAAGAAGGAGGTAAAGAGGTTGCTATTGAATTTGCTTCTTTGGATGTTGAATTTCACCCATTATTCAACTTAAGAGGAGGTATCATCATGAACCCTATTGGAGCATTTAATCAAAACCATGATGGCCCAAAATGGGAATTTACAGACCGACCAATTGCAGCTACACAGATGTTACCCGCAACCTGGAGTAATGCAGGTTTTGGATTGTTTGGAAAGACCTATAAAAATAACTGGATGTTTGGTTATGAACTATATCTTTCAAGTGGTTTTGATGACGCTATTATTGATAATGAAGAGGGCAAAACATTTTTACCTGCATCTAAAGAAAACGCAGAGCGTTTTGAGGAATCAGCAAGCGGCACCCCTTTGACTACTGTTAAGATTGCTATAAGAAATAAGAAATTTGGAGAAATTGGTCTTTCCTATATGGGAGGGATTTATAATACTTTTCAAGACGATGGTATTGTACTTGATGAAAAGCGAAGGTTAAATGTTTTTGCAATAGATTACAACACAACCTTAACAAAAACAAATACATTTATTACGGGCGAATGGGCATGGATTAATGTAGATATTCCGGAAACCTATACGCAACAGTACGGAGACAAGCAATATGGAGGGTTTTTGGATATAGTCCAGCCTGTTTTGAAGCAAAAAATGCTTGGTTGGGATAATGCAACCTTAAATCTGGCTTGCCGATTTGAATATGTAGATTGGAACGTAGGTACATTTAACGAGACTGGAGACGATATAGGAGACGAACTTTGGAGTATTATGCCAGCTATCACTTTCAGACCAACACAGCAAACTGTTTTCAGGCTTAATTACAGGATACAAAGACAAACAGATATTCTGAACAATGCACCAGCCAAATTAGGTGGATTTAGTTTTGGTATATCTTCATACTTTTAATCTATTTTTCTGCCTTTTTTAGCATGAAGTAATATTTCGTTTGAATTCTGTATTAGTGTTAAGTCCGGCAGACAACAATGCACTTCCATTGCATTAACTATTAAACTAATTTTATCCAAAATCAATGGATATAAAGTTTAATATAAAAATACCTAAGCACCTCAAACAATTCCATAGAAAAGAATTAGGGCATTACCGCTACTATTTAGTTAATAAGCAGTACAGCAATGCTTGGTATCATTTAGAAAGAAGTCATATTATAGGTCAATCTTACCCCATAGAACACACTTATTCACATTGGTTAATGCTAAAGTTTGGGATAAGTCAAAAAAACACCAAAGAAGTGTTTGGGCAAATTATAAGGTTAATTGTAGGTGGATGGAAATCTTTTATAAACCACGTTCCTCTTGGTAATACAGGTGGTGCAAACGTACCACCATTAAGATGTATGCCTATTCCAAATGATATTGAAAAGCTATTAGAGAGAAAATGAAAAAAAAGAAAGTAAATTTAAGAGACTTAAAACCAGATTCAGAGGAGCAACATAGTCACGATGATGGTCACAATCATAGCGACCTTAAAGGCGCTTCAACTTTTAACACCTATTTGCCGGCTATTTTCAGTTTTGTAATGTTAATAGTAGGTATTGCTGTAGATTATTTTGAAGCATTTCCTCATTTCTCTGGTTGGATTCGCATTCTTTGGTATGTGGTGGCCTATATTCCCGTGGGTTTTCCTGTGGTAAAAGAAGGATGGGTAAGCATTAAAAAAGGCGACTTCTTTACAGAGTTTTTTTTAATGTCCATAGCTACTCTTGGCGCATTTGCCATTGGCGAATATCCCGAAGGAGTAGCAGTAATGTTATTCTATGCTGTTGGTGAATTATTTCAAAATGCGGCAGTCAACAGAGCAAAAGGTAATATAAAGGCATTACTGGATGTTAGACCAAAAGAAGCCAATGTATTTCGTGAAAGAGACTATATAAGTGTTTCACCAGAAGATGTGAGAATTGGTGAGAAGATTCAAATTCGTGTGGGCGAAAAAATTCCTTTGGACGGCATATTATTATCCGAAAAAGCATCATTAAATACGGCTGCTTTAACTGGAGAAAGCAAACCAGATTCTGTTTTAAAAGGAGGAAAAGTATATGCGGGCAGTATTAATTTAGAAAGTGTCATTGAAGTTGAAGTCACTAACAAGTTTGAAGATAGTTCTATTGCCAGAATATTAGATTTGGTCCAAAATGCTACTGCACGTAAATCAAAAACGGAATTATTTATCAGACAGTTCGCACGAATTTATACACCAATTGTAGTGTTTTTAGCGATAGGTGTAACATTCATCCCTTATTTTTTTGTAGATGATTACGTCTTTAGGGATTGGTTGTACAGAGCATTGATTTTCTTGGTAATTTCTTGCCCTTGTGCATTGGTGATTTCTATTCCTTTAGGTTATTTCGGTGGATTGGGTGCAGCTTCAAAAAATGGTATTTTGTTTAAAGGAGCTTCCTTTTTAGATGCTATGACCAAGATAAATACATTGGTAATGGACAAAACAGGAACTGTTACCAAAGGTGTTTTCAAAATCAAGGAAATCAAGTCTATAGGTTGGGAAGAATCTGAATTTATGAAATACCTAATGGCTATGGAAGAACAATCAACTCATCCTATTGCAAAAGCTATTATGGAGTATAAAGAAAATGGAGATGACTATGAAGCAAAAGAAGTTTCTGAAATTGCAGGTAAAGGCTTAAAAGGAATAGTAAAAGGTAAAATCGTTTTAGTAGGAAATAAAGCCTTAATGATTGCCTATGATATTGATGTTCCAACTGAAATTGAAAGTATTGTAGAATCTATAGTATTGGTTTCAATCGATAATCAATTTGCTGGTTATGTGGTGATAGCAGACGAATTAAAAGAAGATGCTAAAGAAACGATTACCGCATTGCATAAAGTAGGCATTAAAAATATAATGATGCTCTCTGGAGACAAAGATTCCATAACCCAACAAGTAGCAAAAGAATTAAGTGTAGAAAATGCTAAAGGAGGATTGCTACCAGAAGACAAATTAAATGAAGTTGAGACCTTAAAACAAAATTCAGAAAATAAAGTAGCATTTATTGGTGATGGCATTAATGATGCACCGGTTTTAGCCGCAAGTAACGTTGGTATTGCAATGGGTGGTTTAGGAAGTGATGTCGCTATTGAAACGGCAGATGTGATAATTCAAACCGACCAACCATCTAAAGTAGTTAGAGCTATTAAAATAAGTCGTTCCACTCGTAAAATTGTATGGCAAAACATCATATTAGCGTTTGGCGTAAAAGTAATTGTTCTGATTTTAGGAGCAGGTGGATTAGCTACAATGTGGGAAGCTGTATTTGCAGATGTTGGGGTGGCATTATTAGCTATTTTGAACGCTGTTAGATTACAACGAATGCGTTGGAACTAGCTATTGTGCAAAATTAAAATATTGTTAATCCTAATAAAAACTGTTAAAATTTTATACCTTTGCATTACCAATGAAGCAATTTTTTAATAAAATATCATCCTTTTTAATGGCAATTGTAGTATTATTTTCTACAATGTCATTCACTATTGATATGCATTATTGTGGAGATTCTTTGGTAGAAACTGCCATTTTCAAAAAGGCAAAAGGTTGTGGGATGGAAATGGAAAACCCTTCAACTGAGGGATGTTCCATTAAGGTAAAAAATTGCTGTTCTGATGAACAGTTGACAGTTGATGGTCAAGATGAATTAAACATAACTTTTGACAAGCTATCTTTTGACCAACAAGTTTTTGTTGCTTCATTTGTTTACACTTACATCAACCTTTTTGAAAGTTTAGATAAAAAGGTTGTTTCCTATGAAGAATATAGGCCTCCTCTCGTTGTCAGGCAAATCTACAAGCTTGACGAGACATACTTAATTTGATTTTTAAATAATAGACTTTTTTATCCAGTGGATTATTTCCATTAGGATAATTCCTTGTATTCGGTGTTTTCTTAGCACCAATGTCTAATTATTTAATTATCAAGTCAATGCTAAACAAAAGCATAAAATTTCTAATAGAAAACAAACTCGTTGCAGTACTGTTACTTGTCCTTTTTATAGGCTGGGGAATTGTAAATGCACCTTTTAATTGGGACACTGGTTTTTTACCAGCTAATCCTGTAGCTGTGGATGCCATTCCAGATATTGGCGAAAATCAGCAAATAGTTTTCACTAAATGGGATGGTCGTTCCCCTCAAGACATAGAAGACCAAATTACTTACCCATTAACAACATCACTCTTGGGTATTCCGGGGGTAAAAACCATCCGAAGTTCGTCTATGTTTGGCTTTTCCAGTATCTATATCATTTTTGAAGAAGATATAGAATTTTATTGGAGTCGTAGTCGAATTCTAGAAAAGCTAAACTCATTACCTAGTGGGCTACTTCCAGAAGGAGTAAATCCAGCTTTGGGTCCTGATGCTACAGGTTTAGGTCAAATATTTTGGTACACTCTTGAAGGTCGGGATGAAAACGGTAAGGTTACGGGCGGATGGGATTTACACGAATTGCGAAGCATACAGGATTACTACGTAAAATATGCTTTGTCTTCAGCCAGTGGTGTGTCAGAAGTAGCATCCATAGGTGGTTATGTTCAGGAGTATCAAGTAGATGTCAATCCGGAACTGATGCGACAATATAATGTCGGATTACATCACGTTGTAAAAGCCGTAAAGGAAAGCAATAAAGATATAGGTGCTCAAACTATAGAAATCAATCAAGCTGAATACTTAGTCCGTGGCTTGGGGTATGTGAAATCTGTATCGGATATAGAAAATGCAGTCGTTACATCAGAAGATTATACGGCAATCAAAATTAAGGATATTGGTAAAGTGTCTTTAGGCCCAGCAACACGCAGAGGAATGTTGGACAAAGAAGGTGCGGAAGTTGTGGGAGCAGTTGTTGTGGCTCGTTATGGTGCCAACCCGATGGAAGTCATCAATAATGTAAAAGAGAAAATAAATGAATTAAGCCCTGGGTTACCGTCAAAAGTTCTGAGTGATGGAAGGACTTCACAAGTGACTATTGTGCCTTTTTATGATAGAACAGAACTTATACAAGAAACTCTTGGAACACTTAACGAAGCCCTCACTTTAGAAATACTAATTACCATTTTGGTCATTATCATTATGGTATTTAATCTTCGAGCTTCGGTACTTATATCTGGACTTCTACCAGTTGCCGTTTTAATGGTTTTTATAGCAATGAAGCTTTTCGGTGTCGATGCTAACATAGTTGCATTGTCTGGTATCGCTATTGCTATTGGCACAATGGTAGATGTGGGTGTCATACTCTCGGAAAACATTATCAGGCATCTTGATGAAAACAATGAAAAGCTACCTATAAACACAGTTGTTTATACTGCTACTGCGGAAGTCTCTGGTGCAATTGTAACAGCAGTAATGACCACCATTATTAGTTTCATCCCTGTGTTTACAATGATTGGTGCAGAGGGTAAATTGTTCAGACCATTGGCATTTACAAAAACATTTGCGTTAACGGCTTCCATAATTGTTGCCTTATTCTTAATTCCGCCTTTTGCAGCATTCTTATTTAGAAAGAAAAGCCTTAAGAAACTATCAGGTTATATAATCAATGGTCTTTTAGTTGTTTTAGGAATAGCGGCCTTAATTTTTGGCTCTTGGTTGGGCATAATTCTAATTGCGTTTGGCGTTACTGCCTTCTTAAAATCACAGGACAGGATTACAGAAAAACGTTCCAATCTATTAAACATAGGGATTTCCGCTTTTGCCATTGTATTCTTGTTAGCAGAATATTGGCGACCACTTGGTGTAGACAGAAGCATCCTTTGGAATTTAATTTTTGTCGGGCTTATTTGCTTCGGACTATTAGGAGCATTCACCCTGTTCAGACGACAATACACACGCATCTTAAGGTGGGCTCTTGCCAATAAACTATTATTTCTATCAATACCAACACTTATTGTCATTGCTGGTTTTTCCATTATGAAAAATACAGGGAAAGAATTTATGCCATCATTAAATGAGGGTTCATTCTTGTTGATGCCAACTTCTATGCCCCACTCAGGAGTTGAAGAAAACAAACGGATTTTACAACAGTTAGATATGGCGGTAGCCAGTATTCCAGAAATCAAAACCGTTGTTGGGAAGTCAGGTAGAACGGAATCAGCTTTAGACCCTGCTCCTTTATCAATGTATGAAAATGTTATTCAGTATAAACCAGAATATGCACTGAACGAAAAAGGAAATCGGCAACGCTATAAAGTAAATGACGACGGATTATTTGAATTGAAAGACGGGCGATTTATTGCAAATCCTAATAATACTGAAAATGCTACTTTCAGTACATTCGACAGCTCACAATTACTCGAAGATAGCAATGGTGAATTCTATCGAAACTGGCGACCAGAAATAAATTCACCTGATGATATATGGAAAGAAATAGTAAAAGTAACCAAGTTACCAGGCGTTACTTCAGCACCTAAATTACAGCCCATTGAAACCCGATTGGTAATGCTCCAAACCGGGATGCGTGCTCCAATGGGGATTAAAGTAAAAGGGCAAGATTTAAAGCAAATTGAAGCTTTTGGAATTCAATTAGAGGATATTTTAAAACAAGCTGAAGGTGTTAAAGTAGAAGCTGTATTTGCAGATAGGATAGTTGGAAAGCCTTATTTATTAATTGATATAGATAGGGATAAACTGGCTCGCTATGGCATATCTATAGATGATGTTCAAAATGTGCTGAAAGTTGCTGTAGGTGGAATGGTGTTAACACAAACGGTAGAAGGCCGTGAACGTTATGGTGTTCGTGTACGCTATCCAAGAGAATTGCGAGCCAACCCGAACGATTTAAAACAAATTTATGTGCCTGTCGAAAAAGGAAGTCCTGTTCCACTGAGCGAATTGGCATCAATTCGATACGAGCAAGGTCCACAAGTCATTAAAAGTGAAGACACCTTTTTAGTTGGTTATGTGCTGTTCGATAAATTAGATGGTTTTGCAGAAGTCAATGTGGTTGAAAATGCCCAGACTCTAATTCAACAAAAGATAGATTCTGGGGAATTAATTGTACCTAAAGGCATCAACTATCAATTCACTGGAACGTATGAAAATCAATTGCGAGCAGAAGAAACATTATCAGTAGTGGTGCCGTTGGCTCTACTTATTATCTTCTTGATTTTGTATTTCCAGTTCCGTTCGGTAGCCACATCATTAATGGTATTTACAGGCATTGCGGTAGCGTTTGCAGGTGGTTTTGTAATGATTTGGCTATATGGTCAGGACTGGTTTTTAAACTTCAGTTTTTTTGGAGAAAATTTAAGAGACCTTTTTCAAATGCACACCATTAACCTGAGTGTTGCTGTTTGGGTCGGTTTCATCGCGCTATTTGGTATTGCTACCGATGATGGTGTAGTAATGGCAACTTACCTAACCCAAACATTTGATAGAAATACACCAGAAACGAAACAGGAAATTAGAGCTTCCGTAGTGGAAGCTGGAGAAAAGCGTATTCGCCCCTGCTTGATGACCACGGCAACCACCATTTTGGCATTACTACCAGTTCTAACATCCACAGGACGTGGAAGCGATATAATGATTCCTATGGCAATCCCAAGTTTTGGCGGGATGGTCATCGCCTTAATTACACTGTTTGTTGTTCCTGTATTATACAGTTGGAAACACGAGGCACAACTTAAAAAAGTAGCGAAATGAAGAAAATAATTTTAATAGGGATAGGGCTTTTAACTTTTGGTTTTTCAAATGCACAGCAATTGGAAACTCTTATCGAGGAAGCATTGAAAAACAGTCCAGAAATTCAAAAATTTGAATTGCAATATAGTATTGTCTCTGAAAAAGTGAACGAAGTAAACACGATTCCAAACACTGAATTTGGAGTTGGATATTTTGTTAGTGAACCTGAGACAAGGACAGGAGCTCAGCGCTTTAAGGTATCAGCAAAACAAATGATACCCTGGTTTGGTTCGATAACCGCAAGGGAAAACTATGTAAGTTCATTGGCCGATGCCAAATACGAGGATATTGTTATTGCCAAAAGAAAATTAATCGCTTCTGTATCGCAATCCTATTACAATTTGTATGCAAACAAAGCTAAGCAAAAGGTCTTGGTGCAAAATATTGAATTGCTCGAAACCTATGAGACTTTGGCATTGACCTCTGTTGAAGTCGGTAAAGCTTCAGCGGTGGATGTATTGCGATTACAAATGCGTCAAAATGAGTTGGAACAATTAAAGGAAGTATTAGCTCAACAGTATTTGGCAGAACAAACCACACTCAATAAACTTTTAAACCGTGATAAGGATATTGTGGTGAATGTAGTTCAAGAATTGACGATTCCTTCTGAAACTACTTTGATTAATACAGAAAACTTATCCCTGCATCCAGAACTGATAAAATATGACAAGCTCTACCAATCTGTTGAGCAGTCAGAATTACTAAATCAAAAAGAAAGCCTTCCTATGATTGGTTTTGGTTTGGATTATGTCAACGTTGACAAACGACCAAATATGGATTTTAGTGATAACGGAAAAGACATTGTAATGCCAATGGTATCAGTGTCAATTCCAATTTTCAACAAAAAATACAAATCGCAAACAAAACAAAACCAATTACAACAGCAGGAAATAACTGCTCAGAAACAAGAACGTTTGAACAAATTGGAAACAGTTTTGGACAAAGCTGTAAACGATAGAATCTCAGCAAGAATCAGCTACAAAACACAGACGAAGAATTTGAAGCAAGCTAATGATGCCGAAGAAATATTAATCAAAAGCTATGAAACTGGAACCATTGATTTTAATGATGTTCTGGACATTCAGGAATTACAGTTAAAGTTTCAAATAAACCAAATAGAATCCATTAAAACCTACTATGTAAAAACAACAATAGTCAATTATTTAAGTAACTAAAAAACAAGTATAATTTAAAATTAGTAATAATGAAAAAAGTAAGATTAACAACAACAATTATGATGATGGCATTTTTAAGCCTAACTGCAATGTCTTGCAAAGACACCAAAAAGGAAAATGCGCAAGATAGTACAACACATTCCGAAATGAACCACGATAAAATGGATAAATCCAATGATATGATGGATTCCGATACGCAGAACTTAGGTGCACAAAAAGTTTTGGCAGATTATGTGGCTCTTAAGGATGCTTTAGTAAATGACGATAATGCAAAGGCAAAGGAATTGGGTAATGTATTGGCTCAATCTTTAAAATCGTTTGACGCATCTAGCTTTTCAAGTAAAGAGAAGTCTGAATTAAAGGATATTATGGAAGATGCTATCGAGCACGCTGAACACATCAGCGAAAGCGATATTAAACATCAGCGTGAGCATTTTAAAGTCTTGAGTAAGGATGTTACGGATATGGTTGCTATCACAGGAACAAAAGTGAAACTATACGAGCAATTTTGCCCGATGTATGATGGTGGTACAGCTTGGTTGAGTACAAAGGAAGAAGTACGAAATCCATATTATGGAAGCCAGATGTTGAAATGCGGAAAGGTGCAGCGAGAAATTAACTAAATGAAAATTACAAAAATCATAGCATTGATTTTATTGATTGGATTTGTGGGCATACAGTTTGTGCCCACAGACCTTAATCAAAGTGATATTGTGCCAAAAACCGACTTCTTGTTGGTAAACAACACCCCTGAAAATATAAGCACACTATTACAAGAATCCTGCTACGATTGCCATAGTAATAACACACAATATCCTTGGTACAATAAGGTTCAACCCGCTGCTTGGTTTTTAGAAAACCACATAAAAGATGGAAAGGAAGAATTGAATTTCAATGAATGGGATGCATATTCCAACCGAAGAAAAAACAGCAAACTAAAGTCTATAATCAATCAGGTTAAAGATGATGAAATGCCACTAGCATCTTACACATTGATTCACAAGGATGCTAGGTTGTCCAAATCTGAAAAGACCTTGATTATTGATTATGTGAAGAACCTAAAAGAAAATTTAAGATAAAGCCCTGATATGGGAAGGAAATACTGGTTGATTGGTTAATAGCCCTTCCCGTTTCAGGCACTATAAAAGAAATATGGAACAAACCCTTAACATAAAGAATATGGTGTGCGACAGATGCAAATCAACTGTATTGCGTGAGTTGGAGGAATTGGGTTGTGACATAAAATCGGTTGAGCTTGGGCAAATTGTTTTAAACGAAAAGACAGGCATCCAAGCATTAGAATTGGAAAAAGTGCTGAACAAACACGGTTTTGAAATCATAAAGGATGAAACAGAAATTTTGATAGAGGAAATAAAGATTGTACTCATACAAAAAATCGAAAATCAAGACAATGCAAACCTTTCCTCTTTTTTGACCAAAAGGTTTAATAAATCCTATTCGGCTTTAAGCAAGTTGTTCAGTAAAACAGAAGGTTTAACCATAGAAAAATATGAAATCAACTTAAAGATTGAAAAGGTAAAAGAACTGATACAATTGGGGCAGTTGAATTTTTCAGAAATAGCATACAGCCTGAACTATAATAACAGTAGTCATTTGGCGAGACAATTCAAAAATGTAACAGGAATGTCAATGACAGTATTTAAGAACCTGCAAAAATGGAACAGAAAACCCATAGACCAAATTGTGTAAGGATTATCCAGAATTGTACAAATGAAGGTGGGCTGCCGAAATTAATTTTGTGTAATAATCATTAAAAAAAATGAACAATGACACATACATATAACATAACAGGAATGACCTGCGGAGGCTGTAAGGCTTCGGTAGAAAAATATTTAGGTAACGTAGATAACGTTACCAACGTTACTGTTAATCTCGAAAAAGCCGAAGCTGAAGTTACAATGAGTTGTCACGTTGCTACGGAAGTTCTTAAAAAAGCATTACCGGAAAAATATACTCTTTCGGAAAAGGAAAACAAAAATGTTTTCCAGATGACATCCCAATCTATGGATGAAATAGAGCAAAAATCAAAACTGCAACAATTGCAACCATTATTGCTCATCCTTTTTTACATAGCAACTGCAAGTATTTTGTTGCATTATAAAAATTGGGATGGTAATGCCGTAATGTTAGATTTTATGGGATTGTTTTTCATAGTGTTCAGTTTCTTCAAGATGCTAGACTTAAAGAATTTCCCTGAATCCTTCAGAATGTATGACCCATTGGCAAAACGAGTTTCGATATATGGTTGGATATACCCATTCATAGAAACTGCTCTGGGTTTGATGTTCTTAATGCGTTTTGAAATTGAAATTGCCCTAATCGCTACCTTAATAATATTAAGTATCACAACGGTTGGCGTTACTAAAACGCTTTTGGATAAAAAATCAATTCGTTGTGCTTGTCTTGGAACGGCATTAAAATTACCAATGACCGAAGCTACATTTATTGAAAATGCCATTATGATTGTAATGGCGATAGTAATGTTAACTCAAATTATATAAAAGATGAAATCACATACGCTTTGGATGATATTAGGTTGTGTACTTCCATTACTACTCATTTTTATTGCACCAAGTATAGGAATGGGGGAGAATATATCCTTGTTCATTTTTATAATTCTAATGTTTGGTTGCCATCTGTTGATGCCGCATCATAAACATAATCACGATAAAGAAAATAACAATAAACCACAATTATGAAAACAATCAGCATCAAAAAATTAGGAATGGCCACAGGCCTTACTGGAGCATTGCTCTATTTGGGTTGTATGGTGGTAATGTTTACTGTTGGCCGTGAAGGGTCTGTAAAATTCTTCAATAGCCTACTGCACGGATTGGATGTATCGACCATAATTAGGATGGATATACCACTTTGGGAAGCTTGCCTAGGTATTATCCAAACGTTCATTTTGGGTTGGTTAATCGGTGCCTGTATTGCATCGCTTTATAATTGGCAAATAAAGAAATAAGATGAAAAATATATTAGTACCCACAGATTTTTCGGATAACTGCAATAAAGCGGCAAAATTGGCAATAGAAATGGCGGCGCTTTTTAATGCAGAAATACATTTTTTGCACCAAATAAGTACTGTAATTAACTGGACAAAATTGACCAAGACCCAGGAGCAAAACTACCCTGACACCCTTGCAGAAATTGGCATAGCTAAAAGCAAATTGAGGACTTTGGACAAAGAAGCTGAAGGTAAAGGTTTGAAATCAAGGACGTTTCTAGAATTTGTTTCAGATGAAGATGCAATTGTGGCACATTCCCACAATTTTAATCACGATTTTATTATTACCGGAAGCAAAGGCATACAAAATGGATTCTTAAAGAAATTGTTAGGAAGCAATGCCCAAAAAATCATTCGTAAGGCACGAGTACCTATTTTGGTTGTAAAAGAAGATGCTGTAGCCTTTCCTTTTAAGGATATCGTGTTTGTGTCTGATTTTAAGGAAGACATATCCAATGCATTTGAGGAAGTTGACAAAATAGCCAAAGAATGCAATGCAAAAATCCATTTGTTGAATATCAACACGACATCGGATTTTAATAGTGTTGAAAATGGACTGCAACCCATCGAAGAATTTTTAAAACTCTTCCCAAAATTGGAAAACTACGCAATGCACGTCTATAATGAATCTACCGTGTTAGGTGGTATTGAAAAATTTGAAGGTTCAAATGATGTGGATTTAATAGCAATGTACACCCACAGTAGAAAAGGGTTTGCGAGTGTCTTTTCAAAGAGTATTGCTGAAAGTGTTACTAACCATTCAAAAAAACCTGTAATGACAGTTCATCTTTAAAATGGAAAATGCAATCAATATCATAAAGTATTCGGGTGAGGTTGAAGTTTTCAATATTGAAAAGCTAAAACGCTCTTTGAGGCATTCCAAAGCGAGTGAACAACTTGTAGTGGAAATCGCCGAAGAAGTACAGAAGCAATTAACAGATGGAATGACAACCAAACGAATTTATGAAATTGCTTATGCGATTTTGAAACAGAAATCAAAATCAGGTTCTGCTCGATACAAACTCAAAAAAGCCATTATGGAATTTGGTCCTACTGGCTACCCTTTTGAGAGATATATTGGTAAAATTCTCGAATATGAAGGTTTCAAAACAGATGTAGGTGTAGTTATGCAAGGTCATTGTGTAACCCACGAGGTAGATGTAACCGCTTTGAAAACTAACGAACATTATTTGGTGGAATGTAAGTTCCATAGCGACCAAGGCAGGAATTGCAATGTAAAAATACCTCTTTACATACAGTCCAGGTTTAAAGATTTAGAAACCCATTGGCTAAAGCAAAAAGACCATTCCAAGAAATTTCATAAAGGCTGGGTTTATACCAATACAAGATTTTCAACCGATGCAATTCAATTTGGTGAATGTGCTGGACTCGGATTAGTTAGTTGGGATTATCCTCAACAAAATAGTCTTAAAAGTAAGATTGACCATTCAAGATTGTACCCAATTACAGCATTGCCCTCATTGAGCAAACAGGATAAACAAAAGATTCTAAACAATGGTATTGTGCTTTGTAGAGAGGTTTGCGATAATCCCAGGCTTATAAACAACTTAGGAGTACCTACATCGAAAAAGAAAAAGATTTTAGAAGAAGCTAATGAATTATGTAATCACTAAAAGAAAATGAAGAATGACCAAATCATAGAAACCAATTGGTGTGTCATAACAGGAGGCCCAAGCACTGGCAAAACTACTACTATCAATATGCTTGCAGAACTGGGGTATGAAACTACCATTGAACACGCTAGACATTATATAGATACGATGCGAATAAAGGGGCAAACAGTTGAAGAACTTCGAAGCAATAAACGAGAGTTTCAACTTGGTGTTTTAGATATGCAAATCGAACAGGAAGCATCGATAAACCCTAAAGATTTAGTTTTTCTAGACAGGGCAATCCCAGATGCATTAGCATATTATCGGTTTTTAAAATTAGAAGTTGACGAAATTTTAAAAGACGCAATGCGCAAAGTGAATTACAAAAAGATTTTCGTTTTAGACAAACTGCCTTTAATCAACGACTATGCGCGATTGGAAAGTGAAAACGACCAAAATCAAATACACAATCTTATTACCGAAGTGTATGAATCATTACCCTTTCCAGTGGTACACGTACCTGTATTACCACCATTGGAACGAGTGAATTTTATATTGAACAGTATTAAAGACAATTAAAATGGAAAATCACGAACACCACAAACATCATAACCACGAAAAACATCCCAAACAAAAGGCAGAAATGGACCATAGTAAGATGGACCATTCAGGTCATAATCCTGCTCACGGCGAAATGGGACACGACCATCACAAAATGATGATAGAAGATTTTAAACGAAGATTTTGGGTGTCCACAATTTTGACCATACCTATTCTTCTATTATCGCCAATGATACAGAATTGGTTGGGCGTGGACTGGAATTTCACTGGCAGTAATTATGTGCTGTTTGCATTGTCGAGTATTGTTTACTTCTACGGCGGATGGCCATTTTTAAAAGGTTTGGTAAGTGAGTTAAAGAAGAAATCGGCAGGAATGATGGCACTTATTGCCGTAGCAATTTCGGCAGCATATTTTTATAGCGTAGCTGTCATTTTTGGGTTTGAGGGGAAAACGTTTTTTTGGGAGTTGGCAACACTTATCGATGTAATGCTAATTGGTCATTGGCTAGAAATGCGTTCTATTTTGGGTGCTAGTAAAGCTTTAGAAGCATTGGCAGCATTAATGCCTAACGAAGCTAACTTGGTAGATGGAAACCAAACTCGAAAAGTAAAAATAAACGAGCTAAGCGAAGGTGATATCATTCTCATTAAACCAGGTGAAAAAGTTCCAGCTGACGGTGTAATAGTAGAAGGTAAAAGTGACCTCAATGAAAGTATGCTCACTGGGGAAAGTAAGCCTGTAAGTAAAAGTGTTGATGAAGAAGTAATTGGCGGTGCTATTAATGGTAATGGGGTCATCAAAGTAAGAGTAAAAGGCATAGGAGAAGAAACCTATTTATCAAAAGTGATAAATATGGTTCAGACGGCTCAAAAGCAGAAGTCCAAAACGCAACGTTTGGCAGACGTAGCAGCAAAATGGCTTACTGTAATTGCATTAGTATTAGGTTTTGGTACATTCTTTACGTGGTTGGCATTAGGAGAAACAGTATCATTTGCCTTAGAACGTATGGTAACTGTAATGGTAATCTGTTGTCCACACGCTTTAGGGCTGGCAGTGCCTTTAGTCGCTGCAATATCTACAAGTATCTCTGCTAAAAATGGACTCTTAATTCGTAACCGAACAGCATTTGAGGCTTCTCGAAAAATATCAACCATTGTGTTCGACAAAACTGGAACACTAACTAAAGGTTCACACGAAGTAGTAAGAATTGTTCCATTGTCATCTGACTACGATAAAACAGAACTCTTAAAGTATGCGACTGCTGTTGAAAGCCCTTCCGAGCACCATATCTCTAAAGGATTAAGACGAAAAGCAAAAGAGGAAAATATTGAGATTCCTTCTGTAACCGATTTCAAGTACAACGCAGGCGTTGGTGTTAGTGGAACAGTCAATGGAAAGAAAGTACAAGCAGGTGGATATGTACTAATGGAACAATTGAACAAAGATGTTGCTGAAGATAAAGACGAGGGTATTGAAACCAAAATCTTTACCATAGTAGATGATGAAGTGATTGGCTTTGTAACCTTCGCAGATGAAATCAGGGAAAGTTCTTATGAAGCTATTAAAGTCCTTCAGAAAAACAATATCAAAGTCTCTTTGCTTACTGGAGACAATGAAAAAGTAGCTAAAGATGTCGCTGATAAATTAGGACTAGATGATTATATGGCAGAAGTACTGCCAGACCAGAAACAAGACAAAATAATAGAATTGCAAGCAATGGATGAATTTGTGGCAATGACAGGCGACGGTGTAAACGATGCACCTGCATTAGCACAAGCAGATGTTGGTATTGCCATTGGTTCTGGAACGGATGTAGCCGCCGAGACCGCTGATATTGTTTTAGTGGACAGCAATCCAAAAGACATTGCTAACTTGATATTATTTGGTAAGGCTACATATCGTAAAATGGTTCAAAATCTGGTTTGGGCAACGGGCTACAATATTGTGGCTTTGCCCTTGGCAACTGGGTTCATACCTGGGCTTATGATAAGCCCTGCATTTGGTGCAGCTTTAATGAGTATCAGTACAATTATTTGTGCAATTAATGCACAAACACTCAAAGGAATTCTACAATCAAAAACATAATATGGTTAATAGAAAAACAGCTTTGAAAGTTAGAAAAATACACAGGTACTTAGGTCTCTTTTTAGGGGTTCAATTTCTGTTTTGGACGATAAGCGGAATGTATTTTAGTTGGACAAATATCGATGATATACACGGCGACAATTTTAAAAATCTGGATTATCAACCTCAAGCTTTCAATAATTTAATAAGCCCGTCACAACTCAATGTTGCCAACGGTATTAATACTATTGAGTTGAGAGATATTGGTAATACCCCTTACTATTGGGTTAATAAGGTGCAATTATACAATGCTACAGATGGAAGCACTAAGAATAGCATCACAAAAGATGAAGCCCTATATGTCGCCAAAAAGTATATGAATAGTGAATTGGTAGTTGAATCTATCGAGCAAATCAATGAAGCAGGAAGACACCACGAGTATAGAGAGAAGTTATTACCAGCCTATGTTATTTCATACAAAACAGATGAAGCTTTAAAAGCTTATGTATCTTATAAAGACGGAAAGTTTCAAACAGTAAGGCATCGCAGTTGGCGTTGGTTTGACTTTTTATGGATGACACACACCATGGATTATGAAGGTCGGGATAATTTCAATACCACGGTCTTGAGGGCTTTCTCCCTTTTAGGTTTAATTACAGTATTAAGTGGCTTCTTGTTATGGTATACATCATCCCCTTCAGTTAGAAAATTATTAAAACGAAAAAAAACAAAAAAATGAAGAAATACACGATTTACATTGGATTAGTAGTCCTAGGATTAATGTTTGGGTGGTTACTATTCGGCAACTCATCAAACAAGGAAGTTGAGCATAATCATAATGAAGTGGCAGAAGCCAATCAAATGTGGACCTGTTCAATGCACCCTCAAATTATGCAACCCGAACCTGGCGATTGTCCTATCTGCGGGATGGACTTAATTCCTGCGGAAAGTGGTGCAGACGGTTTATTGGCTGACCAATTCAAACTTACAGAAAACGCTATGGCTTTGGCCAATGTCCAGACATCCATAGTTGACAACAATAACTTAGATAATAACGCCATAAAGTTATCAGGAAAAATAGTAGAAAATGAAGAATCCAACGCTGTAGAAGTAAGCTATTTTTCTGGAAGGATTGAACGTTTGAACGTGAGTTTTACAGGAGAAGAAATTCGAAAAGGGCAATTGTTAGCTACTATTTATTCTCCTGAATTATATGCAGCACAACAGGAATTGCTAACAGCGGCTTCCTTAAGGGAATCCCAACCAGAACTCTACAAAGCTGTAAGGAACAAATTGAAGCTCTGGAAATTATCAGAAGCCCAGATCAATAAAATTGAATCATCAGGCAAAGTTTTGGACAACTTCCCCGTTTATGCAACGATTTCAGGTACGGTTTCCGAAAAACTAGTAGAAGAAGGGGATTATATTAAACAAGGGCAACCGTTATTGAAAATAGCAAAACTGAATACGGTTTGGGCAAATTTCGATGTCTATGAGAATCAGATTGACTTATTCAAAAAAGGACAGGAAGTGGCTATCACAACCAATGCCTATCCCAACAAAGAATTTGAAGGTAAAGTTTCATTTATAGACCCAGTATTGGATACACGTACAAGAACCGTAAAATTAAGAGTTGTATTAAACAATACAAAAGATGAGCTTAAACCAGGAATGTTTGTTGAAGGTAACATTGAAGGTATTTCTACATCTAAAGAGCAATTACTTAGTATTCCGTCAACAGCAGTGTTATGGACGGGAGAACGTTCGGTTGTCTATCTAAAAAGCAACCCTGATGAACCAGTTTTTGAAATGCGCGAAGTAAAATTGGGTAATACTTTAGGCGATAATTATGAGGTGTTAAATGGCTTAGAGAATGGTGATGAAATAGTCACTAATGGAACTTTTACCATCGATGCAGCTGCTCAATTACAGGGTAAAAAATCAATGATGAACAAGGAAGGTGGAAAAGTAATGACCGGACACGAAGGACATTTGGGAATGCAAGAAACAACTTCAAGTGACAATAGTAATCACTCTGAAATGAATGATAGAATTAAGGTCTCAGTGGATTTTCAAAATCAATTGAAAACTGCTTTTAATGATTATTTAGAAGTAAAAAATGCATTGGTACAAGATGATTCAAAGAAAGTAGCTGACGATGCGAAGAAACTATTGGATAAATTGAATCTCATAGATATGACATTATTGAAGGATAACAATGCTCATAATCACTGGATGAAGTTGGAGAAAGAACTGAAATCCTCAACCAAATCTATCATAGAATCCTCGGATATTAAAAAACAGAGAAATCATTTTAAGCATCTATCATCGCATTTGGGCAGTGCGATACAGTTATTTGGAGTCAACGAAAAGGTTTATAATCAATTTTGCCCAATGGCGGATAACAACAAAGGCGCTTATTGGTTGAGCAAAGAAGAAAAAGTATTAAACCCATATTTCGGTGATGCAATGCTAACCTGTGGAGAGGTAAAACAAGTAATAGACTAATCAACCATTTAGCAGAAAACTCTTTTAACTCCATATTCCTTCATTTTTGAAATACAGATTTTACTTTCGGATTGCTCGGATAGATTATAAAGTGTGATTTCGCAGTCTTTTCCTGCTGTCTCTTTTACCAATTGTACCACAGGCTCGCATACTGGATATCCCGCCGTAAATATTTCGATTTTTCGTTTCTTCTTATTTTGAAGTTCAAATTAATAATAAAACAAAGATGAGAACGGTAGGTAGGGGGTAACCTAATTTTTTAGTCTTTTTTTTCGTTATAGTCTTTTAACCTGTTTTCTATGATTTGGATTTCTTTCAATTTATCTGTCAAGTTGGACAGTTCCACGTTTGGAAATTCCCTTTTTAAATATTCAATTTTATCTTCATTGCCACAATTTCCTGGACAAGAATTAATAGCGTTTACGATTCCAATTGCGAGTGCCTTACGGTATACTTCACCCAACAGCAGTTAATGTGCGTTTTGGATGCCTTTGTCAATGGATTTGAACTGGATGTTTATTTGCTTTGGGTCTTTTCCATCATTAAGCATTATTACAATGCCATTGATTTGATCACTTAATGTTTTCAGTCTGGTTTTTATATCTGAAATCAAGTCAGATGGTAATTTATGTGGTCCCGTTTTCATTTTCGCAAGATATAGGTTATCACACTTACATTTAACAACAGCTTTCGTTCTGTTGAATTGAAGGACATTTTACTGAACCAAAACTGCAATAGACGCAACAATCGCCTTCGTTTGGTCGTAATACTTTTTTACAACTCACACATTCGTAAAAGAATTGACAGGATTCTGTCGGCATTTCCTCTACTTCTTTATACCCGCAGTTCGGACACGTAATTTCTGATTTTAATTGGATTTCCATTAGTTTTCCCTTTTGCCGGTTACTTTATAGCCTGTTGAGTTAATCGCTTTTTCGATTTCAGCTTCGTTGGTTTTGGTTTTGTCAAATTCAACGATTGCATTTCCATTTTCGTAAGATGCTTTTGAGTTTACAATTCCATTGAGTTTGTACACTTCGTGATTTATGTGTTCTTCACAACCTGCACAGGTCATTCCGCTGATTTTAAATTCAGATGTCTTAATGTCCGATTTGTCAACTACGATTATTTGCTTTTCTGTATTTGGGTAAAAAATTCCTGAATAATATGGAAATGCCAACATTAAGATAGCAAATAGAGTTACTATTCCTAAAAAAGTTTTAGACTGCGTAAATTTTGGTTTCTCATCTGTCTCACACTCACAGTCAATTTCCTTTTTAGGTTTTAGCATTTGATACCAGGCAAAACAAAGAACCAAAATTGTCAAGCCGATTAGGTAGGGTCTAAAAGGTTCTATCCAAGAAAATGTTGAGGCAATTCCGCTTGTTCCGGCTATAAGAGCCAGAACGGGGGTAATACAACATAAGGAAGCTGTAATTGCTGTTAGTAAACCTGCCCCTATTAATTTGTTTTCACTTTTCATACCACTTCTAAAACTTTGTTATTGTCAAGTATCTCAAAAAATGGGTTAAGTAGCTTTTCGTATTCAGTTGTCAATGAATAAAAAATCGTTTGAGCATCTCTTTCAGTTTCTAAAAGCTTTCTATCTTTCATTTTTCTCAAGTGCTGGGAAATAGCTGAAATGTTCATTTCTAGAATATCACTTAAATCACAAACACAAAGTCTTTTTTCTTCATATAGCAGATAGAGTATTTTAAGTCTAACACTATTTCCGACCAATGAAAGCCCATTAGCCAAATAGTCGAACGATTCATTTAATTCAGAAACAGTGTCTTTGCAACGATTTATTTGCTCTTTATCCGCTTGCTGCCTTATACAAGAATTATTTTCCATAACACAAAAGTATAATATTTTATTATTTAAGCAAATACTTAAATACAAAACATTTACATACTACAACCCTTGAGTTTAGTTGCTAACGATAAAACGGAAGGATTCTAAAATCTGAAGGATTTATATAACAAAATCACTTCGGAAATAAATTTAGGATTTATTATGAAGACTAGGATATATTCCTAAGCTCTGTTCTTACCTTATTAAGGATAATGACAATTGCACCAAATATGGAATTGATGCAGATAAAGGGACTCTTCTCTCTGTACCAGTTGGTTAAGGAAAGACCTGTTTAACAAAACTATTGAGGAGCATTATAACATTCAGTGTCCTTATGGAATAATTCCATGTAGGAATGTAAAACGTCAATCTCTCTGTAGTAGCAGTGTATTCACAGATAGAATTCTTTATGTCCTTGGGATAGATTCAAAAGGAAATATGCATTTAGACTAAAATTACTTAATGCCTTTGAAAAATTCCTCTAATGTGATATTATGTACAGAAGCAATTTTGAGAAGAGTATTAATTTTAAAGTTGCTGCCATTTTCTAACGACCAATAATTCCTTCTACCAAATCCATACTTAACAGCAAAAGTCTCGTAACTGCCATATCCAGCAGCGAGTCTCAGCTCTTTTATTCTTAAGCCTATTGCCTTTCTTTTTAATTCGTAATCTTGATTCATTTGAATCCCACAAAGTGCATAAAATCATTCGAAAAAATTACGCCCCACACGGCGTGTTTTTATTTTTTTTAATTAAATTTGTGGCATATTGTTTCGAACAAATACCTAATTTACTTACGTACTTGATGAAGTCTCTAGAAAATATCTATGTTTTATCAGGTACATTGGAAGCAATAAACTTGTATATGGACTCATTGGAAACTTTAAAAAGCCATAATACACGTGATTTTATGGTATACTCCTTTGATAAGAACAATATTTTAAACGAAGTAGAAAAAGAAATGGAAGAAATGCAGACTTGGGAAACGTCTGTCCTTATTAATGAGAAAACTTACAATGATTTATATGCCAATCTATGCCAAAAGTTGAGGGAATGGTATAACAAGAAGTAAAATAGTCCCTAGAACTATAATAGCCAGACGGGAATGGGCCCATTATAAAATATGTTTCTCTCAACATGTTTCCCCGTCATAAAGAGCTCCTGCAATTCGAATCAGGGGCTCTTAAATTTACAATCTAATAGAAACTGCAAATTGCTATAATGATAACTCTCAAATCTAAATCAACTAAAAAGAAACAGTTTTTATAAATTAAAGTTCAAATTTTAACTGATTATTTATGTCACTGAACAACAAACCCTTTAAAGTTTTAATTGTAAGCAGTGATTCTGAATTTCGAAAGCTTGTCAAGAAAACGTTTAAATTTCTTCAGAAGGAAAAAACTATTGATAAGTATGAATGCACCCAACATACCAATATACTCAAGTTTCTTGAGGAGTCTGAAGTACAAGAAATGTACGATATAGTCATAGCCCTTTTTAAACCAACCGATTTTCCAACTAAATTTGAGCCATTAATATTTGAGAATGAGAGTCACAAAACAAAGTTTTCGACAAAAATCCTCCTTATAGCCCAGCAGTTGGATTCTTATTTCCTAAAACGTCTCTTCAAAAAATTTAACCCAGATGGTTTTATGTCTTTTCACAACGTCGAGATTAAAGAAATAACAGACCACGTTCGAAACCTTCTAGTGGGGCATCTGAATTATTCATGCGATGTTTTACAAATGTTTAGGTCAGAATTTGTTTTAAACATAGACCAAAAGGATCGAGATATAATGTTTTTTCTTAACAGAGGTCTCAACATTAAAGAAATTCCTGTACCACTTTCTATACCCACAATAGAAAAGCGAATGAAAGAACTAGCAAGAAAACTTGGCATGAAGGATTATAATCGCCAGGATTTAATTAATTTGTGTATTGAAAATAAAATCATTTAAAAAAAAGTCGTTTTCTAGTTATGACCTTAGTTTTTCAAACATTATTCCTGCTATGGATAAGAGTTCTAAAGTCCTAAAATAAATTCAACTTTTAAACGCAAAGCATTTAAATTTTGTTATATTTACAAAATCAAAAATCGTAAACACTACCGTAAACAGTAGTAGATTTTTCACCTATTTTCAATTATTATAACATATTGAATAACAGCGATTTAAAAATCGCGGGGTAGAGCAGTAGGTAGCTCGTCGGGCTCATAACCCGAAGGTCACTGGTTCGAGTCCAGTTCCCGCTACTAGCAAAACCAAGCCTTCACATAAACGTGAAGGCTTTTCTAATTCTTAGGTACAACATAGGTACAACAATTTAAAGTTTTTCACATATTCATTCTAATTGATAAGAATTGGCGTTTTTTACCAGTAAACATCATTACTTAGTACTTAAGCTGTTGTTGATATACTATCCGCATCCCAAAATTGGAAGAAGTTTCAATTAAATTAAAAAATATATAGTAAAATAATGAGATAATTACCTTAAAGTGGTATCTTTCTCTAAAATTTACTTTTATAGTGGATATTTCAGAATATATAAAGCAACTACAAACCTTTGAAGAATACTCGTTTTCTTGGGATGAACTTGTAATAGCCTGTAATAAAACCGAAACTGCTTTAAAGCGGGAGCTTTCTAGACTGGTAGCCAAAAAGGAAATTATGAATTTAAGAAAAGGATTTTACCTCATAATTCCACCGAGATATTCAAAACAAGAACAAATCCCTATACAATTATTTGCAGATAAGCTCTTTAAATACTTGGATAGCAATTATTATTTAGGCTTTTATTCTGCTGCAAAGTTTCACGGTGCTGGGCATCAACAAGTGCAAAGGGAATATGTTATGACAGACAAGTCATTCCCTGATATTAAAAAATCATCGCTGGATATTCATTTTTTTACAACATCAAAATGGCCAATAAAAAACATTTTGAAAAAAAAATCAGATGCAGGCATTTTTAAAATTTCAAGTCCAGCACTGACGGCTGTAGATTTAATTCATCATCAAACTAAATTGGGTGGTATCAATAGAATGTTAGCAATTCTCGAGGAATTGTCAGAGGAAATGACCGTTCAAGATATAGAAGACCTAATTAGTTGGTATCCTCATAAAAGCACCTTACAACGTTTAGGGTTTTTACTGGAAGTAGCACTGCAAGTTGAGAAGACTTTGTATACACCAGTTATGAAGTACTTAAATACATCCAAATACTATCCTGTATTATTGAGTCCAAAATCAAAAGAGAAACCTGGAGCTGTTCTTAATGATTGGAAAGTCGATATAAATATAAAATTAGAAAGCGATTTATGATTCCGAAGCCTTATATAGCGAAATGGCAAGGGCAAGCACCTTGGAAACAGTTTTATCAAGTAGAACAAGACCTTGTGATTAGTCGTGCGCTAGTAGAAATTTTTTCGGATGATTTTCTACGAGAAAACTTAGCGTTTAGAGGTGGTACTGCACTTCATAAGTTATATTTAAATCCAGCACCACGTTATTCGGAGGATATCGATTTGGTTCAAATAAAACCAGGTCCTATAAAACCAATCATGCAACGCCTAAACGAGGTTGTTACGTTTTTTGAAGAACCAAGAAAAACCCAAGTAAAAGGACACGGTGCGAAGGCATTATACCGTTTCACTTCAGAATATGAAGAAATTAGACTGCGCTTAAAATTGGAAATCAATTGTAAAGAACATTTTAATGTGTTGCCTTGGGTTGAGTTTCCTTTTCAAGTAGAAAGTGATTGGTTTACAGGAAGTACTAAAATTAGAACCTACAGCATTAATGAGTTACTGGGTACAAAATTAAGGGCATTATACCAGCGCAGTAAAGGCAGGGATTTGTTCGATTTGGATTATTCCAGATTACATATGGAATTGGATGTAGAACAGATAATTAAATGCTTTAAGGAATACACAGCATTTTCAAAAGGAAATAGACCGCCAAGTCAAAGAGAGTTTTTGCTCAATATTGAAGAAAAAGAACAAGACCCAAATTTCACGGGAGATATGGAGGCTCTATTGAGAACTGGAATAGCATATAATCAAGAAAAAGCTTTTGAGTGGCTTAAAAGTAAAATTATTGAGAAGCTATAAAAAATAAAATATCAAACTCATAACCCGAAAGTCACTGGTTTGAGTCTAGTTTCCGGTAATAGAATATACAAGAGTTTCAAGAGATTGATGCCCTTTTTTTGTTTTTCTGTACAACATATTTACGACATTCAGGATGTTACAAATTATTTTGTAATTTTAATTCAAAATAACTCTTATGTCTGACTTTTCTTTGGAAAAACTTGCTGAGCCAATTACAAAACTAATTGAAACTATTGGTACTGCTGTAGGAATTTGGTACGAGCCGACAAAAATAAAAAGGAAAGCTAAAGCTGATGCTGAAGCCATAAAAATATTGGCTAGAGCTAAGGTTGAAGCTTTAGTTATTGAAGACAGTTCTATAAAGAATTATTACTTAGCTCTTGAACAAGAAAGACTTTTGCTGGAATTTCAAAAAAAGAATAATCGGGATAATGTCATAATTATGGCTGCCGAAGAATTAGATGGTAAAACTGTAAATAAGGAAAAAGTCGATAAAGACTGGGTTACTCAATTTATTGGTCATGTAGAAAGTACTTCCAATGAAGAAATGCAGCTATTATGGGCTAAGTTATTGTCAGGAGAAGTTCAGAAGCCAAATTCATTTTCAAAAAGAGCAATGGCAACTCTAGCATCAATGTCTCATCAAGAGGCAAAAGTATTTTATGAAATAGCAGTTCTGTCTTTCAAAAATGAAATGGGAGATGTAGTATCTCCTACTCTCAATAGTAAATATTTTTCAGGTTTTAATTATACAAGAGAAAGAGATAGTATTAGTATACTGCAAACATTAAACCTTCTTAATGACAATATTGGTAAGCCTCAAGGATTATTATACAAAGTTAAAGAAGGAATGGATTCTGTTTGGATTCCTTACTTTGACTATGGAATTAAAATAACTTGTAAGGATAGTGATTTTAGATGGTTATCTCTAAATGGATTAATATTTACACATATCGGAAAGGAATTAGTCCAATTAGTAAGCCCTAACCAAGACATGGAAGGTTATTTGCGTACAATGGTTACTCAAATTGTAGGCTGGCATAGTTCGCCATCTTATCCTAATTACCGTCTTCTTATAGCTGAATTTGGAAAACTTCAAGATTATGATGAAGAGAGTAATACATTTGAAAACTCTGAGATGATATCTTGGAAAGATTTTACTAATGAGTAAAAGAAAAGAGCCCGTTTTTGACTTAGAATATTACATCAATAAATAAGTAGGGTATTGTTGCTTAATAAAGTCCATGATTTTTAAAAAATCAGAAATAAAGTGGTTAGATATTTGCATTGTTCTCGCTACTAAATAAAACCTTCAACTTGTAAAGTTGGAGTTTTTTTATTTAAAACACCAAACTAAACACAGAACCTTCTCCCTCGGCACTTTTTACCATTATTTTTCCTTTGTGCAATAGCATAATTTGTTTGCAAAGGCTTAAGCCAATACCGCTTCCTGTGGCCTTACTGGTAAAGAAAGGTACAAATATGTTTTCTAGAATATCTTCTGGTATGCCTAAACCATTGTCGTATACTTTAATGAGAATATCTCTATTTTGGTTTTGTGATGCTAGTACTTTTATTTTAGGTGCGTCTTCTTCAATACAGGCGTCAATCGCATTTAGTATTAGGTTTATTAAAACCTGTTCTATTAAATGAATATCTATATCTAACTCTAATCTAGCTCCAGATATTTTAAACTCAATATCAATATTTTTTGCTTTTATAGAGGGTTCCATAAGCAACTGTATATTATTAAACAGTTCTGAAACCATAATTCTTTGCAAATTTAAATTGGTAACTTTACTTAAACTACGATATGTTTTTGCAAATTTTAATAAGCCTTCACTTCTATTTTTTACTGTTTTTATACCTGCGTTTAAATCATCTAACTCCAAAGTGTTTTTTTGAGGGTGTTCAATAGCTAATTCAACACTTTTTTGAAGTGTATCTGCTAAAGATGATATTGGAGCAATGGAATTCATAATTTCATGTGTCATCACACTCAATAACTTTTTCCACGATTCAGATTCATTTTTATTTAATGTAGTATCAATATCCTGAATTACAATTAGCTTAAACGCATCCTCATCCACTTGAAAAACGGTATCTGAAATTAGTATTTTAATACTTTCGTTTTGCAAAGCAATAGATATAGAATGAGGTTCTCTGTGATAGGTGTCAAAAATTGTATTGAAGAGTTTAGGCTTTCTACTTTCTATAAATCTTATGTTTTTAAATGATGGTATATCTAGTATTTCCCCAAAATAATCATTACTCCATAACACATTACCCGTTTCTAAATTATAGGCAATTATACCTATGTCTACCATTTCAAGAATTTTTTGCAGATAGACATACTGTGCTTCATTTTTGGCATTAATTTCTTTAATAGTTCGGTTAATTTCATTGAATCCAGTATATAAAAACCGAATGTCTTTTGGTCCTCTATCTTCTGGGAACCATCTTGAAAAATCACGATATTTAACGGCTTGAAAGAAATCATCCATTGCAACAAACCTGCGCTTTACAAAATTATAGGTGTCAACAATTAGATAGAAAATAATTAAACTGCCAATAACCATATAAGTGGTTTTTTCAGTATAAATAGAATATGTGAGACCGAGAATTGCGGCAACTAAAAGTAGAATTCTAAAAAATAATCTAAGTATATAACCCCTATAGTTCATACTTTTCTAATCTTCTGTATAGAGCAGCTCTTGTAATACCCAATTCTTTAGCAGATTTAGATACGTTACCTTTATGTTTTTCTAATACAGTAATAATCGTATTTTTTTCTACCTCATCAAGGTTTAAGCTGTTGGCTTCAAGTCTATTTGAAGTTGTAGTGCGCTCAATTGAAGAAAACACCAAATCTTCAGGTTTTAAAACATTACCATCTGTCATAATAACTGCGCGCTCTAATACGTATTGCAGTTCTCTAACATTGCCTGGGAAGTCATGTTGTTTTAATTTTGAAATAAAACCAGTATCAAAACTAAAAGCACTTTTATTGTATTTTTCAGCGTATAGTGAAACAAAATAACGAGAAAGTTCCGTAATATCTGTGCCACGATCTCTAAGAGGTGGTACTATAATATCAACAGTATTAATCCTGTATATTAAATCTTTTCTGAATTTCTTTTCATCTGCAAGCACTTTGGGCTCTAAATTGGTAGCGCAAATTAATCTAATATCAATAGGAATAGCAGTATTAGAGCCTAATGGGGTTACTTGCCTGTTTTGTAAAACAGTTAAGAGCCGTACTTGCTGGCCAAGGGTTATATTTCCTATTTCATCTAAAAATAAAGTGCCACCGTTTGCGGCTTCAAAACGCCCTTGCCGATCTTCTCTGGCATCAGTAAAAGCTCCTTTTTTGTAACCAAATAATTCGCTTTCAAACAGAGAAGAGGTTAATGCGCCAACATCAACCTTTATAAATGGTTTATGCTTTCGGTTAGAGTTATCATGAAGTGCTCTTGCAATTAAATCTTTACCTGTACCGTTTTCACCAAGAATTAAAACATTGGCATCAGTTGGGGCAACTTTTTTAAGTTTTACAAAAACATCGTCCATCACCTCACTACTTCCAATAATATCTACGCTGCTAGAACTAAGTTTTTTCTCTTTTGGGATGTTTGATTTTTTATTACTTAGAATAGAGGTAATGGTATCAATGATTTTATCATTCTTCCACGGCTTCATTAAAAAGTCGGCAGCACCTTCCTTTAAACCTTTAATCGCCAAATCTATATCAGCATAAGCCGTCATAAGTATAACAGCTATTTCAGGCTTTTGCTTTCTAATTTTATTTAACCAAAAAATGCCTTCATTCCCAGTATTTACTAAACCACTAAAATTCATGTCTAAAATGACAATATCAAAGTTAGAGCGATCAATGAGGGAATTAATGTTGTTTGGATTTTTTTCGGTAACTACCTCATTTACTATTGGTTTAAGTAGTAATCGTAATGCTGTAAGTACGTCTGCATCGTCGTCAACAACCAGTATGTTAGCCTTTTTTATAACCATTCATACAATATTACGATTTTATATTCAGCTTCTAAAGCCTCTTAAATCAAAAAATAGATGCTTTAAATGTGTACACAATCGAACACAAAGTGTATCAAAAACGAACACTTTTATTTTTAGTAAAAAATGTAAATAATTGATTTTTAATTATTTGTGTTTTTGGCATCATCTTCACTATAAGTTAAGTGTCATAAAAAAATAAAAATGGACGTACCAATTCAAAAGAAAAAATTTTCGAAGCAGAAACTTTGGTTAATCGCAGGTGTAGTAATCCTATTAGCTTTTATAGGTTATGTAGTTGTACTAACATCTGGAGGTGCAAAATTAAATGTTGAAAAAGAACGTATTTCTATTTACACGGTTTCAAAAAATGTGTTTCAAGAAAATATTCCAGTAAATGGTATCGTGTTGCCGATAACTACAATTTATTTGGATGCTTTAGAGGGTGGTAGAGTAGAAGAAAAGTTTGTTGAAGATGGTGCAATGATGAAGCAGGGAGAACCTATACTTCGCTTATCTAATACCGATTTAGAATTAAGTCTTATCAATCAAGAAACATCGGTTTATAATTTATTAACGCAGATGCAGATTTCGCAAAATGCTGCACGTCAAAATACAATTAATCGTCAAAATCAATTTACAGATGTTGAGAATAGTCTTATTGAGGCGAAGCGTGTATTTGAATTGAATCAAAAACTATATGATAAAGAAGCTATTGGTAGACAAGATTATGAGTCTTCTAAAAATAATTATGCCTACCAACAAGAGCGTATGAAGTTGGCAAAACAGGTATTGATGGAAGATTCTATTTCCTCAAAACTTGAGGTAAAACAAGCCCGAGACTCTTATGCTAGAACACAAAGTGCGTTACAGTTAATGCGAAAAAAAGTGGGAGATTTAGTGGTAAGAGCACCAATAGATGGCCAATTAACATCATTGGATGCTGAGATTGGACAATCTATAACTAAAGGTACACGACTTGGGCAAGTAGATGTTACAAGTGGTTACAAAGTTAGAGTAGATATTGATGAGCACTATATTTCAAGGATTTACAACGGACAGGTAGGGACGTTTACTTTTAACAGTAAGAGCTATAATTTAGTGATTAAAAAGGTGTTTACGCAGGTTACTAATGGGCGTTTTCAGGTGGATATGGCTTTTGAAGACGAAACTCCTGAAGGTATACGAAGAGGACAAAATCTTCAAATTCGTTTGGCGCTTAGTGCTGAAAAAGAGGCACTACTTGTTGCTAAGGGAGGATTCTTCCAAAAAACAGGAGGAAACTGGATGTTTAAGATAAGTGAAGATGGAAATACGGCTTACAAAGTAGATGTAAGACTCGGAACTCAAAACACAGAATATTTTGAAGTTCTTGAAGGGTTAAATCCTGGGGATAAGGTTGTAACGTCTAGTTATGACTCATTTGGGGATGTTGAAGAACTCATTTTAAAATAGAATAACATTACATAAATATAGAATACAATGATACAAATTACAGATTTAGAGAAGTTTTATAAAACCGAAGAGGTTCAAACTATCGCGTTGAATAAATTATCCTTCCAAGTAAAGGAGGGAGAGTTTGTAGCAATTATGGGGCCTTCAGGTTGTGGTAAATCTACATTGCTTAATATTTTGGGGTTATTGGATGATCCTGATGGAGGAAGTTTTAAGTTTAATGGGGAAGAAGTTTCTGGATATAACGAGCGTAAACGCTCTAATTTACGCAAGCATAATATTGGTTTTGTATTTCAAAGTTTTAACCTTATTGATGAACTTACGGTCTTTGAAAATGTAGAATTACCATTAATCTACACTGGTGTTAAACCGGCTGAGCGTAAAAAGAAAGTAGAGGAAGTATTGGAAAAAATGCAAATTATGCACAGAAGAAATCATTTTCCTCAGCAGTTATCAGGTGGTCAACAACAACGTGTAGCGGTAGCACGTGCGGTAGTTAATAATCCAAAACTAATTTTAGCAGATGAGCCTACTGGTAACTTAGATAGTACTAATGGTAATGAGGTTATGGATTTACTTATAGATTTAAATGAAGCAGGTACAACCATCATTATGGTAACGCATAGCGAGCATGATGCTAAATACAGCCATCGTATCATTAGAATGTTAGACGGCCAAAAAGTTACAGAGAATATATTGGCTTAAAATCAAAAAATTTCATCAATCAAATCAATCGAACCAGTCAATCAGATGAAGGCACTTCGGTATAACATCATCAATCACTAAACAATTTTAGATATACCGAGGTGTTGTCATCACATCAATCAAAAAACGAACAGTAATTCTTTAAAATTATGCTTAAAAATTATTTCAAAATAGCGTTTAGAAATTTACTTAAAAACAAAGTGTATTCATTTATAAATATATCTGGTTTAGCCATAGGAATGGCAGTAGCTATTATGATAGGGCTTTGGATAAATGATGAATTAAGTCATAACGATTATTTTACCAATAAATCTAAGGTTGCTCAAATGATTCAAAGTCAAACGTTTAATGGAAAAACGGGCACGAATCCAGCAATTCCAAGACCTTTGGAGTTTGAGTTGCGTGAAAATTATGCCGACCATTTTAAGCATATTGTGATGTCTTCTTGGACCAATGCCGTTTACCTTCAAGTAGGAGATAAAAGCTTGTCCAGAACAGGGAATTTTATGCAAGAGGAAGCGCCCTCTCTTTTAGATTTAAAAATGATTAAAGGCGATCATAGTGCTTTGAAAGAGGTAAATTCTATAATGCTCTCTGAAACTTTGGCTAAAGATTTATTTGGAGATGTAGACCCTATAGGAAAACCAGTAACAGTGAATTATCAAGGCGATTTAATGGTTACAGCTATTTATGAAGATATACCAGAAAACAACACCTTTTCTAACTTAAACTATATAGGTAATTGGGAGATGTTGATACAAATTTATGACTGGATGCGAAACTCGAAGGATAATTGGGGGAATAATTCATTTCAATTATTTGTCCAAGTTCATGATAATACAACTGTAGCATCAGTTTCTGAAGTAATAAGAGATGCTAAAAAGAAAGTAGCAGGAAAGGATATTGAGCAATTCAATCCGCAGCTCATGTTATTACCAATGAAAGATTGGCATTTAAGAAGTAATTTTGAAGATGGTGTACAAACTGGTGGGCGTATTGAAAATGTATGGTTATTTGGTATTATTGGTGTGTTTGTATTGCTTTTAGCATGTATCAATTTCATCAATTTAAGTACGGCACGTTCGGAAAAAAGAGCTACTGAAGTTGGTATTAGAAAATCCATTGGTTCTAATCGTAAACAATTAATCGTCCAATTTTTAAGTGAGTCTTTTCTAGTAGTAATATTTGCATTTATACTTGCTATTGGCATTGTTCTATTATTTTTAAATGGGTTTAATACTTTGGCAAGTAAATCAATAGTATTCCCTTGGTCTAATCATAGTTTTTGGTTTGTATCGTTGCTATTTATCTTATTTACAGCACTAGTGTCTGGTAGTTATCCAGCATTGTATTTATCTTCTTTTAATCCAGTTACAGTACTTAAAGGCACTTTTAAAGCTGGACGTTATAGTGCTCTGCCACGTAAAATTTTGGTAGTAATGCAGTTTACATTTTCAGTGGCTTTAATTATAGGGACGATGATAGTTATGAATCAAATTCAGTTTAGTAAAAACAGACCTGTAGGTTATAACAAAAATGGACTGATACAACTTCCAGTAATGAGTCCGGAGTTTGAAGGAAAGGCAGATATTATGAGAAATCAATTTTTGGAATCTGGTGCTATTACAAATATGTCCACTTCTAGTAGTCCTACAACTCAAATTTGGTCTAACAGAAGTGGATATACATGGGATGGTAAACCAGAAGGTTTTCAAGAAGATTTAGCATACACAACAGTATCCTATGAATTTGTTGAGACTATGGGTGTAGAACTTATTGCTGGACGTGGGTTTTCAAGAGAATTTGCTACGGATAGCACTGCTGTAATATTAAATGAAACAGCCGTTAAATATATGGGCTTAAAAAATCCAATAGGAAAACTTATTAAAGATTCAGACAAGGAAGACCCAGGACCACCATTGAAAATTATAGGTGTAATTAAAGATATGATTGTACGTTCTGCTTACGAGCCCGTAAAACAAGCCATGTATGTTTTTGATGGTTATGAAAATGCGACTTACTACAACCTTCGTTTAAACCCAAATAAAAGCGTAAGTGAAAGTTTAAATGTAATAGAAACTACGTTCAAAAAAAATTTCCCAAGTATCCCTTTTAAATATCAATTTGTCGATGAAGAATATGGTAAAAAATTTAGGGCAGAAGAGCGTATTGCAAGTTTGGCAAAGGTATTTACAATTTTGGCGATTTTTATTAGTTGTCTTGGGCTATTTGGTTTGGCTTCGTTTGTAGCAGAGCAACGTACTAAGGAAATAGGAGTGAGGAAAGTACTTGGAGCATCCGTAAGTCAGTTATGGATATTGCTATCAAAAGACTTTATCACATTAATAGTTATTTCAATTCTAGTGGCTTCGCCATTGGCATATTATATTATGGGGCAGTGGTTGCAAAAGTTTACTTATAGAACTCCTATAGAGTGGGAAGTATTTGCGGTTGCCTGTTTTGGTGCTATAATCATAACACTTATTACTGTGAGTTTTCAAGCGGTAAGAACAGCTACTTCAAATCCTGTAAAATCACTTAGAACAGAATAATCATCATCCATCTAAAGACAATAGTTATGCTTAAAAATTATTTCAAAATAGCGTTAAGAAACTTACTAAAACATAAAGGGTTTGCAATATTAAATATTAGTGGTTTAGCTATAGGCATGACTGCTGGATTTCTTGTATTGATGTATGTAGGTTTTGAATTAAGCTATGATAAAATGCATAGTAAGGCCAATTCTATATATAGAGTAGTTGCAAATTTAAAAACACCTTCTGAAACAATACGAGCAAATAAAGCAGCTTGGGCAGTAGCACCAAATCTAGAGCGAGAGTTTCCAGAGATATTAAAATCTACTCGTGTTATGAATCTAAATTTGGTTATTGTTAAAGAAGACAAAAAAATTATAGAAGAAGATGTTATAGCCGTTGATTCTGCATTTTTAGATGTTTTTGATTTTAAATTAATTCAGGGAGATAGAACCAAGTTATTGAATACTCCAAATAGCTTAGTAATTTCAGACGAAATTGCTAGAAAATACTTTGGTAATACTAATCCTGTAGGTAAGGAATTAGAGTTAGATGGTTTTGATGACCCTAGTTTGGTTACAGGGGTTATCGAGAAAATTCCTGAGAATTCACATATTCAGGCAGATATATTAATGTCGATGGTCACTTTTACAGCACCTCCAAGTAATCGTGATAAACAATGGAGCAATTACAACCCTTCCAGTTATATATTAACCGCTGATGGAACAGATGTTGAAATATTAGAATCAAAATTCCCTAATTTTCTTGAAGAGAAGAACGGCAAAAAGATGCGTGAACTGCAAATGTTTGTTACACTTTTTTTAGAGCCATTTTCTGAGGTGTATTTAAAATCAGACAGAGGTGGAGATATAACAGGAAATATCAATAATGTTTATATATTTTCAATAATAGGTATATTTATATTACTCATTGCTAGCATCAATTTTATTAACTTATCAACAGCGCGTTCTGTTGAGAGAGCTAGGGAGGTAGGTATAAGAAAAGTTATTGGGGCTGGAAAAAACCAATTGGCTTTTCAATTTATAGGAGAGTCCATCATAATATGTTTGCTCTCATTTTTAATGGCTTTGGGATTAGCATCTTTAAGTTTGCCTTATTTTAATCAGTTAGCAGGTAAAACTGTTAGTACAGGAATTTTTATTGATCCTATTAATATTGGTTATCTCTTTATAATAGCACTTTCAATAGGCATTATAGCAGGTATTTATCCAGCTATTGTTCTTTCTTCATTTAAACCAGTTAGTGTACTTAAAGGAAGCTTCTCTAAAGGTAGTAAAGGAATTTTATTAAGAAAAAGCCTTGTAGTTGTTCAGTTTACCATATCCATAGCTTTAATTATTGGAACCATTGTAATATATAAACAAATGCATTTTATGCAAAACCAAGATTTAGGTTTCAATAAAGCACATACATTAATTATTCCTACTGAAACAGGAAGCTCACAGGAAGCACTACGTCATAGCATTGCTCAAATTGCAGAAGTTAAAGGCACATCGCTAACATCTAGTGTTCCAGGGTCTGATAACCCAGCGGCTTATTCAGAAATTGAAAATAAAAATGGCGATTTACAAGTTGCAAACTTAGATTTATACTTTGTTAATGAAGACTTTATTGATGCGTTAGGAATGCAAGTTATTGCAGGAAGAGGTTTTTCTAGAGAATTTGTTTCAGATTCTTCTCAAGCCATGGTAGTCAATGAAAAAACAGTAGCACTATTAGGTTATACAACTCCTGAAGAAGCTATAGGAGCACGTTATGAACAATGGGGAAGTAGTGGGCAAATAATAGGTGTAGTAAAAGATTTTAATTTTAGATCACTTCAACAAGATATTACACCATTAACAATGCGTTTAGACCCTGAAAGAACAGCTCTTATAACTGTGAAGCTACAAGGAGAAAACATTTCTAAAGCGTTAAGCAAAATTGAAAATGTTTGGAAATCAATGAAACCTGCTGATCCCTTTGAATATTACTTTTTAGATGAACTGTTTAATTCGCAATATGAAGCAGAGGAAAACTTTGGTAATTTGTTTTTAAGTTTTGCACTTTTAGCCATATTTATCTCTTGTCTTGGCTTATTAGGTTTGGCAGCTTACAGTACAATCCAGCGGAAAAAGGAAATTGGTATCAGAAAAATTATTGGAGCTTCTGTTGGAAATATTGTGAATTTGCTTTCTAAAGACTTTTTAAAGCTAGTAGGTGTAGCATTTATAGTTGCAGCTCCCATTGCTTGGTATGCTATGCAAAATTGGTTAGACGATTTTGCTTATAAAATAGATGTTGAGTGGTGGATGCCAGCTTTAGCTGGTGTATCATCTATCATTATAGCTCTGGTAACAGTTAGTTTTCAAGCTATATCAGCTGCAATCGCTAACCCTGTAAAATCACTCAGAACAGAATAGCTTTCATCAATTAATCACAACAATCATGGTAAAAAATTATATAAAAATAGCATTTAGGAATCTCTTGCGGCATAAGAGTTTAACATTTATTAATCTATTAGGTTTAGCAACAGGTTTTGCTATAACATTACTTATAGCGCAATATGTACAATTTGAGAGAAGTTACGAGCAGATGCATCCTAATGCTGATAGAACAGTACGGCTTACCTTAAATTACTTAACAGGAAATACTGTTACGACCCAAGATAGCGAGATGTATCCCGCAGCTGGATCAAAACTAGTTGATGAAGTACCTGAAGTAGAAATGTATACAAGGGTGTATTCTATAGGTGAGCCTAATTCTCCCATGCAAGTTGGAGATCAACAATTTCTAATGTCTAAACTCTATGCAGTAGATCCTGATTTCTTCAATATATTTAGTTATGATTTTATTTATGGTAATAAAGACAATTTGTTTAAAAAGCCTAATGAAGCTGTAATTACAGAGTCCATAGCACTAAAATACTTTAACAGAATAGATGTAGTTGGAGAACTATTAAAATCTCCAGGACCTAATGGAGATATCTTATATAATATTGTTGGAGTAACACATGATAGTCCGCCAAATACCCATCTTAAAGTAGATATGCTAATTTCATATCCTACGATGTTTTCTGATCCTGAAATGCTTAGAAGACATGGAGAAAAGAAAGATAATTGGGATGGTAATAACTCCTATATGTACGCGCAGCTTGTTGAAGGTGCTAATTATACTAATTTCACATCGTCTTTAGATGCGTTTACTAAGAGATTGATCGCTGAGGAAAAAATAAAGAGTGAAGCTATAGTTGCTCAAAAGATAACTGATATTCACCTTTATTCTAAAAAAACCTTTGAACCAGAACCTAATGGAGACGCCAGGTCTGTTTATTTTCTTTTCGCAGTAGCTGTTTTAATTATAATCAGTGCTTTTGTAAATTATATAAACTTAACAACATCTCAAGCACTTGATAGGGCTAAAGAAGTAGGGGTTAAAAAAGTACTAGGATCTACTAAAAGTCAATTACGAATTCAATTTTTAGTAGAATCTATTATGTTAAATCTTCTAGCTGGAGGTTTAGCTGTTGGGTTGGTCGCTATAGTAAAACCTAAGTTCTTGGCTTTAGCTGGATTACCAGAGCATTTTAGTTTGTTCTCAAATTTATCCTTTTGGTTGTTGTTATTGGTATTTATTGTTTTTGGTGGTATTCTTTCAGGTTTATACCCCGCTTTTGTGCTATCATCATTTAAACCTTCTACAATTTTAAAAGGTAATTTTTCACATTCAAGTAAAGGAAATCTATTGCGAAAAGGTCTTGTGGTTTTTCAATTTGCAATAACTACAATTTTATTGATTCAAACATTTACAGTAAACGAACAAATTGATTTTTTACGAGCTTTAGACCGGGGAGTTAATGTAGAGCAAAGTATAGTAGTGGAAGCACCGGCAAAAAATGCTGCTCAAAATTATTCGGCATTCAAGCAAAATTTATTGACAAACTCTAATGTTAAGATTGTAGCGTTATCGCATACAGTTCCAGGGCAACCATCGGGAGCTTTATCAACTACAGCAGATATACGAATTACTGGCACAACACCAGATGCATATCATAACTTCTATCTCACATTTATTGATAAAGATTATGTGCCTTTGCTAGGTGTGGAGATGTTAACGGGTACTAATTTTGATGAAGGTACAACACCTCAAAAACGAGATGTTATTGTTAATGAAAAAGCTCTTGAAAAATGGAATATTACCAATCCAGAAGAAGCAATAAGTAAAAAATTGTCTTTTTGGGGTGCAGAGTGGAATATTAAAGGCGTAGTTAAAAATTACCACCAACAATCTCCAAAATCCCCTATCCTTCCTATGATTCACATATTTAATAATTATTTTGGAAGTTTAGCTACAGTTCAATTTTCAGGAGGGTCTCCAACAGAAAATTTAAAACAGGTTAGAGAAGCGTTTAATACCATTTATCCTGGTGCACCATTCTCTTATTTTTTTATGGATCAGGAGTATGATAAGCAATTCAAAGCAGAAGATCGTTTTAAAAGTGTGTTTATGATTCTTACTGCATTTTCTATGCTAATTGCATGTTTAGGTCTGTTGGGATTAGCGTCTTTTTCAGTTGCTAAAAGAAAGAAAGAAATTGGAATTAGAAAAGTTGTAGGAGCGAGTACTGCAACAATTTTGATTCTACTTTCTAAGGATGCTTTAAAAACCGTGTTAATTTCAGTAATTATCAGCGTGCCTATTACTTATTTGTTATTGCAAAATTGGCTAAAAAACTTTGCATATAGAATTGATTTAAACATTTGGATGTTTATACTGCCAATTTTTTTAGTGTTTTTACTTGTACTCTTATCAATAAGTTTTAAAACGGTTAAAACTGCTTTAATGAATCCTGTAAATAGTTTAAGGTCAGAGTAAAAAAGTTTAAAGACGAAAGGTAATAGTAAAAATCAAT
Source organism: Hyunsoonleella pacifica (assembly GCF_004310335.1). GTDB lineage: Bacteria > Bacteroidota > Bacteroidia > Flavobacteriales > Flavobacteriaceae > Jejuia > Jejuia pacifica. The sequence goes on along the minus strand of NZ_SIRS01000005.1, from coordinate 62,954 downwards.
ATTTAAATGATGAGTACAATATTAAAATTAAGTCAAGCTACAAGAGAAGTTAATTCTGGTAGTAATAAAATAGCCTTATTAGATACCATTAATATGGAAGTTAAAGAAGGCGAATTTATATCTCTAATGGGACCATCAGGTTCAGGTAAATCTACTTTGTTAAATTGTATAGGGATGTTAGATAATTTCACAGGAGGTGGTTATGTCTTTCTAGGGCAACCTGTACATAGTATGAAAGAACGAAATAGATCTAAATTATATAAAGAATATATTGGTTTTGTATTTCAAGCCTATCATCTTATTGATGAACTTAATGTTTGGGAAAATATTGAAACACCACTTCTGTATAAAAATATAAAATCGGCTGAACGTAAAGCTTTAGTGGCCGATATGCTAGATCGTTTTAATATCGTTGGTAAAAAGGATTTATTTCCTATGCAATTAAGCGGAGGCCAGCAGCAATTGGTTGGCATAGCAAGAGCACTAATTGGAAAACCAAAGTTAATTTTAGCTGATGAACCCACGGGCAATCTCAACTCAAAACAAAGCATGGAAATTATGGAGTTATTTTCAGAATTGAATAAAGAAGGGGTTACTATTATACAAGCTACTCACTCAGAGAAAAACGCCTCTTATAGTTCCAGAATTATAAATCTACTAGATGGGAAAATAGTCTCAGAGTAATAAAAAAGTCATGAAGCAAAAGCAGTTAGTAATAGCATTTATAGTTTTGATAAATTGGGCAAGTTTCCCTCAAGACTTAACTACAAAAGTATATACCTTAGATGAATGTATCAACGTAGCATTAGAGAATAATTTAGATTTAAAGTCCACCAATTTACGAGCTAATTCTGCAAAAATAGATCATCAACAGTCCAAAGCTAACTTATTGCCAAATGTCAATGGTAATTTTAATTTAGGGGTAAATGATGGTAGAAGTATAGATCCCTTTACTAATGATTTTATTAATCAAGAACTTACGTTTTCCAACATGGGGTTAAGTTTAAATATGACTGTTTTTAATGGTTTTAGATTATTGAATGCAGCTAAGCAGAACCAATTAAACAGGGAAGCAGCAGAACTTGAAATTGAAGCTGCAAAACAAGATTTAGTTTTAAATGTTACTTTGGCTTACTTACAAGTTTTGAATAGTAAAGCAATTTTAGAGCTAACACAACAGCGATATCAAGCTACAAAAATGCAATTAGAAATTCAAAAAGAATTCTATGAAAACGAGTCTGGAAACCCAGCGGATTATGCCGATATTTTAGGACAAATAGCCAATGATGAAACTAGCGTTCTACAGTCGGAATCTAACCTAAATAATTCACAACTTAACCTTCTGAGGTTAATGAATATAAAAAATACAACTAATGTTGATACAGAGGGTATTCTATTAGATTTGGAAAAATATCAACTTTCAGCAGATGAAGTATATCAACAAGCTCTAGAGAATCTAGTAACATTTAAAGCTAATACCCTGCGTATTGAGGCAGCAAAAAAAGGTGTTAGTGCCACCAAAGCACAATTTACACCAGAGATATCTGTTTTTGGTGGAGTTAATACTAATTATTCGAGTGCAGCAGAGATTTTTTCTAATTCAGGAACGAGTATTGTTGAAACAGGAGATTTTGTGTCAATAAACGGACAAGATTTTCCTGTAATGACAGAACAAACAGAGTTTTCTGCAGAAAGCATTAGCTACAACGATCAATTAGATAATAATCTAAATACAGTAATGGGAGTAGCGGTAAGGGTGCCTTTATTTAATGGGTTTAGGGCAAAAAACAATGTAGCTTTAGAAAAAATTAGAGTAGAGGAATCTATTCTAGAATTAGAACGCACACATCTTGATATAAAGAATACGATATCTCAGGTTCATTTTGATATGGAGGCTGTTTTTAATCGCTATAAAAGTATTCAAAAACAGGTGGAAGCATATACAGAATCTTATCGTATTAATGAGATACGCTTCAACAATGGTGTTTCTAATTTTTTGAATTATATAACCAGTAAAAACAATTTAGATAATTCTAAAGTCAATTTAGCCAATGCAAAGTACGAATACATTCTGCGTGTTATGGTTTTAGAGTATTACAGAGGGAAGTCAATATAGTTTCGTTTTTTTTGAAAAGAAATTGGGTAAATAATTACTATGTAGACTTTAGTGAAATGCTTGTTTTTAAACCTCCATTATAAGTTATGATGATTTCAGCAGTATCATTTTTAGTATTGTGATGATGTTTTACCTTAATTAGAAAGTCTTGTTTATTTTTAACTAGTTTAAGGTCATAGCTGTTTTGAAGCTCAAATATATCGCTATGTTTCCCTTGAATAACTATAGAGTTGATGAATATTCCTGAATTACCACCTATACTTTTAATTTTAATCAATCCTTCTGTTCCAGCAGGGATACACTTTGATTTAGGGTGTTTTAGTGTACTAGCAATAATTTTTTTGCCTTTAGGATTGTCATCATTATAAGCCTCCATGTTGTGTTGGCGACCACCACCCCTTTTTGGAGAACCACCAGCAATGTAAATGCCTTCTCCTGAAACAATAGCTTGCGTACCGTGTCTAGCATAATGCATATTTGCTTTTTTGTTCCATTTTTTTGTTTTTAGATTATAAGCTTCAACTAACTTATAGGCTGGCCCTTTTTGCGCACCTTCACCACCCATTACAAACAATTCATTGTTAAATAAAGCTACACTCGGAGCAGCTCTAGGTGTTGGTAAATGGTAGTTTAGGTTCGTCCATTTGTTAGAGCTAAAATCATAAATATCAACAGGAGCAATTAGAGGTTTAAAAACACCTCCCTCTCCACCAGAATGTCTTCCTCCTAGAGCATATAACTTATCATTAGCAATAACACAACTAAAGTGGTCTCTAGCATTTGGAGCATTTTCAAGAATAGTCCAAGAACTAGTTTTTGGATCATAAACATCAAACCAATTTACATATCCACCATTATGCCCTTTTGTATTACCACCAACCAAATAAAACTTATCATTATATAAGGCTAGACCAGCACCACCACGACGTCTGTTTTCGGGTATTTCTGGCCCTTGCATCCAAGTTTTGGTAGGAGGAAAATATAACCAAATATAGTCAGCAGGTATTTCGTTGGGGAATGTATTGGTTTTAAAACTACCAATAACCCAAATAAATCCTTCGTAAAATGTGGCTTGAAAATGATTAAACTCTTTTGGTGCGTTTCCGCCTTTAGACCAATTATTGTTTTTAAAATCGTATACATCAAGTTGTTGTGCTTGTTCTCTACCACCAAACATTATAAATGTATTACCCGCTTGTACAAAAGAACATTCATGTCTTGCAACGTAGTCTTCATTTTCATCTTTATCAATCCATACGTCATTTTGAGCAATAAGATAGTAATGGTTAAAGCATAAAAATATAATTGCGTAAAATTTAAGTGAGACAGTTTTAAAAAATTTCATGATAAAGGCAATAGTTAATGGTGTTTAAAATTAGTGAATTGTTTTGTGTAAATATTCAAAACAATAGTCAAGATAAAATATATTGAGATTTAACCATTTTTAGGGAATGGTTTTTTAATTTGTGCAAAATTCACAACATAACTATTTAAATCATTTAAAGTTAAATTATATATAATGAAATCTTATCATGTTCTTCTGTGCCTGTTTTTTTTCTGCTCTTTTAGTTTCTCAGCCCAACAAGTTACTCTTAAAGGCGAATTAAAACCTTGGCACAAAGTAACACTTAGTTTTGAAGGAGAGGCTTTAAACGAAAATGATGGAGACAACCCATTTTTAAATTACAGATTGAATGTGATATTTAAAAACAATGGTAGGATATTTACAGTGCCAGGTTTTTTTGCTGCTGATGGCAATGCCGCTGAAACAAGTGCTACATCTGGTAAAATTTGGAAAGTTAGGTTTACACCAGATGCAATAGGAGAATGGGAATATGAAGTGTTTTTTAGGTATGGTGAAAACATTGCTGTAAGTACCGATATTTATGAAGGCAAACCTATCGATTTTAATGGTGTTAAAGGAACATTTATAGTAAATGAATCTTTAGATGAAACATCTGTGTTGAGGCGTAAAGGTAGAATAATATATAATGGCTCATCTTATGCAGTTCATGCAGCAACTAATGAAGTATTTTTAAAAGGCGGAGCAGGAAGTCCAGAGAATTTTTTAGCCTATCATGAATTTGACCAAACACCACCATCACATAAATATAGACACCACGAAAACGATTGGAATATTGGAAATCCTACGTGGAAGAACGGAAAAGGAAAATCTATTATAGGCGCTTTAAATTATCTGGCTTCAAAAGGGATGAATTCAGTATATTTTTTAACGATGAATGTTCAAGGCGATGGAGATGATGTATGGCCATGGACCGATAAACATGAACGGTATCGTTTTGATTGCAGTAAATTAGATCAATGGGAGAAAGTGTTTGATCACATGGATGATTTAGGGATGTTATTACATGTGATAACCCAAGAAACGGAAAATGAATTACTACTTGATATTGGCGAACTTAAAACACAACGAAAATTATATTATCGCGAATTGATTGCAAGATTTTCACACCATTTAGGAGTAATTTGGAATTTAGGAGAAGAAAATGGCTGGCAAACTTGGGCGCCCAAAGCCCAAAGTGATGCGGATAGAAAAGCAATGGCACGTTACATTAAGACAACCGATCCTTATAAAAACCTTGTAGTAATACACACACATGCTGTAGAACATGCTCAAGATCATATATTAAATCCATTATTGGGATATCCGTATATAGATGGTGTGTCCATGCAAATAAAAAAGCCCGAAGATGTACATTACACCACTAAAAAATGGATAGAAACATCTAAAAATTTCAACAAGCCTTGGGTAGCATTTTTAGATGAAATAGGGCCAGCAGATACAGGGGCAAAACCAGATGTTGATGATATAAGTCATGATGATATGAGAACCAATGTTTTATGGGGAAATTTAATGGCTGGAGGTGCAGGTGTTGAATGGTACTTTGGTTATAAATTTTCTGATAACGATTTAAAGTGCGAAGATTGGCGTTCTAGAGATAGGCTTTGGGAACAAACTAAACATGCGATAGATTTTTTTAAAATATATCTGCCATACAGAGATATGGTGGTTGCAGATGATTTAACTGAAAGTAGTACAGATTTTGTTCTAGCAAAAAAAGAGGAAGTATATGTTATATACCAACCTAAAGCAGAAGAATTACAATTAGATTTAACAAAGGATTCTGGGAAATTTTCGGTGCGTTGGTATAACCCAAGAGTTGGAGGAAATCTTAAAAAAGGGAAAATAAAATCTGTTATTGGAGGAAAGGTAGTTACAATAGGCATGCCACCAGAATCAGAAGGTGATTGGGTAGCACTTGTAAAGCGAAAATCAAATCAAACTCTAGAAAACACTACCACAGTACAACCAATAGTTTTAGATGCCTTATCAGATTTTCAAATTATTGAAGATAACGTTACATATTATAGAGACAAGAAAAACAAAGCTTTGGCAATTAAAGCTTCAAAAGAAGATCAAAGACAAGGTTTTGCAAGTGCTAAAGCCATCTTTAATGGAGATACAGGAATGTATAATGTGAAACTTCATGCCATGGCAGAACAAGATGGAGAATCTAGTTACACTATAAAAATTAATAATGTTGGGGTAAAAACAGTAGTTAATCCTAAGGTAAGTGAATCTTTCAAAAAAGTAGAGTTACATGTTGGCGCATTATATCTAAAAAAAGGAGATATTATATTTGTCTCATCCAATGCAGATTCAAATGGTTTACTACCAGAACATGGTGGTACTGCATGGTCTAGAGGACGATGGAATAGTATTACATTTTCAAAAAACAACATTTTAGAAAATGAAGGACTAGATAACGCTAAAGCCTTTGAAGAAATCGAGGGTAAAATTGAGATTGAAGCAGAGAATTATCATCTAAATACAAGTAACAATAGCCCAAGAAAATGGTATGTTAGAAAAGAAGATGGTCATGCTCCATTTTTAAATATCGACAATCACGTAAAACAAGCTAGTAGTAAAGCGTATATTGAAGCTTTACCAGATACACGCGTAACACACAAGGATAAACTACTCAGGGGCGAGAATTTTTTTCCTATCCCAGGTTCAGGTGGGATTGTGGGTTATAAAGTGAATGTTAAAACACCCGGTAAATATTATATTTGGGTAAAAGCGTATTCCAGTGGGGCGGAGGATAATGGTGTTCATGTGGGCATAAATGGATACTGGCCAGAAAGTGGACAACGTATTCAGTTATGTAAAGGAAAACATAAATGGACATGGTCTTCCGCGCAACGTATACCAGAAAACCATTGTGGTACGCCTAATACTATTTATTTAGATATTAAAGAAGTAGGAGAGCATGTTATTATGTTTTCAATGCGAGAAGATGGTTTTGAGTTAGACAAGTTTATTATAACTAAAGACGCTCAATTTAAACCACAATAAATTAGAAATTAAAATTACATTTTTAAGCAAAAGCTATCTTCTAAATAGAACGTTAATACGTTTTTTTTCTGAACTTAATTTCGTTACATTTGGCGACAATTAAAAACAAGAACATACTATGAGATTAATTAAATTATCAATTTTAGCAATTGTTGTAAGTGTTGCTTCATGTCAAAATAAGCCTGGAGCAGTAACTAAAGATGCATTAAAAACAGAAATAGACTCTGTAAGCTATGCAATAGGAATGGATGTTGGAAATAGTATTTTATCTAATTTTGAAGATATCGATAACGATTTATTTATGGCAGGGTATTTTAATGTTTTAGATTCTGCTGATGTTCTTATAGATAAAACAATGGCTCAAGGATTGGTGCAATCTTATTTTCAAAAGAATCGTGAGAAAATCATGAAAAGACAGCAAGAACGTGCTGCTAAAGAAGCTGAAAAGAAGTACAGTGCTAATAAAGAAGCTGGTGAGAAATTCTTAAAAGAGAATGTAGCTAATGAAGGTGTACTAACTACAGATAGTGGTTTACAATATATAGTACTTAAAGAAGGAAGTGGAGACAAGCCAGTAGCTACAGATAGAGTTAAAGTACATTATCATGGTACCCTACTTGATGGTACTGTGTTTGATAGCTCTGTCGATAGAGGAGAGCCTACAGAATTTGGTGTTACTCAAGTAATACCAGGTTGGATAGAAGGTTTACAATTGATGAGCGAAGGTGCAAAATATAAGTTTTTTATTCCTCAAGAATTAGCTTATGGTGCTAACCCAAGACCAGGAGGAGCTATTAAACCATTTTCAGCATTAATTTTTGAAGTAGAATTAATAGAAATTCTAGAAAAATAAGATACATATACTCATATTATAAAATGAAAGACAGGAAGTAAATTTACTTCCTGTTTTTTTTATATAGGACATCTTGTATTACTTTAGATTGTAAATTTGTAATAAATAACTAAAATAATGTCGCACAAAGCAGGTTTTGTAAATATTATTGGTAACCCTAATGTGGGGAAATCTACATTAATGAATGCTTTTGTAGGAGAGAAGTTATCAATTATCACATCTAAAGCCCAAACCACACGCCATAGAATTCTAGGGATAGTAAACGGAGATGACTTTCAGGTAGTACTTAGTGATACACCTGGAATCATTAAGCCAGCTTACGAGTTGCAAGCCTCTATGATGGATTTTGTAAAGTCGGCTTTTGAAGATGCAGATGTTTTGATTTACATGGTAGAGATTGGAGAGCAGAATCTTAAAGATGAAGCATTTTTTAAAAAGATTACTAACTCCAAAATTCCCGTATTACTTTTATTAAATAAAATTGATATTTCTAATCAAGAACAGTTAGAAAGCCAAGTACAGTTGTGGGCAGAAAAAGTGCCAAATGCAGAAATATTTCCTATTTCAGCTTTAGAAGGTTTTAATGTAAAAGAAGTATTCAATCGTATTCTAGATTTATTACCAGAATCTCCACCATTTTATCCTAAAGATCAATTAACCGATAAACCTGAGCGTTTCTTTATCAATGAAAAAATACGAGAAAAAATATTACTTCATTACAAAAAGGAAATACCTTATGCTGTAGAAATTGAAACCGAAGAGTTTTTTGAAGAAGAAAAAATTATTCGAATCAGATCTGTTATTATGGTTGAGCGCGAGACTCAAAAAGGCATCATAATTGGACACAAAGGGAGTGCTTTAAAACGAGTAGGAGTTGAGGCTAGGAAAGATCTTGAAGTTTTCTTCGATAAACAAATTCACTTAGAATTATATGTAAAAGTGAATAAAAACTGGCGTAGTAATCAAAACCAGCTGAAACGTTTTGGTTACAATAGGAAGTAAATACTAACAGTAACTTTTTAAATTCTTAACATTAGCTTTAATATTGAGTTTCATATTTGTTGATTAATTAATCTTAAATCATGAAACATAACAACGCAATTAAAGTATTTAGTATAGCGCTTTTAGGAATTTTTTTAGCCTTCACTTCCTGTGCAGAAGACGGAATAGATGGTCAAGATGGTCAAGATGGAGTCAGTGGTCAAGATGGTGCTGACGGTCAAGACGGTGCTGACGGCCAAGATGGAATGGATGTAACATACTTTGCAACAAAGGCTAAAATTAATTTTGGAGATGGAGTTCCAGAGATTTCTGCGTACGATCCAGAAACTAAAACAATTTTTTCAACAAATTCTGACGCCAAAGAAGTTGAGGTTACTGATATTTCTGATATTGATAGTCCAGAAGTAAAAACACCAATAGATGTTACCCAATATGGGGGTAATGTAAATTCTGTAGCCAGCAAAAATGGCTTTTTAGCAATAGCTATAGAAGCAGAAGAAGCAACAGATGATGGTAAAGTAGTAATTTTTGAAACAAGTGATTTAACTACACCTTACGCTAACATTACAGCAGGTGCTTTACCAGATATGGTAACATTTACCCCTGATGGGAAATATGTGTTATCAGCAAATGAAGGCGAACCAAACGACGATTATGATATAGACCCAAAAGGTTCTATAACTTTAATTGATGTTGAAACAAAAGTAGCTACTCAAATTTATTTTGATGCTTTTAATGATAAAGAAGCTGCTCTTGAAGCAGAAGGATTTAGGGTGTTTGGCCCCGGAGCAGATTTAAGCACAGATGTAGAGCCGGAATATATTACAGTTTCAGCAGATTCTAAAACGGCTTTTGTCGCCTTACAAGAAAACAATGGAATTGCGAAATTGGATATTGAAACTAAAACCATCACAGACATCTATCCGCTAGGAACAAAAGACTTTTCAAAAGTTGCTTATGATGTAAGTAATGAAGATGGCATTATTGGAAATCTTGATTTTTGGCCTGTATTAAGCTTTTATCAACCAGATGCGATTGACTATTTTGAAATTGGAGGTATAGGCTATATAATTACTGCAAATGAAGGAGATGCAAGAGATTACGATGGGTATTCTGAAGAAGAGCGAGGGGATGACTTAACGTTAGACCCAACAGCTTATCCAAATGCTGCTTTACTCCAGCTAGAGGAGAACCTAGGGCGCTTAAAAGTAACTACTGCCAATGGAGATACCGATGGTGATGGAGATATCGATCAAATCTACGGTTATGGAGGGCGTTCATTTTCAATTTGGGATACTCAGGGTAAATTACTATTTGATTCCGGAAATGAATTTACATTAATGGGACTATTCGATTTTGGAAATTACCCTGAAAACAGATCTGATGACAAAGGAACAGAACCAGAAGCTGTAACAACTTTTACAGAAGGCGATAATACATTTGCTGTAATTGGTTTAGAAAGAAGTGGAGATGTTCTTATTTATAATATTAACGATATCTATAATCCGTTTTTTGTACAAAGACTTAGAAACACCTCTCCAGAAGGTTTGTTGGTAATAAGTGCCGAAGATAGCCCTAATGGAAAAACAGTATTGGTAGTCTCTAATGAGTTTCCTAGTGATGCTACTTTAAATATCTATTCAAAGTAAAACACTAAATTATAATAGAAAACCTAATGATAACTTCTTAATTAGGTAACTTTTAGGTAATCTTAAAAACTAATATTTGTACGTCTCAAAATTTAGTTTGGTTAACTTTGAGTTAGTTAGTTTATTAAAAGCTTTGGTTGTATCCTCTTTCAACTAAGGCTTTTTTTCGTTTAGTGCAGCTACCATAAAATCATGAAGATCATGCATTTCTTTTTTACTAGAATCTCTTCCAATGCTACCCGCAAAATATAGTATAACCCAAATAATTATCATTAAAACCATTAAGCAGACTTGTATCATAAAATCTTTTTCAAGTTTCCAGTTAGTGTAAGCCCATATATTAAAGGCAATAAAAAGTGAAGCAACTACAAAATGCAGAAACATAAACATCGTCCAGACTGTGGGATTGGGGCCAAATAAACCATGAATTAAACTAGAATTTTCATCTACCTCATCTATTTCTAAGTGTAATTGTGGCGACCAAAAATGTTGGTTTTTCTTTGGGAACTTTATAAAAACATGGTTATCTAACCTATTAACAATAAACATTGTTTGAGAAGATTTTAAATTTTCGAAACGCTTTAAAATAGATTGATTGTTTTCTTGTAATTCTCTTTTAAATCGAGGTCTTAAAACGATATCATTTTTAGTTGGCATGCAAAGAAGTTTACTCTTGTAAATTACTGTTTTTTCTTCGATTTTATATACTACCTTTGTGCCCAATAAAATACCTATGGGAAATATAGTTGCGATAGTAGGACGACCTAATGTTGGGAAATCAACTTTTTTTAATCGTTTAATACAAAAACGTGAAGCCATTGTTGATGCCGTAAGTGGTGTGACCAGAGATAGACATTATGGTAAAACTGACTGGAATGGTAGAGAGTTTTCTTTAATAGATACAGGAGGGTATGTAGTTGGTAGTGATGATATTTTTGAAGCCGAAATAGATAAACAAGTAGAGCTAGCTATTGATGAAGCTGATGCTATAATCTTTATGGTAGATGTTGAAACTGGTGTTACTGGAATGGATGAAGACGTGGCACGATTATTACGAAAAGTAAAGAAGCCTGTATTTTTAGTTGTTAATAAGGTAGATAATGGTAAGCGCGCCGAAGATGCTGTAGAATTTTATGCACTAGGTTTAGGAGACTATTACACTGTAGCAAGTATTAATGGTAGTGGTACTGGAGAGCTTTTAGATGCATTAGTAGAGGCGCTTCCAGAGAAAGAAGAGCGTATTGAAGAAGAGTTACCACGTTTTGCCGTGGTGGGGAGACCAAACGCAGGAAAGTCATCATTTATAAATGCCCTAATAGGGGAAGATAGATATATCGTTACTGACATAGCAGGAACAACCAGAGACGCTATAGACACTAAATACAATCGATTTGGATTTGAATTCAATTTAGTAGATACGGCAGGTATAAGAAGAAAATCTAAAGTAAAAGAAGATTTAGAATTTTACTCTGTAATGCGCAGCGTTAGAGCAATAGAGCATGCAGATGTTTGTTTACTTGTTCTAGATGCCAATAGAGGTTTTGACGGACAGGTGCAGAATATTTTTTGGTTAGCCGAACGTAACAGAAAAGGTATTGTAGTTTTAGTAAATAAGTGGGACTTAGTTGAAAAGGATCACAAATCTATGAAAGACTACGAAAAGGTTATAAGAAAGCAAATGGAGCCTTTTACAGATGTACCTATTGTTTTTATTTCAGCATTAACAAAGCAACGTATCTATAAAGCTATTGAAACTGCAGTAGAAGTATATAAAAATCGTTCTAAAAAAATTAAAACGAGTGAGCTTAACGATGTGTTACTGCCAATAATAGAACACTATCCACCACCAGCATATAAAGGTAAATTTGTAAAAATTAAGTACATTATGCAATTGCCAACTCCGCAACCGCAATTTGTATTTTTCTGTAACCTCCCACAGTACGTTAAAGACCCCTACAAACGTTTTTTAGAAAATAAACTTCGTGATAATTTTGGGTTTAACGGTGTACCTATTAGTGTTTATATGCGAAAAAAATAAAATATAGAAGCAATACTTGTTTGCGATAAAATAAATTTGTCTTTGTGCTATACTTAAATAGTACACTAATGAAAGCAAGTAAATATATTTTAATAGTTTTTTTAAACATTTATCACATTGGTATTGGTTAGTTGGCATATAGACTCAAGGCTTTTTTGAGGAAGAATATGATAAAAATAAAAAAGCTCGAACAGATTTTTACAACACACAACGTTGGCTTAAAAATAATCTTAATTCTGTTAAGAAAACTGAAGAGTTCATTGCAACATCAAAGGAATACTTTAAATATTATAATGGGTATTACGACTAGCAAGTGTAGCAAGTTTAATTAATAGTAAATTTAATATATCTAAAGATACTTTTAATTTAAAACTTGCCAAACAATGGGTTCGTGAAGCATATAAATTAAAACCAAAAACAGGTATGTTAATAAGGTGTATGCTCAAACGTTAAAGAATTTAGGTTTAGAAGAAGAAGCTAAATCGTATTTAGATTTTATAAAAAAATCAGATTCAATTAACGGCTTTAAATATGTGTATTTTAAAAATGAAGAAGGAGAGACTGTAAAAATTAAAACACCTCAAAAGTAAATAAATCTTACATTAAATTTCACTTTTTTTTTAAGACTAAGTATATTATTTTAAACTTATTTTCGTTGTGTTAAGAACAGCTACAAACAATCATTTTTTTTGAAAACCATCACATTCCTATTTGTATTAATATCCTCATATAGTTTTTCACAAACCCTAAACCCTGTGAAATGGGAAACCTCAGTAGAAAAGATTTCAGAAAAAGAATATGATGTTGTATTCACAGCCAATATAGAAAGCGGTTGGCATTTGTACTCACAATACATTGAAGAAGGAGGGCCTTTACCCACTGTTTTCAAGTTTATGCTTAACGGTAACTACACATGCGAAGGCAAGCCGAAAGAAGAAAACGCTAAAGAAGTGTATGAAGATGTTTTTGATATGAATGTAAAGTATTTCGAGGGTAAAGTAGTTTTTAAACAACGTATAAAAATAACCATTACTAAACCTTTTAAAATAGAAGGAGATGTAAATTACATGTCCTGCAATAACGAAAAATGTTTACCAGGAAAGTTTAAATTTCTAACATCAATCAATTAATAAATAATTATGAAAAACGTTATTACCATCCTATTATTAGGATTAGTAACACTGTATTCTTACGCACAAAAAAATATTGAAAAGCCAGAATATGGGTATTCTACATTTCCTGGAGAAATTACTAAAATTGAAATACGAGATACTATAACCGTACTTCATTTCAAATTAGAAAAGCTACCGTGGGGTTATTTTCATATACCTAAAGAATCCTATATACAAGATTTAAGTGGAGGTAATAAACTATTCGTTTCTGAAGTAACAGGTGCTACATTTAAAAGAAATTTTTTTCCTTCATCAGGAGTGGCAATGTATAAGTTATTTTTTCCACCTTTAAATAAAACTACCAAAACAATTGATTTTGGCATAGATAGAGAACGTGGTTGGCGTATCTATGATATTGTACTGCAAGAAGATGAAAACAGCTTATTATTACCTAAGGCACTTAGGGGTAATTGGCTTTTAGCAGATGGTAGTAATCATTGGGATTATGGATTTAATTCAAAGTATGCCATTGTAGATGGTAAGGTTTGGTACTATCAATCTATTGATAAAAAAGGTGAATTGTATACAATACAGCTTGAAAATGATGGTGATGTAAAAACAATATATGCAAAACAAGGTAAGAACGAACAAGTCGCATTTGGAAGTGCAACCAAAACACTTAAAACATACAGCCTAAGTAAAGTGATTAACCCCAAGTTTAGCTTAAAGGGGGACACCGAATTTAAAAATGTAACATTTGGTTTAGACTCTACAAGCTATTCTGGAAAGATAAAAGGATTTTCAGATAGGATGAAGCAAAAAACCTTCATGGTACATGTAAATAATGCATTTAGAGGAGAACAAGAATCTCATTTAGTGAAAATTAATGCCGATGGTACGTTTCAATCAAAGTTTCCATTAACGCACCCTCAGACTGTTTTTGTACGTGCTAAATCTGCGGCTTATACAATTTTTTTAGAGCCCAATAAAGAAACCTTTCATTATTTAGATAGTAACGCATCATACTTTATGGGAGATAATGCACAGTTGAATTCAGATCTTAACGCTTTAAAAGAGATAAATTTTAGGTTGGGTAAGAAAGAACGGAAAGCCATAGGCGAAACATCTCCTGAAGACTATAAAAAAACATGTTTTAAACTAAAGGAAAATGCTCTTAATAAACTAAATACATTTCGCAAAGATAATTGTGTAAGTAAAAAAGCAGTGCAGTTAAAAAACATAGATATCATGCTGGATTTTTATGGTGGTCTTATGAGTTATAATATGTATAGAAGTTCTTTACAATATCAAAATAAAAAGGCAAAAAAAGAAGAAGATAAATTACCGTTTAAAGAGTTTAAGGTGCCTGATGAATATTATAATTTTTTACCAGACTCTATTTTAGATAACGAACTTTTGGCACTATCCAATAGTTATTACTTTTTTACCAATCATTTAGTACATGTAGATATTTTTAATGATTATGGGTATAGGAACGAATTAAGCAAAGTTGAGAGAGCGTTTTGGCTTCAGAAAAAAGATGTAGAATTAACTACTGAAGAGCTAAATATGGTGGAGAATAGCAAGCAAATTGAAACCCCAGAAAGGCTTGCAAAACTGTTGAAATACAAAAAGGCTTATGGAGAAATAGAGCAAGGGTTTTATAAAAACTATAGAAGTCATTTTAAAGCTGTTAATTTAGCTTTAAAGGAAAAATAAATACCAAGCCACAATTATTTTATATTAAGTATTGCAGAATATTTAAAGCGTAAAGACATTAAAATAACCAACAAAGAGGCTACAATGGTTAAAGCCTTAAGTATTCTTGATACCCCAGAAGAAGTTGAGGCTCAACGTGTATTTAGAGAAGATTTCAGTAATTCCATAAAATCTTTCAATCAAAAATATCAAGCGCATTATTCTGCGATTTATAAGGAGCGAAGAAATGTTAATAGGGAGCAAAAGATAAATGAATTTTTTGGTAAGGATAGCTCTTTTTTACAAGACGTTATAAAAATGCAGTTACTAAGTCAACAACTAGAAGATTTTATAGTTTATAGTGATAAGGAGTTGGCTCTAGCTAAAGAAACCATAAGCACCACTTTTATGCAAGATTACTTAGTTGAAATTAACAAACAAACCAAAGCTAAAATTGAAGGCAATAAGAGTAAAGATGGATACAATGTTCATGAGATTGAAAAAAGTGAAGGAGATGAACTATTTGATGCTATGCTTGAAAAATTCAAGGGTAAAGTAGTATATATAGATTTTTGGGCTACCTGGTGTGGGCCATGTAAATCTGGAATAAAAAAAATTGTACCACTTAAAGAAGAAATGGCGAATGAAGATGTGGTTTTTTTGTATGTAACCAATCAAACCTCTCCAGAAGGTACATGGAAGAACGCTATTGCTAATATTAAAGGCGAACATTATAGAGTATCTACTGATGAATGGAACTATTTGGCTCAAAAATTTAATATTTCAGGTATTCCGCATTACACATTAGTGGATAGAAAAGGAAATGTAGTTAAACCAAAATTAAGGCATATGGATAATAATAGTTTAAAAAAGGAACTCATGGAAGAAATTAATAAATAATTTGTCTAAAAAGTTTATAAAATGGCTTTGTAATATTCAGACTCTCCATAGCCATAAATGCCTAAATGTATTTAAATTATAGAATATAGTTTTTTTGTACTGATAACTAGCTATCGGTTGCACTCAAAATTATATATGGGAGCACGTTACATTTAGCCATTTATTATCAAATAAAAGTCATCAATCAAATCAACATCAATCATGAAAAAATTAGTTCTTATTCTTTTTTTACAACTTTTATATTTCAATATATTTTCACAAAATATCATTGAGAATCCAAATTATGGATTTTCATCCTTTCCAGGAAAGTTAACTAAAATAGAGTTGAATGAAACTAGAACGGTATTGCACTTCTACCTAAAGTATTATCCAGGAAGAAGTATTTCAATTCCCAAAAAAACATTCATTCAAGATGTGAAAGATGAGGAAAAATTATTTTTAACAAAAGCTGTTGGTGTTGAATTAGGTAAAAAGATAGTATTGCCCAGTTCTGGGGAGTTGTATTATGCGCTACATTTCCCGAGATTAAAAAGCGATACTCAAATTATAGACTTTTTAGAAGGCACAGGTAGTGCAGCTTGGAAAGTTTATAATATCAGTCTAAATACCAAGAAACCTATTCCTGTACCAAAGGACATTAACTTATGGATAAACTCAGAATTATCAAAAGTCACTAATAAACCGATTGAGAATTATAGTTCTAGTAAATTTTTCAATAAAAAACCCGCTAGAATAGTAGGTTATATAAAAGGATACACATCCCGCCTTAAATTTAATTCTGGTTTAATTTATACCGGAAATGATATTACTAGAGAACAGTACCCAGTTGTAATCCCAATAGCTGAAGATGGTCGTTTTGAAGTTGATGTGCCACTTCTAAATCCTTTTTATACCTATGTTGTTTTTAATAACACAACGTTTAAAGTTTATTTAGAACCAGAACAAACCCTAGGTGTGTTAATTGAGAAAGATATTGAATTTAAAGGACCTTTAACAAAGATAAATCAGGATTTGAAAGGCTTTGAACTAAATCGGCGCGATTACCCAGAATATAGAAAAGATTTAAAGAGGCTTACTCCAGAAGAATTTAAAGATAAACAACAACACTTCTACAATCAGAATTTAAAAAAGCTGAACAACTATTTAGGCAAAAACGATGTGCTATCTAAATCAAAAATTCTACTCAATAACTTGATTATGTTAGATAATGCAGCTCAATTATTCGATTTCATAATGGACAGGAAAAATATAGCAAGAAAAGACAGTACAAATAACGTTGTAAAAGTTCCTGAGAAAAATGATTACTATGATTTTTTACAGGATATTGATTTTAATGACCAGAGTCTTTTGGCCTTAGATAAGTTTTCCCATTTTATAAACCGTTATGAATATACGAAACATATATTTCCAAAACGAAAAAGTAATAAAGGGTTTAAACCCAAAAAAACATTTTTAGAATATTTAAATAGCGAAAGCGTACCTCTCTCAAAGGAAGAAATGGTGCTTGCTGAAAGAAAAGAAAACATCCCTAAAGAGGAAAGAAAAAAGTTTTACCAAGACCATAAAGAAAAAATTGATGCTTTTGAATTGAAGTTTAAAAAAGAAAGAAGGGCTTATTTAGATGAATATTATGATAAATATTTAAACCGCCCGAAAATGGAGAAATGGAGGTTAAGAGACTCGGTACTCGTTAATGGTTTAAAAGTTGAAACTTCAGGTTTAATTAATGAGGTAGTTAAAATACGCGCCTTAGAAAATGATATAAAAAGAACGAATTCAAAATATGCTCTAGAATATTGGACGAGTTTAGAAAAAGGTATAGAACATCCTTTCGTAAAAGCCGAAGGCCAAAGAGTTTTAAATAAATTATTTCCATCGTTTGTTACTAAAAACGGATTAGACCATAAAGGGCTTAGTAAAATAAACTTACCAGTAATAACAACAAGATTACCAGAAGGTAAAGCAAAAGATATTTTCAGAAATATAGTCGATGTTCATAAAGGTAAAATATTGTTTGTGGATTTTTGGGCAACCTCCTGTGGTCCATGTGTGGGTAGTATAAAAAGAATGAAAGAAACGAGAGCAAAATATAAAGACAATGAAGATTTTGATTTCGTCTTTATTACTGATGAACGTTCATCGCCACAAAAAAGATATGATGCGTTTGTAAAAGATCAAGAATTAAATAATATTTATAGGTTGACTTTAGATGATTATAATTATTTACGTCAATTATTCAAATTTAATGGTATTCCGCGATATGTGGTTTTGGATAAAAAGGGAGATGTTATTAATGACAATTTTCCTATGCATAATTTTAATTATTTATTACCAGGTATTTTGGATAAATACAAATAAAAGAAGTTTAAAACACTCAAAAAATCTCTGTTAAATTATGGAGATTTTTTGATTTTGATAGTTACCAACCCCCAGAAGCACCGCCGCCGCCAAAGCCACCACCACCGAAGCCACCTCCAAATCCGCCGCCAAAGCCACCACCCGAAGACCAACCACCGCCACTAGAACTACCCCAGCCTGATGAACCTCTTCTGTAGTTACCTCGTCCCATATTGCTTAGTATGATGGCTTCTAGGATATCTCTGCCATCAACACCTCCTGTTCGTCCACCGCTGTTACCGCCCCCACGTTTATTCTTCGAGATAGAAATTAAAATGATAATAAAGACAAACAAGAGAATAAATATAAGGCCAATAGGAAAGCCAGTATTGTTATTAGATTTTCGTTTTCCTTTGTACTCGCCATTCATGACCTCAAAAATGGCATCAGTACCTCTATTTAGTCCACCGTAGTAGTTGTTTTGTTTAAAATAAGGTATAATATCTCGTTCTATGATGCGTTTTGACATGGCATCCGTTAACAAGTGTTCTACACCGTATCCTGTGTTTATAGCTATTTTTCTATCCTTATGTGCTAATAATATAAAAATACCATTGTCCTCTTCTTTACTCCCTCCAATACCCCATTCATGGCCCCAGTTAGCTCCTAAATATTTTATTTCTTCTCCCTTTGTAGAAGGAATGATTGCTATTACAATTTGTGTCGATGTAGTATCTGCATATCTAATTAACTTAGTTCTAAGTTGTTCTTTTTCGTAAGGTTTGAGAAACTCTCCTTTATCATAAACAACATAGTCTTTTTTTATTATTTCGGGATTGGTTGGTTTAGGAGGAATATCATATTGTGCGTAAGCTGTGCAAAAAAAGCTAAGCACAAAAGCTAAAAACAAACCAATAGTTTTGAGTTTTAACTGCGACTGCGACTGCGACTGCGACTGCGACTGCGACTGCGAACTGAATACTGGATACTGCATACTAAACCCTATCCTTTAGAAATTTCGTTAGTCAATTCGTTTGTATCATCATCCATATAAGGGAAATGGGTTTTTAGCTGCTCACCAGATTTTAAAATACCGTCTATTAAACCTTGTTTAAAATTTCCTTTTTTAAAATGAGATTGTATAACATCCTTAGTACTGTCCCAAAATCCTTCTTCTACCACTTCATTAATACCTTTATCTCCATAAATCACAAAGGTTTTATCTTCAATAGCTACATAGATTAATACAGCATTTTGGAGTTTAGTATTGTCCATTTTTAATACATGAAATAACTCCAAAGCACGATGCGAGGCATCGCCTTTGGATGTTTTTTCTATATGTACACGAATTTCTCCAGAAGTATTTAATTCTGCCAGTCTAATGGCTTCAACAATATCTTGTTCTTCTTCGGTAGTAAGAAATGCTTCAATTTTGGACATATACTAATTAGTTTTCTTATTTAAAATCGAAGTTTACATCTGGCGCTTTATCGGCTCCAGCATCTGATTCAAAATAAGCCTTTTTATCAAACCCCATAAATCCTGCAAAAAGGTTGTTTGGGAAAGATCTTATAGTTTCATTATAAGGTTTAACAGCTTCATTAAACCTATCTCTTACTACATTAATTCTGTTTTCAGTACCTTCTAATTGAGCTTGTAACTCTAAAAAGTTTTTGTTTGCTTTAAGTTCTGGGTAACGTTCTACGGTAACCAAAAGGCTTTTTAAAGCACCAGCTAAACCACTTTGCACTTCGCTGAATTTAGCAATTTGTTCTGGTGTTAAATTAGAAGGGTCTATATTCATAGATGTTGCTTTAGCTCTTGCTTCAATTACATCCTTTAAAGTACCTCTTTCAAAGTCAGCAGCACCTTGAACAGTTTTAACAAGGTTGCCAATTAAATCAGCGCGTCTTTGGTATGAGCTTTCTACTTTTCCCCATGCTTCATTTATGTTTTCATCTAATCCAATCAAAGAATTATAAGCTTTAACCCCGAAAATTCCCAGAATAAAGACTATTACAATAGGTATAATCCATTTTTTCATAATTATAAATTTAATAAGTGTTAGTGTTATTTAGTTAGACTCAAAATCGATTAGAAAGTTACTTTATTTTTAATAAAAATAAAACGGAGTGTAGTTTTGTTTCAATGTAAGCAATAAGATAAACTAAAGATGATTTTTAATTTTAATCAACTGATCTTTTATGTCTTCAAGCTTGCTAACAATTTCAAAGTTACTCAGTGCTTGCTTTTTTTCTTCCTTTAAATGAATTTTTGCACCTTCTAAAGTAAAACCACGTTCCTTTACCAAGTGGTAAATAAATTTAAGATTTTTAATGTCTTCAGGTGTAAATTTACGATTACCCTTAGCATTCTTTTTGGGTTTAAGGACATCAAACTCTTTTTCCCAAAATCTAATTAAAGATGTATTTACTCCAAAAGCCTTGGCTACCTCACCAATACCATAATATCGTTTTTCGGGTAAATCTATATGCATTAGTCGAGGGATTGATTTTCTAAAGAAGCGTGTTCTAGTAATTTTGCAAATTCTTCAGGAGTTAAACTACCGTAATAAAAGTTTATAGGGTTTATGTTTTTACCATCTTTTTTTATTTCATAATGTAAATGGGGTGCTTCAGAACGCCCAGTACTACCAACAAATCCTATTAAATCTCCTCGTTTTACCTTTTGGTTTTTTCGTACATTGTATTTGTACAAATGCGCATATAAACTTACGTAACCAAAGCCATGATCTATACGAATGTGCTTACCATATCCACTAGATCCAGAGTCTGCTCTAATAACTTTCCCATCTCCACTAGCATAAATAGGAGTGCCTCTTGGGGCAGTAAAATCCATGCCTTTATGCATTTTTCTCGCTTTAGTAAATGGATCGGTACGCATGCCATAACCCGAAGCCATACGTGTTAAATCTTTATTACTCACAGGTTGAATAGCAGGTATAGCTGCTAAAAGTTTTTCTTTTTCTTTAGCTAAAATTGCTATTTCATCTAGCGATTTAGATTGTACTACGATTTGTTTTTGTAAAATGTCTAAGCGTTTACTAGTTTCAATAATTAAAGTGGAGTTATCATAACCCTCTAAGTTTTTATAGCGATTTATACCACCAAAACCAGCACGTCTTTGTTCTTCAGGTATAGGATTAGCTTCAAAATAAACGCGATAGATGTTGTTATCTCTATCTTCAATATTAGCTAAAACAATTTCGGCTTCACTCATTTTTTTATTTAGCAAATCAAACTGTAATTCCATGTTAGTAAGCTCGCGCTTCAATGCTTTTTCGTTTGGAGACTCAAAATAATGTCCGGCAATAAATACAAACAAAAAAGCAAAAAGAGCAGATGCTAGTAAGAATAACATAATAAACTTAAAAGTGTTACGCTTTCTACGCTCTATTTTCCGATAGGAAAGCGATTCTGGATCGTAATAATATTTTACCTTACTCATTACTTAAATTATGCTATTTTTGCAGCGAATTAAAGACAATAATAGCACGTTAAATTTAGTAGCTAAACGACCAAAGATAAAAATTGTTTTACAAATACTATAATTTGACGAGAAATAGCGCAATTACATAGATGAAATCTCAAGAAGTTAGGTCTAAATTTTTAAGTTTTTTTGAAGGTAAAAAACACAGCATAGTATCATCAGCTCCAATGGTGTTAAAAGATGATCCCACTCTAATGTTTGTAAACTCAGGAATGGCACCTTTTAAAGAATGCTTTTTAGGAAATGCCGAGCCTAAAAGTAATAGAGTGGCCGATACCCAAAAGTGTTTACGTGTTTCTGGAAAGCATAATGATTTAGAAGAAGTAGGATATGATACTTACCACCACACACTTTTTGAAATGTTGGGTAATTGGAGTTTTGGAGATTATTTTAAGAAAGAAGCTATTGCTTGGGCTTGGGAATTATTAACTGAAGTTTATGGCATAGATAAAGATATACTTTACGTTACAGTTTTTGAAGGAGATAAAGAAGACGGCACAGAAATGGATACAGAAGCCTATGACTTCTGGAAAGCTCACATCTCTGAAGATTGTATTTTAAAAGGCAATAAAAAGGATAATTTCTGGGAAATGGGAGACCAAGGACCTTGTGGACCCTGTAGTGAAATACATGTAGATATCCGCTCTGCGGAAGAAAAGGCTAAAATTTCAGGTAAGGACTTGGTAAATATGGATCATCCTCAAGTGGTTGAAATATGGAATTTGGTATTTATGCAGTACAACCGAAAAGCCAATGGTTCTTTAGAAGTTTTACCAAATAAACATATAGATACAGGAATGGGCTTTGAGCGCCTGTGTATGGTATTACAAGGCGTACAATCTAATTATGATACTGATGTATTTACGCCCATAATTAGAGAAATAGAAACCATTACTCATAAAAAATATGGTAAAGAAGACAAAGTAGATATTGCTACACGTGTAATTGCCGATCATGTTAGAGCTGTAGCTTTTTCTATAGCTGATGGGCAGTTGCCAAGTAATACAGGGGCAGGTTATGTGATACGTAGAATTTTACGTCGTGCAGTGCGTTATGGTTTCACATTTTTAGATAAAAAAGAACCTTTTATATATCGATTAGTTGATGTTTTGAGTAAGCAGATGGGAAAGGCATTTCCTGAGCTTAAGGCACAAAAACAATTAATTGAAAATGTAATTAAGGAAGAAGAGCAATCGTTTTTAAGAACTCTGGAACAAGGTTTAGTGCTTTTAAATCGTATTGTAGATGAAACAAAAGGAGATATGGTTTCTGGCGAGAAAGCATTTGAGTTGTATGATACTTATGGCTTTCCAATAGACTTAACAGCTTTAATTCTTTCTGAAAAAGGGTTGAAATTGGACGAAAAATGTTTTGAGGTTGAATTACAGAAACAAAAAAATCGCTCAAGAGCAGCTAGTGAAATGTCTACTGACGATTGGACGGTTTTAGTAGATGATGCCGAAGAAGAATTTATAGGTTACGATACCCTAGAGACCAATGTAAAATTAACACGCTACAGAAAAGTGTCTTCTAAGAAAGAAGGCGACATGTACCAGTTGGTGTTTAATTTAACACCATTTTACCCAGAAGGAGGAGGTCAGGTTGGAGATAAGGGCTATTTGGAAGATACACATGGCGATGTAGTTTATATTTTAGATACAAAGAAAGAGAATAATGTTATTATTCATTTTACAAAAAACTTACCAAAGCATTTAGATGAAACATTTAAGGCTGTAGTAGATTCTAAGCAACGCCATAGAACCGAATGTAATCATACAGCAACACATTTATTACATCAGGCACTGCGTGAAATTCTAGGAACGCATGTAGAACAAAAAGGGAGTGCCGTACATTCTAAATATTTACGTTTTGATTTTTCGCATTTTTCAAAGTTAACTGTTGAAGAACTGCGTGACGTAGAGCATTTTGTTAACCGAAGGATTGAAGGAAAGTTGCCATTAATTGAAAAACGAAATGTACCGAAAGAAGAAGCTATTGCAGATGGAGCAATGAGCTTATTTGGAGAAAAATATGGAGATACAGTACGTTCTATACGCTTTGGGAAATCTATTGAATTATGCGGAGGAACACATGTTAGTAACACTGCCGATATTTGGCATTTTAAAATTGTATCTGAAAGTGCAGTAGCTGCAGGAATTAGACGTATAGAGGCCATTACAAGTGATGCCGTAAAAGACTTTTATTTTGAAAATAATAGAACATATTTTGAGATGAAAGATTTGCTTAATAATGCAAAAGAGCCTGTTAAAGCACTTCAAAATCTACAAGAAGAAAACGCGAGTTTAAAAAAGCAAATTGAACTATTATTAAAAGATAAGGCTAAAAGTATTAAGGGAGAACTTAAGAATGAACTTGAGGATATAAATGGTGTACAGTTTTTAGCTAAAAAGTTAGATTTAGATGCAGGTGGTTTAAAGGATGTAGCTTTTGAGTTGGGAAGTCAATTTGATAATTTATTCTTACTGTTGGCAACTGAGCAAAATGGAAAAGCACTCTTGTCTTGCTATATTTCAAAAGAATTGGTAGCTAACAAAGATTTAAATGCAGGACAAGTGGTACGAGAACTTGGTAAATACATACAAGGTGGCGGTGGCGGACAACCATTCTTTGCCACAGCAGGCGGTAAGAATCCTGCTGGTATTGCTGAGGCTCTTAGTAAAGCAAAAGACTATATAAGTTAATTTCGCAAAGTATCACTAAGGCGCCTTTGTGATAGAAGAAAATGAACCTTCAAACCAAAATATCACTATCCAAGCAGTCTGATAATCTAATAGATTACAACTCCAAACTTTTATTGTTAGGATCTTGTTTTTCAGAAAACATTGGAAATAAATTAGAGTATTTCAAATTTCAATCCTACCATAATCCTTTGGGAATTTTATTCCATCCTAAGGCTATTGAGAACTTAGTGTCCCATGCTGTTGCAGATAAAATATTTCTGGAGGATGATGTGTTTCAGTATAATGATTTATGGCACTGTTTTGATGCGCATTCTAAATTAAGTAGCAGTGTAAAGAATGATGTTTTACAAACCTTAAATACACAAATACAAGTAACTAAAAAAAATATTCAAGACGCAACGCATGTCATTATCACTTTAGGGACAGCTTGGGTATATCGTTTCGTTAAAACACATAACATAGTTGCTAATTGCCATAAAGTACCACAAAAGGAGTTTAATAAAGAATTATTAACAGTTGATGATATCTGTCACACATTACAAAACATATCAACTTTAATACGAAACCTAAATTCTAAGGTGTCAATACTATTTACAGTGTCTCCAGTACGACATATAAAAGATGGTTTTGTTGAGAATATGCAGAGTAAAGCACATTTAATTGCGGGAATACATAAAATGATAGGTCAAGAATTAACCAGAAATCATCAATTATTAATCGTCAATCAAAAATCTTATTATTTTCCATCTTATGAAATTATGATGGATGAACTACGGGATTACCGTTTTTATAACGAAGATATGATTCATCCAAATCAAACGGCAGTAAACTATATTTGGGAAAAATTTAAAGTGGTATGGATTTCAGAAGAAAGTTATGAAGTTATGGAGCATGTTGAAACCATTCAAAAAGGGCTTCAACATAAGCCTTTCAATCCAAATTCTGAGGCACACCAAAAATTTCTTCAAAAACTAGAGGTGAAAAAAGCTCAAATTATATCTAAATTCCCTCATATTTCTTTTTGATAAGACCTTTTTAGGCGTATTTACGCAACAGTCTTAGTCTTATTATTTGTTCATCTATTTTTAAATATACGTAATTCATCGTATTGATTTCATTTACGCATTGTTGCAGTTTTGTTGTGTTATTAACCAATAAAAAAATCAACAATGAGAAACTTAAAACACATTTATGCATTAGTAATTGTATTACTAACACTTACATCATGCTCTAATAACGATGACAATGATGGCGGGCCTATCACAGCTGGGAATGGAACTTTAGTTGCAAAAGTAGATGGAGCCAATTTCCAATCATTAGACATATCGTCTTCAGCAACAGTTGCAAATGCTGGAAGTGGGCTAAAAAATTTAGTTATCATAGCCTCTAACAGTGATGGTAATGCATTTGCCATAACTATTTTTGGTTATGATGGCCCTGGTACTTACGAATTAACAGGAGCAAATGCTGCTGTGACCAATATTGCTTCATACACAGAAACAGACGTTAATTTGTCTAACCCTACTGCTTCTACAACTGAGATTTGGCAAGCACCATATGATGATACTAAGGTTGGGGAAGTTATAATTTCTGAAGAAACAGCTTCAAATGTTACTGGTTCGTTTAATTTTTCAGGTAAGAATGTTAATGGGGATGGATCGGTAAAAAGTATTACCGAAGGATCCTTCAATTTATCTAAGCAAACAACATAGTAAGTAATCACATTCTAATGTGATGATTTAATTAAATACATCAACAATGAGAAATTTAAAAATATTTGTTTTTCTGTTAGCCGGTACGCTAATGTTAAACGCACAAAAAGCCGAAACTCCTAATTTTACTTATGATTTAGGAGGTAAAATTGAACAGATGACACTAACCAGTTCTGGAGTAATGTTAATTACACATGGTAAAGGATTAGCAGGAATTAAACCAGGGCAGGAAAGTTTAGTGTTTAATTTTGATGATTATGGAAAAGTAAAGCAAGAAGAGATTTATATTGTACCGAACACACCCTATGTAATGGTAGGGCAGGCAGGCTTTGGAGGTATTTCTGCAAAGCAAAGCGTAATAGATGTGGTGTCTGGTAAGCGTTTATTTGATACTAAGGCTAATGGATGGAAGGCAGCAGGTAGGCCAACGTTGCTAATGCCAGAAAATAAATTGATAGTTTCTGGGCAAAGAACAGCAAAAGAAAAATATACTCAGGCCGTAGGTATTTATGATATGGGTACAGGAAATGAAGTAAAGCTTTTTAAACTCAAGGGGACAAACTCATTAACTGGTCAGCCTAGTATCATTAATGGAGGCGTAATATTACCAACTTATAAAGGGGTTTACAGAATAGATATGAATACCGGGGCAGAGAACTGGGTGGTAGATTTAAAAAATGTAGCCTATGTTATTCCAGATAAAGATGGTAAATCTATGTTTGCCGTACAAGGCAAAGGCAAAAACCATGTGATTCATAAAATTAGTGCATCTGGTGCGCAAATGTGGGGAGATGGTGCAAAATTAAAAGGTGTGGTGTCTAATTTTGAGGTTACAGATAAAGGGTTGGCTATTGTTAGCGATGTAGCAGATACAGGTAAAAAAGGATTAGCAAAATTAGCAGCAGCAAAAGCCCAGAGTAACATCTCTTTTTTATCAGCTTCAACCGGCGAGGATTTGTGGGAAAAAGCACCAAAAACCAAAGGTTATGTGCAGCACTTTTACATCATGGATGATGGTATTTTGTTTGGAATTGGGGAGGGAGGTATTAATAAGATATCCTATGATGGTAATCCTTTATTTAAAAAGCCATTAAGAACAGGAGAGAATATCCATACTATGGCGCTAACTAAACAAGGTATGATTTATATTACGGATAGTGATGCAAATATCATAGACCTAAACACAGGAGCATCTATTTGGAATAAACCAATTAAGTATAAAAAAGCTAAAGCAGTAACCAGTACTTACGATGAAGCTCATTCTAGATACTTAATAAGCACTGGTGAGGAAATCATAGCAATCGATGAAAATTCTGGAGATATAAGCACTTTAGCTACATTAAAATTTGAAGAGAAAGAGCATCCTGCTGCTATGGACGTTAGAGATGGAGGTTTACTATTATCGTCAGACCAAAATTTAATGATGCTAGATTTTGATGGGTCTGAGAAATTTCATGAATATTTTCGTTCTCCAGGGAAAAGTGCTTTAGCAGTAGCGTTATTAGCAGCTACGGCCGTAGCTTCAACAGCGATGGCCATGGACGCAAGTGCAAGGGCGGGAGCAAATCGTAATTACTTGGGGCAGTATAATCAGTATGGGGCGCAAATGAAGCGTACTGCAGATATGTTTGCAGCGATTGGAACAGCTTCTTTTAATGAAATGGCAAGGCGCTTTAAAGCAACTGCAGCAACTGAAAATGCTCAATTTATATTAACAAAGTTAGATGATGGTGCAGGTTTAGTGAAAATTAATAAAGATACCGGAAGTGCAGAAAAAGAGATCTTGCTTAAAGATAAAAAACCAACATACGAAGTTGATGAATTTGGAGGTTATTTATATTACTTAGCCAACAACAATACTATTTATGCTTACGACCTTAAAAATTAAATCTTGTTGTTGAGATTTGTTGATTGGGCGTGATAATCAGATTATTGCGCTTAATCTTTTTTTCAAACACTTAATCGAATATTTACGAGATTAACAAGTAATAATCATTAGATTTAAAATGCTATTAATCAGTTCATACCAAAAAGCACCAATACTTGTAATCAATAAAGTTACAGGTAATTGGTGTTTTTTTTGTGTAACATTTTGCATCTTAATTTTCTATTAAATTTTAGTCATTATGGTGTTTGATTGGTTTGGTATAATAATTTTTTTGATAGTTTTTATAGTACTTTTTTATGTCATAAAAGTGTATTTGGATTTTAGTCTAATTCAGAAAAAAGGAGAGGAAGTGTATGCTTTTCTTTTTGAAAAACATCATTTAGAACAAAACAAATATCATTTAAATTCTGAAAAAGTTAAGATTGCAGAATATTTTAATGATTCAATTATTAGACGTTTGTTGTGGCTTGTTAATAAATTAATTTCAAATCAAAATATTATATTTGATAAGTAACCACGCTTTTATGAAACATAGATTTCTATCAATCATACTTACTATACTAAGTTTTTATTGTTCTTCACAAAATAATTTAAAAATAATAGATAGTTTAAAATTAGTGATTGAATCAAAACCTAATGATTCAATAAAAATTAAAACTTATAGTGATTTATGCTGGTATTATGGAAGGGTTTCAAATGATTCTGCTCTTTATTATGGCAATTTAGCATTAGAATTATCTAAAAATACTAGAAATATTGTTGGAGAGGCTCAGGCCTATAATGATTTGGGGATAATACATGCTTACGGGTCTAATCATGATGAATCTATTATTTTGTACCATAAATCATTGAAAATAAGAAAAGTGTTAAAGGATTCTTTTGGAATGGCTAGTATTTATAACAAACTTGGTTTTTCTTATCATAAGAAGTTTCAAATGGATTCATGTTTAAAATATAATATTAAGGCTCTTGATGTTTATAAAGCAATTAAAAGTGAACGACATGTTTTTTTAACAAAAGGTAATATTGCAGCATTATACGAAGAAATGAAGCAATATGATAATGCCTTAAAAATACACTTTCAAACATTAGAAATATCCAAATCAATTGAAGACTCATTGGGTTTAGCTAAGGTTTATAGTAATATTGGTAATACATATTTATCCTTAAATGATACAATTAAGGGTTCTAAGTATTATGACAAAGCTTTAGATATCTCTGAAAACAATAATTACAGCAGAGTTTTAGCTAACCTTTATTATAATTATGGAAAAATAAAAGAGAATAAAAAAGCGTTTAATGAAGCCCAAGTTTTTTATCAAAAATCATATCAAGCCAGTGAAGAAATTAATGATGATTTTGGACGTGCCAATGCTTTATTGAGTATTGGGGAAGTTTATACTAAGACTAGTAATTATAGAAAGGCAAAAGAAAAATTATACAAAGGCTTGAAATTATCGAAGAAGATAAAATCTAAGAAACATGAACATGTAGCTTACAATTATTTGTTTAATCATTATTCTAAAACTGTCAATGCTGATAGTATTATATATTACCACAACGAATTCAATCGCCTCAAAGACTCTATATATAGTGATAGAGTTACAAAAGAAATAGCAGAAGTACAAGAAAGATATAATACTGCTGAACGCGAAAAAGAAATACTTACTCAACGTGCTGATATAGCTGAAAAAGAGCTTAACATAAATAGAAAAAACACGCAGTTAATAGGTTTAGGTTTATTGGCTGTTGTAATATCACTTCTGGGGTATCTCCTTTTTAAACAGCAAAAACTAAAAAATGAACAACTAAAAAAAGAAGGGGAACTTAAAGAAGCTTTAATAAAAATTGAAACCCAAAATAAACTACAAGAACAACGTTTAAGAATTTCTAGAGATTTGCATGATAATATTGGTGCGCAGTTAACCTTTATCATTTCTTCCATAGAGAATTTGCAATATGGTTTTAATATAAAAAATGAGAAATTAAATAAAAAACTAGTAAGTATAAGTGCATTTACAAAAGATACGATATATGAGTTACGGGATACTATTTGGGCAATGAATAAAAGTGAAATTTCATTAGAGGATTTGCAAACGCGCATTAGTAATTTTGTAGAAAAGGCAGATAAACATTCAGAAGTCATCCAATTTCAGTTTTTGCTAAGTGATAATATTGTTGATGAGATTATATTCACATCAGTAAAAGGTATGAATATATATAGGATTGTTCAAGAAGCGATACACAATTCTATTAAATATGCCGATGCCAAAAATATTTCGGTTAAAGTTTCAAAAGAAAGCAACCAATTATGTATTGACATTGTTGATGACGGAAAAGGTTTTGATGTTAATGGTGTAAGTGATGGTAACGGATTAAACAATATGAGGAAACGAGCAAAAGATATTAATGCAAGTATTGTTATTGAAAGCGAAATACATAACGGCACCTCTGTTTTATTAGGTGTGCCATGTTAAATAAGATGAAAATAAAGACCGCAATTGTAGACGATAATACCTTTTTAATTACGGCTATAAAAGAAAAGCTATTATTTTTTGATGATATAGATATTAAGATTACCGCAGTAAATGGCGCTGATGCATTATTGCATCTTCAAGAGAATCATAACATTGATGTGATTTTAATGGATATTGAAATGCCAGTTTTAAATGGTATTGAAGCTACAGAGCTAATCAAACAAAAATACCCGCACATAAAAATTATTATGCTTACAGTTTTTGATAATGACGAACATATTTTTAATGCTATTAAGGCTGGAGCAGATGGCTATTTATTAAAAGAGGTAAATCCAAAGGATTTGTATAGTGGTATTTTGGAAACATTAAATGGAGGAGCGGCAATGACACCTTCCATAGCACTTAAAACTTTAAAGCTACTGCGTAACCCTATTCAAATTAAAAATGAAAAGGATAAAGAGGATATTACATTAACAACTAGGGAGACAGAGGTTTTGGAGCAGCTTAGTAAAGGCTTAAGTTATAATGCCATAGCAGATAATTTAATTTTATCTACAGGTACCATAAGAAAACATATTGAAAATATTTATAAAAAATTACAAGTACATAATAAGCTAGAAGCAGTGCAAAAAGCAAAAAAGAACAATTTAATTTAAAGGTTGTTTAACAATTAGGTAATATTTAACAAGAGTAATACATGTACTTTTATAGTGTTACGAGAGAGTAACATTATATGCATTAGTTAGACTTCAAAGTCGGAGGAAACTGATGTTTTTTTATGCCTAATTTTGGGCTTTAGTTTCTATGTTTTAAATTATTTCTAAATTAGAGCATGCGAAAAATTTTGTTTGGTGTTGTAATAACACTCGTTATCCTTTTTACATTCAAATATTGTGGAGATAAGAAAAAAGAGGACATCTTTCTTAAAGAAAGTTCATCTTTAATTCAAGAGCAAATAAACCATGTTGGAAAGTTGGTGGTAACTGAAGGTTATTTTAGTGAAGTATTTACCTATAAAAATTCTAAAGATGTATTTGGAGATTTGCTATCAGCTGAAAAAAAAGCGCTTGTTGTTGTAAATACAGAGGTTACTGTGGCATACGATTTAAGCAAGATTGAATATGATATAAACGAAACTACTAAAACGTTAACGATAACAAACATTCCAACAGAAGAAATTAAAATACATCCAGATTTAGAGTATTACGATGTGCAAGCAGATTATTTGAACCCTTTTGAAGCTAAGGACTACAATGATATTAATAAAACGGTAAAACAAGTTTTGTCTAAAAAGATTGAGAGTTCTGATATTAAGACTAATGCTAAAAACAGATTAATAAGTGAGTTATCTAAATTTTATATTCTAACAAACTCATTGGGGTGGACATTACAATATAATACCACACCTATAATAAACCAAAAGGATTTAGAGAACATCACTTTATAAGTAGTTTTAAGTCTGAAAGCCCACCCCCGTTTATGGCTTCTACATTGTAAAATTTTAAAAGTTTAGTGGCACGGGCAGATCTTCCGCCGCTTTTACAATGGGCAATTACAGGTTTGTTTAATTTTTTTATATCTTCTATATGGTCTTTTAAGTCGCTTAAAGGTATATGAACAGCATTTCTTATGTGCCCTTCTTCCCATTCACGTTGTGTTCTAACGTCTAAAATAATAGCGTCTCGTTTTAAAAAATCTTTAACTTTTTGTGCGTTTCTTTTGAAGAAAAAACTTAATAAACCCATGTAGTTTGCTTTTTGTAAAGTTAGTTAATATTTCATTATTTGTTAATAGTTTGCTGTGGTAGATTACATAAATTTTGGGTATCTTCAGCCTCTAAAATAATATACGGTTATGAGTCCTTACGTAACGCTATCTGTAGAAAATAATGTTGGTTATGTTGAGTTTTTTCATCCTAATAGAAATTCAATGCCCAGTACTATTTTGTCTCAATTAGAAGAAACTATAATAAAAGCAGGAAGTAGTGATGCGGTTAAGGTAATAGTTTTAAAAAGTGGAGGAGATAGAACATTTTGTGCGGGTGCAAGTTTTAATGAGGTAGTTGAGATAGAAAATGAAGCACAAGGGAAAGCTTTTTTTTCTGGATTTGCCAATGTAATCAATGCAATTCGAAAATGTCCCAAATTAATTATAGGTAGGGTGCAAGGAAAAACAGTTGGAGGAGGTGTTGGTTTAGCAGCAGCAACAGATTACTGTTTAGCTACAAAATATGCTTCTATTAGGTTAAGTGAATTAAGTATAGGTATAGGTCCCTTTGTTATAGAACCAGCAGTGTCTCGTAAAATTGGTAAGGTAGCAATGTCGCAAATGACTATTGATGCTGAAACGTTTTTCTCCTGGGAGTTTGCCAGAGATAAAGGGTTGTATGCCGATGTTTTTGATACTACTGAAGATTTAGATATTGCTGTAAAAACCTTAGCAGAAAAATTGGCAAGTTATAATCCAGAGGCTTTAACCGAAATGAAAAAAGTGATTTGGAAAGGCACTGAAGATTGGGATGCACTTTTAGCAGAACGTGCCGAAATTAGTGGACGACTTGTGTTAAGCGACTTTACTAAAAAAACATTGAAACGGT
Source organism: Hyunsoonleella pacifica (assembly GCF_004310335.1). GTDB lineage: Bacteria > Bacteroidota > Bacteroidia > Flavobacteriales > Flavobacteriaceae > Jejuia > Jejuia pacifica. The sequence continues at coordinate 29,986 of NZ_SIRS01000005.1, read as the reverse complement.
TTAGGTAGTTAAGTTGCTAGAGGTTTATCAAGGATTATCTCTAAGCCATCATCAATTAAATGTCCAAACTTAGGGTTGTTTTGTTTAATACTTTCTAAGTGTTTTATTATTTTTCTGCCCAACGTAACTTCATTATCTAACTGTGATAATTCATATAATTCTACTGATAATAACCAGTCATTAGGATGATTTTCAATAAGTTCTTCTAAGACTTTGTTTCTTGAAATCGTTTTGTTTTTACCTTCTCTATAATCTCTAACTTGTTGGTATAAAAGTTCTAGAGCAATGCGTTTTTTTGACTTTTTTAAATGAATAGTTTGTGTTGATGGTATATGGGTAATTAAATTAAAACTATTAAAATCTGCAGGTCCTGAAAAAGCTGAAACAATGTCTTTGCCAACAGCCATATCATAAATACCCCATTCTGGTTTAAACAAAGTAGTGTCATGATGCGTTACCGTGCAATTTTTAAAACTTATTAAAATAATCTTACCTTGTAGATTACGCTTTCCAGTAATAATCTCTCCAGAGACTTTTATACCTCCCTCAAATTCAAGATGTACGGTTTGGCCTTCATAAATATCATAAGCAGCTAAATCTCGTGGACTCATATCTTCAATAGCAATATTTATACCTTTTAGTTTCCCAATAGGAGACCCGAAGCCGTCTTTGTGTTTTTTAGTGCCATGACCTACTAGCTCTTTTTCTCTGTAAGCTAATGCTGTTTTATCAGTTGTTTGGATATAAATTGGTTTGTTGTCATAGTTAACTACTGTGTTAAAAATTCCAGAGATTTGTATGCCAGTACTCAATTCTACGGTACCTAAAGCCTTAGAATTTATCAATTTTTGGACTCCCGATAAACCACCACGTCTTAGCGCCATAGTATTGGCAAATTCCTCAAGAATTAAACTTAAATGAGCAAAATCTGGGGTAACATATAGTTGTGGTTGAGGTTTAGTAATATCAAAATCCTTAAATGTAGCATTAATATCGTAGGGTAGTTTTTCTACTTTATCCGTCATACACCAAGCGCTTTCTCCAATTGAGGACAATAAACCTGCACCGTATATTTTTGGGTTCTCAACCGTTCCAATTAATCCATATTCCACAGTCCACCAATGTAAATTTCTTATCAAAGCCATTTCACTGGGGTCTCCCATATTTTTCTGCAATTCCTCTACTTTTTTTTCAGCTAAAAGTATTTCCTTTTCTGAGGAATTATGAGCTTCTTTTATGATGGATAAATGCCTTACAGCTTCATATAATTCATAATCTTTAGCAGATGAAATAGCTTTACATCCAATTTCTCCAAATCGTCTTAAATATTCTGCATATTCAGGATTTGCAATTATTGGGGCGTGTCCAGCACCTTCATGAATGATATCTGGAGCAGGAGTATATTCAATATGGTCTAATTGGCGAATATCACTTGCAATAACTAATACATTATAAGCTTGAAATTCCATAAATGCATTTGGGGGGATAAACCCATCTACAGCCACAGCTGCCCAACCAATATCTTTTAGAATACGGTTCATACCGTACATGTTTGGGATACTATCTATCGAAATTCCTGTTTGTTTTAACCCCTTTAAATAGGAATTATGAGCTACTTTACTTAAAAAATCTACGTTTTTGCGCATCACATATCTCCAGACAGCTTGATCTATTGCTGAATAGTCCTCGTAGTTTTGCGGTTTTATAAATTGCTTTAGATGCTTAGGAAGCTTTTTAAGTATCTCATTTGATTCAAATATATCCGACATTTCTAAAGTTTAGATAAAAAAGTTAATTAAAAATACGAATTATTCATCAAAATATTGATTTTTTAACTTTTCCTTCAAAGAATGTGTTTGGGGTCTAATGAAAGTAGCTAAAAAGATTTCCATATATTTAATACAGAATTATATATAGATTACAAATGTATACCAGACGTATTTTTCCAGTTAAAGGTGTGATAAAATGGACGCGCCGCCATATTTTTTTATTTCTTTTATTAGCTCTAATCCCTGTTGTTTTATTTGATGTAGTTGGTTTAAAATGGTTGCATGTGCCATGGTTACCATTAGGAGCCTTGGCGACTGCGGTAGCATTTATAGTAGGTTTTAAAAATAATGCCTCTTATGATAGGCTTTGGGAAGCCAGAAAAATTTGGGGAGGTATAGTTAATAGTTCAAGGTCTTGGACTATTATGGTAAAGGATTTTATTAATAACGATCATGTAAATGTAAAGCGCACAGATACTGAACTAAAAGGAATTATTAGAGAAATGGTACATCGACATGTAGCATGGTTAACTGCACTTCGCTATCAATTGCGAAAGGACAAGCCTTGGGAAATGCATTTAAAAAACAGGAAATCTAATAAAGAGTTTAGGGAAAATTATTATAGGGTTTGTGAAGATGTTGAACCGATTGAAGGAGCCATAAAACCGTACATTTCTGAAGCAGAATTTAAAGAAATATTTGCAAAAGGCAATCAAGCATCGCAATTACTAGGTATTCAGTCTAAACGTTTAAAAGAATTGAAACAAGAAGGATTAATAGAGGATTTTAGACACATGGAAATGGCAAATTTATTGGTTGAATTTTACACGTTGCAGGGAAAATGTGAACGTATTAAAAATTTCCCCTATCCAAGGCAGTTTGCTACATTAAATTATCTTTTTGTTTGGATTTTTATAATACTACTCCCATTTGGAATTATGGAAGGTTTTGAAACTATAGGAGATCATATTTTAGAGGATTTGACAACACATCAATCCCGAACATCTTGGGGGCATTTAGCGCAAGAGTTTATAGCTAAACATTTTGTTTGGTTTTCTATCCCGTTTAGTGCTCTAATTTCATGGGTATTTCATACAATGGAGGCTATAGGAGAGAATACGGAGAATCCTTTTGAAGGTGGTCCAAATGATATTCCGATTACAGACATGAGTAGAGGTATAGAAATAGATATTCGTCAGTTGATTGATGATACCGATATTCCTAAACCTTATGAATGGAAAAATGATATTGTGATGTAAAAAAAAAAGCGACTCTGATTGAGTCGCTTTTTTAAATTTATTTTTGTTCAGCCTCAGGAGGATACTGCTCCATTATTTTGCTCACAAACTCTTTTATACGTTCTTCTTTTTTCTCTGATTTTCTTGTTAAAAACCCTGTGCCCATACCTTGCCATACTAGTTCTTTTTTCTTTGCATTAATTAAATCTACAAAAAGCACACCTTCTGTACGGGTAGATACTGCTGGTTGATTCCATCCCCAGCCCCAACCTGGGCCAAAACCACCCCAAGGACCCCAGCCTCCCCAACCCCAGGCGCCCATGCCCCAAGCGTTGTTGTAAACGTCTACACGCTGGTTAGATTTAGTAAAAATACTGATAAGTACATCTGGGTCTTCAGATTTTGTAAAGCCTTTTGCTAAAAGCTCTGCTTCTATGGCGCGTAAAATTCGGCGTTTGTCAATATCATTAATTTCAGCTTTGTCAATACCAGTTTTAAAAAACGCAAACGTTTTAAATTGGTTAAAATCAGTTTTTCTGTCGTAATCTGTAGATACACGAACAGAGGAGCAAGAGGTTGCTACTATAAGAAGGGCAATAAGCGGTAAAGTTTTAAATAATTTTTTCATAACAATCATATTTATTTTGAATCTCAGTTAAACGAGAAATACTACTCACTTTTATAGTTTTATCATCAATAATCATACCATAAATAGCAGGGCTTTAGCGTTTAATCGTGTCTGTGTTTTTGTTAAATCCGTATGGACAATGTCTGCATCCACTTTCGCAACAATATCCACGTTTTAGGTGGTATTGTTCAGTAAAACACCTGTAACCTTCAGGTGTTAGGTAATAATCGTCTTCTTCAATGGGGATAATCTTTTTCATAGTTTCACAAAGATAACGTAAATTGGATTGATTTTTGAAGCGTCAAGATTATGATTCTTATTTCAAAATACATGGTGCCAAAAGGTTATACAGGTATTGCTCTATTTCCTTTCATTTTTTTAGGACATCCAAAATTGAAATTAAATAAAGTTTTAATTAATCATGAAAAGATTCATTTAAGACAGCAGTTAGAGTTGCTCATTATACTGTTTTATGTTTGGTATGCGTTAGAATTTTTGATAAGGCTAGTGCAATTTAAAAATTGGAATATGGCTTATAAAAACATTTCTTTTGAACGGGAAGCCTATGGGAAAGAGTTTGATTTTAACTATTTAAAACATCGAAGATTTTGGAGTTTTTTGAAGTATCTTCGTGTTGAATGAGCTTCGATTTTGAACATACTATTAATCAGGAAATTAAACTTTCTAAAACAGATGCGGTAAGTCTGTTTTTAAAACGAGAAGATGAATTACACGCATTTGTTTCAGGAAATAAATATCGAAAATTAAAGTACAATTTAAGAGAAGCAGATAAAAAAGGCTATGCAACCTTATTGACCTTTGGTGGTGCATTTTCAAATCATATAGCAGCAGTAGCTTTAGCAGGAAGTGTATTGGGGTTTAAAACTATTGGTATAATTAGGGGTAATGAATTAAAATTTAAGATAGAAAATAACCCTACATTACTTTTTGCTCAAGATCATGGCATGTATCTTAAGTTTGTATCGCGTGATGTCTACCGTAATAAGACTTCAGAAACCTTTATAGAATCCTTGAAAAGTGAATTCCATGATTTCTATTTAATTCCAGAAGGTGGAACCAATACATTGGCGGTAAAAGGCTGTGAAGAAATTTTGACTAATGAAGATAGAGATTTTGATTATATATGCTGTGCTGTTGGTACTGGAGGTACAATTTCTGGGATTGTTAATTGTTCAAAACCTAGTCAACAAGTTTTAGGTTTTCCAGCTTTAAAAGCTTCTTTTTTACATAAAGATATTAGTAAATTTGTACAGAAGTCCAATTGGGATTTAATTACAGATTATCATTTTGGAGGATATGCTAAAATAAATTCTGATTTAATAGCTTTTGTAAATAAATTTAAATTAGATAATAACATTCAGTTAGACCCAATTTATACTGGTAAAATGATGTATGGTATTTTACGTTTAATTGAAAAAGGCTATTTTCCTAAAGGTTCTAAAATTTTAGCGATTCATACTGGCGGATTACAAGGTATCGATGGTATGAATATGGTTTTACAAAAGAAAAAATTACCCTTAATACAAGTTTAATGAAACGATTGTTAATTATAATATTTCTGAGTTTTTTTGTGTTTAGCTGTGGTTCTAAAAAGACTGTTATTACCAAAAAATCTAAAAAAGAAACTGCAAAGCAAGTGGTAGTTGAAAAGACAAAACCTACTGAAAAAGTAAATACAGTAACAGAAACTTCTAAAATAAGTAGTACAGAAGCTTACATTGAAGCGTACAAAGCTATAGCGCAAAAAGAAATGACCTTATATAATATTCCTGCAAGTATTACCTTGGCTCAAGGTATTTTAGAATCGGCTTCGGGAAAAGGAAGACTTTCGGTAGAAGCAAACAATCATTTTGGTATAAAATGTCATACTTGGACAGGTGCAAAAATTTATCATGATGATGATAAAAAAGGGGAATGCTTCAGGAAGTATAATAGTCCTAAATACTCATTTAGAGACCATTCTTTGTTTTTATCATCAAGAAAGCGGTATGCTAGCTTATTTGATTTAGAAGTTTCTAATTATAAGTCTTGGGCAAGAGGTCTAAAGGCTGCCGGTTATGCTACAGATAAGAAATACCCCCAAAAACTGATTAGTTTAATTGAGCGATATGAGCTTTATAAGTATGATGATGAGGTTTTAGGTAGAAATCCTTCAGAACGAAAATTTGTTGATAAAAGTGAAGTTGAAAATGAAGTGCATAAAGTTGTAAAAGGAGATACATTATATAATATTTCCAAACGTTATAATGTTACCGTTAAGGAGTTGCAAGCTTTAAATAATATGAAAGGAACTAGTATTGCAATAGGTCAAGAGTTAAAGGTAAAATAGAATAATTTCAAATGATATATAAACGCAGTAGTGCATTATTTGCAGAGGCTGAAAAAGTAATTCCTGGAGGTGTTAATTCTCCAGTTAGAGCATTTAAAGGTGTAGGTGGGACTCCAATTTTTGTTAAAGAAGCTAAAGGCGCTTATTTGTATGATGAAGATGGTAACCGATTAATAGATTATATTAATTCTTGGGGACCAATGATTTTGGGTCATGCATACAAACCTGTAGTTGATGCGGTTGTTGAAAAAGCTAAAAAGGGAACATCTTTTGGAATGCCAACTGAAATTGAGACAAAAATTGCAGAACTCGCTGTATCTATGGTTCCAAACATAGATAAAATTCGTTTTGTAAATTCTGGTACAGAAGCATGTATGAGTGCTGTTCGTCTGGCTCGTGGATTTACAGGGAAAGATAAAATTATAAAATTTGCAGGCTGTTACCATGGGCACTCTGATGCCTTTTTGATACAAGCAGGTAGTGGCGCTAGTACATTTGGAACACCTAACAGTCCAGGCGTAACACAGGGAACAGCAAAGGATACTTTATTGGCTAATTATAATGACATTGATAATGTTAAAGCATTAATACAAGCTAATAAAGGAGAAATAGCGTGTATTATAATTGAACCTGTAGCAGGGAATATGGGATGCATCCCTCCAAAATCAGGTTTTTTGGAAAGTTTGAGAGTATTGTGTGATGATAACAATATTTTATTAGTATTTGATGAAGTGATGACGGGGTTTAGATTAGCTAAAGGAGGAGCGCAAGAACTCTATAATATTAAAGCTGATATTGTGTGTTTTGGTAAGGTAATTGGAGGAGGTTTGCCTGTTGGTGCTTTTGCTGCCAGAGACGAAATTATGAGCTATTTAGCACCTTTAGGGCCAGTATATCAAGCAGGAACGTTGAGTGGAAACCCATTAGCAATGGCCGCAGGTTTAGCAATGCTTGAAGCTTTAGATGGAGAAGAAAACGTCTTTACTAGGTTAGCAGAAAAAACAGAATATTTACATAAAGGTATTTCTAAAGTTTTAACTAAAAATGAAATTAAGCATACCATCAATCGTGTAGGATCTATGATTTCTGTTCATTTTGATGAGAACGAAGTTTGTGATTTTGATACTGCAGCTAATGGAAATAATGATACGTTTAAAGCGTTTTTTCATGGATTATTAAACGAAGGGGTTTATATAGCGCCAAGTGCATTTGAAACATGGTTTATTACTGATGCATTAACGTATGAGGATTTAGATTTCACTATAAACGCAATTGATAAGCTAGCCAAACAGATATAAAAAAACACCTCCGATTTGGAGGTGTTTTCAACTAAATAAAAATCACTAAATAAATAAAATTCAAACTCTATTTATGCTTTTTTGCGGGCTTTCTTGTCTTTAGATTTGTCTTTCATTTTTGCGTATTTTTTTGCCATCATACGCTCCCATTTCTTGTATTGTTCTTCGCTTAATATATCTTTCATTTTGGCTTTTACGGCTATTTGATGGTCTAATCTTTTATTCGCCATTTCTATACGTTCTTCTTTAGTAGGCTTTTTAGCCTCTCCACTTTCTTTTTTAGCTTTTCTTTCTGCAATGTGAGACTTTCTTAATTTTGCATTTTCAAGGTTAATTTGGTAGATGTCGTCTTGTTGAGCGTCTGTTAAATCTAAAGCCAAAGTCATTTTTTTTGTTTGAATAGTGGCTATTTCTTCAGCGCTTAAATTCATGCCTTTTTTACTTTTTTGATGGCCTTGGGCAGATGTAATTTGAATTGCGCATAGTGCCATTACAACTAAAACTAATTTTTTCATGATGATGTCTTTTTTAAATGTTTGCTTCTTTGACCATAACAATTAGAAATGGTTTAAAAAGCAACTAGACTTTAACGTAAGATTAACAAGAAGAAGATCGTTCTATTTGTTCCCAAAAGGTAAGATTAAAGAAATACCTGTTTGGAAATCTGGAGCATTGTTTACCTCAAGATCTTGTTTGCAAAAAAGGGATAACTTATATGTGGGTGTAGCGTATGTGTAAATTGCTGTCCAGTCTGATAAAGTGTTATATAATGTTGCAACTCCATTGTGCCAACCACCATTTATTTCTCGCCATTTTCCTAAAAGCCTGTAATACCCTGCTTCTTCTTTTTTATTAAAACGAGACTGTATATGGTAATTAATGCCAAAGGCATTGTAATTTCCTTTTTTTGTGTACTTAGTAAACTCAATATGGCCTTCAAAAGAGGCAAGGAGTCTGTTATTTCCTAAATCAATATTGCTATTTTTAAAATTTAAAAAGTTTTTATGTAAAACACTGCCACCCAATCCAAAACTTAAGATGTTTTGGCTTTTAAAAACTAGCTGTTTTATGGAGTTTATAGAAACACCATAATCTAAAGCACTATTAAATCGTGAGGTGTTTATTCCAAGATGGCTCCCAATGTTTGTATAAATATGTTTGTCTTTGTTTCTTAGGAAATTAGGGTAGTAGAAATGATTAAGTTCAAGACCTCCAATAAAAAAATCGTTAGTATTGAGTTCCAAAGTTCTCCCATTCCTATCTAAATATCTAAAATTTACCTGATTTAATCCGTAATAGCGCCTGCCAAAAGGATCCTCTCCTCCAGCTATATTGCTATGGAACCACTCAATGCTCTCATCGCTAGTAAAAAATGAAAATGGATACTTTCCGTTGCTAATTAGGTAAGACCGAAGCGTTATGTTTAACTCACTTTTCTTATTTAAAGTAATATTGTAGTTTACCCTGAATTCTTTAATTATAGCGTCTATTACAATATTCATATAATCTGCAGGTGTGGTTTCTTGGTTTTCAAAAACAAAATCTCTTTGATACCATATTTTTTGCCTCTGTTGCTCTCTAACAACTGGGTCTCTGGGAAGATAAGCTTCAACAAAAGGGTGGAAATTGTTACCGCTAGTATAGTTAATTGATAGTGCGTTTTTTTTAGAAGGTAACTGTTTAAAATTATTATTAATGCGAGCGCTAAAAATTCCAAAATGGTGTGTCGCTAATATACTAGGTCTATCTATGCCGTTTTTAAAGACTAGGCTGTCCTGCTGTTGTGCATAGCATAAGATGTGGTTTACAAAACAGAAAATGATTAGGGACTTTCTTAGCATCAAACAAATATAAAATATTTTAGAGTTCTGTTGATGCATGTTGTATTAGTGTTAAGGTAGTTGTGTAAAGTGGTTGCCTAGTCATTTTACTTTTTAACCAAGCATAGAAACTCATTACAAAAATGTCTTCTTGCTTTGGTGTTAACCATTCAAAAGATTGCTCAACTTTATTTTTAAATGTTTCTGAAGTTGCATTCTCGGGTGTCTTATAATAAGTTTCAACAAGTGTTAGGTAGGTTATGGCGCGATCTTGATTAATTGATTTTAAATACTCGTAATGTTGGCGCTTAAAACTTAAAAGTTTGGAATCTACCAGATTAATGTTTCCTAATTCTATGTGTAAGAGTATCTCCATGAGGTTTTTTTTAATAACCCATTCTTTACCTGCTTTTTTGGAATACCAAGCATCGCTGTGGTAAAATTTGCTTAAAACTTGATGTGCTTTTTTTAGAGCATCGTTTTGAAAATAAAACATAGCTAAAGTAAGATGGATGTCTAAAACAGATTCTATATCTACGTGTTTGGTTTTTAAAAAAGGTTCAAGAATTGCAATGGCCTCTGCTTGCTTATTAGAAAAGTTATAGTTTAAAGCTAAAAGCAAATTGTATTTTAATAGAAACATATTATAGTGTTTATTCTCATATTTTAACATAAGCGAATGCATTTTGTTTAAATAGTTTTTGGAGGTTTTAAACTTCTTGTTTCTAAACAGTGTGTTTGCAATATGATATAAGATTTGAATATGGTAATAGGGTTGCTTTTCTTGGGCTTTGTATGATAATATGTTGTTGTAGTTGTGAATTAGGAAGTCCTCTATTTTTAAATTTTCATTGGAGGCAAATGCTGAAAACGTAACAATGCTAATAAGTTGGTAGAGCGATTTAAAAGAGAGCTTGTTAGTGATGTTTAAATTGTATTCTTCCAAAATATTTTGCAGTATGGTTTGAAAATCTGAATTATCTTCTCTAGCGAGTTTGTATTTAATTTTGGAGTAAATAATATTCAATTGGTCTTCCAAAAGATGTTGCGCTTTATTTTTGTTAAATCTTTCAATGAGTTGATTTAAGTTTATTAAAGGATTTGTATGCGCATATTGTATTTGGGTGTGGTATATTTCATTTAGAAGAGAAAATAGATGGTGCTCTACAGATATCTTTTCAGCCTTATTTAAAATTCTAAACGCAACTTTATATTGTTTTTGTTCAAAGTAATTTCTGGCAGCAAGGATATACCGTATAATTTCCATTTGAAGTGAATTCTCATCTTCCAAACTTGAGTTTGCAGAAAAATTAATTATGGATTTAAACAAGCGTTTCCTTAGGGCATGGTAAGCGTTTGTTTTATTGCTATTACTGCTGTAGAGTTTTAAACAAACCGCTTTAGAGTCTAAATCTTCATTTTGAAGCAGTTTGAAAAGTTGGATGTTTTTAATGTCCTTTCGTTTATTCTTTTTTTCCAGATATGCAATAAATTTCTGTCCATCTTCTTTTGAAAATGATGCAACCATGTGGTTTAAGTCATTCATTTAATCGTCATTAAAAAAATGTTAATATCAATAAAATTAATAAAAAATGATATTAGTATACAAAATATATCGTCAGTAATATTTAAAAACTGTTGATTGTGGGTTTAAAATGTTTCACAATTTTGAACCGTAATCATTAAAACAAAAATTATGAATTATCAAACCACAGTTTCAGTTGAAGAAGATTTAAAAAAATCGAAAATAAAAAAGAAAACTAAAGTTTTTGATCAAAAACCAACATCAGCATTTATTGGTGCATCTTGGTCTGCACTTCTCATAGGTATGGTATCTTATTGCATAGGATTATGGAATGCCGATATGATGCTAAACGAGAAAGGCTATTATTTTACCATTTTACTTTTTGGATTGTTTTCAGTGATTTCGGTACAAAAAGCAGTGCGCGATAAGATGGAAGATATTCCAGTTACTCCTATTTATTATAGTATAAGCTGGTTTACTACAATAGCTTCCATAGTGCTTCTTGTTATTGGCTTGTGGAATGCAGATTTATTGTTAAGCGAAAAAGGATTTTATGGGATGTCTTTTCTATTAAGTCTTTTTTCAGCTATTGCAGTACAGAAAAACACAAGAGATGTGCAATATATAGATAGGCAGTTAGAAGATGAAAAATAATCTAAAATATCATTTAAATCAAAACACAAAACACTAAGGGTTGTTTTGATGGTTGGTTAGTTAACCCTAAACCCTGTGGCTTCGGCTATGGGGTTTTAAACTTTATATTATGAAACCAAAACTTACCAAACATTTAATAAAGTTCTCTAAAACAATATTAATTTCAGAGCGTAGACGTATTCTGGAAATTATAGCAGTATTGCTAACAGCAATAGGTAAATTTATTTTCATGGATTATCTCAATTGGAGGTTACCCTATGTAGTAGTTGCAATTTTGGCATGGAGTATCTATGTGTATTGTCGTGCTTCAAAAGAAAAAGGTATTTTAAAATATTGGGGCTTTAGAATCGATAATTTTAAAAAAGCAACAAAGTTTATTGTGCCTTTTGTTTTTGTAGCCATAACAAGCTTTTCTATAATTGGATGGTATCAAGATACTTTAAATGTTACCTGGCATGTATTACCGTTACTTCTAACCTATCCAATTTGGGGAAGCATACAGCAGTTTTTAACCATTGGTTTAATTGCTGGAAATTTAAACCATTTAAGAGTGAATAAACTAATAGTAGTTATACTAACAGCTATTCTGTTTTCTATAGTGCATTACCCATCTATGTGGTTAATGTTTGGAACTTTTATTCTCGCATTATTCTATGGTTATATGTATTTAAAAGTGAAGAATATTTACGTTATGGGTATTTGCCATGGTTGGTTGGGGGCTTTGTTTTATTATACAGTATTACATCAAGATCCATTTCAGGATATTTTTATGAACTATTTTACCTAAAGGATTTTCCGTATTTTAGTAAGCAAACAGGTTTTTTATGGCATATTGGATATCCACCATAATTACGATTCTAGTAATTTACATTGTAATTAGTGTTGCATTGTATTATTTACAGGATTACTTTTTATTTAAACCTGAAAAATTACCCGAGGATTTTCAGTTTTATTATGAAAATCAGAACATTGAAGAGCACAATCTTGAAACTAGGGATGGTGCTATAATTAATGGCTTGTTATTTAAACCTAAAGAGAAGTCGAAAGGAATTGTACTGTATTTAAAAGGCAATTCTAAAAGTATAAAGGGGTGGGGCAAATTTGCAGTAGATTTTACAAGACACGGCTACAATGTATTAATGATAGACTATAGGGGTTTTGGTAAAAGTACAGGGAAACGTTCCCAAAAAGCCATTAAAAGAGATTTACAGCGTGTTTACAATGAGATAAAAGAACGTACTACAGAGGACAGGATTATTCTTTACGGACGCTCCTTAGGTTCTGGTTTTGCAGCAAAGTTAGCATCTATGAATAACCCCAAAATGCTGATTTTGGATGCGCCTTACTATAGCTTAACCAAAGTAACCAAACGCTATGCACCCTTTATGCCCTTATCGGTTTTAATTAAATATCCGTTGCCAACATACAAATGGTTAAAGTACGTGCAATGTCCCATCCATATTATCCATGGTACTAATGATAAGTTAATACCCTATAAAACAAGTGTAAAGTTGTCTAAGGTAAACCCTAAATTAACCAAGTTACATACCGTGATTGGTGGTGGACATAAAAACCTAAATACTTTTGAGTCCTACCATCTTATGATTCATGATATCTTAACCAGTAAACCTCAAAATATAGATTTGTCAACCACAAGTATTAATGTTAAACACGCCACAAAATCCAATAAAACGAAAGCTTAAAAAACTGGCTATTGTTTTATTAACTTTATATGTTATGATTTCTGCAGGATTATATTTTATGCAAGAAAAACTTTTGTTTTTACCTTCGGTTTTAGAAGATAACTATCAATATGAATTCAATTATGATTTTGAAGAATTGAATTTTAAAACAGATGATGGGGCTGTGCTAAATGCCATTCATTTTAAAGTAGAAAACCCCAAAGGTGTTATTTTATACTTTCATGGTAATGCGGGCGATTTATCACGTTGGGGTAAGATCACAGAATTTTTTGTTGAAAAAGATTATGATGTATTGGTAATGGACTATCGTACTTATGGAAAGAGCACAGGAAAGTTAAGTGAGAATGCATTTTACAGTGATGCGCAATTATTTTACGATTTTTTAAAGACTAAGTACAATGAAGGACGTATTACCGTTTATGGTCGCTCTTTGGGAACAGGTATTGCAACATACATCGCTTCACAAAATACACCTAAACAGCTAATTTTGGAAACCCCGTATTATAGTATGGTGGATGTAGGTAAACATCGGTTTCCTTTTTTGCCTGTAGAAACGTTATTGAAATACAAATTTCCTACTTATCAGTTTATACAAAACGTAACTTGCCCCATAACGATGTTTCATGGATTAAACGACCGCGTAGTGCCTTATAAAAGTGCAGAGAAACTATTTAAGGTAACTCCAAAGGGAAAAGGGGTTTTAGTGACGATTGATGAAGCAAATCACAGTAATATTATAGAGTTTAAAACGTATCATAACACTATTGAAGAATTATTGCCGTAGCTTTAAGATATTGAAACACAAATGCTAAGAAAATCTTAAAATTTGGATAGATAAGTTAAACATTTGTAAACTGTTGTAAGGAATTGAGAAAAATGTCGTCTATTTGTACAAGTTTAGTTTAAGTTTAGTTTAGTTAAAGCAAAAGCCGATGAAATTTCTACAAAATCATCGGCTTTCTTTTTAAATCTTATTTTAATACAAAGATTTATCTATGTGCAACTTGCTTAATTTTAATTTTGTTTATTATTGATTTTGTAGCAGCCTCTAAGAGTATCATTTTATCCGTTACAAATTCATGAATTTTATTCCATTTTTCTTGTTCTGTTTTCCACCCACCTATTGAATAATCTTTCTTAATTATACATGCTCTATACCCTTCAAGTTCTTCCCATATGAGGATGTCTTTGAAATCACTTTCAATTTTTTCTTGATATTTTTTAATTTGGTTAAATATCTGGATGTTTTCATCATCACTATCTTTTCCTCTATCAATATAAATTTTTATTGAAATCCTATCTTGATTTAACCAGTAGCTATAGTTAACGCCTCTCAATCCTGATGTGGCACCAATCCAGTTATACTGATTTGGAGAAATAGAACTAAATAATTTATGCTTCTTCTTAGCAATTTCTAACAGCTGTTCCCAGAATTTAAATCGAAGTTTATGTCGTTCAGATTTTATTTTTTTTGAAGAACCAATTTTCTTAGCTTCTTCACTTGGACCAACTATTTGGGTCATTAGGGGAGCAGGTGCAGAATTACCAATTTTTATTCCTTCAACCTTTATTAAGTAAAAGTCTACTTCCGTTGATTCATTTAGCCAAGATATAGCATTGATGTGCTCAAGCCTTGGTTCTGATACTATCCAAATAGCAGTTTTTGCTTCAACAGCGGTAATATATGTTATGACTTTTCCCAAGTGATCATGGTCACTTTTGCCTAATTGATTTTCAATTACAATACTATTACCAGAAATATCTTCTCCAGTAATGTCTACGTTGAAGTTTCCAGTAGATTGTTCCCTTTCAGGATTCAAAATTTCGATTCCGATTACTTCCTTTAAAATATCAATGTTTTCTTGTAGCCAAGTGGTAAAATCTCTAGCTTCATGTTTCCAGATTTGTCTCAAAGGAACTCTGGTTATTCTTTCTATCATAAGTTGTGTCTATTTTTCGTTGTAAAAATAAAAGTAACGAAAATACTTATGTTTTCTGAAGAAATCACATCAATATTTAATAACGCTAAAACAAGCTTTTAGCTAAAAAAACCAGTCTGATTTTTAAATAAAGTATTGTATAGTTCTAAACCACTTCCACAAACAACCCTTCCTCGGTCTTTTCAACTTTAGCCAGACTGTTTTTCGTTAATTCTTTAATGGATTTATCCCATTTTTTGTTAGATAAACCAGATTGCGATTTTAAATCTACCAATTCCAGTTTTTCAACTTTAGTTAAAATCTCCAAAACAGCTTTTGCATCATCACTAATAGCTAGTGGTTTTTTCTCTGGTTTCATTTGCGGGAAGAATAATACTTCTTGTATGGATTGATTATTTGTTAAAAACATAATTAATCTATCCATACCAATACCCATTCCAGAGGTTGGTGGCATTCCATATTCTAAAGCACGTAAAAAGTCGTAATCTATAGTTGCCGTAGCCTCATCATCGCCTTTTTTGGCTAATTCTAGTTGGTGTTCAAAACGCTCACGTTGATCAATAGGATCATTCAATTCGCTATAAGCATTAGCAATTTCCTTACCGCAAACCATCAACTCAAAACGCTCCGTTAATTCTGGGTTTTCACGATGTTCTTTACACAACGGACTCATTTCTTTTGGGTAGTCGGTAATAAATGTAGGTTGAATATAATTACCCTCGCATTTTTCGCCAAAAATCTCATCAATTAACTTCCCTTTCCCCATAGTGTCATCCACTTCAATACCCATGTCTTTAGCGGCTTTCCGAATTTCTACTTCAGATTTTTCAGTAATATCAAACCCAGTAAAGTGTTTTATAGAGTCTGCCATGGTTACTCTGGCATAAGGTGCTTTAAAGTCTATTTCGTACTCGCCAAAAGTAGCTTTTGTGGTGCCGTTAACAGCAGTGGCACAATGCTCTAAAAGCTGCTCGCAGAAATCCATCATCCAGTTGTAATCCTTATAAGCTACATAAATTTCCATGGCAGTAAACTCAGGATTATGGGTGCGATCCATACCTTCGTTTCTAAAGTTTTTAGAAAACTCATATACACCATCAAAGCCACCAACAATTAATCGTTTTAAATATAGCTCATTAGCAATTCGCATGTATAAAGGAATGTCTAAAGAATTGTGATGGGTTATAAAAGGACGTGCCGCTGCACCTCCTGCAATAGGCTGCAATACAGGGGTTTCTACCTCAAAGTAACCAGCGTCATTAAAAAACTGACGCATGGCATTGAACAGTTTGGTGCGCTTTACAAAGACATCTTTTACATGAGGATTTACTACCAAGTCTGCATAACGTTGTCTGTAACGTAATTCAGGATCGTTAAACTCATCGTAGGTATTACCATCTGCATCCGTTTTTGGTAATGGTAGTGGTTTTAGGGCCTTGCTTAATAAGGTAAAGTCTTTTACCATTACTGTTTTCTCGCCAACTTTTGTAGTAAACAGTTCGCCTTCAATTCCTATAAAATCCCCAATATCTAGAAGCTTTTTGTATACATCGTTGTATTTGGTTTTATCGTCTCCAGTGCAAATTTCATCTCTGTTAAAGTACACTTGTACTCGACCCTCACTATCTTGAAGCTCAGCAAAACTTGCGCTTCCTTGGATACGGCGTGACATTAATCTACCAGCAATAACCACATTTTTCCCTTCCTTAAAGTCCTGTTTTATATCCTTTGAAGTCTCTTTTACAGGGAATAAATCCGCTGGATATGGGTTAATGCCTAGGTCTCTTAATTTTGCGAGTTTGTCGCGTCTTACCAATTCTTGTTCTGAAAGCTGCATGCTACTTAATTTTAAAGGTGCAAAATTACATTATTTACCCTAACAATAAAACAATGACCCCTAAGGATTATTAATAATTCTTAGGGGTCTTTAATACAGCAAAGTTTAGTGTTATTTAGCAGCGACTACAGTACCTCTAATTTTTAGTGTTTTCTTAATAACTTTTGCATTAGAAATAACTGTAATAGTTTTTGTAAAACTCCCCAATCTTTTGGTATCGTATTTAATTTCTAATTCGCCTTGTTTTCCTGGTAGGATAGCAGCTTTTGAATATGAGGGGACTGTGCAACCACAACTTGTTTTTACTTCTGAAATAACCAAAGGCGCGTTGCCTGTATTTGTAAAAGTGAAAACTTTTGTGCCATCAGAACCTTGTGTAATAGTACCATAATTTACAATCTCGGTTTCAAAGTTAATAATAGCTACTTTTTCTAACATAGCCAGGTCTTGTGCTTGCACAACGCTTGTAACACTCATAAGTAATACAGCGAAAAAAATGTTTACTGTTCGTTTCATAATTGAATAATTTTGTGATTAATGTATAGCAAACCTAAATTATGATGATGAAACTATAGTACAATGCTGGGTTGAAATTGGTACTAGTACTAGGGTTGAATTTTGTAATTATCTGTTAAACAGAGACTTTAGGCTGTCTCGTGAATTAACACCTAATTTTTTGTAGAGATTGTTTACGTGTGTTTTTACAGTGCTTACACTAACAAATAGTGTTTCGGCTATTTCTTTATTTGTATGGCCTTCCAATATTAAATCAAGAATATTTTGTTCTTGTTTTGTGAGTTGATCTTTTGTTTCAGTTTTTAGTTTTGCTGTTTTTCTTTTTGATCTTGATATGAACCAGAAATTGATTAAAAGTGATATTGCTAATAAAGCTAAAAGGATATACATCCAATTAATGGAAGATGGAGTTGTTTTAGGTAAAATTAAATATTTATCTGAAGCGATTTCGGCTTCATATTGCTTGACGTATGTAGAATTTGGATATTTTTTTTGAAGTCTTTTTAAAACATTATCGTAATAAGGATTCTGTTTTAAGTCTTCTAGATAATATGAATGAAACATACTTCTCCTATCAGATAAAAACGAAAAAATATATAGTTCTGCTAAAGGTTCATCTAGCTGTTTTCCGAATTCTTGTAAAGACTTAAACCATTTTTTATTGTTAAGATCTCTGTTGGCCTTACTTCTGTATTCAGAATAAGCAAATTTCATTTCTTCTTTTAGAGAGTCAATTCTTATAAAAGCTACAGTTCTTGGGTTAGTAGAGGTTATATCACAAAACATTTCAGCATCAAAAGACAAAGGAAAGCTAATGGTATCTGTGTTTTTGGCTATAAATAAAATGTCTTTACTGTCTGTACAGTGGCCATTAAAATGATTGCTGTTGTGGTCTTGGGTTTCGCAGTTATCCACATGTAATTTATAGATGTGATGTTCGGTCTCCAACTGATTGCCTGTAAATTGAAAATATCCAGAGGTGTCTGCAGTAGTTTTAGATATAATCTGTTCGTTGTCAATATTTTCAATTGTTCTGTAATCCTCAATAACAGATAGATATACAGTATTGTGCCAACGTTCGGTGTCAACAAAACCATTAAAATCATGCTGGGCAAAGCCTAGATAGCTAAAACAGACGTAACAACAAATAAAACCCAAAAATCTCATAACACGAATCTACTATAAATTCTATTAACTTTAAATGTTAATAAGGGAGTTTTGTTAATGTAACAAAATGTGCAAGTTAACGTCAAATAACTAATCATCAATCCGTACTGAATTTATTTCAGTATCGTTAAAAAATTATTATGAGTATTTTTAGAGTTATTCTTTCTATTATTTGTCCGCCCTTAGCAGTTATAGATAAGGGTTGTGGCTCAATTATTATTGTGTTTTTGTTATGGCTTTGCGGTTGGGTTCCTGGAGTTATAGCGGCTTTGGTTATCTTAAATAATCCTAAGAATTAGCGTATCTTTGTCGGGATTTTTAAACCCAATAAAATAATTTAAATGAACAGATTTACCTTATTCTTTTTAGTGTGTGCTGCCTTATGTTTAACTAGTTGTCAGTTTTCTGAAAACATCTATCTTAACGAAGATGGCTCTGGTAGAATGGAGTTTAGTTTTAATGCTTCTGAGATTATGCAAATGGCAGGACAAAAAATGAGTGAAAATCCTGGAGAAAAAGATATGGATTCTACATTTACGTTTAAGGAGATATTTGATGAAAAGCGAGATAGTATTGCCAACTTATCCCAAGAAGAACAGGAAAAACTTAAAGCTATTGAGAAATTTTCTGTCCATATGCTTATGAGTGAAAAGGATATGAAGTTTAATATGGAAATTTTTACCGACTTTAAAAACTCCAATGAATTACAAGATATGTTTTCAGCTTTAAATACAGTAAGTAATTTACAAGGTAAAAAGGCTGCCAAAATTAATGACCCTAATAATCCTTTTTCAGCATTTGCAAAAGGTGGAAATTCCAACCTAAGTTATTCGTTTAATAATGGTGTGTTTAAGAGACAGGTTGCCATAGTTGATAAAGAGCTACAAAGGCAAATGATGGATAGTTTAGGGCAGGCGGCAATGATGTTTGCCAACTCAAAGTATAAGTTGAATTATCATTTTCCAAGAAGAGTTAAGTCTGTTTCTAATGATAAGGCCATGTTTAGTGCAGACGGAAAAACTGTTATAATAGAATATGGTCTAATGGATTATTTAACAAATCCTGAGGTTATGAATTTAGAAATTGTTTTAGAAGATTAATTTTGAATAAAAAAATTGAGCTGCAAGATTTAGGTTTTAAAGACTACAAAGATACTTGGGATTATCAAGAGCAACTTTTTAAGGTTATTGTTGACACAAAAGTTAAAAATAGGCGAGAAGATGCTCATCTTGAAACCCAAAATTATTTTTTATTTGTAGAGCATCCTCATGTATATACTTTGGGTAAGAGTGGAGACTTATCTAACTTATTGTTAAATGAAGAGCAGCTTAAAGAAAAAGGCGCATCCTTTTATAAGATAAATAGAGGAGGGGATATTACCTACCATGGCCCTGGACAAATTGTGGGGTATCCCATTTTAGATTTAGAAAACTTTTTTACTGATATCCATAAATATCTTCGATTCTTAGAAGAAATGATTATTCTTACCTTAGATGAATATGGATTAAAAGCTGAAAGAAGCCCAGGAGAAACTGGGGTTTGGTTAGATGTAGGTACGCCATTTGCTCGTAAAATTTGTGCTATGGGTGTTAGGGCTAGCCGTTGGGTAACCATGCATGGATTTGCTTTAAATGTAAATGCAGATTTGGGATATTTTGATAATATTATTCCTTGTGGTATTCGTGGTAAAGCGGTAACCAGTTTAAATGTAGAGTTAGGGATGGATACAGTAAATGAGGTTGAGGTAAAGGATAAGTTGTTAAAGCATTTTTCTAAGCTTTTTGAGGCTGAGTTTTTAATTACATCTTAATGAAAGTAAAAAGGGGGATTAAAATCACATTATTGATTTTAAGTATTGCAATCTTTGCGTTAATATCTTTTGCAACTTATAGCATTCTGATAATTGAACAAGCTAAGTTTGAGTATGAAATGTTATTTTTATTAGCGACAATTCTTGGTGGTGTTTAGAGTATCGTCTACCAGATTAAAACCATGAAATTTTACAGTTCAAAAATTAAAAACCTCGAAATAACAGGAAGATTATTTTGGATTGGTAATATCTTGTTTTCATTAACTTTATTTTGTTTTTCACTGTACTTCTTGTATTTGATTTATTTAAGGTTTGGAAATTTCAATAGAGATATGGATATCAATATGATAGTCACACTTTCGGTAGTTATTTTTATATTACTTGTTGCTGTTTTTTTAGCTATAGAGGTAAGTACATTATACAAAAGAATTATTAATCAAGACGTACGTAATTATGTAGATTCTATAGATGATATAAAAGGACATCAAAATGAAGATTTTGATTTTTAAAACATCTTTTACCCTGCATAATAACCACCGAATATGTTATTTAGTTTTCTGCATTAAAAAATACTTTATAGTAGTGCATTTTCTTCTCATCATCGTAGCCACGCTCTAGATATTCTGTTGATGCATCTGGGGCATCAATATCTAGTTTTATTTGTATGTTGGTGTCTAGCTTTATATCAGTTTTTATCTTACGCTTTTCTTTGTTTACAACAGCTTCTGCAACATCAAATTGATTTCTAATTATTAAGTTTTGCTCACCTTCAAACTCTTTTTTATAAGTATCAAATTCTCGTTTATGCTTGTCTTCTTCAAAAAGCTCATCTTTAAATCGCTCTACATTTACAATTTCATTTTCTTTAAAGAAATCTATGGTTTTTGCTAAAAAGGTGTTTTGTTCTTGCGCTCCATAAGTTGTTTTTAAAATCTCAGTAGAAAAATCTTTGCAAAGCTCAATATATTGCTGGGTATGGCTATTGGCATCATCAGCATATTTTATATTCAAAAAATGATTGGTCCAATATTGGGCATCATAACTATTATTATCAATACTAAAAATAATGTTTCCTTCAGTATCACTTTGGTTTAAAATCAAACAACCTTTATCAACTTTTTTGGAGCTTATCCCTTTTTGGACTAGCACATCATAACTGTTGTTTTCTAAATAAGTTTGAAAAAAATTCACTTTACTTTCAATTTTAAATATTCCAATAGCATTGGTAGTGATGTCTCTAAATTCTATACCTTCAAACTCCACAACCAAGACATCTCCAGTTTTTATATTTGCTGAGTTAGATTGTTCGTACAAATGCATCACGATATGCTTAGAGACTTCTATGAAAGCATCATCTTCATTAAATAATTGTGAAGAGTAGGTATTTATTTCGTTTAAGGCAACATTTGCATGATGATTAAAACGGTAGCTTTGTACGGCACTAGAAAAAGGCTTTAATAGAAATGGCAGCATTAAATCGTAACTGGCTTCATCAAAATCTACAGTTTTTTCTGAAAAAGCGTTTTTGGTATCGTTAAACTTATTGCCAACTTTA
Organism: Hyunsoonleella pacifica; assembly: GCF_004310335.1. Classification (GTDB taxonomy): domain Bacteria; phylum Bacteroidota; class Bacteroidia; order Flavobacteriales; family Flavobacteriaceae; genus Jejuia; species Jejuia pacifica. The sequence goes on along the minus strand of NZ_SIRS01000005.1, from coordinate 8,176 downwards.
TGTATGATGAATTTTGTGATAGATGCGTTTTTCCGTGAAATCATAAGTAAATTATTGAGACTACAATAGTATTAAATTAAGTTGAAAGTTGAGCAAAAAAAGGCGCCAAAGCAAAAGCACTTTGACGCCTAGATTCGAGGACTTGTATTTTGGTGGTTAAAAATTATTTACTAAAACTAGTAAGCTCAGAATATCCCATTAGTTTTCCTTTTTTGTTATAAGATTCTGTTTTTACAACTCCAACACCTTCAGCTATCCATTCTTTTATTGTAAACGATGTTTTTAAGCCCATTTTCACTTCAGAATCATAACTTAACGCATAGCAATTAAATGAACCTGCTGGAGTAGTTACGTTTTCCTTAGCATCCACTGTTCTATTGGTGATGTCCATAGTTATCTTCATATTCATGCCTCCCATATTTATGGTCATTATCATATTAGCATCTTTAAGCTTTTTTCCAATGTCTAAATCGTTAGGCAATTCAATATTAGTTCCAGATACATCAATATCCATATCTTTATACTGTTGTAGCATTTCTGGACTAATTAAAGATTTAAAATCTATTGAAATACTATTGCCTTCACACATTATATTGTATGATGTAGTAGTAACTTCCTTATCCTTTTCGTCTAAAATTACAGCTTCAATAGTCGCTGTATTTCCCTCAACGTTTGAAATAGTATACTTTACAACACCTTCTTTTTTACCTTTTTTGTTATAATTTGTAATTTCAAAAGTAGTGCCTTTTTTAAGTGGGTAATATACACTACAGGCATCTTGTCCAGTAGCACAGAAACTGACAAATAGGGTTAACATTAATGATATAAAAATCTTTTTCATAATCATATTGTAATAAATTCTACACGTCTGTTTTGTGCTTTTCCATCCGTAGTGTTATTGTCTCCAACGGGTTCCCCTTCTCCTTTTCCGTCAGCTTCAAGTCTGTCGCTCGAAATATTATATATGCTAATAAGTGCATTTTTTACTGCTTCTGCTCTAGCTTTAGATAGTTTTAAATTAGCTTCATCAGACCCATCAGCATCTGTGTGGCCTATGATTTTTAATTTTATACTATCATCTTGCATTAAAACTTGGGAGATTTGACGCACAATACCTAAAGATTGTGGTTGGATATTTGCAGAACCAGAATCGAACAAAATACCATTGGTAGAGATTTTGCCTTCAGACATAAGTTTGCGTCTTAAATCAACGCCACCTTCTGCTATTTTTAAGTTTGAAATATACAAGTGCTCCTTGCCGTCAGCTAAACTGTTTAAATGAAATTTTAAATATTTTAAAATATTTTCTTCTTGAATAAATCTTGGGATATCAATGTATTTGGTTTGATTTACCCATAGTCTAAATCGTTTTTTAGTGACAGAAATAGCAATGTGCGGTTGATTTAAAACAGCTTTTCTAACATCAGCTTTAATATCGGTATTAATGGTTCCTCCGTCACTTATAAAATAATTTCTGGCTCTTAACGAAAAAGCGCCATATTGTCCTAGGGGAATTGATACGAAAGCATAATTAGTGCCATCAGTAAATTTGTCATTGTCGCTTAAATACACTGAAAGCTTTGCGGTAGATGATGTTTGCTGACTAAGGCCTTTGGTTAGAATATCAAACTCTATTGTGTAGTCTTCTGGTAAATCTTTTACATCGGGTATGTAATATACGCCATAGCCTGTTTTAAGTTCAAACCATTTACCTCTATCTCCAATTTTAACAACCTCTCCAGAGGCATTTGTATTCCATTTACTTGGGAAGTCTCCAATAAAATCCTTGGAGAAATTATCAAAAAAGAGCAGTTTATCTCCTGGAACAAAATCGTATTTACTGTAAACTTCTAAATCATCAGATATGTTTTTCTCTTCTTTAGTATTGTCTTCATTGTTAGAGGAGTTATTCTCAAAATCATTTTCATTGGAAGTTGTTTCATGCTCTTCTTCTTCTTCTTCTTCTTTATCACGTTTACGTTGTCCCAGAAGTAGTTCTTTAGAAGTTTTAATACTATACTTTAACGCCTTTTTTGCTTTATTAATTTGGAGTGTTGCTTTGCCTTGTTTTAAAACACTGGCACCGTCTATGTCTCCCAAAATATTTGGAGCACTTGCGCTAAGGCCTTCTAAATCGTCAAGGGCGTCTTCTAAAACATCAATATCATGATCATCCAAAGGTGTGCCTGCTTCAGCGTAGCCATCATATTTATACACTTTATCATAAATATCAAAAGATTCTTGTACAAAACTATCAACACTGGAAATACCAACACGGCTTTTTGGACGTTTGAGCTGTTTGGTTTGAGCTTCTAGTGATGGAATCAGGAATAAAAAAAGTGATCCAAGAATTAAAATGCTTAACGCATCTTTCAAGAATTTCATTGACAAAAGTTTGATTAATAGCTGTGCTAAATATAGACATTAGTTTTTGAGTATCAAAAAGCTTAGATAAAATTAATCAACATTTATTTGTTAATTATGTTGTTGTAAATAAGCTAGTTAATTTGGTAAAGGATAATACTGTTAGCATCTCCTTTGGTAATAAACTCTAAATTTCTATCTCTATCAATGTTATCCAAAGTAATTGAAGAATTGCCATATACAGGAAAATTTGGTATTAGTTTGCCTTGACTATCATATAGGAGTACTTTTTTTGCTTGTATATCGGTAATGGAAACATAGATTTTATCGTTAATATAAAAAATAGTTGGTCTGGTGTAGTTGCCATAATCTAACTCTAAAACCCTACTCTTTATGCCTAATTTATTATCATGAAATGTTACTCTTGTTTTACTTGTGGTTTCTAAACTATGATTGTTGGTTAGATTTAAATTTACAAGAGCTACATTACCTCTGGTATCAATACTAACTAAATTTCCATCTTTTGTGGTTGTGGTAAATTTATTTTGATAAAGGAAAACAGGTTCGTTTGAATAAGTGTTGCTTGATTTTGGAGATACTCTCACTCTCCCAATACGATCTAAGATGTGAAGTTTGTTTTTAGTTTTAAAAACTAAGTAATCTTTATTACCAATTCTAAAGTGTTTTGGCTGGCTTGTAATATTGCTATTAGCATTCTTAAAAGTAAAACCTGACACTATTTTTCCTCTCACATCATACATCAATACATCTTTTCCTTGAGTAACTAGTAAGCGATACTTTTTGTTTTTATCATAGTCGAAAACCGAGAGTGGTTGTGTAATTGCATCATTAAATTTTAAAGGGAAAGGGGTAACATTTCTTCCTTTTCTATCAATAACATATACTCTATTTGTTGTAGCAAATACTAATTGAAGCCTTCCGTTTTTATAGATATCGATTTGTTCGATCTTACCAATAATAGCACTATTGAGTTGCTTTTTCCAAAGAACTTTTCCTTTGTTAGAAATTAGATACAGCTTATTGTTGAGATCCTGAACTACAATTTCTTTTTCTTTAGTAATATGGTTTTTAACAAATTGCGGTGTATTTAAAATTTCTGTATCTAATTTTATATTAAAACGTTCTGAAATGGAATGTTGGGACTGCTTTTGCTTTCCTTTTATTATACCAGCGTGAAGATGTGCAAAATTAGTATCATATATGTATTGAATAGCATAAAGACTGTGATCCTTGAAGTTAAGATTCTTTTTTAATATAGTGTCTAAAAATTTTGGTTTAGCAACAAGCATTAAAGAGCTTTCATTACTAAGGTTTTTACTTAGTTCCTTAAAATAGCTACGATTACCTAAGGTAGTTTTGTTTTGGTAGTTAGCAATAATGTTTTGCAAAAAATCGATGGAATCTGCAAAAACAAAGTAATTTTCTATCATGCAATATTTGGAAGGCATAACATCATTAACAAGAGGCGCTAATGTCTCTACAAAGAGTTTAGGTTTAGAAAACTCAAAAATCTTAATATCACGATAGATTTCTATCTTATTTTTATCATTTACTAATGCCTCTTTTGTTGCGATAGCATCTATAGAATTTAAAACAATAGCCCGTTTTCTATCTTCATAAATCACACCAACCTCTACAATGTTATTAAATAGCAAAGTGTTTTTAGAAATAGAATCTTTACTGTGATATTTTAATATGTTTTCTTTTAGAACTTGAAAATCATCAAATGTCACACTTAGGTACCCATCGCTATTACCAGGTGTAATATGTTGCATTTGGTTTTCTTGGGGCGTTGTATTTTTAAATAAATCGATAACTTTTTTCGAAGAATCTAAAGATTTTGCTATACCATTGATGTAAATATCATCTTGGGAAACCTCAAGATCTAAAGCTAAAAAATCACTTAAATTACTTGAACTTAACTCGCCTTCAACAAAAAATGGTGGTGTTAAATAATTATGTGTCTTTATTAGAACAGATAAGTCTTCATTTGCTCCTGTAACGTTATATAATTTTTCAAAATCTGAAGTCTTACCTGAAGCTTTAAAAGAATTGCTAATAATCTCTTTAGAAGATGATAAAATAAACGTACTATCAATTATGGTGTTGAAAAAAACAGCATCCTTAAGTGTGGATTTTGTAATGTTGTACGATTTGTATTTGAGCTCTTCTTCAATGTAATTTTTTAATGAGTCATTTTGAAATAGAGTCTTAGAGTGTTTTGTTATAACAGTGTATTCTAGACTGTCAGTGCTGTCTGTTGATAAGCATATTAAAACTTCTTCATTAGGATTAAGTAAGGAAATCGGTTTTAATTTAACCTGTAAATCTTTGTATATGCTAGCCTTAGGTAGTGTGTTTAAAAGTGAATTGTTTTCGATAGAATTTATAAGGCTTTCAAAATTTGTTGTTCTAATAATAATTTCAGAATTATCTGGAGCAAAATCAATTAATTGATGTCGTTCTTGTTTGGAGTTTGTACAATTTAAAAGAATAAGTAGTAAGAGGGAGCGCAAAAAGAATCTCATGGAATCATCAAATTTCTGCTAAAATATAAAATGACATATAAAAAATTAGATCCTCGTCAATATGTTTATTAACCAAATTATAACTAATAAAAAAACATACAAGGCCTATAAATCCAATTTTAATTGTTCTGGTAATAGCCTAAAAGATTTTCTGTGGTATTTAGTAATACCATATTTTTTTATAGCTTCTCTGTGTTGTTTTGTGGGGTAACCCTTGTTTTGTTTCCAATTATACATAGGAAATTCTTCATGAATTTTATTCATGTAAGCATCACGATAAGTTTTTGCTAAAACTGAAGCTGCAGCAATACTTAAATATTTACCATCGCCTTTAATAATAGTCTCATGAGGAATTGATTGATAAGGCTTAAATTTATTCCCATCAACAATAATAAACTCAGGTAAAATTTTAAGGTTATCAATAGCTCTATGCATAGCTAAAATAGATGCGTTTAAAATATTAATTTGGTCAATTTCATCTTGATACACATGAGATACACCGTAGCACAATGCATCATTTTCAATTATGGGTTTTAAAGCGTCACGCTTTACTTCGCTTAATTGTTTAGAATCGTTAAGAATATCATTTTTAAAAGTATCAGGAAGTATTACAGCTGCAGCAGTTACTGGCCCAGCTAAACAACCACGACCAGCCTCGTCTGTGCCGCATTCATAAGTGTGTTTGGTGTGCTTAAAAATTAGCATGATTCAAAAGTATTATGAATAATTTAATATATCAACTAAATAATTTTTTCATTTTAGTACGTTATCATATTTTGTATTTACATTTGCAACGTTTTTAAAATTTTATGCAAAAACTAGTTTTTATTTTTTTCTTTACGCTTTACGCTACAGTGGTTTTTAGTCAAGGCGATCCATCACAAAGTCCTGAGTTGAAACAATCCCCGTCAGCAAAGGTTAATGATAGTACTGCAAATACTAAAGATAAAGATGAGCCAAAAAATAAAGAAAGCCTATTGGGAAGGTTAACCAAAGGTAAAGGAGACGATAAAGAAGAAAAAGCCAAAATACAGGATTACTTAATTATTTCTCATAACAACGATACCACTTTTGTAGACACTACACTAACAATTCAAAAAGAATACAAATTCAATTATTTAAGAAGAGATAATTTTGGTTTAATGCCATTCTCTAACTTAGGGCAAACATATAATAGTTTAACCTATAATTTTCAGAATACAGATCTTTTACCACATTTTGGTGTAAGAGCTAGACACTTTAATTATATGGAGATAGAAGATATCTACTATTACAGAGTGCCAACACCATTAACAGAACTTTTTTATAAAACTGCCTTTGAGCAAGGGCAGCTAGCCGATTCTTTTTTTACGGTAAATACATCGCCTCGATTTAATTTCTCAATAGCTTATAAAGGAATGCGATCATTGGGGCAATATCAGCATATTTTAACAAGCACAGGTAATTTTAGGTTTACTACTAATTATAAAACTAAAAATAACCGTTATCAAATGCGGGGACATATAGTTATGCAAGATTTACTAAATCAAGAAAATGGTGGGCTTCAAGACGGAGATATTGAAAATTTTGAATCTGGAGCAGTAGACTTTTTAGATAGAGCGATATTTGATCCAAATTTTCAGAATGCAGAAAATATTTTAAGAGGTAAACGCTTTCACTTAGATCATACTTACAATGTATTTAATAAAGTAGTAAAAAAAGCATTACCTAAGACGCTTAACGATTCCACATCAACATATAAATTAGCTTTAAACCATATAATTTCATTCGAAGATAAATCGTTCCAATTTGATCAAACCAGTCAGAGTTCAATTTTTGGAGAAGCCTTTACAAGTTCAAATTTTAGAGACCGTGTAACTCTTGAACGATTATATAATCAATTCGAACTTAGTTATTTTAATAATGAATTAGGCGATTTTCGTGTAAATGTTAGTAATACTCATTATAATTATGGCTACAACAAGTTGGTAATATTTAATGATGGTACAATAACCAATCGTTTAAAAGGAAACATCTATGCGGCAGGAGGGAAATATCGGAAATTTTATAGAGGCTTCAATATACAAGGAGAAGCAGGAGTAAACATTGCAGGCGATTTTACAGGTAATTATATAAGAGGAGAAGCTTCCTATAATGTAACTGATGATATATTTGCCAAAGTAGCTATAAACCATAGTTCTCGAGCACCAAATTTTAATACGTTATTATATCAGAGCAATTATCAAGATTATAATTGGCAAAATAGCTTTAATAATATAGAAACTCAGCAAATAGCATTTCAAATTAAGTATAAACAGTTAGTAAACCTCTCTGTAGATTATTCAACAATTTCAGATTATGTATACTTTAAGCAAGATGAAGCTATTATAGAAACAGAAGCTATTCGTCCTTATCAAAACAATGCAACAATTAATTATTTAAGAGCAAAGCTGGAAAATGAAATAAAAGTGGGTAAATTTGCTCTAAACAATACAATATTATATCAAAATGTACAGGACGATAATAATGTATTAAATGTTCCTCAAATTACTACGCGAAACACGTTTTATTTCGGTTCAGATGTATTCAAAAAAGCCATGTATTTGCAAACAGGAGTAACGTTAAATTACTTTACCAAGTATTTTATGAATGGTTACAATCCTATATTAGCAGAATTTTATGTGCAAAACGATAGAGAGTTTGGTGAGTTTCCAAGGTTAGACTTTTTTATCAATGCCAAAATCCGCCAAACACGTATTTTCTTTAAAGCAGAGCATTTCAATTCATCATTTACAGGCTATAACTATTATGCAGCTCCCAATTATCCATACCGAGATTTCACGATTAGATTCGGTTTAGTTTGGAACTTCTTTTTGTAATTATAATTTCTTGATCATTTCTCTTCTTTGGTTGGAGTCAGTTTTTTTACTAATAGTAGGGAGGTGTGTGTCTCGCTCAAAGCTGTTGTTGCAATCTCTAACGTGGGTTTGCCAGCCAACAAAAGTTTTTATCTGCAGCACTAATGTTTTTAGGAGTAACTGTAGGTAGTCCATATTTATTTAAATAAATATATATAAAGCTTATCAAAGTCAGATTTATAGTTAGAGCTTACCAGATTCTGATAAACCCATAGTATTACACGCTATGTCTTTCTTTTTATCATTTTTTCTCATGACATAAAACACAGATTTATAGGGTATTAAAAGCGTGTAAAAAAAAGGGGTAAAAAAATATTAAAAAAGTCATTGTGTAATTAAAAATAGGTAGTATGTTTGCACCCGCAA
>NZ_SIRS01000004.1:289855-583492 GCF_004310335.1 Hyunsoonleella pacifica | reverse complement strand
AAGAGATAAAAGTAGCTACTTCAAATACGAGTAGTGCTAGCCGCACTTTTAATATTGTTGTAAATGCTGATGCTACTACTGCTGATGCCTCGGCATACTCAGTTCCAACTTCAGTTACAGTACCTGCTAATTCTAATTTAGGAACTTTTAACCTTGATATTGTAGGGCCTAATGTTAATCCATCTGGCGAGGATATTTTAGCTTTAGATTTTGTGTCTCAAGAAGGCTTACAAATTGGTGCTACTATGCAGATTAACTTAAAACAAGTTTGTCCTAACCCTGAGCTTATTTTAGATATAATTTTTGATAACTGGCCAGAGGAAATCTATTGGAGAATAGTAGACGCTGGAGGAAATACTGTTTTTGAAAGCTTAACTCCAGCAGGATTTGGTGCTTATGATGGATTAGAAGGTGGTATTACAAGAAACATTTGCCTTGTTTCAGGAACATATACGTTTTCGATATTTGATGCCTTTGAGGATGGAGCAGGAGCATATTCATTAACTTTCGATGAAACAGTTATCCATTCTTCAGATGGGAGTTATGGCACCGGCGAAAATATTACTGTAATTATCCCTTAAATTAACTTATTAAACTAGACAATAAGAGACCTGAAATTAATGATCATTAATTTCAGGTTTTTTATTTTAACTATTTCTGTTAATTAACTTTTTTCTTCTTTTTCAACATCATTACTACTAAAATCATCATTCCGGTAGTTACTGATAAATCGGCTAAATTAAAAATACCTGTTCTAATAGTATCCGTGATGTGTATGTAGAGAAAATCGGTAACTTCTCCATAAGCGAATCGGTCATAAACATTGGCAATACCACCCCCTATTATACTTGAAAAAGCGAAAAGAGACCAGTTGTCAAGTGATTTATCTTTAATAATGTGCCTTAAAACAAAAGCTAAGACGATTACTGGCAAAACAAGTAATAAAAAAACTTTTAATGAACCGTTTAATTCACTACCCATACCTAAAAAAGCGCCTTGATTTTTTACATGCATCATTGTGAAGTAGTCTCCAATAAGAGAAATAGTTTCCCCGTAAGATGTGTTCGTTCTCTCTTCAATATTATTTACAACTAAAACCTTTGAAATTTGATCAATGGCAATGGTTAAAACAATAGTAATAAATATATATGCGGTACGACGTGTAAATTTCATCTAAGAAATAGCTTCTAAAGTTGCAGATGCTGTTTGAGTTTCTCTGTTTATTTTTTTAACTAACCCTTGAAGTACCTTGCCAGGACCCACTTCAGTGAATAAAGTAGCGCCATCAGCAATCATTTGTTGGACAGACTGTGTCCAACGTACAGGAGCTGTAAGCTGAGAAATTAGATTCGTTTTAATTTCATTTTCATTACTTACTGCACTTGCAGTTACATTTTGATAAATGTGGCAACTTGGTGTAGAAAAGGTTGTGTTTTCAATGGCAGAAGCAAGTTCCTCTCGAGCAGGTTCCATTAAGGGAGAATGAAATGCACCTCCTACAGGTAAAACCAGTGCACGACGAGCACCTTCTTCTTTTAAAGTTTCACAGGCTTTATTGATAGCCTCTATTTCTCCAGAAATTACCAATTGCCCTGGGCAATTATAGTTAGCTGCTACAACAACGCCTTCTGTAGTAGCGCATACTTTTTCAACAATATCGTCATCTAAACCTAAAACAGCAGCCATAGTACTTGGTTGCAATTCACAAGCTTTTTGCATTGCTATTGCGCGCTGTGAAACTAGTTTAAGTCCATCTTCAAAATTTAATGTGCCATTGGCTACCAGTGCAGAAAACTCTCCTAGAGAATGCCCAGCAACCATGTCAGGTTTAAAGTTTTCGTCTAGTGTTTTTGCAAGAATTACTGAATGTAAAAATATGGCAGGCTGTGTAACTTTTGTTTCTTTTAGGTCTTCGGCTGTTCCCTCAAACATAATATCAGTAATAGAAAAACCAAGAATATCATTAGCTTGTTCAAATAATTCTTGAGCAAGAGATGAGTTTTCATAAAGGTCTAATCCCATTCCAGAAAATTGGGCACCTTGACCTGGAAATATATATGCTTTCATAATTTATCAAATAATAGCCGCAAAAATACAACTTAAATTGATACAATTATTTCATTTATTATTTTGGGTGTTTTTAAAAGTAACGTTGCTTTAAAATATTTAGATGATGTATGGTATGTCCTATCATTATAAATCCATAAGCACCTGAACTAATCTTGATGTTTGAGCATATACCTGTTAGATGTAATGTAGATGCATCTAAACTTTCAAACAGCGCTATTGTGGCTTGTCTTACTAACCGAAATTCATTAAGTAAACTATCAATGGTACGACTGTTTGCTCTAGAGTTTTTTGCATATTGGTTTTCATCAAACCCCATAATGTTTTTAGGCTCACTTCTTGAAATAGCCAGCACACGGTAACAAAAAATACGTTCTGTATCTATAACGTGCTGTAATAGTTCTTTTGGTGTCCACTTTTCAGCTTGGTAGCGTAAGTTTTGGTGTTCAATTAAAGCTTCTTTGTAGTTATCAAAAAGTGAGATATTATCTTTTAATCCGCTTAATAGGTCAATATCATTATCAACAAGATTGATATATCTATCGTAAAATTTTGGTATAAATTTTAAATCTTTTACTTGCATTAATTTAAGGTTTATGGGTTGTATAATAATTAGTAATATGTTGTGGCATATCTACATCCTCTGCTAAAAGTGCATCGTTTATTGGAGCTTCCGCTATTTGTTTTATAGGGATAATACCTGCCCAAATAGGAAGTTCAAGATCCATTTTTTCATCATTAACACCTTCAGCTCTAACTTTGGCAGATGCTGTTTGTATTTCAAGCTCTAGAACTAATGTGCTATTAAACTCTTTAGTATTCATAGTACGTAAGCTATCCCATCTGTTTGGGATCATATAGTCCATTACACATTTTAAAGCTACTTCCTTTGTTTTAGCATTATCAATTTTTTGTACGGAGGCAAATAGGGTTACTGATCTGTAATTTACAGAATGATGAAATCCCGAACGTGCCAATACTAAACCATCTAAATGCATTATGGTTAAGGTAGCTTCTCTTGCTTCTAAAAGAGCAAGTAGCATTCTGTTTTTAAGAGAACCATGAAGATATATTTTATTTTCAATTCTTCCGTATGCCATTGGTATGCATATAGCTTTTCCGTTGTAATTATAAGCAACATGGGCAATGAATCCAGAGTCTATTATTTTATTAATTTCTTCAACATCATACATTGCTCTATTAGGTCCTCGTTTTACTTTATTTAAAGGGGATACATTGTAAGTAGACATAACTGTTCGTTTTTGATGATTGATTTTATATGGAACAAAATTAGTAGTTTAGTGGACTATTAAATTGGTCCAGTTTTAATTTTATTAATAGTCCAGATATGATTCCATATAAAACCTTGTTAAGAATTGATAGAAGTAGTAAACAGGCTTTACATATTCAGTTAACTAATCAATTTATAGATTTAATAAAAGCTAGAACATTAATAGCAAACGCTAAATTACCCAGTAGTAGGACTTTATCTAAATTAATTGGAGTACATAGACAAACGGTAGTAGCGAGCTATGAAGAATTAGCTTTACAAGGTTGGGTAAAAAGCATAGTGAAAAAAGGGACTTATGTTAATGAGGATGTACCTGTATTACAGCAGCAATGGGTAAACGATAGGCCTAATGCGAGAGCTAGACAATCAGGTTTTCAGTTTCGCAAAGCTTTATTTTTAAATAGAGTCTTTCCTCAACACTTTGATAAAGACTATATATATATTAATGATGGTGTTTCTGATGAGAGGTTAGCTCCAGTAAATGAGATAGCAACACTATATAGAAAACTATCAAATAAAAAATATGTGCGGGATTATATGGGGTATGGTACCACTTATGGTAATGCTACATTGCGTGAGGTTTTGGTAGATTATCTAAATATAACAAGAGGCTTAAATATTACGATTGACAATATTTTAATAACCAGAGGGAGTCAAATGGGAATGTTTTTGGCGTCTCAGTTATTAATTGAAACATCTGGTTATATAGTGATAGGAGAAACTAATTATAGTTCAGCTGATACTACTTTTCAATATGCAAATGCAAAATTATTGCGAGTTAGGGTAGATAAAGATGGGTTAGATACCAAAGAAATTGAAACCCTTGCCAAAACATATAACGTACGTGCTGTGTATACTACACCTCATCATCATCACCCAACTACTGTAACACTATCTGCACAAAGACGAATACATCTTTTAAATCTGTCTAAAACGTATGGATTTGCAATTATAGAAGATGATTACGATTACGATTTTAATTATAATCATGCTCCCATTTTACCATTAGCGAGTCATGATATTAATGGTAATGTAATTTATGTGGGTTCGGTATGTAAAACAGTTGCTCCTGTCTACAGAGTTGGGTATTTGGTAGCTTCGAAAGATTTTGTTGATGAATGTGCCAAATTGCGTCGGTTTGTTGATAGACAAGGTGATGCCATTTTAGAACTTACGTTTGCAAGTTTTATTAAAGAAGGAAATTTAGATAGGCATATTAATAAAGTAACTAAAATATATAAGACGCGAAGAGACTTTTTTTGTAAGCTTTTAAAGGCCGAATTGGATGATTACTTGTCATTTCAAATTCCCAAAGGTGGTATGGCAATTTGGGCAATACTCAATAAATCGTATTCATGGAATAAGGTTACAGAAATAGCATTAAAACATAAGTTGATTATTCCTGAATGGCAGCGATATGATATGGCTAATTTAAACCATAATGCTATAAGAATAGGATTTGCTAGTTACAATGAAGACGAAGCTGTAGAGCTAGTAAGTAGATTGAAAAATATAATGTTAGAACTGTCTTGACGTTTTTGTCTAATTATACTCTTTCATAAGTTATAAAAGAGAATTCGTAATCATGATCTGCATCTTTTTTGTTAAAAACATTGTTTGTTTCCTTCCAAGCAGACCTATCTATTTTAGGAAAAAAGGCATCAGCTTCAAAACTTTGATGCACACGCGTTAATTCAATTTTATCTGCTAAATTTTTATCCAAGGCTTGTTTGTAAATCTGACCACCTCCTATTATATAAGGCTGGGTGTCATTTTTTGCAGCATCAATGGCATCTTCTATAGAATGAACAATAATAACGTCTTTTGGGGCTTTATAATCTTTTTGTCTTGTAATTACTACGTGAGTTCTATTGGGGAGTGGTTTAGGAAAACTTTCAAAAGTTTTTCTTCCCATTATAATGTGGTGTCCACTTGTTAGCGCTTTAAAACGTTTTAAGTCGTCACTTAAATGCCAAATTAGCTTATTGCCTAAACCTATAGCATCGTTCTCGGCAGCAGCAACAATAATTGTAAGTTCAGAGTCTTTTTTAGATAATTCTTGTTTTGCAGGATTCATCTCATTAAATACTTCACTTTTCGCTTTTAATTCGTCTTCTTTTCTAAAGCTTTCTTTCAATTTATCAATACGTTGTTGTTGTTTTGATACTAATTTTTCTAATTGTTCTTGTTCCCAAGCTTTGCCCATAAACTTATTTGTAACAAATACGTTGAACAGATGGTATAAAAGCAAGAAAAACCAAATTAAAATAGCATATACAAACCAATTGATACCAGCAACAGTAAAATCTTTTCCAATACCTAAAACTGTATTGGCAACTATAAGTAATACACAACCTATTAGAAACAAAACAAAATGCGCATACAAACGTTTCTTTTGCTTAACGCGTTTTTGAGCATTTTCAATGAGTTGAAGTTGTTCTCTGTCAATTTGCGGTTGTTGTTTTTTCTTCCCGAACATATCGTATATTAAAAGGGTAAAGTTAAAGCTTTTTTGGAGAAACCTATAATAAGAAAAACGAAAACGTTTTAGTTTGGAAAGCTCTGTAAATCAGTATAAAACAATATTTTTTTATTGTTAATACCTTAATTTTGCTCTTGTTTTTTTGCATACTGTAAATTAAACAGAGTGCATATTAACAAATTGATAATTCTTTAGATATAAGCCCTTTAAATGTAGATGACATAACAATCTTTTATAAATTTGTTTCATAATTAAACACTTATATTATGGCTATTAAAAAACAGTATTTAAAGAGTAAACCTATATGTAAAGTAACATTTTCTATTGAAGCTCCAGAAGCAAAGAAAGCTGTTGTTGTAGGAAGTTTTAATGACTGGAACGTTAAAAAAGCACCTCTTAAAAAATTAAAAAACGGCACATTTAAAGCTACTGTAGATTTAGAAAAAGATAATTCTTATGAGTATAAATACATCGTAGATGGCGAGTATGTAAATGATGCTGCTGCTGATGCTTATGCTTGGAATGATTATGCTGGTGCTGAAAACAGTGTTGTTACAGTTTAATAAGTTTACCTTAAAAACCACATTAAAAAAGCGCTTCCTAAGAAAGGGAAGCGCTTTTTATTTAGCTTTTTTCAGTGCTATAAAGCCTCTATGAGTTATTAAAACTTGTAGCTTAAACCAAGTGTCCAATATGTTTGTAAGTCATTATCAACACTATCAAACGTTTCTCCAGCATTTCCTAATATATTTCTAGAATAGTTCAAGGCTTCTTGCTTGTTGTTTCTCAAACCAAAATCAAAACCAACACCAATCATTTTCCAAAGCGTGTAGCTAAATGAGTTGGTCCATGTCCAATTAGATAAATCACTAGATTTGTAACTTTGGAAGGCAGACAGGTTTGTTTTAAAAGATACTGCACCAATTTGTCTTGTATAATCAGCAACAATTTTAGCACCCAAAGATGATTCGAAAATAGTATCATCATCAGCAAATACAAAGTTGTAGTTTAATGGATGTACAACCACTACTAAGTTTTCAATTGGAGTCCACGTAGCACCGATACCAAGGTCTAAATATCCAGGATCGTTAAAGTTATTAAGTATTGTTGTTCTATATTCTAATAAAGCAGAAGCTGCTAAATTTTTAGCAATATTTCTACCGTATAAAGATGATAAATTGAAGACATCAGTAGTTGGTTCAAAACTATCACTATCAGTATTGATATCTTTATTATCAAGTTTTGTCCAATTTAAATTTGTAGTTAAGGCGTTTCTCCAGAAAAAATTCTCTTGAATTAAATTTGCGAATCCATTGAGGGTAAAACCTATAGTTCCAGAAGAGTTATTTGGAGCGCCTTGAGCATACCAGTTGTTAAAGTTAGATAAACTCCCGCCAATAACACCAAAAGCTCCAGTCCTCCATCCTGGGAGTGCGTCTATTTGAGCTTGAATAGCATTAGCTTCGGCTTGTGCTGCATCAGCTTCTGCTTGTTTTTCAGCTTTTTGTTTTTCTAATTCTTCTTTTGTTTGTGCTTCAATTACAGATACACTAAGTAATAAAATTGCGAAAAATAATAGTTTTTTCATCATTGTTTAGTTTTTAAAATGTGGGCAAATATATATTAATTTTAACAAATGTTAATTCAAAAAGGCTTTTGAACATAACTAAACTTTAGACGCTTTTAGAAGAATAAAGTCACAAATTTTATTTCTTTTTGTATAGAGGAACGGAAGAACAAGCTTCTCCATACATAATAGATTTAGCTATGGGTTTAAGCTTATTGGATAGCATAATATATGCGTTTTGAGGTACGGGTTTGTTAGCGCAACCCTTAATAATAATAGGTTTTCCTTCGTATTCTGAAATATTTAGATTTGTAATAATATCTTGATAAATAGATGTTTCTAGTTGTTCTAAATTACCAATAATTACCTTTTTAGCATAAGGTTCTAAGTTAATGCTTAGCAACATATAGGCCCAACCTGGAATAATAGCATCAGTGCTACAAGTTAACGCGATGTAGTTATCTTGATATTGACTCCAATTAAATTCAGAAACTTGAGACCTGAAATCTTTTTCTCGAAGTACAAAACCTTCAAACAACCAGTCTTTTATATCGAATAGTACACGTTTGCCCTCAGGATAAAAATCCTCAAGATCTAAAGTGATTAATTTACTGTTCGCTACGCGATTTATGATTTCGTCTTTCAAAAGTGCTTTGTTAAGTTGTATTTACTGAAAACTTAGGTTGTGACTGGTAACTTTTCCAATCTTAAAGCATCCCTAATTCTAATTTAGCTTCTTCACTCATCAAATCCTGTGTCCAAGGAGGGTCAAACGTAATCTCTACTTCTGCATCATTTACGTCGTTTAATGATTTTACTTTCTCCTCAACTTCCAGAGGTAGTGTTTCTGCTACTGGACAATTAGGTGTAGTTAAAGTCATTAGTATTTTTACGTCGTAATCTTCATTAACAAAAACATCATAAATCAATCCCAATTCATAAATGTCAACTGGTATCTCAGGGTCGTAAATTGTTTTTAAAACGTTTACTATTTTTTCGCCTAATTCGGCTGTATCTATTTCTTTACTCATTTTCTTTAATTTGTTTAATCGTTTATTTGTTTAAGTGTTTAATTGTCGCATCAACGATTAAACGAATCAACACATAAACTAATTAAGTTGTGTTTGGTATGCTATAGCATACATTTTTAATTGCTTAACCATACTCACTAATCCATTGGCGCGAGTAGGAGACAAATGCTCTTTTAAGCCTATTTTATCAATAAAATCGGTATCAGCATCAATAATATCTTTTGGATGTTGATTTGAAAATACTCTTATCAAAATCGCAATTATACCTTTGGTAATTATAGCATCACTATCTGCTGTGAAAGCTACCTTGTCATCATCCATTTCTGCATGCACCCAAACTTTACTTTGACAGCCTTTTATAATATTGCTATCAGTTTTATATTGGTCGTTAATTAAGGGTAATTCTTTCCCTAAATCAATCATATATTGGTAACGCTCTTCCCAATCGTCAAACATTGAGAATTCGTCTATAATTTCGTTTTGAATGTCTTCAATACTCATACGTTCAATTTTATACAAAAATACAACAAGAAATGTTGCTATTCAATGTTTTCAATAGATGATAAGATTTCTTTAACTAAAGGCTCAATTTCTTTTGGTGGATTGTCGTGATCGAAGGGAACAGATTCGTAAGTAGTTCCGTTTAAAGTTATTTTAAGATGTGCTAATGGAGCTCCATCATATTGAAAGGCTTTACTAGGGGATGTAAGGTTAGATATGTTTTCAATATTTATAGTATTACTTAGTTTGATTAATTTTTGCCAGTACAATGTGTCACAAGGCAGCTTCAAAGAATTTCCTTTTCTTTTTTTTGAAAGTAGAATAGTGTCTTTTTTTATGTTGATTTGTTTATAAGATCCTCTTGAAGTTGCAGTATATTCAAAACTGATTTTTTTATCAACTTTACTAGCTGAAAGTAAAGTTTTCTTTTTATTAAATAGGGTAAAACCATTTTTATAAAAGAATACCTTATCCGCTTCATTGAATGTCTTTAACAACTCAGTTTCCATATTGTTTTTGTCTTCGGGACACAACATTTTTGTTGATGCTAATGGACTAAATTTTAATGTGTTTTCATTTAAAGTATATGTTCCAAAAAAGCGATTACAACCTGAAAATCCAGAAACTTTTTTAGTGTTATTATCAAAAGAAACTGTAAGCTTAAAATCGGAAACTTCTATTTGGTTTAAGGTATTAATATTGTATGTGCCATTTAGAGTTTTCAAAATTGTATCGTCGTTTTGTAATTGCTGCATAAGTTGGTATTCTGTTGGTCCCCAACAACAGCGTAGTGTTATCATACTAAAAACTAGTATTATAGCTTTCATTGTAATTTAATTTAAGATGAATCTACAAAAAAGAAGCCAAAGATTAAGATAGCATCATTTTAGCTTTCTTAACCCCTTCAACTAAAGCATCAATTTCTGCTTTTGTATTATAAAATGAAAAAGATGCGCGAATGGTACCGGGAATTTTGTAAAAGTCCATGATAGGTTGCGCACAGTGATGCCCAGTTCTAACAGCAATTCCCAGTTTATCTAAAATTGTGCCCACATCGTAAGGATGAATATCTTCTATATTAAAGGAAATAACTGAGGTTTTTTTATCTGAAGTACCGTAGATTTTTAGGCCTTCTATCTCTAACAGTTTTTCTGTAGCATAGGTTAAAAGCTCAGTTTCGTAAACTGATATATTTTCAAAACCTACATTATTCATATAATCTATAGCGGCACCAAAAGCTATACCTCCACAGATATTTGGAGTTCCAGCTTCAAACTTATGAGGTAAATCGGCATAGGTTGTTTTTTCGAAAGTAACTTCGTCAATCATCTCGCCACCACCTTGGTAGGGCGGTAATTTTTTTAACCAAGCTTCTTTCCCATAAAGCATTCCAACACCTGTTGGTCCGCATATTTTATGGGCAGAGGTTACGTAAAAATCAGCATCAAGTGCTTGTACATCTGGAACAATATGCGGAGTGGATTGTGCACCATCTATTAGTACTGCTGCTCCAACCTCATGTGAT
The DNA here is from genome assembly GCF_004310335.1 of Hyunsoonleella pacifica. Taxonomy (GTDB): domain Bacteria; phylum Bacteroidota; class Bacteroidia; order Flavobacteriales; family Flavobacteriaceae; genus Jejuia; species Jejuia pacifica. Next base: position 573,028 of record NZ_SIRS01000004.1, on the reverse strand, counting down.
TTTTTGATGATATACTCAATAGGATTTATGGTTCCTAATGCATTAGATACATGGTTTACAAATACCAATTTTGTGTTTTTAGACAGTAGCGCATCAAATTCTGAAAGGATTAATTCGCCATCTTCATTCATGGGAATAACCTTTAAAATAGCACCTGTGCGTTCGCACAGCATTTGCCATGGCACTATATTACTATGATGTTCTAGGGCAGAAACTATGACTTCATCGTCTTTTTTTAAGAATGATGAAAAGCCATTGGCAACCAAATTAATACCGTGTGTGGTACCAGATGTAAAAATTATTTCGTGTGCGTGTTTTGCATTAAAATGCGCTTGTATTTTATGTCTTGCGGCTTCGTATAAATCGGTAGCTTCTTGGCTTAATGTATGTACACCACGATGTATGTTAGCATTGTAGTTAGAATAATAGTCTACAATAACATCAATTACCTGTTGAGGTGTTTGCGATGTTGCAGCATTATCAAAATACACCAACGGTTTTCCATTTACTTTACGAGAAAGTATCGGGAAGTCTTGTCGTATGGTTTCTACATTAAACATAGCGGATAGCGGGACATAATCTTAAAATAAAAATTTTAAAGGTCGAATCCGATATTTACGCCCAACTTATTCGCGATAATTTTAGTGATACGCTGTTTGAGTTCTGGAATTTTAACGGATTCAAGCACGTTGTTACTAAAAGCAAACATTAAAAGTGCACGGGCTTCTTTCTCTGGAATACCGCGCGAACGCATATAAAACATGGCACTTTCGTCTAGCTGACCAATTGTACAACCGTGAGAACATCTTACATCGTCTGCAAAAATTTCTAGTTGAGGTTTTGTATTAATTGTTGCCTTGTCACTAACTAAAATGTTGTTATTAGCCTGAAAAGCATTGGTTTTTTGCGCTTCTTTTTCTACAACAACTTTGCCGTTAAATACGCCTGTAGATCGGTCGCCAAAAATACCTTTATAGTCTTGATGGCTCTCGCAATTAGGCTCTATATGATGAACCAAAGTATTATGGTCTACATGTTGTTTTTTACCAATAATGGTTATGCCTTTAAGTGTAGAATCGATACGTTCTCCGTTCTGGTAAAAATTTAAATTGTTTCTAGTAAGTTTTCCACCAAAAGCAAAGGTGTGTACTGATGCTAAACTTTCTCTTTTTTGTTTAATAAATGTATTATCAATAAGTGAGGCAGTTTCTTTATCGTTTTGGATTTTGTAATAATCTACAATAGCGCGTTTGTTTGCAAAAATTTCAGTAACGCTATTTGTTAGTACAGGGTTATCTGTTAAACTTTGATGACGTTCTATAATTTGTACATGAGAATTCTCATCCACTACAACCAAATTACGAGGTTGTAGCATAGTTGCCGATTCGTTTCCTGTTGAAAAATGAATGATTTGTATCGGCTTCTCAACCACTTTATTCTTAGGAATATGGATGTATGCACCTTCTTGAGAAAATGCTGTGTTTAATGCAGATAGGCTATCTTTTTCGGCAGCTTTATTAAAATAGTTCTCTATTATTAGTTGATATTTTGGTTTGCTTAAAGCTGCAGACATTAAACATACATCAATACCATCATGTGTAGTTTGCGATAAGTGCGATGAGTATTTCCCATCAATGAAAATAATCTTGTACGTATCAATGTCATGTATAAAATACTTTTTTACTTGATGATATTCTAAGGCATTTTCTTGCTTTGGAAAAACGCTGTAATCTTCTTTTAAAATAGTATTTAAAGACGTGTATTTCCAAGCTTCGTCCTTTTTAGAAGGAAAGCCTTTTTCTTCAAATATTTTGATAGCATCAGATCTCACATCGTGAGCGTAAGCATCTATATCTACTTTATTTTCGAATGCTAGAAATGATGATACTAATTTTTCTTTTAAATCCATTTTCTTCAGTTTTCAGTCGCAGTCTCAGTTTTCAGTAAAAAAACTAAAACGACTGTTTACTTTTTTAAAATTGTTGAATATCAGTTTCGAGTAGGCAACTGCCAACTGAGGCTGATTACTGCGACTATCTAAGCGCCAACTTCTTCTTTTATCCAGTCGTAACCTTTCGCTTCTAACTCGTGCGCTAGTTCTTTTGATCCAGATTTTACAATTTTACCGTTATGTAAAACGTGTACAAAATCAGGTACTATATAATCTAATAAACGCTGGTAATGTGTAATTACTACAACTGCATTGTCTTTGCTTTTTAGTTTATTTACACCATTTGCAACGATACGTAGTGCATCAATATCCAACCCAGAATCGGTTTCATCAAGTATAGCCAATTTTGGTTCTAGCATTGCCATTTGAAAAATCTCGTTTCGTTTTTTTTCTCCTCCAGAAAAACCTTCGTTTAAGGAACGTGATAAAAACTTTCTGTCAATCTCTAAAAGCTCTGATTTTTCACGTATTAATTTCAGCATGTCTTTTGCAGGCATTTCTTCTAAACCTCTTGCTTTACGTGATTCATTAATAGCAGTTTTCATGAAATTGGTTACTGATACTCCAGGTATTTCTACTGGGTATTGAAATGATAAAAAGACGCCTTTGTGTGCTCGTTCTTCAGCAGCTAATTCTTCAATATCTTCGTTATCAAAAATGATATTACCTTCAGTTACTTCATAGTCTTCTCTTCCAGCTATAACAGATGCTAGTGTACTTTTCCCAGAACCGTTTGGTCCCATGATGGCGTGTACCTCACCTGGTTTTACTTCAAGGTTAATACCTTTTAAAATGCTTTTATCTTCAACACTTGCGTGTAAATTATTTATTTTCAACATAGCTTTTAGCTTCCTAGTTTTACAATATTATTTTTGGTGTCATCAATAGGTTTTACATTGATGATTTCAACAACTTCAACCTTATTTTCCCAAAGAATGGTTTCGTGCTTTTCGTTTGTGATTTTACCTCGTATTTCTACTTGAACCATATCGGTTGGTTCAGTTTTAAATGCTTCTGCTTTTCTACTTAACTCTTCAAATTTATTTACTGGTAGTACACCGTATATTTCGGCATGTGTTTGTAAAACAGCTGCGCCACCATGATATACAAAATCTCCTTTTAAAAGTGTTAATCCGTCACTTTGTTTAGCGGTTCTTTCAGAGCTCTCAGCAGTTGTTTCAACTTCTTTTTTTTCTGACTTAACCTCTTTTTTACAGCTTATAGCTGTCGCGACAATTAATGTGATAAAAAGTAATTTTTTCATTATAATTTTAATAAGATCTACAAGGTTACCAAAACCTTGCAGGTGTGTTTAACCTACACTTCCTTCTAAGCTTATTTCTAACAATTTTTGAGCTTCCACAGCAAATTCCATAGGTAATTTGTTAAGTACCTCTTTACTGAAGCCATTCACTATTAAAGCAATTGCTTTTTCGGTATCAATACCACGTTGGTTACAATAGAAAATTTGGTCTTCTCCAATTTTACTAGTTGTTGCTTCGTGTTCTATTTTAGCAGATTTATTCTTTGCTTCTATATAAGGGAATGTATGTGCACCACACTCATTACCCATTAGTAAACTATCGCATTGTGAAAAATTACGCGCATTTTCGGCTCTTGAGTTAACCTGTACTAATCCACGATAACTATTTTGTGATTTACCTGCTGAAATACCTTTGGAGATGATTGTTGATTTCGTGTTATTTCCTAAGTGAATCATTTTAGTTCCTGTATCTGCCTGTTGGTAATTATTAGTTACTGCTATGGAATAAAACTCTCCTACAGAATTATCACCTTTTAATACGCAACTTGGGTATTTCCATGTCACAGCAGAACCTGTTTCAACTTGAGTCCATGAGATTTTGGCGTTCGTTTCACATAATCCACGTTTAGTAACAAAATTGTAAACCCCTCCTTTTCCTTCTGCATTTCCAGGAAACCAGTTTTGTACCGTAGAATATTTTATTTCGGCATCGTCTAAGGCAATAAGTTCAACTACAGCTGCGTGTAATTGGTTTTCATCTCGACTTGGAGCTGTACAACCTTCTAGATAGCTTACGTAACTGCCCTGGTCAGCAATTACCAAGGTTCTTTCAAATTGTCCTGTTCCTGCTTGGTTTATTCTAAAATATGTTGATAATTCCATAGGGCATTTTACCCCTTTTGGAATATAACAAAACGAACCATCACTAAATACAGCCGAATTTAAAGCTGCATAGAAGTTATCTTTTTGTGGAACAACAGTACCAATATATTTTTTTACAAGTTCAGGGTGTTCTTTTATAGCTTCTGATATACTCATAAAAATAATCCCTTGTTCCGCCAAGGTCTTCTTAAATGTTGTTGCTACAGAAACTGAATCTACTACAACATCCATAGCGACACCTGCTAATTTCTTTTGTTCATCCAAAGAAATCCCTAACTTTTCAAAAGTGGCTAATAATTCTGGGTCTACTTCATCTAAACTATCATACTTTGGCTTGCTATTTGGTGCGGAATAGTAAGAAATACCCTGAAAATCTGGTTTTTCGTAATTAACGTTTGCCCATTCTGGTTCTTCCATTGCTTTCCAAACACGAAATGCTTCCAAACGCCATTCTGTCATCCATTCTGGTTCTTCCTTTTTATGTGAAATAGCCCTAACAATATCTTCGTTCAAACCATTAGGGAATGTTTCAGACTCTATATCTGTGTAAAAACCATATTCGTACTCTTTGGTTTTTAGCTCCTCACGAAGATCATCTTCTGTATACTTCGACATATGCTTTTATTGTTTTATAATGAAAATGATTCTCCACAACCGCAAGTTCGGTTAGCATTAGGATTGTTGAAAACGAATCCAGTTCCGTTTAATCCTCCTGAATATTCTAAAGTAGTGCCAATTAAGTATAAAAAACTCTTCTTGTCTACAATGATTTTTACACCATTATCTTCAAAAACTTTATCATCCTCTTGTTGTTCTTTATCAAATTTTAAATCGTAAGACAAGCCTGAACAACCTCCACTTTTTACACCTACTCTAATATAGTCTGTTGATGCATTATAGCCGTCATCGGTCATAAGCTCAATCACTTTCTTTTTAGCTGTATCAGAGACTTTTATCATATTATTTTGTTTGTTAAATTTAGTGTTGTCTTGATTAGTGTGTTGAGACAATTTCTAAATAGAGCACAAATATACGATATAAGTCAGGGAATTTCGAATAACCTAACATTATATTAGCATATAGTTTGATAGGTTTTTGTTATGCTAATTATTAGATTAACTAATGATTGTTATTGTTAGTCTAAATCTACTCTAGATAATTTAATTTTAGTATCCTACAGTCCAAAGTATTTGTGTAATCTTGAAGAGGCTTTTTTGGGTTTAAAGTAACTATCAAGTTGATTGTTTTTCTTTAATACAGGAACGCTTACCAAATGGTCGTTTTTTGTGTAGATGAAGTGTTCGTGGCAGGATTTACAGACTAGTTCGACTGTTTCATGATCAATATCTGCAACATGTTTCAGGTTATGACCAAACATGGCGCAAAAACGATTAGTAGGTTTTTCTTGCATCATTGTTCTTTGGGAGATTGGGAACATAAAGATGCATAAAAAAAATTACATTAACGCTGAAAAGCTAAATTATTCGATGAAATACAAATAAAAAATTAATTATTAAACCAGCCTTATATATTAAACCGCTTTTTTAAATTTTTGCTTTTCTACAATATTATCCGTAGAGTTAAAACAAAAAAGCTTTCCACATGTTTTACAGACTATCCTAGATTGTGACTCATCTTTTCCGTCTGATATACGTACATAATTGTGTCCATACATTACACAAAAAAGATTGATATTTTGCTTAGGGAGCATGATCTTTATTAACATTATATTATGTTAATATAGTAAAAAAAGTATTTAAATAAAAATTTACGTACAAGTAAAATAAGAATAATTGTATTTAATTTATGAACTCATAGTCAGTAAGTGTCATCAAGAACGCCTTTAAATCTGATTTATCTTTCGCAGAAAGTTGAACTCCTCCTTGGGCTACTTTTTTCATAAGAGGATCTATTGTAGAGGAGTTTTTTAAACCTTCACTATAATGATCAATAACTTCCTCTAAAGTATTAAATCTACCATCATGCATATAAGGAGCTGTAAATACTAAATTTCTAAGTGAAGGGGATTTAAATTTTCCATTATCAGCTGGGTCTCCTGTTATAGCTCCTAATCCTAAATCTTTAAATGTTTCGTCTAACCCATTGTTATGAAATGCATTATCAGTCCAAAGCGGATTTTTGTCACTACCATGACAATGAAAACAATCCCCTTTAGCTTCATCCATGAATACGTCAAAACCGTTCAGTTCTTCAGGTAATAACTCTATTTTACCTAAAAGAAATTTATCAAATTTTGAATTAGCTGAAATTAAGGTTCGTTCAAATTGAGCAATAGCTTTTACTACTAACGTGGAGTCTATTTTTGAAGTATTGAAAGCTTGTTCAAATAACAATGGGTATTCTGGGTGTTGTTGGAGTTTTTGTTCTACTTCTGGCCATGTGCTTTTCATTTCTAAAGGATCAGTAACAGGAATAAAGGCTTGTTGCTCCAAGCTGAAAGCATTGCCATCCCAAAAGAATTTTTCATCGTAATTCCAAGCCAGATTAAATAACGGCATAGAATTTCTTTTGCCTAAACTTCCATCAATACCATCGCTGAATCTTGAAGTATCACTAAATGCATTTTCTGGTGTATGGCAATCAGCACAAGCTTGTGTGTTGTTTCCTGATAGAATAGGATCGAAGAATAGTTTTTTTCCTAAGGCTATACCTTCTTGTGTTTGTGGGTTATCACTAGGTATAATAGGAGCAATGATATTGTCTTCGAATAACTTAGGGACTTCTAACGCAACTGGTTTAGGTTTATATTCTTTTATGTTTTCATTTGAACAGGAAATACAAATGAAGCTTATCAGCAAAATGATATTTAAAACATATTTATTCAAAAAAATTTAATCTACCGAAGTTAATTTAAATACATTTTGGCCATTTTCAAACATTGAAATTTGTGCATCAAAATTTGGCATAAGAGCACTATTAAGTTGATTTAAATTCCATTTGTTTGGGGTTTTAAACCATTCGGCAACATTCATATCAATATTTATAGTTGTGTTATTTGAGATTTCTATATCACCTAAATTAATATCGAAGAATGTATCTTGAAAAACAGGGGTGTTTCCTGTGATATCAACTGCTCTTATAGCATGATATGCATAACCTGTTTCAGAGCTAGTATTATCTATAAATTTACCTTCTAATTGCATGTAATGGTATCCTCCACCAAGCATTTCTGGTACATTCCAAGACGCTGAATTTAAGTCTTGGTAGTTGTTGTAATTATCTTCATTATTAAAACCAAAGGTAAATTTTACATTTTTATAACTTCCAGAGGGTATAGCATTTTGTAATTCATACCTTAAACTTGAGTTGTTTGTTAGATCAACTAAATTATATGCGTTTAAATTTAACTCTTCTCCAGAATTTCCAACAAATGTAATTCCAGATATGAGATAACGTAGTTTAGAAATGCTTAAATTCTCGCCATTAGCATTAATAAACTTTATAGTATTGAAATCTGTATTACTAATAGTAGTGTCATCCCATGAATGGGTAAAGTTAAAAACAATGCTTGTACTCGCCATTGTTTCGCTATTAGTATCGTCGCATGATAAAAATAATATGATGAGTAATATAATTGTTGCACTAAATCTTTTCATGGTAATTATTCTTTTATTTTAAAAATAAGGAGGTCTGAAAAACCTTTATTTGCTGAAATATCTATATCTGAACTGCTGGATTCTCCAACAATAATTATAGATCCATCATTCAATTCAGTAGCGTCAAAAGCCAAATCTATATTGGAGCCTCCAATAGTTTTTTGCCATTCTAAATTTCCTGCACTGTTGAGTTTTATAACTAATGCATCATTTTGTCCATTGTTATTTGTAAGGTCTATGTTTGAACTCCTTGAGTTTCCTGATATTACAAAGCCTCCATCTGATGTTTTTGAAATAGATTGTGCTGCATCAAAATTGGTGCCTCCAAAAGATTTATTCCAAATTAAGTCCCCGTTTGGTGTAATTTTGATAACAAAAATATCAGCAGCACCATTATTCTCAGATATATCTTGGTTGTTACTTCTCGTATCTCCAGCGATAACTAAATTTCCATTGTTAGATAATATGATGCCCCAGGCTTCATCAATTTCAGAGCCTCCAAAGGATTTTTCCCAAAGTAAATTACCGTTTTCGGAAATATTTACTATCCAAAAATCATAAGCGCCTTTGTTGTTTTTTATGTCTACATCATCACTATCTGATGAGCCAACAATTATATAATTATTATTAGGAGTTTGAATTACATCATAGGGTGTATCTGTAAAAGTGCCTCCAAAAAATTTGCTCCATTCTTTCTGTCCGTTAGCATTAAGTTTTATTACCCAATAATCGCCTCCAGCATGAAGGGTACCATTTGATTTGCTATTGCCTTGACCATTAGAAGCAGATACATCTAAAACTCCAGTAATTAAATAGCCATTGTCATTTGTTTTTGTTAAAGCATAGCCTATATCTGCTCCTAAAAAACCATAAGATTTTTGCCAAGATATGTTACCAGATGTATTGAGTTTACAGATCCAAAAATCATTAGCTCCAGCATTTTCACTAAGATCGCCATCTGCACTCTTGCTATATCCTAAAACCGCATAGCCTCCATCTTGTGTTTGAATGATATCTTGACCTCTATCATCTCCCGTTCCTCCATAGGTTTTTTGCCATTGTAATGTGTCATCTTTATCGAATTTTAAAAGCCAAAAATCAAAAGATTGATTTGTTTTGTTGTCAATATCTCCATCATTACTTTGTGTATACCCTAAAATTGCATAGCCACCATCTATAGTTTCAGTAACAGATTGTGCGCTTTCATTTAGACTGCCACCAATTGTTTTTACAAAACTTGTGTTTTTTAAAATTATGGGTTTTGTGCTAGTATCATCATTATTTGAACAGTTAAATAAAAATATGATAACTAGTAAAAACGAATAATATTGATGTGGGCTTTTAATTTTCATTCTTAAGTAGAAGAATTAGTTACTTTTTCTAACTACAAAAAGCCCTCTGTTGATATCGCTGATTACAATGTTTCCGCTTTCAAAGTAAGGGTATACATTCCAAGCACCGTCAAATGCGGTGGCATTGTCTTCAGGAAATGTATCAAAGTATCCAATTTCAGTATATGTCTTATTTTCAATATTGCTAATATCTAACACACGTAAACCAGCTCTGTAACTAGCTTGAAAATAGAGATTATCTTTGATGTAACCATTGTGGTCTATTGATGCATTGGATGCTAGATAATCAAAATGATACAATGGGTTGTCTAAATCAGAGAAGTCAAAAGTGATAATTCTAGTATTGTTTCCTATTCTAATTTCATCAAGTTCATCTCCTAAAATAAAATATCTCATGTCTTCCGTAAACCATCCTTGGTGCGCATATCTTACATTAGGATAGGATATTGTTGAAATTTTTACTGGATTACTTTTGTCGGTCACATCTACTAAAACCACTTCGTTTTCATTACTACCAATTAAAATTTCTCTTCCTGTGTAATCCGTATCGGGTCCATTGTAGGTTACAACTTGGGCATCATGTGAATAGCCACCTTCAGCAAAACCACCTTCAATAACTGGAGATTTAGGGTTTTGTATATTTATAAAGATAGGACCGCCAGCATATACGGAATTTCTATTTCCGCCAACGGTATAGGCGTAACCACTATCCTCGTTTATAACCACATTATGAGCTCGTCCAATTTCTTCAAGACGAGCATCGGGAATAAATATTTCAGGCGGATTGTTTACATTTCTTAGTCGAGTTAAATCAAATACTTGTAATCCATGACTGTCTTCTCCTGTATTATTATCAGCAACTATAAACGCATGATTTTGGTATACCTTTACATCTCTCCAAGGACTGGATGTTGTTGCAGTAGGTATATTTCCTAAATAAATAGGGTTTTCTACATCTGAAATATCTACGAAAGCCGTATTTCTATCTGTAGCAATAAGTGCATATTCTTTTCCTGAGTTAGGATCCGTCCATCCCCAAGAATCATTTGCTTCTGCAGCACCAAATGTTTCTACAGGCATGTTGATTAGCAAATCATAGCCACTACATGGAAATATTCCAGCAAAACCACCTTTGCATTCTATAAGAGAGTTTGTTAAAGACGAGTTACAAGTGTCTCCAATACCATCATTGTTACTGTCTTCCTGATTTGGGTTTGGAGTATTTATACAGTTATCAATATTATCTAAAATTCCGTCATTATCTGTGTCTAATGTAAATATACGCTCTACAGGTTCAATATTACAAGAATAAATTGTTATTGAACTAATAAAAGCAAATAGGAGAACTTTTATTGTTTTTTTTAAATTAGACATAAGGAGAGTTTTTTTCTTTTTCAATAGCTTAAATAAAACGTAGAATATATATGTAATATTGCAGTGTCTTATCTCAAGTTACACAAATTTAACGTATTAAAATTAAATGGTTTATTACGGAAGTTAAATTAAAAAGCCTTCTTATTTTTGCAGTTATGATAGAAGATAAAAATCAACAACGAACAGATCTAGGGAATCTTGGCGAATTTGGCCTCATTGAGCACCTTACCAAAAACTTTAACATAAACCAAAAATCTACTATTAGAGGTATTGGAGATGACGCGGCTGTATTGGATTTTAAAGATAAGCAAGTGGTGCTAACAACTGATTTGTTAGTTGAGGGTGTGCATTTTGATTTAAGTTATGCGCCGCTAAAGCATTTAGGGTATAAGTCGGTAATGGTAAATTTATCTGATGTTTATGCTATGAATGCAAAAGCAACACAAATTACAGTTTCCATTGCTGTGTCTAATAGATTTCCTCTAGAAGCTTTGGAAGAGTTATATGAAGGAATTCAAACAGCAGCAAAAATTTATGGTGTAGATGTTGTTGGTGGAGATACAACTTCTTCATCTACAGGGTTGCTGATTTCTATCACAGCATTAGGAGAGGTTACAAAAAATGAGGTTGTTTACAGGAAGGGAGCGATGCCTAACGATTTACTGGTAGTTTCTGGGGATTTAGGGGGTGCTTATATGGGCTTACAAGTGCTAGAAAGAGAAAAGGAAGTGTATAAAGTGAATCCTACTAATCAACCTGATTTGAGTATGTATACTTATATGATTGAGCGTCAATTAAAACCAGAAGCTAGAAAGGATATAGTAAAATTGCTTAAAGATTTAGATGTTAAACCAACTTCACTGATAGACATAAGTGATGGTTTGTCCTCTGAAATACTTCATATATGTAAGCAAAGTAAAGTGGGGTGTGACTTATATGAAAGTAAAATTCCTTTAGATCCCCAAGTGATTTCTGCTTGTGAAGAGTTTAAAATTGATAGTACAACGGTTGCTTTAAATGGAGGAGAGGATTATGAATTATTGATGACTATAAGTCAAAAAGATTATCCTAAAATTAAAGCCAATCCAAATTTAACAGTGATTGGTTTTATAACTGAGGAATCGGCTGGTAAACACTTGGTAACGAGAGCCGATACTAAAATAGAATTAAAAGCGCAGGGTTGGAAGAGTTTTAATGACTAAAAAGGAGAAGTCCTTTATTAGGTTGTTTAGTTTTTAATCGTATTCTGTTTTTCTTTTGGTGTATACGTTCTAAAACGTCATTAATTTCTTTAAATTTAGGCGTAAGCTCAGTAAGATTTCCTTTGCCATTTGTTGTAAGTTGCTTGTTGCAATTTTGACAGGTGTATTCTTTTACATGATAGGTTACATGTCTAGATATTTTGTAGTTGTGTCCAAATACTTTACAATGTATATTCTTCATGTTGTTCGCATATTAATAATTTATTAGAGAGAGGTGTGAATTTATTAAAAACGAAACAAAAATGTTAATAAAGAGTTAATAAATCGATGAAGCGAATGTTTTTTTCTTTGAACGATTCATTCTAGATTGATGTATGCGTTCCAAAATGGCATTTATTTCTTTAAACTTAGGAGTAAGTTCAACTAAATTTCCATTACTACTTGTGGTTAATTGTTTTTTGCAATGAGTGCAAGTATATTCTTTTACGTGGCGGGTTACTTGTTTTGTAACTTGATAATCATGACCAAAAATACTACAGTATATTTTGGGTACGAAAGTATTTCTAGTACTTTTATCTTGCATAGGTTAAGTTTTAAAAGTTGATTAAGAGGACTTAAAGTTATAAAACAAATACAATATAATCGACATAAAGCTTAATTATTCGATGAAATGCAAAATATTTTGTAGTAATTCTTCTTTATTTTCGATAAAACTCATATGGCCATCTGGAAATTCAACAACTGTAACTTCAGTGTTTTTAGTTTGATTAATTAAAATTTTATAATCCAAGATAGGGTCTCTTTTACCTATTATCATCTGTTTTTTATAAGCTATATTTAACAAAAGATGGGTTCTATCTTTTCTAATTTTCATACCTTCCAAAGCAGCTATGATACCTTGTAATGGGGTTTTTAAAGCTTCTTTTTTTAAATGTTCAATTTCATCTGAAAAAATTGATCTGTTTTTTGATGTGAATAAATTAGGAATTGCAATTTGTATAAATGTTTTATGATTTTTTTTTACTGCAAGAATAGCCCTATCTCTATTTTGTTTTTTTTCGATACTGTCCGCTTCAGCTGTAGAATTAATGAGAGTTAAAGCTTTAATCTTATTTGGGTTGTTTTCAGCAAAAGCTAATGCAACATAACCACCCATGGAGTGTCCAAAAATTGAACATTTTGTTATTTTAAGGTGGTTTAGAACAGCTTCTATGGTTTCAGCTATAAGTTCCATAGAATGTATGTATCCTAAGCATCCCGTTTTACCATGTCCGAGTAAGTCAATACAAATAACTCTATTCTTTTTTGATAAAGCAGGAATAAAAGGTTTCCAAATACTATTGTTTTCTAAAAAACCATGTAGAAATACAAGAGTCTCTCCTTTTCCTGCATCAGTATAAAAAATAGATGTTTCTTTATATTGTAAAACCATAATTAATTTATCTTGAGCAAAGATAAAATCATCACATGAAAAAAACTAAGGCATTATTAGTAACTAGCTTTGCATTGTTCTCACTGTTTTTTGGAGCTGGAAATTTATTGCTTCCACCATTTTTAGGATATAATGCTGGGGATAATTGGTTTTGGGTAAGTGTTGGGTTTATACTTACAGCAGTATGCGTCCCTATTTTGGGCATATATACGCATTCAAAACTACAGGGTACTTTATATGATTTTGGAAAAAAAGTATCTCCAAAGTTTAGTCTTTTATATTGTGTTATTATTTATTTAATAGCTATATCAATACCTTCTCCTAGAACAGCTGCTGCAACTTTTGAAATTGCAATAGCTCCTTACTTTAGTATTGATTCTTTATTAATGAGCATAGTTTACTTTTTATTGGTTTTAGTTTTTGTGTTAAATCGTTCAAAAATTTTAACCTTAATAGGTAGATATTTAACACCTATTATAGTCTTAGCGCTTTTGTGTGTTATTATAATTAGCTTGTTTAAATCAACTTCAGAAACAAATACATCATCATATAATTTTTCTCTATTAAGTGGTATTTTAGAAGGGTATCAAACTTTTGATGCTATTGGTTCAGTGGTTGTGGGCGCTGTAATTGTTATCTCTATAAATACCAAGTTCGATTATAGCTTTGAAGAAAAGAAAAAGTTAATTAAACATTCAGGAATAATAGCGGGTTTTGGTTTATTTTTAATTTATTTGGGTTTGATTAGTACAGGAGCCTTCTTTGGTTCTGATACTAATTTCAATACAGCTTTAAGTACTGATATGCAGAGAGCTAATTTACTTAGAGGAATAAGCACGTCTGCACTAGGTAATTTAGGAAATTCTATTTTAAGTATTTTAATTGCCTTAGCATGTTTTACTACTGCAGTTGGTATAGTTACTGGAACTGCCGACTATGTTAAAGGATTGTTTAGAAACTCACATAGGGCATATGTAATAACTGCAGTACTATCATCTGCTATAGGTGTTATTGTTGGGCAGCTAGATTTTAATTCTATTGTGATTATTGCTATCCCTTTTTTATTACTTGTTTACCCAATAACAATTGTTTTGATTTTGCTAAATGTGATTCCAGAAAAATTTGCTTCTGTTATGGTGTTTCGCTTGGTGGTATTAGCAACTTTAATTTTTAGTATTCCTGATGTTGTTGGTTTTATATTTCCGTCTCAGATGTTAAAAACTATTATAGCATACATTCCTTTTGCAGAATATAGTTTTGGATGGGTGTTACCAGCTTTATTGGCTTTTCTAATTTGTAATATTTATTTAAAAAAAGTTAAGATTTCACTTTCTTAATCGCTGAAAAAGCTTTGTCTACAAATTCATCTTCAACTAAAATAGTAAACTCATTTGTAGTAGATAGTACCTCATATAAAACAACACCTTCCCAAGCTAATCTCTTAAAAAAGTGATAATATAAACCTGCAATTTTAGAATTATCCTGCGGTAAGTTAATGCTAATGGCTGATAGGTTTTCTTGAATAACAATAAAGTACTCGTTTTTTAGATGCTCTTTTACGAAGTCGTTCAAACTGCTAGAAACAACTATATTGCTTTCATGGATGCCTCGTGTAAAAGTGTAAAATAGTTTATCTTCTTGATTAATACGATTTAATATTTTTGCATGATTATCAATCAATGTAGATGAATTTTTAACCGTAAAATCTGTGAGGTTAGAGCGTACTGTGATGTCTCCCAAATTTTGAATAACACGCTTCATTTTTATAGTATTACCCAAAGTAGGAGGAGGATTGTAGCGTCTCAACGCCATCATTATAGCGCCAGGTTTCACATCTTTTTTGAGCATTTTACTTATAGGTTCTGTAAGTTCTACAGCCAGAGCACTAAAATTAATTATATTCCTAGCTAAAGCTTCTTCTAAGTAAGGTTGAGTTATTAAAATGTCTTCAACACAATTTGAAACAGTTTTCATGTTAAATATTTAACAATTTGTGCAAAAATAAACTTTTTTTTATATTAATATCTAAATTCTTCGTTTGAATTTTACATTTGCACTGTAAAATTATATACAATATGAAAGTTTTAAAATTTGGAGGCACTTCTGTAGGTTCTGTTGAGAATATAACAAACGTTAAAAATATTATCAACGATGGGAATAAGAAGATTGTAGTGCTTTCTGCAATGTCAGGTACAACAAATAGTTTAGTTGATATTGCAAACGATATAAAGGTTTTAAATAATGATAAAGCTTTAAAAGATATTAATGCACTTCATGAGAAATATGTACCAGTGATTGATGCACTTTTATCTGATAAATCGTTAAATGATGTAACCAAAACGTATATTTCTGAACGTTTTAATTTTTTAGTTGAGTGCACATATAAGCCATTTTCTAAAGTTATGGAAAATGAAATTTTGGCTCAAGGCGAGTTAATGTCAACCTTCATATTTAATTCATTTTTACAGCAAGAAGGCATAAATTCTAGTTTATTGTCGGCATTAGACTTTATGAAGATTGATGCGTATAAAGAACCTTCATTTAATTACATAAAAGAAAATTTAAATACTGTATTAAATAGCGCTAATAACTCTGAAATATACATTACTCAAGGTTTTATTTGTTTAGATAATAATGGAGAGATTTCAAATTTGCAGCGTGGAGGAAGCGATTACACTGCAACAATTATAGGAGCTGCTATAAAAGCAGAAGAAGTACAAATTTGGACCGATATTGATGGTATGCATAATAATGACCCTAGGTTTGTAGAAGGGACAAAACCCATTTCCGATTTGTCATTTGATGAAGCTGCTGAATTAGCTTATTTTGGAGCTAAAATTTTGCATCCACAAACAGTATTGCCTGTAAGAGAAGATGGAATTCCTGTGAGTTTAAAAAATACAATGGAGCCTTCAGCAAAAGGTACTTCTATAACAGGTAATCATTTTGAAACTGGTATAAAAGCCATTGCAGCAAAGGATAATATTACTGCTATTAAAATAAAATCGGGACGTATGCTGCAAGCACATGGGTTCTTAAAAAAAGTATTTGAAATTTTTGAAACGTATGAAACATCAATAGATATGATTACTACTTCAGAAGTAGCCGTATCATTAACAATTGATGACGATAGAAACTTAGAACAAATTATTTCAGAATTAGAAAGCTTTGCAAGTATAGAAATAGATAGAAATCAGAGTATCATTTGTTTGGTTGGACATGCGATAGTTGACCATGAAGGTACTCACAAGCTATTTAAAATCCTTAAAGATGTAAGAATAAGAATGATATCTTACGGTGGAAGTCGAAATAATATTTCTTTGCTTGTTGATACTGAAAACAAGATAAAAACGCTTCAAAAACTTAATAGTTATTTATTTGAATTAGTCACTCTTTAATAATACAAGTGTTTTTGAATTAAGGGTTGCTCAATTTGAGCGACCTTTTTTTATGCATTCATTAAGCTTTCAATCTCTTCAACTTCAATAGGTATATTTTTCATTAAATTTAATGGGGAGCCAGTTTCTTGAATAACAACATCATCTTCTAACCGAACACCAAACCGTTCTTCTGGAATATAAATTCCAGGCTCAACTGTAAAAACCATATTAGGGACCATCGGATCCGTTAAAATACCATAATCGTGTGTGTCTAGTCCCATGTGGTGACTTGTACCATGCATAAAATACTTTTTGTAAGCAGGCCACTCAGGGTCTTCATTTTGCACATCAGCTTTATCTAGAAGTCCTAAATTTAATAATTCTGAAGTCATCAGTTTGCCAACTTCTACATGGTAATCAGCCCAAAGAGTTCCAGGAACTAACATTTTAGTAGCTTCATTTTTCACTCTTAATACCGTATTGTAAACAGCTTTTTGCCTTTCGTTAAAACGACCAGAAACTGGAATTGTTCTTGTCATATCACTGGCATAATTGGCATATTCAGCACCAACATCCATTAAAATTAGATCTCCAGATTTACATTCTTGGTTATTTTCAATGTAATGTAGTACGTTGGCGTTATTTCCGGAGGCAATTATTGGTGTGTAAGCAAAACCTTTTGAACGATTTCTAATAAATTCATGAATATATTCTGCTTCAATTTCGTATTCCATTACTCCCGGTTTTACAAAGTTTAGAACACGTTTAAATCCTTTTTCTGTGATGTTGCACGCTTTCTGAATTAAATCAATCTCTACATCTTCTTTCACAGAGCGTAAACGTTGTAAAATAGGATTGCTTTTTGCAGCTGAATGTGCTGGGTATTTTGCTTTCAACCACTTTGTAAATCGATCTTCACGAGTTTCTAATTCAACTGAAGCACGATAATGCTCGTTTGTATTAATATATACAGTATCACATTGCGTCATTATTTCAAACATAACTTTTTCCATATCCTGTAGCCAGTATACGGTTTTGATACCGCTAGTTTCAAAAGCCTTTTCTTTGGTCAATTTTTCACCTTCCCAAACAGCTATATGCTCATTGGTTTCTCTTAAAAAGAGAATTTCTCTGTGTTTTTCTTTTGGACAATCAGGAAATATAACTAGAATACTTTCTTCTTGATCAACCCCACTTAGATAAAAAATATCTCTATGTTGTTGAAACGGCATAGTGCTATCGGCACTTATGGGGTAAATATCATTTGAATTAAAAACAGCCAAGCTATTTGCTTTCATTTTTGTAGAAAATTTCTTTCTATTTCGAATAAAAATATTGTTATTTATCGATGAATATTTCATTTTGTCGATTTTTTGTTTCAAATTTCATTGTAAAAATAACTATTATTTCGTTATATTTGAATCTTCCCTCAACCAATTAAATGAATATTTAAACCTAAAACCGATGAAAAAAAATACGTTTATAAGCTATTTTTGTTTGCTGCTTTTATGCTTAACAGGGAGCACCCTTTTGAATGGCCAAGCATTGATGGAAAAAGTTCCTTTAAAAACTCAAATTGAAAATTCTAATTTGGTCGTAGAAGGAAAAGTTATTGCGAAAAAGTCTACTTGGGATGACGATCGCAAACTTATTTATACAATAAATACTGTTGAGGTATATAAAGTCTTTAAAGGAAATGCATTGTCTACTATTGATGTGGTCACATTAGGGGGATCAGTTGGTTTAGATGCTTTAATTGTAAACCCTAGTTTAAAATTAAGAAAAGGAAATGTGGGGGTTTTCATATTAGAGCATGATAATACTTCTTTTTCTAAGACAGCAAGCTCAAAAAACAAAAAATTTAAACCTTCTGAATTATCTCAAAGCTTTTACAAATATAACTTGAATGATAACTTGGTATCTAACCAATCTGAAATAAAACAAAACATAACCAAAGATTTTTATAACGAAATTCAACAATACACAAAATCTGATTTTATAGCACTAAAAACTTTTGATGCTGCCTCAAAGTCTTCAAAAACTGCCTCGGGAAAAGTGTTTTTACCACCTGGAGCAATCTCTTTAGATAAAACAACTGTTAGTGGAGGAACTAAGGATCAACTCACTATTACTGGTACTGACTTTGGGAGTACTCAAGGTAAAGTTCAATTTAGAGATGCTGATGATGGGGGAGCTTCCTTTATTGATGCATTAGACTCACAAATTATAAGTTGGAGCGATACTCAAATTGTGGTTGAGGTGCCTTCTGGTGCTGGAACTGGATCGATAAGGGTAGAGGATGATTTAGGAGGTTTGTCTCCACTTTCTTCAATACTCACTGTATCGTATTCAGAAATAAATGTAGAAACAGATCCTGATGATGATACCGGCGGTGGGGGTACAAATGGTCCTATACCTTTTACAGCATACCAGGTACAACATGTAGATGAAAATGCTAGTGGAGGTATGACTTGGGCTATGCAAACCGATTTTTTTAATGATACTGAGGTTCCAGGTGCTAAAGCAGCTTTTATGAGAGCTTTTGATAATTGGGTCTGTGAAACAGGAATTAATTATGAAGTGAATTCTACTGCTACAGCAATAGATACAGCAGGTTCTTCAACGGATGGAACTAATGTTATTAGATTTGATAACGGTAGTGAATTAAGCTCAGGTACATTAGGGATTTGTTACTCGTGGTATGCAGGCTGTTTTAACTTATCTGGAGGTATAGATTGGTATGTTTCTGAGTTAGATTTGGTTTTTAATGATACTACAAATTGGTATACAGGAACAGGAACACCAGGAGTTAGTCAAATTGATTTTGAGAGTGTAGCATTACATGAGTTAGGACATAGTCATCAATTAGCCCACATAATTAACCCCGATAATAATGCTGTGGGAAATAATGCTGAAGACGTAATGCATTTTTCGTTTAGTAATGGAGAATTTCAAAGATTAATTACGGTAAATAATAGTACAGCAGCTAATGGAATACAAGACAGAAGTACTAATAATGCTGTTTGTGGTCAAGATTTGATGATTGATGCCTCTTGTCCTTTAAGTGTAGATGAGACAGTATTTGAGGAAAGTATTAGTATCTATCCAAATCCTGCTAGTTCTCAACTTTTTATAAGGAATGCATCTAATAAGTTACTTAGAAGTGCAACACTTTTTGATTTGAGTGGTAGGCACATTGTAAATTATGATATTTCTGAATCACCTAAAGTAAAAACTATAGATGTTACAAATATCTCAACGGGCGTGTATTTTATAAGAATAGCTACAGATACCGCTTCTATAACTCAAAAACTAGTTATAGAATAAATAGTTAAAAACAAAAAACAATATATAGGCGTTTCATCATATTGAAACGCCTTTTTTATTATTAATATTCTAGTAAGCTGTATAGAGGGGTACTTAGTTTTTGCTAAAAACTAAGTATTATTACTTAAAATCGTTCTAAATAACAAAAACATGACATTTGTTATTTGTCTAAGAATGTGTCTGTAATTACCTTTGCAATTCTAAAATATATAGTTTAACAATGGGTGGATTTTTTAAATCTTCGATTGGAAGAAAAGTAGCCATGGCGCTATCAGCGTTCTTCCTTATGTTTTTTTTGCTGCAACATTTAGCAATTAATTTATTATCACTAATAAGTCCTGATGCTTTTAATGAAGTTTCTCATTTTATGGGAACAAATCCTTTAGTGCAATTTGCGTTACAACCAGTGCTAATTTTTGCAGTTGTTTTTCACTTTGTTATGGGATTTATCTTAGAGTTGAAGAATAAAAAAGCTAACGGTGTATCTTATGCAAAGAATAATGGCGGTGCTAATTCTAGTTGGGTAAGTAGAAATATGATTTATAGTGGATTGGTAGTTTTAGCCTTTATCATTCTACATTTTATCGATTTTTGGATTCCTGAAATTAATACAAAATATATTGTAGGAGATATGTCTGGTTTGCACAATGGGGAGTACAGATATTTTCATGAACTAGTAGAGAAGTTTCATAGCCCACTTAGAGTTGGTGCTTATGTAATTTCTTTTGTGCTTTTAGGCTTGCATTTAGCGCATGGGTTTACATCAGCGTTCCAATCTGTTGGTTCTTCAGCAGGTCGTAAAAAAACATTACAAACTATAGGTAAGGCATATTCAATAATAGTTCCGTTAGGTTTTGTTATTATAGCGCTTTATCATCATCTTAATCCTCACCATTAATCTTAATATAATTATGGCTTTAAATTCAAAAGTACCTAAAGGTCCAATTAAAGATAAATGGACAGATTATAAAA
This sequence comes from Hyunsoonleella pacifica, assembly GCF_004310335.1. Classification (GTDB taxonomy): domain Bacteria; phylum Bacteroidota; class Bacteroidia; order Flavobacteriales; family Flavobacteriaceae; genus Jejuia; species Jejuia pacifica. The sequence continues at coordinate 552,275 of NZ_SIRS01000004.1, read as the reverse complement.
ATAAAATCAATCTAGTAAATCCAGCCAACAAACGTCATATAGATATCATCGTTGTTGGTACAGGTTTGGCAGGAGGTTCTGCAGCCGCTACGTTAGCGGAATTGGGATATAATGTTAAAGCTTTTGCTTATCAAGATTCCCCACGTCGTGCACATTCCATTGCTGCTCAAGGTGGTATTAATGCAGCAAAGAACTACCAAGGAGATGGAGATTCTACATACAGACTGTTTTACGATACTGTTAAAGGAGGGGATTATCGCTCTAGAGAAGCAAACGTATACCGTTTAGCTGAAGTTTCAGCAAATATTATAGATCAATGTGTGGCACAAGGCGTGCCTTTTGCACGTGATTATGGTGGGTTGTTAGACAACCGTTCTTTTGGTGGTGTATTAGTTTCAAGAACCTTTTATGCTAAAGGACAAACAGGTCAGCAATTATTGTTAGGCGCCTATTCTGCGATGAATCGTCAAATTGCACGTGGTAAGATTGAGATGTTTAATCGTCACGAAATGCTAGACGTTGTAATTGTAGATGGAAAAGCAAGAGGTATTATTGCACGTAATTTAGTAACTGGTGAGATTGAGCGTCACTCAGCACATGCGGTTGTTGTAGGTTCTGGTGGTTATGGTAATGTATATTTCTTATCCACAAATGCGATGGGTAGTAATGTTACAGCAGCGTGGAAAATTCACAAAAAAGGAGCATATTTTGCTAACCCATGTTATACACAAATCCATCCAACATGTATTCCACGTTCAGGAGATTATCAATCTAAGTTAACATTGATGTCTGAATCTTTACGTAATGATGGACGTATTTGGGTACCTAAAAATATGGATGATGTTATCGCTATAAGAGAAGGTAAAAAGAAACCAACAGACTTATCAGAAGAAGAAAGAGATTATTATCTAGAGCGTCGTTACCCAGCTTTTGGAAACTTAGTGCCTCGTGATGTGGCATCAAGAGCAGCCAAGGAACGTTGCGATGCTGGTTACGGTGTAAACGCCACAGGAGAAGCGGTATATTTAGATTTTGCGGCAGCTATTGAGCGTTATGGTAGAGAGCAAGCTAAAATACAAGGTATTGATAACCCGTCGAAGGATAAAGTCATAGCACTTGGTGAGAAAATAGTAGAAGCTAAATATGGTAACTTATTTCAGATGTATGAGAAGATTGTAGATCAGAATCCATACAAAACACCTATGATGATTTACCCTGCAGTGCACTACACTATGGGAGGTGTTTGGGTAGATTATAATTTAATGACTACCGTTCCTGGATTGTACTGTATTGGTGAAGCAAATTTCTCTGATCATGGTGCAAACAGACTTGGAGCTTCTGCTTTAATGCAAGGTTTAGCAGATGGTTATTTTGTATTGCCTTACACTATCGGAGATTATCTATCAGATGATATTAGAACAGGTGAAATTCCAACAGATACTAAGGAATTTGATGAAGCTGAAAAAGAAGTAAAAAGTAGAATAGATTTCTTTGTAAATAATAACGGGACCAAATCGGTAGATTATTTCCATAAGAAACTAGGTAAGATAATGTGGGATAAATGTGGAATGTCTCGTAACGAAAAAGGCTTAAAAGAAGCTATGGCTGAAATAAAAGCCATTCGTGAAGAATTCTGGAAAGAAGTATCAGTTCCAGGTGGTGCAAACGAAATGAATCCAGAATTAGAGAAAGCAGGTCGTGTTGCTGATTTCTTAGAATTGGGCGAGTTGTTTGCAAAAGATGCGTTAACAAGAGAGGAATCTTGTGGTGGACATTTTAGAGAAGAATCTGCTGAAGAATCAGGGCCACAAAAAGGAGAAGCTAAACGTAATGATAAAGATTTTGCTTTTGTTTCTGCTTGGGAATATAAAGGAGAACCAGCTGATGCGGTTTTACATAAAGAAGAATTAGAATTCAAAGACATTGAACTAAAACAAAGGTCTTATAAATAAGAAAGTTATGTCAGGAAAAGGAATGAATTTAACATTAAAGATTTGGCGTCAAAAAGATGCAACATCTAAAGGTAAGATGGAAAGTTACAACGTAACTGATATTTCAGAGCACATGTCTTTTTTGGAAATGATGGATGTTTTGAATGAGCAATTAATTGCTAATGGAGATGAACCCGTTGCTTTCGATCATGATTGTCGTGAAGGTATTTGTGGCATGTGTTCTATGTATATTAATGGAGAAGCTCATGGACCAGATAGGGGTATTACAACATGTCAGTTACACATGAGAATGTTTAACGATGGAGATACTATTACTATAGAACCATTTAGAGCAGCTGCGTTTCCTGTAATTAAGGATTTAGTTGTAGATAGAAGTGCCTTTGATAGAATTCAACACGCAGGGGGGTATATTTCGGTAAATACTTCGGGAAATACTCAAGATGCTAATGCGCTTCCAATTTCTAAGCATGCAGCAGATGAGGCTATGGATGCTGCAACTTGTATTGGTTGTGGTGCATGTGTGGCTACTTGTAAAAACTCTAGTGCGATGTTATTTGTAGGCGCTAAAGTATCACAATATGCATTATTACCTCAAGGGCAAGTTGAAGCAGCTGATCGTGTAAAAAATATGGTCGCACAAATGGATTTAGAAGGTTTTGGTAACTGTACTAATACTGGTGCTTGTGAGGTTGAATGTCCTAAAGGAATTTCGTTAGACAATATTGCTAGAATGAATAGGGAGCTAATGAAGGCGTCTGTTTAAATAAATACTTCAAAATAAGTATATAAAGAGGCTCATGGATGATTTCCATGGGTCTTTTTTAGTTATTAAAAATAAGCCTTCAATTGAATATTCCCTGTATGGATAGTTCGGCTAGTTTCGGTTTTCCTGCCAAAGTAACTCAAATTTAAATCTAAAAACTTGGTTAATTTCTTTTGCGCTAATAGTGTCCAAGTAAAGTTGTTTCCCGGCTGTAAACCTTCCAGCATTTGAAATGCTACAGGTGTGTTTGGATTACCCGTATAGTTGTTAGAAAAATAATTAACTTCTCCGTTTATAGCACCTTTTTCATTTTTTGATAGATTGAAGCCTAAACCAAACTTCTGTTGTTTTAGGTTTTCTAAATTTCCAATAGTGTTGTCTTTTACAGTATATTGATAAAACACATCAAAACGACTATTTTCATTAAATAGGTATGATAGTTTAGGATTGAGTAGGGCTTCATCAAATTTAAAATTTTTGCTTGTGAAGTTTTCGCTGGAACTCTCATTTGAACCTATTACAGATTGAAGTGTTATTAACCAATTTTCTTTTATCTTATGATTAAAATTTAATTGATGGCTTCTTAGGTTATTTTCTAAAAGCCCAACTGAGAGGGTATTGCTAGATTTATTTGAAAGATACGTGTATGAGGTTGTATAGTTTTGCTTACCTCGATTAAAGAATAATACATTTCTAAAATTAAGTTGCAAACCCAATTGATTGTCCGCATCACTTTTGAAAGGGTTTAAGTTAAAATTATTCCCATTTCTTTGAATTTTTCTATCAATTAAATAACTAGTTTGATTATAAAAATGAGACCAAAATTTTTGAGATTTTTTTTCTGAAATACGCCATTGAGATGGATTTATGGTTAGTGTTTGGCTAAACCTGTTTTGATGTGTCTTGATAAATACACGGTTTGGTAATAGCACACGTATATAAGAGCCTTGATCTTGAAATTGAGCAATCTCAAATTCCTCTAATTCTTGAATGCCATTGTTGTTATAATCTATCCAAGTATATGTGCCTTGTCCAGGTTCAACTTCAACATAAGTAAAATCTTGTTGGGGTAGCGTTCCAGAATTGGTTTCAAAAACTGTATTACTTTGTATAATATTTTTAAACAGTTTTTGGTTGTATTGTAATCTTGAGTTTAAAGAGTTTTCATCTTGTATAGTATTGTCTTCATGATTTAAAGTTCTGTAGTTAGCATAAAGAGATAGATTTGTGTTTTTATTTTGAATAATTTTTGAATCTATATAGAACGTGTTAGATGTATTTACCTTTTGTAATTGATTGTTTCTAATACTATCATTTACTCTCTTTTTGTAACCTATTTGTGCAAATATTTTTGTGCTATCTCCAACGCCTAAAAAGCCTTCATAAGATGTGAATTTTTGACTTAAGGGTGTTAAAGTTTCAGTAGCGATTTGAGTTTGCACATTGTTTTCAATAGAAAATTTTGCACCTGTCCAACTTTTTTTCATCCCATAACTAATAACATTATGAGATCGTAAAAAGGATGATTTGTTTATGCTAGATTCTGCATCTAAAACGCTAGTTTTAGAACTAATTCTAAGATTTTTCAAAAATAAATCTGCATTTATAATATGTCGGTTTCCACTAAATCCTTTGGTAAAATCTAAATATTCAAATTCATAATTGATACGTCCTTTTTTGTAATGGTAAAGATTTATACCTGAATTTAAAAAGGTTTGACTTCCAAGATCTCTTACGCGTTGATTGCCTCTAGGCTGTTCTAGGTTCCAATCTCTGTTAAATTCGGCATTGTATAAAATTTCAATACTTCTAAAGTTATCTTGAATATAATCAGCATTTACATAGGCATCTATATTCCATAGACTATCTTTTTTGATGAGGTTTTGTGCTACATTAATTTTTCCGGCAAAACCGTCGTTGTTATCATCATCTAAACTTGAAAATAAATTCAAATCGTTTTTACTACCTGCAAGTTCAAAAGCAACTGAGGTGTGTTCTGAAGGTGTGTAGTTTCCATTAACAACTGCCATCTGTAATTTTACAGGCGCAATAAGCTGCACAATTGGCGCATAATTGCCTTGCATTTCTCCAACATATTCATAAATATTATTTATGGCATTGGTGTTAGATAGCTCATAGTCGCCTTGATTTGGCCCCACAAGCGTAAATGACACCCTGAACAATTCATCATTTGGATCGTTGGAGAATACAAAAATTTCATTCGCTCCGACCAGCTCTTTTCTATATAGAATTCTATTTTCGCTGAAAGATTCTTCAATTTCTGATGGCGCAATCATTTGCGTTCTATCGTCTCCAGCATTTGATAAAATTTGTACTTGACTCTCTGATAAGTTTTGTTGTAAGGGTTGATTTTTAGCATCATTTTCAGAGTATACAGAAACACCTATTTTTAGTTTTTCACTACTGTAATTTCCACCACCATAAGCCACCAAACGAGAATAGTTTCGATCGCTAAATTGATAATCTACTGTAACTCTCATTTCAGAAGTTATAGGGAAAGTAGTATTGAAAATAATCTCTCCTGCGTTATAATCTATGATGTAATCTTTGTCCTCACCACGCTCTGCAACCACACCATTTACATAAACTGTTTCGCTACCTGAAACAATGAGTACAAATAACTCACCATTTTGACCCTGTAATTTGTAGGGACCTTGGTTGCCTTCTTGAGCAATAAATTGACTTGTGGTAAATTGACCGCGAACCAAAGCCCCAGCAGCAAACACGTTGGTTTGAGAAGTATTACCACCTAAATTAGCATTAATGGATAACCCTTGTACGCGTTTAGAAAAAGCACCAAAAAATGAATTATTATTTTGCAAATCAATATCACCTGCCCGAATGTTCCAATTGTCACTAAATAATTCTATAAATACTTGGTCAAATTCATCTAAACGTTGACTATAACCGCTTTCTTGTAGCGGAATATTTGCGTCTTGAATAGATGCTCTTAGTGAAACTTTATCATTTAATTTACCAGTTATTTGTAGATCTAATTCACTATTAAGTACTGAGTTTTGATTGTTCCCAACAGTTACACCTCTAGAAATACTACCTGATGTGGTTAACCCATTAAAAGGCACAAAGTTTCTTGAAGTATTAGGCTGAGAGAGTTGGTAGAGTTTTTCTGTGGCATCATTATTTTTTACAATAATGCTTTCGTCCAATTGCTTATAAGTTTTAGTGAGAAATTCAGGGAATTTTAAATAATTGATGGTTATAGAATCTGTGTTAATGGGCTTTTTAAATATAAGTTTTGCAGTAGAAAAGTCAATTTTATAAAAAGAAGAATCTATAATATTATCATCTTTTGGTTTAATAGAGAACCAACTAGAATTTATACTTACGCTATCTACAAAAATCGTATCACGAATAGCTACTTTTTTAGTTTTGTATTTGGGGTTTTGGTTTTGGGAAAAACTACCAAAACTTACTAGCACAAACATAAATAGCAGGACATACTTCATTAGGTATTTAAACTAAGATTAGCTTAAAATATTTTGTTAATAGAATTCGTTAAAACTCCTTTGATTAAATATAGCGTAAAAGTAAGGTATTATTTATTTTAGCTGAAATAGCAAAAGTGTTTGTAACAAATTTTGTGTTTAATTAAATTTATTTGGGTTTCTCATTTTATAAAAAGGAAAAATGAAAATTATATCGTACAATGTTAATGGTATTCGTGCTGCTATAAATAAAGGTTTTATAGATTGGTTAAAAAGTGCAAATCCAGATGTGATTTGTTTACAGGAAATTAAAGCCATGAAAGAACAATTGGATTTAAGTTTGTTTGAAGAAGCAGGCTATACCTATAACTACTGGTTTAGTGCTCAAAAAAAAGGATATAGTGGTGTTGCTATTTTAAGTAAAATAGAACCTAACCATGTAGAATATGGTACGGGTATAGAGTCTATGGACTTTGAAGGGCGTAATTTACGAGTAGATTTTGATGGTGTTTCTGTGATGAGTTTGTATTTGCCATCTGGGACAAACGATGCACGATTACAACATAAATTGGATTATATGGCTATGTTTCAAGAATACATCAATGATTTAAGGAAAGAGGTGCCTAACTTGGTAATTTGTGGAGACTATAATATCTGTCATGAAGAAATAGATATTCATAACCCAAAAATGAAAGGTGTTTCAGGTTTTCTACCTGAAGAACGTCAATGGATTGGACAGTTTATAAATAGTGGATTTGTAGATTCTTTTAGGTATATTAATCCTGAGCGACAAGAATATAGCTGGTGGAGTTATCGTGCTAATGCAAGAGCGAATAATAAGGGTTGGCGATTAGATTACGCTATGGTATCGCAACCTTTACAAGAAAATATAAAAAGAGCCGTTATACTAACCGAAGCAGTGCATAGCGATCACTGTCCAATATTAGTAGAAATAGAAAATTAAACCTATAAATCAGTAAAAAATAACCCAAATGAAAATTAAATATAGTGTATTAATAGCTTTAGTGTTTGCAAGTATTACCTCATGTGTGTCTCCAAAAGTATACAAAGACTTGGAAAGCAAGTATGCTACTTTGAAGCAAGAAAATAGAAAATTGAATAAGGAAAACGAATCATTACTTGCTGGAAAAACTAAGGCTGAAAATGAACTTGATAAGTTAAAAACAGCTTACGATGAAGCTGTTGCAGAGCGAGATCAGTTACGAAGCGATTACGCAGCAACTAAATCTAATTTGGATAATTTAAAGGCATCTTATGCTGCTTTGGAAAAGAATAGCTCTGCAGCTATTGCTAAAAACTCTCAAAAAAACAGAGAGCTTTTAGCACAGTTAGAAGCGAAGGAGCAAGCTTTATCAGCTGAAAATGAGCGCCTAGAAAAATTGAAAAAAGCTTTAGAAGAGCGTTCTAGTCGTATTGCGGAATTAGAAAACGTAATTGCAACTAAAGATGCTGCAATGACACAGCTTAAAAACGCTATTTCAAGAGCCTTAACAGATTTTGAAGGTAAAGGATTAACTGTTGAGCAAAGAGGCGGGAAGGTTTATGTGTCTATGGAGAACAAACTTTTATTTCAATCAGGTAGTTGGGCAGTAAATACAGATGGAAAAACGGCCGTAAGAAGCCTAGGTAATGTTTTAGCTGAAAATCCTGAAATTGCAGTTTTAATTGAAGGACATACCGATAATGTACCTTATTCTGGTAACGGTGCGCTAACTAGTAACTGGGATTTATCCACCAAACGCGCTACGGCAATTGTAAATATCTTAAGAGAAAATGCAGCCATAAACCCTGAAAATTTAACGGCAGCAGGTAGAGGAGAATACGCTCCTATCGCAACTAATACAACTGAGGAAGGTAAAGCAAAAAACAGACGAATAGAAGTTATACTAACACCTAAGTTAGACGAATTATCGCGTTTATTAAATGAGCAGTAGTCAAGAAATTCTTGGGATAAGTATTTTAGCTAGAGCATCAGGTAATATTAAAAACTGATATTAATATATTTTGGAATTATCTGGATATGGTAGATGTCAATATCCAGTTACCAATAAACGTTTTGCGCCCTTAATTCCACATTTTTGATAATGATTGTAGGCTTTTGCTGCACGTTCTCTAATTTCTAAATCTGTTTCATCTTTTACCCAACCATCTAATGCCCATTTTAATGTGTAAGCCTCTGGTGACATTAGTCCTGTAGACCAAACTAAAGGGTTTGCTTTTGTTGAGTTAAGATACGGTTTAAAATAAGGTTTACTTGCACAAGCTAAAATAATAGCATCTCGGTTTTTTTTATCAATCGGTTCAAAATTGCCAGTAACATCAAATTCCATTAACCCGTCGTGTCCTATATAAGCTATTAAGTTAGCACTGCCTCCAAATTTGAATTTTTGGGTTCCATTGGTTACGCTAATAGGGTTTCGCCCAGCTGTAGCCTCCAAAAAATCTTTTGTGGATTGTTTTATGTGCTTACCATCATAGGCATCAGCAAGTAGATAAGTGTTTGTTGTGGAGTGTTTAAATAAAATACGCTCTAGAATATGACTTTCTGGATTTTTTATAGACGATACTAATGTCCAATCTTTACTTCTTTTAAAGTAACTTTTTACACCAAACATAGCTCCCCAATATAGATTGTTTTTAGGATCTTGTCCGTTTCCTAGTTTAGCAGGAACGGGAACTATACCCTGATTTATATTGTCGCATAAGGCAACAAAAACATGAATGCTCTTGTAGTTAGAATTTGATTGACTAAAACCAAAGCTTACAAGAAATAGCGCAATAAAACATAAAATATGATGCATCAGGAAGTAGGTATTACTAGTTTTTCATTTAAAATCCACTTTTTTACTAAAGTGTTATTTGTAGTTATTTCAGCAAACACATAAAAATTAGAATTAAAACATGGCGATGTTTCTGCCAATTCAATCATCACTTTATCATCATAATAGCTTGAATGTAAAAAATAAAGTTCTTTGTCTTTTAATAAAATATACCCCACATGATTATCTAATCCTACAAAATAAATACCATTGGTATATGTAGTGTTCAATTTTTGTTTTAAAACTTCAAAGGATACATTTGAAAATAGCTTTAGTTTATCTTTAGCTTGTAGAGCTTGTGCTTCAATTAAACCTGCTTGCTGTGCCATTTTATATCTATTTATATTAAAACCTAAGTGTTTTAGGGTTGTTGATACAAAATAACCGCAAGCTATATCGCCTACATTAGGAATATTGGTATGTCCATTAAAATCCCAAGAAGTCCCATACCAATGAGGTACTATGTTATTTATAAGTTGATCATATATAAAATGAGAAGCACTATCTATAGCTTTTGTGGAATCGATGCTGTAAAGTATTTTAAAATGGGTTCTTTTTTTTAGAATGTGTGTTTTTAAGGTATTGTAATTACCTCTTTTTTTGTAATTGATATTTAATTTCAAACTATCTATTACAGGATGACTTTCTTTAATGATTTTAACTTTTACAATATTGCTTTTAGCTATAGTAGGAGAGCTTTCTTTAGAATGTTTGCATCCAAAGCATAGCATAAAGATGATTATAAGAGGTAATACTTTGATAATAGAAAAGCGTTTGGTTTATAACTATAACTCAAACGCTTTGTACTATATTGTTAAAAGTGAAAATTTATATTTTAATCAAAAGGAATTCCCCGTATGCTTGCATCGGGGTTTCAGTTGAAATTGTCATTCCCGTGAATACGGGAATCTAAAATACAGAATTTCGATTTTTGGCTTAAAGGCAAAATGAAACCAGTGAAATACTCCTACGGCTTGCCCTGGGGATGGTTGGTTTCAAGAAATTCTTTATTCCACTAAATCTTCTTCAAAATACCACCACAAACTAGAATCGATAGATGTTTTCATTCTGCACACATCCACATTATCTTTAAAGAATACTGTTAAATGTTCTCCAACTCGGTTGCGTTCTACACTTTTTCTAATTTCAACAGTATCTACTTCGTTAAAATGCTCTAAATGTTTTTTTATTCTAGTGTCTAACGATTCGTCACCAAGAAAAATTTTAATCGTAGGTTGCGTTGGGGAGTTTCTAATTTCTGATCTAAAGGGAAGCATAAGCATTAATTTTTAAGGTAAAACATCTCTAAGATTACAAATGCAATACCTTAAAGTTACTAAAATATTTTGGAATTATATGCTTACATTTAGGTATGCCAAACACAAATATTAAAAAATTACGGGTACAGTTATCACAAATTGAAGCTTTTATGCCTCATTTTAGAGCTGTAAACACTTCAGTTTCTAAAGTTTCTGTAGGATGGCAATTAGACCATAGTTTGAAAGTTATTAATGGCGTTTTTAACACTATGGCTAATTCTAATCCAAAACATTACAAACGTAATTTCAACTTAAGCCGCATTATTCTTTTTAGTTTAAACTATATTCCTAGAGGAAATGCAAAATCGCCAAAAATAGTAGTGCCACCCAATACTATTTTAGAGAAAGATTTAGAAAAACAATTACATACAGCAAAACGTCTCCTAGATGGTATCGGTACTCTAGATGAAGCGCATCATTTTAAACATTTTATTTTTGGTACATTGTCTAAAAAACAAACACTCAGGTTTTTAAGATTACATACGCATCATCATTTAAAAATTATAGGGGACATATTAAAATAAAAAACCCTTTCTAAATTAAAGAAAGGGTAAACTAATACTTATAAAAAAGTTGAATTTATTCCATTAGCTCAAGTTTTGCTAAATCATGAAAGTAAAAGTTCTTTTCATTATTCATACTTATAAATAAGCCATTTGGGAAGGTTTCTCCCAAGGCAATTGTAGTTACATCACAACCATCGGTTTCAATAGTGCCGAGATTAATTTCCTTAATAAAAGCATTGGTTTTAGCATCAAATATATTAAAAGTATGTGCTTGTTGATTAGAAACAATTAAGAATGCTCTATTACCATAATCTGCAATGGCGATACCTTCAATATCTTCTTTAAAGTATTCTCCTCCAAAACAGTAAATTTCATTAACGGTTTTTGAAGGTTCGGCATAGTATTTCCTGATGCAGTGACCTTCATCAGAATAGTAAACAATACCTTTTTTATCATCTACTGCAATGGCTTCTATTTCTTTTTTACCACTAAACTCGCCAAACTGTCGCACTAGTTCTACTTTAATGCCAAGACTATCCGAGATAAGCTCATATTGGTATAAATATCCATGATTAGGACCGGTTTTTCGTCCTACTATTGCATAAACCTTTTTTGTTTCTGGAGACTTATAGAGTGCTATACCCATAGGTAAGTTGTGTTCGGGTAGTTTGGCATCTTCAAATACTTTAAAGCCACCGCTATCTAGAGGTTTCATGTCAGGTACAGAAAACAATCTAATTTGCTGACGCTCTCTTTCTGTAAATACAATAATATCTACTTCGGTGGAATCATTCAGTTTAAATCCATATTCCAGATCAATATTATTGGGGCGTTTCAAACCTCTTATGGTTTTTTCTTCAATAATTTCCCCTTTTAAATTAAAGGCATAAATTGCTCCTTCTGTGTTTTTGTCTGTACCAAAAACTATACTTTTTGAAGTATCGTTTGGGTTTATCCATATAGCAGGATCATCAGTATCATGTAAAGTCTTTTCTGTTATTACATCAGGGGCAACAACAGGCAACGTTTTCGCACATGATACCAGCAGTAATCCAGCTATAATTATGATGTATTTTTGCATATATTACTTGTTCTTTCTTTTGAATAAATCGTACTTTAAACCAATGGATAATCTTTGACTATAATATTCCATTTGCATGGTTCTGCTCTTAACACCTTGGAAGTATCGTAGAGGTTGATCTGTAATATTATTCAAATCTACATATAAACGTAAATTGTCATTAAAAGCATAAGAAGCATTAAAATCCAAGAAGAATTGCTCGTCGTAGTAACGATCTTCAAAAGCATTTCCTCCAATTTCATCTATGTAAGCATCAGAGAAGTTTGCAGATAGCCTTAAGTTTAATCGTTTTCCTCCATAAGAAATAGAGCCGTTAAACATGTTTGGTGCTGTTCCAGGTAAATCCAGATCTGTACGTTCATCACCATCTTCGTTTCTAATGCCGTCTGCACTTGATGTTAAATAGGTGTAGTTTAAGAAAATGCTGAAATTTTTAGCAAACCCAGGTAAGAAGTCTAACTGACGTTGAAAAGAAACTTCTATACCTGTAATAGTGGCATCGTCTCCATTTTGCGGTTGGAATGCATCAAACCCAGTTGAGCTATCTGTAAACTGTGATGTATAAATGAAGTCCTCAATATTCTTATGAAAAATTCCACCAGAGATTAATCCCACGCTTTTAAAGTAATGTTCTGCCATCAAATCGAAGTTCATAGATTTTGTAGCGCTTAACTCTGGGTTACCAATGCTTACCTCTTCATCCTCTCTAACTACATTTCTAAACGGTACTAAATCAATATAGTTGGGTCTAGCTAGTGTGTTTGTCCAAGCAAAGCGTAATACGGTATTATCAGTAATATTATATTTAAAATGTATACCGGGTAAAATGTTAATATAAGAGTTATCGTCTTTAATCTCACCAGAGGCGTTAGGATCGAAATCTCCATCTTCATCAAAAACAACTAAGTTTCCAGTGGTTTCAATTTCACTATTCTCTAGACGAATACCGGCTAAAATTGATAGTTTATCAGATACCTGTTGATTAATCATGGCGTAACCAGCATATACATCTTCTTTTACCAGATAATTGCCTGATAAAAATTCGTCTACTATGGATTCACTCTCAAACAAGTCTGAATTTTGCAAATCTAAGGTTCCTAAATATTCAGGATCTACATAAGGTCCAGCAACATATTGACTGCCAGCTAAAAAGTCGTCATTAGTTTGATCGACAAGTGGCAATTGCGACATATTATTAAAAATGCTGGATTCTGGCGAAAATTCGAAAAAGTTATTATCCCTGTTTTTTTCCTTAAATCTTAATCGTCCCCCAACTTTTATAAATCCTTCTTGCTCATTTACAAGGCTTAAAGGTATTTGTAAGTTAGCAAAGAAGTTCCAATCTTTTTCTTCAGTAAATTGATTTTCTTCTGTTATTTCATTTAAGCTGTATCTACTAAGAATAGCATCACTGGGATTAGCTGGTACAATTACAGGAAATCTTGTATTTGAAAAATCTGCTGAAAAAGGTATAGGGTTACCATCTGCAGTTTCTTCCAATTCATATTCAATATAACGCTCATTTAAACGTTCCTCAGAAGCACTTGCGTAAGATCCCATCCAATCGAATTTCATCTTTCCAATTAAATGTTCTCCCCCTAAAGAGTAGTTTTGCATGCGCTGGTCTTCCAAACGTGTATTTTGGTTTCTGTCATTATCGATACCACCTTTAGTTTGTCTTCTTATTTCGCCTTGAAAGCCCGTTATGTTTTCTGTGCCTTCTTCAAAAATAGGCTCTATAGAACGGTAGCGTAATCTATAACGATTTTCTCTATCGTCTCTCCAATTGTACATGGTTTTTAAGTACAACTTATTGTTAGGGTTAAAAGTATAATCAAGATTAGCAGAGAAACTTCTTCTGATACGTTGCACTAAATATGTTCTAATATCTGATTCTTCTACAAAAGGATCAACATCTATATCCTCTCCAGATAATGGACTTTCAGCTTCATTTACCCATTCGGCTTCGACATTATCGGAACCAAAATCAGTATCATTGATTGAAGCTGCTAACATAAAGCCAAACTTTCCATCGTCAGTTCTGTCCCCAATTAAGAAAGAACCGTTAACTATACGTCTATTGGTAATAAAATTAACACCAGAACCTGCTGTAGCAGCAACTCTAAATCCGTTTGGGGATGTTCTGGTTACTAAGTTAACGGAGCCACCAAGCGCATCTCCATCCATATCAGGAGTTACAGCTTTATTTACCTCGATAAGTTGAATCATATCCGCAGGGATGAGATCCATTTGAATATTTCTGTTGTCTCCTTCAGCTGAAGGAATACGGCTTCCGTTTAAAGTAACAGAGTTTAATTGAGGGGCCAAACCACGAACAATAATGTTACGGGCTTCACCCTGATCTACTTGCATAGTAATTCCAGGAATACGTTTTACTGCGTCACCAATATTTGCATCTGGGAATTTACCAATTTGATCTGTAGAGACTACATTTGTGATGTTTTGTTTGTTTTTCTGTGCATTTAAAGCTTTAACCTGTCCGCTATTGTAACCATTAATAACCACATCTTGAAGTTCAATAGATTTTGATTCTAATGTGATGGTCACAGATATAGTTATGCCTTCTTCTACAGCTACCTCTTTTTCTGCATTAGAATAACCTAGATACATAACTTTAACAGTTTGACTTCCCGTTGGGACGTCAACCAGTAGAAATTTACCATCTGCATCTGATATAGTGCCTTTATTTAAAGATTCTATAATAACACTAGCAAATGGAACAGCAAGACCTTCTTGGTCTGTTATAGTACCTTGAATATTAACACTTTGAGCAAATCCAAGCAATGAAAAAAATAATGATAGGGATAAAAATACGTAGTACTTTTTCATAATTAAATTGTCGATTAGTTATTCGAACGAAATAACAAAAGACTACTATGAATAAGTTTAATTGATTTTTAAGCTTGTGTTATGTGTGAGACAGAAAATACATAAATTTTAAATTGAGTTAACATTAACTAAAAGTTTAATAAACATTTCAAATATTGAGATAAAAAAACCCTTTCTGTACACAGAAAGGGTTTTAAAAACTTTTAAGAATAGTTTCTTAAGCCTCAAAAGGCTCTATAGAAACATAAGATTTGTTGTCTTTTTTCTTTGTAAATTTTACAATGCCATCAACTTTAGCATGTAATGTATGATCTTTGGAAGAATATACATTCTCACCTGGATGGTGTGTGTTTCCTCTTTGTCTTACGATAATGTTACCAGCAATTGCTGCTTGACCACCAAAAATCTTAACACCTAAGCGTTTCGATTCTGATTCTCTACCGTTTTTCGAACTTCCGACTCCTTTTTTATGTGCCATTTTATTTCGATTTTATATTTTAAACTTGATAGAAAGCTTACGCTTTACCACCGTCTAATTCGTCTTGCCATTTTTTTAGTTCGTCCCACTTACCTTCAGCAGCTAGTTTAGCTTGTGCAGGCCAAGTATCAGTAACATGGTTACCACGAACGTTTGCAATGATTTCTGAAATTGCTTCTGGCTTAGCCTTAGCTAATTCAGCAAAAGTAGCGATACCAGCTTCTACTAATGTTGAAGCGATTTTAGGACCAATACCTTCAATTTTCTTTAAATCATCTGCTTTTTCCTTTTTTGGAGCTGCTTTAGGTTTAGCTTCTGCTTTAGGTGCAGCAGCTTTTGTTTCTACTTTTGGCTCCGCTTTTTTAACTTCTTTTTTTGGAGCAGCCTTTTTAGCAGGCTTAGCACCAGAAGCTACAATGCTTTCAATTACGATTTCAGTTAAAGATTGTCTGTGTCCATTTTTTACACGGTAACCTTTTCTTCTTTTCTTTTTGAAAACTATTACCTTATCTCCTTTAAGGTGTTTTAAGACTTTTGCACTTACTTGTGCTCCGCCTATAGCTGGGGCGCCTACAGTTACATTGCTACCATCTCCAATTAAAAGAACGTTGTCGAAAGATACTTTCTTACCTTCTTCTGTTTGTAAACGATTAACAAAAACTTTTTGGTCTTTCTCAACTTTAAATTGATGCCCTGCTATCTCTACAATTGCGTACATAGCGTAACGTTTATATTAATTATTTATATTACAAAAACACCTTAATTTGTTTAAGGCGGGTGCAAATATAATTCTAATTAATTAATCTACAAACGTTTTACTTGTTTTCAACGTAATTATTACTGTTTTTAAAAAGTTGCATTACTGTTAGCGAAGATACTAACGATGTGGATAGGCCCATAACAGCAACTACAAACACTACCAAGCCAATATGAGATTTAAAACCCCAATTCATATTTTCTAATAAAGTTGGTAGAAAATCTGAATTGATTTCAGTTGTATAAAACAAGAAAAATAATGTAAAAACTATAGTAGCTGTCACACCAGTAATTACACCTGTTTTAAAGCCATCTCCATAAGAAAAATTATTAGGATATTGTAGTTTAGTGATTTTTATAGCTTCGTAAGTACCAAAGAGTGTAATTGCTGCATTTATTAAACTAAAAGCAGGGTTTGTATGCTTATTAAAAAGGGATAGTACTAAAAAGTAAGCTATTAAAACAGCACTAGTTACTAAACCAAAACGAATGGGAAGGATAGCATTTCTCATAAAAAGTTAAATTTTTAGTTGTTCTAAAATTGTGACTTACCAGTAATAATAGAATGTTACTGTTCAAAATAGAGGGGGTGTATTTAACCTTTTCAAATTACTTAAAGTTCGCAAAAAAAAATGACTTTAAATAATTTTTAATGAAATAATTGATATTTAATGCTATTTGCGTTTATGGGCTAAATACACACCAATTAGAATAATTAGAGTTGCAATGGCCTGTAAAAAACTAAAACGTTCGTTATCCAAAATACCCCAAAAAACAGCAACAATTGGCATTAAATATGCTACGGAAGAAGCGAATACAGGTGTGGAGATATGCACCAATTTGTTAAACATGACTTTAGCTATTGCAGTACCAAATAAAGACAATAGAACCATGTAAAACAATGCAGGTTTTAAAGTTGGTGCAGATAATACTTCCATCTTAAAAAAACCAGAACATAATAAGATAATTATAGCAGGTAAAACGATAACTGCAAAATTACCAACAGCAATTGTAAGTGCATTTACGTGTTGTAGATACCGTTTTAAAATATTTAAACTAGCAGCATACATAAATGTTGCTATAATTACAAATGCAACATAAAGGTAATTTTGATCTGGGTTTATAGAAGCACCATTCAATACCAAAAGAATTGCACCTAATAAGCCTATAAAAACACCTACAACTTGTCGTTTTGAAGATTTTACATTAAATACAAAAAAGCCTAACATGATGGTGTTTAATGGGACTAGTGAATTTAAGATAGAAGCAATGGAACTATCAATTTCGGTTTCTGCAAAAGCAAATAGAAAAGCTGGAAAAAAAGTCCCTAAAAGCCCTGTTAAGATTACCCATTTCCACTCTTTTAATTTTATTGATTTTACACGTTTAAACCCAAAAATGAATAGAAAAAATGAAGTAAAAATAATTCGAATTGCTCCTAATTGCACTGGAGTTAAACCTAATAGCCCTTTTTTTATCAAAATAAAAGAACTTCCCCAAATAATGGCAAGTACTATTAAATAAGCCCATTTTAGGGAATTAGTAGACATAATAAGCGAATATTCTTTTTAGAAGCACAAAAGTCAAGTTTTTAAAGTAATAAATAGCATTAATTAGTAATTTTGTAACATAATTTAAAAATTAATTAAAATGAAAGCTATAAAATATATTCTTGGGGTTTGTTTGTGTGTCTTTTTAGTAGTGAGCTGTAAAAATGAGAAGCAACCAGAAGTAAAGACCGTAGAGGTTGATACTGCTTCTGAGAAAACATTGGACCCTAATGCGACTTATGCTAAAGCTGAATTTACCGTTAAGGGTATGACTTGTGCTGTAGGCTGCGCAGCTACTATTGAAAAGAAAATAGCCAAGATGGAAGGCGTGAAATTTGCTAAAGTAGATTTTGAAAAAGAATTGGCAATGGTTGAGTATGATGAAGCTAAAGTAAATCCTGCGAGTTTGGAGAAAACAGTAACTAATGTTGCAGATTTATATAAAGTAGTTGATATGAAAACTGTTGAAGCGTTTTCAAATAAATAAGTAATAAAAATAAAGTCCTCAAATTTTAATTTAAGTGTTTATAAGTTAAAGCTTCTCTAAAAAGGGAAGCTTTTTTATTTAGATAACTGATTATTAGCATCAAGATCAATTTTCTCATAGGTGGTAAAATTTGCATTATTCTGCCACTTTATGCTTTCCATAATCCTTTGAATATCCTTTTTTAAATAAGAAGCTGCAGGTAAAATAGAATCGTAGTTAGGCTTAGTTTTAAAATACAATGAGCCTGTTAAAAAATGTTGTGTACTATCAGTCACATAAAACTGTACAGGAGAAGCTGCATTACCCTTAACCTCTGATAGCATACCATACACCTTAAGTTTGTAATTTTCATAAGGATAACGAGGAATTTCGTCAGCTTTTTTGGTATGTTCTAATGTTAGTTTTTGTGCATCTCTTAAAAAGGCGTTTAGGTTTTGCTCATTGTTCTCAATTGCTCTATATGTTAAAAAAACAGTAGCTTTTAAAGACGTGTACTCTAAATTTATACCATAACCTTCGGTTGTGCTTTTAAGCGGTATAACCTTAACATCATCAATTAAACTACTTATTTCAAAAGCTAAAGGTATGTTAGGCAATTGCTGCATTTGGTAGGATACCTTAGGGTAATCTAATCTTAAATACCCTTTTGGTTTTGGAGTGTAATCTTCCTTCCCACAGGAAAGAAATCCTAAAATTAGAATTAAAAAAAACAGGAGTTTAGTTTTCATATTAGTTGATAGTAACTTTTACGCGCTTTATCCGCTTTTTATCCATGGCTTCAATAGTAAAAACGTAGTCCCTGAAAAATATTTTAGATTGTAGTTTAGGAAAGCTACCAGATATTTCTAAAACAAAACCAGCAATGGTTTCAGCCTCACCCTTTTCGTCTTCAAAAATACTATCATCCTCAAGTTTAATTACTTTGTAAAAATCTTTTAAAGCAGTTTTACCTTCAAATACATAATTTTTATCGTCCAGTTTGGAATAGTTTATGTCTTCATCATCAAATTCATCACTTATATCACCAACAATTTCTTCTATAATATCTTCTAAAGAAATTAAACCAGAAGTGCCACCGTACTCGTCAACCACAACAGCTAAATGTACTTTTTTCTCTTGAAATTCTGCCATTAAATCGTCTAGCTTTTTGTTTTCAGGTACAAAAAATGGCTCTCGTAATAATTCTTTCCAATCAAACTGTTTTCTGTCAATATATGGCAGTAAATCTTTTATATAAAGAATGCCTTTAATTTGGTCTATATTTTCTTCGTAAACAGGAATTCTAGAATATCCATGTGCGATAATCTCAGGGATAATCTCAGTGTATTTTTGTTCAATATTTAAAGCAAAAATATCTATACGTGGGCGCATTACCTGCTTGGTATCGGTATTTCCAAAAGACACAATGCCTTGTAAAATTTTCTTTTCTTCTTTAGAAGTATCACCATGATCTGTTAACTCCAAAGCTTGCGATAGTTGGTCTACACTAAGATTAGATTTTTGTTTCCCCAACCGTTTATGGATACCTAAAGTAGTACTACGCATTGGTAAACTAATAGGAGATAATAGCGTATCTAAAACCTTTAAAGGATATGCCATAATACTTGCAAATTTCAGGTTGTTTCTGCTGGCATATATTTTGGGTAAAATCTCACCAAAAAGTAATATCAAAAATGTAATTAAAATTACTTTTATAAAGAAAACCAAATCTACTTTAAAAAAATAGAAATCAATTTCAGTAGTAATATCCCTAAACATAAAGTCTCCAAGATAATCAAACAAAAGTACTACCGCTATATTTATAAAATTATTGGCTACTAAAATTGTAGCCAATAGTTTTTTTGGGCGCTCTAATAGCTGTAGAATAATTTTAAAAGTTTTATTGTCTGCTTCAGGATGGTTATCAATATCCGTTCTTGAAAGCGAAAACATAGCAACTTCAGCCCCTGATATTAAGGCAGAACAACACAAAAGCACAAAAAGCAATAGAAAACCAGAGACAATTGAAATATCAACTGTTAAAATTAAAAATTGTAAACTCGGGGGTTCAGGATCCAAGGATTTCAGTTTTGGTTATACTTGAATTAAAAAGGGAGATCATCATTATCATCAATTGATGGGTTACTAGATGTAGATTGGTTAACAGTGGGGTTTGATGCGGGTAATGGGTTGCCACTATTAGCAGCTGCATTTGTTTCGTTTTCTTTTTTAGTGCTTAAAAACGTAAAATCAACACATTGTATTTCGGTAGAATACCTATCATTTCCCTTGTCGTCAGTCCACTTTCTTGTCTTTATGCGTCCCTCAATATATACTTTATCGCCTTTGCTTAAGTATTTTTCACATATTTCAGCACCCTTGTTACGCACCACTATATTATGCCATTCTGTATTTGTAATACGCTCGTTAGTTTGTTTGCTCATATAAGTTTCGCTAGTAGCCAGTGGAAATCTACCAACACAGCCGCCCCCCTCAAAATAATGCATCTTTACATCATCACCTAAATTCCCAATCAACATTACTTTATTTAACGAACCAGCCATAATTTTAAATTTTTAGAGAATGCAAAAATAGACATTCAAACTTCATAGTTCTAAAATTAATAAAAAAATAAGAATATTCTAAGATTTGTTTGTTTTTTGGGCGCCTGACTGCCGGTAGGCAGGCTTTCGGCTATATCTTTTTCTCGTGTCTCAAAAAAGGATGCCGCAGTAATCCCTAACATAGGTCTATCTGTAAATAATTGGACTAAACAAAAGCAATAATGTGTTTGCTAAAGCGTTATCAGCTAAAACAACCAAAGATTAAAGCATTATCAAAATACGAAAAAATAGGTTTAAGCATATTTGCTATAGTTATAGCATTCGTTTTAACTACTATGTCGAGTTCTTCCTACAACCTTCTCAAAATAAGTTTAATTGTTTTTATAGCAATTCTTCTAGGCGCTTTGACAATATCAATATTTATTATGGTATGGTCTCCAAAAAACTGGAAGTCAACATTTTTGCAAAGTTTTAATATTTCATTTGGTTTAAGTGCTCTACTTTTTATTTGTGGTTATTTGTTTACTGCGTTACACCCTATTATTTTAAAATGAGAATTTTTTACAAAATATTAACGATTGTTTTAGGGGTGCCAATTCTAGTTTTTGTATTTTTTTTAGGAAGCTTCCTGTTAGTAGAAGGGTACAATATATTTGACCCCTATATTGATACAGAATTTGCTAAAAACTACACTTTCGAAAAGTTTGATTTAATAGAAATGAATTTTACCAAGGAAGAGGTAATTAACATCCTTGGCGAACCATTGTCTAAGAATACATGGAAAAATGAAATTCAATTCATGTATACTCGCGACTCGTATTTAAGTAAAAAAAGTAAGCGTAAATACTTGATTAGAGATTTTGCTTGGTACCGTTCTAATATATATTTTGATACTAAAGGGGTAATTACGAGAATAGATAAAGGTTGGAGTTATGATTAGTATATATTCGTTCAATCAGAGAAACATATTTAAGTTATAAGACTAAGTAAACTCTAATCTTTAAATTCTTCAAACCCCTCAATAAACTTCCCAATCAAAATAGGTACAGGATATTCAGTTATCTTTTCAAAAGGAATTCCATTTTCAACTGATTCTACTGAAACCGTCCAAAATGTCGTATTCAGATGTTGGTGAGATAACTTATGTACTTTAGGTACATTATTATATTGGTGTAATTCAAAAGTCTTGTTTTTTAAAATAGGATGTGCTTTAGCTAGTTTTAAAAACGCATCATAATCAAGATGCTGTTCAGTTTCAATTAATGGAAACTGATATAGGTTTTGCCAAATCCCTTTTCCTTCACGTTTTTCCAATATAGTATGTTTGTCTTCAGAGAGAAAAACCAAAAAATTAAAGTAGCGCTGCTTAACCTTAGTCTTTTTCAATTTTACGGGTAGCTTATCAATTGTACCTTTATTATAAGCAACACAAGAATCTTGAAAAGGACAAAACATACAATCAGGGTTTTTAGGCCTGCATTGTGTTGCACCAAACTCCATAATAGCCTGATTAAAAGTTGCAGGATCCTTTTCATCAATTAATTCCTGAGCAAGCGTTTTAAATTCTTTAATGCCATTAGTGGAATTAATAGGTGTTTCAATACCAAAATAACGCCCCAATACACGGTACACATTACCATCAACAACTGCAGTTGCTTCCTCATAACATATTGAAGCAATAGCGCTGGCCGTATAATCTCCAACGCCTTTTAATTGTAATAGTCCTTTATAAGTATTGGGAAATTCTCCGTTTAGTTCATTAACAATATATTTTGCAGTAAAATGTAAATTTCTGGCACGAGAGTAATACCCAAGCCCCTGCCATAATTTTAGCACTTCACTTTCGCTAGCTTTAGCAAGATGAAATACCGTTGGGAATTCAGTAACAAAAGCTTCGTAATAAGGCAGGCCTTGTTTAACTTGAGTTTGCTGTAAAATAATCTCAGAAAGCCAAATAAAATATGGGTTTTTAGTTTTGCGCCATGGTAAATCTCTCTTATTGCTTGAGTACCAGTTGATTAAAATATTTGAAAAAGACATGCTTTTATTTTCTACCAAGTGCTAAAATAAACGTTTATAATCTTAAATTTTAGTGAATTAGGTTTGAAATATTGAATATTAAATGCATATATTTGCATCCCTTTTAAAATTTATATAACCCAAATAATAAAAAAGACTAAAAATGACAAAGGCCGATTTAGTAGCAAAGATTTCTGAAAAGCTAGGAATTGAAAAAGGAGATGTACAAGCAACTGTTGAATCTTTTATGGAGGAAGTAAAAACATCTTTAGAAAGCGGTGATAATGTATATTTGAGAGGTTTTGGAAGCTTCATTATTAAAACAAGAGCTGAGAAAACAGGTAGAAATATCTCTAAAAATACTACTATAAAAATACCAGCACACAACATACCAGCATTCAAGCCTGCAAAAGTTTTTGTTGAGGGTGTTAAAACTAACGTAGAAGTTAAGTAAAAAGCATTTAAAATAAATCATTAATTTAAAAGACACTATTTATGCCAAGTGGTAAAAAACGCAAAAGACATAAGGTAGCGACGCACAAGCGTAAAAAACGTAGACGCGCTAACCGTCACAAAAAGAAAAAATAAATAAAAAAAGTAGTGAGATAGCTACTTTTTTTGTTTGAAAACACAACAAAGTTCTTTGAAATGAGTTCATAAATTTTTAGCACTGTAATAGGTGTGTTTTGAACTCCACGGATTAAAATCCTGTGAAAAAAATAATGTTTAATCCATTCCGATAATTATTATTGGGATAAAAATTAACACAATGGATAAAGAATTGATTATTCGATCTAATTCAGAAGCTGTTGATTTTGCCTTATTAAAAGATGGAAAACTTATTGAATTACAAAAGGATGAAGATGATAACAATTTTTCGGTTGGCGACGTGTTTATTGCCAAAATCCGTAAAACTGTTCCAGGACTAAATGCTGCATTTGTTAATGTAGGTTACGAGAAAGATGCATTTTTGCACTATCATGATTTAGGTCCTAAATTACCTTCACTTTTAAAATTCACAAAACGTGTAAGCACAGGTAAACTAAAAGATTTTTCTTTAAAAAACTTCCCATTTGAAAAGGATATTGAGAAAGATGGCAAAATTGCCGACGTCTTAAAATCCAATCAATCGCTATTAGTACAAGTAGTAAAAGAACCAATATCTACAAAAGGCCCAAGAATAACTTCAGAGTTATCTATAGCCGGTAGATATATTGTTTTAATGCCTTTTTCTAACCGCATTTCTATTTCACAAAAAATAGAATCTCGAGAAGAAAAAGATCGTTTAAAACGTTTGGTAAAAAGTATCACGCCGCAAGGTTTTGGTATAATTGTTCGTACTGTAGCACAAGGCAAAAAAGTAGCCGAATTAGATAAAGATTTACAGAATTTGCTCCAGCGATGGAATGCAATGTGTAAAAAGTTGTACAAAGCACATCACCCTAGTAAAGTATTAGGAGAAATGAATAAAGCCTCGTCTATTTTACGAGATATATTTAACGACACCTTTACAGGAATAACAGTTGATGATGAAACACTGTACTACCAAATTAAAGATTATTTGCAAGAAATTGCACCAAAGAAAGAATCAATAGTAAAACTGTATCAAAATCGTGTTCCTGTTTTCGAAAAGTTCGGGATAGAGCGACAGATAAAAACCTCTTTTGGAAAAACCGTTTCCATGACAAAAGGCGCCTATTTGGTAATAGAACATACCGAAGCCCTTCATGTTATTGATGTAAACAGCGGTAACAGATCTAACAAATCAAACAACCAAGAGGAAACAGCTTTAGAAGTTAATTTAATTTCAGCTACAGAAATTGCACGCCAATTACGTTTACGTGATATGGGAGGCATTATAGTAATTGATTTTATTGACATGACAAAGTCTGATAACAGGCAGAAACTGTTTCAACACCTTCGAGAAGAAATGAAGGACGACAGAGCAAAACATAAAATACTGCCACCAAGTAAATTTGGTTTGATACAAATAACAAGACAACGCACGCGCCCAGAAATGAATATAAAAACCCGAGAGGAAAACCCCAACGGTTTAAATGGCGCAGAGGTTGAAGCACCAATAAGTATAGTGCAAAAAATTAACCAAGATCTTGAAAGACTATTCAAAAAAGACTATAAGAAGGTGACTCTAAACACACATCCTTTTATAGCAGCCTTTTTAACCAAGGGCTTTCCATCTGTACGTTCTAAATGGTTTTTAGAACACAAGAAGTGGGTTAAAGTTTTACCCCGAGATGCTTACACATATCTAGAGTACCATTTTTTCGATAAAGATGGTAATCAAATTAAATAATTAAAAAACCCGCTACTTTTTAAAGTTTGCGGGTTTTTTGTTTTTTGGGCGTTACCCCGATAAGGGGTCGGGCTTTCACTAGTCGCTCCTCCGTTGTCGGGAGCTCCAACATGCCGTTCAATCCCTAACGCGGGGCTTATTTACTTTTAAAAGTTCTAAACTGAAATAAATCTGTGCTTTTTTGGACTGGTTTTTTTACGTTTTTATCATATTAATCATTCCATAAGAATAACTACCTTTTGGAAGCCTTTCTCTGAAATCCTTGAAATATTTCCATAAATTAAATTCAGTATTTATTGCATTTAATATATTCCGAACATTTTTTATTTCTATCATTTCAGGGTTTTGATATCTTTTATTTTCTGGTTCCCAATAAGAATAAACTCGTCTTGTCTTTCCATCTCCGATTTCAAAAATATAAGTCTTTCCGTCAAATCCTTTTGGATAATTTTCAATTTCAGAACAATCTTTCAAGGTTTCGATATTTTCTGCATTTAGAAATTTGATTAATTTTTTAACAATTCTGTTTGGAATTTTAATTTTTTGATAAATGACTTCTGTTTTGTTCCTTTTTTTATTGTGTGTTATAAAATTCGTCAAAGTACCACTATAAGTTGAATCAGTTATTTTAATCAGTTCTACAACTTGATAATGTGTCCAAATTCGATAGGCTTTTTTTAAATTCAGACTATCGTAATGTTTTAATCCAATTTCAATTCGGTTAGACTCGATATATGTACTCCAAAAAGGTTCCTTTTCGGTTTGTCCAAATGCTAAAGTCGTAATCAAACTAAAAATTAATATGTGAATTTGTTTTTTCAATTGTTTACCAACTTTTGCAGGTATATATTACTTTAATGACTTATATTCAACGGCAAACGAAGTTCAAAAAACTTTCTTACAAAGTCAAGTACTGTACTAACTTAAGGCGCAGGATTAGGAATAGTACCATGCACCTCATTTATTTGCGATATAATATCCTCACTTAAATCGATATTAATACTTGCAATATTCTCTTTAAGCTGCTCTAAATTGGTAGCACCAATAATACTACTAGTTATAAAAGGACGTTGATTTACAAAAGCCAAAGCCATTTGCGCTAATGTTAATCCATTGCGTTCAGCGATTTCTAAATAGCGTTTTGCAGCTTCTGTTGCTTGCTTACCGCTATAACGTGCAAACCTTGGGAACAATTTTAGTCGTGCATTATCAGCTGCTTTCCCTTGTATATATTTCCCTGATAGTACACCAAAAGCCATTGGCGAATAGGCTAGCAAACCAATATTTTCTCTTAAAGACACTTCTGCCAAATCCCCTTCAAATGTTCTACATAATAAAGAATAGGCATTTTGTATGGTTATAGGGCGCGGTAAGTTATTTACTTTGCTTTCTTGAAGAAATCGCATCGTGCCCCAGGCTTTTTCATTAGATAAGCCTATATGTCTAATTTTACCAGCTTTTATTTGATGCTCTAAAGTGTGTAATACTTCATTAAAATTGTCTTCCCAAGTATCATTTGGGTTGTGGTTATAATCTCTAACACCAAAGGTATTGGTTTCACGTTCTGGCCAATGTAATTGGTATAAATCTATATAATCAGTTTCAAGACGTACCAATTCAGCATCTATAGCTTCAATAATAGAAGATTTGCTAAATCCAGTAGTACGTATATGAGCTGTATAATCTCCATTACCTGCAATTTTAGAGGCAAGTACAACCTTATCTCTATTACCTATTTTCTTTAACCAACTACCAATAATTTCACTTGTTTTTCCTTGAGTTTCAGGACTTGCTGGTACCGGATATAATTCTGCCGTATCAATAAAGTTTACACCTTTCTCAAAAGCATAGTCTAGTTGCTTGTGGCCTTCTGCTTCTGTGTTTTGGTTGCCCCAGGTCATAGACCCCAAGCATATTTTGCTAACTTTTATATTGGTATTTGGTAATGTTGTATATTTCATAGTAACTATTCTGTCATTCCTGCAAGGGCAGGAATCTTGTTGTTTAATATATATGTCTTATGTGGATTCCTGCCTTTGCGGGAAGGCATAATTCTTTAACTAAACAAAGATAAAAAACAGCTACCTCTATTTTAGATTTTAACGGTTTTTTTATGCATTAGGGAATAATACTTTTATCTGTGCTGAGTACAAGTTTCATATCAGGGTTCCAGACGTAAGAGTAGTGACAATCAAAATAGTTATACTCACGAGTTCATTAATTTAAAATGGAAGTCAATAAAAAATCCCAAACATTACTGCTAGGGATTTTATCTAAAATTCTAAATATCTAGTAATCTAATTAATCTATATTAATACCTGTAATACTCAGGCTTAAAAGGGCCTTCAACTTCTACACCAATATATTCAGCCTGTTCTTCTCTAAGTTCGGTAAGCTCAACACCAATTTTAGCTAGGTGTAATTTTGCTACTTTTTCATCTAAATGCTTAGGTAGCATGTATACATCATTTTCGTACTTGTCACTATTGTTCCAAAGTTCAATTTGAGCTAAAGTTTGATTAGTGAATGAGTTACTCATTACAAAACTTGGATGCCCAGTAGCACAACCAAGATTTACTAATCTACCTTCAGCAAGTATAATAATGTCTTTACCGTTTACAGTATATTTATCAACTTGAGGCTTAATAGTGTTTTTGGTATGTCCATGGTTTTCGTTTAACCAGGCCATATCAATTTCATTGTCAAAATGTCCAATATTACACACAATAGCTTTGTCTTTTAAAGCTTCAAAATGTTGTGCTTGAACGATGTCTTTATTCCCAGTAGTGGTAATTACTATATCAGCCACAGGAGCAACAGTTTCCAGTTTTTTAACTTCAAAACCATCCATTGCTGCTTGTAATGCACAAATAGGATCAATTTCAGTAACAGTTACAATACTTCCTGCGCCTCTAAATGATGCAGCTGTACCTTTACCAACATCTCCATAACCACAAACAACCACACGCTTCCCGGCAAGCATCACATCAGTAGCACGACGTATAGCATCTACAGCACTTTCTTTACAGCCGTATTTATTATCAAATTTAGATTTCGTAACAGAATCGTTTACATTTATAGCTGGTAATGGTAATGTACCGTTTTTTACACGTTCATATAATCTATGTACGCCTGTTGTGGTCTCTTCACTTAAGCCTTTAATTCCAGGAACTAGTTCTGGGTATCTATCTAAAACCATATTAGTTAAATCGCCACCATCATCTAAAATCATGTTAAGAGGTTGTCTGTCTTCTCCAAAGAAAAGTGTTTGCTCAATACACCAATCAAATTCTTCCTCGGTCATGTCTTTCCATGCATATACTGCGGTTCCTACATCAGCAATAGCGGCAGCAGCTTGATCCTGTGTTGAAAATATATTACAAGAACTCCAAGTAACTTCTGCGCCTAAAGCTTGCAATGTTTCAATTAAAACAGCAGTTTGTATAGTCATGTGTAAACAACCAGCAATTCTTGCCCCTTTTAAAGGCTGGGAATCTTTATATTCTTCACGAAGACTCATTAAGCCTGGCATTTCTGCCTCTGCTAATTCTATTTCTTTTCTACCCCAATCTGCTAAAGTGATGTCTTTTACTTTGTTTGCAACGTAAGGAATTGTTTTTGTACTCATAGTAACTTTTTTCTTTTATTTTAAACCTAAAGTTGATTGGGATTGGCCTATAATTTGGTTAAATTCGCCTACCCAATTATGTAACTCGTCTTAGGCGTTGCAAAGATAACTATTAAGTTTTAGAATACTAAATGCCACTTTACAAAACTATTAGTCCAAATTCACAAACTACTGTTAAAATCTGGAAGATTACCGAGTCTTTTGATGCGCTGATGGCACGTGTAAATTTAAAACCTAATTCCCTTGAGCGTGTTTTAGGGATGAAAAGCGAATTGCACCAAAGGGGATTTTTAAGTGTAAGATGGTTGTTGCAAGAATTTGGGTATTCTGATAAAGATTTGTTTTATGATGAATTTGGAAAACCACACCTAACAGATGGTAGACAAATATCTATAACACACTCCTTTAATTTTTCTGCGATTATTATTAGCGATTTTATTGTAGGGATAGATGTGGAGAAACAACGTGAAAAAATTTCGATAATAGCACATAAATTTGTGGATTATGAGTTTTCCTATTTAAAAGAAGTAGATAAAGATTATATCAAAAAATTAACCATAATTTGGTGTGTAAAAGAATCGTTATACAAGTTGTTTTGTACACCTGGATTAAGTTTTAAAGCGCATTGCCTTGTCATTCCATTTAATATTACAGATGTAGAAACAGTTGCTTGGATTGATTATAACGATTCAAAAAACCGGTATAATATTGAGTTTCTTGAGTTTGAAGGTTTTACCTGTGCTTACGCTATTGCATAATGAATGTTTACCAAAATATATTAAAGGCTAAAGAAAAAGGAGAACAATTATTTGCTGTGTTAATTGATCCAGATAAATTTGAATTGAAAAATACTGGAGGTTTCATTGAAAAAGTAAATAACTCTATTGCTACACATATTTTTGTTGGTGGCAGTGTAGTAGATGCAGATGCTACTGAGGCTTTGGTACATAAAGTAAAAAAGTTTACCAATTTACCGATTGTTTTATTTCCAGGAGATGTTACTCAAATCACTAATTCGGCGAATGCCTTGTTGTTTTTGTCGTTGTTGTCTGGGAGAAATGCTGATTATTTAATAGGAAAACATGTTGAGGCAGTTTCTAAATTGAGAGAGACTACTTTAGAAGTAATTCCAACAGGCTATATATTAATTGATGGAGGTGTAAAAACAGCGGTATCCAGAGTAACTCAAACAGAAGCTATATCAAGAGAGAATTTGCAAACTATTGTTGATACTGTCAAGGCAGGACAGTTATTAGGAATGCAATTGATGTATTTAGAAGCGGGAAGTGGAGCAAGTTATCCCATTTCCAAGGAAATCATTGAAAGAGTAAAAAAAGAGGCAAAGATCCCTTTAATTGTTGGAGGTGGTATTAAAACAAAAACGCAGTTGGAAGATGCTTTTGCTGCAGGAGCAGATCTGGTTGTTGTTGGCACTGCTTTTGAGGAAGATGAATCGTTTTTTGATAAATTATAGAAATGATTTGCCATGTTGAACAAGCTTCAGCATCATAATAATTTTATAAATAACCGTTTCTCTTCACTTTTGTGTTAAGTATAGTTTAGATAAAGAATGTAGAGGAGATAATGTGGTAATATCATTGGAGATAATAATGTTATTACTTATAATTATTTTGAATCGTCTATTATTACATCTTGTTGAAAAAATAAATTTTAAATGTAGTAGAAAACACCATTTATGATTTGTATTTTTAACTCGTATTAACAACCCATGTAAACTGATGATTTAAGTATTAAATCCTATGAAAGAGAAAAAATGTTTAAGGCATTTGAAACTAATTAATAAAATAAAACTGACTTAAAAGTAATAAAAAAACAACGCCTTAAAAGGCTATTAGCTATATCGATAATTTACTAAATTCTACAACTTAATGTTTACACAAAAAGACCTCAATCAAATTTCAACCAAAGGTATTACTGAAGCACAAGCTAATGACCAAGTATCGCTTCTGAAAAACGGCATGTCTTATTCCAATCTGGTAGCTGCTGCTAAAATTACTGAAGGTATTAACCAGTATAGTCTTACTGAAATACAAGATTTAATAACCTATTACGAGAGCGCCAAGGAAAATGTTAATATCGTAAAATTTGTCCCTGCTTCTGGTGCCGCATCAAGGATGTTTAAATTCTTATTTCAATTTTTAAATAATTTCAATCCAAAACAGGATACTCTAGAAGCTTACATATCTAAAAGCGGAAACACCTTAATGGAGGTCTTTGCTAGAAACCTAAAAGACTTTCCGTTTTATGATGAAGTTATAAAAACATTAGCTGAAGATACTGATGTTGATAGCTTAACTAAAGATGAATTATACTTAGCATTTGTAAAAACCATGCTTGCAGAAGAAGCCTTAAACTATAGTTTTTTTCCAAAGGGGTTATTACCATTTCATAAATATGAAAATGGGGCAATCACTGCTTTTCAAGAACATTTATATGAGTCTACTTTGTATGCCTCTTCAAAAGGTAAAGCCAATCTGCACTTTACGGTTTCAAAAAAACATCACGAGTACTTCAAATCTAAATTAGAAGCATTTAAATCAAATTTAGAAGCCGAAACCAATACAGTCTTTAATGTATCTTATTCTTATCAAAAGGAAGCTACTGAAACCTTAGCTTTAACCTTAAATGATGAGGTGTTTAGGTTGGAAGACGATTCTATTTTATTCAGGCCCGGTGGACACGGCGCGTTACTTCAAAATCTAAATGATTTAGATAATGACATTGTATTTATTAAAAACATAGATAATATAGTTACTGCACAAAAAAATATTAAAATTTCTGAATATAAAAAATTATTGGGTGGAGTGCTTTTAAAAGCTCAAGAACAAGTGTTTGCGTATCTAAAAGCATTGGATGAGGGTTCTGTTTCTGAAGAACAATTAGAAAACATAGTAGCCTTTTTAAGCACTACTTTAAATGTAGTTGTAACTAATAACTTTAAGAATTGGTCTACAGATGAAAAATTGGTATACTTAAAAGACAAACTTAATCGTCCAATTCGTGTTTGTGGCATTGTGAAAAATGAGGGTGAACCCGGAGGTGGGCCATTTTGGGTTAAAGATGACAACGGAAATGTGTCTTTACAAATAGTAGAATTTGCACAAATAGATTTTGAAAAACCGGATCAAAAAGATATTGCAGAAAACGCTACACATTTTAACCCAACAGATTTTGTTTGTGGTATTAAAAATTACAAAGGAGAAAGTTTTGATTTAATGAAATACGTTGATCCCTCAGCGGCGTTTATTACTATGAAAACACAAAATGGAATTGATATAAAAGTGCTAGAACTCCCTGGGTTATGGAATGGAAGTATGGCATACTGGAATTCTATTTGTGTAGAAGTGCCTTTAGAAACTTTTAGTCCAGTTAAAACAGTAAACGACCTAATAAAATCAGCTCATCAAGTAGAATAATGTTTGATGAAGATACATTGATAAAAGAGTTGGGTTTTAAAGCCGTCAGAAGTTCTGGAGCTGGAGGACAACACGTAAATAAAGTATCTTCGAAAGTAGAATTAAGCTTTAACGTTTTAGCTTCTGTAGCATTGGACGATATTCAGAAACATACCATTACTGAAAAACTTAAAAATAGATTAACCAAAGGAAGTATTTTAATACTACAATGTGATGACTCTCGTAGTCAACATAAAAATAAAGAGCTAATAATTAGTCGGTTTTTAGAGCTAATAAAAATCGCTTTAAAAGAAGAGAAAGAACGTGTTCCCACGAAAATTCCAAAATCTGTTATTAAAAAGCGTTTAAAAAACAAGCGTTACAATTCTGAGAAAAAGGCCAATAGAAAGAAACCAGATATCGATTAGCAAACTGTTAATTAAAAATAATCCATAGGTCACTTTTTTATTTTTAACTATCTTTGTGCTATACAACTTTAGGGGTGTTAATTTGTTGAGTAACAATGTTAACTGAGAGTTACCCTTTGAACCTGATTAAGTTAGAGCTTACGTAGGGAAAAGTAGTTATTATTAGAAGTAATATAAGTTTTACAAACTTTCTTCAACACAATAATCCTAAGGTTGTCATTTTAAGAATTTAAGCGGAATGATAACAATTAGCGTTAACAATCAAACAAAACAAATTTCTTCGTCTATCTCTATAGCACAATTACTGACAGAGTTAAAGCAACCCAACCAAGGTATTGCTGTAGCGATTAATCAATCTATTGTTTCAAAAAATAGTTGGACTCAAGAAATTTTGAATGAAGGAGATGATGTACTCATCATTCAAGCTACCCAAGGAGGATAAAAAACAGAACTTTTGTTTATCCATTAGTGAAATATATAATACCAGTTTAAACGCCAAAGGCAAAACCCAATAAAGAATGAAAAAAAAGGATACTGCACCAAACCAGGGAATGATTACTAGAAAACCGTTCCCTAATTCAAAGAAAATTTATGTAAAAGGAGAAATTCATCCGCATATTAATGTCGCTATGCGAGAAATTGAATTAAGCGATACTAAAGATTCGATGACGGGTAAATTAACACCTAACGAACCAGTATTTGTTTATGATACTTCAGGGCCTTATACAGACCCAAATAAAGAGATAAACGTACACAATGGTATTGAACGTATTCGAGAAAATTGGATTAAAGATAGAGGCGATGTTGAGCAGTTGAACCAATTTTCATCAGAATATTGTAATGAGCGTTTAAACAACGATAGTTTAGACCATTTGCGTTTTGAGCATCTAAAAAAACCATTGCGTGCCAAAAAAGGACAAAATGTAACCCAGTTACATTACGCAAAACAAGGCATTATTACTCCAGAAATGGAATACATTGCCATTCGCGAAAATCAGAAAATTGATGAAATGACGGAGTTGGCTAAACAACACAAAGGAGAAGATTTTGGAGCATCCATTCCTAAAAAAATAACTCCAGAATTTGTGCGTTCAGAAGTAGCTAGAGGTCGTGCTGTTATTCCTAATAACATCAACCACCCAGAAAGTGAACCTATGATTTTGGGTAGAAACTTTTTAGTAAAAATTAATGCAAATATTGGTAATTCAGCTACAACATCATCCATAGAAGAAGAAGTAGAAAAAGCAGTTTGGGCATGTAGATGGGGAGCAGATACCATCATGGATTTATCTACAGGAAAAAACATTCACGAAACACGCGAATGGATTATTAGAAACTCTCCAGTACCCATTGGAACCGTGCCAATTTACCAAGCATTAGAAAAAGTAAATGGTATTGCAGAAGATTTAACTTGGGAGGTTTTTAAAGATACTCTAATAGAGCAAGCAGAGCAAGGTGTAGATTATTTTACAATTCACGCAGGAGTATTGTTACGTTACGTGCCAATGACCGCTAAACGTGTAACAGGTATTGTATCACGTGGAGGTTCTATTATGGCAAAATGGTGTTTAGCACACCATAAAGAAAACTTCCTATATACACACTTTGAAGAAATTTGCGAAATTTTAAAACAATATGATGTTGCCTTTTCTTTAGGAGATGGTTTACGCCCAGGTTCTATTGCAGATGCGAATGATGAAGCTCAATTTGCAGAATTAGAAACATTAGGAGAGCTTACAAAATTAGCTCGTAAACACGATGTACAGTGTTTTATTGAAGGACCAGGTCACGTGCCAATGCACATGATAAAAGAAAACATGGACAAGCAATTAGAAGCTTGTGATGAAGCACCATTCTACACACTAGGGCCATTAACAACAGATATTGCACCAGGTTACGACCACATTACATCTGGTATTGGAGCTGCAATGATTGCTTGGTATGGTTGTGCAGTATTGTGTTATGTAACACCGAAAGAACATTTAGGTTTACCAAATAGAGATGATGTACGAGAAGGCGTAGTAACTTATAAGTTAGCAGCACATGCAGCAGATTTGGCAAAAGGACACCCAGGAGCACAACATAGAGATAATGCATTAAGTAAAGCACGTTTTGAATTCCGTTGGGAAGACCAATTTAACCTTGGTTTAGACCCAGAAAAAGCACGTGAGTTTCATGATGAAACCTTACCAGCAGAAGGTGCTAAGATTGCACACTTCTGTTCTATGTGTGGACCAAAATTCTGTTCTATGAAAATTTCTCAAGAAGTGCGTGATTTTGCTGCAGAGAATGAAATTGACGAGAACAATGAAGTTTTCCAAAAAGGAATGGCTGATAAATCAGAAGAGTTTAAAGAAAAAGGTTCTGAAATTTACTTATAATCAATTTACAATTAGCAATGTGTTTTTGCAATTTTGTGAGATACATTGCTAATTGACTATTGTTAGTTGAAGCATGGTTGTACTTATAGCACCAGAAAATGATGTTACTAATGAAATTGAAATACTTCATCAATTGTTTGAGGAAGGATTGCAATATTATCATTTAAGAAAGCCAAACAAAGATTATAGTGAACATGCCAAATACCTAAATCAAATAGACGAGAAACATCATGATAAAATCGTAACACATTATTATCATGAATTACTAAATGAATTTGATTTAAAAGGTATTCATTTTCAGGAAGCAAAAAGGCGAAGCATTTTTAGTAAAAAGGATTCAGTACAAAGTAAAACGTTTGTCTTGCAACAATATGCAAAAAAACTCAATACCAATTACTCAATACTAACTAATAAGAGTATAAGTTCCTCTTTTCATGAACCAGAAGATATAGAAAGTTGCCCTATTCATTTTGATTACCATTTGTTGAGTCCAGTATTTTCATCCATATCAAAAAAAGGATATGAAGGCCGAGGATTTGATGTTAATCATATTGATAAAACCATTGTAGGTATGGGAGGTGTTACTGCCAAAAACCTAGATGAGTTTACAAAGCTAGGTTTTAAAGGAGTTGGTGTATTAGGAGGAATTTGGAACAGTGAACATCCTGTTTCAGACTTTAAATTGATGAATGATCATTTAAGATTTAAGCAAATCAAAAAATAGTTGAAAACACGACAATACATACTAACTATTGCTGGACATGACCCATCAGGAGGAGCAGGACTAACTTCTGATATCAAAACATTTGAAGCACATGGCTTGTATGGATTATCGGTTTGTACGGCAGTTACCGTTCAAAATGATGTTGACTTTAAAGATTGTGTTTGGGTTGAAACAAATACTATTATTTCTCAAATAGAAATGCTGTTTGAGCGTTTTGAAATTTCAGTAGTTAAAATAGGTATTGTAAAAAGTTGGAATGTATTGTTAGCAATATTGAATACACTGCATCAACTAAACGCAAATATAAAAATAGTGTTAGATCCTGTAATTAAAGCTACAGCTGGTTTTGATTTTCATACCACCGAAAATCAAGATGTCTTAGACCAAATTTTTGAGAAGTGTTTCATCATTACACCC
Organism: Hyunsoonleella pacifica; assembly: GCF_004310335.1. Classification (GTDB taxonomy): domain Bacteria; phylum Bacteroidota; class Bacteroidia; order Flavobacteriales; family Flavobacteriaceae; genus Jejuia; species Jejuia pacifica. Next base: position 516,356 of record NZ_SIRS01000004.1, on the reverse strand, counting down.
AATTATGATGAAATTAAACTACTTTATCCAACAAAAGATATAGAAGACACCATTGCACATATTTTAGAAAAAACCAATATGTACTTAAAAGGCGGACATAGAAACGACAAAAAAGGATGGGATGTGTTGTACTACAATACTATTGTACAAACCAACATAGCGCCTAAAGCAAAAACCGTGTTCGAAAAACATGGCAGTGGTTGTGTATTATCGTCATCTTTAGCAAGTAACATCGCTTTAGAAATACTGTTAGAAGATGCAGCTAGAGCAGCCAAATATTACACAGAGCAATTTTTAAATTCAAACAAAACGCTATTGGGGTGTCATAAAAAAGTAGTTAAGAATTTAGAAATTAAGAATACAGAAGCGAAAACTAATTTGTAGTTATGGATAAAACAAATACATTTCAAGATTTAATTGTTTGGCAAAAAGGGCATGCTTTTGTTTTAGAAGTTTATAAAATCACGAAATCATTTCCAAAAGAAGAAGTTTATGGATTGACATCTCAGTTTAGAAGAGCAGCTGTTTCAATTACAGCCAATATTTCAGAAGGTTTTAAAAGAGTTAGCGCTAAAGAAAAATTACGTTTTTATAATATCTCTCAAGCATCATTAGAGGAATGTAGATATTTTTTAATCTTATCTAAAGATTTAGGATATATAAATGATAATACTTTACAAATAACACTTATAGAAGAAGTTAGTAAACTACTAAATAGTTACTGCAAAAGTATTCTTCGCTCCATAACTCCTTAATTTCTTTATTATTAACTTCTTAACTACTGTATTATTAATATCATGATAAACAAACTACACTACATATCACAAGGCGAAAACACTAAGGCACATATAGAAAATATACAAAAAGCGTGTCAACATGGAGCAGAATTGGTGCAATTGCGATTAAAAAATATTTCAGAAAAAAAAGTATTAAAAGCCGCTGAAGAAGCTAGAGACATAACAAGTCATTATCAAACAAGGTTAATTATAAACGACCATTATAAGATTGCAAAAAAGGTAAGTGCAGATGGCGTGCATTTAGGAAAAACAGATACTTGCCCCAAAATTGCAAGAAAGGAATTAAAAAGTTGGCAAATTATAGGAGGCACAGCAAATACCCTTGAAGATTGTAAAACACTTATTGAAAAACAAGTGAATTATATTGGTTTAGGACCATTTAGATTTACAAGTACAAAAGACAATTTAAGCCCTATTTTAGGCAATGAGGGATATCAATCCATAATAGAAGAATTAAAAACGGAAACGCCTGTAATAGCCATTGGAGGCATTACAATAGAAGACGTTACTGAGTTGCTAACCACAGGAATTCACGGCATTGCAATTTCAGGAGAAATAACCAAAGACTTTACTAAAATTAAAGCATTCCATACACTCTTAAATACCGGAAGTGTTATGGAACAGCGTTATAGCTTTAAAAAATAAAAAAATGAGCGATACATTAAAAATAGCCAATAAAGAATTTAACTCGAGACTGTTTACAGGAACAGGTAAATTTAGTTCTAATGCACTCATGGCTGATGCCATTTTAGCTTCAGAAAGTGAGCTAGTAACAGTGGCTTTAAAACGAGTTGATGTAGAAGATGAGCAAGACAAAATGTTGCAAAGTATCAATCAGCCACATGTTAATTTATTACCCAACACCTCTGGAGTTAGAGACGCAAAAGAAGCAGTTTTTGCAGCACAATTAGCACGTGAAGCTTTAGAAACCAACTGGATTAAATTAGAAATTCATCCAGACCCAAAATATTTATTGCCAGACCCAATTGAAACCTTAAAAGCAGCAGAAGAACTAGTAAAATTAGGTTTTGTTGTAATGCCATACATTCATGCAGACCCAGTATTGTGTAAACGTTTAGAAGAAGTAGGAACACAATGTGTAATGCCTTTAGGAGCACCAATTGGAACAAATAAAGGGTTGAAAACTGATGATTTCTTAGAAATAATAATAGAACAAAGTAACGTGCCAGTAGTGGTAGATGCAGGTATTGGAGCACCATCTCATGCCGCTTATGCTATGGAATTGGGTGCAGATGCCGTTTTGGTAAATACAGCAATTGCAGTATCACAAAATCCAGTTGAAATGGCAAAAGCATTTAAAATGTCGGTACAAGCAGGTAGAATGGCATACAACGCAAAATTAGCAAGTGTAAAACAACATGCAGAAGCAAGTAGCCCACTAACTAGTTTTTTAAATTAAAATGAATAGTACATTTCAAGACATATTCGATACTTATAGCTGGGATGAAACTTTGGCAAGTATTAATGCCAAAACAGCTCAAGACGTAACGTTTGCATTACAGAAATCAAAAAGAGATTTAGAAGATTTTAAAGCATTACTATCTCCAGCAGCTACGCCTTTTTTAGAGCAAATGGCTATACAAAGTAAAACCATTACTAAGAAACGATTTGGCAACACCATTCAAATGTACATCCCTATGTATTTGTCTAACGAATGTCAAAACATTTGCACATATTGTGGGTTTAGTATGACCAATAAAATTCCAAGAAGAACTCTAACAGATGCTGAAATTATTAAAGAAGTTGAGTTTATAAAACAAAAAGGCTACGACCATATTTTACTGGTAACAGGAGAAGCTAATAAAACAGTAGGTGTGCCTTATATTAAACATGCTATAGCACTTATTAATGATAAATTTTCTAACATTACTATAGAAGTACAGCCATTACATCAAGACGAATATGAAGAGTTGATAGAAGCTGGCTTGTACGCAGTTTTGGTATATCAAGAAACCTATCATAGAGCCGAATATAAAAAGCATCATCCCAAAGGAAAAAAATCTAATTTTAACTTCCGTTTAGATACACCAGATAGATTAGGAAAAGCAGGCATCCATAAAATTGGTTTAGGTGCTTTGTTTGGTTTAGAAGATTGGAGAGCAGATAGTTTTTTTACAGCTTTACACTTAAAATATTTACAGAAAACCTACTGGAAAACAAAATACTCTATTTCATTTCCAAGATTACGACCACATAGTGGAGGTTTAGAACCTAAAGTTGAAATGACCGATAGAGATTTAGTGCAGACTATCTGTGCATTTCGATTGTTAGATGAAGACGTAGAATTATCATTATCTACCAGAGAAAGTGAAACCTTTAGAAACAACATCGTTAATTTAGGAATTACCTCAATAAGTGCAGAATCTAAAACCAATCCAGGAGGCTATACTGTAGATCCACAGACTTTAGAACAGTTTGAAATTTCTGATGAAAGGCCAACAGAAGATATTGCAAGTATGTTGGTAAAACAAGGTTTGGAACCTGTTTGGAAAGATTGGGAAGCGTTTAACTAATCAGTTGTAATTAATTTGAAAAAATGACAATCCCGAATCACATAACCCATTATTATTTATCTGACAAAGAGCCTTTTTTGAATCTAAGTGACTTATCTGATGAGGAGGTGAAACCAATCATTTCAGATTTGGAACAAAGAAGATTAGACGGAAAATTGAAACGTGCATTTCCTGATTGGTATTTTCCTCAACGTAAAGAAGCTGAGCGAAACTTACTTAAATCATTTATTGAGAAAGGTGGAAAGCCAGAACGGAATTCACCTCATTATTTTTGTTTAGGAAAATCAAAAGGAATAGAATTGGGGTATAATAATGACTTTAAAACGGTTGAATTACCAATTGAATTAGTTGAAAAGGATGTTTTATTCTCTATTGGAGACACATTATTTACTTTCTCAAAATCACATACTGAAAAAATAAAATGGAAAAACGAATGGTATCAAGGTAAACTTTATAATTACGAAGAAACTGTTGAAATCATAAAGGAACTGAAACTAGACTTGAATAATACTGAATCCTTAAACCAAAATAAAATTGCTTGTATTGAGGGATTGATTTGGTCGGACAAAATATTGAAAGAAGTTCTAGAAAAAACTAATTACAACAACCTATAAAATAATGCGGTAGTTAGTGCTTAATTAAAGGTTAGTGCAATTTTGTTACGTCTGATTTTCCTGCGGAAAATCCTCGCACACAAAACCACACTATTCTTATACAAAACCGATATCTTTAGTTCAAGAACAATGTTAAGTCAAAACGAAAAAAAATTTTATAGCCGTCATTTACTATTAAATGAAATTGGAGTAGAAGGACAAGAAAAGCTAAAACAAGCCAAAGTATTGGTAGTTGGTGCTGGCGGATTAGGTTGCCCAATTCTTCAATATTTAACAGCTGCAGGCGTGGGCACTATTGGTATTGTAGATGGCGATACAGTTGATGTGTCTAACCTACAACGCCAAATTTTGTATACAGTTGATGATGTAGGAAAGCCAAAAGCAAAATGTGCAGCCAGTAGGTTAAAACAATTAAATCCGTATGTAAAATTTAATGTACATCAAGAATTTTTAAGTACCACAAATGCCTTAGCACTATTTGAAAATTATGATATTATTGTTGATGGTTCCGATAACTTTCAAACCAGATATTTGTGTAACGATGCAGCAGTTTTAACAAACAAACCCCTAGTTTTTGGTTCGATTTTTAAGTTTGAAGGGCAGGTAACCGTTTTCAATTATAACAACGGACCAACCTATAGGTGTTTGTATCCAACACCTCCTTCACACGGGTCTGTGCCTTCGTGTTCAGAGATTGGGGTTTTAGGCGTATTACCAGGTATTGTAGGTAACTTTCAAGCCAACGAAACGCTGAAGATAATTTTAGGATTAGGAGAAATACTTTCTGGAAAATTATTGACATTTAATGCGCTTACCATGCAGCAAATGCAATTTAAGTTTAGTAAAAACGAAAGCTTAAACATTACAAGTTTAGAATCGAATTACGATGTCTTTTGTGGAGTTCCTCAAATAGAAAAAGAAATAACACTAGAAGATTTAGGTGCTAATAAAGACATATACAATTTGTTAGATGTAAGAGAAACTTGGGAAAGAGAACAACACCATATTGGAGGACAACACATACCTTTAGGCGAATTGACTAGTAGATTTAAAGAAATTGACATTTCTAAGCCATTGGTAGTTTACTGTAAATCTGGAATTAGAAGTGCAAGAGCCATAAGCTTTTTAGAAGATAATTTAGAGAATGTTTCTTTTGTAAATCTAAAAGGTGGTATTGGATAGTTTTTGATTTAGTTAAAAATAACTAAAATATTGCCGTTTAGTTCTGTTCGGTAGCGTCTTAGGGAACATCTTAAATTGCCATTGTTGACTGGTTGCCCTGTAAATAGATTATATTCATTTTTATCATCGCAACTAGATACACCATTGAGACCTTCTATGGTTAAAATAGAACAGGCTTCAAATATACGGTTTGGATCTGCCGCATCAAAAGCGGCAAAACTACCTCCAGTATTTGTAACGATAATACCGCCATTACCAGCATTAGGTACATATACAGGATTGCTAGGAAATTGCAACTGACTAAACTGTGGGAATTTTAAATTAATAGACTCGTTTACAGTAATATCTAATAGAAATTGGCAGTTTTCGTTATCCATAGAATTGCTGTTACAGTTAGTAAATATTAGGAAACAAATGATAGGAATGAGGATTCTCATAAAATCTTGAAAATTAAGTCGCAATTTACGATAAAATACAAACGCACTTAAATATTTTGTATATTTGCTTTACAATCTCGTGAAAGCGGGATTTTTTCTTTTGTCCCGAACTTGTTTCGGGATCTTTTTTAGCTATAACGAAAGAAATTATTAATTATTTAATATGAAGTTATGAGTAAAGTATCTTACTATACACCTGAGGGGTTAAAAAAATTGCGAGACGAGTTACAACAACTAAAGGACGTTGAGCGTGTAAAGGCGTCTAAAGCGATTGCTGAAGCAAGAGATAAAGGCGATTTAAGTGAGAATGCTGAATATGATGCAGCTAAGGAAGCGCAAGGTATGCTAGAAATGCGTATTGCTAAGTTGGAAGAGGCTCTTGCAGGAGCGCGTGTTATAGATGAGTCTCAATTAGATACTTCTAAAGCGTTAGTACTTTCTAAAGTAAAGATAAAAAACCAAACTAATGGTATGGAGATGACCTATACTTTGGTTGCTGATGGAGAGGCTGATTTAGCATCAGGTAAAATTTCTGTAAATTCTCCTATCGGAAAGGGACTTTTAGGGAAATCTGTAGGTGAGGTTGCTGAAATTCAAGTACCTAATGGCGTTATGAAGTTTGATGTTATTGAAATTTCTAGGTAAATATATATGGCTTCAATCTTCACTAAAATTGTAAACGGAGAGATTCCGTGTTACAAGGTAGCGGAAACAGATGGTTTTTTGGCGTTTTTGGATGTGAATCCTAATACTGAAGGACATACGCTATGCATACCTAAAAAGGAAGTGGATAGGTTGTTTGATTTAGACGAAGATACTTATAGTGGTTTGATGCATTTTTCTCGAAAAGTGGCTTTAGCCATAGAAAAAACGATACCTTGTAATCGTGTTGGACTCACGGTAATAGGCTTGGAAGTGCCACATGCTCATGTGCATTTAATTCCGTTACATTCCATGGATGAGGCGCGCTTTATTAAAAAAGTACAAATGGCACCCGAAGATTTTCAAAAAACTGCTGCCGCTATTGCAGCTAATTTTTAGGATTACTGCTATTCCAAATTAAATACTGCAAGGAATGCCAGTGTAAAAGAAATAGCCAATCCTGCAATAAGTAGTATCCAAAATATGTTTTTAAAGCTTTTTGATGTTGATTTTGGCGTAAATGCCTTTTTGTGATATTCAAAAACACGCTCTATATCATCCGTCCAACGTTCTGGGTAAATAATACTATTACAAGTGTTGCAAAATATTTCATGACTCACACTATTCGTAATAGATTTGTAGAACGCCGTTTCAACAAATTTTTGTTTAAACGTCAATTGTAAACCATCTTTACTAAAACATTCAGGGCAATTGTTTTTTAAATCTACTTTTTTTACGAGGATTAGTTCTTCAGTCTTCATTAGTTTTCACGTTTTAAACTGATTTGAATTGTAGTACCTTTTCCTAAAGTTGAATTAAGTACTTTTATTTTACCATCATGAAAATCTTCAACGATACGTTTGGTAAGTGATAAGCCTAATCCCCAACCTCGTTTTTTTGTAGTATATCCAGGTTCAAAAATTGTATTGAAATTCTTTTTAGGGATGCCTTTTCCTGTGTCGCTTACACTTACTTTTACATTGTTTTCTAATTGCGAAATTTTAATAATTATTTTTCCTCTACCTTTCATGGCATCAATACCATTTTTAACTAGGTTTTCAATAGTCCAACCATATAGTTGTTTGTTTATTTTTACTGGGATATTGTCTTCAGGAGTAATAATATTAAATTCCACTAAATTTGAAGAGCGTCGTTTTAAATATTCATAAGCTTGTCTTGTCTCTTCCACAATATCAGTTGTTTCAAGAGTAGGTAATGACCCTATTTTACTGAAGCGTTCTGTAATAGTCTGTAACCTGTCTATATCTTTTTCAATTTCAGCAATATATTCTGGGTTAACATTTTCAGTTTTTAATAGTTCAGTCCATCCAATTAAAGAAGATAAAGGCGTGCCAATTTGGTGAGCCGTTTCTTTTGCCATGCCACTCCATAGCTTGTTCTGGCTAGCATTTTTATTACTCTTGTAAAAAAAGTAAATAACACCTGCAAAAAGGAAAATGATAAGCAATAATGCTAAGGGATAGTATTTTAACTTGTTTAGCAGAGGAGAGTTACCGTAATAAATGGTCTGGAATAATTTGCCATTTATGATTACATCAATAGGGTTGTTTTCTTGTTTAAAACGATTGATAATCTTCTCTACATATTTTGGGTCGTTTATTTTGTTTTCGTTTAAATTGGAATGATTATCAATACTACCATCTTCATTAATAACAATCATTGGAGTGGTATTGTTGCTTTGTAAAATCTTAAGGGTAAGATTTAAATTGGTGTTGTTATCAGACTTTATAAGTTCATCTTGAGCGAACGACCAGTTTTCCATTTTTACACGTTCTTCTTCCTTAAAATTCTGAAAAAACACATAGGTGTTCCACAAAATTAAAGTTACAATAAGGAAAGAAAGTACTATCATTATCCAACGAAACGTGTTGGAATACTTTGTAAAAATCATTCAAAAATTATTTAACCTGTAATATAATGTAAATCTGTTAATATTATTGTCTTAGTTGTTAGTAAATCAGTTTTTAGATGATTACGAGAATAGTTACATTTGTTCAAATTGAAAAAATAAATGGCATCATACATTCCAAGTGCTTTAACAACCAGTAAATTACATAGTCTTTTACTGAGTGCAGTTGCACCAAGACCTATAGCGTTTGCTAGTACTATTGATGAAAGGGGCAATCCCAATTTATCGCCATTTAGCTTTTTTAATGTGTTTAGTGCTAATCCACCAATTTTAATTTTCTCTCCTGCTAGAAAGGTGAAAGATAACACTACCAAACACACATTGCAGAATGTTGAAGCTGTAAAGGAAGTTGTTATAAATGTAGTAAATTACGATTTGGTACATCAAATGTCTCTAGCTAGTACAGAATATGCTGAATTAGTTAACGAGTTTGAAAAAGCTGGATTAACCATGTTAAAATCTGATGTTGTTCAACCATTTCGTGTTGCGGAATCTCCTATTCAGTTTGAGTGTAAGGTTAATGAGGTTGTGAAATTAGGAACTGAAGGTGGTGCAGGAAATTTAGTGATTTGTGAAGTCCTAAAATTTCATGTAGATGATGAGTTTTTGAATGAAGATGAAACTATTAATCAAAAGAAATTAGATTTGGTAGCGCGTGCTGGAGGCAGCTTTTATACTCGAGCAAGCAAAGGCTTTTTTGAAATACCCAAACCGTTGTCTTCAAAAGGTATTGGGGTTGATAGTTTTCCAGATCATGTGAAAAATAGTATGATTTTAACGGGAAACGATTTAGGGATGTTAGGTAACGTAGAAGCATTACCGAGTGAAACTGAAGTTGCTAGTTTTATAAGTGATATAGGGGAGCGTTATCCTAAAATAAAAGAAGCAAATCATAGAGAGAAGCATAAACTTGCACATAAATATTTAAGTTTTGGAGATGTGCAAAGTGCTTGGAAAGTATTATTAAGTTAGAAAAAATGTATCATTAAGTAATGATTAGAGATTGAAATAGAAGTATTATAATAGAAATCAAATTAAATAAATATAGAATATATGGAAGTTCAAGGAAGAATTAAAATGATTGGTGAGACTCAAACTTTTGGGAGTAACGGATTTAGAAAAAGAGAAGTTGTAGTAACTACAGAGGAGCAATATCCTCAGCATATATTGGTTGAATTTGTACAAGATAAGACCGATTTATTAAATAATTACCAAGTTGGTCAGCAAGTAAAAGTTAATATCAACCTTAGAGGAAGAGAGTGGGTAAATCCACAAGGTGAGACAAAATATTTTAACTCAGTACAAGGTTGGAGAATAGAAGCAATACAACAAGCTACAGCAGGAGAAAATGTACCTCCTGTACCACCTGCTGATGCTTTTGAGCCTGCTGGAGATTTAAATGAAGGAGATCACGACGATTTACCTTTTTAATTCTTGTAAAATAGTTTCTTTTCGATTTACAAAATCAAAAGATAGATTTATAATAAAACAAACCTCAATGTTTTTAAAAAGCATTGAGGTTTCTTATTTTTATAAAAAAATTGTAGTCGTCTTTAATTAGGCAGAGAAAAATTTAGTATTAAGTGAAGTTCTTAACAGAAGCGTTGTGGTTTCCTGATATTTCAGAGGCATCCGAGGAAGGTATCTTAGCTATTGGTGGCGATTTATCTGTAGCTCGCTTATTGCTTGCGTACCGTTCTGGCATATTCCCATGGTTTGAAAGTGATGAACCTATTTTGTGGTGGAGCCCAGACCCACGTTTTGTTTTGTTTCCAAAAAAGCTTAAGGTGTCTAAAAGTATGCGGAAAGTGTTACGCAATAAAGATTATACTGTTACAGTAAATAATGCATTTGTTGATGTTATAAAGGCTTGTGCTGAAGCAAAAAGAAGTGGACAACAAGGTACTTGGATTACAAATAATATGATTGATGCTTATACAGAAATGCATAATTTAGGTTATGCAAAATCTATTGAAGTTTGGAACAGTAGTAATCTAGTTGGAGGATTATACGGTATAGATTTGGGTAATGGTATTTTTACTGGCGAAAGTATGTTTGCAAAAGAAAGTAACGCTAGTAAAGTTGGATTTATATCATTTATTCAGAATACCGATTATAAACTTATAGATTGCCAAGTTTTCACAAATCATTTAGCTAGTTTAGGGGCAGAGGAAATGCCGAGAGACAAATTTCTAAAGGTTTTAAAAGGATAACTTTAATTTATATTTTTAAAACCCCAGTAGTTAACAAAAAAACTTGATGACTTGCCTCTAAATTAAACGCTCCTAAACGATATTCTAAACCAGTTTGTAATTTTAACTGTTCGGTAATCTGCCATCCTATTTGTGATGATAACCTAATATCTATTTCTGGCTTAATAAATTTACTTAAGCTCAATAAACTTTCTGAGGAACTAACCAAGTAAGCTTCGCCAATATCTAATTTTTCTCCATTTAAGGGAAAATCTACAGCAAAACGATAGCGTTGTCTAAAAACTGTTTCATTTTCAAAAAACCGTTGTTCACTTCTAAAACGATGACCATAACGTACGCCTAATTTTTGTGTTTTGTAGTTGTATTGTTCTGTAGTACGAAACTCATTAGAACCTTCATTAAAAACAGCTCTATTTCTATATTCTAAACCTAAACTTAAAGAATGATTGTAGTTTAAATTTAATGTAGAAAAATGTGCGAAATCAATCTGCTGGTAATTTAAAAGGAAAGTATTATTTCTATGTATAAAATAACGTGTCTCAAGAGCAAAATTCACAGTGTAAGATTGAGATATCTTGTGATTTACTGCTAAAACTGACTCCCCAAAACCTGTAAAATTATTTTGAGCAAACAGGTTTGTACTTACAAGATATAACCCAATAGAAAGAATAAGCGATTTAATACAACGCATGTTCGTAAGATGATGAAGTAACTTTACGAGAACTTTCAAAGTTGCCATTTTTATTAAAAGTGAATTCACTTAATTCACGTAGTTTCTCAGTTTTTGTTTCAGCAATAATTTCAAAGTGAGTATACCTGTCGTTAGGATTATCCACAATATGCTGTATAAATGATTTATCGTTTGTATTTGTGTGATTTACGTATTGCTTTTGGATTTTTAATAGTCTAGTTTTTTTATAATTAGCCTCAAAATATGCCATAATTCTAGTTAAAACTTCTTTGGCAATATGTCTTTTTTTAATTACTATCTCAATATCTTCTAATTTTCCAAGTGCATCAAATTCAGCACTATAGTATAACTTGTGTATTTTAAACTTTGCCTCAAAACTTTGTTTTTCGCCATCAGTTTCACGATAAAATTTTAAATATTTTACTTGATCAGAAAAGTTACTAAAATAGTTTTGGGCAATTTTAGGAAATTCAGAAAGCGAAATACGTTCTTCTTTCTCATCTTTAACTTGAGAAAAAGAAAAAGAAAACCATAGTAAGCAGATAAAAAAACTATACTTCATTATACCTAAAACAATTCATTTCATGGTCATTTACCATACCAGTAGCTTGCATATGTGCATATACAACAGTGGTGCCAACAAACTTAAACCCTCTTTTTTTTAAATCTTTACTTATTGTATCACTTAAAGGTGTATTGGCAGGTGCATTTTTGTAGTCTTTAAGTTTATTTTTTATGGGTTTATTATCAACAAAATTCCATATATAAGAGCTAAAACTACCAAACTCTTCTTGTGTTTTTATAAAGGATTGTGCATTAGTAATAGTAGCGTTAACTTTTAGCTTATTACGAATAATACTGGCATCTTGAAGTAATGCATCAACTTTATCCTGATTGTAATTCGCTATTTTTTTATAATTAAAACTATCAAAAGCTTTCCTGAAATTCTCTCGTTTGCGTAATACGGTTATCCAACTTAATCCTGCTTGAAAGGTTTCCAAAATTAAAAATTCAAATAGTGTGTCATCATCATAAACAGGAACGCCCCATTCTTCATCATGATATGCCTCGTATAGCGGATCACCAACACACCAACCGCATCTATGTTTTTCATTCATATAAGTGAGAATTTGAGAATTAAAGTTACTCTTTTTTTTAATATTTGGTGCGATAAATTTCAGTGAAATATTTTAGAAAAACAATGAGAAAATGCAACTAATGTTACGCTAGATTTATAATAAAAATTATTACTTCGTACACTATTGCGTAAGGATGTAGTATTAAATTAGACAAAGTAGATAATAAAAAAATAAAAATGATACACCCAACAATTCAAGAGAGTTTAAAAAAGAGTATATCGTATGATGCCTACAAGGATTTAGTAAACACTTTGGCAGATAACAATGGTACGACGGGTATACAACAAACAGAAGCATTAATCAATTATACGAGGCTTAATGCACGCCGTATGAAACGTTGGGATAAAACTTTGAAGGTATCTGAGGAAGTTAAAACTAAAGTTTCGGATTTTAATCAATCTATCACTTGGTTGGTTATTACAGAGAGCTGGTGTGGTGATGCAGCTCATGTTATTCCTGTTTTAAATAAACTGGCAGAACTTAACCCAAATATTGATTTAAGACTGGTGCTTCGTGATGAAAACTTAGAGCTTATGGATATGTTTTTAACCAATGGAGGTAGAGCTATTGCTAAGTTGATTATAATTGATAATGAAACAGGAGAGGTTTTGGATACTTTTGGACCAAGACCAAGTGAAGCAACAGGTTTAGTGAATGCTTATAAAGTGGAACATGGTAAATTAACACCTGAATTTAAGGAAGATTTACAAGTATGGTATAATAAAAATAAGGGACAAAATATTATTGATGATATAACAAAAATGCTTTGCAGGTTTGAATCTGAAGCTTGTGTTTAGTATTGTATAAGGTTAATACTAATTTTAAAAGTAGCTCTTTATGAGCTACTTTTTTTGTTAAAGTAGTCTTGTTTCTCTTAAATATGATAAAAGTCAGCAGATTACAATAGCGTTCCAGTTACATTTGTTATTAAGGCTTTAAAATATTTATCATGAAACGCATTATAGAATCTGGAATTAAACGCAGTATGTCTTATGAAGCATATCGTGCCTTAGTGGAAGAATTGGCTCAAAAAAGTGCTACCACTGGTCATAATCAGTCGCAAGCATTAATACATTATACAAAGCTGAATGATAGGCGTATGAAGCGTTGGGATAAAACATTAAAAGTTTCTGCACAATCAAGGACAAACCTCTTAAAATTTAATTTCCAGATAACTTGGTTGGTAATTGCAGAAAGCTGGTGTGGAGATGCTGCACACATTTTACCTGTACTTAATAAAATTGCTGAGGTAGCTCCTAATATAAAGTATCGTGTTGTACTTCGAGATGAAAACCCATTATTGATGGATGCCTTTTTAACCTACGGAAAAAAAGCAATACCTAAATTAATCATCATAGATAATAACTCTGGAGAAGTTTTAGACACTTATGGCCCAAGACCAAGTGAAGCAACAGGTTATGTAAATAGATTTATAGCTATTAATGGAGCGCTTACTCAAAGTTTTAAAGAAGACTTACAACACTGGTATAACGATAATAAAGGGAAAAATATAATTGAAGATATTATAGAAATATTAAATAGGTTACAACCTTCTACCGTTTACCTACAAAGTTAAATGTAATTGAACCTATTTGGCTTTTTTTAGAAGCATCCTTACTAAACCTAGAGTCTTTAGCATATTGAAGCGCATGTTCAATTAAGCATTCATTGGATGAAGTAGATGATGTATTTGTATAAGCATCAATCACATCTCCTTCAGAGTTTACAGAAATATTTACTACAATTTTCCCACTTGTTTCGCATAGGTAAACGGGAATAGGAATATAAATATCGTCACGATTTTTTAAAGAGTAGCTTACAGTACTCTTGGTATTGGCACCTTCTCCTTTTTGTTTTTTTAGTAAATCATTCACTTTACTAAATGATGATAAATCTTCGCTTTTAAGTTTAGCTTGATTATTAGTTTTATACTTAGATTTATAGCTTTCTATAGCATTTTCACTATTTATATTACTGGATCGAGGTTGGTAATCTTCAGGAGGTGCAATAGTTTTATAAGCTTGGGCAAAGTGTTTATTGTTTTTAGTTTCGTTAAACGCTTTATTAGTTTCTGCTTTGGCGTTATTTTTATTTTCTAAAGCCTCAAGAAGTTTTAATTCGTCTTCGGTAAGTTCTTTTTCAGGTTCTAGTTCGTAATAACTTTCTGCAATTCTTTCATTCTGTTTCTTTAAACTTAAATTAAAAACAGAAAGTACCACCGTACCAGTAAGCAGCAGTGTCAACAATAGGGCTTTATGTTGATTTGTTAGGTTCAAATCTATGTTTTAGCAATGTTTTTACATTGAAATATACGTAAATATATAAATTTTAGTTGTTTAAACTACTAATGAAGGCTTCAATAGTCATACCATTTTCCACATTAAAGTCGCCAATTTTGGTTCGCCTTAACGCTGATAGATGTGCTCCAGAGTTTAAAGCTTTCCCAAAATCATTCGCTAAAGAGCGAATGTAAGTACCTTTACTACAAACCACTCTAAAATCAATAGTAAGACCATTAATATTTGTAATTTCAAACTCTGAAATAGATACTGTTCTTGATTTTATTTCAACGTCTTCTCCAGCTCTAGCAAATTCATACAAGCGTTTTCCGTCTTTTTTTATAGCCGAAAATACAGGAGGAAATTGTTGAATGTCTCCAATAAAAGCATTAGTAGTGTTATGAATTGCATCTTCTGTGATATGCTCTGTTGGATAAGTTTGATTTATTTCAGTTTCTAAATCAAACGAAGGTGTTGTGCTACCTAAAACTAATGAACCGGTATATTCTTTTATTTGTCCTTGATACGTATTGATTTCCTTTGTTTTTTTACCAGTACAAATTACCAATAATCCTGTTGCTAAAGGATCTAAAGTACCAGCATGCCCTACTTTTATTTTTTTAATATTGAAGGCTTGGCGTATTTCCCAACGCAATTTGTTAACCACTTGAAAGGACGTCCAGTTTAAAGGTTTATCAATCAGTAAAACCTGTCCTGATAAGAAATTTTCAGCAGTCATTAGTTATTTAAAAGAGATACAATAATTGCAATAACACCAACAATAACACAGTATATAGCGAAATAAGACAATTTGCTTTTCTTTACTAAAGCAATCATCCAAGTACAGGCAAAAAGTCCGGCTACAAAAGCAGCTATAAAACCTATAGAAAGTGCAGTGAAGTTTTGACTTTCAGTAGAAATATCACCACTTAAAATATCTTTAGCAATTTTCCCAAAAATTAAAGGCACAACCATTAAAAATGAAAAACGTGCTGCTTTGGTTTTATCGTTTCCTAATAACACAGATGTTGAAATTGTAGCACCTGAACGTGATATGCCAGGAAGCATGGCAATGGCTTGGGAGATTCCTATAACAAAAGCATTAGAGAAACTTACTTTTTTGCTAGTGTCTTTAGCTTTGTCTGCCAAAAATAAAAGTAAAGCTGTAATAATTAGCATGCAGCCCACTAGTAAAATATTACCGCCAAATAAAGCTTCTAATTGTTCTTCAAAAAATAAACCTACAATTACAGCTGGTAGCATGGACACCACAATTTTTGCTAAAAATTGCATGTCTTCATTCCATTGAAATTTTAAAATCCCTTTTATAATTTCAAGTATATCTTTTCTAAAGATAACAATGGTGCTTAAAGCTGTTGCAAAATGAAGTACAACTGTAAATAAAAGGCTTTCTTCAGGAACGGAGTTGTCGCCCAAAATAGCTTTTCCCAATTCTAAATGTCCACTTGAAGATACAGGTAGAAACTCTGTAAGTCCTTGAATAATACCTAATATGATAGCGTCGATTACATCCATGTCGCAAAAATATTAAAATAGTGATACAAATGAAGTTTTAAGGCTTAAACTTTAGTTAAATGAATTGTATTTTAGAGGAATGAAAATTGTTTTAGCTCCAGATAAGTTTAAAAATTCGTTAACAGGATTGGAGTTTTGTGATGCTGTAGAAAAAGGTATTCGGGCTGTTACACCAAATTGTGATATTATAAAGTTACCACTTGCTGATGGTGGCGATGGGACTATTGAAGTTGTAAACTATTACTTGAAAGGTAAAACAATAACAACAACAGTAAACAATCCGTTTTTTGAGCCGATAGAAGCGTCTTATTTATATGCAGAAGTATCTAAAACGGCATTTATAGAAATGGCCGAAGCTTCTGGAGTTAAATTATTACAACCAGAACAGTTTGATTGCAAAAACGCTACTACTCTTGGTACAGGCGAACTAATTATTGATGCTATTGAACATGGTGCAAAACATATTATCTTAGGTATTGGTGGTAGTGCTACAAACGATTGTGGGATTGGAATGGCAAGTGCTTTGGGGTATCACTTTTTAGATGAGGATGACGCTGAGGTAAAACCCATTGGAGCAAACTTATCACATATAAAAACTATTGACACTACCAAAATTCAGCCAAAGTTAGGAGCTGTAAATTTTAGAATAGCTTGTGATGTTTCTAATCCACTTTACGGAAAAAACGGTGCTGCCTATGTATATGCTAAACAAAAAGGCGCTACAGATTTAGATATTGAGATGTTAGATAAAGGACTTTCTGATTTTGCAAAAGTTTTAGAATCTACTTTTGGGGTAAACCCTCAGTCTGTTAAAGGTGCAGGTGCCGCTGGCGGTATGGGTATAGCGTCAAAAGTATTTCTTAATGGAGTCCTTATGCCTGGAATTACATTAATAAAAGACTTGGCTAAATTTGATCAAAACATTGCAAATGCCGATTGGATTATTACTGGAGAAGGTAAATTGGATACTCAAACCTTTTCAGGGAAAACCATTAAAGGGGTTTTGGACTCTGCGAAAGCACAAAAGGTAAAAGTAGCTGCATTTTGTGGTGCTGTTGATTTGGATGAAATTGGTATTAAAAGATTAGGTTTGGAATACACCAATGCCGTAATGCATTATGCAAAAAACTTAGAAGATGCTATCGAAAACGATTTTAACTATGTAACAAAAATAGCCGAGAATTTTGCTAAAAAACATTTGATTTAATTGACTGCTGTCATTCCTGCGAAAGCAGGAATCTAGAAAAATAAAGTCTTTAGTTGGATTGAGATTCCTGCTTTCGCAGGAATGAGTTACTTCTTATCAGGATTCAATAAAATAGCATAAATCTGGATAACAAAACCAATTAATACCAGTGTTGGCGCTAGACGAATACGTCTCCAAGAAAAGATTTCAGGGTTAAACACGTTGGGGTCATCACTTCCTCCACCGGCCATTAATATAAAACCAAGAGCTATGCATGCTAAACCAATAAACATGAATTTATAGTTTTTTTTGCCAAAAACAAATGTTGGTTTTGAGGCTTCTTTACGTTTTTGTTCTCCCATGGTTTAATAGAATTAATGCAAATTAAGTGATTTATTTAAAAACGAAGTGTTAATATGGGTTTAAAATTTCTTTTGGCTATAAGGTTATGCTTTGAAACTTAGTAAATTTTCTATTGTTAATGTTTCGTAGTCTTCTAGAGAAAGCGTGGTGTTCTTCTCTTTTGGAAGGTTAGAGGTAGGTTTTAGAGCAAGAGTGGCGCGTTAGGGATTGCAGAGGAAAGCCCACAGCCAGACGCAGGAGGTGCGAGGACTTGAAACGTAAAGCCCGACCCTTGTGGTAACGCCCAAAATTTTAAAAATTAATTCACGTACATGGTTTGTAGGCAAAGATCCCGCTAGGAAGCTGGATTAGTTCAACTAACAATTTTGAGTGCGTCTTATAGACTTCTCAAAATAGAGTTTTACTAATAATACAACTCATCTGTTTTTAAATTTAAAAAGCGCTGTGTTGCAAAGTGTGTGCTTATCCAAGTAATAACAATACCTAAAGCGAAAACGATTACAAAAAGTAACACCATTAAAACGGGGTTTGCGAGTAACTCTAATTCTGGGAAGGATTTGTTGATGTAATATAGCACAATAGTCATGCCTATTAAGGCTAAAATGGCGCCAACGATACCTAAACGGATACTTTTCCATACAAATGGGCGACGAATAAAGCGTTTAGTTGCGCCTACCATTTGCATGGTTTTTATGGTAAATCGCTTAGAGTAAACGGCTAATCGTAATGAGCTATTGATAAGTAAAACAGCGATTAATGTGAATAAACCACTGATGACCAAAACCCAAAAACTTATTTTTTTAACGTTATCGTTCATTAAGTTTACCAAGTCGTTATCGTAAGTAACTTCATCAACAAATTTCTTGTTTAAGGCTTCAGTGGAAATTTTTTCTAAATGCTCTGAGGTTACAAAATCTGCTTTTAAATGTACATCGATGGAATTTTGTAACGGATTATAACCTACAAAATCCATGAAATCCTCGCCAGTTTCGGCTTTCATAAATGCTGCAGCTTGTTCTTTTGAGACATATTCTGTAGATTTTATGTAATCTGCCATGGCTAAACTTTTCTCAAGCTGTTTGCGTTCCACCTCTTTGGCTGTATCTTTTAGGTAAATGGTAACTACGACTTGTTCCTTAAAATGATCGGATACCTTTTTGGCGTTTAATACTAACATTCCCAACAAGCCCAATAAAAACAATACTAAAGCGATGCTTATCACTACAGAAATATAAGATGAAACTAAGCGGCGTTTTTGGTGTTTTTCAAAGGATGAACTCATAAAGGTATTGGATTAACGATGTAAAAATACTAAAGTATATGAAATGCGTATTTTTATAAACTAAAACATATCAACATTGTTGTTTTAAAATGCTCCTATTTTAAGTTTTTTTCTGCTTCTTACTTATTAAGTATACACCGATAATAATTAAAAAACAGCACGTAATTTTTATCCAATTAATATCCTCATTATAAGTGTTATTGTGAAATATGAAAGACAGGATTAAAACAATAATAAAACTTACCGCAGGTTGTGCATAGGTGTAACTTGCAACTACTGGTGCAGAAACTTGTTTTAATGCATAAATATTGAATAGAAAGTTGCAAAAGGTGGTAAAAAAAATAACGAAGCTTATCGCTAAATAGGTGTCTGTAGTAAAGGCTTCAAAGTTTGTAGTTAATACTAAATCCTTTAAAGCAAATGGAATTAGAAACACAAAACCGAATAAAAATACCCAACTTATAATTGTAATGAAATGATATTTTCGCATTAAAGGTTTTGCAATAACTTGATAAAAGGAATAGAATAACACGTTTAAGAAAACAAAAATATTTCCTAAAAAAGAGCTGTTGCCTTCTGCAACTTGTCCATATAAAACTAAACCTATAGCTCCTAGACCTCCAATACTGATACCTAAAATTTTACGGTTACTTACCTGTTCTTTTAAAAATAGGATGCTCAATATGAAAACTACTGCAGGAGCCGATGTCATTATAATTGATGTGTCAATAGGAGATGTTAAACTAAGGCCATGAAAAAATGATAATTGATTTAATGATGCTCCAAACAAACCACATAGTGCAAGTTTAAAGAGGTCTTTTTTCGCAACACGTTCCTTAATAAAAAATTTAATACCCCAAAACAGTAAGCCAGCTCCTATTACACGAAGCATTACTAGTGCGTTAGGATTCACTTTTTCTGGCATGATACCTTTAGCTATAAAATTATTTGCAGCGTAAATGACGTGGGTTGCTAAAAGTGCAAAATGCGCTCTTATTATATTGTTTTGCAATGATTTGAAGTTTGTTTTTGAAAATAATTTCTCAATTGAAATCATCAAAAATAAATCTATTATTTTAGATATATTAGAGAATACCATTTTTTGAGTATTACCACCTCATATTTCTATTTAAAGCTTAAATTTGCAGCTCGCAAAACGACTTACGATGACATACAATTTCAACGAAATTGAAAAGAAATGGCAAAACTATTGGGCAGACAACCAAACATTTAAAGCCGAAAACAATAGTGATAAACCAAAATATTACGTGTTGGATATGTTTCCTTACCCAAGTGGTGCAGGATTACATGTTGGGCATCCCTTAGGGTATATTGCTTCTGATATTTATGCACGTTACAAACGCCACCAAGGTTTTAATGTATTGCACCCACAGGGTTATGATTCTTTTGGGTTGCCTGCTGAACAATACGCCATACAAACGGGGCAACATCCAGCCATTACAACCAAGGAAAATATTGCAACCTACCGCCGTCAGTTAGATCAAATAGGGTTTTCGTTTGACTGGTCTCGTGAGGTGCGTACTTCTGACCCTAGTTATTACAAATGGACACAATGGATTTTCATCCAATTGTTTAATTCTTGGTATAATAATGAAAGCAATAAAGCTGAAGATATTACTGAATTAATCAAAATTTTTGAAGTTGAAGGGAATGCGTCTGTAAATGCAGTTTGTGATGATGATGTTGCCATATTTACTGCCGAGAAATGGCAAGCTTTTTCTTCTGAAAAGCAACAACAAATCTTATTACAATATAGATTAACCTATTTAGCAGAAACCGAAGTAAACTGGTGTCCGGCACTAGGAACGGTATTGGCCAATGATGAAATTGTAAATGGTGTTTCAGAGCGAGGCGGATATCCTGTAATTCGTAAAAAAATGACCCAATGGAGTATGCGTATTTCTGCCTATGCTGAGCGACTGCTTCAAGGTTTAGAGAGGATAGATTGGACAGATGCTTTAAAAGAAAGCCAACGTAACTGGATTGGGAAATCGGTTGGGGCGTCTGTCTCGTTTAACGTCATTGCGAGTGAAGCGAAGCAATCTCCTTCAGAAAAAATTGACGTTTTTACCACAAGACCAGATACTATTTTCGGTGTGTCTTTCATGACGTTAGCACCAGAACATGAACTTGTGTCACAGATTACAACTCCAGAACAAAAAGCTGAGGTTGATGCGTATATTGAAGCTACAGCAAAACGTAGTGAACGCGATAGAATGGCTGATGTTAAAACCATTTCTGGGGCATTTACAGGTGCTTATGCAGAACATCCATTTACAAAAACACCAATTCCTATTTGGATAGGCGATTATGTATTGGCAGGATACGGTACAGGTGCCGTTATGAGTGTACCTTGTGGCGATCAGCGCGATTATGATTTTGCGAAGCATTTTAATATTCCTATTCCAAATATTTTTGAAGGTGTAGATATTTCTGAGGAAGCTTTTGCAGATAAAGAAAAAACCATCATCGCTAATAGTGATTTCCTAAACGGATTAAACTACAAAAAAGCAACTAAACGTGCTATTTACGAATTGGAGCAAATTGGTCAAGGGCAAGGAAAAACCAATTACCGTTTACGGGATGCAGTGTTTAGTCGTCAGCGTTATTGGGGAGAGCCATTTCCTGTGTATTACGTGAATGGATTACCGCAAATGATTGATACCGAACATCTACCGATTGAACTTCCTGAAGTTGAAAAATATTTGCCAACTGAAACCGGCGAACCACCATTAGGAAATGCTACAGTTTGGGCATGGGATACTGAAAAGAATGAAGTAGTTTCTAATGATTTAATTAATAATAAAACAGTTTTCGCTCTCGAGTTGAACACCATGCCTGGGTGGGCAGGAAGTTCTTGGTATTTTAACCGCTATATGGATGCTAACAATCCAGATGTATTTGCAAGTAAAGAAGCACTTAACTATTGGCAAGATGTTGATTTATATATTGGCGGTAGCGAACACGCTACGGGGCATTTACTATATTCTCGTTTTTGGCAAAAATTCTTGTTTGATAAAGGATTTGTACCCACGGATGAATATGCCAAAAAGCTGATTAACCAAGGGATGATTTTGGGGACTAGTGCTTTTGTGTATAGAATGGATTTTGATATAAAACATGAAAATCTTGTTGATGGTTTTTTGAAAGATGAAAATATTAAAAAGAGAACTTTTATTTTATCAAAAGGAATTGCGGAAGATTTTGTAAATAAAAAGCAAAATGAAGCTATAAATAAAATAAAATCTGAGGTTATTAACGAATATTCAAAAGTAGGGGTTAAAGTTGATTGGTTTAATGATGCAGCCCCTACTGTTGTACCGATTCATTCAGATGTTTCTTTTGTGAACTCTTCCGATGAATTAGATGTTGCAGCCTTTAAAAATTGGCGTCCAGAGTTTAAAAATGCTGAATTTATTCTAGAAAACGGTGTTTACAAAGTAGGTCGTGAAGTCGAAAAAATGTCCAAATCAAAATACAACGTCGTAAATCCAGATGATATCGTTGCAGATTATGGTGCAGACAGTTTACGTCTTTACGAAATGTTCTTGGGGCCATTAGAGCAATATAAACCTTGGAATACAGCAGGTATTACAGGCGTACATTCCTTCTTAAAAAAGCTTTGGAAGTTATATATTGGAGAGAACGGATTGAATGTGAATGGGGCTGTGCCTACAAAAGATAATCTAAAGACATTACACCAAACTATTAAAAAAGTTCAAGAAGATATCGAGAATTTTTCATTTAATACTTCAGTATCTACATTCATGATTGCTGTAAATGAGTTAACAAAACAAAAGTGTACTTCAAAAGAAATATTGGAGCCGCTATTGGTTTTAATTTCGCCTTATGCTCCGCATATCGCCGAAGAACTTTGGGAAAGACTTGGAAATAACCAATCGATTTCAACAGCACCATTCCCAGAATTTGATGAAAGTCATTTGGTAGAGAGTAGTAAAAATTACCCTATTTCTTTTAATGGTAAAATGCGTTTTACTTTAGAGTTACCATTAGATTTGAGCAAAGAAGAAATAGAAAAAACAGTGTTAGCTTATGAGAAAACACAAGACCAATTACAGGGTAGAACACCCAAAAAAGTAATTGTAGTCCCAGGTAAAATTGTAAATATAGTGGGATAAGTCATTAAAATAATGTGTTATGAGCGAAACAGGAATAATTAGTAAAACAAGTCAGCTAGATTTTGAAGCAACATATCAAAAGTTAAAAACGTTTATTGACAATAATCCAAACTTAAAAATTATTGCAGAGTTAAACCATCAAGCAAATGCAGCTTCAGTGGGGTTAGATTTAAAACCTACACGAATTATCATGTTTGGTAATCCAAATTTAGGAACACCGTTGATGCAAAATGTGCAAACTATCGGCTTGGATTTACCACAAAAAATATTAGTATATCAAGATAGTGATGGTGTTGTGAATGTATCCTACAACGATCCTTTATACCTTAAGGAAAGATATGGTATTACCACTAACGATGCTGTTTTACAAAAAATAGCTGGTGCATTAAATAAACTAACTGATGCCGCAACACAATAATTGTAAATTTTAAGAATGCAATTTATTTATAACGTTACTGTAAATATAGACGAGTCTATACACGAGGAATGGTTAACGTGGATTAAAGCACATATTCCAAAAGTATTAAGTACAGGTAAATTTGAAAAGGCTACCTTAACCAGAGTTTTAGTAGAAGAAGATATGGGTGGCGTTACGTATTCCATTCAATATAGAACGTATTCCAGAGAAGCTTTAGATGCTTACTATCGTGACGATGCCGACAGATTACAACAAGAAGGATTAAAAAAGTTTGCAGATAAAATGTTAGCTTTTAGAACTGAACTTCAAATTATAGATGAGTATACTGTAAATTTCACATAATGTTAATGGCTAAAAGCCAACACCCAAAAGCCGATGAGCGTAAGAGCAAAAAAACACCTAGGTCAGCATTTCTTAAGAGATGAAAACATCGCTCAAAAAATAGCAGACACCTTATCTTTAAATGGCTATAAAAATGTTTTAGAGATTGGTCCTGGCATGGGTGTGCTTACCAAATATCTGCTAAAAAAGGATACTACAACGTATGTGATAGAAATCGATCATGAATCTGTAGCATACCTGCAAGCTACTTATCTTAATCTGGCTCCAAGAATTATTGAAAAAGACTTCCTTAAGTACGATTTAAATGAAGTATTTAAAGAAGAACCTTTGGCAATCATAGGTAACTTTCCTTATAATATTTCTTCGCAAATTGTGTTTAAAACCTTGGAGATGCGGCATCAAATTCCAGAATTTTCAGGGATGTTTCAAAAAGAAGTAGCACAACGTATCTGTTCTAAAGAAGGGAGTAAAGTATACGGTATATTATCAGTGCTTACACAAGCTTTTTATGAGGCCGAATATTTATTTACAGTACCGCCGTCTGTATTTAATCCACCACCAAAAGTAGATTCTGGAGTTTTAAAACTCACTAGAAAAGAAAACTACAACTTGCCCTGTGATGAAAGGCTATTCTTTAAAGTTGTAAAAGCAGCATTCCAACAACGCCGAAAAACACTTCGTAACAGTTTAAAAACATTTGATTTATCCGATATTTTAAAAGCAAATGTTATCTTTGGCAAGCGTCCGGAACAATTGACTGTTAAAGCGTTTGTTGAATTGACGCAGTTGATAGAAGCCGACCGCAAATAAGCATCACGTTTTTTTATTCAAATTTTCCAAAGAGAAAATTTATAAGTCAAGCTGATGGAAGAAGAAAAAGAAAACATACAATTTGAGCTAACCGATGAACTTCTAAAGCAAGTTGAAAGTTTTATCGCATCTAATAGTGATAAGGAACTTCAAAAACTACTAAATGAATTTCATTACGCCGACATAGCTGAAATTCTAGATGAACTTAATCTAGAACAGGCAATCTATGTCATCAAGTTGTTGGATTCTGAAACTACTTCAGATATTTTGATGGAGCTCGATGAAGATAATCGAGAAAAAGTACTAAAAAACCTTACCGCCCAAGAAATTGCTGAAGAGGTTGAGGAATTAGATACCGATGATGCAGCAGATATTATAGCAGAGTTACCTGAGGAACGCCAAGAAGCGGTAATTGCAAGGATAGAAGACGAGGAGCATAAAGAAGAAATTAAAGAGCTTCTAGCCTACGAAGATGATACGGCGGGTGGTTTAATGGCAAAAGAGTTAGTTAAAGTTTACGAAACGTGGACAGTTGCTGGTTGTATGCGTCGTATTCGTGGTCAAGCAAAAGAAGTTACTCGTGTACACTCTATTTATGTCGTAAATAAAGAAGAAAAACTTATAGGTAGATTATCTTTAAAAGATTTAATAGTTGCCAAAAGCGAACAAAAAATATCAGATTTAGTAAAGGTAAATGTAGATTATGTAAATGTAAATGAAGATGTAGAAGAAGTTGCTAAAATAATGGCTAAGTACGATTTAGAAGCCATTCCAGTTGTAGAAAGTGATGATAATAAAATACTTTTAGGTCGTATTACTATTGATGACATTGTAGATGTATTAAAAGAAGAAGCAGAAAGAGATTATCAAATGGCTGCAGGTATTACAGGCGATGTAGACTCAGATGATAGTATTCTTCAGCTTACACGAGCCCGATTACCTTGGTTGTTTTTAGGTTTAATAGGAGGTATAGGGGCTTTTATAATTATGGAAGGTTTTAAAGGCTTGTTTACTGGTAAAGCAGTAATACTATTCTTTTTTACACCACTTATTGCTGCTATGGCAGGAAATGTAGGGGTGCAATCTAGTGCAATTATTGTGCAAGGTTTAGCAAACGACGATGTAAAAGGAAGTGTTAATAGCCGTTTATTAAAAGAAATGCTATTGGCAGCGTTAAATGGAATGATACTCGCCCTTTTCTTATTTGTTTTTATTTGGATATTTGAAGGAGAACTAAACACTGCTTTAGCCATATCGGTCTCATTAGTAGTAGTTATTGTTGTAGCAGGTTTAATAGGTACATTTGTGCCCTTGTTTTTAGATAAACGTGGTATAGATCCAGCTATTGCAACAGGGCCATTTATTACAACAAGCAACGATATTTTAGGAATTCTGCTTTATTTCTGGATTGCAAAAATGATACTTGGTATTTAATATTTGGGCGTTACCCACAAGGGGTCGGGCTTTCCACTATATCTTTTCTGCGAAGCAGTCCCAAACTAGTTTCGGGGTCTCATCAGTTAAGTCTATTTGATTTTTTAAGTAACATAAGTAATTCTTAGGCTTCGCATAAAAGGATGCCGTTGCAATCCCTAACGCAGTTCGTTTAATATTAAAAATTTAGGTGTTTAACGTCAAAACCTTTACCCAAAAGGGAATACATCACATCTATACTACCATTAGTATAAAACTTAAGATTTATAGTTTCAGCTGATAAATTCAATAGGCTATTTTTTTCTAATACAGTTTTAGTCTGTCGTGCTACAGCAGCTCCAGAATCAATTATTGTAACATGATTGGGTAGTAATTCTAAAAGTATAGGAATTAAATAAGGGTAGTGTGTGCATCCCAAAACTAAATGGTCAATATTGGCTTTAAGCATGGGTTGTAAATATTCTAAAAGTATTGCTTTCATAGCATCAGAATATAGTTTTCCACTTTCAATGAGTTCAACAATACCTTTGCCTTCACGCTCTATAACTTTAATATTGCTTGCAAATTTTCCAGAAGTTTTAGAGAACAATTCACTTGATAAAGTACCTTTAGTAGCAAGAATTCCAACTGCATTGGTTTTAGTTTGCAACGCTGCTGGTTTTATGGCGGGTTCAATCCCAATAAAAGGGACATTATATGTTTCTCTTAAATAATCAATAGCGTTTGTTGTGGCCGTGTTACAGGCTACTACTATAATTTTACAGCCCTTTTTTAATAAAAGCTCTGTGTTTTTAATACTTAGTTCTTTAATTTTTTCTGAGCCTTTTGGACCATAAGGTGCATTAGCGCTATCAGCAAGATAAATAGTGTTTTCATTAGGAAGTAAATGATGTATCTCCTTCCATATAGAAGTACCTCCAACTCCAGAATCAAAAATGCCAATAGGGTTATTGCTCATACTTTAACAAAAATAAAAAAGCTGCTTCGTTAAAAAGCAGCTTTAAGTAAGTTATTTGTGTGGGTAGATTAAATTCCTAAAGATGCTTTAACATCTGCTAGTAAATCTTTACCATCAGCCATAATAGTTACGCCTTGAGATGAATCTAATACGTAATCATAACCTTGGGCTCTTGCTACTTCTAAAATTTTATCTTTAGCTTTTTCGGTAATTGGCTTTAATAAATCAAATTCTTTTTTCTGTAAATCTTGTTGTGCCTTAGCTTGGTACTCACGAATACTTTGTTCCATAGTTTGTACCTCTTTTGCACGGTTTGTGTTTTCCTCTTTTGTTTTTGTTGCAGCCTCTTTATCATAAAGTTCTACCTTTTTCTGGAACTCTGCTCCTAAACTCTGCAATTCAGTTTGATAGGTTTTAGAAAGTGTTTCTAATTGAGCTTTAGCTTGAGCCATTTCTGGCATAGCCTGAATTAATTCCTGGGTATTTATATGTGCAATTTTGCTTTGCGCCCCAACAAAACTAACCATACCTATACATAAAGCAGTTGCGAATAAAATTGTTTTTAAATGTTTCATTTTCAAAATAGTATTAATGTGTTATAATTTTAAGTTTATTTGTTGTTGTTTAAGCTATCTCTAACTTTCTTCTTTTCTTCAAGAGCCTTTTTACGGTCTTCTAATATTTGCTTTTTCTTTTCCTCTAATGCTTTTTTACGTGCCTCTCTCTCTTCTAATTTCTTTTTTCTGTTTTCTTCAATAAGTTGTGCTCTGGTCTTTGTTTCCGTTTGCTTACTTTCTGAAGTGTTATCTTCTTTAGTAGCTTCATTTTCTGATTTACTAGCTACAGATTTATTTCTAGTTTCTAGTTTTGCTTGTTTAGCCTTTTCGCGTTCTTCTAATATTTTTTGACGTCTTTCTTCAGCTTCTTTCTTCTTAGCCTCGCGAGCTGCTAATATTTCTTGTCTGCGTTTTTCTACAACACTCTCTCTAGCCGCTTTTTTCTCTTCTAGAGCTTTTTCTCTAGCTTCTTGCTCTTCATTTATTTCAGGAATAGTTTCTTCTGCTGAAGCAGCCTTACGTTCAGCTTTAGTTTGCGCTTGTTTTCGTTTTGAAGACCTTGTTATGGCTCTTAAAACTTGTTCGCTAATATCAAATCGTTCAGCTGAATAAAGCATCACAACATCTGCAGACTTATCAAAAATAAAATCGTACTTTCTGCTTGCTGCCATATCTTGAACAGCTGCAAAAATTTGGTCTTGTATAGGTTGCATTAATTGTTTCTGTTGAATCATTAAATCCCCATTTGGGCCAAAACGTTTTTGCTGATAATCTAAAATTTCTTTTTCCTCAAAAGCTATATCTTCCTCGCGCTCTTCAATTAGTTCGTTTGTTAAGAGAACTTTTTCGTTACTTAAGTCTTTTCGTTTTTGTGCAATTTCAGAAAGCTTGGCCTGAATATCGTTTTTCCATTTTTGTGCTTTGTTGTCTAACTGAGACATCGCTTCTTGGTATTCAGGGACATTTTCTAAAATATATTCTGTGTCAATGTATGCGATTCTTACACCACGTTGCGCATGTACAGAAACACTTAGCATAACTACTAATGTCAATAAAAAAAGAACGTTTTTTTGCATCTGCGTTATAGTTTAATTTATGTTTTTATAAATTCTAAAAACGACAGATGATTTATTTTTCCTGTCACTTCTTTGAATCTCCTCTTCAAAATTAACGAAATTTAATCTTAAAAATTTTAATTCTCATTCAAATCATCAAAAGGTTATTAGAAAATATCGTGCCAAAGTAATTTTTTATACTAAAATTGCTGTCCAATTATAAAGTGCGTTTCCCATGCGCCACTCGATCCTGGTTGACCTGGAATATCATCGAAACGACGCCCAAAATCTATTCCAAGTAATCCAAATGCAGGCATAAAGATTCTTACACCTAAACCTGCAGATCGCTTTATATTAAATGGATTAAAATCTCTAAAACTATTATAAGAATTACCACCTTCTAAAAATCCAAGGGCATAGATTTTGGCTGAGGCTTTTAAAGTAACAGGATAACGTAATTCTAAAGAGAATTTATTGTAGATACTCCCACCATCTTGAGAGGAAAGAGATTGATTAGGGTATCCTCTTAATTGTACTACTTGGCGACCATCAAGTGCAAAGTTTCCTAAACCATCTCCTCCAACAAAGAAACGTTCAAAAGGAATAACACCTCTATCATTGTTGTAAGCGCCTAAGAATCCAAATTCAATACTTGGGCGCAAAACTAAATTTTTAGTAAGTTCTGTATACCAATCTCCCTTAAAATTTACTTTGTAAAATTCTAACCAATTAAAACGTTCTTGGTCTATTTGACTTATTCTATCGTTAGCAGCCGTTCTATCAGCATCGCTTGCCGATTGATCTCTTAAAATCTCATTTTGCTCATTTCGTTCATTACTTAAACCTTCATAGTCTACTCCATCAAATAATGACCATGGAGGCGATAGCTTAGCAGTTATAGAGAAATTAGAACCACCTGTTGGGAAAATAGGATCTATACGTGTGTTATTTCTAGTAAGGCCTATGGTATATGATAAGTTTTTTGAGCTACCGTTACCAAACGTAAATAAGCCGGTATTATAGTTGTTTAAATCGTAAACTTGATAACTTAATGCCTGAGATAAGGTAAAAAAGTTATCAGGTACAGTTAAACGCTTTGCTAAACCTAGAGTAATCCCTGTAATATTAAAACTTCTACTTCTATCAGCACGACCATTAAAGCGGTTAAATAAAAACTGTTTTGTATGGGATAAGGATACTGAAAATTGTACAGGACGTTTACCACCTAACCAAGGTTCTGAGAATGAGAAACTATAAGTTTGGAAAAAACGACTTGCTTGTAAGCGTAATGCCAGTTTTTGACCATCTCCCATAGGTATAGGTTTGTAAGCGTCCTTTTTAAAAATATCCTTCATTGAGAAGTTGTTAAAGGATAAACCTAGTGTACCTATGAATCCACCTCCACCATAACCACCTTGAAGTTCAATTTGACTCGAACCTGTTTCTTTAATAGAAAACTCCATGTCAATTGTACCTTCGTTTGGATTGGGGTTGTTAAAGTTAGGAGCGATTTCTTGGGCATCAAAAAATCCTAATTGCCCTAATTCCCTCACTGTGCGTACAACATCTGCTTTACTATATAATTGTCCAGGACGAGTGCGTAATTCTCTGTAGATAACATGATCATTTGTTCTGTCATTACCTACAACTGAAACATTATTAAAGTAAGCAGGTTTTCCTTCGGAAATTCTAATCTCTAAATCAATAACATTATCTTCAGCACTTACTTCTACTGGATTTATCGATGAAAACAGGTATCCATTATTTTGATATAGGTTGGCTATATCATCACCATCGGGTTTGGTGTTATCTTGTATACGTTTTTGTAACATCACACCATTGTAGGTTTCACCTTCTTTAATGCGAATGTATCTATCTAATTGTTCATCGGTATAAACAGTGTTACCAATAAAACTAATCTTTCCAAATTTATAAAGATCGCCTTCTTCCAATTTTACGTGTATGGAAATAGTTTTATCATCGTTTACACTTATACTATCTGAAATGATACGCGCATCACGATACCCATTTTCTGCATATTTATCAACAACACTGGCAAGATCAGCTTGGTACGCTGAATCTATAAACTTAGAACGTTTTAAAATGCGTAAGCGATTAATTTTTTTAGTACTTTTCATAGCTTTTCTAAGCACTTTTTCTTTAAGTGCAGAATCGCCTTCAAAAATGATGTCTTTTATTTTTACTTTTTCTCCCTTATCAACAGCTACAACCATGTTTACTCTGGCTTTATCCAGAGTATCTTTAACTTCAATAGTATTTATATTAACCTTGGCATTATAAAAACCATTTTTTCTGTATTTTTTCTCTAGGAAGTTTTTAGTAGTAGTTATAAGATTTTCTGTAACTTTTGTGCCTTTTTTTAATTTGTTTTCGGTAATAATACCTTCAACTTTACCTTTTTTAACACCAGTGACTTTTACATCGATTAATTGTGGTAAGTCTGACAAACGAATTTCTAAAAAAGCTTTACTACCTTCAATATTTTTAAGATAAATTTCAATATCACTAAATAGCTTAGAACCCCAAAGTTTTTTTATAGCATTAGCAATATCCTCACCAGGAACTTTAATTTCTTTACCTTTTTTTAGACCAGAATAGGCAATTACTGTTTGTTCATTAAAGCTCGTGTTACCCGATACAGAAACTCCACCTATGGTATAGGTTTTCCCATTTTCAAATTCAATGTTCTGAGCTTGGAGTGTAAAGCTAAATACAATAAAGAATATTGTAATACATGCTTTTAAATAAGGTTTCAATAGAAATGTATTAGCTAAGTTGTTCACTTGTTTTCCCAAATCGTCTTTCTCTTTTTTGATATTCTATAATAGCTTTATACAAGTCTTGTTTTGTAAAATCAGGCCAAAGTACTTTGGTAAAATACAATTCGGCATAAGCTATTTGCCAAAGCAAAAAATTACTAATACGCTGTTCGCCACTAGTTCTAATAAGCAAGTCTACGTCTGGTAAATTTTGCGTGTAAAGATGCTTATTTATAATTGATTCATCAATAGCTTCGGGCGAAATTATGTTATTTTTAACTTTATTACTAATTTCTTTAACAGTGTTTAGCAATTCTTCCCTAGAACCATAACTTAATGCTAAAGTTAAAGTCATTCTTGAATTATTTTCAGTTGCAGACATTACTTCGCTTAACTCTTTGTTTACCTTAGAAGGGAGTGAGTTTAAATTGCCTATGGCAGACAGTTTTATATTATTATCTTGAAGTGTTTTTATCTCTTTTTTCAAAGATGAAATTAACAACTTCATCAATGTTTTTACTTCTAATCTAGGGCGATTCCAGTTTTCAGTTGAAAAAGCGTAGAGTGTTAAATTAGGAACACCTAATTCTGCGGAAGCTTCTACTACTCGACGTACTGACTTGGTGCCATTTTCATGCCCAAAAGCACGTATCATACCTTGTTGTTTTGCCCAACGTCCATTACCATCCATAATAATGGCGATGTGTTTTGGTAAAGCTTCGAGTAATATGTCGTTTTTTAAATCCATTAATTAATACAATAGCAAGGGTTTTGCCCAAATGTGTAAGTTAAGGTTATTCCCGTAAATGTATACCAGTCGTTATTATTTATATTCCCAAAACGAAATTGTTGTCTAAAATCAGCGTCAGGTACACTACCGTCAATTTCATCAGAAAACGTGTAACGTGCACCAACTTCCATACCAAATATAAAGTTTCCAATTAAACGCATTTTAAACCCTAAAACCATTGGTATACCATAGGCCCAACTTTTACTATTTTCGGACGTTTGTACACCATTCAGAAAGAAATGATTGTCGTGTCTAGCAACACTAATACCCGTATATAAATAGGGCGTAGCAACTGGTTTTCCTGTGTGTAGATTAAAATCTAGAAAGGTAAATTCCATACCAGCCGAAAATTCCAATAGGTTAGAATTAAAACTGTAATTTCTACTAACACGTCTAAAATCATCAGAGTCTATGTCGGACGCTACTAAATCAGAATAAATAATACTTGCTCTCCAAGAATGCCTCGGACTTCTATTCCATTTGTAGAGTAGACCAATAGTAGGTGCATTAGGTGAGATGTAATCTGTAGCACCAACGTCTCCAATAAAATTACTACCTCCTCCAAATACACCAATTTCATTGATTTGAGAGAAGCTAAGTTGTAACGTTAACAAGCTAATTATTAATAGGTTTAAGTGCCGCATAGCTATTTAAAGTTTGCAAATATAATAAATAAGATGAGCCTATTGCAATTTGAATTGAATAGTATGAACGTAAAACAGATTTTAAGCGGAATTATTGCCTAATTTCGGTTATCCTCGCCCCACAACATTTTTTTACGAAGTGTTTTTAAAAAGCTTTCATCAAGTAAATCAATCATTTTAATTTTAAAGTCAGCTTTTTTTATTTTTATAATAGTACCATTATCCAAGGTGGCAATTCTTGAATCTAAGGATACTAAATGCTGTTCTTCCCTACCACTTACCTTTAGTTGAATTTCAGTAGAATCAGGAATTATTAACGGTCTTGCACTTAAATTGTGAGGGGCTATTGGTGTAAGTACAAAACTATTTGCTCCAGGTGTTATTACAGGGCCACCACAACTTAAAGAGTAACCTGTTGAACCTGTAGGAGTAGATACAATTAAACCATCACTCCAGTATGAGGTCAAATACTCATTATCAAGAAGTGTTTCTACAGTAATCATCGAAGTAGTGTTTTTTCTACTTACAGCTATTTCATTTAAGGCATAGTTTAGCTCTAAAATATCTGTGTTTTCTGGAGTTGTTTCAACTGAAAGTAAGGTGCGTTCTGAAATTCTGTATTTACCATCTATGATATTTTGAACTGCATTTTCAATATCTTCTACTTGAATTGTGGCTAGAAAACCCAATCTTCCTGTATTGATACCAACTATAGGTATGTCTAAATGAGCTACAAATGTTATGGCTCTTAATATAGTACCGTCTCCACCAATGCTTACCAATAAATCAAACGATTCGTCCAGGGTTTCAAAAGTGCTAAACGTATTATAAAAATCACGTTTTGTAGACACTGATTTTATTAATTCTGAAAATTCAGATTCAATGTATACCTCCACATTCTTTTTGGCTACATAATTAAGGAGTGTATCTACAGATGTAAGGGTGTACTTATTATTAAAACGACCAAAAACGGCTAACTTCATACATTTAAATATTTAAATACTTTTTTAAATAGTCTGACCGTTCTTTTAAATTCTGCGTAAAACTATCTTCTTCATGTCCAGATGCAATATTGTAACTATAACGTCTAAAAGTTTGAATTATATCATTTAAACTCGTATTTCCAATTTTCAAAGTAATCTGAACAATATCATTTTTCATTTTTGAAATAAAAGCACCAAGTAGTTTGCCATTGTTGGATTCTACAATTTGGCTTATTTCACTAAAAGAATAATCATTAATACCTTTTTCAACCACTAAAACACCTCCAGCTTCATAGAAAAACGGTGACTCATTAAAAAGTCCTATAATATCATTAAGTTCATAATACCCCAAATAATCTCCTTTTTCATTTAAAACAGGCATAATATTAGAAGAGTTTTGTGCAAAGGCTTCCAATACATCTAACCACATAGTACTTTCTCTAACATAAAAATCTTCTAAACTATATAGATAATCGCTAACCGGTTTGTTGCTGTCAAAGCAATGCGCATCAGTTTCAAAAAAGGTGCCTACAAAAATGTCATTATCATCTTTAATAGGGATATGAGAATAGGTAAGCTGATTAAAAAGCTCCTGTATCTCACTAATTTTAGCGTTAGTTTTTAATGGCTTTATGTCGTTTATAATAAATTCAGAAAGTCTCATATATACTATTGATTACGATGCAAATTAATCAAAAAAAAGCTACTTAAGCCTCTTCTAGTTTGTATTTTTGTGCTTTAAAAAGGAATACATGACAAAGTTAAGTGTAAATATTAACAAGATAGCAACATTAAGAAACTCTCGTGGCGGTGATGTGCCCAATGTGGTACAGTTTGCAAAAGATGTGCAACGGTTTGGGGCTGAGGGTGTAACCATACATCCGAGACCAGACGAACGCCATATACGTTATCAAGACGCAAGAGATTTAAAACCTGAAGTTTATACAGAGTTTAATATAGAGGGAAATCCAATAGAATCTTTTATGGATTTAGTATTAAGCGTAAAACCTACACAAGTAACGTTGGTGCCTGATGCAGAAGATGCAATAACTAGTAATGCGGGTTGGGATACAATTAAACATAAAGATTTTCTTATTGATGTGATTAAAGAATTTCAAAACAATGGTATTAGAACATCTATTTTTGTTGATCCTGTTTTACAGCAAATTGAAGGTGCAAAAGCAACAGGTACTGATAGAATTGAATTATACACTGAGGGTTTTGCGTATCAGTATAGCTTTGGTAATGAAGATGCAATTTTGCCATATACCAAAAGTGCTATTTTAGCAAATGAATTAGAGTTGGGTATTAATGCGGGTCATGATCTATCGTTGGATAATATCAAGTTTTTTAAAGAAAACATTCCAAATCTTTTGGAAGTGTCCATAGGACATGCACTAGTTGCTGAAAGTTTGTATCTGGGGGTTGAAAATGTGATACAGATGTATTTGAGAAAACTTAACCAGTAAGCATATTGTAGTGTTTTTTGGATAGTGACAATATTAAGAATATTTAGTTTTAAAATTTTAAATTAAACGTTTCCTTTCTTAGGAGGCAACAAAAGAGGCTCATGATTTTACATTCAAACATACTAGGGAAAGGAAAACCATTTGTGATTCTACATGGCTTTTTAGGAATGAGTGATAATTGGAAAACTCATGGCAAAAATCTTTCAGAGCTAGGATATGAAGTGCATTTGGTAGATCAACGCAATCACGGGCATAGCTTTCATGATGATGCTTTTAATTATGAAGTTATGGCAGAAGATTTGAAACACTATTGCGAATCTAAAAATATTAATGATATTATACTTCTAGGCCATTCCATGGGAGGAAAAACAGCAATGCTATTTTCTACAGAATATCCAGAATTAGTTTCAAAATTAATAGTAGCTGATATTTCTCCAAGGTTTTATCCAGTACATCATGATGCCATTTTAAATGGATTGACTGCTTTAGATTTTGATGAAATAAAAAGTAGAGGCGAGGCTGATAAAGTTTTAAGCCGATATGTTTCAGAAATGGGGATACGCCAATTTTTATTAAAGAACCTTTATTGGATTGAAAAAGGACAATTAGCATTAAGAATTAATTTAGAAGTTTTACAGGATGAAGTTGCAGAAGTTGGAGAGGCTCTGCCTAGTTATGCTAGATTTGATAAGGATACGTTGTTTTTAAGAGGCGATAGATCAGAATACATAGGTGTAGGAGATGAAACCATTATAAAAAATCATTTTCCAAACGCTAAAATTGAAACTATTGCTAATGCAGGTCATTGGTTACATGCTGAGAATCCTAGAGCATTTTTTGAAGCACTTAATAATTTCATCAAGTAGTTTTTGATAGGAAAATCTTATATTCATGCTCTAAAAATGTTTAGTTTAATGAAATACATCTTTTTTTTCATATTCATTTCAATCAATTTATCTATTTCATCTCAGAATGAGATTAAAAACGGACTGTATAGAATCTATCATGATAATGGTCAACTAAAAACAATAGGTAAATATGAGGGAGGGAAAAAAGTTGGAGTATGGAAGGATTATTATCAAACTGGTGAATTAAAAAGTACATATAGTTATACTAAAGGTAAGTATAACCCAGAAAGCAAATCCTATTTCAAAAATGGAAATATAGAAATAGAAAGGACTTTTGTTCATGGGAAAAAAATTTTCAAGGAATATTATGAAAGTGGCGAATTGTTATTCGAGAGTATAATAAATGGAGGTTATGCTAAGGAATACTTTAAAAATGGAAATTTAAAGTCTTTAGGGAACTATGTAAATCAAGAATTAGTAGGAACATGGAAAAGATATTATGAATCTGGAGAATTAGAATGGGAAGTAGAATATCTTGATTCTTATAAACAAGGGATTTATAAGCACTATTATAAAACAGGTCAAGTAAAAATTGAAGGACAAACTAAAAGAAATAAAAAATATGGAGTAGAAAGGCGTTATTATAAGGAAGGTTTAATGAAGTGGGAAGGAAAATATTTAAATGGAGTTTTTCATGGTAAATGGAAAGGTTTTGATAAAAATGGCAACCAAATACATCTAATTAACTATAAGAAAGGTGTAGCTTCAACCAAAGCTTTAGTAGAATTATCCTTAACTGAAATTCCGTTGGGACGTCATGAAGAAATACCTGTCTTTCCAGGGTGTGATAATGTGCTTGGATTCAAAAATCAGAGAAAATGTTTATCAGATAAAATGAATAAGCATGTGACGGAAAATTTCAATACTGAAATTGCTGAAAAGATAGGTTTAAAAGGCAAGCAGCGCGTAGTGGCTATTTTTAAAATAGATAAAGAAGGAAACATAACTGGAAAAAAATCTAAGGCTCCTCATCCTTTATTAGAAAAAGAGGTTATAAGAGTTATTTCATTGTTGCCTAAAATGAAATCTGGATATCGAATGGGTAAACCAGTAGTTGTTCCTTATTCATTACCTATTGTTTTTATCGTTCAAGGGAATACAAAAAAATAATTAGGTATATTAGAAGCATGAAACGCATTATTAAACTCTTATTAAACGCAGTTGCTGTTTTTATTTTAGCACATTTACTTTCTGGTGTTGATGTAGACGGCTATGTTGGTGCATTAATAGTAGCTGTAGTATTAGCTATTCTTAATCTATTGGTAAAACCAATATTAGTAATTTTTACACTTCCCGCTACTATTCTTACTTTAGGACTTTTTCTGTTAGTTATAAATGCAGTGATAATTCTTCTAGCAGATAAATTAATAGACGGTTTTGCGGTAACTAATTTTTGGTGGGCACTTCTTTTTAGTGTCTTGTTATGTGTGCTGCAATCTATATTACATTCACTTTTAAAAGAAGATAAAAAGTAACTCTAAATCAAATAATTAAAAACTTTGTTGGGATGTAAAAATGTACTAATTTTGCATCCCAATTTTAATTTAGGGTATACCCATTAGTTAAATGCCTATAGAAATAGGCTTATATCATTACAATGAATATTACAAGAGAAAACTTAGATGCATTAAATGCGGTAGTAAAAGTAGATATCGCTAAAGAAGATTACAGTGATAAGGTAGATAAAATTTTATCAGATTACCGTAAAACAGCCAATATTCCAGGATTTAGAAAAGGACATGTGCCTATGGGAATGGTTAAAAAGCAATATGGAAAAGCAGTGTTGGTAGATGAGGTAAACAAGCTTTTACAAGATGCATTAAATAAATACCTTACAGAAGAAAAGTTAGATGTTTTAGGGCAACCATTACCTAAGCAGAAAGATGATATTAATTGGGATGCAGATGGTTTTAGTTTTGAGTTTGAACTAGGATTAGCTCCAGAGTTTGATGTAAATCTAAAAAGCAAAAAAGCAATTACGCATTACAATATTGTTGCTGATGATAAAATGATTGATGAGCAAATTGAGCGTATTCAAAAAC
Source organism: Hyunsoonleella pacifica (assembly GCF_004310335.1). Taxonomy (GTDB): domain Bacteria; phylum Bacteroidota; class Bacteroidia; order Flavobacteriales; family Flavobacteriaceae; genus Jejuia; species Jejuia pacifica. The sequence continues at coordinate 478,181 of NZ_SIRS01000004.1, read as the reverse complement.
AATACGGGAAATTAGTGCCTCAAGATGTTGTTGAAAAGGATAGTGAAATAACTGGAGCATATAAAAACGAAGAAAATGAAATTGATAATACAGTTACGTTAACTCTAGATAAATTTAAAGGAAAAGCTACAGCAAAGAAATTTATAGGAGCTAAAGCTGGAGATGTTATTACCTTAAAAACAAAAGGGCTTTACGAAGATGATCATGATTTAATGCATGCCTTAAAAGTAAGTCACGATGAAGCACATGGTTTAGAAATTGAAGTAACATTTACTATTTCTGAAATTAATAAGAGGGAACTAGCAGATTTAGATCAGGAATTATTTGATAAATTATTTCCTTCTAAAGAAGTAACTTCAGTTACAGAGTTAAAAACAAAGATAAAAGAAGATGCAGAGAAGCAATTTAAGCAACAATCTGATCAGAAACTTTTAAATGATGTTACTGAGTATTTAGTTGATAGTACAAAGTTTGATTTGCCTGCTGAGTTTTTAACTAAGTGGATGCAGACTTCGGGAGAGAAAGAAATGGATGAGGCACAAGCTAAAGAAGAGTATGAGAAATCTGAAAAAAGTTTACGTTACCAATTAATAGAAGGTAAACTTATCCAAGATAATGATATTCAAGTAACAATTGAAGACATTAAAGGGCATGCTAAAGAAATGATTAAAGCACAAATGGCACAGTTTGGACAAATGAACCCATCTGATGAAGAACTTGAAGGTATAGCTGCAAGAGTATTAGGAAACCAAGAAGAAGCACGTAGAATTTCAGAGCAATTAATAAGTCAAAAATTAATTGAATTGTATAAAGAAAAAGCAAACTTAAAGGCAAAGGAATTGAGTTACGAAAAGTTTGTTAAAGAAGTTTACGGCGATAAATAATCAAATAATAATTCATTATATTTATGCGCTTGAATCCAACCGATTCAAGCGCATTTTATTTTCTCAAATTATTAAAAATTACTTCATCTTGATGTAGGTCAAGGTATTAAGATTAAAAAGATATAGCTTACTATGGATTACGCTAAAGAATTCGAAAAATTTGCAACCAAAGATCAAGGTATTAGCAGTACGTATTACAATAAAATTATCAGTAGTATGTACCCTACCAATCTAACTCCAAATATTATTGAAGAACGCCAAATGAATATTGCCATTTTTGATGTGTTTTCACGTTTAATGATGGATAGAATTATATTTTTAGGTACAGGAATAAACGATCAAGTTGCTAACATTATTCAAGCACAATTGTTGTTTTTAGAAAGTGTTGATGCTTCTAAAGATATTCAAATTTACATTAACTCTCCAGGAGGCAGTGTTTATGCAGGTTTGGGTATTTATGATACCATGCAATTTATTAAGCCAGATGTAGCTACAATTTGTACAGGAATGGCAGCATCTATGGGAGCAGTACTGTTATGCGCTGGAGAAAAGGGCAAACGTAGTGGTTTAACCCATTCTAGAGTTATGATTCATCAACCAATGGGAGGTGCTCAAGGGCAAGCAAGTGATATTGAGATTACTGCGAAGGAAATTTTAACATTAAAAGAAGAGCTTTACAAAATTATTAGTAAGCATTCGGGTCAGGATTACGACAAAGTATACGAAGATAGTGATAGAGACTACTGGATGAAGGCAGATAAAGCCAAGGAATACGGTATGATAGATGAGATATTAGCAAGAAATTAAAAAAAATCGTACTTTTACAAGTCCAAATAGAAAAAGTAAATACTAGTTTACTTCTCTCAAATTTAACTGATTAATGGCAAAAGAAGAATTAGAGTGCTCGTTTTGTGGTAGAAAAAAGCCAGAAACCAACTTATTGATAGCAGGTTTAGATGCACATATTTGTGATAGGTGTATTGAGCAAGCACATGGAATTGTTGTAGAGGAATCCAAACAAAACGATACTAATGATTTATCAGCTGAGTTAAAGCTCAGAAAACCACAACAAATAAAAGCATTCCTTGATGAATATATTATTGGACAAGAAATGACAAAAAAGGTAATGTCTGTTGCGGTTTACAATCATTACAAACGTTTATTACAGCCACCAACAAATGATGATATTGAAATACAAAAAAGTAACATCGTCATGGTTGGACAAACTGGTACAGGTAAAACATTGATGGCCAAAACTGTGGCAAGAATGTTAAACGTGCCGCTTGCTATTGTCGATGCAACTGTATTAACAGAAGCAGGCTATGTAGGAGAAGATGTAGAAAGTATTTTAACGCGCTTACTACAAGCAGCAGATTATAATTTAGAGAAGGCTGAAAAAGGTATTGTATTTATTGATGAAATAGATAAAATAGCTCGCAAGAGTGATAATCCGTCAATAACGCGAGATGTCTCTGGAGAAGGAGTACAGCAAGCTTTATTAAAACTTTTAGAAGGGACAGTGGTAAATGTGCCACCAAAAGGAGGAAGAAAGCATCCAGACCAGAAGTTTATAGAGGTAAATACTGAAAATATTTTGTTCATTGCAGGAGGAGCCTTTGATGGTATAGAGCGTGTAATTACTAAACGCTTAAATATGAAAGCTGTTGGGTATGCAGCATCAATGTCTGATGAAGTAATTGATCAGGATAATTTACTTCAATATATTATACCTAAAGATTTAAAGGACTTTGGTTTAATTCCTGAAATTATTGGAAGGTTGCCAGTATTAACCTACATGGACCCTTTAGATGCGAAAACCTTAAGAGCAATTCTAACAGAGCCTAAAAATGCTATAATTAAGCAATACAAAAAATTGTTTGCTATGGATGATATTGAATTCTCAATAACAGACGGGGCATTAGGTTTTATAGTAGATAAAGCAATTGAATACAAACTTGGAGCCAGAGGCCTTCGTTCCTTATGTGAAGAGATTTTAACAGATGCAATGTTTGAGCTTCCAAGTAGCAATGATAAGAAGCTAAATGTAACAAAAACTTATGCTGAAGATAAATTAACAAAAACTACACTTAAAAAACTTAAAGCAGTTTCTTAAATTATAGTGAATATAAATTAATATTAGCATTCTAAATTTATTTAGGATGCTTTTTTATTTTTACAAAAAATGAAAATATGTTTAGGTTTTTGTTGAAATGGTTCAAATTGAAACCCCAAAAAGAAAGTCAAGATCCCATGAAAAAATTTTTAATTGTAGGATTAGGTAACATAGGAGAGAAGTATAAGGAAACACGCCACAACATAGGCTTTAAGATTCTAGACTTTTTTGCAGAGAAAGAGGGATTTGCTTTTGAAACACAAAAACTTGGAGATGTGGCTACCTATAAATTAAAAGGAAGAACATTTGTGCTTTTAAAGCCCAGTACCTTCATGAACCTAAGCGGTAAGGCAGTTACATATTGGCTTACAAAAGAAAAAGTGCCTTTAGAAAACCTCTTAATAATTACTGACGATTTAAACTTGCCTTTTGGGAGTATAAGATTAAAAACTAAGGGGAGTGATGGAGGGCATAATGGCTTGAAGGATACTCAAATAAAACTTAATACTTCAAAATACAATCGCTTTAGATTTGGTATTAGTGATGCGTTTTCTAAAGGAAGACAAATAGATTATGTTTTAGGTGAGTGGAATACCGAAGAAATAGAAAAACTCCCTGAGCGATTAGACAAATCGGTAGAATTGATAAAATCTTTTGCTTTAGCAGGAGTGAATAACACCATGAATAGCTTTAATGGGAAGTAAATAATTAAACCTTTTTACTTAATAGCTATTCTTCTTATATCAGTTGTAGTCTCGTCACTTAAATACAAAATGTACATGCCAGACTGGGCATTTTGTAAATCTATAGTTTCATCTAAATTTGATACCTCCTTAAAATCTTGCTTATAAATACGTCTACCTCTTACATCAAAAACTTCAAGCTTAATGTTCTTTCTGGTATGTGTAGAATCTACCTTTATAGTAAATCTGCCATTACTTGGATTTGGAAATATCTTAATATTTTTAAAATCAAAATTAGTTATTTCTAATGGGGAACTAGTGGTTTCACAAATCTCAATAAACCATGAATTTAAGGTGCCAGTGTCTCCTGGTTGAAAATCTCCTAATCTGATTGTCCACTCTCCAGAGGAACTCTCATTATTAAAAATTTCAAGTAAATCATTTAAAGACTTTTGCGAAATGTTATTACTTGCGTTAGTACAATTGAAGGCAACTGCATCATCATCAAAAACACCAATAATATTCTCTTCAGAATCACAATCACTTGATGTTTTCAGTGTAACAGTAGTGTTGCTGGGGCTTACAATCTCAATTCCTAAATCGCCAATATAACTATGGGTAATATCCATGCCAATATTTATATCAGTAATTGTTGTGTTATCAGGAATATTAATAACATTACTTTGGCTAAAAGTCCCTGTGTTATCAGGAATATTTATGCCTAAATTGTTAGCAGAACTGTATTGCGTACATGTTGTATTAACTTGAAAGCCTATAGCGAAGTCTTCAGCATTTGTAGCGAAGAACACATTGTTTGTAGGTTCAATCATTAACCTACATGCAGGAGAAGGTGTATTTGGAACTGTTAACGAGTAATTTCCATTGTTAGGTATATTACTTACTATCTCATTATAGGTTTCTCCACCATCTGTAGACAATAAGATATTTACGTTAGAAGCTCCGGGTAGAGTATTGGTACTATTAACATTCCAAGTAATGGTTTCGGTACTTCTTGTAGTCCATGAAATACCAGTTGTATTTTGAGAAGTAATTTCAAAAGGTCCAAAACTAGGGTCAAAGGTTACACGCATATCATCATGACTATTGTTAGCCCCGCCAGGTTTATTATCTCTTATTGTTAGCCTAAAATCTGCAGTTCTCCCAACATTAGGAATCTTTTCCCACTGGTTGGCATTTACGCCAAATTTTAAATCAGATAAATTAGGAAAATATCTTGTTGGATTTGTGGATGGAGGAAAAGATCTAACCAAAACAGCGTTATCATTCCCTGAATTTGGGTTTGGAAAGACAGTTAAGGCATTATCTTCGTTTATTTGCTCCCAACAGTAGGTAATATTATCTCCATCACTATCGCTACCGATTCCTGTAAGTTTAAAAGCAGTGCCAATAGGTAATGTAAAATCGCTACCAGCATCGGCAGTTGGTGTAGTATTACCTGTGTTAGTTTCAGTAGCACAAGATGTTGTTTTTATAAAATTCGTGACTTGCTCGATGGAAATAGCATGAAAGTAAGGGTCACTATTAATTTGTATGTTAGCTGAAGCAGCAATACCAGCGTATCCCATAACGGTTGTGCCACTTCCTGGTTCCATTTGTACATTGGTTCCTTCATTACCATCATGTGTCCAGGTGTGGTTAGCTCCAAACTGATGTCCAATTTCATGAGCAACTAAATCTATATCAAAATTAAACCCAGAAGGTGCATCGTCAGAGGCATAAGCGCTACCTTTAAGTCCAGTAGTACATACGCAACCAATACAACCTGCATTACCATCAAAACCAATTGCTGAAAGTAAATGACCAACATCATAATTGGCATTTCCAATTTCATTATCTAAAGTGGTTTGTACTTCAGTACTATAATTATTAAAACCTGAATAAGGGTCAGTAGCAGAACTAAGATAAATTACATTATCATTATTTGCAGCTAACTCTAAGGATACATTAAAATCGTTTTCAAAAACAGCGTTAACATTGGTTAATGTTGCAGCTAATGCAGCATTAACAGAAGGTAAAGTACCTCCGTGGAAGCTAGAATATTCTCCAGTTACAGAAATTGCTATGGTATAAAGTCTATTTATACTATCATCTGAATCTTTTAAACCTTCACTTTTATGTGATGCCTCAGCAAATGCATTCAACGTGCTACATTTAAAACTTTTACTATTATCTAGATTAAGTTTGTTAAGAACAGTGAATTTAGATGTGTTTTTAGCGTCAGCATGAAAAATCTCTGTTTTTTTCTTGCCTAAAACAACTCCAGAAAGACCTTTATAGGGCGATAAACTAAATCGTAAATACCCCGTTGGATTGTCAATACCATAACCAATATATGATCTGATCTCAGGGTATTTTTCTTGTAAATCAGGGTGCATTACAGAGGCTTCTACTATTTTATATCTCTCTAAAGTACCATTTAAGTTAGGGAAACTGATAATAATATCTGATGCTTTCGATGCATGTCTATTTGATGCTTTTTGTAATGCGGTACTTAAGGTTTTGTAATCGAATTGATATGTTAAATTTTCTCCTGAAGTAGACTTTAATGAAGTAGTTTTTTGTTGGTATTTTGTTTTAACAAAAAAGTTATCTTGTGAAAACGCTGAAAAAGCAATTAAAAATATGGTTGTTGCAAAAACATAATGTAGTTTTGTTTCCATGAATAGTATTAGAGGTCTTTTCAAACAAATCTAACTTATTTTAACGACATTAACAATTCCAAATCACCTATGGGTAAGGTATTGCCAATTGAAGAATATAAATCCAAAGTATCTACAATAGTAACGATTGGAACATTTGATGGTGTTCACGTAGGACATCAAAAAATTGTAAATCGCCTCATTACTTTAGGAAAAAAAGAAGACTTTAAATCTGTAATTCTTACATTTTTTCCACACCCAAGAATGGTATTACAAAAAGACTCTAATATTAAACTGATTAATACTATTGAAGAGCGAAGCCGTATCTTAGATACTTTAGGGTTAGACTATCTTTTGATAAAGAAATTTACAAAAGATTTTTCAAGATTATCAGCTGAAGAATTTGTAAAACAAGTTTTAATAGATAAGCTAAATACTAAAAAAGTGATTATAGGTTACGATCACAGATTTGGTAGAAATAGAAATGCTGATATTAATGATTTGATAAAGTATGGCAAAGAATTTGGTTTTGAAGTAGAAGAAATCTCCGCTCAAGATATTAATGATGTTGCAGTAAGTTCTACAAAAATTAGAAAGGCACTTTTTGAAGGAGATATTCAAAAAGCAAATAAATATTTAGGTTATCCATTTATGTTATCGGGAACTGTTGTGAAAGGGAAAGGGATTGGAAAAGAGTTAGATTACCCTACTGCCAATATCAATATTAAAGAAGACTACAAATTAATACCTAAACAGGGGTCATATGTTGTAAAATCAGTGATTGATAGTGAAACTGTTTTTGGTATGATGAATATTGGAATGAACCCAACGGTTAACGGTAAAACTGAATCTATTGAGGTACATTTTTTTAATTTTAGTAAAACCATTTATGGTAAAGACATTCAGATTGATGTATTGGAGCGTATTCGTGATGAACAAAAGTTTGAATCAATTCTAGAACTAAAAAAACAACTCCAAAAGGATAAATTATTCTCATTAAATTTTATCAATACGTTATAATATTGAATACATGGTTGTTCAAACATATCGATAATTCTCAACTAGTAATTTTTAGAGTATTTTTTGGATTACTATGCTTTTTAGAATCTTTTGGGGCAATACTCACGGGTTGGGTTAGGCGAGGTTTAGTTGAGCCAAAATTTACATTCACATTTATAGGTTTTGAGTGGTTGCAGGTTTTTCAAGGAGAAGGCATGTATATATATTATGCTGTAATGAGTGTTTTTGGCTTACTAATTATGGTAGGTTATAAATACCGCATAAGTATAGTAAGTTTTACGTTGCTATGGACGGGAAGCTACCTTATGCAAAAATCATCATATAATAACCACTATTACTTATTAGTTTTAATAAGTGCTATAATGGTATTTATGCCAGCTCATCGAGACGTTTCTATTGATGCTAAATTAACCCCATCATTAAAAACTAATGCAATGCCTAATTGGTGTAGGAGCGTATTTATTTTACAACTCTTTATTGTATATACGTATGCTTCAATAGCAAAATTATACCCCGATTGGATTGATGGTACTGTAATGGAGGTGTTAATGAAAGGGAAAAGGAATTATTACCTTATTGGAGATATTTTACAAGAAGAGTGGTTGCAAAACGTTTTAACATGGGGAGGTATTTTATTTGATGGTTTAATTGTCCCCTTTTTATTGTATAAACCAACAAGAAAGTGGGCATTTATTATTTCAATTGGATTTCATTTATTTAATTCTATTGTATTTCAAATAGGGATTTTTCCATATCTGGCTTTAGCCTTTTATGTATTTTTCTTTACGCCAAAAACCATTCGAAATATCTTTTTAAAAAAGAGGGTGTTTTATGATAAAGCTGAAATAAAATATCCAAAAATAAAGCATGTTTATATCCCCTTGTTTACTATTTATTTTTTATTTCAAATAGTATTGCCTCTACGTCATCATGTCTTTAAAGATGATGTTTTATGGACAGAAGAAGGGCATCGTTTATCGTGGCGTATGATGCTTAGAGCAAAATATGGAACCATAACTTATACTGTAAAAGATAAGCAGACAGGAGAAAAAACAAGAATTTCTCTAGATGATTATTTAACTAAAAAGCAGCAGAAAAGTGCAAGTACAAAGCCAGACGTAATTTGGCAATTTTCACAATATTTAAAGCAAGAATTTAAAGCAAAAGGTAAAGATATCTCAGTGTATGTAAACTGTAAGGTTAGTGTAAATGGAAAACCTTTAAAACAACTCATTAATCCTGAGGTTGATATTGCAAGTCTACCATGGGAATCTTTAAAACACAGTAGCTGGATTTTACCTTCAAAAACTAATTAAGTCTATTAGTATTTATTAAATTTGTCGCTTAAATTTTAAACCATGCTACAAGTTCCATTTATTAGAGATAACAAAGCAGCAGTTATACAACGTTTAGCAAAGCGAGGTCTAGATGCAAGTAAAATGATTGATGATGTTATTACTTTAGACGAAAAGCGTAGAAGTATTCAAACGGAATTAGATAATACCCTTGCGGAGTCTAACACCATATCTAAACAAATAGGAGGCTTGTTTAAATCGGGAAAAGTAGAAGAAGCAAATGCGTTAAAAGCTAAAACAGGAGAGTTAAAGGAAACTTCTAAAACACTTACTGAGGAACTTAATGAAGCTTCAAATGATCTACAAGATTTGTTATTTCAAATTCCTAATGTACCTCATGAATCTGTACCCACAGGAAACTCTGAAGAAGATAATGAAGAGGTATTCAATTGGGGGGATATTCCAACGTTACACGAAGGTGCATTACCACATTGGGAACTTGCAAAAAAATATGATATAATAGATTTTGAGTTGGGGAATAAAATTACTGGTGCAGGCTTTCCTGTGTATAAAGGAAAAGGTGCAAAATTACAGCGTGCTTTAATTACCTACTTTTTAGATAAGAATGCAGAAGCTGGATATACAGAATATCAATTACCGCTATTGGTAAATGAAGCTTCAGGTATAGGCACAGGGCAGTTACCCGATAAAGAAGGGCAAATGTATCATGTTACTGAGGATAACTTATATTTAATTCCCACTGCTGAAGTACCAGGAACTAATATCTTTAGAAATACAGTATTGAATGAAAGTGATTTACCAATAGGTATTACTGGATATACGCCGTGTTTTAGAAGAGAGGCAGGAAGCTATGGCGCACATGTAAGAGGGCTTAATAGGTTACATCAATTTGATAAAGTTGAAATTATAAGAGTAGAGCATCCTGAAAAATCTTATGAAGCTTTGGACGGAATGGTAAATCATGTAAAAACAATTTTAGAAGCGTTAAAATTACCATATAGAATTTTAAAACTTTGTGGAGGAGATACATCTTTTGCATCTGCTCTAACCTATGATTTTGAAGTGTTTTCTACAGCTCAAAATAGATGGTTAGAAGTATCTTCAGTATCTAACTTTGAAACATTTCAGGCCAATCGTTTAAAATTACGATATAAAAATGCAAATGGTAAAAATGAATTGGCACATACTTTAAATGGAAGTTCTTTAGCCTTGCCAAGGATTTTAGCAGGGATTTTAGAAAATTATCAAGTTGCAGATGGAGTAGAAATACCAGAAGTTTTACAAGCCTATACAGGATTTAATAAAATATAGTATTTTTCTTTCATTTTTTTGATTAAAATCGATTAAATACGTTTTTGTAGTGACGATTAACGATTTTTTATGGGTTTTCTTGGTGGTTTCTAATATATTTTAGAATATAGCTACACCAAATCTATCAACCTACTTAACCATGAAGAATGTACTTCGTATTATTCTGCTTTTAGCACTTATTTTTATTGGGAGTAAAGTTATATTTTCAGATTTTAGTTTAGAAAAACCTGAAGATAAAACCTTGGCAGTTGTGAAAAAATAAATTGTTTTAAACAAACAAAAACTGTCCCCAATCGAGTGATATTATCGTTTTTAATATCGGTAGTTTAGTTAATAGAACATTATTTTGGTTGGTAATGCCCGAATGTAATATTCGGGCATTTTTGGTGTTTAGAGAATATAAGTTTCAATTTATCTTCATTATATTTACTAAATGAGATTGATATTGTTTTTATTCTTATTTGTCCCAACTATTCTGTTAGCACAAGATGATTTATTTGCGAAGGAATATTATAAAAATGGAGATTTTGAGAAGGCATTAGTAGAATACAAAAAACTATATGCTAAATCAAGATCAAACATAGGTTACATCAAGCAAATTATTGATATACATCAGCAACTAGAACAATACAAGGAAGTAGAAGACTTTTTATTGAAAATAATTGGCAGGACTAAATACCCAGCATTTTATGTAACCTTGGGACATAACTATCAATTGCAAAATAACCCTGAAAAAGCTAATGAAAACTATAGTGTTGCAATAAATAGTTTGCTCGTCAATGCTAATAATGCTTACTCTGTTGCTAGAGCTTTTCAAGATTATTCATTGTTAGATCAAGCTATTTCTACTTATGAGAAAGCAATGGATTTAAAACCGCAATTAAATTTAAAGTTACCATTAGCACAACTCTATGGAGAAAAGGGAAACATTGAAAAAATGATGTTGAATTACATTGATTTTGCAGAAAGTAATCCGGTTTCATTAAATAATGTAAAACGAGCTCTTAACAGTTTTGTAAGTGAGGATGGCAATAACAATAGTAATATTATTTTACGAAAGTTACTTATAAAGAAAATTCAACAAGAACCAAATGTACTTTGGAATGAGTTATTAGGTTGGTTATTTGTTCAACAGAAAGATTTTAGTAAGGCTTTTGCACAAGAAAAAGCTATAAATGCTAGAAAACAGGAAGGGTTAGATAGAATAATGAACCTAGGTAAAATAGCTGAAAAGGAAAAAGAATTTGAAACTGCAAAATCTATTTTTAGTTATGTAATTGAAAATGCTCAAGATGTAGATACCAAATTGATGGCGTTTTATGATCTTTTACAAATTGAAACTAAAGAAGCGAGCAGATCTTCATATGAAGATTTACAAAATAAATATTTAGAACTTTTTGATACTTATGGCACTTTTGCTCAAACTTTAGATTTACAAATATCTTATGCTCATTTTTTGGCTTTTTACATGAATAAAACAGGAGCAGCAACTACTTTTTTAGAAAATACACTAAAATTGCCTTTAAATGATTTACAAAAAGCGGAAATAAAATTTGAACTTGCCGATATATTGGTTTTAGAAGAAGAGTTTAACAAAGCATTAATTTACTACACCCAAATACAAAGAAATTTAAAAAACAGCGAAATATCTCAAAAAGCACGATTTAAAGTAGCAAAGGCAAGTTATTATAAAGGCGATTTTAAGTGGGCAGAATCGCAACTTAAAATTTTAAAATCCTCAACATCTCAGTTAATTGCAAATGATGCTTTAGATTTAAAGTTGTTAATTTCAGATAATAAATATGAGGATTCTCTTCAAATAGCTTTAAAACGTTATGCTAAGGCAGATTTACTTGCATTTCAAAATAGAAATGATGAAGCTATTACTTTACTTGAATTCATACTAGAAGAGCATAAAACAGAGCCAATAATGCCACAGGCCTTATACAAACAAGGGAAACTTCTTGAAATTAAAAAACAATTTGAAAATGCAGCCAATAATTATCAGCAAATTATTGAGAATTATAGGGAAGGTATTTTGATAGATAACGCAATTTATAGTTTAGCAGAATTGTATTTGTATCATTTAAATGCCCCTGAAAAAGCTAAAGAACTTTACAAAGAATTAATTTTTAATCATGCTGATAGCATCTATTTCGTTGAAGCTCGTCAACAATATAGAAAGCTTCGAGGTGATGCCATTAACTAAAGCCCAAGGTAAATAAATTATGGGTTTTGATGTAAATGAAGCAATAGGTTTTGGAGCAGCAGTGCTTACAACAATTGCATTTTTACCACAAGTATACAAAACATGGAAAACCAAAGATGTTTCCAGTTTATCATTGCCGATGCTAATTCTGTTTTTTATTGGTATTATATTATGGCTCATATATGGGGTTTTACTTCATAGTCCTTCAATGATTTTTGCTAATGCGATCACTGTAATTTCTACTATACTGTTATTATATTATAAGCTTAAATATGGTAAACAGTAGACAGTAATCTATCAATTATTATAAAATAAACAGTGTAACTAGAGCAATTTGAAAAGCTCGTGTTTTATGTAATTCCTAACATATTGTTAAAATCGATATTGAAAATTCAAAAAAAATAAAGGTTTGTAATTTATTTTCAATTCAATATAGTAATATTGCACTCGTATTACGTTTTTAAATCAAAATTGTTTTTTAACTTAAAAATTGAAAGATGAAAATTGGAGTTCCCATAGAAATTAAAAATAACGAAAACCGTGTAGGAATGACGCCTTCAGGTGTTTTCGAATTAACAAAAAGAAACCATACTGTATTTATTCAAAAAGATGCAGGGTATAATAGTGGGTTTCCAGATGAAGATTATATAGATGCAGGGGCAACTATTCTAAATACTATAGAAGAAGTTTATGATGTCGCTGAAATGATTGTTAAAGTAAAAGAGCCTATTGAAAAGGAATATGCTTTGATAAAGGAAGGTCAAGTTGTATTTACTTATTTTCACTTTGCATCTAGCGAAGTGTTAACTAAAGCCATGGTTGATAGTAAAGCCGTTTGTATAGCTTATGAAACAGTAGAAGATAAAGATGGATCTTTACCTTTACTCATTCCCATGTCTGAAGTAGCAGGGCGTATGTCAATTCAGCAAGGAGCTAAATATCTAGAAAAACCAATTATGGGGCGCGGTATCTTATTAGGAGGAATCCCTGGAGTGCCACCAGCAAAAGTATTGATTTTGGGAGCTGGAATAGTTGGCGTTCAAGCAGCGCGTATGGCTTCTGGTTTAGGAGCAAATGTTTTTATTTTAGATATCAACATGAAAGCGCTACGGCATGTAAGTGAAACTATGCCTAATAATGTGATTAGTGAGTTTTCTAGCGAATATAATATTAGAAAACATGTAAAAGATTCTGATTTAATTATTGGGGGTGTATTAATTAAAGGCGCTAAAGCCCCTAAGTTAATCACAAAAGATATGTTAAAAGATATGCGACCAGGTACTGTTATGGTAGATGTAGCTGTTGATCAAGGTGGATGTTTTGAAACTACTAAACCTACTACGCATCAAGACCCTACTTATATAATTGATGATGTTGTGCACTATAGTGTAGCTAATATGCCTGGTGCAGTACCTTACACATCAACTATGGGGCTTACCAATGTTACTTTACCTTATGTAATTAAATTAGCAGATATGGGATGGGAAAAAGCATGTGAGAAAAACAAATCGCTAGCTAAAGGACTTAATGTTGTAAATGGAAAAATAGTTTATAAAGAAATAGCTGAAGCTTTTGATTTAGAGTTTGAAAAGGTGTAGTTTACTCAGCCTGACAAAATTTCATTATCAAGAATTGGCGTAATTATTGCTATATTTATTACAAATTTTAAAAAGTAAATCATGTTTGGATATTATATATTAATTGGAGCAATAATGCTTGCAAGTTGGGCTGTAAGCAATACTTTGAAGCGAAAGTTTGAAAAGTATTCAAAAATTCACTTAAGAAATGGCATGAGTGGTGCTGAGGTAGCACAAAAAATGTTGTCAGACCACGGTATTTATGACGTTGAAGTGATTTCTACACCAGGACGATTAACAGACCATTACAATCCAAAGAATAAAACAGTTAATTTAAGTGAGGCTGTTTACAATGAGCGAAATGCCGCTGCTGCAGCTGTAGCAGCTCATGAGGTTGGTCATGCTGTACAACATGCAAAAGCCTATAGTTGGCTACAGATGCGATCTACATTAGTGCCAGTTGTAAGTGTAACTTCCGGTATGTCTCAATGGTTAATTATTGGTGGTCTTGTTTTAGGTGGAGCTGCGGGGCTAGGTTTAGGATGGTGGGTTGCTGTAGCTGGTTTAGTAATGATGGGGGCAGCAACTTTGTTTAGTTTTATAACCTTACCTGTAGAATATGATGCTAGTAATAGAGCATTAGCTTGGTTAAAGAATAAAAATATAGTTACACCAGAAGAATATAAAGGTTCAGAAGATGCATTAAAATGGGCTGCAAGAACATATCTTGTTGCTGCAATTGGTGCCTTAGCGAACTTATTATACTGGGCACTTCAAGTATTTGGAAGAGATTAAAACAAAAGATTATTAAATATAAGAGCTCTGAATAATTTCAGGGCTTTTTTGTTTATTTACATTTTAATTATAAAATGACACACACAAACCCTACTGAATACTACCGAGAACGTCTAGAGCATTACAAACTTCAGTCAAAAGCACTATACAAGCGAATGACAGTTTTAAGTACATTACGTGTTTTGGTATTTCTTGCAGCAGCTTTTGGTATTTGTTTTTATTTCAGCTTTTGGCAATTAGCACTAATAATAGCAGTAGTGTGTATTGCGCTTTTTGTGTACTTACTTGCGAATCATACCCATGTAAAACATCAAAAGAAATTTTATGATGCATTAATTAAAATTAATCAAGATGAACTTACTATAGCATCAGGAGAGTTTTATGATAGGGATAAAGGTTTAGAATTTCAAGATCCTAAACATTATTATAGTCTAGATATAGATTTGTTTGGTCGTGGCTCTTTCTTTCAATATGTTAACAGAACAGAAACAAAAGAAGGAAAAGAGCAGTTAGCTAATGCTATAAAAGCAAATGAAGTTAATAATGTGAAGCTACGTCAAGAAGTAATAAAAGAATTAGCTTCGAAACCTAAATGGAGGCAATTTTATGCTGCTAATGCAAGTTTGGTTGCCGTTGAAACACCAGCAAAAACTATAATTAGTTGGTTGGGGAATTACAAATCTTTTTTACCAAGATTAATAAAATGGATGCCCTTGGTGTTTAGTGTGAGTACTATAATACTTTTTATAGGAATAGCAACAGAAGTAATTACCAATCAAAACATTTTAGGATTTTGGTTTTTTGCAGGTTTAGCACTTACAGGAAAATATGTAAAGCAAACCAATCAACTATCTTCTAATGTAGATAAGGTAAAAGACACCTTTCGTCAGTATACCGTTTTGCTAGATTTAATTGAAAACGAAATATTTCAGTCCGAATTATTACAGCAAAAGCAAAAGCAAATTAAGTCAGAAACAGAAAAAGCATCAGTAATTTTTAAAAAGCTATCAAGGTCTTTAGATGCCTTAGACAATAGAAATAATATAATAGGAGCAATTTTTGGCAACGGTCTTTTTTTAACTGATATAAAAAATACTTACAGAATAGAACAATGGATAGAAACATATAAAACAAAGGTTGTTGATTGGTTTGAAGTTGTGTCATTCTTTGATGCTTACAGTACTTTAGGGAATTTTGTGTACAACCATCCAGAGTACGTGTTCCCTGTAATTCATAATAGCAAACATATTATTAAATCAGAAGGTTTAGGACACCCACTTTTAAACGCCGGCAAAAGGGTGGATAGCGATGTTATTATAGAAAAGGAGCAGTTTTTTATAGTAACTGGAGCAAATATGGCTGGTAAAAGTACATTTTTAAGAACGATTTCCCTACATATAGTTATGGCCAATGTTGGTTTACCAGTATGTGCTAAATCTAGTTTTTATACTCCAATAAAATTAATAACAAGTATGCGTACATCAGATTCTTTAACTGATGATAGTTCGTATTTCTTCTCAGAATTAACAAGATTGAAATATATTGTTGATACCATAAACGAAGATCCATATTTTATAGTATTAGATGAGATATTAAAGGGTACAAATAGCACTGATAAAGCAATTGGTTCAAGGAAGTTTGTAGAGAAGCTAGTATCTTCTAATGCTACAGGTATTATAGCAACTCATGATTTAAGTTTGTGTGAAGCAGAAAAAGAACTAGAAGCTATTAAAAACTATTATTTTGATGCTAAAATTATTAATGATGAACTACATTTTGATTATAAGTTAAAACAAGGTGTTTGTAAAAATATGAATGCAAGTTTCCTTTTGAAGAAAATGGAAATAGTATAATCTTTTTAACCATTAAAAGTGACTTTTTATCAAGTACAGCGTCTAAATATTAAAGTATTTAGACAATGAAGAATTTATTTAGATTTATATTATTGATAACGTTTATTTTGATTGGAATATCAGTATCAGCTCAAGAAATTAAAGTTAATGATAGTATATATGAAGTTAAAAAAGGCACTATTTTAAACAATGGAGTAGATGTGACTGATACGTTGAGTGAAGAGGAAAAAGCAAAAATCTTAGCTGAGTTTGAAAAAAGAAAACAAGCAGCAGTAGAAGCAGTAGCAACACAGAAAAGAGTAGAGAAGGCAGAGAAAGAGCAAAAAAAATCTGAGAAAAAGAGAAAAAAAGCAGAAAAAGCCTTAAAGCAAAAAGAAAAAGCGCAATCTAATTATAATAAAGCAACTAAGAAATACCAAGCTGCGCAAGAGAAGTATGAAAAGCTTAAAAGTAAGGGCAAATTGTCTCCAATGGATGAGAAAAAATGGTTAGAAAAAATTGAAAAGCTGCATGCTAATGTGATTAAAACAAAAAAGAAATTAAAATAGATATTCAAAACTAGATTTGTCTTAAATCTGGTTTGATTACTTAAAATTATATGATATCTTAAGAGTTCAAAAAAAATATTTTTTTGAACTCTTTTTATTTTTATACCCTATGCAGGAAACATTGAAAATAGCATTATTACAAACCGATTTGTTTTGGGAAGACCCTGAGCGTAACCGTAAAGCTTTCCAAAACAAACTACAAAGTATTAAAGAAAACGTTGATGTTATTATTCTGCCAGAAATGTTTACATCAGGATTTACTATGAATGCAGGTAAAGTAGCTGAAACTATGGAAGGTGTTACTGTATCTTGGATGGTAACTTTGGCAGAAAAATTTCAATCAGCTATTGTAGGAAGTATCGTAATTTTGGAGCATAATAAGTATTATAATAGACTTTTATTTGTTGAGCCATCAGGGAAAATATCGCATTACAATAAACGGCATACATTTACTTTAGCAGGAGAGCACAAAGTTTATACTGCTGGTAAAAGCAAGTTAATTGTAAATTATCAAGGGTGGAAAATTTGTCCATTGATTTGTTACGATTTAAGGTTCCCGGTTTGGGCAAGAAATACTGATGATTATGATGTGTTACTTTATGTTGCCAATTGGCCTGTAACAAGAATTGATGCCTGGGATACACTGCTTAAAGCAAGAGCTATTGAAAATATGAGTTATAGTATTGGTGTAAACAGGATAGGTGTTGATGGCGTAGGTGCTAAATACTGTGGGAGTACAGCTGTTTATGATGTTTTAGGAAAGCGTATATCTGAAATACCATTAAATCAAGACTTTGTAGAAGTTGTTACTTTATCTAAAAATCATGTTAGAAAATATAGAAATGCACTAAAGTTTTTAGAAGACAGAGACAGTTTTAATTTTTCAGAGTAAAGGTAGCTTCAACATCCCAACCTGCACGTACTTCGTCTAATTGCTTCTCAGAATGTTTAACAATTTCTGGTTGAATTTTTTTAAGATAATTACCAGTATCATAAACTTGATTTCCATTAGAATCAAAAATTACTCTAACAAAATAACTGCCAGGATTGATATTTAAAAAGTCAAACACTCTTTGCTCAGTAGCATATTGCTCATATTTTACTTTTCCACTTTTATCTGTAAGCTGAACTATAATGGGATACACTCCATTATTGATCTTTACACGTAAATTCCCATAACTATCCTGCTTTTTAGTTCTTAAGGTGTATTGCAATGTGTCATTTGTATTTTCAAAAAAATCTGTAAAAGCTTCCGGTAAAATAGTCATTTCATACTCGTTATTCTCAGTTTTTTCAAACTCAAAGATATATGCGTTTGACAATGAATCATAAGTTTTGATAGAGAAGGGAACAAGAGAAGAATCTCGGTCTATCAAGGTTACTTTTGTTTTATCAAATTTTGTAAACGGAATATTTCCAGAAACTTTGAAATCTTCATCGTAACGAATGGAGCCATCAGGTTGAGCTTCAATTATTAAAGAATCACGCTCCTTATCACGTATCCTAACTGTATATGTTTTTGAGGCTTGTGGATGCTCAATATTCATTATTAAAGAATCAACTTCTAATTTGGGTTTATACCAATAGTATAAAGTATCTGTTTTTTTGTCTTTAGAAATTCTATATTCAAAGTCTTGTGGTACTTCAGAATCCAACGAAAATGCTATGCCATCAGGATTTCCTTCATACCCAACCATAATTTTTTCTGCATTAACTAACAGAGGTCTAGACGGGGTAAAATCTATAATTTCGTTAAAGAGCCTAAGGTTGTATGTGCTATCAGTTGGCAGGGTAATAAATTCCTTTTTAAAAGCTATCTGATCTGACTTTTGCTGGTAAATATTATCTCCATTTTTGTCTTTTAGAGCTACTAGTAAATACTTACCTGCCTTAGCGTTTTCTATAGTGAAAGAGGTAACGCTATCCAATGTGTTTGTAATATACTTAGGGGTTTCTTTATAAATTATTGAATCTGTAAATATAGAGTCTACTTCGTATAGCATCACAGATACAAAAGTTTCGGGTTCACGAAGTAAAGCATCAGTAATGTTTCCAGAAACAGTTAAAGAATCAATAAAATCTCCAGTAGAAAATACGTAGCGATAGTAGGTGTATGGATTGCCTTCATTATTATCCTCAATACTATTACCAAAGTTAAAAGCATAAGTAGTATTAGGCGGAAGTGTGTCAAAAATTCGTATTCTAATGGTTTTACTCGCTGCTCCCAGTGGTGTAATTTCGGGTTGCGTTTTCATTGGAGGCGAGATAATTAATTGCTTCTGTAAGTTTTTGATTTTGATGTATTCGTCAAATTCAATCTTTATTTCTTTTGTGCTAAAATTGGTAGAATAATTTTTTGGAGATGTACTTACAATTACAGGAGGATCTATATCTTTTTCTCCTCCCTCTGGTCTACCCCTATTAGCGCAGTTAATAAAAATACAACCAATTATAATAGCTAAAAAAAAATTAAAAAACTTATTGCACATTGCTTTATCAAATTTTAAGCAAACCTACATAAAATTTGCCTTAAAAATAAACGTAAAAATTGTTAAGCTATTGCCATAGTAGCTATACTTATTTTTATGGTTTTTGCCTGATGTAAAGCAGAGCAACATCCTTCTAGTGTAGCTCCCGTTGTAATAATGTCATCAACTAAAAGTACATGTTTGTTTTCAATTTTTAAGATGTTTTTTATCGCAAAAATTTCATTTTTTTTGTTCCATCTAGCTAAACGTCCTTTGGTAGTTTGCGATTTGGTGTTGGATATTTTTACTAAAACATCATCTACATACTCTGCATGTAATGCCTTTGCTATTTGTTTTCCAAATTCAGTAACTTGATTATAGCCTCTTTTTTTTAGTTTCTTAGAGTGCATAGGTACAGGAATAACCATATCAATAGTTTGGTAGGTTTCAACCTCACAAAGTTCTCCGCCTAGCCAATCTCCTAGAAGTGTTCCAATATGCTCAGAGCCTTTGTATTTTAAAGCATGGATAAGTTGTTGCACAGGACCTTTCTTTTCAAAACGAAATAGGGCAGTGGCTTGTTCAATTTTAGCGCGTCCCTGTAGTACTTTTTTAACAGTATTATCATTGTTAAAGTGGAATTCAGTAACAGGTAAATCATGTCTGCAGTTAATGCAAATGGTGTCTTCGTTATCGGATAGATGGCTAGAGCATGCATAGCATACTTTAGGAAAGAGTAAGTTAATGACTGATTTCAAAAGAGAATAGATTACTTCCTTTTGTAAACATAAGTAAAAAAATAACGCTATTAGGCTTTAATTTTCGTCAAACTACCTATCCAGTTTAGAGCGGTTTTTTATTTTTGCACCTATGGCAAATCAAGATGATACATTTAAGAAGGTTATTTCGCATGCTAAGGAATACGGATATGTGTTTCAAAGTAGTGAAATTTATGATGGTTTAAGCGCAGTTTACGACTATGCGCAAAACGGTGCGGAGTTAAAAAAGAACATTAGAGACTATTGGTGGCGTGCCATGGTACAGATGAATGAAAATATTGTAGGTATTGATGCCGCAATTTTTATGCATCCTACCACGTGGAAAGCGTCTGGACATGTGGATGCGTTTAATGACCCTTTAATTGATAATAAAGATTCTAAAAAGCGATACCGCGCAGATGTTCTAGTTGAAGATTTTAGAGAAAAGATTAAAGAAAAGATTGAAAAAGATGTCAATAAAGCTAAAAAACGTTTTGGAGATGCTTTTGATGAAAAACAATTTAAAGAGACTAATCCAAATGTAATTCGCCGACAAAAACAAATTGATGAAATTACGGAGCGATTAACTCAGGTACAAGATGATGGAAATCTGGAAGATTTTAAACAGCTAATAGTTGATTTAGGTATTGTATGCCCTGTTTCTGGAAGCAAAAATTGGACTGATGTTAAACAGTTTAATTTAATGTTTGGAACCAAACTTGGTGCTTCTGCTGATAGTGCCATGGATTTATACTTACGTCCTGAAACAGCTCAGGGTATATTTGTGAATTTTTTAAACGTACAAAAAACAAGTCGCTTAAAAATTCCTTTTGGTATTGCGCAAACAGGTAAAGCGTTTAGGAATGAAATTGTTGCAAGGCAATTTATTTTTAGAATGCGTGAGTTTGAGCAAATGGAAATGCAGTTTTTTATTAAACCAGGTACGCAAGCAGAGTGGTATGAGCACTGGAAAGAAACACGATTAAAGTGGCATTTGTCATTAGGCATGGGAGAAGAAAACTATCGCTTTCATGATCACGAAAAATTAGCACATTATGCTGATGCTGCTGCAGATATTGAGTTTAAATTTCCGTTTGGGTTTAAAGAATTAGAGGGGATTCATTCTAGAACTGATTTTGATTTAAGTCAGCATGAAAAATTCTCTGGCAAAAAATTACAATACTTCGATCCAGAAGAAAATAAAAGTTATGTGCCTTATGTTTTAGAAACTTCTATTGGTTTAGATCGCATGTTTTTAGCTGTTTTTTCTAATGCGTTACAAGAGGAGGAATTAGAAAACGGAACTACTAGAACAGTGTTAAAATTACCAAGTGTTTTGGCGCCAGTTAAGGCAGCTGTTTTGCCTTTAGTTAAAAAAGATGGTTTACCAGAAATAGCGCGTAATATTGTTGAAGATTTAAAATGGGATTTCAACATTATTTACGATGAAAAAGATGCTGTGGGTAGACGTTACAGACGACAAGATGCCAATGGCACACCATTTTGTATCACAGTAGATCATGATACTTTAGAAGACAATACCGTAACTATACGTCATAGAGATACTATGGAACAGCAACGTGTAAAGATTGATGATTTAAGGGTTATCATCAAAAAAGAAGTTGATGTACGTAATTGGTTAATGAAGATGAAATAGCAAATTCCTACGGAAGTAGACATTTCAAATAGACAATAAAACCCAACTTTAAAATTGGGTTTTATTATTTGTATTAGCTAAAACCTATAGCCTATTCTGATACCAGCTTTCCCAACAATTTCATTATCGAATCTGTCATTTTTATCATTAAAGAGGTTTCTGCCAATTCCGAGATTGAGTTCGCCAATAAAACCTCTTTTGGTTAGAAATTTACCTCCAAGACCAATACCTAAAGCAAAATCGGTTATGTCCTCATTAATTTCGGTATCAAATGAGAATGTGTAGTTTTTGGTTGAATTTAGCATGCCAAACCCTTCTATAAAGAAGCCAGAGGCATAGTTGTTACCTATATATATGCGGTAATAAGGAGAAATATAGTAATTTATATCATCTTGTATTTCGTCGTCAAAAGGTAAAAATATATCAATACCAACCCCAGATTCTTCGTTGAGACTACGTTCGTAGGATACTTCAAAAGCGCCAAGGATTAAATATAAACTATTAAGTTTTACGTCATTAAAATTTGTTACGGAGCTGTCATCGGATTTAGAGTTTTGTTTTTCCTGAGAAAATGACGTATTAAATATTGATAACATGATTAATGTTATCAAGCATAGTTTTTTCATTTAAGTTTAATTTTAAGTTACAGTAACTAGATGTTATTTGTTACGTTTGGTTGCGTAACAATTGTACCTTAATTATTAAATCTTAACTTGTCTATGGAATAATTCAGATAAGGAAATAAAGGTTTCTGTTCTAGAAACACCATTTATTTCTTGAATGGTATTTAAAACCTGCATTAAATGGTCGTTACTCTTACAAATTACTTTTAAGAAAACATTCCAATTTCCCGTAGTGTAATGGCACTCTAAAACTTCAGGAACGCGTTTTAAAAGTTTTATAATTAGAGGTGCATCAGCAGCTTTATCAAAATAAACACCTACAAAAGCCATGGTGTCGAAACCTAAAACTTCAGGATTTACTACAAATTTTGATCCTGCTAGAAGACCAGATTTTTCCAGTTTACGAAGACGTTGATGTATAGCAGCTCCAGAAATACCTACGTTTCTTGCAATTTCAAGAATTGGTGTTCTTGCATCATCCATCAAGGTGCGTAGTATTTTTTTGTCTATGCCATCTATTTCAGTCTGTTTCTTCTTTGCCATTTGTGTTATAGTTTAGAAGGCAAAAGTAATGATTTGATTGCAAATAGAAACATTTTTTAGGTTGATGATTTGCTGAATTTTGAATCTTTGGAGACAAAACTAAACGTTAGATAAAGTAAAATGCTAGCAGACATGCCCGCGTTAAGGATAGTAGCGGCATCCTTTTAACATGGGTGGCTGCAGAAACGGAGGCCACCCATGTTAAAAGATATAGCGGATAGCCTGACCTCGCTTTAAGCGAGGTAACGCCCAAAAATTTTTAATTGTTTAATGGATTATACCCCAAATACGGCACTTCTTTCTCTTTAAATGAAATACCAAATTTTTTCAATTCCTTAAGTATTGGTTGGTAGATTTCTTTAGTAATAGGAATTTGAACTCCCGGACTTGTAATTTTTTCATTAAGAATGGCTAGCGTTGCTATTGCTACAGGTAAACCAACAGTTTTAGACATAGCTGTATACCTTTGATCTTTACCTATAACTACCATATTTGCATCTAGTTGGTGTTTTTTTCCATTGAGTTCATAACCAAATTTATGATACATTACAATCATATCTTTATCATCTTTACTCAATGTCCAACTATCAGTTAAAATCTTTTGTAATATTTGAGCTGGAGTAGCATTTTTAAGGCCTACTCTTTTATTTGGGTTAAAAATATCGAGCTCTACAAGTTTATCCCATATGGTGTCATCTTGATCTATTTTTAACTCATGTCTTAATTTTAATTCCACGGAATCTTTATGGCTGTATGGAAGGAATGCATTTGTAAAATCGCGATAACTCATATTTTCGCTGTCTTCAATGGTAAAACTATCATCTGTCATCCCTAGAGTTACAAAAATATTCCAAGCGCGACTAAATCCTACACGGCGTATGGTGCCCCGATATAGGGTTCTCACATTATGTAATCCATAGGCGTCTTGATATTTTAGCGAGTCGCGATTAGCATAAACTTCAAACCTACCAAAACCTTCAATATCTAAAAATTCGGTACGTCTAAAAAGACGCTGATAAGGAATGTATTTATTGCTGTTTTCTTGTATGAATTTAGCAGTGCCACCTTGTCCAGCTGTAACCACATTTCTTGGATTCCATGTAAATTTATAGTTCCATAAATTAGTATCGCTTTCAGGAGCTACTAAACCACCAGTAAACGACTCAAATAAAATAACATTACCTCCTTTTTCTCTGATGTTGTCTAGTACTTGCATTGCGCTCATGTGATCTATACCAGGATCTACACCAATCTCGTTCATCAAAATAATGCCATTCGCTTTAGCGTCTTTATCTAAGCGTTGCATCTCCTCACTTACATAAGATGCTGTTACTAAATGCTTTTTGTAGGTTATACAATCTTTCGCTACATGAATATGAAACCTTGCAGGGAGCATGGATACTACAATATTAGAATTTGAAATAGCTTTTGTGCGTTGCGCATCATTAAAAACATCCAATTTTATAACATTAGCATTAGAATGCTTGGGTAGAAAGGCGAGAGCGACATTAACATCTATATCGCCTATGGTAATATGAAGTTTTTCAGAAGTAGATATATCTAATAAATATTTTAAAAGAAAAGCTGTTGATTTTCCAGATCCTATGATTAAAACTTTTCGCATATTATTTTTGTTAAGTAGATTTGTTAAATAAAATGAATTTTAAGTATGAATAAAGTTATATTAATTACTGGGGCTGTAATAGGGGTATTAGCAATAATTTTGGGTGCTTTTGGCGCACATGGTTTAAAAGCGTATTTGTCAACTGAAAACTTGCAAACTTTTGAAACTGGTGTACGCTATCAAATGTATCATGCACTATTCTTATTATTCATAGGAGGTACATCTTTAGTTAAATCAGGATATAAAAATATCATTTTTTACTTAGTCATTATAGGAGTTGTATTATTTTCTGGTTCTATTTATGGGTTGGCCACAAATACCATGTCTAGCTTTAATTTTAAATCCATTGGTTTTGTTACGCCTATAGGAGGATTGTTTTTAATAGCTTCATGGGTTGTGTTAATTGTTAACTTTATAAAATTATAACAATTTATTGCATAATTAATATTTTTAGTTTCAAATTTTATCATAATTTTGAAAACTAATTATTTATTTTAAAAATTTATGATTAATAGTAATCAAATTAAAAATTCTGTTTCGTTAGAACAATATGGTATAAAGAATGCTAATATTCAATATCAGCTAACTTCAGAAGAATTACATGAAATTACGGTCAAAACTGGGCAAGGTGCTACTGCATCATCTGGTGCTTTGGCAGTAAATACAGGAGAGTTTACTGGACGTTCGCCAAAAGATAGATTTATAGTAAAGGATAACATTACTGAAGATAAAATTTGGTGGGGGGAAATAAATATACCATTTGCTTCAAGCGATTTTGACAAGTTGTATGATAAAGTAGTGAGGTATTTGTCTGAAAAAGAAATTTTTGTAAGAGACTGTTATGCTTGTGCAGATGATAATTACAGATTGAATATTCGTGTAATAAATGAGTATCCATGGAGTAATATGTTTGCTTATAATATGTTTTTAAGGCCTACTAATAAGGAATTAGAAAATTTTGAAGCAGAGTGGACTGTTATAAATGCACCAGGCTTTATGGCAAATCCTGATGTTGATGGTACGAGGCAACACAATTTTGCAATTTTAAACTTTACAAAAAAAATCGCCTTAATAGGAGGAACTGGTTATACTGGCGAGATTAAAAAAGGGATATTTTCTGCATTAAACTTTATATTACCTGTAGAGAAAAATACGTTACCAATGCATTGCAGTGCTAACGTAGGAAAGGATGGAGATACTGCTGTTTTTTTCGGTTTATCGGGAACAGGAAAAACGACACTTTCAACAGACCCTAACAGAAGCTTAATTGGAGATGATGAGCATGGATGGACTAATGAAAATTCAGTTTTTAATTTTGAGGGTGGATGTTATGCTAAAGTAATAAGCCTTTCAAAAGAGAAAGAACCTGAAATTTATAATGCAATTAAACCTGGTGCTATTCTTGAAAATGTAATCTTGGATGATACTGGTAATGTTGATTTTGAGGATACTTCTATCACTCAAAATACCAGAGTAAGTTATCCTATTCATCATATTGAGAATATAAAAGTTCCCTCTGTTGGTAAAAATCCTAAAAATATTTTCTTTCTAACAGCTGATGCTTTTGGAGTTATACCACCTATTTCTAAATTAACACCAAGTCAAGCTGCCTATCATTTCATATCAGGCTACACTGCAAAAGTAGCAGGTACAGAAGCAGGTGTAAAAGAGCCTCAACCTTCATTTTCTGCATGTTTTGGAGCACCTTTTATGCCATTACACCCTGCAAAATATGCAGAAATGCTAAGTGCTAAAATGATAGAAGCAGGTGTAAACGTTTGGTTGATAAATACAGGTTGGACAGGAGGTCCTTATGGAGTAGGTAAGCGGATGGAATTAAAGTATACTCGCGCTATGATTAATGCTGTATTAAATGGAGATTTGGGTTTGTATAATTATGATGACTACCATATTCATTCTGTATTTGGAGTAGCGCAACCAAGAACTTGTCCTGGCGTACCAACAAGTGTCTTAAGTCCAAGACAAACTTGGAATGATGATGAAGCGTATTATACAATGGCATTTAAATTAACTAATGCATTTAGAGAAAACTTTAAAAAATTCGAAGCACATTGTACAGAAGAGATAAGACGTGGGGGGCCACAACGGTATGCGTTTTAGTAATACAAAAAAAGCGTTTTCATTATGAAAACGCTTTTTTATAAATTATAAAAAGGTATTTATTTTCCTTTATTAACCTGATCTATATATTTTTCTAAAGCCATTGTCATTGATGGTGTTTCAGGAGTAGGTGCAGCAATATCCACACGTAAACCTTTCTCTTTTACAGCTTTTATAGTTGTGTTTCCAAAAACAGCTATGCGTGTATCGTTTTGTTTAAAATCTGGAAAGTTTTGAAATAAAGATTCTATTCCGGAAGGGCTAAAAAATACTAAAACATCATAGTATACATTAGCTAAATCAGATAAATCACTCACAACAGTTTTGTAAAATGTTGCTTGTTTCCAGTCTACACCTAAACCATCTAAAGTTTCAGGAACTAGAGGTTTTACTTTGTCTGTATTTGGTAATAAGAATTTTTCATCCTTATATTTTTTGATTAATGGAGATAGCTCTGCAAATGTACGCTTCCCAACATAAATCTTACGTTTTCTGTATACAACATATTTTTGAAGATAATAAGCAACGGCTTCAGACTGACAGAAATATTTCATAGTGTCTGGAACTTTAAAACGCATTTCTTCAGCAACTCTAAAAAAGTGATCTACTGCATTTCTACTGGTAAGAATTATAGCAGTATAATTATTTAAATCAATTTTTTGGTGTCTTATCTCTTTTGCAGGAACGCCTTCTACATGAATAAAGGGTCTAAAATCTATTTTAACTTTCTTTTTCTCCTGAAGATCAAAGTAAGGAGAATTTTCAATTTTAGGTTCTGGCTGGGATACTAAAATGGTCTTCACTTTCATAGGCTCAAAACAGTTTAATTAGGCACTAAAAATCGCATATATGATTACATAGGGCGCGATTTCAAGAGCGCAAAGATACAAAATAAAATAGAAAAAGTTGTTTTTAATTTCATTTTGATACGTTTTAAAAGTGGTAAATAACCCACTAATATTCACTATAAAGAGGAAACTAAAAATAAGATAGAGCAATATCTTTGAAGGAGTTATGCTAAATATTAAAATAGCATTAACAGGTAAGAGTAAAATGCCTAAATAATTTTTATAGCTAATTTTTTGAAAAAGATAGTCGTCTATAATATCGTCAATTTCAAATAGGCTTGCGATTAAACGCTCTAGAAGTACTTTTGCAAGCATAAAAACGCCAGAGCCTATAACAAACTTAACTAGTAGAGTGTTATTAACTTCAATTGAATTAGTAAAATTTTCAATGCATAACATGCAAAATATAGTGCCAGATATTATCAAGTTTAAAAACAATAAACCATCATAATAATCTAAGAACTTCTGGTCTTTACCATAAATTTTAAGATATCTTGAATTAGATATTACCATGATAAACTCATTAAAACGTTTTGGAGCAATGGTTTTAGCAATAGCAATAGTTACTAGGCAAATTAGTAGTAAAATAGTATAGAGTGTATGTGATGGTACTTCTCGAAGCATGGGTTAAAATTATCATAAATTTTAAAGAAGGGATAAATTATTACGAAATTTTTAAAAAAAAGAATACCTTAAAAATGTACATTTGTTTCATATTATTTTAGATGAAGCACGCTGTTGTAATCATTCCAACCTATAATGAGATTGAAAATATAGAACCAATAATAAGGGCTGTATTTTCTGAATCTAAGGATGTACACATCCTTATTGTAGATGATAATTCTCCTGATGGCACTTCTGATAAAGTTGTAGAGCTTCAAGGTGTTTTTACAGGTAGATTGCATTTAAAAAAACGCAATGAAAAATCAGGTTTAGGTACAGCGTATATTTTAGGGTTTAAATGGAGTTTGATTAGAAAATATGAGTACATATTTGAAATGGATGCTGATTTTTCACATGATCCAAAAGACTTAACAAAACTCTACAAAGCTTGTGCTGTAGATGGAGCAGATATGTCTATTGGCTCTCGTTACATCACTGGTGTGAATGTTGTAAACTGGCCAATGAGTAGGGTGTTAATGTCTTATTTGGCGTCAAAGTATGTGCGTTTTATAACAGGAATGGAAATTAATGATACTACAGCAGGTTTTGTTTGTTATAAACGTAAAGTTTTAGAAAGTATAGATTTACGTAAAGTTAAGTTTATTGGATATGCGTTTCAAATTGAAATGAAATTTAAAACGTACTTGAAAAAGTTTAAAATTGTTGAAGTGCCTGTTATTTTTACAGATAGAACTAGAGGCGAGTCCAAACTGAGTTCAGGAATTATTTCTGAAGCAGTTTTTGGAGTTATATCAATGAAATTTAAAAGTTTATTTAAACGAAAATAATTGTAATGGAATTGAAAAGGATACTGATAAAGAATGCTAAAATAGTTAACGAAGGCGATATTCATAGTGGCGATATATTAATTGAAGGAGAAGTTATAAAACAGATAGATAAATCAATTAGTGCCAAATGGGCTGATGTTACCATAATTGATGCAGAGGGAAAATATGTGCTACCAGGAGCAATTGACGATCAAGTGCATTTTAGAGAACCGGGATTAACACATAAAGCAAATATTGGTACGGAGTCTAAAGCTGCATTGGCAGGAGGGATTACATCTTTTATTGAGATGCCTAATACAAACCCACAGACGACAACGGTTGAAAAACTTGAAGAAAAATTTGAAATAGCTTCAAAAACTTCATCAGCAAATTATTCGTTTATGTTTGGAGGGACTAATGATAATTTGGATGAAATACTTAAGGTTGATGAATCCTCTGTTGCTGGATTAAAATTATTTTTAGGGTCATCAACGGGGAATATGCTAGTTGACGACCCAAAAGTTCTCGAGAAAATTTTCAAAAGTACTAATATGGTTATTTCAGTTCATTGTGAAGATGAAGGCACTATTAGAAAAAATCTTCAGGAGCATATTGATACTTATGGGGATGATATTCCTATTGAGAAGCATCCGATAATTAGAAGTGAAGAAGCGTGTTATTTATCCTCATCTAAGGCTATAGAATTAGCAAAAAAAACAGGAGCGAGATTACATGTGTTTCATCTATCAACAGGAAAAGAAACCAATTTGTTTACGAATAAAATTCCTTTAAAAGAAAAGAAGATAACAGCTGAAGTTTGTATTCATCATCTTTGGTTTTCAAATGAAGATTACAAGAAAAAAGGAACGCACATAAAATGGAATCCAGCGGTAAAAACAGCAACAGATAGAGATCAGCTATGGGAAGCACTGTTAGATGATAGAATTGATGTAATAGCCACAGATCACGCACCACATACTATTGAGGAGAAAAACAACGTTTATACTAAAGCACCATCAGGAGGGCCGTTAGTACAACATGCTTTACCTGCAATGTTAGAAAAGTATCATGAAGGTAAAATTTCAATTGAAAAAATAGTTGAAAAAATGTGTCATAACCCCGCTATTTTGTTTCAAGTAGAGCGCAGAGGATATATTAAAGAGGGATATTATGCAGATTTGGTTTTAGTAGATTTAAATAATCCGTGGACAGTAAAAAAAGAAAATATTCTATATAAATGTGGATGGTCACCTTTTGAAGGTGTTACTTTTAAATCAAGAATTACACATACTATTTTAAATGGTAGTTTAGTATATAAAAATTTTAAGTTTTCTGAAGTAAAAGCAGCAAAACGTTTAACATTTAACCGGTAATGTATAAAAAAACAATAATACTATTATGTATGGTATTAGGGCTTACTTCTTGCTATAGATATAATAAGCCAGATAAGCCTAAAAACCTTATTCCTAAAGATAAAATGGTTCATGTTTTGTTGGACTTAAAATATTTGGGAGCAATAACCGGAAAAGATAAAAAAGTACTTGATAGTGCCAAGGTTAATCCAGAAGGTTATGTTTATAAAAAGTATAATGTAGATAGCACACAGTTTGCGGAAAGTAATGCGTATTATACTTACTTTATGGATGAATATGCTGAAATCTATAAAAAAGTAAAAGATAGTCTCACTAAACTAAAAGCGCATTACAAAAAAATTCTTGATAAAGAGCGACAAGAAAAAAAGAAAGCAGATTCTCTAAAAGCTATAAAACAGGAATTGGAAGCAATAGAATTAGATACA
The DNA here is from genome assembly GCF_004310335.1 of Hyunsoonleella pacifica. Taxonomy (GTDB): domain Bacteria; phylum Bacteroidota; class Bacteroidia; order Flavobacteriales; family Flavobacteriaceae; genus Jejuia; species Jejuia pacifica. The sequence continues at coordinate 447,342 of NZ_SIRS01000004.1, read as the reverse complement.
GAAGTAGATTTGAAAGAGCTTGAACTTATTGCGCCTGTTTCAGATACTGATTCGCTATCTCCGAAATCACATCGTCAATAGATTGAAATTTATAACCCAAGGCTTTAGTTACTTTTGAATTTCTGTAATTTGTTTTAGTAGTTAAAGAAGTTGCAACTTGTTTTGTTAATACTCTGCGTTTACCAGTGAGTTTTCGTTTTAACCAATCTAATCGCCAACCAATTTTAAGTAACCAGGGTTTTGCTAATTTTTTTGGAGGTTTAACTTTAAGAGCCTTCGCTGTAGTTTTTAAAAAGGTTTTGTAAGACCAATTTTCTGCAACTAAAATATACCTTTCGTTTTTTATGTCGCTTTTTAGTAATTGTATCATAACATCCACAACATCTTTTACAGATACTAAACCGATACTTCCGGAAGTATAGTATTTAAGACCATTATATACTTTTTTAAATAAGCTGCCGCTACCGTAATGCCAGATGCCAGCAGCAAGAATAACACCTGGGTTAACAATTACAGCATCTAACCCTTCTTGAGTACCACGCCAAACCTCCATTTCAGCACCGTATTTAGTGATGGCATATACACTATTGTCATCTTCTGGATTCCAGTGCGTTTCTTCTGTAATAGCATTATCTCTTTTAATAGGGTTACCAATAGTTGCAATAGAACTTACGTAGCATATTTTTTTTATATTATTAGAAATACAAAGATTTACAATATTGGCAGTCCCTTCAATATTAGTTTGTCTTAAAAGCTGGTATTTATCAGGTTCAAAAGAAACAAAAGCAGCACAATGATATACATAACTAATTCCGTTAAGAGCCTCGCTTAAAGCGGGGACATCAAGAATGTCTGTCTTTACCCATTCAATTTTATCAAATAAAAGATTGTTGGTATCTCCGTAACAAGAAAATATATCTTTTACATTTTGAAGTTTACGCTCAGTGCGGTAAATAGCCCTAACGGTTTCATTGTTAGAAGTCAATTTGTGTAATAAGTGAGCTCCCACCAAGCCAGTTCCTCCTGTTACTAAAATCATGAAACGAAATTAAAGAATTATTCATAATCACTGCCTATGTCTGTGTGTATTTTTATATTTGCGCTAGTTTTCTAAAATTGAATAAAATGGCTAAGAATTTTGTTAAAGAGTTAACATGGAGAGGTATGATACACACAGTAATGCCGGGTGCTGATCAGCATTTGTTGGAAGGTATGAAAAGTGCATATGTGGGGTTTGATCCAACTGCAGATTCCTTGCATATAGGAAACTTGGTACCCATTATGCTTTTAGCGCATTACCAACGTTGTGGACATAAACCAGTTGCTTTAGTTGGTGGTGCAACAGGTATGATTGGAGACCCTTCAGGTAAATCAAATGAACGAAATTTGTTGGATGAAAAAACACTACGTCATAACCAAGAAGCTATAAAAAAACAATTAGCACATTTTTTAGATTTTGAAAGCAGTGCTGAAAATGCAGCAGTTTTAGTTAATAATTACGACTGGATGAAAGAATTCTCTTTTTTAGAATTTATTCGCGATGTGGGTAAACATATTACTGTAAACTACATGATGGCAAAAGATTCAGTAAAAAATAGAATATCTTCTGATGACTCAGAAGGTATGAGTTTTACAGAGTTTACATATCAATTAGTACAAGGATATGATTTTCTGCATTTGTACAGAGCTAACAATTGTACTGTTCAAATGGGAGGAAGCGACCAATGGGGTAATATCACTACAGGTACAGAACTGATAAGAAGAATAGGAGGTGGGAAAGGCTATGCTATAACTTGTCCGTTAATTACAAAATCGGATGGGTCTAAATTTGGAAAATCTGAAGGTGGTAATGTATGGTTAGATGCCAACCGAACGTCTCCATATAAATTTTATCAATATTGGTTAAACTCTAGTGATGAGGATGCTGAAAAATATATCAAAATATTTACATTTTTAGATGAAGAAGAAATTGATAGTTTGATTGAAGAGCATAATCAAGCGCCCCATTTAAGAGTGTTGCAAAAGCGTCTTGCGGAAGAGATTACAACAATGGTGCACTCCAAGGGAGATTTAGAAAATGCTTTAAAAGCAAGTAGCATTCTTTTTGGTAAATCTACAAGTGAAGATTTGAAACAACTGGATGAAAAAACATTTTTAGATGTTTTTGAAGGGGTACCGCAAGCGGAAGTTGATAAATCTGAAATCGATCAAGGCTTAGATATGATTGGTGCTTTGGCAGCTAAAACCAATTTTTTAAAGTCAAATGGAGATGCACGTCGTGCGCTTAAGGAAAATGCTATTTCTGTAAATAAAGAAAAGGTAAAAGAAGATTATAGAATTACCAAAGTAGATTTAATAAATGATAAGTTTGTATTGTTACAAAGAGGCAAGAAAAACTATTTTGTTTTAACTGTAAAATAAACAAAAGCCCAATCTCTCGATTGGGCTTTTCAAATTAACCAACTTACTAAAATAACTTTTCTTTATTCTTAGCTGTTGTTTTGTCGCAGTATTTTTTAATTACTTACATAAAGTAAGTTATTTGTTAAATTTAATTTTGTCCCAGTTATTATCTGCCATTTCTGTTAATTTATTATGGTTGTCTTTAAGCCATAACTCTAAGGTGTTTGTACCCCAAGCGTTGTAAAACAAATAGAGTTTTTCGTCTTTAATTAAAAACGACTTTGGATTTATTGAAACCTTATCACTTTTCAGTGCGACAGCATAAGCGCAGTAACCACCATATTGTGGTATATACTTTTCGGGATGTTCTAAAAATAGTTTTAGGTTCTCTTCGGAAGAGAATTTATAATTGATATTATTAAAAATGGTCTTAAACTTTTTAATGCCTTCCTTAGGTTCATTGGTAAAGTAAGCCACAACATCATATCCATTAGCGGCAAACCCCTTTTTAGTATTATAATCAATAGTTTGAGAAAATACAGTAGTACTAAGCGTTATAAAAAATATACTAAATAATTTCATGCTAAAGTTTATAACTCAGTCGTATATTTTATCATAACTTACTTAGTATTGGGTTTTAGTTATATAGTGCTTAACCTGCGCATTCAATACAATTTAAAATTAAATCAGATATCGTAGAATTCATAATTACAGTACCATCTGAACTACTAAAAACGGCGCTTAGTAATGCTTTATTGGAATTGCCGTTTAGGTTTGCTTGAAAAGATCTAATATCCAAACTTCCTGTAGCACCAGTAAAGGTAGAAGTGTTATCTACATACCTAAGCGTGGCATAAAAAGATTTAGTATTATCTCCTATTGGAAATTGGCTGCCGTTAACTAAAGCTTGAAAACTATCATCATTATCAACTATAGTTAATGTTAGTTTACCACCACTAGGGCCTTCAGCATCAGCAGTAATATTGATGTTTAAAGTTTGATCAGTTTCATAGTAATTAGTGAGTGTAGCAACTATGTTTTCCATAACAAAACCATCTCCATTTGTAAATGCAATAGAAATTGAACCCTGAGTTTGTTGCTGTTCTTCTTCAGAATTTTCAGATTCAGAACATGATAAAGTAAATACGAATACGAGAAGAAGTATACTTTTAAGAATTTTCATAAATATTAATGATTATAATTTTATACTATAACATCGTGTTATTTGTAAAATGTCATCATTAAAAATGTAAAATTTAATTTTTATAATTATTGTACTATTAAATTCTAGGAATTAAAGTGCCATTAAATTACAACCACGAATATCAGAATTATCAAAACGTCCAATAATTTCAAAAGAATTATCAGAATACATACGCCCTAAATCTTGAGTAGCTATAAAAGCGCAAGAGTTAACATTAGCTAAATCTATAATGTTGATGCCTCCAGTTTTTTCAGAATCAAGAAGAGTTAAAGGGTCTTCAGTATCTCGTATTAATATCTTCATCCATGGTGGAGAATTAAAAATACCATTTCCTTTAGAATATGCTTGGCTTAAGAGTTCTGTCATACCATATTCACTATGAATGGTATCAACGCCAAAGCCTTTTTTTAGGATGACATGTAACTCACTTCTTACAAGTTCTTTACGACGTCCTTTCATACCTCCGGTTTCCATTACAACGGTATTCTTTAAATTAAAAGAATGTTGTTCAATTAAATCTAACAAAGCAAAGGAAACACCAATAAGTAATATTTTTTCACCTTTTTTATCAAGTTGAATGAGTTTAGATGCTAATTCTGAAAAGTTATCCAAATAAAATCCACTATGTGAGGATTTTGATTGAGTAATTAAATCATTAACCATATAGATTAGCGATGAATCTTCGCGTTCTAGATAAGAAGGCAATAATGCTAAAACAACATAATCTTTAATATTGCCGTAAAATTGGGAAAACCCTTTAGAGAAACTGCCTTTGTAAACGTTTAGGTCAGAAACATAATGTTTGCTTTTTATACTTCCTGTAGTACCGGAGCTTGTAAATATAGTTTCGATTTGTTGGTTTTTGCAAATTACCTGTCGAGATTTAAAGAACTCAATAGGTAAAAAAGGAATCTCATTAACGGTTTTTACATCACTTGGGTGTTTGTATAGTAAATCGCAAAACGAACGATAGACTTTATTGTTTTCAAACTGATAATTGAATACACTAAGTGCGATTTTTTCAAATTCATGAGGAGAGCTTATGTTAAATATGTCCTTAGTATCTATCATAGTATTGCGGCGACAAAATTATATAAAAAAAGAGCATTGCTTTAAGCAATGCTCTAAATATCTTTAAAAAGATAATAGCTATAAGTTATTTTATCACTAATTTTCTTGTTTCACTAATTGATTCTTCTGTTATTTTTAGAATATAAACACCAGAATTTAATGAAGAGATATCTAACTCTTTTCTAGTGGTAACAGTAGCCTTAATTTGTTTGCCAAGAACATTATATATAGTTACTTCCTTAAACGCAAACTTATTCTTGCTTGTTATGTATATTGTAGATGCATTATCGCTTACCGGATTAGGATATACAAATAATTCTTCAATATTTAGTTTGGTTTCCAAAGGCGGAGGATTTCCTTGAGCAAATCCATTTTCAATAGACAACCCTAAAAAGCCGATAAAAAATAATAAAAAGTAGATGTTTTTCATAAAACGCTTTTTACATGATATAAAATTACTACAAAAGCATCAAAATCCATACCAAAATAGTGTTAAAAATTTATGTTTTATGTCGAAAAGTTAAATATCTGTAAGTGCTGTGTTACCTTTATGTTATTTGTGTTTTAAATTTTACAAATTATCGTTAATAATTTTATCTTTACTTTTCACATAAACGTCATTAATTAATAATGAATAAAAAGGATATAAAAATACTTCTTGTAGATGATGAGCCGGATATCTTGGAAATAGTAGGCTATAATTTATCAAGTGAAGGGTATCAGGTAATTACAGCCGAAAATGGTGTAGAAGCTGTAAAAAAAGCAAAAAAAGAATTACCTCAGTTGATAATTTTAGATGTAATGATGCCAGAAATGGATGGTATCGAAGCTTGTGAAAACATAAGAAAGCAACCAGAACTAAAAGATGTAGTAGTTACATTTTTAACAGCTAGAGGCGAAGATTATTCGCAAGTTGCTGGTTTTGATGCTGGCGCAGACGATTATATCACAAAACCCATAAAACCAAAAGTATTAGTAAGCAAAGTTAAAGCACTTTTAAGGCGCTTTAAGGAAGACGTAAAAGATACTGTTAAGGTTGGTAACCTTGTAATAAACAGGGATGAGTATAAAATTGTATTAAAAGGAAATGAAATAATTTTACCTAGAAAAGAGTTTGAATTACTATCTTTATTGGCGTCAAAACCAGGAAAAGTTTTTAAACGAGATGAAATCCTAGACAAAGTTTGGGGTAATGAAGTTGTAGTAGGAGGGCGTACTATTGATGTACACATCCGTAAATTACGCGAAAAAATAGGTGATAAAAGTTTTAAAACGGTAAAAGGTGTAGGCTACAAGTTTGTAGATTAATGCAAGTAAAATTTAAAAAGTCTTATAAGTTTGCGATAAATACATCGCTATACATTACCATATTTTTTACACTCTTAATGAGTGTTTTTTTGTATTATTATTTTACGTTTAAGTGGTTACCAGTTTTATTATTTGGTATCTGTTTTTATGCGTTCTCATTCATAATTATTCAATACCGTGTAGAGCGATACATATACAGAAGAGTAAAAAGTATTTATGATGATTTAACGCTTTTAGAATCAACAAGTTTAACACGTGGAGCTATAACTACTGATATGGCAACACTTACCCAAGAAATTGACAAATTTGCCAGAGATAAAAAACTTGAAATAGAAACTTTAAAAGTTAGGGAGCAATACCGAAAGGAGTTTTTAGGTAATGTGTCTCATGAGTTAAAAACACCATTATTTACCATCCAAGGTTACATTTTAACCTTACTAGATGGTGCTATGAATGATAAAAAAACTCGAAAAAAATATTTAGAAAGAGCCAATAGTGCTGTAGAACGTTTAAGCTATATAGTAAGTGATTTAGATTTAATAACTAAACTGGAAGCTGGAGATTTACGTTTACAACCAGAAGTTTTTGATATCGTAGTACTCATTAAAGAAGTATTTGGTATGGTAGAAATGCGTGCTAACGAAAAGAAAATTACATTAATGTTTGATAGAGATTATGAAAAACCAGTAATGGTACGCGCTGATAAAGAGCGTATTCAGCAAGTATTGGTAAATTTAATAATCAATTCCTTAAAGTACGGACGCTTAAAAGGAACCACAGAAGTAAGTATAGAAAACTTAATAAAAAATAAAGCAATTATCCGAGTTACAGATAATGGAGAAGGTATAGAGAAAAATCATTTGGCACGTTTATTTGAGCGTTTTTACCGAGTAGATAAAAGTGGATCAAGAAGAGAAGGTGGTTCAGGTCTTGGATTATCTATAGTAAAACATATTATAGAAGCGCACGATGAACGTATATATGTAGAAAGTGAATATGGTGTAGGTAGTGAGTTTTCTTTTACACTAGAAAAGGCTGAATAAGTCTTTATAATCTACTTGAGTATTAAAACTTTTTAATCCTTTGTATTCAGAAATCTTGTTGAGTAAAAAAATGCTAAAGTCTTTTTGTGAGCAACTGGGAACAAATCCTTGTTGTGTTAGACGTTTTGCCAAGTATTCCTGTTCGGTTTGTCCTGGTGTTGGAATAAAAAATGCTTTCTTCTCTAGTTTTGCAAGATCCATTATGGTGGTGTATCCAGACCTAGACAGTACTAGTTTACTCTGATTTATCGTTTTTTCAAGACGATTGGAGGTCATAAAATTATAAATAGTCACACCTTGTTTCTGTTCAATCGTTTGTTGTTTCTGTGGTACTCCCCTAACTACTACAACATTGCCACTAAAGTTTTTAACCTCTTTTAGTAACTTGTCTTCAAGTAAAGAGCGTTGAGGTTCAGGGCCAGAAAGCAATACAAGTAAATCAATAGATTCCTCTAGATCCATCTTAGTAAATCTGCTTATTGGTCCCATATATTTTGTGGTAATACTTAGGTGTTTTTTGTGCCCTAACTTTCCAGATAAGTTAAGATCGCTCTCTGCATCAGGAACCCAGCATTCATTAAAACGAGTAATATACTTCTCATGCAGTTTGGTGCTAAACCAAGTAGTGGTGCCACTTAAAACATTAAGTTGGTGGGTAATAAAGGTACACGGTACATGCTTATTGTAAACCCCTAGCCTATTATCTGAAATAATTCCTGAAATGTTATGTGTCTCTACAATATCACGTATGGCTTTTTTTTCAGCTTTAATCGCCTTTACCAATTTTGGGGAATCCTTTATCATTTTTAACTTAAAATGACTTCCTTTTTTGGAGTAGGTTACGTCATAAGACGGCAATTCTATCGAAGAGAATTCCGGGAATTCCTTTTGTAATAAGGTTAATGCTAAGCCATCGCTTGCAATTATAGGTTGAAAACCACGTGCATCTAAAGCTTTAAGTATGGGTATGCTTCTGGTGGCGTGTCCAAGGCCCCAATTAAGTGGAGCGACTAATATTCTTTTTTTCATGGTGTATTGAGACGAACCTAATTAAGGGTTGGGTTAAATTCAAAAGTAAAGATATAAACCCTGTTATATATTTCCTTAATTTTACCAAATCAAAATAAATAATTAAGAAACAGTTAATACACATTGGGTAGTAAAAACAAACTAAAACGGTTTAAGGAGAATGAAACATTTGCTAACGTGTTTCAACCAACACGAGAAGAGCTTGTAAAAAGTGAATATGGATTAAAAGGACAATGGAATGCAAAATTCTTTAAAAATAATAACCCAATTGTTTTAGAATTAGGATGTGGTAAAGGCGAATATTCTGTAGCGCTAGCGCAAAAATATACTAATAGAAACTTTGTAGGAATTGATATAAAGGGTGCCAGGTTTTGGAGAGGGGCAAAAACTGCAATTGAAGAAAATTTAAGTAATGTGGCATTTTTAAGAACTCAAATTGAGTTGATAGACTATGCCTTTGCTGAAAACGAAGTAGATGAAATTTGGATTACCTTTCCAGATCCACAAATAAAATACAAACGCACTAAGCACCGTTTAACAAACTTAGAGTTTTTAAAACGGTACAAGCATATTTTGAAGCCAGACGGATTAGTAAATTTAAAAACAGATAGTGAGTTTATGCATGGTTATACCTTAGGGCTGTTACATGGTGCAGGGCATGAAGTGCTGTATGCAAACCATAATGTATATAAACAAGAAGGAAGTCCAGAGGAAGTTACTAGCATACAAACTTTTTATGAATCACAATATCTAGAACAAAATAAACCTATTACCTTTATAAGGTTTAAAATAAATGGGTAAATGAACCTAACTTTTGTTTTTTTTCTTGGTCTTTTCTTTGCATTCATAGGAGTTATCCCTCCTGGGTTGCTTAATATGACAGCTGCGAAAATAAGTTTAAAAGAAGGGCATGTAAGAGGTATAGTATTTTCTATAGGAGTATGTATCATTGTTTTTGCTCAAACCTATTTGGCTGCCGTTTTTGCGCGGTATTTAAGTATGCATCCAGAGGTTGTTGATGTTTTAAGAAGTGTAGCTTTAGTAATTTTCATCTTAATAACAATTTACTTTTTGTTTATAGCAAAAGCTTCCTCAAAAAAGCAAATCAAACCAGAAGTTAAAAGCAAACATAGTCGGTTTTTTCAAGGCATGTTAATGTCAGCTATTAATGTATTTCCAATACCTTATCAAGCCTACATTACTATAACATTGGCATCAATTAATTTATTGGATTTTGAGTTTACAAGCATCATATCATATGTAGCAGGAGCAGGTATGGGTACCTTTGTAATGTTGTATGTGTATATTTTCTTCTTTGATAAAATTAAGAGTAAGTCGTTTACCTCTCAAAAAAATATGAATTATATAATTGGTGGTATTACAGGCATTATTTCAATTATAACTTTAATAAATGTTATTAGAGATTTTTAAAAGATGAAACCTGAGACCTTAAATTTTTTTGATAAAGTTTACGAAGTAGCACGTTTAATACCTTACGGAAAAGTAACCAGTTATGGTGCTATTGCAAAATATTTAGGAGCAGTAAGAAGTGCAAGAATGGTAGGCTATGCTATGAATGGTTCTACAGGGAAGGATGTGCCAGCACATCGCGTTGTAAATAGAAAAGGCTTATTAACAGGAAAGCATCATTTTGATGGCACCAATTTAATGCAGCAACTTTTGGAAAGTGAAGGCGTAATTGTTAAGGATAACCAAATTCAAAACTTTGATGCCGTGTTTTGGGATCCATCAAAAATGCTACAATAGCTTTTTTTACAAAAAATAAAAAGCCGCTTAAAGTTTAAATTTACACGGCTTTTTAAATATCACTATATTCTAGTAAATGTAAGTCTAAGAGAAAGGTTTATGTCAAAATCAACCCCAGAACTATTAATTTGTTCTGATGCACTTGTACTTAAGATCAAAGAAGTATTAGTAAGCTCCTCAATAATGTAATCAGGATTAGTAGAGAGGTCTTCATCTATAACGGGAGCATTAGTATTGAATGAAGCAAAATCCTCAGTAAAAGTTATTATATTCCCATTTCTACTCCAACCAGCTTCAGAATTTATATCGCTTATTGTAGTAGTTTCTGTTGAGTTTACCCCATTTACAGAAGATATTAATTCTACATCAAAACTACCGTTTTCAGTAATTGCTCTATTCGGATTTTCACTAAATGTTATAATGTAATCAATATTAAGTGCTTTGCTAGTAAAGCTAGAGGTTAAAGTGTTATCCTGTACAGTTGCGGTTGTACTGCCATTGCTAGTATAACTAATTAATTCCCAGTCTCCTAATAAATCTCCAGAGGTGTCCATTTCGTCATCACTCTTTTCACAGCTAAGCGTTGCTAGTACAACTAAAAATAATAGGGTTAATTGTTTAAGTGTTTTGTTCAACATAATCAAAAAGTTTAGGTTAATATAACAGTCCTATTGTCAGACGTTAATTTTGAGTCGCAAAGATATAATGTTTTAACTATGATAGAAGATTTGTCTTCTATTTTACAAATAGTATATTTTGTGTTGTTATTTTTTGAATTCTATTAAAAACTACAATAACTTAATATGCGAATTTTATGAAATACTCAATAATCAATGTGATAAAAACCCATAACCAAACCCAATAACTACATCAAGAAAACTTCTTACTTAGGTCATTAGTCTTCACTCATATTGCCTATCTTTGCATTTAGAATGATTCTGAATAAAGACAATGAAATTAAATAAACAAGATATACTAAAAGCCTTAGAAACTATTACTGTTCCAGGAGAAGGGCAAAATATGGTAGAAAGCGGTGCTGTAAAAAATGTAGTAACTTTTGCGGATGAAGTAATTGTTGATATTACCATAAATAACCCTAGTCTTCAAGCTAAAAAGCGAACAGAAGTTGATATTCTTAAAACAATTCATGAAAAAGTTTACGAGAAGGCAAAAATTACAGTTAACGTTAAGGTAGAAGCTCCTGCAAAGCCAAAAGCCAATGTTATTAAAGGTAAGCCTATTCCTGGGATTCAAAATATTGTAGCAGTAGCTTCAGGAAAAGGAGGAGTTGGTAAATCCACGGTTACAGCTAACTTGGCAGTATCCTTATCTAAAATGGGTTTTAAAGTAGGTGTATTAGATGCTGATATTTACGGACCTTCAATACCAATAATGTTTGATGTAGAGGCAGAAAAACCTCTGGCCGTAAATATAGATGGAAAATCTAAAATGAAACCCATTGAAAATTATGGAGTAAAAGTATTATCCATCGGATTTTTTACGCAACCTAATCAAGCTGTAGTATGGAGAGGCCCTATGGCAGCAAAGGCATTAAACCAAATGATTTTTGATGCACATTGGGGAGAATTAGATTTCTTATTACTGGATTTACCTCCAGGAACTGGTGATATTCATTTAAGTATAATGCAATCGTTACCTATAACAGGTGCAGTTGTAGTAAGCACACCGCAAAATGTAGCATTGGCAGATGCAAAAAAGGGTGTAGCTATGTTTCAACAAGATAGTATTCAAGTACCAGTTTTAGGAATTATTGAAAATATGGCGTACTTTACGCCTGCCGAGTTACCTGAAAATAAGTACTATATTTTTGGACAAGAAGGTGCTAAACACTTAGCGGAAGATATAGAGGTGCCATTTTTGGGAGAGATTCCTTTAGTGCAAAGTATTAGAGAAGCAGGAGACATTGGAAGACCGGCAGCGTTACAAACTGCAACACCGTTAGAGCAAGCATTTGAAGCCCTAACGCAAAATGTAGTGCAGGAAGTTGTAAGGAGAAATGAAGATTTACCACCAACTGAAGCAATAAAAATTACCACAATGGCTGGGTGTTCAGCTGTAAAGAAATAAGACATGACAACAGAGGAAGTAAAATCAAATGTAGAGAAAGCTCTGGAAGAGATTCGCCCGTTTCTTCAAAGTGATGGTGGCGATATTTCGTTATTATCTATAGAGAATGACGATACGCTGGTAAAAGTGCAGTTACAAGGCGCTTGTGTTGGCTGTAGTGTTAATCAAATGACCTTAAAATCAGGTGTGGAAATGACAATAAAAAAGTACGCACCTCAAATCGAAGAAGTTATCAATATTGAAGTTTAATTGTCACACTATAAAACTTTCGATAATACACGCTTTTTGATGCAAAAGCTATGTAAAAAGTATACTTATTTTATGGATTTGATATTTTTTTTAAATCCTATTAAATTAGTAGGATATTAATGTGAAAGTTCCATTTCCTTCATTTAAATTTGTGGCATAAATTATGCTAAGTCTTTCGCAGTAAATAGTTTCAAATGCAAGATATTAATATAAAAATAACGGATAGAGATGGTGTAACGCATGATATTGTGGCACCAACAGATATGGCAATGAATTTAATGGAGGTTGTAAGATCTTACGAACTCGCGCCAGAAGGGACCATTGGTGTTTGTGGCGGTATGGCAATGTGTGCTTCTTGCCAGTGTTATGTACATAGTGAAACTGAACTACCAGAGATGAGTGATGATGAAGAAGCTATGCTATCTGAAGCCTTTGATGTTCGTGATAATAGTCGTTTGGGTTGTCAAATACAAATCACATCAGATATGGAAGGTTTAGAGGTAGAACTAGCACCAGAAAGTTAATTTTATGTGACTATAACAATAATTTAGTGTCTAATAAATACTTAATCTAAAGTAAATGACACTAATAAAATTATACAAAGATAAATTTGAAAAATATAGCTTTTTTGTTAAAGTAAATCATCAAATAATTTTTTTTAGTAGACCTTACGCTTCAAAATATAAATGTATAGAAAAGATAAATTTTTATAGAGCGCATTGTAGGTTAGACAAAAATTATAAACGTTTAAAAGCTGATTGTGGTAGTTATTATTTTGTTTATTGTAATCATTTAAATGGAGAGGAAATAGGGATGAGCGAAAGTTATTTAGATGCTAATACTATGGAACATTCAATAACACAAATGAGAATGATTAAAATAAATATGGATACTCAAGTATATGCTATTTAATTTATCTATTCGATAACCAAGACCTGCAAAATATTTGGAAAATACATTTAAATATATCTCCTATAATTTAATTTTAATTTATTCTAAATAAAAAGTATATTTGCGTCGTGAATATAGAAAAGCAGATGGAATATCCGTACCAAATTAAAAAAGCTACATTTTGTAAGTATGTTTTATGTACTCCAAATAAAGATATTCATCTAAACTTTCCTCAAATGTTAGAGTTAAGACGTAAGATAAATGAATTAACTGCTTTTAACTCGCTAACAAATATTATAAACACAGATAATTTTGTGTTATTGTTTATTGCAGATAAACAACATCTTCTCTATCTAGATATACCGCAACTTCTTAAGTTAAGAGATGAAATAATGGTTCTATTTCATGCGCCTAGCATTTCTTATGTGTAAAAACTATATTTATTTAGACTCTTTATAAATTTTACTTATACTAGTTTCTGGTTTTCATTTATTGTAACTTTGTTAAAAACAATGAAGTTATGAATACAACAGCTATAAGAAAACAAATGTCCATTCATCCAGATGTAATGGATTTATTAAATAATCAAGTCGCTATGGAAATGAAGGCATCTGCCTCTTATTTAGCAATGGCATCTTGGTGTGATCAAAGAGAATTATTGAATAGTAAGGCTTTTTTCTACAAGCAAGCCGAGGAAGAAAGAGAGCATGCTATGAAGATATTTGAATTTATTAATGATAATGGTGGAGCTGCACTTTCTCCAAACGTTACCAATGTAAATAATGATTATGAGAGCCTAAGAGGTGTCTATGAAACAGCCTTGGAGCATGAAATAGCCGTTACAGAATCTATTTTTAACATTTTTAGAGCAGCAAGAAAAGAAGGAGATCTTATAACGGAGGTATTTTTACAATGGTTTATTACAGAACAATCTGAAGAAGAAGATACTATGAGAAGTATTATTGATGTATTTGATTTAATGGAAGGTATGCCTCTTAAAATGATAGATGAAAGATTGCCAAAAGAATAAAAGACTCAAAAGAGTATAAACTAGACTAAACGATAAAAATGTTCCTTAGGTTACCACCATACAAGGAACATTTTTTTTATCTCTCCATTTTTGAATTTTACCCAGCTAAGTATAGATACTTCTTTTGCGAGATAGTCTTTAGTATTAAATATAAAATCATCAAAGTTTAACCAATCAATATCAGTATATGGTATAACTAACCAATCCTTTTTATTTGGAATATGAAATTTGCAGTCTATAAGTTGGAGTAGTTGTTTTTTATTAAGATAATAACCAGAAATACACGAAGTATTAAGTGTGTTTAGTGTTCTATTTTGATTAGAAAAGGGTAAAAATAATTGTGCTTTAAAATAGACATATTGCGTAATAGACGAAGTTTGCAAGCCTAATTCTTCTAGATAGGGTTTACAGACATCAGAAAAAAGTAGAGGTAGTTGTTTGTCTTTTAGTTTATTTAACTTTTCAATAAGAGAATCTTTTCTATTTGGTCCAATGAAATGTTCAATTTCAGAATTTCCAGCAGAGTCGTCGAATAAGTAAAATTTATAAATAACCTCAAGATGTATAGGTGTATTGTCTCTTAATAACAAACAGTCTAACTCTCCTAAAGTTGTTTTGTCTTTTTGAATTTGAATGTTTTCAGCGATGATAGAAATACCCGCTTGCTGTTCTAATTCAAAAGACACCAAGCGTTCCACATATTTGCCCAAACGTAGCTGTTCATCTATAGCAATATTTATTTTATTGGTTTTAGATGAGATTTCAAATTGCTTTAAATCAAAAACAGCGTTATTATGCCATAAATAGGACGTATTTAAAAAACCTTCGTAACGTTTTTGAATGCTAATAGTTCTGTAGATTTACTCGGTTTTATAATCAATTAATTTTCTAGGACCTTCTAATAATACCCTTACTATCTGTAGTGTACCATCGTCTTTTGTTGAAATTTGCCATTTAATTAATGAGATAGCCCCGTTTTCAATTTCTAAACCAGTAATACTTCTGGGGTGCACACAGCTACCATCATTAAAAAAAGCAATATCCCCCGGCTCAGGAAAACGAGGGCGATGGGTATGACCAAAAATAGTTAGTAGATTATTGTTTTGGGCAATCCATTTCTTAGCACGCTTTTCAACTTTTATAAGTTCTTTGTAATTTTTAGCAGGACTTGTAGGGTCTGCAATTCCCATAACATTTAGAGGTTTCCAAAGAATTCGTACTAAAAATCTGCTCCACTTCCAAAATAAATAATTCCACCAATCTGCCTGATGCCCGTGTGTTAAAAACAGCTCTTGTTCAGTAGTACAATGCTTTAAAATCAACCCTTCATGATAGGTAATATTTCCAAAAAGCTCAACCTCCTTACCAATTTTAGGATCAAAATACGTAGAGAGATGCTTTTTTACATAATTAGGATTGCGATATACCATATCATGATTACCCCAAATCATGTGAAGACGATTATCCTTATGAAATAACTTCATAAGCATATACACATTCTTGTGGGCATTAAGAATAGACTCAAACGTGAGGTTTTCCCAAAGTTCATCACCATCTCCTAATTCGCAATATTGAAACCCTTCGGCGTAATAATGTTTTAGTGCATGGAAATAGATGTTGCGATTATTAGCAAAATCGTCTGCAAAACTGTTGTCACCACGGTGACAATCGCTAAATAATACAAACTTGCTATCGTCATCAAAATCAATAACTTTAGCGTTTTTATAAGCCTTATTTAGACGTTTTTTAGAAGAAAACATGCCCACTAGTGTTTAGGCTAATATAGGTAATTTAGTTACTATTATAGCCAATTTTTTCAAGTGCATATGGTAAAATACGACTCACAAATTTAGAGTAAGCTAAGGTAGAAGGGTGTAAACGATCGCTCGCAATCAAGTTAGGCTCATCTAAACCTAACCTGGTAATATCAGTAATATAAACATAGGTTATATCGTTTTGCTTGCAATAGGCTTCAATAAAGTTATTATACTTATCAATACCTGTAGAGATAGATTCTCTTCCAGCACCATAAGGCGTGTATGCATAGTCTGGTATAGAAACTACTATTAAGTGCTTTTTAATCCCCTTTGTGTAGCATATAGCTTTATTAACTAACTCAGGAAATTGTGTTTCAAATTGTTCAAATGGTCTTCCTTGAAATTGATTGTTAACTCCAATTAATAAAGTAGCTAAGTCATAATCGTTTTCAATAGTATTGTCCTTTAATGCATTGAGGAGAGCACTGGTAGTCCATCCGGTTGTAGCAATAACTTTTAAAGCTATATTGTCGTTTTTAGTTATTAGTTTTAAACTATCTTTAAGTTGTTCAGGAAATCTACAAGTATCACATACACTTGCACCAATAGTGTAACTGTCTCCTAGTGAAATAATTTTTAAGGGCTTTTTAGTTTCTGTGTCATTAACATTGTCTTCTTGAGAATTAGTAGAACAACTCACACACAGAAAAACTGCTAAAACGACGTTTAGCAATAAACGATTCAATTTCATTTTTCTTTTAAAGATACGGCTTTAAAAGCTAAAAATCAATTAAAAAGCGTTTCCCAATTTAGGAAAACGCTTTTTTACAATTGCATTAAGTGTAATCGTTAATGCATAGCATATTGTATACCAAACGTTATGTTATAATTTTGCTTTAATTGAATACCATTTAAATCTTGATAAAGCGGTGTGGTAATCTCACTAGCTAAACGAATCCCTTTTAAAACCCCATTTTTTATCATATAGTTCAATCCAAAACCAGAATTGATAAAAGTACCCCCAGAGTTTACAGTATCGGCGGTAGTTACCATCATTGGGTTTAATAACGGGCTAGCTCCATCAATCTCATCAACTAAAAGGGCTTGTAGACGTACAGAAACACTTAAGTTGTCCCCAGCTTTGGCTGCAATCCAATTGTTAAAGCTGTAGCGATTTCCAAATTTATAATCTTGGTCGTTATCGTTAATGTTTACAATACCTGTTAGTTGGTGTCCCCAAGAAAACGAATCGCATTGTCCTAAATACGTTAACCCAAGTTTAGCACCAAAAGAACCAGTTCCAATTTGCATAGGGTATGGTAATTGTACAGCATTACCCATGGATACAGGCAGTACGTTCTTTTCTTCTATACTACCGGTAGGTATGTTTACACCCAGTTGTGCGTGCATCGCTTTTCTATTTTTATTAAAAATGCTATAAAGCGCACTTACCATAACATCCCCAAGCCCAGAAGTATTTGTAGAAAATACATTCCCATTTCGCATTTGCAAATTCATATCGTTTTCAATGTAATTAGCCATAGCCATCAATGTAATTTTATCAGAAGGTGCATACATAGCACCCAGCATGTGCATGTTCATTATCATATCAATAGGCGCTACCATATAGTTAGCATGTGCATCTGCTGCTGTAGCATCGTTCGTGCCCTGTCTTAATTGACGCATATCCATGGTCATGTAGCGATAAGAAAACATAAATTCTCCCTTGTGGTGTGTATGGTCTGCCATAACAGCTATAGGTGCATGTCCATCAGGTCTACTAGAAGACCATAAATTTGAATTTGAGGTATTATGATTGTCGTGTTGTGCAAAAGTTAATGATGTTACAATACACAGTATTGCAATGATTATATGTTTCATTTTAAGTTTAGATTAATTTTTTAATGTAATTATTTGAGCGCCTGCCTGCCGGTAGGCAGGTTACCACAAGGGTCGGGCTATCCGCTATATCTTTTTTGAGAAAAACAAAAAAGGATGTCGCTTCTATCCCTAACGCAAAAGAATATTTAGAAAGAATAATTACACAGCGTCTGGCGGTTGAAATGTACTGCTGTTATAGTTAAAGTGATATAATATATGGTATGGGATACACTCTAGCTTTTTTAAAGGTAGGAGGTTGTTTAAACCTTCAATTTTAAAAATAGATACAAATCCAATAGGATAATTTTCTAAAGAAATACTCAAGGAAGTAAGAGGTGTATTTTCCTGTTGTTTTTCAATTTGTTTTGCCAGATGACACTTTCCGTTACATTGCAACTTAGGTTTGTCTTTATTGACACATAAAAATTCAGCAATATAGTCTTGATTTAGCACATATTCAATGTAGGGCTGCACAGGTCTTAACATGGCAATCATGTATAAAAAGGCAAAACATAAAGCAGTGAATTTGTGCAAGACTTAAAATTTTCGGCAAATATAGTTGAAGCTATAGTTGAAACAAAAAAATCTGGATGATATTATGTAACATATATCATCCAGATTAAAAACAAATAACTAAAATTAACTAACTCGTTATTAGACTGCTTTTCTTTACAAAGGGTCTGCTCCAATGGTACCAATTAAATCTTTTAAATACGCTTCAGATTTTACTTTGGAAAACAACGCTTTCACAGACGTTAGTCTATGTTTTATCTGCATTTCTTTAACTAAATCCTTGTTATTTGGGTTTGCTATAAAATCTTCTAAATAATCAATTTGCGATTCGTAAAATTTGATGTCTTTTTCTTGTTTCAAGTGTAAGCGTTCTTGATACCAATCGCTATTTACAACATAACCTCTGTCAAAGAATTTACGTAATTCAGGATCGCTAATACCTTTACCTTCATAGTTACCATAAGCCATAATGTGTAGCAGTATTTTTAATGGAGGAATAGCCGCTCCAACACTACCATCTTCAAAATAATTGAGGGCTACTTTTTGCTGTGCTTCAGTTATATTGTTAATGCCATCTACATAATCTTCCATACCTTGTAATTCTGGTTTCAGCATGCGCTCGTTAAACACGGCTGTGGGTTCATCAAAAATTCGGTTTAGGCAGAGTAAATTAAATTTTTCAGTAATTCTATAGCCCAATCTGCTTGCTAGTATGTTTTGTCCGTTATATTCAAAATCTTCTAGTTTTTCTAAAGCCCCAACTTTAATAAGATGTTTTGGGTCTCTATCTTCAGGAGCCATTCTAGCCCATATTTCGGGGATTAATAAACTAACGTCATGGTCTATCTTGTTTTCAGCACCTACATAACCCGCAGCAGTACTAAACCCATTAGACTCCGTAAGTATATGTGATAGTAAAGCATTATTTAAATCAGTTGTTGGTGTCAACATGTTAAACGGTGCTTTGGTTAAAGCACCCTCCGATCCAGCTCCTGTAGTAGATGGTGATTTACCCGTTAAGCTACAGATAAAATCCATAAATAACTCTGGAGTTTCTTGATAATGAATTGGGTTATACACAGCTAAAGGCCTAATACCTGCTTTTTTATCAACAGGATTGTTTCTTCTACCAGGTAACACTGCATTTACTGTATGAATTACAGGATCTTCCAGCTTAATTTTTCGTTTCAAACGTACACCCATATCAGAGATATAGGACGCTTCGGTTTCATTATAAAACTTGTTAGGTTCTAAATAACGCGGATTTTTTGTAGGTAAACCATCCTCAATAATTCTTGGGTGTGATGGTAATACAAATTGAATATCCTTGTCGTCACTATCAATAATGGCTTTTATAAAATCTTGAACAGGTTGTGTATATTTATCAAAATTAATAGTGTCTTCATATATTTCAATAGCATCTTGTTTGGTCAACATTTCGTAGTTAGTTAAAAATCTACCATCAGAAATAATATCCAATTCAGCACCTTTATCATAACCACGTACAATAGCTTCATCTGGTCTTTGAAATAAATGCGCTTCACAGTTTACAAGAACTTTTACGCTTTTGTTAGGGTATTCCGGATTTAGATATTTGAACTGATGTTTAGGTAATGTTATAGATGCTGAAATATCATCTTCAGTTTGAATTTTTTCCGAAGCCGAAAAATCCGAACGTAATTTATTTAACATCCAGTTGCCTTCTTGGTTAAAACCAATTCTAACATAGCTGCCGACTACGGGATTGTTATTGTAAATAAGAGATGTGCCTTTAACGCCATTAATGGTTTCTACAGACATCATGTCTTTCCAGTTAAAGTTAGCCCCATGAGCTTGTCTAAATAAACGTTTAACAAATAACACTAAAGAACGCACATGAACAGGAATGTTTTTTAACCACTCGTTAAATTCTTCTGAGTTTTCTTCAGATGGTGTTAGTAATTTTACAACAGAACCTAAAGTGCGTTTTTCACTCAATAACGCTCTGGATTTTGGTCTATTATTACTTTTATCTTTCCATCGGGTTGAATAATCAAACTCTATAATTTCATCAGCCTTTTTAAAATCTTTTTCTATGTTGTGAATATTAAAGTTGCTATAGGTAATAGCATTTTGCATAGACTTAGAGATTTCCGATTTACCACCACCAGAAACCGTACAAGGTTTATGGCAAAACACGCCTTCTGGATAAGTTTCAACCATACGCCATAAATCGACGGATTTATGTTTTTCTAACCGTAGTTTATTACCTGAAGGATGTATATAGGTTTTGTAAGGCGATAACTTTAATTGTTGTTTCTTTCCCTTATGATCCCAGGAAATACTGTTGATATTAGTATCAAAATAAGATGATTCTGGAATATAAATGATGTTGGGGTAGACTTTATCTATGGCATAATTTTCAGGTTGTACCTCAATACGGTCTCCTAATAAAATTTTCACATCTTCGATGGTATGATCTAGCCCGTAATACACTTTATAATCCTCGCAATTAACGGTGTCTCCCATAACACGTCTTGCATAAGCAATAGCGCCGCCAGCATGCTCTTCTTCTAAAACACCATATAGATTAGCCGAATAGCTAATTTGTGTTTTAATTTCTTTTTTAGAATAGCCATAGTAGTTATCGGCAATTAGGGTTATTACTACGCCACTATCATCTCTACATGTAATTTTAAACGCACCTCCCTCATTATATAATTCATTTTCATCTTTCCAGCACATGCCATCTTTTTTCTGACGTTCAGTAGCATCATTAAAATAGGGTAATCCCACCTCTTTCTTTTTAAGTTTTAATAACTGAGGTGCTAGTATGATACAACCTGTATGCCCCGTCCAGTGTTCTGGATCTAACGCAGCATCGTTGTGTGCTAAATTGGGGTTACCAGCATTACCAAATATATTTTCAACAAAATCTAAATTGCTAACTAAATTTCCAGGAGCAAAAAAACGTACTTCTAAAGTTTTTTTTGAAATAATATCTTTTACTTCAGGACAAACTGTTGGTCTTAAAAGCATAGAAACCATAGTTCTTGCTTTTTCTTTTTGGTTTGAAGTAAATGGTAAGGTGTTTAAATCATCAGAAGGCTTAAAAGCTTCATTTAAAAAATGAGCCAGAACAATTTTTGGTACTTCTTTTTTATCCAAAGGCACAGGTAATGGGCCTTCAACAATATGAAATGTACCTTTAGTAGTTCTTTTGTCATGTAATGGATTATTCAAAACACCTTGTTTTAGGCGCTTAGAGCTTACCAAATCACTTTCAAAAGAATTCCCATCAGGAGGTAGGCTAACTTCTCTGGCTTGTCCTTTTTTAGAAAGTATCAGTGTATTATTAGGCAATTTATACGGTTTGTCAATAGAAATATCCTTTAAATAGCTATCTATAAAACTTTGAATTCTGGAGTCGGCAGGGGATAAATGATCCGCGAGTAATCTTGACTTCTCCCTTAAACTCATAATGAGTGGTTTGGTAGTTTTTTCAAACTCTGGGTCACAAAATTTAATACTGCTATCGTCCTTATCTTTGAATGTAGGCTGACCTAAAGCAGCGAGTTGTAGATTGGTAAACTGGATAATGTCTTTTCTTGAATCTTTCATGATGCTTAACTATTGAATGGTGTATGAATACATTCATGTTCAAGACAAAATTAGAGTTAGAATTCATGAAAAAACCTGACAAAAATCACTTTGCGGTTATATTTATTACTAAAACGATGTAGTGGTGTTAATTAAATTTTTTGTGGAATAATGATTGGGTTAATTGAAGTTTGAAGGTTCTGGATTAGAGGCTTCAAAATATTGTTTTTGGTATTTAAGCGGTATTTCATACTTAAAATGGACTATCCGTTATTGAATGAATTCATTCATTTTTTTATATGGTAAAATATTATCTTTTGGATTACATAAATCGATTTAATATTCTTACATTTAACTTCTCCTTTTTAAGCGCTAAAAAGTATTAGTTACTTTTTCAACAAAAAATATTTATTTAATGGAAGCTACCAAAACAACAAATGTATATTACTATCAAATTTTCCCATCTGACGAATATTTGCCTAAAGAAGAAGCGGAGTCTCTTTTAAAAATAATGGATTCTAAGATTTTTGCTTATCATGAAGAAGTGTTCCATAATATAGCTCATTCAGATGGATACATAAGTATATACGATATAAAGGAAATTGAAAATAGATATATCCTCGGGACTTTTGTTTATAATCAAACTTCTAATATCCCTCCTTCATATGACCCTGAAAAAAATAAACCTTCAAAATTGAAAATAGGTGACTATGATGGATTAGGATACGATAGCTCATTTATTTATGATAGGACAACTAGAATTCTTGGCTTAGAATCAAAAAAGCCAGGCACTTCACCTTCATCAGTTTTAAAATTTTTAATTCGTAATTTTGAGTTGCCGCATATTACACTTAAAGATGTAGTCTTGCCAGACGAATACGTTAAGTTTCTAAACTCAAATGAATATACAAGGATTGAAATGGATTTGGCAATACCGAATAATGATATGGGTATTTTAAAGCCAAATGAGAAAAATGCTTACCGTCTTTTGGAGTTAATGCAAGATTTAAAAGGGGCTAATGCAAAAGTTGTTATTTCAAATGGCCGTTCACGGAAAAACAAATTATCTTTACAACAAGTAAGACAATTGGCTCAATGGTTTTATAAATCAGATAAAGGGGAGGATTTAGCGAAAAATTTGCGAATCACAGGAATTGATGTTGATTCTGATCATACCCATGTCTTTGATTTGATTTCAAATAGGTTAATAACTCAACTGACTATTAAAAAAACAAGAACTATCGGGAATTTTCAAATAAAAAGTAAATATGAACAACTGAAAAAAGATTTTATTAAGAATCGAAATCAACTAGAACTTTTGCAAAAATAATGATAACCAAGGCTTTTACTATACCAATTATTATATCTATAATAATTACGCTTTTTCTTTATTGTTGCTCTACTTGGTTTTGTGTAAATCTAAAGTTCCCTAAATTTTTTGAAATTTTTATTACTGCTTTTAGTATTATTATCGGTTTTATTTTGACAACAGCAACAATATTGAATTCTTACAGAAGTGAGAAATTAGATTTTATCAGAAAATCTGATGGTATGAAGTCCCTATTTAGGTCCCTAAGATATTCTATTTATAGTGGTTTTTTTGCAATATTTATATCAATTACTTTTTTCTTATTTGAAGATATCCTTACTTGTCATAAATTAGTTATTTATATCATTGTAGGTATTAATATAGCCTCAATGGTATATTGTATAAGATATATGAAGTTGTTCCTGAATATTGTTACGAATTAGTAGTGAAGTAAACTTTTATGGTTTTGGAAAAAAACAAAACTCTTTATTATACATTATCACGAAAACACTTAGAAGTATTCTACTTAAACCCATTCAATCCCGTAATATCCAAACCAGTAATTAATAAATGGATATCATGAGTACCTTCATAGGTAATTACACTTTCTAGATTCATCATGTGGCGCATAATGCTGTATTCTCCAGTAATGCCCATACCACCAAGCATTTGTCTAGCTTCTCTGGCGATATTAATGGCCATATCTACATTGTTACGTTTTGCCATAGAGATTTGTGCAGAGGTAGCTTTGCCATCATTACGTAATACGCCTAACCTCCAAGCGAGTAGTTGTGCTTTGGTAATTTCTGTAATCATTTCAGCTAATTTTTTTTGCTGTAATTGAAATTGCCCAATGGGTTTTCCAAATTGCATGCGCTCTTTACTATAGCGTAATGCGGTATCGTAACAGTCCATAGCAGCACCAATAGCGCCCCAAGCAATACCATAGCGTGCAGAGTCTAAACAGCCTAATGGCGCACCTAATCCAGATTTATTTGGTAATATGTTTTCTTTAGGTACTTTAACATTATCAAAAATAAGTTCGCCAGTTGCAGATGCACGAAGCGACCATTTGTTATGAGTTTCAGGAGTAGAGAATCCCTCCATACCGCGCTCAACAATTAGTCCGTGAATTCTACCTTCTTCATTTTTAGCCCATACTACGGCTACTTGAGCAAAAGGGGCGTTACTAATCCATAGTTTTGCACCATTTAAAAGATAATGGTCTCCCATGTCCTTAAAATTTGTGGTCATACCACTTGGGTTACTGCCATGATCGGGTTCTGTTAATCCAAAGCATCCCATCCATTCCCCGCTGGCTAATTTAGGTAGGTATTTTTTACGCTGTATTTCGTTACCATATTTCCAAATAGGGTACATTACTAAGGAAGATTGCACAGATGCTGTAGATCGTACTCCAGAATCGCCACGTTCAATTTCTTGCATAATTAAACCATAACTTATTTGATCTAAACCAGCACCTCCATATTCTAAAGGTATATACGGACCAAAAGCCCCAATTTCTGCTAAACCTCCAATAATTTGTTTTGGAAATTCTGCTTTTTGTGCATAATCTTCAATAATAGGAGAAACGTCACGTTTTACCCACTCTCTGGCTGCATTACGCACTAACTTGTGCTCATCATTAAGTAACTCGTCTACGTTGTAATAATCGGGAGCTTCGAATAAATCTGGCTTCATAAAATTTGATTTTATTCATGTATAAATCAAATTTATTGAAAATATTAAATTAAAAACAGGGTTTTTTGAAGAATTTGTAATGATTAAAGTTGGTAAACGTGAAAAACTTCTACATTTTTAAGTAAAAATCTTTAGTTAGGTTGATATACGCATCAGTATATTGATGCCTATCTGTTTCAATAATCAATTCACTCACTTTTATATCACTTTCGTGATAAGAAAACTCAATAAGACTTCGTTTTATATTAGAAGTAGGATTGCCTTTAACATGTAAAATACGATTTGGAAAAAGCCTAATAAGGCTAGCTTCTTCTATATATTTTTGTTCTTCTTTATAAGGTATAATAATAGAAAATTTGCCTTGATCTGATAGAAGATTAATAACTGCAAAAATGATATGTTCTAGTGGCATAGCGTCACTAAAACGAGCTAAATTTCTAGATGTTTCTTGTGTTTTATAATCTTCAGAATAAAAAGGAGGGTTACAAATGATAAGGTCAAATTTTTCATCTACAGCTTCAATATATTCTAGTAAGGAAGCGTGAAAACAAAAGAGTCTGTCATTCCATGGAGAGTTTTCGAAATTTTCAGCGCACTGTTCATAAGCATCATCATCAATTTCTATAGCTTCTATTTGTGTTGCATTAGTACGTTGCGCCATCATAAGGCTTAAAATTCCTGTGCCAGCACCAATATCTAAAATATTATAGGGATTATGCTTTACTGAGGTCCAAGCGCCCAACAAAACCCCATCAGTACCAATTTTCATAGCGCACCTTTCTTGTTGAACTGCAAATTCTTTAAATCTAAAAGTTGATTTTTCCACTACAATGATTTTAGAAAATGATTTTGGTAAAAATAACCTGAAATTATATTAAAAAATGTTAAAAATGGATTTTAAGATATACGTTTTACTAAAGGCGTGCGTATATAAATATATGTATGTATTTACGGAACTGTTTTAAAGAAAAAGAATATGAGGTATTTAAAAAGAAATTTAGAAAAATTAAACAGTTTGTTGCAGTTAAACCATGAGATGAAGACCATTTATGAAATGTCTTCTCATATTGCTTTAGGTGCTGAATTGGAAGCTTTGTTAAAACGGTATAGTTTTCAACGCAGTGAATTTAGTAATGATTTAAAAGCACAAATTTTAGATATGGGAGGTGTGCCATCAATTCAAGATAGATTAAGCAGCGTAAATAATCAGTTTTTAGATGTCATCAATAGATTAGTGATGGATAACGAAGTAGATAACATATTACGACATATATGTAATGTTGAACAGATGAGTATTGATAACTATAATAATTTTCTACAAGAACTACACATACCAGTATCGGTTTGTAAACTGTTAATAGGGCAGCGCGATGATTTTCAAAATAATATAAGTATCATAGAGACGAAAGCAGTTTTAGAAGCTTAGGATTACAAATAAAGGTCTATTAAACCTTCTGGAGTTTCAACTAGAATGATTTTTTGCGCTCGATCTACTTTTACAATAAATTCATCATTCATAGGAATAAGTATTTCTGTTCCTTCTCGATCAATTTCAAAAAGTGCTTGAGCAGTTGAATCATTTATTGCTTTAATGATACCTACATCTCCAAAGTTTGAATCTGTAATTTTAAATCCTATCACTTCATGAAAATAAAATTTATTGCCTTCTAGCTTTGGTAATAAAGCTAGAGGTAGATATAAACCACTTTTCATTAAAGCATCTGCATCAGCTTCTGTATCTACATCTTCAAATTTTAGACGTAGTAATGTGGATTTGTGTAGTTGCGAGCGTTCTACAAAAAAGGGAACCAGATTATTTCTAAGTTCCAAGAAGATGGCGTCTAAATTTTCGTAAAGCTCAGGTTCATCGGTATCTAATTTTGCTAATACTTCCCCCTTAAAGCTATACTTTTTAACAATTTTTCCTAAATAAAAACACTCTTCTTTTTTCATTGAAAATGCATTTTTTGTCATTCCCGCGGAGGCGGGAATCTTTTTAAGATTTTTCCAAAATTTATGAGATTCCTACATTTGTGGGATTTGTTCAATCACGTATTTATTTTGTAAAATACTATTTCACAAAAAAACTCCGATAGTACTATCGGAGTTTAAAAGTATAAAAAATTAGTTTTTTATTCTTCTTCGTTTGAAGCTTCTGCTTCAGCAGCTGGAGCATCTTCTTCTGTTGCTTCTTCAACAACAGGAGCAGCTGCAGCTATTCTTGCATCGTTAACTGCTTTTTCAGCAGCTAATGCTTCAGCTTTAGCTTTTGCTTCAGCTTCAGATAATCCATCAGTTTTAGCTTGGATTTTAGCAGCTTTTTCTTCTAACCAAGCGTTAAATTTCGCTTCTGCTTGCTCTTCAGTTAAAGCACCTTTTTTAACACCACCTGCAAGATGATTTTTTAACAAAGCACCTTTGTAAGACAAAAGTGTTCTTGCTGTATCGGTTGGTTGTGCACCATTTTGTAACCATTGTACAGCACCATCAACGTTTAATTCAACAGTTGCTGGATTAGTGTTTGGATTGTATGCACCTAGTTTTTCAAGGTATTTACCATCTCTTTTTGAGCGCGAATCTGCTGCTACAATCCAGTAATAAGGTTTCCCTTTTTTACCGTGTCTTTGTAATCTAATTTTTACTGGCATAATAATTAATTATTTGAGGTTCCCGACCTCGGTTATTAATTGAAAAAAATTCCTTGAAGTTTTTGCTTCAAGGTTTCCGTTGTAATTGTCATTCCCGAGACATCGGGAATCTAAATAAAGAATTTGTGCTATTTCCAAATAAATGAAAACGAATTCTTTATTGAGGGCGCAAATATACCATATTTTTTTAAAAATCAGTATTTTATTTATTGTCGAATTTTAAAATAATAAACATACTGGTTCTGGTACTTTAAAATCATGTAAGTACTTAAGTGTACCAGCATTTTTATCAATACTAAATACTGCAATATTTTCAGTTCTCATATTGGCTACTAGAAGAAAGTTACCTGTAGGGTCTATCGCAAAATTACGAGGCCAATCGCCATGCACAGATATGCTTTGTATTTTATTGAGTTTTCCGTTTTTGGTATTGCGTTCAAAAACAGCAATAGTATTCTCGCCTCGGTTAGAACCATAAATAAAACGTTCGTCTTCAGATATGTGAATATCAGCACATTTATTAAATTCAGTAAAATCAGGCGCTAATGTATTGTCTTCATCAATTTGTTTAAATCCTTTTTTTGTGCGTTTAATGCTAGTAATGGTAGCTCCATATTCATTAATTACATAGAAAAAATTTCCATCTTTAGTGAATTTAAAATGGCGAGGACCAGGGTTGCCTTTAGTTTGTACGAGAGCATCAGATTTTAATTGGTAATTATTGTCCTGCATTACATATTGAAATACGGTATTTCTTCCCAAATCAGCTACAAACAATTCGTCTTTAAAGAATAATGAAGAATGCGCATGAGATTCCCTATCATCACTACTTTGGTTAAAAACTTGAGATGCTTCTGCTAAACTATTATCATCATTTATTGGATAAATTGCAATATTACCGCCAACATAGTTTGACACAGCAACTGCTTTACCATCTTCCCGTATAGCAATATGACAAGGGCCTTTACCTTTGCTACTAACGCGAGTTAATAGTAACAAGCTACCATCGTCATTTATTTTGTATGAAGAGATGAAACCGCTATTACTACCATTGGTAGAGTACAGGTATTTCCTGTCTGGTGCATAAGTTAAAAACGAGGGATTGTCAATTGGGATAGCTAATTCTAAATCACTTAACTCGCCAGTTTCTGTATTAAAATTAAGCTTATAAATGCCTTTGCTATTGCTTTTTGTGTATGTGCCTACATAAAGTGGTGCTATTTGAGCATAACTAATCATATAGAAAGTAAAGGTAATGAGGAAAAAAAATAATTTCATTGTGTAGTATTAAATTATAAGGAAACTAAATTATAATAAATTATTCTAATATAACTCAATATACCCAATATTAGGTATGTTTATTTGCTCAAAAAGTATTAACTTTACCTTGCTATTAATTAGTTCTTAGGGAGAATTATAAAGGGCGTCTTGATTCTAAAAAGAAACGAGGCGCTTTTTTGTTTACAACTGTTTATAACTTCACTTTAAAAAAGTAGAAATTCTACCTATTTTTATATGCTCGTTATTCTTGAATAAACGATTATACAGTTGAACAAATAAACACCTCGTATGTATTTAATTTTTGATACAGAAACTACAGGATTACCTAAACGTTGGGATGCACCAATTACAGATGTAGATAATTGGCCAAGGTGTATACAAATTGCATGGCAATTACACGATGCTATGGGGAATTGTATAGATCAGCAAGATTATTTGGTTAAACCTGAAGGTTTTAATATTCCCTACGATGCGGAAAAAATTCATGGTATTTCTACAGAATTAGCAGAAGAACAAGGTGTGTCTTTAGCTGAGGTTTTAGAAAAATTTAATGACGTTTTAGGGAAAACTAAGTTTGTAGTCGGACAGAATGTAAAGTTCGATTTGAATATTATGGGCGCTGAATTTGTTCGAGGAAACATTGAAAACCCATTACAAAAATCACCTGTTTTAGATACCTGTACCGAACACACAGCGAGTTTATGTCAAATTCCTGGTGGACGTTATGGTAAATTTAAATTGCCAACTTTAACTGAGTTACACGAGTTTTTATTTAACAAGCCATTTGCTGAAGCGCATAACGCAACAGCAGATGTTGAAGCCACTACGCGTTGTTTTTTAGAACTGGTACGTTTAGGCGAATACACTAAAGAACAACTCGATGTACAACCCGATTATTTTGAGAATTTCAAAAAAGAGAATCCTGATACGATTCAGACCATCGGTTTAAAGCATGTTAATCTTAAGCGGGAAAGTGATAAAATTCGTGAGCGTATTGCAAAATCAGAATCGTCAATTTCTTTTGAAGATATTCAGCAAAATGCATCCGATTTAGCTGATATTGATTTTGTGCATTTACATAATCATTCACAATTTTCGGTGTTGCAATCTACCATGAGTGTTTCTGATGTTGTTGCAGCGGCGGCAGAACATAATATGCCTGCTGTAGCGTTAACTGATCATGCCAATATGATGGGGGCATTTCATTTTGTAAATGCTGTGAATAAAGCCAACAAGGGTATAAAAGATAAAATAGCCGAAGCAGAAAAAAGGGGAGAAGTACCAGATGCAAAATTAATTAAGCCAATTGTAGGTTGTGAGTTTTTTGTTTGTGAAGACCATACCGATAAAACCAGAAAAGACAATGGCTACCAAATAGTACTGTTGGCTAAAAATAAAAATGGCTATCATAACCTTGCTAAATTATCGTCTCATGCCTTTGTAGATGGTTTTTATTATTTACCGCGTATTGATAAAAAACTCATCCAACAATACAAAGAAGATATTATTGTACTTACAGGGAATTTATATGGCGAAGTACCTAGTAAAGTATTGAATATTGGCGAAAACCAAGCTGAAGAAGCTCTAATTTGGTGGAAAAATGAGTTTGGAGACGATTTGTATGTGGAATTGATGCGCCATAATCAAGAAGACGAAAATCGTGTAAACCCTACGCTAATAAAACTTGCAAAAAAGCATAATGTAAAGCTAGTAGCATCAAATAATACATATTATAGAAACCAAGAAGATGCTAATGCACATGATATTTTGTTATGTGTAAAAGATGGCGAAAAGCAGGCTACTCCTATTGGTCGTGGTCGAGGTTATCGTTATGGTTTGCCAAATCAGGAGTATTATTTTAAATCTTCTGAGGAAATGAAAGCCTTATTTCGAGATGTTCCCGAGGCGATTTTAAATGTTCAGGAAGTTGTTGATAAGATAGAAGCCTTTCAGTTAGCAAGAGATGTACTATTGCCAGCTTTTGATATTCCAGATGAATTTAAACATGAAGAAGATCTAGTAGATGGAGGCAAACGCGGCGAAAATGCATATTTAAAACATTTGGTGTATGAAGGTGCAAAAAAGCGTTATGGCGAGCCGCTTTCAGAAGAGGTTATAGAACGATTAGATTTTGAGCTGAGTGTTATTGAAAATACAGGTTACCCTGGATATTTCTTAATTGTAGAAGACTTTATCCGAGAGGCTAGAAATATGGATGTATCGGTAGGTCCTGGTCGGGGTTCTGCCGCAGGTTCAGTAGCCGCCTATTGTTTATGGATTACCAATATAGACCCCTTAAAGTACGACTTGCTTTTTGAGCGTTTCTTAAATCCAGATCGTATCAGTATGCCAGATATTGATATTGATTTTGATGATGAAGGGCGAAGTCGCGTCATGGATTATGTAATTGAAAAATATGGTGCCAACCAAGTGGCACAAATCATTACCTACGGTACCATGGCAGCAAAATCTTCTATTCGTGATACAGCACGTGTATTGGATTTACCATTGTTTGATGCGGATAGAATTGCAAAATTGATTCCCAACATGTCTAAACTGAACAAAATTTTTGGTTTAGATGAAAAGGAATTGGGCAAGAAGTTTAGGGCAGAAGATTTAGAAAAAGTAAATCAACTTTTAAATATTTCTGAAGGTAGTGATCTAGAAGCCGAAACTGTAAACACAGCTAGAACACTTGAAGGTTCGGTAAGAAACACAGGAATACATGCCTGTGGTGTTATTATTACACCTGATGATATTACCAAATTTGTGCCTGTCTCTGTTGCTAAAGATTCGGATTTATATGTAACCCAATTTGACAACTCTGTAGTGGAAGATGCTGGTTTGCTAAAGATGGATTTCTTGGGTTTAAAAACGCTAACGTTAATTAAGGACACCGTTAAAATTGTTAAAGCAAAACATGATATCCAGCTAGATCCTGAGAGTTTTCCATTAGATGATGAAGAAACTTATGCCTTGTTCCAAAGAGGAGAAACGGTTGGGGTATTCCAATACGAATCTCCTGGGATGCAAAAACACTTAAGAGATTTAAAACCAACGGTGTTTGAGGATTTAATTGCGATGAATGCCTTGTATCGTCCTGGACCGATGGAATACATACCTAGTTTTGTTCGTAGAAAACATGGTGATGAGGAGATTGAATACGATTTACCTGCCATGGAAGAATACCTAAAAGAAACCTATGGTATTACGGTTTACCAAGAGCAGGTAATGTTATTGTCTCAAAAATTGGCAGATTTTACCAAAGGTGAAGCAGATGTGTTACGTAAGGCGATGGGTAAAAAGCAAATTGCTGTACTGGATAAAATGAAACCCAAGTTTATTGAGCAAGCCAGTGCTAATGGGCATGATGCTAAAATATTAGAAAAGGTTTGGAAAGATTGGGAAGCTTTTGCGAGTTACGCTTTTAATAAATCACACTCGACTTGTTATGCTTGGATTGCATACCAAACGGCTTATTTAAAGGCACATTATCCAGCGGAATATATGGCGGCCGTACTTTCCAATAATATGAATGATATTAAATCCGTTACCTTCTTTATGGAAGAATGTAAGCGTATGAAGTTGGATGTTTTAGGTCCTGATGTTAACGAATCGTATTATAAATTTTCGGTAAACAAAGATGGTGCAGTACGTTTTGGTATGGGAGCTATAAAAGGTGTTGGTCATGGAGCGGTAATGACGATTGTAGATAACAGAAAAGAAGATGGGCATTACAAGTCTATTTTCGATTTAGCAAAGCGAATAGATTTACGAGCGGCTAATAAAAAAGCCTTTGAAAACTTAGCATTAGCTGGTGGATTTGATGGTTTAAGTGATACACACCGTGCACAATATTTTCATGATGATGGCGATGGTATTACCTTTTTAGAAAAGGCCATAAAATATGCTCAGAAGCATAAGGAGAATGAAAACTCAGCACAGGTAAGTTTGTTTGGAGAGTCTAGCGATGTGCAGATTCCTGAACCTGAAGTACCACCATGTGAAGAGTGGGGCACTATGAAAACCTTGAGTAAAGAGCGTGAGGTAGTTGGTGTTTATATTTCTGGACATCCTTTAGATGATTTTAAAACCGAAATGAAAACCTTTTGTAATGCCACGGTGGGTATGTTTAATAATTTGGAGCCTTATGTAAACCGAGAATTAGTATTTGGAGGCGTAGTTACAGATGTGCAACACCGCGTAAGTAAACAAGGTAAAGGATGGGCATTATTTACCATTGAAGACTATACAGATAGTTATGAGTTTAGGATTTTTGGAGAGGACTATTTAAAACAACGGCACTTTTTATTGCAGAATAACTTTGTGTTTGTAAAGACTTTTGTTCGTGAGGGTTGGGTAAATAAGGATACGGGTAAGAAGAGCGATCCTAGGTTGCAATTTAACAGTTTTCAATTGTTGCATGATGTGATGGAGCAATATGCAAAAAAATTGTCGATACAGGTTGATATAAAAGATTTAGATGAGCAAAAAATAATAGATTTAAAGGAATTATTACACATGCACCCTGGAAATCAAGCTCTGAATTTTTTAGTGTATGATACTAAAGAAAAAATGAAGTTGACCATGCCTAGTCGCAGACAAAAGGTAAAGGTGTCTCAAGAATTATTGAATGAGCTAGAAGCCCAGGATGTAAGGTTTAAGTTGAATTAAGAAAAATCTTAATTGTTAAAATTTGATAGTCATGGTAGGGAATTTTAAAGATTACCTGTTTTATTAATAAATAAGACAAATATTAATTACCATGAGAAAAATTTTAAGTTTAATGTTTTTAGTTAGTCTTTTCTTTGTTGGATGTGATAAAGAAGAGGCACCCCAAAACGATTTGAATGCTGCTACAGAACTTTCTGTTGATGCAGAAGTAACAATTGAAGAAACCGAGGAGGTTTTAGATAATATAGTTTTGTATTCTGAAAGTTCTTATGGTGTTACTACATCAAGTAACGGATTAACATCTAAAGGTCCAGATAGACATGGTTGGTCAGGGTTTTTTAAAGCGTGTGCAGGTATTACAGTAGTAGAAACTGATATGACTATTACAACTACTATAGTGTTTAATGGTGAGTGTACTGATAAGGAGGGGAACTCAATTACAGGTACAATTACTAAAGAAAGAGAAAAGACTGAAGGTTCTAGAACAAGAACTGTAACTTTTACTGATGTTACTATAAATGGAAGAGTGGTAAATGGTACCAAACAGTATGTATTTACTGAAGAAAATGATAATGGTAACCCTGAGATGTCTGGTTCAGTAGATATTACAATTGAGACTGAAGATGGGACTGTGTCTAAAGTAGGTAACAGAACTGTAGAAATTACTGCAGGAAGCGATACCTATTCGTGGTTTGATGACGAAAAAACCATTACAGGCGCTTCTATATATACTAATGCTGAGGGTAATACTTTTACAGTAGAAATTACAACCCCACTAGTAAAACCTGCAGAGTGTAAATATATTGCTTCTGGAGTTAAAGAATATACCAGACCAGAAGGGACTACGGTTATAGATTACGGTGATGGAACTTGTGACAATGTTGCTACAAAGACAGCTCCAGATGGAACAGTTACAGAAATTACTCTTAGAAAAAGAAAAAGGAAATAGTTAATTTAATGTGGCCCCGCTTATAATCGTCAACTAGTACTACATAGTTGACGATTTTTTATTTATATACGATTTTAGTTTTTGTGTAATGAACATATCCCAAGTAGTAGAACAAACTTCGTAACAGTGTAATTGGGGTGTTAGTCCGATTTGATGAAAATTTAGGATGGTTTTTTGGTTTACTTCTTTTATATCCCAATGCAATTCATGTCCTATCCATTCTTTATTAAATTCAGGTTCGCCATCAATACACTTCCAAGTTAATTTTTGATAAGGTATAAATTCGGTAATTTTAAAAGCCCACCAATAGCCATTTTCAAAAGTGATGGTAAATTTTCCGTTACTTTTAAAATTAGAATTGCTGATTGCTCCCCACCAAATATCCATGCCTTCGTTTAGAGCTTCAAATACTGTTTTTGGACTTGTATTTATTTTAATTTCTTGTGAATAGTTACTGTTTTTATTCATTATTTAAGCTTTAGAGTCTAAGTAATTACTCAAACTACCCAATTTATCATCCCAGAATTGTTCATAGAATTTTAACCATTTGTTGATTTCTTTAAGCTCTTTTGGATTGGCATTACAAAAACGCTCTCTACCTTGTGTGTTTATGTTTACTAAGCCTGCATCTTCTAAGGTTTTTATGTGTTTGGTAACGCCTTGACGTGTCATATCAAATTGATTTGATATTTGAGTAATAGATAGTGCTGTGGTTGCGATAACCAAGGCGTGAAATATTTCTCGCCTTGTTGGGTCTGCTATGGCTTTAAATAGTTTTGTGATGTTATCCTGCATTCACTTCTTCTTTTAGGTAGCTTGTTAATCCGCTAATGCAATTGTCCCATCCGCCATTAAAACTTTCAAACATAGCTACCGCAGTTTCTCCTTCATAATTTGATATACCTGAGTGCTCCAAAGTGAGTTTTGTACCTTCTTGTGTGGTTTTTAGTTCCCACTTTACTGTAGTTTCTGTTGTGGTATCTCCCACAATCCAGGTGTAAATTAGTGTATATGGGCTGGCTTCTATAATTTCTCCACCAATGGTTGTGCACCCTTTTTCGTTTGGTGGTGAGGTAAATAGGTATTTGTATCCTTTTTTTGCTTTAAAATCGGCTGAGATAAACCAAGTTGAGATTTCTTCGGCTTTTGTTATGGCATTCCATACTTGATCTATGTTATGATTTAACACCACTTCTTTTGTTATTACATCTTTCATTATCGTTAGGTTTTTTGATTTATATGCAACTTTATGGTTGCTAAAATAATAAATATATTTTATTTAAGCAACTTTTTAGTTGCTTATTGATTTTTATAATGTTTAAAGTAAGAAGGAGTATACATTTAGTTTTAGTACAAGTTTTTGTAAACACGCACCGCGTTAGGGATTGCAGAGGAAAGCCCACAGCGAGGCACGAGCGAGGACTTGTAACGTAAAGCCCGACCACGCCTAAAGCGGGGTAACGCCCAAAAAAGAAATAAGCCTAACCAATGCTATTATAGGCAAAACAAATTGTTGAGTTGTAAGCTTTGGGCTTTTTTTTGACTAATTTTGTGTAATTAAAATGAATTAAGAACTTAAAAAATATATATTATGGCATTAGAAATAACAGATGCAACGTTTGAAGAAACAGTATTGAATAGCGATAAACCAGTTTTAGTAGACTTTTGGGCTGCTTGGTGTGGACCTTGTAGAATGGTTGGACCAGTAATTGAGCAAATTAGTGATGAGTATGAAGGTAAAGCTGTTGTTGGGAAGGTGGATGTTGATGCTAACCAAGAGTTTGCTGGTAAATACGGTGTTAGAAACATCCCAACGGTTTTGGTATTTCAAAACGGAGAAGTTGTTGGAAGACAAGTGGGTGTTGCACCTAAGAATGCGTATACAGATGCGATAGATTCGCTTCTATAATAGAAAAAGAAAAGAAAGTTGAAAAGGTTTGCCTTATGGTAAACCTTTTTTTATTTTAGATGCTTAATAAATTAAAAATTACGATGAGTAAAAATAAAGTTCAAGACGCAATAGATAATAAATTATTAGAACAACGTAAGGTGTTTTTATGGGGTATGGTTGAAGATAAATCTGCTAAACACGTAATAGACCGCTTATTGTATTTAGATGCTTTAGAAACTGCAGATATCCAATTGTATATTAATAGCCCAGGAGGTTATGTAACTTCTGGTTTTGCTATGTACGATTGTATACAATCTTTAAATAGTGATGTTTCTACAATCTGTACAGGTTTAGCTGCTTCTATGGGATCTATTTTATTAAGTGTTGGTACTAAAGGCAAGCGTTTTATACAACCACATGCACGTGTAATGATTCATCAACCTAGTGGAGGTGCTAGAGGACAAGCAAGTGATATTGAAATTACAGCACAAGAGATTTTAAAAACTAAAGAGTTAAGTGCCAAAATTTTGGCCGACAACTGTGGGCAAGATTTTGATAAAGTAATGAAAGACTTTAATCGCGACCATTGGATGGGAGCAGAAGAGTCTGTTGCTTATGGTATTGTGGATGGGATAATATAAAAGCCCTACTTAACCACCCCAAAGGGGAGGAGTGCTTACTCTTGAAAATAAGAGTTGATAATAATAAATAGGTATACATTTCGTACACATAGATTTTAATATAGAGTATGAGTAGAATTCCTCCCTTTTGGGGAGGTCAGGATGGGCTATGAACTTACAATCGGAACTTAATAAAGCAGAAGGTTTTAAAAACCTTGAACTACTTGCAAAACAAGTTGTGGAAGGGTTTATTGCTGGTATGCATAAGAGTCCGTTTCATGGGTTTTCTGCAGAATTTGCGGAGCATAAGATTTATAATCGTGGTGAGAGCACACGGCACATTGATTGGAAATTATATGCTAAAACAGATAAGTTATATACCAAGCGTTATGATGATGAGACGAATTTACGTTGTCATATCATCTTAGATAATAGTAGCTCTATGCATTACCCTGCGTTGGATACTTTTTCTATTGACAGTTTAAATAAGATTGGGTTTTCGGTTTTAGCAGCAGCATCGTTAATGCAAATTTTAAAGAAGCAACGTGATGCAGTTGGCTTAAGTATTTACAGTGATGCATACGATTATTATGCACCTGAAAAGGGTAGTGAGCGCCACCACCAAATGCTATTAAATCATTTAAGTGATGCTGTAATTTCTAAGCCTATAAATACCAAAACGGAAACTTATAAATATTTACATGAGATTGCCGAAAAAATTCATAGACGTTCTATGATATTTTTGTTTACAGACATGTTTCAAACTTCTGAAGATGAAGTGAAACTGTTTGAGGCACTAAGGCATTTAAAATATAATAAGCATGAAGTTGTTCTATTTCATGTATTTGATAAGGAAAAGGAATTGTATTTTGATTTTGATAATACTCCTAAACGTTTTATTGATGTAGAAACTGGGGAACATATTAACCTGTATGCTGATACTATTAAGGCTAATTATAATGAAGCTGTAAATCACTATTTTGAGGCATTACGTTTAAAATGTGCGCAATACAAGATTAAATATGTTGAGGCAGATATAAATAAAGATTTTAATTCTATTTTAACTACGTATATGGTAGAACGGCAAAAATTTAAGTAGACCTGCCTTAAGGGAAAGAGCTCCGTTCTAACCTTAGTTTCTAGGGTTTCAAAAAATATTTAAAAAACTTAAAAAAACATTTGACATATAAAAAAAGGCGTGTATATTTGCAACCGCAATAACGCAACGGTCTGGTAGTTCAGTTGGTTAGAATATCTGCCTGTCACGCAGGGGGTCGCGGGTTCGAGTCCCGTCCAGACCGCAACTATTGCAAGAAAGCTCTGAGAAATTAGAGCTTTTTTAGTATCAAGATGTTGTGTTGTTCCCGTATTACTCGGGAATGTAGTTTACCAAAGTAATTTGGTAACCAATGGAAAGCTTTCCTTTTTTCTTTTTAGAAAATTGGGATGCTTTTTTGTTTTAAAGCTGTTTTTCTATTAATAACTACAGTAGCTAAAAGTCTTCATTTTTCAATAGAAATTTAAAATTTCATACTTCTACAAAACAATTGAAATCAACGCGTTATTTTTTTGAAATTAAATAGAAATATGTAGTATTATCTTACCATTTAATGATACGATATTGATTTTTCTTGCATTAATAAGAAAAATTACATACTTTTACCGAGTAAATTTGCTTTTTATCGATAAAAAATTGAGAATTCATGTTTTTGAATCCTTAATTATGAAAAAAGTTAATACCCCAAACTCTACCATAATAAGAACAATTTGTTTGTTTTTATTTGGAATCTTTTTAGCAAATAGTCAAACACCTCAGGTAGAAATTCTTGGAGGAGCCATTGTTACTCAGGGCTCTACAGTAACTATAAATGCTGGTAATACAATTGATTTTAGAATAACTAATACTTCTGGGGGTTGTACCAAATTAAGGGTGGATGATGTTGATATTTCCAATACTACAGACTTTGATATCTCTCCAAATAATCCTGGAAGGAATATACGTTCATCAGGATGTAGAAATTGGAGAAAGTATTTAGATTTTGAAATAGAGAATATAAACACTACTTGTGTTACTACAAGTACATTAGTAACAATTGAAATAAGAAATCAAGCAGATTTCACATTTACGGTAGAAGTTAATTCTTCTCCAGAAATTTACATTCTAGGAGGTGACCCTTATGCAGATATTATGCATGGGGATACAACAACTTCTGATACAAATGGTACGTACTTTGGTATAGTAGATGAACAGAATACAGTAACTAGAAGGTATTTAGTAGCTAATATTGGTAATTGTGGGTTAGATATAAGTTCGGTTACTAGTTCTAATACAGACTTTACGATATCATCTCCATATTCAATTCCTTTCACGGGGCTAGATCCATACTATTACATTGTATTTGACGTAACGTTTACAGCACCTATAGGAGGTACTGGTATACAATCCACTACCATAAGTATTGGGAATAATGATAATACAACATTTACTTTTGTGGCTGAAGCCGAAATGTTTAATGAAAATATTCCTGGACCAGGTGGCATTACGGCAGACTTTAGGCTTTGGCTTAAAGCAACTAGAGGTATAGTAGAAACAGCATCCAAGGTTTCTGAATGGCAAGATTTGGGAACTAATGGTCAAGATGCGATACAACCTACAGGAGCTAACCAACCCACCTATTTAGATACTGCTGCTGATAATATTAATTTTAATCCAGTAATTAGATTCGAGAATGATGGTGGTAGTATAGAACAGTATCTATATAATACTACTAATGGTTTTTATAGTCAGGATATTTTTATAGTTATGATTCCAGATGCAACTATGAATAATGCAAGCAGTAGAAATACAATTTTTGCGGGAGTTTCATCAGGAAGCGCAGGAGATATTACAGGAGTAGGTTTTGGAGATTATTCTTCAGAATTTACAGGAGAGACATTATCGTATAACCAAGATGTTGATGGAGGCGGAAGTTTCAATGGGGAAGCAGAGTTAAATTCAACCTATTCAAATGCAGGTATAATTAATGTAAGAAACAATGCAGCTAGTTCTCCAACAGGGCAAGATATTTTATATAATTCTCAAGTTTTAACCACAACATCAGTAAACGATATAGCCTTTGCAAATGTTGGTTCTCCAGGGCCGCCAACTTTAGGAACAGAATATTGGATAGGTAGAAACTTTGATGTTCAAGGTAGTTTAAATGGACGTGTTGCTGAAATATTCACTTTTGCCGAGCGAGTTACAGATGCAGATCGCCAAAAAATTGAATCTTATCTTGCCATTAAATATGGTATTACATTAGGAAGTGCTACAGAAGCTCAAAAAGACTATATTAATTCTTTTGATACAGAGGTTTGGGATATTTCAGCAAATACAGGTTACAATTACCATGTGGCTGGTATTGGTAGAGATTCTATTTCCGATTTAAATCAAAAACAATCAAAAACACTTAATTTAACAAACGAAGTAACTATTGGTTTAAACGGAATTTTTACTATAAATTCAGTAAATACAAATGAATTTAATAACGATGGGGACTTTTTGGTCTGGGGTAGTAACGATTTAGCTTATACAGCTTCTGGATCAAATACAGTTACTATTAATTCTGGAATCACAACATCTTTTACACGAATTCTTAGGCAATGGAAAATTATAGAGTCTACCGAGGTTACAAGTGATGTAGAAAATGTTTATGTAAGTATTCCATCAGGAGCATTTAGCAGTTTTGCATTGGGTACAGATGAAGAGTATGTATTGGTGGTAGCCGATGCAGATACCTTCAATGATGCAGATATTATTGATGTTATCCCACTAAAGGATGATGGTTCTGGTAACCTGCAAACCTGGTATGATTTTGATGGCACTAAGTATTTTACCTTTGGTAGAGCAGCAAAATATACGAATAATAGTGCTGTTAGTATTGGTTCTGGAGATTATCTTGTAGGAGAGTATGCGCTCAATTTAAATGTAGACGATTTTACCATTTCCACATGGATAAAGAACAGTACCACTTCTGGAACAAGAACAATTATAGCTAAGGGAGAGAAACTGCAAATAAGATTAAATGATAATGAACAAGTAGAGGTAATGATGGATAATGCTGTTACCCCAAGATTTACTTCTAATATGCAAATAAATGATGGAAAATGGCATCACATTACATTGGTTTATGATAGTGGTACAGTATACATTTATATTGACGGTATTTTAGATAAATCTGAACAAGATGTGATACATCCATCCCCAAACTTTAATAGGTTTTCTGTAGGTGTAGTTTATATTGATAAGAATAATATCATTAATCCGTTTTTAGGAGAAATAGACGAAGTTTATGTTTGGGATTGCGGTTTAAGTGCAGACCAAATAAGATACTTAATGAATCAAGAAGTAGAACGTTTTGATAATGCAGGTACAGATTTTGTTTCTGGAAAAATTATTCCATGGGCTAGTGCAAGT
This sequence comes from Hyunsoonleella pacifica, assembly GCF_004310335.1. Lineage (GTDB taxonomy): Bacteria > Bacteroidota > Bacteroidia > Flavobacteriales > Flavobacteriaceae > Jejuia > Jejuia pacifica. The sequence continues at coordinate 406,000 of NZ_SIRS01000004.1, read as the reverse complement.
AATGAAATGAATACTTTAGAATGGTCTCATTTAAGAGCTTATTATGATTTTAATGCTTTTTATGGTTCTACAACAGAGGGCTTAACAGATGCTAGAAACTTTTTGAGACTTAAATATTTAGATAAAGATAAAGAGATGACAGATGCACAAACTATCCCTGCGCCTTACATTAGTGCGAATAATGGGGCTTGGGATACTGCAACAACATGGAGCAATAATGCAGACCAAATCATTCCAAATACTGCTGGATTGGATGGTACGGTTGTAGATTGGAATATTGTAGAAATTGGTCACGATATTACTTCAGGAGACAGAGACATTTCTGTATTAAGTTTAATTCAAACAGCAGGAACACTAACCATTGCTGATCCTTCAGATCCTCAAAATGAGACAAATTCAGGACAGGCGTTAACTATTTCTCATTATTTAGAGCTTGATGGTGTTATTGATCTTGTAGGAGAATCTCAATTAATACAAAACGAAGGTAGTATTATTGATGCTGATAGTGGAGGGTATTTAGAGCGTGACCAGCAAGGTGTGGCCAATGGTTTTAATTATAATTATTGGAGTTCTTCAGTTGGACCCATATCAGGTAATACAGCTACTAGAGGTACAGGTGTATCCGCAACACATTCAAATTACACTATAGCAGGCGTATTAAATGACGGATCAAACTCTGCAATTTATCAACCGCTTTTATATAGTGCTTCTCCAAATGGAAGTGGTTCTATACCGCCACCAGGTTTAGCAAAAACTATAAGTACCTATTGGCTATATAAATTTTATGGACCTGCAGATGATTATGATTCTTGGGAAAAAATTGATGAAGCAACATCTTTGTTAACTGGAGAAGGTTATACTATGAAAGGTACTAGTGGAGCTGCTCCTTTAAATATAGAACAAAATTATGTGTTTCAAGGTTTGCCAAATAATGGAGACATTACTTTAGAATTAGACAATTCGTCTGGAGAAGTAGATCGTTTAATAGGAAATCCTTACCCATCTGCAATAGACGCAACAGAATTTATATTAGATAATTTAAGTGTGGCAGATGGAGGCACTAACACTAATGGCACAATATTTAATGGAGCTCTATATTTTTGGGATCATTTTGGAGAAGAGAATTCTCATAACTTAGGAGAGTATGTTGGTGGCTATGCAACACGTAATTTAACAGGAGGAGCTGCAGCTATATCAAATGATACAAGAATTAATACTACCTCAAATGCAGGAAGCCCTGCAACAGGTACTAAAGTGCCGGGACAGTATATACCAGTAAATCAAGGCTTTTTTGTTACCACTGCTCTTGATGGATTTGATAATGATAATGGAACACCTATCTTAACGGTTGATGGGGGAGATATACTATTTAAAAATAGTCAGCGTATTTTTGCAGAAGAAGATGGAACTACTTCATTATTTACAAAACGAATAGCAAGTAAAACTGATAAAAAACAAGAAGGAAAACCATTATTGAAATTGGTATTTACTTCTCCAGAGGGTTACTTACGCCAAATTGTATTGGGTGCAGATGTTAACGCATCACAAAGTTTTGATATTGGATATGATGCCTTTATGATTGATGTTGCAAAAGAAGATATGTATTGGATGTTAGATGACAAAAAGCTTGTAATTCAAGGAGTAACGTCATTTGAGAATAATCAAGAGTTTGATTTGGGCTTAAAGGTAAATACATCAGGGCTTGCTAAAATTAGTACTGAAATTATTGAGAATTCTGATGTGTCAGTATTAGTTAAAGATACAGAAACGAATGAAGTTTTTGATATAACTAATACGCCGTTTGAAATATTTCTTGAACCTAATAGCTATCACGGAAGATTCAAAATAATGCTTAATTCTCAGTCAAATCAATTAAGCACTGATGAATATGCTTCTGAAGCAGATAGAATTGAAACTTATTTTGATAAAGCAAAATCAATTCTTGAGGTCAATGTAGTATCTGATGCTACAGCGTTAGGAATAGAAATAGTTAATATAACAGGACAATCTGTCTTAACTAAAAAAGTTAACTCTAATAATTTTTTCTTGCCTTTTAAAGGAAGTTCAGGTATTTATATTTTAAAAGTAAAAACTACAAAAGGTATAATCAGTAAGAAAGTGATTTTAGAATAGTTTTAGTTGAAAACTAGCCAAAGTTTATAAAAACGACTTTTTTTATCAATAATTAAATCAAAGAATAGCTATACATATACTTTGATTTAATTATTGTATTTTTGCATTTTGTATACAAAATGCAAAATCATCTATGATTGAATATACCGACTTGAGTAAACCTATATATAAGCGCCTTAAAGAGATGATTCGTAATGGCGAATTAAAGCAAGGCGAAAAAATAGTTCAGGAAAAAATTGCTGAAGAGTTAGGTGTAAGTAGAACCCCTTTAATGAAAGCGCTTTTGGCTCTTGAAAATGAATACTTAGTTGAAAGTATTCCAAGACGAGGTATGTATTTACGAGTGTTAGACTACAAAGAAATCATAGATATATATGTGTGTAGAGAAGCTTTAGAAGGAATGGCTGCCAGAGTTCTAGCTAGTAAAAAAGACAAGCTTATAGTTGAAAAATTAAAAGCATGTTTTACTCCTTTTGTAAATCAAGATAAAATTGATGAACATGAGTATGCTGAGGCTGATGAGAATTTCCATTCACTTTTAATAAAGCTTACAGAAAATGCGCCATTAGATAATATTTATTTTTTCAGTAACATACATGATAAGGTTGTGGGACATGGTTTAGTTAGAACACCAGAAGATACTTTAGAAGAGCATTTTGATATAATTAAAGCGATAGAAGAAGGAGATGGAGAAAAGGCTGAAACCTTAGTAAGGTCACATATTAACCAATCAAAAGAATTATTAATAAATCAACATAAAATTCAAAAAAGTGAGTAATTACAAAATTGCAGTTGTACCTGGAGATGGTATTGGAAACGAAATTGTACCTGAAGGATTAAGAGTAATTAAAGCAGTTGCTGAGAAGCATAATTTTTCAATTGAAACAGAAGAGTTTGATTGGGGTGCTGGTTATTATCAAAAAAACAATCAGTTTTTACCAGATGATGGAATTGATAAACTAAGAGCATTTGATGCTGTGTATTTTGGTTCTGTTGGACTTCCAGCAGTAGATGATACACTTCCAGCTAAAGATTATACATTTAAAGTACGTACACATTTTAATCAGTATGTAAACCACAGGCCTGTTCGTACTTATCCAGGTGTTACTAGACCTATACGTTCTGAAAAGCATATTGATTTTGTAATTGTAAGAGAAAACAATGAAGGGGAATTTGTGCAAATGGGCGGACAATACTTACCAGATTTTGAAAATGGTATGGGAATAGATACCAGTGTTTTTACTAGAAAAGGTATTGAGCGAGTAGCGCATTATGCTTTTAAATTAGCAAGAACAAGACGCAATAAAGTAACACATATTACTAAGTCTAATACTTTAATAAACAGTTTGTCTTTCTGGGATAGAGTGATTGGAGAAGTGGCAGCACAATATCCAGATGTAGAGCACCAACAAATGTATATTGATAACTCTACAGCAATGTTTGTTTTAAAACCAGAGCAGTTTGATGTGGTACTAACAACAAATTTATTTGGAGATATTCTAAGTGATTTGGGAGGAGCTATTATGGGAAGCCTTGGTTTAGGAGGTAGTGGAAACATTAATCCAGAAAAAGAGTTTCCTTCTATGTTTGAACCTATTCACGGGTCAGCACCAGATATAGCAGGTCAAAATATAGCAAACCCTTATGGACAAATTTGGTCAGCAGCATTAATGCTAGAGCATTTGGGAGAAGCTGAAGCAGCAAATAGTATTATGAAAGCTATTGATAAATCTACAACTCAAGGTGTTTTAACAGTAGACTTAGGAGGTAGTGCTAGCACTTCAGATGTTGCAGATGCTGTAATAGCTAACTTATAAGTTTAAAAATATGAGCCGTGTTATTGATCTAACAATGCCATACCACAACGATATCAATGGTTTTTCAAAAGAAACAGCAAAAACTAAAGATAAAGATGGTTGGAATGCTAGCACGCTAACGTTTTACTCCCATGTTGGTACGCACATGGATGCGCCTTTTCATTTTAATGTAAGTAACCAAACTATTGATGAAATTCCAGTTTCTGATTTTGTGGGTAGCGCATGGGTAGTAGATGCTCGCGATGTAGATTCTAAAGGATTGGTTAGTGTTGAGCATATTTCAGAAGACATCATTAAAAACTTTGCAGCTGGCGATAGTTTAATCATTTGGACGGGTTGGTCACAACATGTGGGTACTCAAAAGTATAGAGATGATTTACCTAGAATAAGTGAAGCGTTAGCGCATTGGTGTATTAGCAATAAGGTAAAAATGCTAGGTGTGGAACCGCCATCAGTAGCAGATGTTAATAATCTAGCTGAAGTTACTAAAATTCATGAAATTCTTCTAGAAGGCGTTGTAATAATTGAAGGCTTAACAAATATTGACAGTTTAACATCACATAAAGTAGAGCTCATAGCATTGCCTTTAAAAATTAAAGAAGGAGATGGTGCTCCAGCCCGTGTAATAGCAATTGAAAGATAAGTAGTGAGTGTTAGTTTAAAACATATAACGGAAACCTTACCAAGTGTAGATACCAATGATTATCGTTCTAAAAATGCAAAGCTTTTTTCTACGCTGGATAAAATTTTGGTTGTAATTGATGATGATCCAACAGGAAACCAAACAGTATATGGTATTCCTCTATTAAGTTCTTGGAGTATAGATGTGTTTGTTAAAGAATTTATTGAAGGTACACCAGTATTTTACGTATTAACGAATTCAAGAAGTTTAACACCAGAAGCAACTACAGAAATTTATAAGGAAATTGCTGAAAACCTTTTGAAGACATCAGAGTTAACCCAAAAAAAGTTTACTGTTTTAAGTAGAAGTGATTCTACGTTGCGTGGACATTTTCCGTTAGAACCTGAGACACTTCAACAGCATTTAAAGTTAGAAAATGCTATCACAGTTTTTATTCCAGTGATGTTTGAGGGTAATAGAGTTACTTTAAATAGTAACCATTACATTAAGGATGAAGATTTACTAACACCAGTAAATGAAACGCCATTTGCACAAGACCATTCGTTTAAATATTCAAAAGGAAATTTAAAGGAATATATAGAGGAAAAATCAAATGGGAAAGTGAAGTCTTCAGAAGTGTTTTCATTTTCTATTGAAGCAATAAGAAGACGAAATTTAGATGTGCTTGCTGAAAATATTTTAGAGATACCAGACACATCCTATTGTGTATTTGATAGTTTAAGTTATTATGATTTAGATAAAGTAACATCTGCACTTTTGCTGGCTGAAGCGCAAGGAAAGCAAATTATATATAGAACGTCTAGTTCTTTTGTGCCCTCTTATATAGGTTTAAAACCCAAAGGATTATTATTACCAAAAGATATCTTGGATAAAAATAATGAAAGTGGTGGATTAACCATTGTGGGGTCTTATGTTAAGAAATCATCAGAGCAATTGGCAAATGCATTGTCTCTATTTGATGAAAAACAAATTGTTGAAGTAGATGTGTCAAAAATACTTTCTGATAGTGCTAACGAATACATAGAAGCACAAGTTTCTGCTATTGATAATACGATATCAAGTGGACATGATGTAATTGTATATACAAGTCGTAAATTAATAACTGGAGCAACTACTAATGATACAGTGCTTATAGCAAGTAAAATTTCTAATGCTCTGGTAGATATTGTAAAAGGCATCACTGTAAGACCAAAATATTTAATAGCTAAAGGAGGAATTACCTCGCATGATTTGGCTACCAAAGGTCTGGGTATGAAACGATCTAAAGTACTGGGACAAATTCAACCAGGAATACCAACTTGGGAAATGGGAAGCGAAACCAAATTTTCAAAGTTGCCTTATATCGTTTTTCCTGGCAATGTAGGTAATGCAACCACACTTCAAACCATAATAACTAAACTAAAACACCATGATTAACAATTCCAAACGTTATCGATTTTTCTTAGGCTCTTTTCTAATAACCCTATTGCTTTATATAGATCGCGTATGTATATCATCAGCAAAAGATGCCATTGCAGGAGACCTAATTTTAACCGATAAAGAAATGGGATGGGTGTTAGGTGCGTTTGCATTAGGTTATGCATTGTTTCAAGTTCCTGGAGGAGCTTTGGGGGACAAATATGGTGTTAGAAAAGTAATGACTTGGATAATGATTTTATGGTCAGCTTTTACATCTTTAACAGGAGTAGCATGGAATTATGTTTCTATTTTATTTTTCCGATTTATTTTTGGAGCTGGAGAAGCAGGAGCATTCCCAAATATATCTAGAGCTGCATTTTCATGGGTGCCAACTAAAGAGCGAGGCGCGTTTCAAGGTATTAATTTCTCAGGGTCTAGATTAGGTGCAGCATTTGCACTCCCATTAGTAGCCTATTTAATTGAAGATTGGGGCTGGCGCAATATATTTTATTTCTTTGGTGCAGTAGGTGTTTTATTTGCCGTATTGTTTTATGTTTTCTTTAGAAATAAACCCGAAGATCACCCTGGATTAAATGATAAAGAAAAAGATTTTATAGTAAAAAACAGACAACAACAAGTAGAGAAAAAAGGAGGAAATTTACCTATAGGTAAAATTTTAGGATCCAAAAATGTTATACTCACTATGATACAATACATAGGGAGTAATTTTATTTTTTATTTCACGTTAACTTGGTTGTTTCCTTACATAAAAGTAAAATACGATTTAAATCTTGTTACAACAGGATTGTATGCCATGCTACCACTTTTAGCAGGAGCAGTAGGCAACTGGACTTCAGGTTTTATGGTAGATGCCATCTACAAAAAAGGTAATTGGAAACTTTCCAGACAATTACCAGCAACTATAGGTTTTATTCTTGTGGTTTTAGGAGTTTTATCAAGTCTATTTATGGAAACGCCATTAGGAGCCGTATTATGTTTGTCAGTAGCCATTTTTGGTGCAGATATGACGTTGAGTCCGTCATGGTCTTTTTGTATGGATATAGGTGAGGAAAACTCAGGGAAAGTGTCTGGAATGATGAATATGGCGGGTAATATAGGAGCATTTATAACATCTCTAGCGTTTCCTTATTTACGAGAATGGACAGGGACGGATCAAACGTATTTTTATATAGCCGCAGCACTAGGTTTTATAGCTATATTCTGTTGGTATTTTATGAATCCAAATCAAAAATTAAACAATGCCTAAATTAAAAGGAGTCGCCATAGGCGCAGGCTATTTTAGCCAATTTCAATACGAAGCATGGACACGCATTCCAGAAGTAGAAATAACAGCTTTGTGTAATTCTAACCTAGGTCGTGCAAAAGGCATCATGGATGCTTATGGTGTAAAAAGGCACTACACAGATTATAAAGAAATGATTCTTCAAGAAAAACCTGATTTTATAGATATCATTACTCCGCCAGAGACTCACTTCGAAATGTGCAAATTTGCTGCAGATAACGGGGTACATATTATTTGTCAAAAACCATTAGCGCCAACTTTAGAAGAATCACAACGAATTGTAGATTATGTTTCGCAAAAGAATGTGAGGTTTGTAGTGCATGAGAATTTTAGATTTCAACCTTGGCATAGAGAGATTAAAAAGTTGATAAATAACGATGAAGTAGGCGAATTATTCAATTTAAATTTTAGGTCTCGTATGGGAGACGGATGGGGAGAAGATGCATATTTATCAAGACAACCCTATTTTAGAGACTATAAAAAGTTATTAATTTACGAAACAGGAGTACACTTTATTGATACGTTTCGTTATCATGCTGGAGAAGTAAAAAGCGTATTCGCTATTTTAAAACGTTTAAATCCTGTAATAAAAGGCGAAGATGCAGGACTAATGCTTTTAAATTTTGAATCTGATACCACAGCGCTTTGGGATGCCAACAGGTATAATGAAAATAATTTTTCTAACCCTAGATATACTTTTGGAGAGTATCTGGTTGAAGGTTCTAAAGGTACTATTCGCTTATACACAGATGGTAAAATAACCATACAAGCACTTGGGAAACCAGAAACAGAACATATATATACACATAACAATATAGGCTTTGCAGGCGATTGTTGTTTTATTTTCCAAAAAGATTTTGTAGATAATTTAATAGCAAATACCCCTTTTGAAACTAACGGACCTAATTACTTAAAAACACTAAAAGTGCAAGAAGCGGTCTATAAATCTGCAGAAACCAAGCTGCCAGTTACTATTATTTAAGCCGCAATTGCCGAAAATTTAGTTTTTTAGGGTTCTATTTTTGTAAATTGCATTCTCGTTTTAATCAATTATTCCTTATGGTTACCCTAAAACAGCTTGCTAAAGAACTAGGTGTTTCAATTTCAACAGTATCAAAAGCGTTAAATGATAGTGAAGAAATTGGAGAAGACACACGAAAAAAGGTTAAGGAATTAGCTGCACTATATAATTATAAACCCAATAAAGTAGCATTAAGCCTAAAGCAGAATAAAACAAAAACTATAGGAGTAATTATCCCAGATATTCTTAATCACTTTTTAGCAAAAGTACTTTTTGGAATAGAACGAGAAGCAAACTTACATGGGTATAATATTATAACCTGTATATCCAATGAATCACTTCAAAAAGAAAAAGATAGCTTACAACTTTTGGCTAATGGTAGTGTTGATGGTTTTATTTTAAGTATTGCCGAAGAAACACAAACCAAAAATGAAATAAATCATTTTAAGGAAACCATTAGTAAGGGTTTACCAATAGTGATGTTTGATAGGGTAGCACATGATGTTAGATGTGATAAAGTAATTGTTGATGATTTTGAAGCAACTTACAATGCTACCAAGAGCTTAATAGCAGAAAAAAGGCGAGATATAGTTTTTATGAGTAATATAGATAATATAAGTGTAGGTAAGCTAAGAGAACGTGGCTACAATAAAGCCATGTTAGAAGAGAATTTAAATACGCATGTATTAAGAATAAAGAAAGGAGATGATGTTCAGCAAAAAATTAAACGACTATACAAAAAGTATAAAAAGATAGATGGTGTAGTATCTGCCGATAGTACATCAGGAGTTGTTGCTATAAATATGGCAAGAGATTTTAAAAAGAAAGTGCCAAAAGATGTTTCAGTAGTTGGATTTTCAAGTAAATCTGTATCTATCCATTCAGTACCTAAGTTGACTATTATCCGTCAGCATGCTAAAAAAATAGGAGCAAAGGCAGCCCAATTATTAATAGAACGACTAAATAATACAGCTGAAGCTAAAGATGATTACACTACCAAAATAGTAAAGACTACCTTGGTAAAAAGTAAATCTACGCTATAGTATTGGTAATTAATATCTTACAAATTAATAGATCGATATAATCACTTATTTTGATATAATCAACATAATTATGTATTTCATCGATTAAAATTACACTTCATCGATTATATTGCGTTTCTCGTATTTATTGCATGTAATTTAGCAGTGCTTTAGAGCATTACATCCCTCCGCTCACATTAAAGCTTAATTAATCCTTTTTTTGACCCCCCTCGGTCTCAAATCCCCTCAAAAGAAAATAGCTTTGTTTGCTTCGTTGCATTCGATTTTAATTAATTATCCATTTTTCCCTCTGTCAAAATCAAAATGTATTTGGTTTTGACTACTAAAGTTTAAGAGAAAAATAGTTTAACCTTAAAATTGAATACATATGAAAGCCCTAAAAATTACTTTAATTTTAGCAGTATTATTTGCATCATTAACATCTTGTGTAAAACAAGATTTAAATGAAGATGATTTATTGACAGACCCGCAAACACAACCGAAGATTTATACTGGTGGAAATGCAGATGATTAAATAAAAAACAAAATCTAAGTACAGATATAAGGTTTCCCAAATTTATTTGGGAAACCTTTTTTGTTTTAATTAAAAAAATATAAATATTTTTGATTAAATGTACTAAATAGCTATTAAAATTGAAACTTTCTTTTCTTTATATATTTATATTATTTGTTTTTGGTTTTGCCAATTGTCAAGAAAAAAGTTTTGATTTAATAGATTCTATTCAAAGTCATTATCTGAATAAAAAGAATATACAAGATTCACTTATTGTTGCGAAGGCTCACTTTTCAATTGGAGAAATATATAGAAAGACAATAGGTCAATCAGATAGTGCATATATTTATTACCATACAGCCGAAAAAATTTTCCGAAAATTAAATAAGGATTTAGAGTTAGGTATGACCCTATATGGTATTGCTGTAATTCAAAAAAACGAAAAAGATTATTTAGGAAGTGAAGTTACTTCAATTGAAGTGATATCTCTTTTAGAATCATTAGATTCTTCTAACAAAGCTAAACAATATATATCTTATGCTTACAACAATTTAGGTATAGTATATGATGAATTGGAAGAATATGAAGAGTCTATTAAATATTATCTTATAGCTTTAGATATTAAGAGGGGTTTGTCAGGAAATTTCAAGGCTAGTATAGATAATTCATTAAATAATTTAGCCAAGACCTACAGACGTTCAGGTAAATATGATCTTGCTATTAATGAGTTTGAGAAAATACTTGATAATAAAGATTTAATAAATGAAAGACCAGACTTTTATGCTTTAGTTCTCGATAATTATGCCCACACATTTTTTTTATCAAAAAAATATGATAAACTACCAGGAATCTACTTAAGAGCATTAAGAATTACAGAAAGTAGTAGTCTTAGTAATTATAATTCTATAATTATAAATCAACATCTTGCTGAGTATTATAATAATACTGGAAAAAAGGATTCTGCTAGATATTATGCTTATAAAGCTAAAAGAATTTCTGAAAAATATCATAATGATGATCTGTTAAAATCTTTAATGCTTCTATCAAAAATAGAAAATGGTAAGAAGGCAGCAAAACATCTTAGAGCTTACGTAAAGCTTAGTGACAGTCTCCAAAGGGCTGAAAGAAAAATAAGAAATAAATCAGCTCGTATTCGTTTTGAAACAAAACAAATAGAACAAGAAAACATTCGTATTGCCAGAGAGCGTATGTGGTTATTTATAACATCTAGTGTTTTATTAGTAGCTGGGGTACTGGTATATATTATTATATCGCAACGTGCAAAAAACAAAGAATTAAAATTTGCAAAACAACAGCAGGAAGCAAACGAAGAGATTTATAATTTAATGCTAGGAGAGCATGAAAAGGTAGAGGAAGCAAGAACAATAGAAAAGCAGCGTATTTCTCAAGAGCTTCACGATGGTGTACTAGGTAGGTTATTTGGTACCCGGTTAAGTTTGGATAGCCTGAATATGAACAATACAAATGAGGCTATTAAAACCAGAGGGCAATACATAAGCGAACTTAAAACTATTGAGGACGATATTAGAAAAGTGTCTCACGAATTAAATACAGATTTTGTTTCTGGTTCTGGTTTTATTGATCTCATAAAATCTTTGGTAGAAACACAAACAACAGTTTATAAATTAAGTTATACTATAAATCATGATGATGATATAAATTGGGATAGTGTATCCAATAAATCTAAAATTCACATTTACCGTATTTTACAAGAAACACTACACAATATTCATAAACATGCCAATGCTAAACACATAAATATTGGGATAAGATTGGAAAATGACGTAATTTGCTTAAAAGTAGAAGATGACGGTTCTGGTTTTGATGTTAATAAGGCTAAATCAGGAATTGGGCTTAAAAACATGAATGCAAGGATTAAAGAAGTTGATGGTACTATACATATCGAATCTCAAAAAAATATAGGAACAACCGTAAGTATAAAGATTCCAACCCAATATTTGTAACTTATGAACCAACCCGAAAAAATTAGAATATTAATGATTGATGATCACCCTATAATTATTGAAGGGTATCAAAATACATTACAATTTACCAAAAAGGAACACCAACAGCTAGACATTGATATAGCTAATAACTGTGATGAGGCCTTAGTTTATATAAATAAATCTGTAGATAATAATTTACCTTACGATTTACTATTTGTAGATATAAGTTTACCGCCATCATCAGATGGACGTATGAATTCTGGAGAAGATTTAGCAGAATATGTACGCAAAGTTTTACCTAATGCAAAAATTATAATTCTCACTATGTTTAATGAGTCATTTAGGATTCATAATATCATAAAAAATATAGATCCTGAAGGGTTTTTAATTAAGAGTGATTTAACATCAAGTGAGCTTGCTAGTGCTTTTCAAGCCGTACTTAATAACCCTCCCTTTTATAGCGGTACTGTAAATAGTTTTATTAGAAAATCAATTACCAGCGATATAGTAATTGATGATAAGAATAGAAAAATATTGTATTTACTTTCTCAAGGAGTGAAAACCAAAAACCTAGCCTCTCATTTAGATATATCTCTAAGTGCGGTAGAGAAAAGAAAAAAACAGTTGAAAGAACTTTTTGACATTGAAGACGGACAAGACGAATCCTTACTAAAGGCAGCGCGCAGTAAGGGTTTTATCTAATAAGCATTCGCTTTATTTCCTTATAAGAAAATAGATTTCAGAAAAAACTTAGCTTTTTATAGCTTCTCAAGCCTTTATTTAACAGAGTTTTATAAGTTCACCGTAACAATGTTACGGTTTTTCCACAGCTGGAAGAAAAAACTTATTGGTATCTTTGAAGAGTCAACATATCAGATTAATTAATCCCTCGATTTTTTTGTTGATAATAGCAATTTACAGGCCCTGTGGAGGTGAGAGACCCACAGGGCTACTTCATTATAGCTATATGTTAAAAAGCGTGTTACTATATTCAGAAAGTTTTCCAAAATAAAGACCAAGAAAAACGATAGCCACGATAAATTTTAGAAAGGTGGAAGTTATAAAACCAATAAATGACCCGAAAGCAGCTTTTATAGCCACTTTAGAATCATTTTTATTAATTAGTTCGCCTATTAAAGCTCCAACAAAAGGCCCAATAATAATACCACCAGGGATTGGAGATAGTAAACCAATAATTAAACCTAAAGTAGTACCTATCATACCATATTTAGATCCGCCAAAACGTTTAGTACCAATAGCAGGAATAATGTAGTCTAATACCCATATACAAGCTGCAATAATAAATGTAACTACTAAGAATGTTGTGTTCATTGGTATTGCATCAGTAAAATGTATAATGAGTAAACCAACCCAACTTGTAATAGGTCCTGGTAATACAGGTAAAAAGCTACCAAGTATACCAAGCAGCATAAAAAGTGCTGCAATAACAATTAAAATTATGTCCATAAATGTTTGTTTTCTATTAATTAAGACGCATTTATAGCTATTATGTTACATTTTAAACTAAAAATTTAGTTAAAACTAAAAATTTAGTTACATTTGTTCAACTAACTTTTTAGTTGAATGCTTTAATTCGCAATAAAATGAAACAACTTACAAAAGCAGAAGAAGATATTATGCAAATTTTATGGCAATTAGAAAAAGCTAATGTAAAAGCCATAATTGAGCAATTTTCAGAGCCGAAACCTGCATATAACACGGTATCTACAATAGTAAGGATTCTAGAAAATAAAGGGTTTGTAGATTATGAAAAACAAGGGAAAGGGCATGTGTATTTTCCGCTAATAGCAAAACAAGACTACAGCAACCAATCTATAAATAAATTGGTAGACAATTACTTTCAAGGATCTTTTAAAAGTATGGTGTCTTTCTTTGTTAAAAAGAATGATATGGATATAAAAGACTTGGAAACTGTTTTAAAGGATATTAATAAAGAAGAGAATTAAAATGCTATATTATATCATACAAATCATAATATTTCAGTTACTCTTTTTAATTATTTACGATGCGTTTTTAAAGAGAGAGACATTTTTTAATTGGAATAGATGTTATCTCCTAATAACTCCAGTTTTATCTACACTAATTCCGTTGATTAAAATACCTCAATTTCGTGAGATAGTTCCACAGGATTATATGATTCACTTACCAGAAATACTTATTGGAGCGACCAAAACAGATGCTGTTTCTAAAACTCGTTTGGATGCCGTAGTACTTGAAACAGTAAATTTTATGTCGTGGAAAATTCTGTTTATGTTAGGAACGACTCTAATTACTGTATTATTTTTCTTTAAGGTTTTTAGAATCATAAAATTGATAATAACGAGTCCGAAACAACGTCAAGGAAATTATACTATTATACAGCTTCCCGATAGTGCATCTGCATTTTCTTTTTTCAACTATGTTTTTCTCGGGGACAATATACCAGCAAAAGAAAAAGAGACTATACTTCAACATGAAATAATTCATATAAAACAAAAACACAGTTTAGACTTGTTGTTTTTTGAGGGGCTTAAAATTGTATTTTGGTATAATCCCTTGGTTTATGCCTACCAAAGAAGAATTCAGGCCATACACGAATACATAGCTGATGCTAAAGCATTGCAATATCAAGGAAAATCCCAATACTATAAAAATTTGCTATCACAAGTATTTGAGACTAAAAATGTCTCGTTCATCAATCCATTTTTTAAACAATCATTAATCAAAAAACGAATTATTATGTTACAAAAATCTAAATCTAAACAAAAAAGTTTATGGAAATACGGTATACTACTTCCAGTAATTCTAATAATGCTTATCTATAGTTCTTGTTCAAAGGAAGAAACAAAAGAAATTGTTAATCAAGATAAAATAGAAGATAGTCAGATTAAAGAAAGCATTAAGGATGGTGTAATAACATTGCAGATAAGTAACTTTAAAGAGCTTTCAACTGCTGACAAAACAAAAATATTAGAAGACTATATCAATAGAAAGATTCCTGGTACAGATACATATTATAAAATCATTGTAAAATCAGATAATACAAGAATAATATTTGGAGGAGATATAACTAAAGTTAACGCAAATAAAGAAAATCAGATATCTGATGAAATAGAAGTGCCTTTCGGATTTATTGAGCGCGTACCAACTTTTCCTGAATGTGATTCTGAACTTAATGAAGAACGAAAAAAATGTACCTCCGAAACTATTTCAAGGTTTGTAAGTAGAAGTTTCAATACAGAGCTTGCCAAAGATTTAAATTTAAAAGGTAGGCAGCGTATTCATGTGATTTTTAAGATAAGTAAAGAAGGAGATATAATAGATGTAAAGGCAAGGGCTCCACACCCAGAACTGGAAAAAGAAGCTATTAGGGTTATTAACGCTTTGCCAAAAATGATTCCAGGAGAACAAAAAGGGAAAAAAGTAAACGTACCATATGCATTACCAATAGTTTTTCAAGTAGTAGATTAGATGAGAATAACCTTTTTATTGTTTCTAACACTATTTTTTAAAACCGAAGCACAAACTTCGGTTTTAAACATTGCAGATAGTTTATTTCTAAATGGTAATTATACTAAAGCTATTAACCAGTACAAATTACATAAAAATCAGGATGAAATATTTGAGAAAATAGCAAAAGCATATGTAGCAATTGGAAATTATGATCTGGCTCTTAGCAATTTTGAAGCTGCTATTGAGGCATATTCCGATAACATTTTATTGAAATACGAATTTGCAAAATTACTTTCAAAGACTAAAAATTTTGAAACAGCTTTGGTAATGTATAAAACACTAATTTCTATACATGGAAACAACCCAAATTACCATTATGAGCTGGGTTTGGTACAAGAACAAATTAAGGATTCCTTAGCGATTAAAAGTTTTACCAAAGCTTTTAATTTAGATAATGTACATCAAAAAGCTATCTATAAAGTTGCTAAATACAATTTACAAAAGCGTAGATACACTGCAGTAGATTCTTTGATAAGTATAGGACTGGAAACCTATCCTAAGAATATTGAACTCATAAATTTAAAAGCCCAAAATTACTATTGGCAACAAGATTACAGAAAGGCAGGTAAATGGTTTAAACAATTAATAGAACTTGGAGAAACTTCAGAGTTTATTTATGAAAAGTTAAGTCTGTGCTATGGGTATCATTACTAATACAAAGAAGCTTTAAAATATAGATTAATGGCATTAAAGTACAACCCAACCGATACTGATGCGCTGTATACAATAGGTAGTTATTATCTTGAATTAGAAAATTACCCAAAAGCCGAGGAGTTCCTTAATAAAGCACTTTCTTTTTTAGATAAACCCTTACACCATGAGTATAGTACTCTAGCAAAAGCATTTAGTTACCAAAAAAAATATCCAGAGGCTATAAAGGCTCTAAAAAAGGCTATACGTGAATCACCAGATAATGAATTTCTACATTTTAAATTAGCTGTAATTTTAGAAAAATACTATGAAGATTATGATGCTAAAATAAAAGCTTTTGAAGCCGTGAAAAAGAAATTTCCAAAAGGTAGAATGAACGAAATGGTAGACCATTACATAAGTAAATTAAAAGAAGAACAGTTTAAAGACCAAAAAGATGGGACAGACTAAAAGCATATCTTGAAATAAATATTACATATAATTTCAAAAAAATTGTACTTTTCCGTTTCATAAGCTATCTATGAGACAGTGCTATATTATTCTTTTAGTTTTAGTGGTATATTCTTGCGATTATTTTAATGTAAAAAAAACTACGCCAGAGGCTATTTTAAAAGAAGATTTAAAAACATTTAATTGGGATGAGGTAGATATGTACCCAAGTTTTTCTCAATGCGATACTATTATTGCTAAAACAAATAAAAAAGTATGTTTTGAAAGTACGCTTTATGCTAAAATGAGTACCTATTTACAACAACAAAATATAGTAGTTACTAAAGATGTTAATGATACTTTAATGCTTAAGCTAAGGGTTTCTAAAAAAGGCATTATTACGTTAATTGGAGCAGAAATGGACTCACTTACAAAGCAAGAAATACCAAACTTAGAAAAAATGCTATTAAAGAGTCTAGAGCAGCTCCCTAATATTACTTCTGCAATTAAGATGAGTCAGCCAGTTAGAACAGAATTTGAGTTACCATTAATTATTAAGGTTAACTAATTAAAATCTAATCGCCAGTTTACGCATCAAGCGTAACACTTCTACATATAACCAAACCAGTGTTACAAGTAATCCCCAAGTAGCTAACCATTCTTTATATTTTGGAGATTTGTTTTTGTGCCTTTCTATATAATCAAAATCTAATAAAAGTGATAAAGAAGCAAAAACTACCGCAATTACATTAAAAATTATCGCTGGCCAAGAAGTGCCCCAAATAAATACCTTGATACCAAAAAAGCCTAATATCCAAGAAATAATATAAATAACAAAAATACTTGTAACAGCAGTAATTATTACACTTCTTAGTTTTTTTGTAACTACAATTATTCGTGTTTGGTACAGCAATAAAACCACTAAAAATGTTGTCATAGTGATGCCAATGGCTTGATAAGGGAACTCTGGAAACCGAGCATGTACATAAGCAGTTGTAGCACCTAAAAAGAAGCCTTTAGCAATAGCATATAACGGTACTAAAATATGTGCCCAATGCTGCCTTACTGATATTATTATACTAATAATTATGGTTGCTAACATACCTCCCATGGAATACCATTTTATGTCATTGCCTTCGCTATATAATTTCCAAATACCTATGGAAATAATAAACATAATACATATA
Organism: Hyunsoonleella pacifica; assembly: GCF_004310335.1. Lineage (GTDB taxonomy): Bacteria > Bacteroidota > Bacteroidia > Flavobacteriales > Flavobacteriaceae > Jejuia > Jejuia pacifica. Next base: position 388,402 of record NZ_SIRS01000004.1, on the reverse strand, counting down.
GAAAGCATAGACTTGATGAAAATACCGGTTACAGTCATTTTTTTAGATGCTGGTCTATCGTCATTAAAAAAATAACTTGTAAATGCGGGGTTAGTAGTTTTATCAAGTAGTTTCATGTACTAAATCTAATAAATTATCTCTTAAAAGATCTCCCTTTCCACTCGTAGTTTTTAAACATAGAAAGCAAAGCCACATTAACACTAAAAAGAGGATAAAGAAAAAAACTGGTTAAAAAACTTCTAAACGCTTTTCGCTGGCTAAAAAAAGCAGAAGTTTTATAGAGTAATAAGAAGTCAATATTCAATTTAATAACTAAAATATAGAGCCACACTTTAATATTATAAAACCCAATAAGTGCAATTATAGGAAGTACAGCAATGATAAAATTCATAAAAAAAACCACTATTCCTGTAAACTTCCCAAACCAATTATTATAGTTGCTAGTTTTTGCAGCCCAACGTATACGTTGAGTAATTAATTGATGCCACGTAGGTTGTGATCTTGTAGAAATAATAGCATGTTCATGTTTTAGATATTTTACATATTCAGGATGTTTTTTTATTATTTTTTCTAAAAGAAAAATATCATCACCACTAGCTATGGAATTGTTGTCATTAAAACCGTTTACATTTTTAAAAACAGTCTTGGTGTATCCAAAATTTGCACCATTACACAAAAAAGGCTTTTTTATCCCAAAAGCACCTATTGTAGCACCTTGCAAGCTAAAAAAGTCCAATTGTTGAAAACGGTTTAAAAACGTATTATTATCTATATAAGTAACAGGGGCAACAATACACACTGGGTTATGTTGCTGTATAAAAACATCAAAACTGTCAAGCCAAAACTTAGGTAATATACAATCAGCATCAGTTGTTAAAATCCACTCGTGTTTTGCAATATTTATAGCAGTAGTTATAGCATCTTTCTTAGGAGAATTAGAAATATGTTTATTCTTAATTATTTTTACAGCAATTGCTCTATCATTATCTTGGGAGAAGGTGTTTAAAAATGTATTAATAGCATCAACAGAGTCGTCTTCAGAGTCATCATCCACTAAAATAACTTCAAAAAGAGAGTTGGGGTAATTTAAGTGGAGCATAGATTGTAATAATTGAGGTAAATTTTTAGCCTCATTTCTAAATGGAACAACTACAGAAAACTTGGTTTTTGCAGGAATATCATTAAATGCCATGAGTTCAACTTTATCAAAGCCAAAAATAAAAAGACCTATTAGTAATAGATACAACACTGAAATGATGATGCTAGCAATAATCATTTATTAGTTTTTGGAAGTTTAAAATTAAGTACATAAAAGCTTCCTAAACAGCTTGGGATAGCAAAGTTTGATAGCCACATAAGTGTTACAGTACATACTATTGTAATGGGGGCTATATATAAAAATGAAAATAAAAAAATAGCAACACTGCCTTTAATAATAACATCAAAAATAAAAATGGATGGAATTACAGATGAAATTAAATACATTGAGGTAATTATGGTCATTGCTTCAAAATAAGAAAGGTTTACTTTGAATAATTGAAGAATAAAGAAAAACTGAAATGAAAAAATCATATAACGTAAAAGGGATAAAATAAACCCATATAACAATTTGCTTTTTGGAAATGTAATTACAAATGTTTTTAGCTTTTGTATTGAAAACCCCTTTATTTTGAATCGGTTTTGTTTTATTCCTAAACTAGCAAAAATAATAACTAGTATACTTATTAAGGTAAATCGGGTAATTTTATAATAGTCAATTGAAACCTCGTATTTACTCACAAATAATACAAAACCAAAAATTCCAAAAAGTACAGTTACACTCATTTGAAGCATATTACTTATGAGGTTTGTTAACATGATTTTTTTTCTTAATGAAGGTATGTAATATATTGCTTTTGCACCATATTCGCCTATTCTATTAGGTGTAAAAAGAGAAGCAGTAAGTGCACCTAGGCTTTGTGCAAGAGCATTTTTAAAATTGATTTTGTGTACTGAATTGACTAATAATTGCCATTTTAGAATTTCTAAAAACCAATTAAAAAAGGATAAAATCATTAAAAAAAGGATGTTTTTTAAAGTAAAAACACCGTTTTTTGATGTAAATTGAATAAAACTTGAAAAACTTAAGGTATCGTTTTTAGCTAGTTTTTCATAAATGAAGTATCCTGCTCCAATTACAATACTTAACTTAATAAGTACAAAAAAGAATTGTTTAGTTTTGTATGGTAGCGAGTTATGTAGCATTTCTAATTGCAAAATAGTCATTAAACTAATTATGAACCCAAAAATAGTCATACTTAAAACCATTAGTTTTAGTATGCTCTTATTTGTGTGCAGCTTTAATGGTTTAGCACAAGGTGATACAAGTAAACTAAAGGCACAAATTGCGTTAGGAATAAATAACCCATCTTCAGATGGATTTGTGACTACTTTTAAAGGGAAATCAATTAATTTTCCAACTGTAAATTTAGGTGTTCAATACATGTTGACGTCACAACTTGGAGCAAAATTAGATTATGGCTTTAATCGAATTTCAAATGATAATGCATCTCCAGAATTTAAATTAAACTATACACGCATCAATTTACAAGGCGTTTATGATGCATCTAGAATTTTAAGATTTTCGCAAAGAGTGGGGGCTTTTTTACACGCAGGTCCTGGCATTAGTATAATTAACCCGTTGGGTAATTATGGAAATAATGATGTGTCGTTTATTAATGCTATAACAGGTATAGAATTGCATTATGGTATTTCAGATAGTTTAACCTTTTACATGGATACGTCTTATGTTTTTGGTTTTGGAAAAGATTTTAGTCCTATCTCAGATGGTTTTGGTGCTTTTAATGGAGATTTATTAACAGTAACCTTTGGTGTGTCTATATCACTAAGTGGTTGCTATTTTTGTGGAAGTTAATGCAAAAGGAAAGAATAATATTGGGGATTGATCCTGGGACCACTATCATGGGGTTTGGTCTTATAAAAGTAGTTGGAAAGACAATGACATTTTTGCAGCTCAATGAGTTAGACTTAAAAAAGTATGACGATCATTATTTAAAGTTAAAGCTCATATTTGAACGCACTATAGAGCTTATAGATACCCATCATCCAGATGAAATAGCTATTGAAGCGCCATTTTACGGTAAAAATGTACAAAGTATGTTAAAACTAGGAAGAGCACAAGGCGTAGCAATGGCTGCAGGTTTAAGCAGGCAAATACCGATTACAGAATACCTTCCTAAAAAAATAAAAATGGCCATTACAGGTAATGGTAATGCTAGTAAGGAACAGGTGGCAAAAATGCTACAAGGTTTATTGGGTTTAAAAACGTTACCAAAAAATTTGGATGCTACAGACGGTTTAGCTGCAGCGGTGTGTCACTTTTATAATTCTGGGCGAATTGAAGTTGGTAAGAGTTATTCGGGTTGGGCTAGTTTTGTAAAAAATAACCCTGATAAAGTTGGTTAATTTGTAAGACTATTCTTTTTTAAGTTGGTTATTTTGGTATATTTGGGGTAAACGAATTAAACTCCAAATTACATGAAAATTCTAAATGCGTTAAGTACTCTATTTCTGTTTTTATTTATTGTTTCTTGTTCAAGCGATAGTGATTCTAATGAAATTGATAATAAAGACTCTTTTTTGTACAAATTTGAAAACCAAGATGTTAATATTTCGAATTGGACTGCGTTAAGATCAGAAAATACAATGGAAGTTCTTGGTACTACAGATAATGGTGATAGTTTTGGTGTTCAATTCAATGTATATGGAAATTTAGGTTCAGCAACAGCACTTGCTAATGAAAGTGGATCTGGTGGATTTCCAAATTCGTACTGGGCTTTCGAATACTTTAAATCTAACTATTTTAATTTTGAACTGATAGGTATTGATGAAGCGAATAAAAGAGTAGCAGCTAAATTTTCTGGAAATTTATATGAAGATGAATATGATATTGATTCAGAAACTCGATATGCCGAGGGTAGTTTTAATGTAGAATATAGAGAAATCATGCCTCAAATATCTGGATTAGAAGTTTCTGCCGTAGTTGATGGGAACAATTGGTATGCTACTAGTTCAAGTTCTTCTGGAGGTTTTGCTGGTAGTCCTCGTTCTTATAACCACTATAGCGATAACGCATATAGTATATCTTATGTTATTATTTATGGAGATGTTGATTCAATAGGGAGTTTCCAGTTTGATGAGAATAGTACATACAATAAAATCTCTTTTTCAAGATATGATCCTAGTACAGGTGAGTTTATTGAATATAAAACATCTGGAATATTTAAAATTGATGAGCATTTAACAGGTTTTGGAATTAATCAAATTAAAGGCTCGTTCTCTCTTACCGCTGTAAATGGAAATGAAACTATTGAGATTACTGACGGTTATATTAACGACGTATATCCATTTTAGTTTAAAAAATAATTCTATAAAGTTGTAAAAGACAAGAAGTTTAATATCTTGTCTTTTTTATGGCCGGAATCTATATCCACATACCCTTTTGCAAGCAAGCATGTCATTATTGCGATTTTCATTTTTCTACGTCATTAAAAAAGAAAGAGGAACTCATTCAATGTTTAGTTCAAGAACTATTACTGCGACAAGACGAGTTTCAAAATAAAACAATCGAAACTATCTATTTTGGTGGTGGCACTCCAAGCTTGCTAACTGTCTCTGAATTGGAATTATTAATAGATACAGTTTACGAAAACTTTAAAGTTACAGATAATCCTGAAATTACTCTGGAAACCAATCCAGACGATTTATCAGCTCAACAAATAAAAAGCTTAACAAAAACATCAATTAATAGACTAAGTATTGGTGTTCAATCTTTTTTTGAAAGAGATTTAAAATTGATGAATCGTGCACACAATGCAAATGAAGCAAAGGTAAGTTTGTATGAAGCAACGAAGTATTTCAAAAATATTTCTATCGATTTAATTTACGGTATCCCAGGTTTAAGTCATAAAGAATGGATAGCTAATATAGAAACAGCATTATCTTATAACATACCTCATATTTCATGTTATGCGCTAACAGTAGAGCCTAAAACAGCTTTAGAAACTTTTATTAGCAAAGGAATTATTGAAAATGTTGATGACAATTTAGCACAGGAACAGTTTCAGATTTTGGTAGAGAGATTAGAAGCCGCAGGTTTTGTAAATTACGAACTTTCAAATTTTGGAAAGCCAAACTTTTTTAGCAGGAATAATTCAGCATATTGGCAAGGGAAACCGTATCTAGGTGTTGGTCCTTCTGCACATTCTTTTAATGGTGACCAACGTAGCTGGAATGTGTCTAATAATATAAAGTACATTAAGAGTATTAGAGAAAACAAATTACCCTTAGAAGTTGAAACGCTTTCCTTAACCGATAAGTTTAATGAATATATTATGACGGGGCTTAGAACAATCTGGGGCGTATCATTAGATAAAGTAGAAAGAGACTTTGGGAGTACTTACAAAAAGTACTTGTTACAGCAAGCCAAAGTTTTTATAAATGAACATTTATTGTATATTGATGATGATAAACTTTTAACTACAAAAAAAGGTAAATTTTTAAGTGATGGTATTGCCTCTAATCTTTTTAAATTAAATCTGTCTTGATAGCAACAATCCAATACAATTCTAGAAAAATAAAAATTGATTTATCTAAGCCATTAGATATTTCCATGCCACTGCGAGCATCAAAAGATAATGTAAATGCGTGGTATGTTGATGCACCTAAAATAGAACCTGCTAAAGATCGAGATTGGATTGCAACAGTAAAAGATGGTGCTTGTATAAATTTTAATAATATTCAATTTAATCCTCATGCACATGGTACACATACTGAATGTGTGGGGCACATCACTGAGGAGATCCACTCAATCAATAAAAATTTAAAAACGTTTTTTTTCTTAGCAGAAGTAGTTACTGTAGCTCCTGAAAAACTGGGAGAAGATTTTGTGATATCCAAAAAGCAAATACAATTTGCATTAGGCAATAAAAAGCGAGATGCAATTGTGATACGTACCATACCCAATACTTCAGAAAAACTAATAAGACAGTACTCTAATACAAACCCTACCTATTTGTTAGAAGAGGCAGCAATACATTTAAAGCAAAAGGGAATAAAACACCTTTTGATAGATTTGCCAAGTGTGGACAAAGAGAAAGATGAATGCCAGTTATTGGCACATAATGCATTTTGGAACACTAAAGGAAAACTGCGCTTAGATGCTACTATCACAGAGTTTATTTATGTGCCAAATCATGTAGAGGATGGTCTATACGTTTTGAATTTACAAATAGCACCTTTTGAAAACGATGCTACGCCAAGTAAACCTATTCTATATAAAGTAATTGAATAATGGAAATTTTTATAGCAATAATTATAGCAATTTTGGTTACTCTGGGTGCAGTAACCCTCATAAAATCATTTAAGAAAAAACAATTGGTTAATGCACAGTCTACTATTTTATTAAATAAGATTAAAAAGGTGTGCAAATTTATTACTGTTGAAGGCGATTTTGCAGAGATTTACCATTATGAAGATGTAAAGCAAAAATTTTTAAAATTGATTTCAAGCAAGAAGAAAGCTTTGGTAGTAATTAATGCCAAAGCCCATGTGGGATATGATTTGTCTAAAATTCAGCTAATATCAGATACAGATAAGAAAAGGATAATCTTAGAAAAATTTCCGCAGCCTGAAGTACTATCTATTGAAACCAATTTAAATTATTACGATAAGTCAGATGGCTATTTTAATAAGTTTGAAGCCAGTGATTTAACAGATTTACATAATGAAGCAAAGGTACACATTAAAGCAAAAATTCCAGAAAGTGGTTTAATTCAAATAGCTCAGCAAGAAGCGTTAGATACTATTTTGTTGATTGAAACCATTGTAGAAACTATAGGGTGGAAGTTGGACTATTCAGCTTTACAAATTGAGAATAATCATATAAAGAAATTAGAGTGATAGTAGAAATATCTACAGATAAAAGTAAGCTTCAATTAGATGTAATACATGGTTTTCTAACCGAGAGTTATTGGGCTAAAGGAAGAACTTACGATGAAGTTAAAACATCAATAGAGCATTGTTTGTGTTTTGGTGTTTACATTAACAAAAAACAAATAGGATTTGCCAGAATAGCTACTGATTATACGGTTTTTGCCTATCTCATGGATGTTTTTATTTTACCAGAGTATCGTGGAAAAGGCTATTCTAAACAATTAATAGATGCTGTAATTAAAGATAAGAAACTACAAAACTGTAGCGTTTGGATGTTAAAAACAGCTGATGCCCATGGTTTATATAAACAGTATGGATTTACTGAGTTAAAACATCCAGATAAAGTAATGGAGCGATTGTTAAAATGAATATAGAACAAATAAGAACGTATTGCTTGAGTAAAAAAGGAACAACAGAAGATTTTCCTTTTGATGAAGATACTTTAGTTTTTAAGGTTTTAGGTAAAATGTTTGCTTTAGCTTCTTTAAAATGGTGGGAACGAGGTGAGGCCGCTATAAACTTAAAAGCAGATCCAGAATATTCTGAAACTTTACGTGCAGAGTACAATAGCATTCGTCCAGGATACCATATGAGTAAAAAGCACTGGAATACATTATATATTTACGAAGGCGAATTAGAGCCTAAACTCATTAAAGAGTTAATAGATCATTCTTATGAAATGGTTGTAAAGGGTATGACCAAGAAAATGCGAAAACAACTAAATATTACAGCTGATTAGTTTACTAGGTGTGATAAATATTGAGTGCATTAAGTAGATGTATCGGCGATAATTTTCCATGCGCCATCAATCTTTTTAAATACTAACATAAAAATGCCGTCAGCATTACCAACTTCACGTTTAATGTGATATTCGCCTAAAACATAATAAGAGTCAGGAGCAATATTATTAACAGCATTTATTTTAAAACTTAATTTACCAGTATAAGCTGCAGTAGGGTAATAGGTTAAATAGTGGTCTAATGTGTTTTCCCATCCATAAGTCACACCTTTATTACCATAAAACGCTAAGGAATCACTTTTCCAATAGCCTTCCATAAACCCTTCAATGTCATTGTTAGACCATGCAATACGCTGCTTTTTTAATACCTTATTAATAGCTTTAATGTCTGAGTCTTTATTGATTTGGGCATTTGTGAGACTAAAAACTAAAAAACACAATAGAGTTATTAATTTTTTCATAGTTGTAGGTTTTCAATAGTAATTTCGGGTAAATGTAAACAAAAAATCATGCCAAAACTGTATCTTATCGATGAAATTGACATTCGTAATACATTCAACGTTAGTAAAAATGGGTTTATCGAAAAATAAAGTCATTTTTGATGTAAGTACCTATATTTACACCACAACCATACGATTAATAGCCCAAATTTATTGTTGAATTAAAATTTATGTACTATGGAATTAAGAATTACTAACTGTAATAATTTCTTCAAATTAAAAGGTATTTTGAACAAAGACAATGTTGAATCATTTCGTTTGGAATTCCAAGAAGCATTCAGAAAATTTGATCATCTTACTATCAGTATAGAGGGATTAGAAAGTGTTGATCGTTTTGGTGTAGATGCCCTAGCTGATTTACATACAGAGTCTCTAAAAATAAACAAGCAACTGTCTATAGTTGGTTTTGGTTGTAAAGAGTTATACGATCATTTTAAATCTTTTGAAGCAGCTTAAGAGTTACCAGTATTTTAGTTTTTATACCTTCTAAAAGAATATAACTAAAGATAATATTTTTTTGAAAAGTAGGATTTTTAAAATATTTTTATATTTTAGCGAAAAATTTTATCGATTAAAACCCAAATTCATCGTTTAAATACAATTTGCTTTATGGATTTAAAAATAACTGCCTGTAATAATTTTTTTAAATTGAGAGGAGTGCTAAATGAAAATAACACTTCATTTTTTAAAAAAGAAATTTGTGATGCAATAGATGCATATCAAAAACTTACTGTAAGTGTTGATGCTTTAGAAGCTATAGATGCTAATGCTGTAGAAAGCTTTACTAATATGTACTTTTATGCAAAAAGCCTCCAAAAAGAATTTACAATAGTTGGAGTAGGTTGTAAAGAACTTTACGATCATTTTCAATCTTATAAGGTGGCTTAATTACAAAGCTGATTTTTGTTTTTTATAAAAAGCATTAGCTTTAAGTTGCATCAATTCGTGTGCCTTTTTGCGTTTGTAATTATATAATTCTTCATCGTTCTTAATATCTGTATACATTCTATCATTAATAGTGTGTTCGGTATTTACCATTGCAGCTCTTTGTTTTTTATTCTGTAGAATAATACTCTTTATAGTATCTTCTTGATCTTCAAGATTAAAGTCATATACACCTTTTGGCGCTAATAATTTGGCGAAAATTGGGGCGGTTTCTACGGCCAAAAAAAGTAGAAAAATAAAAAATGAAGGTATCCATGGTAATTTGCCTAATGCATTAACACGCGCCATTAAGCCGTCAAAATTAGATATAATGGGTTGGGTGTCGGCTACTTTGGTATTATAATTCTCTTTTAATTCGGCTACTTTAGTTTCAGCAGCCTGTATCTTAACTTTATTTTCTTCTTTTAAGGTTTGTAAGTCAATGAGTGCGGCATCATGTTTCTCTCTTTTTTCTTTGTAAACAGGGCCTTTTCCTAATAGCTTTGTTCCAGCAGTCCCTTCTGCTTCAGAGATATAAACATCATATAAATTATTTACCTCAATTTCTTTTGCTATAATTTCGTCTTGAAAGTTTTGTATCTCTGAATTTAAAGTTTCTATTTCGGGAGTGAATTGTGCTGCAATTTGGTTTTGATTTGCCAGTGTCATGGCGTTTTTTTCTTCTAAAAGCACTTGATTAATTTCCTTTTCAAAAATTTTTAATTCTAAAGGTTTAGCAATTACAATAGCTATAATTATTGCTAAAATTATTCTGGGAGTAGCTTGAATAAATTCGTCAATAGTATTATCTGTCTTTTTAATGGTAGAAACAATATATCTGTCTAGGTTAAATATGAGTAACCCCCAGATTAAACCAAAAAATATAGATGTAAACAGATTGTCGAAAACGGTATAAAGTGCATAGCCAGCAGCTATAAATGCCATAATTGCTGTAAAAAAAACGGTAGCTCCAATACCTGCGTATTTGTTTTGTTCCCCTTTGGAGCATTGTTGTAAGATGTCGGTATCTGCTCCAGAGCAGATAATAAAAAAACGCTTTAACATGTTGATAGTTTTTTGATTGATTGACTATTAGAACGTTAAAGCGTTTATTTTGTTACATTTTTTTTGGGGAAATTAAAACTCTATGTGAGTTGTGCTTATTCTTTATAGCTCTCGCTATACATACTTATAATACTTACTCCGTTTTCATGTTTTGTTGTTACATTGAAGAGTCCGTTACTATTGATAATGGAAATAGCTTTTTCAGCATCAATTTTTTTATCGTTAAAAAAACAAGTAGCACCTTTCTCAATCATTTGGATAACTATTTCTTTATCAGATTTTGGTGGGGTAAGAAAATCTGGGAAAGGTTTGAGATCTGCTTTTTTGTTTTGAGGTATTAAGCGGTACAACTCATGTAACCTTGAAAAATCTGTAACTTTTACAACTTTTTCGTGATCAGGTAAACTATTAAATTTTTCAACCAAACTATTATATTCGTTTATATCTTGTTGGTTGATACTTTTACTAATGTTAAGATTATTATTTAATGTAAAATCTGCTGTATTGAAGCCAACTTTAACTTTCCACGGACCTTGTTTTGTTGAAGATGTAAAGTTTATGGTCTGTTTATCTAAGATCTCTTGGGCTTCTATTGTTGTTTTACCATTAAATGGACTTTTGTATAAATTAAGATGATTAAAACCATTAACAATTACAATTTGAGAAGACTTAATGTCGCAGTTTAAACTTAAGAAGTTTGAGATTTTTTTTGTGTAAGGATACAACTTGTCATCCTCCATGAGTAGGTATGCAAATAAAAAATACTGTTTCTGTTTATTATCTAACAATGGATTTAATTTATTTACTTCGTCTTTTAAATTTTCAATGGTTACTTTGTTACCATTTAATACTAAATCGTCTTCATTTTTTATAATGAGTTGAATATCCTTAATTGTTAATCCATTTACAACATTGGAATTATTTGATTTTATAATTGTTTCTTTTTGGCTAAATCCATAGACAGAAATAATGCATAGAGGTAGTAACAGAAGTACTTTTAGAAGAAGTTTAGATTTTGAAGTTTGTGTTTTCATAATTTTAAATCGTTTTTTGAGTGATGAATAATTTATTGGATTGACCAATGTTGGGTATTTTATGTTTGATGAAAAAGAAAGGAGTGTCTTTTGGTATTCTGAAGTACTAATTCCGCTTGATAATACCGCTTTATCTGCTAAAAACTCATGATTTAGCTTAATATATCTTTTAAGTAAAATTAATAATGGGTTAAACCAAAATATAACCTGTACAATTTCTATTGCTAATATGTCAACTGAATGCTTTTGTATGGCGTGGGTTTGTTCATGTAAAAAAACTCCTTTATCAATATTATTTTTCTCGTAGTCATTTTTATTTAAAAAAATATAATTGAAAAACGTGTGGGGAAGTGAGCTATCCTCTGATAACACTATACATACATTGCCTACTTTTGTTTTAGGGGATGTTTTTATCTTTTTGACAAGAGTAGATATGTTTTTCAAGAATCTAAATAAAAAAAGTATAGCACCTAAGTAATATATTGCCCATAAAATAATTGATACATAATCTACTGGATTAGTATAATTATTGATTATCTGTTGCTCTATGTCTTGTTTTATAGGGAATAAGTTTTTAGTATTGAGAGTTATCGAGGGGTCAACGTATTTTACTAGTGTTATAAGAGGTATTGCAATAGATACTGCGACAATACTTAACAAGTAAAATCTTTTTAAGGTGTGCGCACTTGTATTCTCTAAAGCCAGTTTGTAGAATATCATAAATACAGCTAAACAGATAATAGATTTTAATATGATTAGAAGCATAGTTATTTCTTTTTAATTTCACTATCAATTAATCTTTTTAAATCCTCTAACTCTTCTTTGGTTAGGTTCGTTTCTTTGGTAAAAAATGATGCAAATTGAGATGCGCTATCATTAAAAAAGTTTTTTATCAATCCATTTACATGCTTTGAGAAATAGTCTTTCTTTTTTACTAAAGGGTAGTATTGTCTTGATTTTCCAAACAGCGTATAGCCTATGAAGCCTTTGTCAGTCATGCGTTTCAGTAGTGTTGCTACTGTAGTTGTAGCTGGTTTTGGTTCTGGGTAAACGTCCAATAAATCTTTCATAAAGGCTTTTTCGAGCTTCCAAAGGTGATTCATTAATTCCTCTTCAGTTCTAGATAGTTTCATATTCTACAGCATTAGAATGTTTTCTACAAATGTAGAGTAAAAATTTATATTCTACAAATGTAGAGTAAAGGATTTTTAGAATTATGCTTTTTTTGATCTAATACTTTCAATAATTACAGTAGTCAGAATTAAAGCGCCTCCAATGTAAGTGTTTGATGTTGGTATTTCATTTAAGAAAAAATAGGCCATAATAATGCCAAATACAGGTTGAGCACTACCTATGATACTAGCTGTACTTACAGAAAAATGCTTTAAACTACTTATAAATAGGGAGTGCCCTAGCGCAGTTGTAACTAATCCCAGAATTAGTAAGTAAGGTAGTTGTGTTTTGGTTGCTGTTATGTCTAAATTAAATAAAACGGGTATTAGTAATACACTTACAATAATACATTGCTGCATCATAAGTACTGTACCGTCATAAGTAGTAACATGTCGTTTTAATATAAGATTTCTTAGAGCATAACAACAAGCAGAAAACACCCCTAAAAGTATACCCTTTAGGTAAGTACTCTGGAAGTTAATTTCTGGTGCAAGAACATAAATGCCAAGTAACACCATAAACCCCAAAAGAATGTGTATTGGGTTTAGTTTAGTTTTGGTAAACAAGGGTTCTAGTAAAGCTGTGATCACAGGAAAAGTAAACATTGATAGCATACCTACTGCAACGCTAGAAAGCTTTAATGCAAGAAAGTAAGTAATCCAGTGTGCTCCTAACAATATGCCACCAATGATAATTGTTGGAGCATCTTTTTTAGATTGGAGTTTTATGTTTAACTTTTTATACTTACAAAAGAGAAATAAAAAAAATGCCGCCAGAGCACTTCTAAACCATATAATTATTGGAGTGGGAAGATTAATATATCTACCTAATACACCTGAGGTACTTATAAACAGTGTAGCTAACCCTAATAATAGTAGATGATTGGTGTGTTGGTTTTTCATGTGTGTATTGTAAACGTTCGGGTTGCGTTAGGGATTGAGGGATTTGTTGAAGCTCCCCGACGTAGGAGGGAGCGACTCCCGAAAGCCCGACCTCGCCATTAAAAGCGGGGTAACGCCCAAATTATGTTTTAGAGAGTTCTGTAAAGTATTTATAAAAATAAGGGATGGTTTCTATACCTTTAAAGTAGTTCCAAATACCGAAATGCTCGTTAGGAGAGTGTATTGCATCGCTATCTAGACCAAAGCCCATTAAAATGGTTTTGCTTTTTAATTCTTTTTCGAAAAGGGATACAATAGGAATACTACCACCACCACGCTGTGGAATGGGTATTTTGCCGAAAGTAGTCTCATAGGCTTTACTGGCTGCTTTATAGCCTATATTGTTTGTAGGTGTAACGTAACCTTGTCCGCCATGATGAGGTATTACTTTAACTTTAATTCCTTTGGGGGCAATGTTTTCGAAATGTGTTTTAAACAGTTGTGTAATATGCTCCCAATCTTGATTTGGAACTAAGCGCATGGAAATTTTTGCATAGGCTTTACTGGCTATAACGGTTTTGGCGCCTTCGCCAATGTAACCTCCCCAAATACCATTAACATCTAGTGTGGGACGAATGGAGTTACGCTCGTTTGTGGTATAGCCTGATTCTCCATACACAGCTTCGATATCTAAGGCTTTTTTATAATTCTCTAAACTGAAAGGCGCTTTTGCCATTTCAGCACGTTCTTCTGAAGAGAGTACTTCTACTTTATCGTAAAATCCTGGAATGGTAATATAATTATTTTCATCGTGTAGCGAAGCAATCATTTTTGCAAGTACATTAATTGGATTAGCTACGGCACCACCATATAAACCAGAGTGTAAATCTCTATTTGGTCCTGTAACTTCTACTTCTACATAACTTAAACCTCGAAGGCCAGTGGTTATTGATGGTACATCTTTAGCAATCATACCAGTATCTGAAATTAGAATAACATCATTCTCTAGCTTTTTTTGATTGTTTTTCACAAAGATGGATAGGTTTTTACTTCCTACTTCTTCCTCTCCTTCAATCATGAATTTTACGTTGCATGGTAGTTGATTTGTCTCTGTCATAAATTCTAGAGCTTTTACATGCATATATAATTGGCCTTTATCGTCACATGCACCACGAGCGAAGATTGCGCCTTCGGGGTGTAGATCTGTTTTTTCTATTACAGGTTCAAATGGTGCAGAATTCCAAAGCTCTAACGGGTCCGGAGGTTGCACATCATAATGACCATATACTAAAACAGTTGGTAAGTTTTTGTCTACGATTTTTTCGCCATAAACAATGGGATAACCGCCGGTTTCGCATATTTCAACGGTGCTACAACCTGCTTTTTCCAAACTTGTTTTTATAGCTTTAGCGGTTTTTAAAACCTCGTTTTTATGTGCAGAATCAGCACTAATAGATGGTATTTTAAGTAATGCGATAAGTTCGCTTAAAAACCTATCCTTATGAGTGTCTATATAAGATTTAATATTATCCATGTGAGCAAAAAAGGTTATGCTCAAAAGTATAAAAAAGAATACTTTTTAATGCGATAAGTTTGCAATTTAAAAATCTTGATTATATTTGCAGTCCTTTTGCGGGCGTGGTGGAATTGGTAGACACGCTAGACTTAGGATCTAGTGCCGCGAGGTGTGAGAGTTCGAGTCTCTCCGCCCGCACAAACAAAAAGCTTCTTGAAATTATCAAGAAGCTTTTTTTAGTTTTATTTCTATAAAAATTTAACACAATTTCTTGTAACATTTCAGGTGTTAGCAAGTCTGCTATATAACGACTAAAACAATAATTTTGTAAATTTGTTACTTACTGAATTACATAAGATTATGGATATTAACGATAATATCGAATCACCAATGATGCTAAATGTTAGCTTTAACAAGCTACTTGAGCATTATGAAAAACTGGCTGAGAGTAAAGATGAATTTCTTTCGGCTAAGGCAAAGCGTGTATTAAAAACAGCTGCGCCTTATCCAGAACTTCGTGAAGGATTTAGTAATATGCAAATATTACAAGATAGAGAAGTAGAGATAGGTGTTATACTTCAAGATTCTTTTGCTCCTGTTTTAACAAAAAATGAGATTAAAACGGCATCGGTACCATTTCACGATTTAATTTTTAATTCCTCTGAGCGATTTAAGAATATTATCGAAATAGCTGGTGATGGTTTTGAGTTAAACATTAAAAACATGCCAGATGATCATCGTTACATCATTGCATGTACTGTTATTCTCAATTTTTGTTATGGGTATAGCTTGAATTTTAAGCGTCCGTTTTATTACGAAATTCCTGATGCTAATGGAATTTTGAGATATTATAAGATTCTATATAATGCAGATTTTTGTGAAATTATACCCACAGACAAGGCTAAAAATATTACAGAGGAGGATTACAAACAATTACTAGATAATTTTGAAAACCTAGACTTATGGAAAGAAAAGTTTCCTCCAGATAGTTATATTTTTAAAGGTTTTGTAATCTCTAATATTTTTGATGTTACTGAAGATCAATCTATATCCAACATAAAATCTAATTTAATAGGTGAGGATAAGCGAAAGGATGAAAATTTTATATACGAATTTCATGATGTTTTCAGATCTTTATTAGGTATCAACGATTTACAAGTTGGGTTTTCTATTTATAATGAAGAAGAAAATGTTTTTGAGCGTGTTTACGGTGTAGGTATTAATAGTTATTTACTTGGTAATCAAGAGCGTTTAGAATGTAGTAGCTCACTATGTAAATGGTCTTATAATCGATTGATTAAAGAGAACAAATATTTTTCTATTTCTGATGTTGATGAAGTTTATGATATTTATGAAAAAGGAAACGAGACTTGTGCTCCTCAAGTGGAAGTGCTTTATAAACAGGGTTTTAAAAGTGCGATATTCGCACCTATAGCTAATGATGAAGGCTTAATGGGAGTTATGGAAATTGTTTCTAATACACCACATGCGTTGAATAGTATCAATGCTAATAAGCTTATAGATATTATGCCATTTATTGTTTCGGCAGTAGAACGTTCTAAAAAGGAAGAAGAAAACTTAATTGAGGCTATTATTCAAAAAGAATGTACCTCAATTCATCCAAGTGTGCATTGGCGTTTCGCAAAAGAAGCAAAAAATTATATTAAGTCTGAGTTTGAAGGACAAGAAACGTCTTTTAAAAAGATAGCCTTTGAAAATGTTTATCCGCTATATGGACAAATAGATATCAAAGGATCTTCTGAAGCTAGAAATAATGCTACTCAAGAAGATTTATCACTTCAACTTAAAGCTGCAAAACGTATTTTAACAAAAGCTTTCGAATTAGAAGGTTTACCTATTTATGAGCAGTTTATATATCAGATAAATGATTTTCAAAATGGTTTAGACGATAATTTCCAAGTAGATAGTGAACAACAAATTTCTGCGTTTTTTAAACAAGATGTTGAGCCTTTATTAAATCATTTGAAACAAAATGGGCTGCTGAAGGAAGATGTAAAGGCCTATTATGATAACATAGATGATAAGGTAAATGTGCTATACAAACACAGGAAAGATTATGATGAAACCATATCGAAAATAAATCGTGAAATGGCTTCACTACTTGATAAAAAACAAGTAGAAGCGCAACAAATGTATCCTCATTTCTTTGAGCGTTTTAAAACAGATGGTGTAGAGCATAACATGTATGTAGGTGAGTCTATTACAAAAGAGGCAAGTTTTAATCAGATTTACCTCTATAATTTACGTCTATGGCAATTGCAAGTTATGTGTGAGATGGAAAATGCATATTACCAAATGCAACCAGATTTCCCTGTTGCTTTAGATGTTGCGTCTATGATTTTAGTGTTTAATCAACCGTTAACTATAAGTTTTAGAATGGATGAAAAGCACTTTGATGTTGATGGTACATACAATGCACGTTATGAAATTGTAAAAAAACGTGTAGATAAAGCCTATATAAAAGGCACAAGGCAACGTGTTACTCAAAAAGGAAAAATAAGTATTGTATATTCTCAAAAACAAGATGAACAGGAGTATTTAAGCTATGTAAAGTTTTTACAGTCTAAAAATTACTTAGATACAGATGTAGAAATTGTGGAATTACAAGATTTACAAGCAGTAACTGGATTAAAAGCCATTAGAGTAAGTGTACTTTATCATAAAAATGAAGATGATAAAGCATTTTATACTTATGATGATTTAATGAAGGAAATAAAAGCTTAGTATTTACTAAGCTTTTTTCTTTTTATAATTTCTGCCGTACCATAATAGAATGCCAGTTACAGGTAAACTTGCTGTTAGTAAACTTACCAAAAATGCAATTATTTTTCCAGCAATACCTCCAATAGCCCCAATATGTATATCATAGTTCATTCTAATTATTTTTTCTGGAAGTTTAGCGTTTTTGTATTTTCCATAAATGCTGGTGGTTTCCAGTTCTTCTAACGTATTTTGATCGAAAAAACGATAATCAGAATCATAATATAGCCCTTTACTATTCGAAACTTCAACATAAATACTTGAAGAATCAGATTCCGGATAATGCAACTCAAAACTTTCAGCATTGGGATCTTCTTTTTGAAGTTTTAAGATGAGGTTGTCTATAGGAAGTACATCGTTTTCTTGTGATAGATGAGAACTGCTTGTGTTTTCTGGGATAATAAATTGAGGAGCCATGTCTCCACCAAAAGACTTGTACGTTATGTAATAAAACCAAGTGTAAGACATTATAGAGCCAGTAAACGCAAGTATAAGCGCTAAAGAGCAGATGTAAAACCCAATAATAGTGTGTAAGTCGAAGTTTTTACGTTTCCATCGCGTAGTAGATTTCCATTCGAATTTTAAACGTTGTTTTAAGTTTTTTCGCTTTTTAGGCAGCCATAATATGAAACCTGAAATGATAATTATGATGAATAATAATACTGAAATGCCTACAACTTGCTCGCCAATGGCTTTAGGTAGCCATAAACGCAAATGGCCTTTTAATATAAAAGCAAAAAATCCTGATAGGTGGTTGTCTACTTGGATGATTTTACCTGAATATGGATTGAGAAGTACACTTTGATAAAACTCTGGTTCTGCATCATAAAAAATAACTTCAATAGCCTCATTAGGTTTTCCGAATACAGTACCATGAACCGAATTATTTGGAAATACATTTTCTGCTATAGTTTTAGCTTTTGTAGGAGTTAAGATTGGTGTGTTTTGAGGTGTAACTGTTTTATAACCATTATACAAACTTTCTATTTCATCTTTAAAAGCCCAACAACAACCAGTAATGGATACTATAAAAACCACAATACCAGTAGCTAGTCCTAAAATTTTATGAAGTGTAAGTATCTTTTTTTTAAAATTCATATTTTAAAATGATTAAAAAGAACCTCCACGGATGGAGATTCTTTTTTGAAATAAAACTAAACTCAAACTAAATTGAAATTATAAATACTTTTTAAAATTTGTAATCTAGAGTTGCTAATATAAATCTTGGTAGTTGAGGGGTTAATGTACTCCAGCCTGAGTAATATGCTTCATCAGTAATATTGTTAGCTTTAACACTTAACCTGTAGGCGTCGGTTTCGTAATAAACAGAAGCATTAAAAATAGTATAAGCGGGTAATGTAAAGCCACCTGAATTTGTATAGTCGCTCATAGTGTTATAATCGCTTGCACCATTAAACCCTAAACCAAAACCTAAGTTTTTAGCAAAGCCTTCTTGTATTTTATAATCACTCCAAAAATTATAAAGGATGTCTGATCCAGATTCTGCTGGACGTACACCTACTAAATCTGGTCTTGATCTAGAAGTGGTTACTTCACTATCATTATAACTAATACCACCAGTTAGGTTTAAACCATCAATAGGGTTTGCACTTATTTCTAGTTCAACTCCATTACTTTGTACAGTGCCATCTTGCTGTTTTCCAGCGCCAAATCCCATAACTTTATCGTCAACTTTTATATTGTAATAATTAACAGTTGCAACTAATTTATCATTGAATAGATTTGTTTTTACACCAAATTCAAATTGATTAGCCTGTTCTAAGTCAAAAGACTGTATTTCAGTTCCTAATGTTGGATCATTGATGTCAATAGGAACTAATTCAGGATTTACATAAGAAAAGCTGTTTTGGTAATTTCCGAAAATAGATAGTTCATTTAAAATAGGCTGAAATACAATGCCAAATTTTGGCGAAAAAGTAGATTCTTCATAAGCTTGAAAATCATCATCAGGATTATTAGCATCCCCTTCATATTCAAATCTGTCATAGCGTACACTTGCCATTGCAGATAAATTAGGTAGAATATTAATAACATTAGAAATGTAAGCACCAAATACATTTTGTTTAACATCAGTATCTACATTGCCTAAGCCAGAAATTGCGGTTCTTAAATTATTTGCATTTACAGGTGGTTCTCCAAAAACAAGATCGCCTTGAGCATTTACAGTGTGTAAATATCCCCAATTAGAACTTTTATCAATAATTTGAGAATCTAAGTAATCTACGCCTACTAAGAGTTTATTTTCTAAGTTTCCAATTTTAAAGTTTCCAGTAAAATTCTGTTGTAAGTTTACCGTTTTGGTTCTAGCATCTGTGTCTTGAACAAATAATTGGAAATTTGGTGTTGGTTGCGGGTTGGTAACATCTGTCCAATCTGCAGCATTCCATAAATAGGTGTAAAACCCTTTAGATTTTGCTAATCCTCCTGCAATTATAGTTTGAGAAGACCAGTTGTCTGAAATTTTATAAGCAATTTCTCCACGGTAGTTTTGTGTTGGGTTAGTGATAACAACATCATTATTTGTCAATGATAAATCTCTATTATAATTTAATGCTTCAACAGTGTTAAAAACTAAGGGAACAGTCCTGTTAAAGAATAAAAAAGTTTGGTTGGTTTGTTCGTTTGAAGACGCTTCATAAGCAAAGTTTAATGTAAGCTTATTGTTTACTTTATAAGAAGCAGAAGGTGCCATAAATACAGATTTTCTAAATCCAGCATCTTGAAAACTATTTTCTTTTTGGTAGCCTGCATTCATTCTCAAAGAAAACTTGTCGTTAGGACTAACGTTGACATCAACATTTAGTTTTCTAAAATTAAATGAACCAGCAGAAACAGAAATACTACCACCAGTGCCGCTATACGGCTTTTTAGTAACAATATTAATTAAACCTCCATAGGATGTTATTGTACTACCAAATAATGTGGCAGAAGGGCCTTTGATGACTTCCACACGTTCTACATTAGAAGGATTTATAAATCCATTTGTAATTCCTGCAACACCATTTACGAGTTGGGGTTGAACGGAAAATCCACGAATTGAATAATAACCGGCACCATCGCCACTTCGTCCTGTAGAAGGCCAAAGTTTATCAACACCAACTGCGTTTTTTAAAGCATCTTCGAAGCTGTAAACAGATTGAGAAATTAATAGTTGGTTGGTTACCGTACTATACACTTGAGAATTTTCAATGTTTTTTAAGGGCATTTTTGAGACATAGGCACTTTTCTTTCTAGAAAACTTGTTTTTACGTTTAGTATCAATAACTACTTCTTGTAACAATTCATTTCCTTCAAAAAGGACTACTTTACCTAAATCTACTGTGTTGTCTTTAATAGAAAAGGCAATTTCCTTGGTTTTAAAACCCATATATGAAATAGATAAAACGTAATCTCCATTTTTAATATTTGAGATTTG
This sequence comes from Hyunsoonleella pacifica, assembly GCF_004310335.1. Classification (GTDB taxonomy): domain Bacteria; phylum Bacteroidota; class Bacteroidia; order Flavobacteriales; family Flavobacteriaceae; genus Jejuia; species Jejuia pacifica. Next base: position 367,360 of record NZ_SIRS01000004.1, on the reverse strand, counting down.
AAATGAACCATTTTCATCGGTTTGCGTTCCCTTTTGTGTGTTTTTAATAATAGCATTTACTCCCAATATTGGTGTTTCATTATTATCAGAGATAGTACCTGTTATAGTTCCAGATTGGGAAAAGCACATCATATTTAGGGCAAAAAAGGTAAAATAAGCTAGTTTTAGTTTCATTTGTTTTTATTTAGACTAAATTTAAATAATAAATTGAGCTGCAAAAGTATACTCCGTTAAGGATATATCCAAATTATTTAAAATGATTCTAAATAGTATTTTACACGAGACTGATACTGTGTGGATTGTGGATAAAAAACCTGAGAAGAAACATAAATAATGCTTACGTGGATTTTAAACTACCCCACTGGTTGCAAAAGCAATTCCAAAAGCAATAACACTAATAACTATACCTATCATAAATACAGTATAGGTAGTTCTTAGTAAGTTATATTTTCTGTTTAAAACAAGTCCTAAAAAGTATAGGTCTTTGGTTAATGAGCCGTACAAATAGTCTTTGTCTTTCATCATTTCCCCCATGGCCCATTCAAAATCATTGAGTTTCATTTGATGAAAGTTACCAAAGAATAAAAGGTTTACCTTTTTGTTAGCAACATCCTCTTTTGTAAACTGACCTTTAGTAACGTTTGGCCTAGTAGCAAGTACTGATAAAACTATTGAAGCAACAGTAAAAGCTAGGAAAATTAATGTTGGGTAGATTAAATAGCTATTGGATGGGTTGTCCAGTTTTGGTAACAAATTGGATAGTGCTACTGAGATTATAATGGCATTTACCGATAGTAAAATATTAGCCTTGGTATCAGCAATATCACTTAACGTTATATGGTTTCTTAATGCTACCCTAAACATGGTTTCAATACCTCTGTCGGGTAAATCTAATTTTTCTTTTTTAAATTTTAGTTCAGCCTTTTTCTGTTTTAATTTTTCAGTAGAAGCTTTTATTTTATTTTGATTTTGAATCAGGTTAGCTAAATTTTTACCCTTTCGTTTTTCCCATTTGCTTGATGCTAACGAAGAATAGAAAGAATGATTAGTTAGAAATTTAATATTTTCTTCTAACCATTCTGCTTTTGATACTTTTTTATCAAGAGTAAGTTCCCACTCTTTTCTTAGCAACGCAGAGTAATCTTCATACTTTTTACTCGAAACATGGGCGCAATCAGCATCTCTTATTAGGCCTTCTAAAAGGTTATTAGGTTCATAACCCATTTTAGTAGCAGAAATAATTTTAGAAATAGCTTCAATATTTTCATTTGGAACTTTTTCAGCTTTTAAAAATTCTTCAACAATTTTTACACTCTCGTTTTCATGGTTTTCAATAGTTTTTGTAAATCCGGTGTCATGAAACCAAGCAGCGATAATAAGTTGCTCTTTTTCAGTATCAGTTATATCTAAAGTTTTATCTTCAATAAGTTCATGAACTTTATTAACCACTCTTTGGGTGTGAGCAATGTTATGGTAAACAAATGAAGAATCAAGATTGTCATTTAAATATTTAGTTACAAAATTTTCAGTTTTATCAATAAGAGTATTCATTCTGAAGTGCGATTTTGAGTAAAAATACTAAACTTTCGTTACATTAAAATTAAGTGTTTAAAACACCGTTATTTGTCGTAAATTTCAGTATTACTTTCAAAGTTGATTTTGCATGTCGTAAATGTAAGTTTTTGGATGTGATTTCGACCAAAGTTCAACTTTGAAGGCATATATTTAATTTAATAAAGAAAGGACAAAACATATGCTAACTTGGAAAGAAGTCATTAGTTTTTCTGTAAACGGAAACCCAACTCCAGATAGAAGAATTGAGAAAACAGAAAATGAGTGGAAATCTCAATTAACTCCTGAGCAATTTAGAATTACAAGATTAAAAGGTACAGAGCGCCCACATAGTGGCACCTTATGTAGTGTTCATGAAGCTGGAAAGTATAACTGTGTGTGTTGCAATACGCCTTTATTTGATTCTACAATAAAGTTTGAATCTGGTACCGGTTGGCCAAGTTTTACACAACCTATAAAAGAAAATGCCATTAAATATGAGCGTGATACCACATTTGGAATGGTAAGAGTTGAGGTAATGTGTAATACTTGCGATGCGCATTTAGGGCACGTGTTTCCTGATGGACCAGAACCCAGTGGATTACGCTATTGTATTAATTCTGAATCTATGCAGTTAGAAACAGAAGTTTAACACTGTATTTATGTTACCAAAAATCAAGCTTTATGGCACCAATAGGTGCCATAAAAGCACATACTATAAATTTTTTTTAGAAGCCTTAAATTTGAATTATGAATTTCTTGACGTTGAAGACAATGAAGTTAATGCAGAAGTATTGAGAAATTTATACGAAAACAGAAAACTTAATTTTCCAACGATTACTATTGGAGAAAAAAAGTTAAGAAACCCGTCTGATAAAGATTTAAAAAAGTGGATTGAAAAATTGTTATGAATTTAAGTATAAACGATAAATTTAATAAAGAACTTCCCGCAGATCCCATTCTGGAAAATTCCAGAAGACAGGTGGCTGAGGCATGTTTTTCGTACGTTACACCTAAACAAACGGCAAAACCTAAAATGCTACATATATCCCCAGAGATGCTTGAAAATTTAGGAATATCTAGAGAAGAGGCACAAAATGAAGCGTTTTTAGATGTATTTACTGGAAATAAGATATTGCTAAATACAAAGCCTTATGCAATGTGTTATGGTGGACATCAATTTGGGAATTGGGTAGGGCAATTAGGAGATGGGCGTGCTATTAATTTGTTTGAAGTTAACCATAAAGATAAAACTTGGCAAATACAATTAAAGGGCGCGGGAGAAACACCTTATTCTAGGAACGCTGATGGTTTAGCAGTATTACGTTCATCTATAAGAGAGTATTTGTGTAGTGAAGCAATGTTTCATTTAGGTATACCAACTACCAGAGCCTTATCTTTAGCACTATCTGGCGACCAAGTATTACGGGATGTTATGTATGATGGCAATGCTGCTTACGAAAAAGGAGCAATTGTATGTAGGACTGCTGAATCGTTTTTACGTTTTGGGAACTATCAAATTTTCGCAGCTAGACAGGATGATAAAAACTTAAGAGTATTAGTGGATTATACGATAAAGCATCACTTTCCCCATTTAGGAACACCATCAAAAGACACTTATATTGCTTTCTTTGATGAGGTTTCTAAACGTACATTAAAAATGATTGTTGAATGGCAACGTGTGGGCTTTGTGCATGGTGTGATGAATACTGATAATATGTCTATTCTAGGATTAACCATAGATTATGGCCCTTATGGTTGGTTAGAAGGGTATGATTATGGCTGGACGCCAAATACTACTGATAGGCAACACAAACGCTATCGTTATGGTAATCAACCCAATATAGGATTATGGAATTTGTTGCAATTGGCTAATGCCATTTATCCGTTAATAGAAGAGGCAGAACCTTTGGAGGCTATTTTGAATCAATATAAAATAGATTTTGATGACAAATCTTTTGAGATGATGAAGGCTAAACTTGGGCTTTATCAAGATATTGATAATGATGAATATTTAGTTAAGGATTTAGAAGAAAATTTGCAATTAGTTGAAACTGATATGACGATTTTCTTTAGAAATTTGAGTAATTTCAAAAATGAAGAAACAGGATTTGATGTATTAAAAGATGCGTTTTATGACTTTGATAATATGTCAGATACGGTTAAGGAAAAGTGGGAGATGTGGTTTTTAAATTATAAAGTAAGATTACAGCATGAATCTGAAATTTACGCAGGCAGAAAGAAAAAAATGAATCGCGTAAACCCAAAATACGTACTACGTAATTATATGGCGCAATTAGCTATAGATGATGCAGATAAAGGTAATTATGAGTTGATAGATGAATTATTTCAGATGCTTAAAAAACCTTATAGTGAACAACCAGAATATGAAAAATGGTTTGCAAAGCGACCAGATTGGGCACGCCATAAAGTTGGATGTTCCATGTTATCTTGTAGTTCGTAATGAGCGTTCTTAGATACATTGATAAGTTACCCGAAGGTTACTCTGAAGGAATGTATCAAAAGGAAAAATATGGCATTACTAAAGCTGTTTTCAACAACAAAAAATCATTTAAAATATTTGCAAAAGCACTTCAAGGCACAAATTTTATAAGCTTGAATTATTATATTACATCTAAAGATGAGTTTTTAAAACCTTGTGAAATGCCAGAGAAAAAAGTGATTCATTTTTTACAACACGTAGATTTGAATATATAAAATTGAAAAAGTAACTATTTTAAAATAAAGTTATGACAACATATAAAAAAGCATATTTAGCAGGAGGCTGTTTTTGGGGAATGGAAGATTTGTTTAGAACACGTCCAGGGGTAGTAGATACAGAAGTAGGGTATCAAGGCGGGCAAAACGATAACCCTACATATAAAAACCATCCGGGACATGCCGAAGGTATTGAAATTACTTATAATCCAGATGAAACCTCATTTAAAGCATTGCTAGACTATTTTTTTAGAATGCATAATCCAACAACTGTAGATCAGCAAGGAAACGATCGTGGATCTAGTTACCGTTCGGCTATTTTTTATCAAAATGAAGAAGAAAAACAAATTGCTGAAGAGATGATTGCCATAGTGGACGCTTCAGGTAGATGGGATAATAAAGTGGTAACAAGGCTAGAACCTTGGGATATATTTTGGAATGCAGAAGACTATCATCAAGACTATTTGGTTAAAAACCCTAATGGTTATACCTGTCATTTTTTAAGGTTTGAAACACCTTTTGTAAATGAAGTTTAGTATCACGCTTATAAATTTGTTGTGTGCGTACGAAAAATAAATTTTCATGGAACTACTTAAGCGCAATAATATTATTTATGGAGAACAAAAAAAATTCAACTAATAAATTAATAATAGGTCTTTTATTATTTGTGTTTATTATCACAGGGTTTTCAGATTTACTTTTACATAATAAAACTTCGTACTCTTCAATCATGGCAATGAATACAACAAGATTATATTTTTATACATTCTTTTTGTTGATAATAGGTTGTTGGCTTCTTTATAAAAAATGGTTTGTTGGTATTGGGTTTATATGTTTAGCAACATTTAGTTCTTATTTTACTGAATACATTTCTATTCATAATTATTTTGCATCAATTGCCGTATATATCGGTATAATAATAGATGTAGTTATACAAAAGAAAAAGAAATGGCTAATTCCATTGATTATTGTTGGAATATTACAAGGTATTGCATTTCAAACAGGTTGGTTTGATTACTATATGGTTGGATTTATGGAATTTATTGGTCTATGTTTAGGTTCAATTTTCGTTATTAAAACAATTAGGTAAAACTGACAAACAAATAAAAAAGGAGTATGACAAAATAACTCTAAGTAATTGATTTACTAACCAGTTTTTGGTTTGATGGGTTTCCTACAGGAAGATAAGCTTATAAGTTTAGTATTAAAACAGTTAGGTGTACATCCCAAAGTTATGCATTATTTAAAACACATTAAATTCTGAAAGAAACAACAAAAATAGCATTTGGAGGAGGCTGCCATTGGTGTACAGAAGCAGTATTTCAATCTTTACTAGGTGTGGACAAGGTAGAACAAGGTTTTGTGGCGTCATCCCATAATAATAGTGAATTCTCAGAAGCTGTTATTGTACATTACAATGAAGCAAAAATCCCATTATCTGTACTTATTGAAATTCATTTACATACTCATAAGAGTACCTCAAATCACTCTATGAGGGCTAAATATCGTTCTGCAGTTTATACCTTTTCAGAAGAACAGAAACGTGTGGTTGCATCTCAACTAGAATTATTACAGTTTCAATTTGAAAATAAACTTATTACTCAAATATTGTCTTTTGAAAGTTTTAAAGCCTCACGAGAGCAAATTCAAAATTACTATTACAGCAACCCAGAAAAGCCATTCTGTGAAAGTTTTATCAATCCAAAACTACAAATACTACTAAGTAAGTTTTCAAAATATACAGATAAGAATAAACTAAAGCATTTAAAAGATGAATCGCGAAAGATTAAGCATACAGAACACCAAGGGTCATAAATTACAAGCTTATTTAGAATTACCCGCAGACCAAAAACCACATTACTTTGCCATTTTCGCGCATTGTTTTACCTGTAACAGCAACTTAACGGCTGTAAAAAACATTAGTAGAGCGTTAACGGCTCATGGTTTTGGTGTAGTACGTTTTGATTTTACGGGTTTAGGACGAAGTGAAGGAGATTTTGCCGAGAGTTATTTTTCTGCAAATGTAGATGATTTAATAGCTGTGAACGCCTATATTACAGAGCGATACAAGGCTCCAGGGTTGTTAATAGGGCATTCTCTTGGTGGCGCTGCGGTTATTGTAGCAGCATCAAAGCTAGACAATATAAAAGCGGTAGCAACAATTGGTGCGCCATCTACTGTAAGCCATGTAAAGCATTTGTTTTCTCATGGTATTGAAGCGGTAAAACAAAAAGGAGAAGTTGAAATACATATTGGTGGACGCCCATTTAAAATTGATAAAGATTTTATTGAGGATTTTGATAAAATAGATTTACCAGAAATTACAAAAAATCTACGTAAACCACTACTAATTATGCATGCGCCTTTTGATGGTATTGTAGGTATAAATAATGCACACGCGTTATACCATACTGCACACCATCCTAAGAGTTTTGTGAGTTTAGATGATGCTGACCATTTATTGTCTAATTCAAAAGACAGTAACTATGTTGGCAACATGATTGGTGCTTGGGCAGATCGTTATTTTGAGCCTAAAAACAATACTATATTAGAGACTAAAGGTGAACAATTAGTAGCACACCTAAATATAGTTGATGATAATTTTACAACCGCAATTCAAACTAAAAAACATCACTTTATAGCAGATGAACCTGAAAGTATAGGTGGCGATGATTTTGGACCTTCACCTTATGATTTTTTAAGTGCTGGATTAGCAGCATGTACGGTAATGACTTTAAAAATGTATTCGCAACGCAAGAAATGGGATTTGCAAGAAGTATATGCTTATGTTACGTATTCCAAAAAGCATTGTGATGATTTAATGCTAGATGTAGATGAACCAAAACGAATCGATCATTTGCAAAAGCGTTTAAAATTTATTGGTAATTTAGATGATGTGCAGAAAGCAAAGTTAAAAGAAATAGCATCTAAATGCCCTGTACATCGTACCTTGCTCTCCGAAACAATTATTGAAACAGAAGTTATAAATTAATGAGTGAAACCAATACAAAAATTGGATTAGGGTTAGCGGCTCTAGGGAGACCAGAATACATTAATATTAGGAATAATAATGCTATTGATAAATCTAAAAATGCGTTTAAACAAAATACCTTTTCAGTTTTAGATGAAGCTTATAAATTAGGTGTTCGCTATTTTGATACAGCACCATCTTATGGTAAAGGCGAGGCTTTTTTACAAGAATGGCAAGACTCTAAATTACATGACGATACAATTTTAGGAACAAAATGGGGCTATACTTATGTAGCAAATTGGGAATTGGGTTATGCTGGAAAACATGAAATTAAAGAACACTCTATAGAAAAGTTAATTGAGCAGTGGCAAATATCAAAAGCATTGTTGCCAAATTTAAAATACTATCAAGTACATTCTGCAACTTTTGAAAGTGGTATTCTAGAAAATGAAGAGGTTCTAAATCAGCTACGTCAAATTAAAAAAGAAACTGGTTTAAAAATTGGTATTACAACCAGTGGTGCTAACCAAAAAGATGTTATCGCTTCCGCATTAAATATCAATATAAAAGGCGACGCTTTATTTGATAGTTTTCAAGTGACTTACAATATGTTTGAGCAAGATACTTTTGAAGTTTTAAAGACGGCTTTAAAAAATGGTAAACACGTTATAATAAAAGAAGCTTTAGCAAATGGCAGGATTTTTCCAAACAAAAACTTTAAACATTACTCAAAAACCTACCAAGTATTAGAAAATTTAGCAAAAAAATATCAGGTAGGTACAGATGCTATTGCGTTGCGTTTTGTTATGGATAATTTAAAGCCTACTTACGTGCTTAGTGGTGCATCTGATATTAATCAGCTTAAGTCTAATATGAAAGCGTTTAAATTTAAGCTTTCAGAAGAAGAAATTAATGTATTAAAAACGATATGCATTTTGCCACAAACTTATTGGGAAGAACGCAGTAAATTACGTTGGAATTAAATAAAATTCTAATTATTATCTTTAAAGAATAATCTATCAATCAATGAAGTTTCAGAAATTAATAATTTTAGCTTTTGTTTTCAGTATAAGTGCCTGTGCTACTTTTAAGCCGCAGTATAAAAGTGAGGTAGTTCAAGATAAATTCCCAGACAAAAAAATAACGCATTCATTTTACTTGATAGGTGACGCCGGCAATTACGAGTTAGGAGAATCTACCAAAGTTTTAAATACGTTTAAAAAAGAATTAAGTGAAGCTACTAAAAATAGTACAGCCATATTTTTAGGAGATAATATTTACCCTATTGGTTTTCCGGATAAGGATAATAAGCATAGAGCGTCTGCTGAAAGATATATAAAAGCGCAAACAGACGTAACCAAAAATTTTAAAGGACGAACTGTTTTTATTCCAGGTAATCATGATTGGTATTCAGGTGTTAAGGGTTTAAAGCGACAAGAAAAATTTGTTGAAGATGCATTGGGTAAGAATACATTTTTACCCGAAAATGGTTGCCCTATTGAGAAGATTCATGTTACTGAAGACATTGATCTTATTTTAGTTGATAGCCAATGGTACGTTACTAATTGGAATAATAAACCTACAATAAATGACGAATGTGAAATAAAAACTAGAGATGCTTTTCTAGCTGAGTTTAGCAGCCTTATAAAAAAAGCAAGAAACAAAACGACTATTGTCGCTATCCACCACCCAATGTTTGTTAATGGACCACATGGCGGTCAGTTTAGTTTTAAAAGTCACATGAAACCACTTCCAGTTATTGGGACTTTAATTAATGTATTTAGAAAAACAAATGGTGTGTCTAATGTAGACTTGCAAAATAAGCATTACAATGAGCTAAAGCAGCGTTTGGTTACATTAGCACAAGAAAATAAAAAAGTAGTTTTTGTATCGGGGCACGAACATAGTTTACAGTATTTAGAAAAAGATAATTTAAAGCAAATAGTAAGTGGTTCTGGATCTAAGAAAACACCAACGCGAAATGTTGGAGCGGGTCTATTTTCGTATGGAACACCAGGATATGCTAGGCTTGATGTTTTTAAGGATGGTTCTTCTTATGTTCGGTTTTATTCTGTAACAGATGAAAAAATAGTTTTTGAAAATGAAGTTTTTAGAAAAGATTTAAATCCAGTAACGATGTATAAAAACGACTTTCCAGAAACAGTTTTGGCATCCATATATACACCTGAAGAAACCAATGCCTCGAAATCTCAAGAGTTTTTCTGGGGAGAACGCTATCGCAAATATTTTAGTGCTAAAGTTAAATCACCAACCGTAAATTTAGATACGCTTTTTGGAGGTTTAAAACCTGTACGTAAAGGAGGAGGAAATCAATCTAAATCCTTGCGCTTAGAGGATAAAAATGGAGCGCAATATGTAATGCGTGCTTTGCGTAAACAAGCGTTACAGTATTTGCAAGCTGTTGTATTTAAAGACCAATATATAGAAGGGCAATTTGAAGATACAGCAATTGAAAAGCTACTGCTTGATGTATTTACAGGGTCTCATCCATACGCTCCTTTTGTTATTGGAGATTTATCTGATGCTGTGGGCGTTTATCACACAAATCCAGTTTTGTATTATGTACCCAAACAAGAGGCTCTAGGAGATTATAATACAGACTTTGGTAACGAACTGTATATGATTGAAGAACATACTTCTGAAGGACATGGCGATTTAGCAAGTTTTGGTTTTCAAAATAAAATAGAAGGTACTGATGATATGATGAAGCGCCTCCATAAAGATGAAGATATTATCATCGATGAAGCATCTTATATACGTGCACGTTTATTTGATATGCTTATTGGAGATTGGGATCGTCATCACGATCAATGGCGGTGGATAGAATTTAAAGAAAATGGCAAGAAAGTTTATAGACCACTCCCAAGAGATAGGGATCAGGCATTTTCTATTATGGGAGATGGCGCATTATTAAAGTCAGCCATTGCATTAATACCGGCTGCACGTTTACTCAGGCCTTACAGTGAGGATCTTAAGGATGTAAAGAGTGTAAATGTAGAACCATACCCCCTAGATATGGAGCTTATACAACGTTCTGGTAAAGAGGTTTGGGATACACAAGTAAAAACTATTCAAGAGGGCATAACGGATGAGGTTATCGAGAAATCTTTTTTAAATATGCCAGAAGAGGTAAGAGATGAAACTGTTGAAGAGATTAAAAGGAAATTGAAAGCTAGAAGAGGAAATCTACAAAAAATCTCAGACCGTTATTTTAAACTCATTAATAAATTGGCTGTGATAAAAGGAACCAACAAAGACGATTGGTTTGATATTGAGCGCTTACCAAACGGACAAACAAAAGTTACAGGTTATCGTATTAAAGATGATAAAAAGGCAGATGTGTTTATTGAGCGTACTTATAATGTATCAGAAACCAAGGAAATTTGGATTTATGCTTTGGATGATGATGATGTTTTTCATGTATATGGCAAAAGTGATAAGTATATAAAAGTATTATTGTTGGGTGGACAAAACAATGATACCTATGATATTAAAAATGGTAATAAAATTAAGTACTACGATTATAAGTCCAAACCAAATACCTTTAAAACCAAAAAGGGTAATCGCAGATTAACAGATAACTATTATACAAATGTTTACAACTACAAAAAGCTAAAAAACAGTACCACACAGATTTTACCTAGTTTGGGAGCAAACCCCGATGATGGATTTAAAATTGGTACAGCATTTACTAAAACCAATTATAATTTTGAGCGTAATCCATTTTCATCAAGACATAGTTTAAAAGCTGAATACTTTTTTGCAACCAATGGGTTTAATTTTAATTATGGTGGAGAGTTTGCTAATGTTTTTTTTCAAAATGTAAATTTTGGTATAGATATTCAATTTAATAGTCCAAATTATGCTACAAACTTTTTTGGCTTCGGTAATGAAACCTTAAATCCAGAGGCAGAAGAGAATGATGGTTTAGATGTTGATTTAGATTATAATCGCGTTAAAATTAGAACATTTAGAGCTATGCCAGCCATGGTTTGGCGTGGTTATTCTGGTTCTGAAGTAAAATTAAGTTTACTATACGAATCTAATGAAGTAGCTCGAACTGAAAATAGATTTATAGAGACCTTACCTGAGGATAACCCTTTGTTCGATAAACAAGATTTTTGGGGTTTTGATGCACAGTATAGTTACGAAAACAAGGATAGAGAAGCATTTCCGACTTTAGGGTTTCAATTGAGTTTACAAGCAGGTTATAAAAACAATGTATCCACTGAAAAAGGGTTTTCTTATATCATTCCTAAGATGGGGTTTGATTATAAATTAATTCCAAGTGGTAATTTGGTTTTAGCAACAAACTTTATTGGTCATATTAATTTTGGCAATGAGTTTGAGTTTTATCAAGGAGCAACATTAGGTGCTAATAATGGTTTAAGGGGTTATAGAAACCAACGTTTTACAGGGAAACGAGCTTTTGCACAAAGTACAGATTTACGACTAAATTTAACTCAAGTTAAAACAGGTTGGTTTCCACTATATCTTGGTTTATATGGTGGTGTTGATTATGGTAGGGTTTGGCTAGATGATGATAACTCAAAAAGATGGAACAATTCCTTTGGTGGAGGTATGTTTATTAACATGGCTAATATGCTTACTGGAAATATTTCGGCTTTTAATAGTGATGACGGTTTACGTTTAGCATTTAGATTAGGTTTTGGGTTTTGACACAAAGTGTCACCCTGAACTTGTTTCAGGGTCTCATTTTTATACTGTAATGTTATCCTGATTTTTACGTCTAAAAAGGCATAAAGAATAAATAAAAATGAAAAGCAGTTTCAACGATATCATAAATTCAGAAAAAGTAGTTTTAGTAGATTTTTTTGCAACTTGGTGTGGTCCATGTCAAGCATTATTACCTATTCTTAAAGATGTAAAAGATGAAGTGGAAGATGCTGTAAAAGTTGTAAAAATTGATATTGATAAAAACAATCCTTTGGCAACCCAATATCAGGTAAGAAGCGTGCCTACAATGCTTTTATTTGTTGATGGAGAACCTAAATGGAGACAATCGGGCGTACTTCAAAAGAAAGATATTCTAAATGTAATACAAACACATTCGGGTATTACTGTTTAGTTAATTTTGAATTCGTAGAGGTTTCCACCTTCTCCCTTTGTTCTTTCGTCGGTTATATATACAGATTTATTATTTTTAAAGCAAACACCCTCCTTTTGGGAATTATGATCAAACTTTAATTCTTGTATATGCCCTTCAAAGAAATCATCATTATTAAAATTAGTAATCTTCCAAAGTTTGTCATGATTTAATAGTACAATGGTTTTTCCATCATTACTTATGGCAGCAGAGGTTATTCTATGATGTTTTCCTTCTAAGTTAAATGTTTTAATACGTTCGGCAGTATGAAGTCCCACCTTATTAGGGACTTTAAAAAGCATACTCGATTTATTTTCTTTACTAAAAATGTAGAAGTTATGATTCCAAAGAAAAAAAGCTTCAAAATCTTTAGGTTTTACCTTTTTTGGTAATATGAAGTTAATACGTTCAGCATTCGTTGTATTACTACTCAAATCAGAGACTTTATAAATAGTAAAATCATCTCTATTTTTACTGTTATTCCCAAAATCGCCAATGTATAAATTACCAGCTTTATCAGATGTTAAGTCTTCCCAATCAATATTACTGGCATTTTTTATGTCTATACCCTTTATAATATCTCCTTTTAGATTTAATCCATAAATATTATTCTTATTACCAGAATCTTCTATGGTCCATAATAAATTAGAATGCGCAACTTTTTCAATGGCCGAGGCTTCTTTTAGGCTATTGGGTAAATCGGCAATAAGTGTTAGTTTTCCTGTGTTGCATGCAAGGAAAATTAAAAAAAATACACTGAGAAGTTTATTCATTTTAGGTAATAAAAAATTATAAGGTTAAATTTACGCAGATTATTACTAGTTTGTTAAAAAAGTATAAATGGATTTACCAGTTTTAAAAATTGGACACAGAGGAGCAAAAGGGCACCTTGCAGAAAATACATTACCTTCTATAAAAAAAGCATTGTCTTTAGGTGTTGATGCTATAGAAATTGATGTCCACAGATGTGCATCTGGAGAGTTGGTTGTGTTTCATGATTTCACTTTAGATAGAATGACTGATGGTAGTGGGGAGATTTCCAAATTTACCTACAAAGCATTACAAAAATTTAAAACCCGAGGAAGTTTTGAAATTCCAACTTTGTCTCAGGTTTTAGCTTTTATTGACAATAAATGCCTTTTGAATATTGAGCTGAAAGGACCTGATACAGCTAAGGAAGCTGCTAGGATTATTACCTTTTATGTTGAAAAGAAAGGATGGGATTACAGTAATTTTATAGTATCTAGTTTTCAAGAAGACTTATTGAAAACAGTGTTTGATGCAAATAAAAGCATTCCCTTAGGCGTGCTAACAGATACCAGTATAGAACGCTCTGTTGCATTAGCTAAAACTATAAATGCAGTTTCAATCCATATTGACTATACCATGCTAACTGAAGAGATTGTTACGGAACTAAAAGAAGATTTTAAGGTGTTTGCTTATACTGTAAATAACTTAAACCCATTAAAACGAATTAAATCTTATGGTGTAGATGGTATAATCTCAGACTACCCAGACAGAATATGATAAAAAGTGATGTGATTGTTGTAGGTGGTGGTGCAGCAGGTTTTTTTGCAGCCATTAATATCGCAGAACTAAATCCTAATTTAAAAGTTACCATTCTGGAAAGAGGTAAAGAGGGCTTAACAAAAGTTAAGGTTTCTGGCGGCGGACGATGTAACGTTACACATGCTGAGTTTATTCCACAAGAATTAATTTTAAATTACCCTAGAGGAGAAAAAGAATTGCTTGGACCTTTTCATCAATTTATGACTGGGGATACTATTGAGTGGTTTGAAAAAAGAGGTGTGCCATTAAAAATTGAAGATGATGGCAGAATGTTTCCTGTGTCTAACTCTTCACAAACAATTATCGATTGCTTTTTAAACGAAGCAGAAAAATTGGGAGTTAATGTGCTTTACAATCATGCTGTTAGGTCGATTCATAAAGAAGAAAATGATTTTAAAATAGAGACTACACAGGGTTTATTTTCAGCTCAAAAGGTTTTAATGGCTACAGGTAGTAATCCAAAAATCTGGAATTTGTTAGAAGATTTAGGACATACTATTTCACAGCCAGTACCTTCATTATTTACATTTAATATTGAAGACGAGCGTATCAAAACCATTCCTGGTGTAGTTGCAAAACATGTAGAAGTAAACGTTTTAGAAACAGATTTGTGGAGTGAAGGTCCACTTTTAATAACCCATTGGGGAATGAGTGCACCATCCATTTTAAAATTATCTGCTTTTGGGGCATTGGAGTTGGCAAAACGAGAGTATAAGTTTCAAATAGAAGTAAATTTTATAAAGCAATCTTTTGATGGATGTTTAGATGTCTTAAAAGAATTAAAACAAGATTTAGCTAAAAAAATAGTTTTTAAATCTACTCAGTTTGATATTCCAAAACGGTTGTGGCATAAATTAGTCTTAGCTTCAAAAATTACGGAAGAGACCCGTTGGGCAGATTTAAATAAAATAAAATTAGAAAACTTGGCGAGTCAATTAACCCAAGCCGTTTTTAATGTGAAGGGTAAAAGCACTTTTAAAGAAGAATTTGTTACCGCTGGTGGTGTAAACCTTAAAGAAGTCAATTTTAAAACCTTTGGAAGTAAATATATAAACGGTCTCTATTTTGCAGGCGAAGTACTAAATATTGATGCAGTAACAGGAGGATTTAATTTTCAAAATGCATGGACCGGAGCTTATATTGCAGCAAAGGCTATAGTAAATTCATGATATTATGAAGTATCTAGTTTTGGTGTTTTTCTTATCACATATAATGTGGTCTCAAAATTTAGATAAGCATCTATGGGAAAATCGTGTGATTGTAATTTCAGCAGATAAAAAGAATGAAACACGTGCTACAGAACAATTTAATATTCTGAAAACAGAAAAAGATAGACTTACGGATAGAAGGTTGGTGGTTTACAAATGTATAGGCGATATATGTAAATACTATGATTTTAAGAAAGATGCTAAAGTAGTTTTAGTAGACAAAAAACTAACGGGATTTAATGTTGTGTTACTAGGATTAGATGGTGGTAAAAAGTTTAATTCGAATAAAGTAGAAAATGCAAATGTCTTTTTTAATCTCATTGACAAAATGCCAATGAGGAGACAAGAACTCAGAAACAAAAAGAATGACTAAATATATTGCACTTTTAAGGGGTATAAATGTAAGTGGGCAAAAAAAGATTCCCATGGCAGACTTACGCGAATTACTTACTAAATCTGGTTTAGAAGATGTGCAAACATATATACAAAGTGGGAATGTAATCTTTAAATCTTTAGAAAAAGATAAAGTAGAATTAGAGCGTATAATTCATGAAGCTATTAAATCTTATTTTGGCTTTGAAGTCCCTGTTTTAGTAATGAAACCAGAAGCATTACAACAAATTTTTGATGCTTGCCCGTTTCCTCAAGAAAAGAAAGAGAACAGTTATTTTATGATGCTATATTCTAAAGCAGATAAGGTGTTAGTAGATAATGTGTCTCAGTTATCCTATCCCAATGAAGAATTTAAAATAACAGATAGGGCAGTATATTTTTATTGCTCCACAGGGTATGGGACTGCAAAATTTAGTAACAATTTCTTTGAACGGAAATTAAAAATTACGGCAACAGCCAGAAATTATAAAACAATGGTAAAGTTAGTGAAATAAGATTTTTAGAAGTCTGTGCAACAGACGTATTAAAAACGATAGTTGAACTAATCCCGTTTTTATAACGGGATCTATATAAAAAAACGATAGGATTCGTTTTATGTAATTTCTTAAACATTCTAACCAATTGAAATCTTATCTTTGCCCAGTTAAAAAAGATAGATGACAGATAAAGAATTTATTCCTCAGCCCTATTCTAATACCATAGAAAAAGGAAGTTTTAGTTGGTCTTCTCCAAGTAATATTGCTTTAATAAAATATTGGGGTAAAAAGGAACATCAAATACCCGAAAACCCTTCTATTAGTTTTACGCTTAGTAATTGTAAAACCATTACATCTTTAAGTTTTTCAAAGAAAGAAAACACCAATAATTTCTCTTTTGATGTGTTTTTAGATGGACAAAAAAAGGACGATTTTAAGCCAAAAATTGAAACGTTTTTTAAAAGGGTAGAAGCATATTTACCATTTTTAAAAGACTATCACTTTAAGATAGAGACTTCCAATACATTTCCACACAGTTCTGGAATAGCCTCATCTGCTTCAGGTATGAGTGCTTTAGCATTGTGTTTGATGAGTATTGAAAAAGAATTAATCGAATTGGGTGTCACCTTGAGCTCAGTCGAAAGGTCATTAATTGATGAAGATTTCATTCAAAAAGCCTCTTTTTTAGCACGATTAGGTTCTGGTAGTGCCTGTAGAAGTTTAGAAGGCGATTTAGTGGTTTGGGGAACGCATAAAGATATTGAGGGGAGTTCGGATGTATTCGGTGTAAAATATCCTTATGATGTGCATCAAAACTTCAAAAATTATCAGGATACTATTCTTTTAGTAGATAAGGGAGAGAAGCAGGTAAGTAGTACGGTTGGTCATAATTTAATGCATGGGCATCCGTTTGCTCAAGAACGTTTTAATCAAGCTAATACTAACATGTCGGCTATTATTTCAATATTAAAAGATGGAGACTTAGATAAATTCATAGCTCTAGTTGAAAGCGAAGCATTAACACTACATGCGATGATGATGACCAGTATGCCGTATTTTATTCTAATGAAACCAAATACCTTGGAAATTATCAATAAAATTTGGACATTCAGAAAAGAAACAAATTCCAAAGTTTGTTTCACGTTAGATGCAGGTGCAAACGTGCATGTTTTGTATCCTGAGCAAGAATCCAAATCGGTTTTGGAATTCATTCAGAATGAATTAGTTGCATATTGTCAAAATGGGCAGTATATTTGCGATGTTATTGGTTTGGGGGCTAATAAATTATAAGAACGGTAATAATTTTGTTTAAAAAAACATTATATTTGTTAAACAAGTTTTCCCAAACAAGATAGCTATTATGAAAGGACCTCTTTTTTACTCAAAAATCCTACTCTTTGGAGAATACGGAATCATCAAGGATTCTAAGGGATTATCTATTCCTTACAGCTTTTACAATGGAGCTTTAAAAAAAGATGATAATACTTCACAAGAAGCAAAAACATCTAACGAAAGTTTAAGAAAGTTCACTGGATATATCAAAGGTATTGATGATGCTGTGGTAAGGTTTGATATAGGCAAACTATTAGAAGATGTAAATTCAGGAATGTATTTTGATTCATCTATCCCACAAGGCTATGGTGTGGGGAGTAGTGGTGCTTTAGTAGCAGCTATTTATGATAAGTATGCGTTTGATAAAATTACTGTTCTAGAAAATTTAACTAGAGAAAAACTTCTGAAGTTAAAATCTATATTTTCAGCTATGGAATCTTTCTTTCATGGAAATTCTTCAGGTTTAGATCCATTAAATAGTTATTTAAGTATTCCAATTCTTATCAATTCAAAAGATAACATTGAGGCCACTGGTATTCCTGCTCAACAAAGCGAAGGCAAAGGCGGTGTATTTTTATTAGACAGTGGTATTATAGGAGAAACAGCACCAATGGTAGGACTGTTTATGGAAAAAATGAAGCAAGAAGGTTTTCGTAGTATGTTGAAAAATCAGTTTATTAAGCATACAGACGCTTGTGTTGATGATTTCTTAAAAGGAGATATAAAGTCGTTGTTTAGAAATACAAAACAGCTTTCTAAAATTGTTTTAAATCATTTTAAACCAATGATTCCGCAACAGTTTCATGAACTTTGGAAGAAAGGTATAGAAACAAATGATTATTATCTAAAACTTTGCGGTTCTGGTGGTGGAGGCTATATCCTTGGATTTACAGAGGATATTGAAAAAGCAAAACAATCACTTGCAGATTATAAATTAGAAGTAGTTTATAACTTCTAAGTTCTTAGTATCTTTATTAAAAATTTTTTGTTATCCTGAGCTTGTTTCAGGATTTCATCAATTCCTACTAGATGCTTTCCAGAAGACAGAAACATATCTTACTCAAATTTTTCAGTATGTTTTCTGTTGTACGTGGCTACAATATTCTTATTGTAGTTATTGCACAATATCTTACGGCTATTTATATTTTGGCGTATAACAAACCATTAAAAGAAGTCTTATTTGATTTAAATTTGTTAATGCTGGTTTTAGCATCTGCAGCAACCATAGCGGGTGGTTATATTATCAATAGCTTTTACGATTCTGAAAAAGATTTAATAAATCGTCCTATTAAGTCAAGACTTGATAGACTAGTTAGTCAAAATACAAAGTTGTCTTTTTATTTTGTATTGAACTTTCTTGCTGTAATAATGGCGAGTTATGTGTCTTTTAAAGCTGTATTGTTCTTTTCAATTTACATTTTTGGTATTTGGTTTTATTCGCACAAACTAAAACGGCTACCATTTATTGGAAACCTCACTTCTGCTATATTAACTATAACACCATTCTTCGCCATCTTTATGTATTATAAGAATTTTGAAACAGTAATTTTTGTACATGCTGTATTCTTATTTATCATGATTTCAATGCGTGAGCTTACCAAAGATTTGGAAAATATTAAAGGAGATATTGCGCAAAACTATGTAACGATTCCTGTAGCTTATGGCGAAAAGGTATCCAAAATTATGTTGACAGTTTTAACTACTATAACGCTAATTCCAACATACCTACTTTTATTTCACTTTGAAGTGGGGTATATGTACCTGTTCTTTTATTTAAGTCTATTTTTATTGGTCGTGTTTTTGTTATTACTATGGAAATCTTCGACTAAAGTGCAATATTTAATATTGCACAATATTTTAAAATTTATAATTCTTGCAGGTGTATTTAGTATTTTACTATTAGATGTAAGTGTTATTTTAAATCGAATTTAAATGCAGAATTTATTAAAAGTAGCTTTAGCGCAAATTTCGCCAGTTTGGTTAAATAAAGCAGAGACCTTAAAAAAAGTAGAACAATCAATTATTGATGCTGCTAAAGAGGATTGTGAATTAATTATTTTTGGAGAAGGTTTAGTACCTGGATATCCTTTTTGGTTAGCATTAACAGGGGGAGCAGAATGGAACACTAATGTAAATAAAGAATTGCATGCACATTATGTAAGGAATTCTGTAACTATTGAAGATGGCGACTTACAGACCATTTGTGAACTTGCCAAAGCAAATAAAATCGCTGTGTATTTGGGGATTATTGAACGTCCACTTGATAGAGGAGGGCATAGTATTTATGCGTCGTTAGTTTATATCAATGAAAAAGGCGAAATTAAATCTACACATCGCAAATTACAGCCCACTTATGATGAGCGCTTAACGTGGGCTCCTGGAGATGGCAATGGCTTACAAGTACACCCATTAAAAGATTTTACTGTAGGAGGATTAAATTGTTGGGAAAATTGGATGCCTTTACCTAGAGCAGCATTATATGGTTTAGGCGAAAATTTACATATCGCAGTATGGCCAGGGAGTGATCATAATACCAAAGATATAACACGATTTATTGCAAGAGAATCCCGCTCTTTTGTGATTTCGGTAAGTAGTTTGATGACGAAAAACGATTTTCCAAAAGACACGCCACATCTGAATGAAATATTGAATAATACACCAGAGATATTAGCTAATGGTGGAAGCTGTATTGCTGGACCTGATGGGGAGTGGATTGTAGCACCTGTTTTACACAAACATGGATTAGTTATAGAGACTATTGATTTTAATAGGGTGTATGAAGAGCGTCAGAATTTTGATCCTGTTGGGCATTATTCCAGACCCGATGTTACACAGTTACATGTGAATAGAGAGCGACAATCCACTGTGAAATTTAACAAATAGATAAATCATCAATTTAAAACCTTTAATCGTTAATTATTAGATATATCTTTGCGGAAAATTATTTGTAATGAATAGGCACCAAGGCGATAGAAGTAAAGGGAAATCTAATAGAAAGGGTAATAGAAAAAAAAGTTTTTCTAATTACGCAAAAGAAAATACGTCTTCAAAAAAACCGAATAAAAGTCAAAAGCATTCTGATGAAATAAGACTAAATAAATATGTTGCAAATACAGGTGTTTGTTCTCGTCGTGAAGCTGATGTACATATTGCAACAGGTTTAGTTTCTGTAAATGGTAAGGTAATTACCGAAATGGGTTATAAAGTAAAGCCAGCAGATGAAGTGCGTTATGATGGGGCTAGAATAAACCCAGAGAAAAAGGCTTATGTGTTGTTAAATAAGCCTAAAGGTTTTGCAACAACAACAAGTGAAGGAAAAGGTAGAACGGTTATGGATTTGGTGGCTAATGCAACTAGTGCCAGAATAAAACCAATTGGTCGGCTAGGTAGGAATTCTAAAGGTTTATTGCTGTTTACGAATGATGAGACTATTCATAAAAAATTCACTAATTCTAAAAACGGAGTAGCGCGTTTATTTCATATAGAACTCGATAAAAACTTGAAGCTAGAGGACTTAAAAAAGATACAAAATGGTTTTAAGTTTGAAGGCAAACTTATTGAGGTAGAAGAAATAAGTTATATAGACGGCGCCAGTAAGAAAGAAGTGGGCTTAAAAATAAAGAATACAGGTAATACCATTATACGAACTATTTTTGAGCATTTTAGCTACGATATTTTAAGTTTAGATTGCGTGGCTATTGGGCATTTAACAAAAAAAGATATTCCTCGAGGACATTGGAAACATTTAACTGAACAAGAGTTGAATACATTAAGAATGTTGTAAAATAATTTATAGATAGTGTTAAATATTTGGTAAAAACGTTTTTGTGAAATCTAAAGATTACATGCTAGCGTATTTATTATAATTGCATATTGTTTTTTGACGTCGAAATGATGTGTGATATGAACTTAACCTAACAGGAGAATTCCTGTAAATTATTTTATTTTAATCTATAAATTTTATCAAAATGAGAACAAAATTTTTGTTTATGTTATGTAGTTTCTTGATGCTGTTTTTTACATTATCAAGTTTTACAAATGAAGTGCCTTCAGATGAATTATCGTTAATAATTCAAGATTCTGGGGAAGTAAATGCCATATATAAAGGCAGTGATGGCGATGGTTATAATTTTGAAGTTGAAGAGAATGGCGAGTCGTTTACCATGGTGTTTCAGCAAGTAGATGAACCCGTATTAAGCGTTTTTGATTTACACTCTGAAACGTTTATCGGTGTTAATTTTAAAGTTACCTATACCACAAAAATAGACGATAACGGTAATGAAATTAAAACTATTACAGAGTTAGAAAAGCTGTAAACAATAAAATTAAGTATATACTTAAAGCCACCTTTTTAGGTGGCTTTTTTAGTTTTTTGATGTTACTTCTGTTTGCTATTAATAGTATTAATTTTTTGTTCTGATAACATAGAATTAATCTTAGAGGTATAGTTTTATTTTTTTAAAAAATATTTAATTTAGAATAAAAAAAGTTACTGTGAAATAACTCTGCAGTTGTTGCATTTTTATTTTTTCCGTATCTTTTTACTAATAAAATTGACCAAATCAAAAAAAGTAACCAACCATGAAACAAAAAAATGATAACTTAAAGCGGGTTATTGTAGATTTCAAAAAATTAACCCCAGAGATTCTCTCCTTATTAGTTGAAAAATATCCTGATGGATATGATGATGACCATATAATTTCTTTTAGAAATCAACATAATGATATTATAGAAGCTGTTGAGGTTACCACTAATGATACCAAATATTTGGTAAAAGTTAGTTCTAAACTTGCGGTTACTATGCAAAATTATGATGAAGATGATTACGAAGATTTTGATAATAACAATCCTAATGCTGTGCGATCTCCTAAAATGGATGAGCAGGCTTTGGGTACTACTAATGATTAATACTTTTTACTTTATATATTATGAGAACAGCTGTTTTTAAGTCTTATAAAAACGGTTACTTTACCTTTTGGTTTGAAAATGGTGAAGAATTGGCTTTTGAAGAGGTGCACCCTCGCGTTTTAAAACAATTTGATTTAAAGAATGACAAAGACTTAATTGATAAAGATTTTAGGATAACCTTTGTTGAAGATTTAGATGGAGAGGACGAAATTTATCGTGTGCAGAGCTTAAAATTGCTTTAGCCTAACATTAGGTTTTTTGAAGAAAATTTCCCAGATAAATACGCCATACACTATAATGTACTCTACAGCTATTATCCATAGGTTTTCAGATTTATCTGCTTTGTTAAGATTTACGTAAGCGAGATAGCTTAAGATAATTACAAAGCTCCAAACCAAAGGGAATTTGTACTTTGTAAATACTGAAAGGATTAATAGTGTGGCAACATACCATGGATGTACTGTGGTGGTTGTAAAGTAATAGAATGAGAGTACAAATAGCATTGCTGTTATTAGTGCTACCATGGTTTTGTTTTTTCTAAAGAATGTAATAATTAGTGTCACTAGTACTACTACTATTGGAATGATTTTTCCGATGATAGCAATTTCGTTATAACCTCTAAAAAGATATCCTATCTCTCTGGCGACGTAATAGATACTGGCATTAAATTCAAAATTTTGAAACCAAAGGGCTACGGTTTGCGAATAATTGTTTATGAATTCTGAACTGTAAAATGGAAGGAATAACACAATAGTAGTTATTAAAACTATGCTGTAAAATCCAATCAACCTTGTCATTTCTGCGAAGGCAGGAATCCATTTTGAAGTTTTTTTATGTAATGCATTGCTCGGGTGGATATTAGTATTGTTATCTTGAGGGGACTTTAAGGGTGTTCCTTTAGAAGTCTTTGATTTATTATTAATAAACCACTGAAAAAACAGTGGTAAGAATATTAAAGGAATTAGCTTTACGGAGATAGAGAGTGCGAGAACTACAGCGCTCCATAGCCATTTACCACTATACAGTAAATACAAACTCCAAACGAGAAAGAAAATCATAACACCTTCAAAATGTAGATTTCCTGTAAGTTCTATAATGATAAATGGGTTTAAGATATACCAAAAGATTTGGTGTTTGGGGATGTTTAGTTGTTCTAGTAGTTTTTTACCAAAATGTAATGTGCCAAAGTCTGCAGCAATTATTAATAGTCGTAATACTATGGCAGAACCCAAAATATTTTTACCAGCAAATAGTCCAGCTATTACAAAGCATAATTGATTTACAGGTGGGTAATTAGTATAGTGGCCAGCATTTAATGGACCCATACCTTCTCTAAGTTCTTGGGCTTGGGCTACAGGAAATGTGCCTTGATTTATAAAGGATTCTACGGTGTATAGATATGGGTTAAACCCTTCAAAAATCATACGTCCGTCCCAAATAAAACGGTAAAAATCTTGAGATAAATTGGGGGTAGCTAGAATAAAAATTGCTCTTAATGCGAATGCTAGGTAGGTTAAAAAAGGGATATTACTTTTAAAATGTTGCACGAGTTTGTAAAACAGAAAAAACAAGGCGCTGTATAGCGTTATGAGTTTTATGTAATCTGTTCGTACTAAATTGTATGCAAAAACCCAATAGAGTAATGCACTAGTTAATACCATTAGTAACGGTATTCTATTAAGTTTTAAAAACGTTGGATTTAAAAGCATGAACCAAATATAATACTATTTGTTTGTTGCTTTTTATAAAAGAAGCTTACTTGATTTTGTAAAAAAAATCTGCTACCTTCGTTTAACGTCGGATATACGTCATTGAAACGACGCATATCCGTAAACACATTAAACGAACCTCTCTAAAAACGCCTTTTATTTTCCGATTTAAAACTTAGTTAGTAAATAAATCCGCGTTAGGGATTGCAGTGGAAAGCCCACAGCGACGTAGGAGTGAGGACTTGTAACGGAAAGCCCGACCCTTTAGGGTAACGCCCAAAATAAAAATTAAACTTTAGAGGTTAACGATTTAAAAAATACGTAGCCAAAGCCTACGAATAGCATTAGGTGGAATGGGAAAAGTCCAAAATCGCCGCCTTGATCTCCAACTACAAATGCACTATACATACCAAAACCAAAATATGCCATTAGGATGCCTTCTAGGATGACATGTGCTGAAACTGTTTTTTTTATGTATTTGTTATGTTTCCAGTTATCTTTAAACTTACTGATGTTGAATTTTGGAGTTCTTACAAACTCACTTTTCTTTCCTAAGTGCCCTTCTAAAACGGCTATAGAATTATGCAGGGAGAAGCCCATTGCTATTGAGAAAAACACGAAAAACATACCTATATATCCCATGAAGTTTTTGATGCCTCCTCCATATATTTTTCGATACATAATCCAATAACAAATAAAGAAAATGGCTGTGCTAATTACAAAGAAACTCATTATAATAAAGTATGGCTTAAGGTGTGCATACTCATTTTTAATATATAGCATTGGTATACTTAAAACGGCCACTACCAAAATGCTTAAAAACATGGTGCTATTAAGTAAATGTAGTAAACCATGTACCTTTGTTTTGGCAGAGATATTTTTGTTTTTTAATACACGCCAAAGCATTTTTCTAAAGTTCTCTGCACCTCCTTTATTCCACCTAAATTGTTGCGAACGTGCTGCGCTTATTACTATGGGTAATTCTGCTGGGGTTTCTACGTCTTCTAAGTATTTAAATTTCCAGTTTTTTAATTGGGCACGATAACTTAAATCTAAATCTTCTGTAAGTGTGTCGCCTTCCCAATTACCTGCATCAATTATACACTCTTTACGCCAAATTCCTGCAGTGCCATTAAAATTTATAAAGTGCCCTTTACTGTTACGCCCAACTTGTTCTAATGTAAAATGCGCATCTAGGGCAAAGGCTTGAATTTTGGTTAGTACTGAAAAATCACGATTTATATGTCCCCACCGGGTTTGTACAACACCAATATCATCATTTTTAAAATAAGGTACTGTACGCTTTAACCAATCTGATGTTGGAAGAAAATCAGAATCGAAAATGGCAATAAATTCGCCTTTTGCGATTTCTAAACCTTCTTTTAGTGCACCAGCTTTAAAGCCTGTTCTTATTTTTCTTGTGATATGTTGTATGTCTAATCCTGTTTTTTGGAGTTGCTCTACATGTGCTTTAGTACTTTTTACTGTTTCATCAGTAGAATCGTCTAAAACTTGAATTTCTAATTTATCTTTTGGATAGTCTATTTGAGCAATATTATCTAGTAAACGTTCCATTACATACATTTCGTTGTATACAGGAAGTTGTATGGTTACATAGGGAACTTCTTTGGCGTTAGATAAATCGAAAGTTTCGCAAGTAGTATCCTTTTTTTGTGCGGATAGATAATTAAATAATAAGTTAAGTTGTGCCAGCGCATACATGAAAATGAGCAGCAATGCAATGGTATAAATTATAATAATTACGGTTTCTATATACATTATTTTAAACTGTATTTAAAAATCCACCCTAGTATTTTTATGCCTGCAAATATAGCACCTTTTACGGTTCCTGAAACTTTTGATACTCCAATTCTATTTCTGTAGTTCACAGGTATTTCAGTATAACTTAGATTTTGTTTTATAGCTTTTAATTGCATTTCTACCGTCCAACCATACGTTTTGTCTTCCATGTTTAGTGACAATAACTTATTATATTTTATGGCTCTAAAAGGGCCTAAATCTGAGAATTTTGCTCCAAAAAAGAGTTTCATTAAAGTGGTTGCTAACCAATTTCCAAAAATTTGAGGAAACGTCATAGAGCCTTCTTCTCTAAGTCGTTTTACCCTTGCTCCAATTACAAAATCTATATTATCTTTAATAATTGGTGTTACTATTTTAGTGAGTTCTTCTGGGTAATCACTGTAATCGCCATCTAAAAATACTATAATATCTGGTTTTTGGGCTTTTTTGGAGATATAGTCCATTCCTTTTAAGCAAGCATAGCCGTAACCTTTTCTGTGTTCTTTTAAAACTGTAGCTCCGGCATTTTTTGCATTTTCCTCTGTTGCATCAGTAGAATTATTACTTACTACAACAACTTCATCAACTATAGAAGGAATATCTGCTATAACATTGGCTATTGAATCTGCTTCGTTATATGCAGGGATTATGACGTTTATTTTGGTCATTGATTAGTGTTAAGTTGTAAAAATACAATAAGCTCTGTCGTTCATCAAATTCTTTACTAACAAGATTGTTTAAAGAATTCTAATAAAAAAAGGAGTATTATATATACTCCCTAGTTGTGAACGTAGTTTTTTTGAGATTATGATAGTATTTGCGTGCAAATTGATTTTACATGAGATGCATCTGTACCACAACAACCTCCAAAGATTTTTAGATTTGGAAGATACTTTTTTAATGAAATGTACCATTGCCCTAGTTCTTCCTTATTGCCTTTATCTAATGTTGTATATTGATCTAACTCTGCATGACTTTTACAAGAGGCATTTGCTCGAATCCCTTTAATTCTTGATTTCCATGTTGAATTTGATGTTATTTTATTTAAAAAATGTGTTGGATGTGCACAGTTAATCATATAATATTTTGGATATGTATTGGTGCCATTATCTATGGTGTTAATTGCCTCTGCAAGGCTTTCTCCACTAGGTAGATTACCATCTGTCTCAACAGTAAAAGATATAACTACTGGTATATACTGCGTTTTGGCAGCATATACAATTCCTAAGGCTTCATCAACATTATTCATAGTTATTGCTGTAACCATATCTGTTTTTACTTCTTTAAATGCTTTTACTTGTAATAAATGATATTCTGCTGCTGCTTCAGAAGTCATTACTTCGTTAATGTTATATGCATCGCCTCGAGGGCCTATTTGTCCACTAATTAAAATTGAATGAATGTGGTTAGAAAAGTGCGCTTTTAATGTTTTAAGTTCTTTAATAGCTAGTTTGTTTATTCGTATTAAGTCTTCTTTGGAATACCCTAAGGTATATCCCCAGTCTGTATTAGCTCTCCATGTTGGACTTTCTAAAATAAAGCCAGTTTTATAAGTTTTAGCTAATTGCAAATACTCTATATAGTAGCTTTTTAGAATTTCTTTTTGATGTGGATTTTCTAAAAGAGGAAAAGCTGCAAAATGTGGTAAATCGATATGTTTATTAAATATTAAATCGGTTTCTAATCCACCATCGGTTAAGTAGATGGTGGATGTATTGCTATTAATTAAACACATGGTTATTGCTTTTGTTTATTAATATCTTGAAATGTTAGCATCTCCACTACTTTAGATGAAGCACCATGATAAAACCCAGTTTCATGCTCATAGTCTTTTGGATTTTTAAATGAACCGAAAATGATATCAAATATTGGTAAATCAGAATAGTTGTGCTTATGAATGCCCTTAGCATGATGTACTGTATGGCTTTCTGGACGTTGAATAACATAACCTAGCCAGTATGGAGTTTTAATATTAGTATGCTGAAAAATGCCTAAAAACATTGTACCTAGAAGCATAATAGTTACTGCTTGTGGTGTTACACCAATTAATAAAGCCAAACAAACACTACCTAAAAAGGTAAATCCTATCATATCAAAAAGACTAAAATAAAAAGCGCCATAAGTATCCATTCGTTCTGCACTATGATGCATTTGATGGAATGTTCTCCATAAAAAGTTAGATTTATGCATAGCGCGGTGCCATACAAAAACGGCTAATTCGTAAATTATAATAGCTACAATTCCACCTCTAATATTTCCTAAACTTGTTAAATCAAATAATTGATATTGTGACAAAAAAGGATCGGTTAATAATGGTAAGTAAGATGATAAAAAGAAAAATACAGTAAAGGAAGTCATTCCTTTAAGTTTCCAGTTTTTTACTTTAGGAAGTTCTTGTGCAGGGAATAAGGCTTCCCAAATAATTAAAAGGGCATACATTCCTAGTGCTGTTAATGAGATGGGGTCTAATAAAATTTCTAAAGGTGTTGGCATAATTACGTTGATTTTTTGATTAATAATTTTTGCATTCAACCTTTAAGGCGTAAGTTTTTACCTTACGATGTAAGTTTTAAAAAAATAAAATGTGAGTTTTGGTTTAATTATAAAGTCCAGTTTGCCTCAACCTCTGGCTTATAAGAACAATAAGTTCCTGTTTTAATGGATTTTGATAGGTGGTTGGCTAAATCTGGATGCATGGCTTCCATTTTTTTTATACTATTTCGGATACGCCATGTTACTGCAGAACGTGCTTTTTCTAATGTAGAATTTACTTTTCTTGTTTTTCCTGCTAACCCAAGAGATTGGGATAGATGGTTTAAAATACTATCGTATTCTTCTCTTAATACAGAAATACGTCCAATTTGGTTAAGACTTTCAGCTTCTTCAATTTCTTCTTGAAGGGCTTTTATACGAGCATGATAGCTTGTCTTAGCTTTATGGTCTATTGTAGATTCGCTGTGTGTTTCGTCTACTACAGACTGCATAAGATCAAGGCAATGCAATTCTTCATTGGGCTGTTTTAAAAGCTTGTAAATGTCATGTAGTCCTTTGGCATCTTTGAAAATTACTGAAGTATCTTTAAAAGAAATCTCCCAAACATTTCCAACAAGGCTAAATGAATTGCCAATTTTTATGCTAGATTCCTCAGTTTTAGAAATTCGTTTTTCAGTTTTAATGTAATCTATAAGTATATTTAAGCAAGATTTGTTCTTAAATGGATTTACTACTAAAAGCCATTTTAAGGCTTCTTCTTCCATGTTTTTTTCTCCTGAATATACTTCTCTTTTAAAAAGGTCTAAATAAATATCCCAATGTTGCCACATTAAATCGTATTGTTCAGTTTGCAAATATGCAGAAGCTATGAATGCAGGGAAATCTGTCCAATGATCTACTGGTGCTTTTTTTGCAAGTTCAATACTTTTTGTAAAATCGCCTTTTTCTAAATAGTAAATAGCGCCATGAGCAAAATAATGATTAGAGTGAAAGGGATTTAAATCAATAGCTTTATGATATAATTTTAACGCTTCGCCAAGGTATCCTAAAAACATAAAGGAGAATGCTACTCTTAGCAAGTGAGAGCAGTCATTGGAGTTCATTCTTAACGACTTTCTTAAGTAATGTTCTGCTTTTTCGTATGCTCCAGAATACACAAAAGTTCTACCCAAAATTCCTAAAGCAGTATAATCATTCTCATCTAGTTCAATAGCTTTAAGTGCATATTCATGAGCACCTTTCATGTTTTCGTCCCACCTGTCCCATAATAAACAAGACCAAAAGTTAAAATAGCTTAGAGATAGTCCTGTATAGGCTAAAGAATAATTTGGGTTAATTTTTAAAGCGGCGTTAAAGTAAGTTCTAGACTTTTCATCATTATCTCCAGATCCCTTTTTTAAAGTATGCATACCCATTAAGTAATTCTCGTACGCTGCTAGATCAACAGAGTTTTTTTTGTAGGAATGCGATAAGAGGTTATAATTTATTTTTTCTTCTAGTACGGTAGTTATTTGATGTACTATAGCATCTTGTGTTTCTAATAGTGCATCTAACGATTTATCATACTGATTGCCAAAAACTAGGCTTTGATCTTCACTTTTTATAAGTTGAATAGAAATTCTTAGTTTGGTTTGATGTTCACGAACACTACCAAAAATAAAATAATCTGCTCCCAACTTATCGATCTCCTTCTGATTGGAAATGTCTTTTATTCTACTTGTAGAGAATGAGGAAATAACTGAAAGTCCAATGAATTTTGAAAAATTAGTAATAAGGTCTTCTGTAAAACCAAGAAACAGAGTAGCTATCCTATCATCATTGCTAGTTACTTGAAATGGTAAAACGGCAATAGTAATATTCCTGTTTTTGACGGACATCAGAATAAAAGAGTTAGAGTTTAAAAAGTGAGTACTAAATTAATAATTTCAAGTAAAATGAGATGAAATTAAAAATGAACTTTAATAGCATTTATCTTAAATCACTCAATTTGTTTTCTTTTTTAAAGGATTCTAAATCAGTCCACTCTTTGATTTTTTTTCCTGATTGGTATTTTCTCGCAGATATTAACTTTTCGTTGGTGTACATTAAGCAATAGCCATTTTTTACACCATTTTCTAGCTGGCATTTATGATTTATTTTATCCATATCATCATAGAACAGCCACCATTTATTCTTCTTGCCGTCTATAAAGTGACCTTCCTTTTCTTTTGTACCATTTTTTCTAAAGAAAGACCAATACCCATTATACTTACCATTTTTAAACACACCTTTTTTTTCTAGTTGACCATTATTAAAAAAGAATTGCCAATAACCTGAGGCTTTTTTGTTGATATAGTTGCCCTCTTTTTTTATGGTTTTATTAGGATAGTAAAACTTCCAATATTTATTTTTGATGTCATTGTCAAACCTACCTTCACTTTCCTTGTTACCATTTTCATAATAGAACTTCCAATAATTCACTTTCTTATTATTGAAATAATCTCCTTCAGAATTAAGTTTTCCAGAAGCAAAGTATGTTCTCCAGCGGCCTGTTTTAAAATAATGCTTATAGCTCCCCTCTTTTTTTATACTACCATTTATATAATAGTATTTCCAGAATTTTTCCTTTTCATTATTTAGAAAATGACCTTCACTTTCACGGTTTCCGTTTTCGAAAAAAAACTCCCAATATTCTGACGCTAAGCCATATTTAAAATAACCTTGTTTTTTTAATTTTCCAGATTCAAAATAGAATTTCCAAAAGCCAGTTTTTAAATTATTTTCTATCCAGCCTTCGTTCTTTATAGTTCCATTATCAAAATAGGTTTTGTGATATGTTTTTTGAGCATACCCAAAAGTACTTAGTAGAACAAAGACAATAATAAAGCGCATTTATTTTTGATTTACTAAATCCATTAAATCTACATCATTTCCTAAAAGAATTTCTGTTGGGTTAATACGCCCTTCCATACTGTCGTTTTCAAGCTTTAAAACTCCTCTTGGGCAAACTGCAGAACAAATACCACAGCCAACACAACTTGAGCGAACTATGTTTTCGCCTTTTTGTGCATAGGCACGAACATCAATTCCCATTTCACAACTGTTTGAGCAGTTTCCGCAAGAAATACATTGTCCGCCGTTAGTTGTAATTCTAAATTTAGAGAATAAACGTTGTTGAAATCCTAAAATTGCAGCCATTGGACACCCAAATCTACACCAAGAACGACTTCCTAAAATAGGGTAAAACCCTGTACCAATAACTCCTGAAAATATAGATCCTATATATAAACCATAAGCAGATCGTAATGCGCCAGCTTTAATGTAGAAAATTTCATTTGTAGTACCTGTAAAATGCATAACAAGTAATAGTGTAATAACTACAAAGAAACCAATAGCGCCATATTTGGCATCTTTGCCTAATTCTTGTCTTTTAAAAAACATAACACCAGCAAATACTAAAGTTAAGAAGGCAATCACTAATGCAATAAAAACACCTCGGGTTAACCAAAAATTATTTTTATCATAACCCAAATAGGTATATACCATAGCTACCGTCATTACTACAGAAAACACTAAAACAGTATGTATTAACCAACGTTCTAGTTTCCAAGCAGACATTTTTTTAGAAGATAACTGTCTAAAAGAATCTCCAGCAGTTTCAGCTAAACCGCCACAACCACAAACCCATGAACAATACCAGCGTTTACCAAATTTATAAGTTAAAATAGGTGTAATTACAAATATTGAAATAATACCAAATAAAATTAGAGCTAAACCAATATTACCGTTTGAAAGAAAACCATTTACAGACCATTCATCAAAAATGTAATAGTTAAGCGGCCACACACTTTTTAAATCATAATAAGGCAAATCGTTGTTCATAACATACATGAACTCCGGAATTAAAAATGCAAAACCTAATTGAAAGAACATAACCGATACTGTTCGTATTTGTTGGTAACGGTTGTGTCTATATTTTAAAATAAACTTATATCCAAAAGCTAAAATAGCAACAGTGTATAGAGCACCATATACAAACCACTGGCTTGCAGGTCTTCCGCTTAAAAGTTTACTTAAAGGGTCAAATAATGCAATTAATCCTGTGTTTTCCGCACCGTCTGCTCCTAAACCTAAATATTTAGGAAAGAAATATAATATGATATAAAAAGCAGTGAGTATAACACCTACAATCCAGCCCCAAGTACCTCGAGAGGAGATAGATTTAAACCAAACACCATCATTTTTTATACCCTCTAATTTTGTTAAATAAGCTTCCCTAGAATACACTACTATTCCACCAGATGTTAATACTAACGCTAGTGTTAAGAATATACCTTTATTTGGAAAATTAGTATTAAATAATGCTAATGTTAAAATTAATAGCCCAATAATACCTATTGCAAGCGCTATTTTTTGTTTGTTCGTAATGTCAATTGCATCTGGTTTTGCTAAAGACATGCTGTGGTTTATTTTATTACTCATGGTTATACGGTTTGTAGTTGTTTATTGTAGGCTAATAATATATCAGCCTCGTAGTGGCTGTAAAATTCAGGGTCAAAATTGGCTTCAGAGAGATGTTGCATCACATAGTCTACATCACGTTTTTCAGTAAGCCACGTATCAAAAGTTTCATGACGCATTCTAATCCCAAAAGTGTTAATGCCTAAAAAAGCATTTGTAGTAGTGTCATAACAAACGGTTATACACTTTGTATCGTCCTCATGTTTCCAATGAAAATGCGCTTCGTTTTCTCTAGGTTTTGCAAATACCCAACCATAAGTTTGGTATTCAATATCCATAAATTTAGCAGAATTAAACCAATGCCCCGGATTATATTGTATTCTATTTCCGCAAATGGTTTGTGCTAGAGTTTCACCCATCATTCGTCCTGTGTACCACACCGCTTCAATAGGCCTGCGCCCATTTATGCCCTCGTGTTGTTCTGCACAATCACCAATAGCGTAAACATCAGGAATGTTAGTTTCTAAATAACGATTTACTTTTACACCTCTACCTGTTTCAATATTAGAATCTTTTATGAAATCAATATTAGGAGATACACCAGCGGTTAAGCCAACTACATTACATTCAATCTCTTCTCCTGTTTCTTGAATAATGATGGATTTTACTTTTCCGTTTTCATCAGATTTAATCTCTTTCAGATTCATACCTAAGCGTAAATCGATATGATGATTTTTTATGTGGCGATTAATCATTTCGCTTTCTCCATCGGGTAGCACGCCATTCCAAAAACTATTTTCTCGTACTAAAAAAGTAACAGGAATACTTCTAGAATTTAGCATTTCTGCTAGTTCAATACCAATTAAACCTCCACCAACTATTACAGCGCGTTTACAAACCTCCTTATTAGGCGCATATTTTTCAAGATTTTCTAAATCCTGCTTATGGTACATGCCCATAACGCCATCTAAATCTTGCCCTGGCCATCCAAATTTGTTAGGCTTACTACCAGTAGCAATAATTAATTTATCATATTGTAATGTGTCGCCCTCAGCAAAATGCAAAGTTTTAGCAGCGGTATCCACTTGGTTTACAAACCCTTTTTTAAGCGCAATTCGGTTCTTTTCCCAAAACCAATTCTCGTAAGGTTGTGTATGTTCAAACTTCATATGTCCCATATAAACATACATTAGTGCAGTACGGGAAAAGAAATAATCTGTCTCAGCAGAGACAATAGTAATTTTTTTGTCAGACAATTTTCTAATGTGTCTCGCAGCAGTTACGCCAGAAATGCCATTGCCTATAATAACGATATGTTCTTCCATAATTTGGTTGTTAGTGTAATTTTTAATTGAGCGTTACCCTCCTTAGGTCGGGTCGGGCTTTCCACTAAAAGTTTTGGCTCGATGCTCGCCTCGCCAAAAGCTACCGCTACAATCCCTAACGCGGGCTTCCTTGTTAAGGAGTGACTTTTACTAAACTAATTTTGTGTTTAATAAAGTTGTGGTAACACGCTTTTAGGTCGCATCTAAAGATAATAACTTAACACAACTATTTAATTTAGAACTAATTTAAATTGAATATTCTTTGTAAGGATTTGTATTATCCAAAGACGCGAAAAAACTTTAACTTTTTTTGAAAGTTTGTGGAAATTAAATAGACTTAGATGAGAGAAAATTAAAAAATCAAATATTTAATAAAATGAAAAAAATCATAATAATACTAACTTTAACATTAGTGGGACTTTCTGTAAAAGCGCAAGACCTAAATATGTTTTTCACTAAGGCAGATGTGTTTTTTAAAGCAAATGTTTCAAACGGAAAGGTGGCCTATGATAACATACATAGCGATCCTGCAAAGCTTAATGAAATTTTAAAAATAGCCGAAGGTATTTCAGTATCTAAAAGCGATGCGAAAAATTACCAAGCATTTTGGATTAATGCTTATAATCTATCAGTAATAAAAGGACTAATTGACAAGTACCCAACAAAATCACCTTTAGATCATGCTGGTTTTTTCGATAAAACCAAACATAATTTAGGAGGTAAGAATATTACCTTGAATGATATTGAGCACAAACTATTAAGAGCGCAATTTAACGATGCCCGTTTTCACTTTGTGTTAGTGTGCGGTGCAGTGGGATGCCCTCCTTTAATAAATAAAGCATATTTGCCAAACACTTTAGATGCACAGTTGGAAGCGCAAACAAAGAAGGCAATTAATGGTAGTTTTATACAAGTAAATACAAAGAAAAATAGAGTACAAGTATCTCAAATAATGGAATGGTATAAAGGTGATTTTACCATGAAAGGTACTGATGAGATCGATTTTATAAATAAGTACAGAAACGAAAAATTGGAAGGAAAATGGAAACTAAGTTATTTTCCTTACGATTGGACAATTAACAAACAATAAATCAATTAAAAACAACACATACATCATTCTGTAAAAAAAAATGATGTTAAATAACCAAAAATCAAAATAATGAAAAAAATAATAGCAATAGCAGTAGCATTAGTAGCGATATCATTTAACGGATTTTCGCAAGAAGATGATCAAGAAGAACGCAGTGTAATTCAAACCTATACACCATCAATTCTTCTAAAAAAAGGACAATGGGATATCAAGTGGTTTAATAACTTATATACAGAGACTAAAGACTTATTTGGAAACTCAGAGGGAACACAAAAACGCGATATTCCAAGAAACTCATTTTTTACATCAAGCGTAGATATTTTTACAGGTGTATCAGATAGCAATAGATTTAATTTAGGTTTGTTATTTGAAGTGCGCTCAAACGCAATAGGTGGAAGAGATGCTTTAGATGTATTTTCTTTTGATGGGGAA
Organism: Hyunsoonleella pacifica; assembly: GCF_004310335.1. Lineage (GTDB taxonomy): Bacteria > Bacteroidota > Bacteroidia > Flavobacteriales > Flavobacteriaceae > Jejuia > Jejuia pacifica. Next base: position 331,817 of record NZ_SIRS01000004.1, on the reverse strand, counting down.
AGAGGGACAGCACGTTCTGGTTTAACTTCTTTTGCACCAGCTATTAAATTTAATCCTATAAAGAGTGTTGGTAATTTTACAATACAAACTGCATTTCATATTCCATTAATAGATAATGAAACAGAGAATGGTGTATTTTTAGATCAAGATGGATTCATTTTTCAAAACAGATTTTTTTACGATTATAGTTTTGCAGGAGGTGATTGGCAATTATTTACAGAGCTAAATACAGAGTATAATTTTGGAGAACAAAACAGTTTTGCTTACAATAGTTTGCGTTTAACACCAGGTGTGTTTTTAAGTTACTTTCCAAGTTCAAAATTTACCGTATTAGGATTAGCCCAACATATAGAATTAATATCTTTTGGTGCTAACGATGCAGGAGAGAACGATTTTAGTCAAAGTGTAACTATACTTGGCGGTGGTGCAAAATACCAACTAACAAAAACATTAAATGCAGAATTTTTATACTCTAATTTTCTTTTTGGTAAAAACTCTGGTTTAGGACAAACATTTAACATTGGATTAAGAGCATTGTTCTAAACAAAATCAGAATATAATAGTAAATTAGGAGCTTAAAGCGTGTTATATGAAACCTTTTAAGCTTCTTTTTTTTGTTCTTTTATTTGTAATACAATCATGTGAAACTCAATCCAAAAAAATTAATGGTGTTAGCTTTGTAGCTGCAAATACAGAAGTTTCAGATAAACATGTCAATCCTGTTGTTAGCGTAAATGCAAATTATGCTGCAGTTATGCCTTTTGGGTTTATTAAAGATTTAAAGCATCCAGAAATTGTGTACAACACACCTAGGCAATGGTTTGGAGAAACTGTTGATGGCGCAAAACAATACATTCAAGAACTCAGAAAAAAGAATATTAATATCATGTTGAAACCACAAATTTGGGTTTGGCATGGAGAATTTACTGGGTATATTGAAATGGAAAGTGAAGCAGATTGGCAAGTACTAGAAAATACCTATTCTAAATTTATTTTGGAGTATGCCATGTTAGGGGAAGAACTAAATGTCGACATATTTTGTATTGGAACCGAATTGGAGCGTTTTATTGAAAACAGACCAAAGTATTGGACGGATTTAATAAAGAAGATAAAAGCAGTTTATAAAGGCAAATTAACATACGCAGCCAACTGGGATGAATTTAAACGTACACCTTTTTGGGAAGATTTGGATTATGTAGGAGTAGATGCATATTTCCCAGTAAGTGATAGCAAGACACCATCTTTTGAAGAATGTGTAAAAGGATGGGAAGAACATAAAAAAATAGTAAAAGAAGTCTCTGTTAAATTTGATAAACCAATACTGTTTACAGAATTTGGTTATAGAAGTGTTGATTATGCAGGAAAAGAACCATGGAAAAGTGATAGAAGTATGAATCAAGTAAATTTACAAGCACAAGTAAATACAACAAAAGCATTGTTTGAAACGTTTTGGAAAGAAGAGTGGTTTGCAGGAGGGTTTATTTGGAAATGGTTTATTAATCATGATCTTTCTGGCGGACAAGATAATCCAATGTTCACACCACAAAACAAACCAGTAGAGGTTTTACTTCGTAACTATTACAAAACTAAGATGTAATGCAAAAGCTGTGCGTTCTACTATTCCTTATTGTAACCCTATTATCTTGCTCAGATAATGACGATACTGTTACACAAACTTTAGCAACATACGCTTCAACTAATATTGTGGAAACAGGTGCAGTAATTGCTTGTGCAGCGAGTGATGAAACTACAGGAGAGGTATTAACATTTTACTATCCAGAAGTTGGTGCAACAAACATCAGATTTTATGAAACTGATGATGTACAAGTAAATCATGAGGATTATTCCAATTACAAACAAATATTTATACAAAGCGAACCATTTTTTAATGGTCACTTAGGGATGTTCACACAAGTTTCATTGCAAGAAAAATGGGTAATCGTTACATTTGAGTTAGATGGAGAGTTGAAAATTTCAAACCCAATAAGAATAAAACACTTGTCAAAACCCTCAGTTTGGACTGATGCAGTTATAATAAATCAATCACAATCTGGAATGCCAGCATTTTCATGGGAACATAATGTGGCAGGAGATAATGCTATTTATTTTCAAGTCGTTTCAGATGATCAAGATAATTTATTGTCTGGAACTTACACTATCGAAAGTACATTTCAATATTACAATACTAGTAATGTAGTCCTAAATGTTACCACACAATTACCGCCACCAAATTTAACCTCTGGAAATCAATATAATTTCACTTTAATGGATGTAAGTCTAGATAATTGGGTAAATTTGGTAATTACTAAGTCTTTTACAGCCCAATGATGAAACACTATTTAATCTACGTAACGTTTCTATGTATAGGTTGTATTTCATTCGCTCAAAAAAATCTTGTGGCTGATGTGAAAATTCAAGGTAATGAAAGGCTGAAAACTTCATTTGTAAAAAAAATAGCCGCTCTTAAACCTGGAGATGTTTTAGATTCCCTACGTATAGAAGAGGATATGAAATTGTTAAAGCGCATGCCTTCTATTTCTCATGCTTATTATCAAGTATTTCATTCGCATGATAATTACTATAACGTATTTTATAATATTGAAGAAAATTTTACTCTAATTCCTTCAGTAAATTTTTATACCACAGACGAGGATGAGTTTGCATATAGGTTAGGTCTTTATGAGTTTAATGCATTAGGTAGAAATATTATAGTAGGTGGTTTTTACCAAAAGGATATTTATGATTCTTATGCTCTTAATATTCGAGCCCCGTTTTTATTTTCACGAAACTTAGGATTGGCAGCAACCTATCAGGATTTAACAACTTTAGAGCCAGTGTTTTTTGATAATGAGACTGCCCAATATCGTTATAACAATAAAAGTTATGAATTGTTGGGGTTGTTTAGATTTAATTTTAGAAATAGAGTAGAGGCAGGTTTTAATTATTTTACAGAAGACTATACATTTAGAGGGGAAAATATCAACAATAGGCCAGAGTTAAACGTAAAAAAATGGTTAACTAAGTTTATTTATGAATATAATAATCTTAACTATTTTTATCAATATGTATCAGGCTTTAGGAGTCTTTTTAACTTTCAGTATGTAACTTCTACAGATGATACCTTACCAGATTTCCACATTGCATGGAATGATTTTTTCTATTACACCAGAATTGGCAAGCATGGTAATTGGGCAAACAGGTTGCGTTTGGGGTTATCGTCTAACGATGATACACCGTTTGCACCTTTCTCTGTAGATAATAATTTAAACATTAGAGGTGTAGGTAATACCATAGATCGAGGTACAGGTGTTATAGTTTTAAATACGGAATACAGGCATGTGTTATATGAGAAAAACTGGTTTTGTATTCAAGGGAATGCTTTTATTGATGCAGGAACATGGCGTAATCCAGGAGGAGATTTTGGGGATTTTGGAGAAACCCAAAACTTAAGAGTTTATCCTGGGTTAGGGGTGCGCTTTATTCATAAAAAAATATTTAATGCCATTTTTAGAATAGATTATGGGCACGGTATAACCGAAGATTCTACAAGAGGTTTTGTATTTGGTATAGGGCAGTATTTTTAGTGAGACTAACTAACCCTATCCATTGTACGGGAGTATTATTAATCAAAACTTAACTTTATTCATTTTGCTTTTTACTTAAAATCTATAGTTTTGCCGAAAACTACTGGAGTATGAGAACTTTTGCTATTGGAGATATTCACGGAGGCTTAAAAGCGCTTATCGAATTATTGAATACGCTAAAACTTAAAGAGGAAGATAATCTAATATTTATGGGAGATTACGTAGATGGTTGGAGCGAATCTGCGCAAGTTATTCAGTTCTTAATAGAGCTTTCAAATACCTTTAATTGTGTTTTTATAAAAGGGAATCATGATGTTTGGGCTGAAGAGTGGTTGAGAAATGGAGATGTAAATCCTACTTGGTATATGCATGGAGGTAAGGAGACCATGGAAAGTTATGAAGGATTTTCAGATGAAGAAAAAAGGAAACATCTTGAATTTTTTAAAAACTTAAGTATGTACCATTTAGATGCTGATAATAGATTGTTTTTACATGCGGGATTTACATCTATGCATGGCGTAGAAAAAGAAGTATTTCAAACAACACTATATTTTGATAGAACACTTTGGGAAATGGCTCTTACAATGGATAAACGTATTGAGAAAAACTCTGAATTATATCCAAAACGGTTAAAGCACTATAAAGAAATTTATATAGGCCATACACCAACTATAAATTATAAACGATATGAGCCTATGAACGCTATAAACGTTTGGAATATAGATACTGGAGCTGCTTTTTTTGGAAAGTTATCAGCAATAAATATAGATACTAAAGAAGTGTTTCAAAGTGGTGTAGTTAAGGATTTATATCCTAATGAAAAAGGAAGAAATAAGAATTAAGTTTTTACTAAATTCTGTTTATAGTAGGATTTAAGCTCACTGGGAGAGGCACCTAGACGACTTTTTAAGTGAATACACCAAAAGTGAAATTGAGTTTTCCAAACGCCATTTTTTTGGTAGCATCTAGCAGATGTAGTTAACCATTCAGGAATAACTACATACTCTTTTCTAGCATATAGTTTTTTAATTAAATCGTTGTCTTCATAAATTTCAAAACGCTCATCATAACCGCCTATATCATCAAAAAGCTTTTTTGTAATAAATTGACTTTGATCCCCGCCACGACTCGCTTTAAAAGGTAAAGCAGTTAACCATCCTGCTAATTTTAACCACCAATGGCTACTATCAAATTGCATTCTAAAACACCCCGCATTGTTACCTTTTGTTACTTCAGTAATAATATATTTGTCAAAATTTTTAGGAGGAAAAGAGTCTGCATGTAAAAAATAAAGAACACCACCTGTAGCTTCTTTTGCACCTTTATTCATTTGCTTAGCACGTCCTTTTTTAGAAATTACTAATTGAATATTAGTTTTGAGTTTTTCAAACACTGGAAATGTATTGAGAACTACCTTTTGTGTATCATCACTACTTCCTCCATCAACTACTATTATTTCTTTAATATGGGTTTCTGAAGCGTTTTTTATAAGATGATTAAGCAGGTTTGTAATGTATTCTGCCTCATTAAAAACTGGTATTATAATTGAGATTTTATTCATTTAAATCCCAGCTGTAATCTTTAAATTGTTTTTTAGCACTTTGAGAAATCTCTGTTTCGGTGTATGCATTTAAAAAATCAATAAGAGAACCGTTTTGCTTAAAATCTTTAGCAAACCATTGAAATATTTTAGAAAGTTCTAAATTGTTTTTTGAAATAGAATTTCTTTCAGGATCATTTAAAAACTCCTTGGTAGCTCTAGTTAGTTGTTGTTCTAAATTTGAAGGCGTAAACGCTTCATTTTGTAATTTCGGACAAGAATAAGAAGCACAAACAATAGCAAAATGGATACGTGGTTCATCCATTTTACGTAAAATTTGATGTTCTATTTCGTCTAAATTATACCATTTTTCCCCAAGTTGCCAATAACGTTGTTTCCATGGATTTTTAATGTCCTTAATACTTTTTATTGGGTAATGACGTAAAATTAAATCAACAGTCATAGCATTGTAAGCGTTAATCCAATATGCTAATTTCTCGTTTTTAGTCCAATTACTGTCTGGTAAATTCTTACCTAGTTGGTCTATGTATTTTCTAAGAGTTTTCCAATCTGTTTTTAAGCCTTTATAATTAACATCGCCTCTGTCTGATACATGCTTTTTAAGCAACGTTTGAAACGTTTCGTGACCAAAAACTACTTTAAGAGGTGCTTGAGGTATTTCCTTGATAATGGGTTTCTCTATAATTTCAATATCTTTTTTATCAGGAGGTACCATCAATGAATCGGTCATTTTAATAACCTCTTTTGTGGTTGTAATAGTATCAATGACTTTTTTTTCTTGTTTAGATATTGAGGTTTCGTTAATAACCTTTTTAGCACTTTTACAAGAAAAAAGCGCTAGAGGTATTAGTATATAGAGATAAAACGATTTCACGGCAATTTGGGTTTTAAATTAACAACAGCCACCACCATCATAGTGATAGGTAGATTCACTAATGAAAATATCATGCCGATTTAAATCAGCCAAGGCACCAGCGGTTTTGTCACAAATAGCTAAAGGTTGGTTTTTTAGTAAAACGTGCCCTTTTTTATCATCAAAATAATCATCTTCGCCATAATAAATCGCTGCTTTTCCTGTAAAAATACATGGGCCATCTTCAGGCATAGGATCCTTTATAGCTGCTACTTCAATAGACTCTATGTAAATCAGCTCATCGGTAGGGTAGTGTTTAGGGTCTAAAATGCGATATGGCTTTCTTGCTCTTATTTCTATGGTTCCAAAACCAGCATCAGTTAATGCTTTTACATAATCAGCTATAGGCAAACTACCACTTAGACATAAAGCTCTTAAACGTTCATCATTTCGTAAAGTATCATTCATAGGTTGCTCGCAAGTAGGATCACTCATAACTAACCGTCCATGAGGTTTTAATACACGATACATTTCGGCAATAGCTTTCTTTAAATCATCAGCTTTAAATATGTTGAATAAACAATTTTGTGCCGCTACGTCTATACAGTTATCTTCAACAGGTAAGTTTAAAGCGTCTCCTTTTTTAAGTTCAACAAATTCGCTTTTAAACCAATCGTTTTGTGCTTCTGCTTCTTTAAAGTTTTTTCTTGATGCTTCTAACATTTCATCAACTACATCTACACCTACTACACCTCCTTTTTGTCTATTAAAATAGGAAAATTGTAATAATTCCATACCTCCTCCAACACCTACATAAAGCATCTTAGGATTGTTGGTTAAATCCCTTGCGTGTACAGTAGAACCACAACCATAGTTCATTTCTTGCATAATCTTTGGGATTTTTAATCCAGGTAGTTCCCAAATGGGGTTTGTTGTACAGCATAAGCCAACATCTGGTGTTAAGGCTGCTTCTTTATATACATCGTGGGTGGTGTCTAAATATGTGCTCATTTCTTCAGTGTTCAGTTTGCAGTAAGAAGTACGCAGTTTAAGTAGCAGCTATGACTTTGCTGCATACTGATGACTTGTGTACTGCTTAATTATAGTGTTTTAATTAATTCTTTAAATAGAGTGACCATATCTGGTTCAGCTTTTGCCGCCATAGCTATGATTTCTTCAATATTTACAGGTTCTAAGTTATCTGGGTCGCATTCATCTGTTAAAACTGACACTGCAGCCACTTTTAAATTTAAATGGTTAGCAACAATAATTTCAGGAACGGTACTCATACCTACAGCGTCTGCTCCAATTATTTTAAGCATTCGGTATTCTGCTCTAGTTTCTAATTGAGGTCCTACAACACTTACATAAACGCCTTCATGTAGTGTTATATTATTTGTTTTTGCAATACTTTTAAAAGTAGAATTTATAGTGTCATTATAGGGTGCACTCATATCAGTGAATCGTTCTCCTAGAAGTTCCACACCTTTAAAAGCTAAAGGGGAACTACCTTGAAGATTAATATGATCTTCAATAAGCATTAGCTCTCCTTTTTTGAAATTGAGGTTTATAGCTCCAGCAGCATTAGAAACTAACAAGGTGTGAATACCTAATTTTTCCATGATACGCACTGGGTAGGTTACGTCTTGCAACGTATAACCTTCGTATAAGTGAAAGCGCCCTTGCATAACAACAACTTTTTTACCTGCAAGTTCCCCAAAAATGAGTTTTCCTTTATGAAATTCGACAGTGGCTGTTGGAAAGTTAGGGATATGATTATAGCTTACCTCCTTTATAATATCAACTTCATTAATAAGTTGGCCTAAACCTGTACCTAAGATGATGCCAACTTCGGGATTTTCAAATCCCTTTTCTTTAAGGAAATCAACGGTTTCTGTTATAAATTTTAGCATGATTTGATTTTTTAAACTAAAAAATAAGAACCTGAGTCATCACTTAGTTCCCTTATTTAGTTATTTAACTGTTTTATTTTTTCTTGTAATTCAAGATTAGTTTTGTAAAACTCTGAAGCAACTAAATCTTCAAAAGTATCAATATCGTTTAAAGTCTCTAATATATCGTAATTGATGCTTTTGGATTGTAATTCTTTAATAGTATCCTCTAATAAGTTAGATTGACTCCAAGGTTTATCATCAAAAACACAATTATGTAATTTTGAAAGCCCAATAAGATAATAGCCACCATCAACTGCAGGACCAAAAACAACATCACTATCATTTAGAGCCTTTAAGCCATTTTTAATATGTGTTGCATTTATATCTGGAAGATCAGACCCTATTAAAACGATCCGTTCATAACCATCTTCAAAGCCTTTGGTAAAAGCATTTTTCATTCTAATACCCAAATCTTCTCCTTCCTGGACAAACTTGTCAAAGCTTTTCCACTTACTATCAATGATAACATCTGAAAAATAAATACGTTTGTTTACTTCAATATCTGAAGTTGCTTTTTCGGTTATATCAACTAATTCTTTGTAAACTTCAAATGCAGCATGATTACCGATTGTTTTGGCAAGTCTGGTTTTTACAGTGCCAAGTTTTATGTTTTTAACAAAGACTATTATGAGTTCTTTCGACATATTTTGGTAGAAAATTAAAGGGCTTTTTAAGCTACAGAACCTTGACAGCTACTTCCTGCTCCTGCGGTACAACCATAGCAATGTTGTGAAATTACAATATTTCTGCCTTCTAGAAGCGCTTCATTATAATCTGAAATATGTTTTACTTTACTATTTACAGGTAGCTCTAGCATTTGATTAAAATCGCAATCATACAAATAACCATCCCAACTTACTGAGAGGGTATTTGTACACATAACATTTACAACTGCTGAGGGATTGTAGGCTTCTACTAATTGATACATATAATCTTCGTAATTTTCTGAAGCTATGAGGTAATCTAAAAATCTTGAAATAGGTAAATTAGTAATAGCAAATAAATTATGAAATTGAATATTAAAATCTTCCATAAGTGCTTTTTTGAAATCTTTTTCCATAGCCATTTGGTCTCCAGGTAAAAATGCTCCAGATGGATTATAAACAAGATCTAGACGTAAACTGCTTTCTGGCATACCATAACCAATTGCATTTAGCATTTTTAATGCTTCAATGGATGCGTCAAAAACACCGTCTCCACGTTGTTTGTCGGTTTTTCCACGTGTCCAGTGTGGCATAGAACTTACCACATGTACATTGTGTTTTTTAAAGAACTCTGGTAAATCGTAATATTTTTTGTTGGCACGAATAATTGTAAGGTTAGAACGCACAATGAAATCTTTTATTCCTGCTTTTGAGGCTTCTTCTACAAACCATCTGAAATTTGGGTTCATCTCAGGGGCTCCTCCCGTTAAGTCTAAGGTATGAGCGCCAGTATTTTTAATGACTTCTAAGCATTGTTGCATAGTTTCTCTAGTCATTATTTCTTTTCGATCTGGGCCAGCGTCTACATGACAATGTTCGCAAACTTGATTACACATGTAACCAACGTTGATTTGGAGGATTTCTAGTTTTTTTGCTTTAAGTGGAAATTGATTGGTTTCTGCTATTTTTTTTGCAAACGTTGGTAATTCTCCATTTTGAAAGATACCATTAGATAGAATTTCTAATTGCTTTTTGCTTTTAGCTAACGCACTTTCTCGTTTATGTAGCGATTGTGTCTTTATCTTTGTCATATTCTTTCTAAAAAGCTATTAATCTTTGTTGTTCTATTTTGCGTTAGGAATTGAAGTGGCTGCTTTTGGTCCCGCCATTGCCAGAACCCAAAACTATTAACAGAAAGCCTGTTTGCAGGCAGATCCGCCCCCTTGTGGATAATACCCAAGAGGTTTTTACCCATCTAATTTATTTACTTTATTCATCATTTGTACACCATGTACTAAGGTTGCGCCACTTTTTATGGCAGCACCTACATGTATCGCTTCCATCATTTCCTCTTTAGTTACTCCGCGCTGAAGCCCATCTTTGGTATAAGCATCTATACAGTATGGGCATTGCTCTGTGTGAGCAACAGCCAGAGCAATTAAGGATTTTTCTCGTGCGGTTAAGGCTCCTTCTTCAAAAACTTTACCATAATATTCGAAAAATTTATTCCCTAAATCTTCGCTCCATTCTGTTATTTTCCCAAATTTTCTTAAGTCTGCGGGGTCGTAATATGTTTTTTGCATTATGTGGTTTTTAATGTAAATATAAACATCTTGCTATACTATGTCGTTAAAAAAGGTAAGTACTTAACAAAATTTTGAGATAATTTGCTTACTTAAATTTTTCGTAGAAACCATTATTATATTTTAGAGCTTTACACTAGTAACAGTGTACTATTTTTTAACTTTCCAAATTAAAATTTCTACAAAATAAATAAAATTTAAGCGTGTATTATATTGGATATGATTTAGGGAGTTCTTCGGTAAAAGTGGCTATTGTTAATGCTGAAACAGGTGCAAATATAATTACTCTTAATGAGCCAGCTAATGAAATGGAAATTGTAGCACCCCAACAACATTGGGCCGAGCAAGATCCAAATATGTGGTGGGATTATGTGTGTGTGGCTACTAAACGCGCTATAAAAGAAGGGAATATTGATGCTTCAAAAATTACGGGTATTGGTATTTCGTATCAAATGCATGGTTTGGTTGTAGTTGATAAAATAGGAAACCCTTTACGAAACTCTATTATATGGTGTGATAGTCGTGCTGTAGATATTGGTAATACTGCGTTTGAAGACTTAGGTAAAGATACTTGTATGCAGAAGTTACTTAATTCTCCCGGGAATTTTACAGCTTCTAAATTAAAGTGGGTAAGGGATAACGAACCTGATATTTATGATAGAATACATAAATACATGTTGCCTGGTGATTTTATTGCTATGAAATTAACTGGAGAAATCAATACCACAAAAAATGGTTTATCTGAAGGTATGCTCTGGGATTATGAGGCAGATACAGTGGCAGATTGGTTGTTGAAACACTACAATATAAATATAGATTTAACGCCAGATATAGTAGCGAATTTTACTCTGCAATGCAAAGTTAATTTTGCTGGTGCTGAAGCTACAGGTTTGCCTGAAGGTATACCAATTACATATAGGGCTGGAGACCAGCCGAACAATGCGTTGTCATTAAATGTATTTAATCATGGTGAGGTGGCAGCAACAGGTGGAACATCTGGAGTAGTATATGCTGTAACTGATATTTTGAAGTCTGAAGAGCCATCTAGAATTAATCACTTTGCACATGTAAACTACACTAATACTAACCCAACTTTAGGGAAGCTGTTGTGTATAAATGGTGCTGGAATTCAGTACAGGTGGTTAAAGGATAACTTGGCTTCAAATTCTTATGAAAATATGAATGCAAAAGCTGAGGCTGTTTCTATAGGGTCGGAAGGTGTTTGCGTTATTCCTTTTGGCAACGGTGCAGAGCGTATGTTTAATAATAAGATAGTTGGTACACATATTTTGAATTTAAATTTAAATACGCATAGCGAAGGACATTTATGTCGTGCAGCGTTAGAAGGTATTGCGTTTTCCTTTGTTTATGGTATGGATATTTTGAAGCGTGATAATGCTGAAATAAAAGTAATTAGAGCCGGGAATGATAATTTGTTTCGTTCTGAGATATTCTCAAATACTGTAGCTACTTTAATAGGTTACGATATAGAAATTTACAATACTACCGGTGCTGTTGGAGCAGCAAGAGCAGCTGGTTTGACTGATGGAGATTTTAAAAAGTTTGGCGATAATATTACGGCAAATGATCATGTAATGACTTATAAGCCATTGGGGAATAAAGCACCTTATGAACAGGCTTATAATAACTGGAAGAAGCAATTAGATATAATCTTAGATAAATAATATTAGGTAAGGTTTCTCTTGAGTGATTTAATAGGTAATGGTTTAATCATACTATATTTACCTCAAGCCTATACTAATACAAATGTTTCATTGGTTGAAAAAACAATACGATAAATAGAATAGATAACATTATAAATAAATAGAAAATGGCAATTTTAGGAGAAAAAGAATATTTTAAAGGTATCGGCGAAATTAAATTCGAGGGAAAAGAATCTGATAATCCTTTAGCATTTAAATACTACAATCCAGAGCAGGTAGTAGCAGGAAAAACAATGCGTGAGCATTTTAAGTTTGCTGTAGCGTATTGGCATACATTCTGCGGGCAAGGAGCAGATCCATTTGGGCCTGGTACTCAAAATTTTGAATGGGATCAATCTAACGATCCTATACAAGCAGCGAAAGATAAGGCTGATGCAGCTTTTGAATTTATTAGTAAAATGGGATTTGATTATTTCTGTTTTCACGATTATGATCTTGTGGCTGAAGGTGCAACACTAGCAGAATCTGAAAAACGTTTAGCGGATATTACAGATTATTTGAAAACTAAAAAAGATGCCTCTGGAATTAAATTACTTTGGGGGACAGCGAATTGTTTTTCTAATCCAAGATATATGAATGGTGCAGCTACTAACCCAGAGTTTGATGTAGTTGCTAGAGCTGGAGCACAGATAAAGTTAGCCTTAGATGCTACTATAAAATTAGATGGAGAAAATTATGTGTTCTGGGGTGGTAGAGAAGGTTACATGTCTTTGCTAAACACAGATATGGGGAGAGAATTGGATCATATGGCACAATTGTTAACAATGGCTAGAGATTATGCTAGATCTCAAGGGTTTAAAGGAACTTTCTTTATTGAGCCTAAGCCTATGGAGCCTATGAAACATCAGTACGATTTTGATGCGGCTACAGCTATAGGTTTTCTTCAAAAATATGGTTTGGATAAAGATTTTAAAATGAATATAGAGGTAAACCATGCTACTTTAGCGCAACACACGTTTCAACATGAATTAGAGGTTTCTGCTGCTGCAGGTATGTTAGGAAGTATTGATGCTAACCGTGGTGATTACCAAAACGGTTGGGATACGGATCAGTTCCCAAACAATATTCAAGAAACTACAGAAGCGATGTTGGTATTCTTGAAAGCAGGAGGCTTACAAGGTGGAGGTGTTAATTTTGACGCTAAAATTAGAAGAAACTCAACAGATTTAGAAGATGTATTTTTAGCGCATATTGGTGGTGCAGATACCTTTGCTAGAGCTTTAATTACTGCTGATAAGATTATATCATCTTCAGCTTATGATAAGTTAAGAGAGCAGCGTTATGCGTCTTTTGACTCAGGAAACGGTAAGGCCTTTGAAAATGGAACACTAGATTTTAATGATCTATACAAAATAGCACAAGAAAATGGGGAACTATCATTAAAAAGTGGTAAGCAAGAGCTGTTTGAAAATATAATTAACCAGTATATTTAGGCTATAAATTAATATTCTTTACATTTGAAACCAACTAACACATTTACTTTATGGAAGCATCACATTCAAAATATCTATTAAAATTAACTTTAGTTGCCACACTAGGTGGGCTATTATTTGGATATGATACAGGAGTTATCTCAGGAACCGTTGGTTCTTTAGATGAGTTTTTTGTAATTCCAAAACAATTATCAGAAACTGCTGCTAGTGCTTTTAAAGGATTTATAGTTTCTAGTGCATTGATAGGTTGTGTTATTGGTGGAATTTTTGGAGGTGTAGTTAGTAAGAAATTAGGTAGGAAAAAAGGTTTGATTTTAGCTGCTATTTTATTTTTAATATCTGCGCTAGGTTCTGCTATGCCAGAGATGTTAATTACATCTATTGGAGAAGGAGATCATACGCTTTCTACGGTATTCATTGTGTATAGAATTATTGGTGGTATAGGTGTAGGATTGGCGTCAATGTTGTCTCCGCTATACATTGCTGAAATTGCTCCTGCAAATAAAAGAGGGAAACTGGTGTCTTTTAACCAGTTAGCTATTGTTGGAGGGTTTATGGTAGTGTATTTTGTAAACTATTTTATTTCTAGAAGTGGTGGTTCTGATGAATGGCTAAATGCTATAGGATGGAGATGGATGTTTGCATCAGAGATTGTGCCAGCAGGATTATTTCTTTTGTTATTGTTTTTAGTTCCTGATACACCTCGTTCTTTAATGATGAAAAACAAATCAGAAGAGGCTTTAGATGTTCTAGAAAAAGTTAATGGCAAAGAACGAGCAAATGAAATATTAAGTGAGATTGAAGCATCCATGAATGAAAAAACTACTTCTGGAAGTTTGTTGTCTTTTGGGTGGTTGGTTATCATTATAGGAATTCTATTATCAGTATTTCAGCAATTCGTTGGTATAAATGTAGTATTGTACTATGCTCCTGAAATTTTTAAAACTATTTCTTCAGGAACAGATAGTGCTTTATTGATGACTATTATAGTAGGTATTGTAAATTTCTTGTTTACTATTATAGCTATCAGAACTGTAGATAAATATGGTAGAAAACCGCTAATGATTATTGGAGCTATAGGAATGGCAGTTGCTATGTTCTCTTTAGGGTTTGTGTTTTATGCCGAAGGGTCTGGGTACGCTGCATTATTTGCTATGATGTTATATGTTGCAAGTTTTGCAATGAGTTGGGGGCCTGTAACTTGGGTATTGCTTTCGGAAATTTTTCCTAATAAAATTAGAGGAAAAGCTTTGGCAATCGCTGTTGCAGCTCAGTGGATTTCTAACTATTTAGTATCTTTAACTTTCCCAATGATGAATGATAATTCATATCTAACCGAGCAGTTTAATCATGGTTTTGCATATTGGGTATATGGAATTATGAGTGTTTTAGCAACCTTGTTTATTCTTAAATATGTGCCAGAAACTAAAGGTAAAACACTGGAAAAAATGGAAAATATCTGGAAAAAGTAATCTATTTACCTAATAATATTTTGCACAAAAGCGGTATTCTTTTAGATATTTAGAATACCGTTTTTTTTTCTGTGTTATTAATTTAATATTCTTTTTAATTCTGCATTAGAATGATTTAATAATTAATTATTATATGATTGGGAAGACCGATTATTCTAAATTATTATTAAGTTGTTCTATATACGTTAAAACATCATTCTTTCCAATGTTTTTAGAACTTGAAGTTATAAAATAACTTGGCATCTCTTCCCAAAACTCTAGCATTATGGATTTGTAGTCGTTAACATGTCTTTCAATAGCTTTTGGTTTTAGTTTGTCAGCCTTAGTGAAAATAATAGAAAAAGGGATGTTATGCTCCCCTAACCATTGCATAAAATCTAAATCTATGGGTTGTGGTTTATGGCGAATATCTACCAATACAAAACCAGTAACTAATTGTTCACGATGAGCAAAATACTGAGTAATAAATTTTTGAAAGGTCTTTTTAGAGCTTTTAGAAACGCGAGCATAACCGTAACCAGGTAAATCTACCAAGTGCCAGTTTTTATTAATTAAAAAATGGTTGATTAATTGTGTTTTTCCAGGTTTTCCAGAAGTTTTTGCTAAACTTTTTCTACCAGTAAGCATGTTGATTAAAGAAGACTTTCCAACATTACTTCTGCCTATAAAAGCATATTCAGGTAAACTGCTTTTTGGGCATTTACTTACATCAGAATTACTGATTACAAATTCAGCAGATTTAATCAGCATAAAATTTTAATTTGAGTGTTACTGATTTATAGTTTTTTATCAGTCAGCCATGAATGCAGAATTTCATTGAATTTGTCTGGATGTTCCATCATGGCTGCATGGCCGCATTTATCAATCCAAAATAAATCAGAATCTGGTAATAATTCATGGAATTCTTCTGCAACTTCAGGAGGTGTAACATTGTCATTTTTTCCCCAAATTATACAGGTAGGTGTATGCATTTTAGGTAAATCTTTTGCCATGTTATGCCGTATAGCACTTTTAGCTATAGCAAGTGTTTTTATTAGTTTGTTGCGGTCATTTACAGTTGCGTAAACTTCATCTACAATTTCTTTTGTAGCAACTTCAGGATCATAAAATACATCTTGAGCTTTCTTTTTGATGACTTCATAATCACTACGCTTTGTATAGCCACTACCCATTGCGCTTTCATAAAGTCCTGAACTTCCTGTAATTACAAGGGCTTTTACCTTTTCTGGATATAGTTTGGTGTGATAAAGTCCAATGTGTCCTCCAAGAGAGTTTCCTAATAAAATAACTTCGTTAAAGCCTTTAAATTCAATAAAATCATGAAGATATTTTGCAAAACTCTTTACGTTGGTTTTTAAGAGCGACATGCTATAAATTGGTAGTTCAGGGATTACGATTTTATAACCCTTAACACTAAAAAAGTTTTTAACAGAATCAAAGTTGCTTAAACCTCCCATCAAGCCATGAAGCACAATTATTGGTATACCTTCTCCAACCTCTATATAACTGTAGCATTTTTCTTTTCTTAAGCTTTCCCCCATTAATCTTGGTTCATCCATTTCGTTAAAAACAAATATAGTTAAATCATTCATATTTCAAGGGGTTATTTTTTTCTTCAAATTAAGTGTTGCAATTAAGGATTATTAACAGTAGTTGATAAGTGGTTATCTCCTTTATAAGTGTTTGATATTAAGTTGTAAGAGTGCTGAATTAACTGTGGGAATCAGATTAAAAACATTAAGAATTGAAAAATTATTAACAAAAGTGGGATAAAGTGGTAAATGGTGGTAAATTTTGATATATTTGAAACTTAAACACCAAAAACTGAAATCGTTACAGTGCATTCATTGATAGGAACATACAATTGTAAGGTCGACGCTAAAGGGCGTATGATGATACCTTCAGGTATGAAAAAGCAGTTGATGCCTATTCTGGAAGATGGTTTTGTGTTGCGTCGTTCGGTATTCCAAAAATGTTTGGAATTGTATCCTATGGCAGAATGGCAATTGTTAATGCAGAAAATGAATAAGCTGAACAGGTTTAAGAAGAAAAATAATGATTTTATCAGGAGGTTTAGTGCAGGAGCGAGAATTGTGGAAGTAGATAGTAATGGCAGATTGTTGATTCCTAAAGATTTAACTGTTTTTGCTGATATCTCTAAAGATATTGTGATTTCTCCGTCGATAAATATTATCGAGATATGGGACAAAGAATTGTATGAACAATCTATTGACGATGCAGCTTTGGATTTTGCTGATTTAGCTGAAGAAGTAATGGGGCAAGATTATGGAGACGATGTATCATAATCCAGTTTTATTAAAAGAAACTGTAGATGGTTTAAATATAAAGCCAGACGGTGTTTATGTAGATGTAACCTTTGGTGGGGGTGGTCATAGTAAAGAGATTTTGCATAGGCTTGGAGATGGAGGAAGGCTGTTTGCTTTTGATCAGGATTTGGATGCTTTAGATAATGCAATTGATGATGATCGCTTTGTGTTGATAAATGAAAATTTTAGGTACGTAAAGCGTTTTTTAAGATTTCATGGTGTTAAGAAGGTAGATGGTGTTTTGGCAGACTTTGGAGTGTCATCTCATCAATTTGATGTTGCTGAGCGAGGGTTTTCAACGCGGTTTGAAGCGAAGTTAGATATGCGAATGAATCGGCAAAATGAATTATCAGCATATCATGTTGTTAATGAATATGAAGAGGAGCAATTAAGGCAGGTGTTTTTTCAATATGGAGAATTGAGGGCTGCTCCAGCAATGGCGAGATTGATTGTGGAGCATAGACAAAATGAACCTATATTGACTAGCCAGCAATTAAAGCAGGTGTTAAAAAAGTTTCTTTCGCCAAGGCATGAAAATAAAATTTTAGCTCAAATATATCAAGCGATTAGAATAGAGGTAAATCAGGAAATTGAGGTTTTAAAAGAGTTCTTGTTGCAAATGCCTGAAGTTTTAAAAATAGGAGGTAGGTTAAGTTTTATTTCTTATCACTCTTTGGAAGATCGATTGGTAAAGCGTTTTATTAGAAACGGATTATTTGAAGGAGAACCAGAGCGTGATGTGTTTGGGAATTTTGAAGTTCCGTTAAAAAAGATAAATGGATTGATAGTACCAACCCAAGAAGAAATAAAATTAAATAATAGAGCACGTAGTGCAAAACTTAGAATAGCCGAAAAGATATAGATGAAAAACAAAATCTATAACATATTAAAAGGGACATTTTTGGTAAGTGACGATTCGTTTAAAAATTGGCGCATTATACTCTTTATATCGGCTTTGGCTATTGTAATGATTGCAAGCTCTCACAGTGCTGATAAGAAAGTGCATGAGATAGCAAAATTGAAAAACGAAGTAAAAGAAATGCGATCTGCATTTGTGGATGGACGATCAAGATTAATGCGTTTAAAGATGGAGTCTTCTGTTGTGGCTAAAATGAAGGAAAAAGGGTTGACTCCCTCTGCAATTCCACCCAAAAAGATAAAAGTTAAATCACAAAATTAAAGTTAAATCTTGGCAGTAAACGAGAAGAACATATTAAACCGATTGTATTTCATAGCAGGATGTATGTTCCTCTTTGGAATTGCTGTTATGGTAAAATTGGCAAATGTTCAGTTTGTGCAAGGGGATGAGTATCGCGCCAAAGCTAGTGAACGTATTGTAAAAGATTTTCCAGTTCCCGCAAATCGCGGTAATGTTTACTCAGTTAACGGAAATTTACTAGCGACTTCCATTCCTAAATATGATATAAGAATTGATGCATTAACGCCAAAAGTATCAATTTTTGAAAAACATCTCAAAGGACTTTGTGATTCTTTGGCAAAGTTCCCAGGAAAGAGAACGTCTAGCCAATACCAACAACAATTGCGTAAAGCAAGGATAAATAAAAATAGATATTTTTTGTTAGCCAAAAATTTAGGCTATTCGGAATATATACGCATGCTTACCTATCCTTTATTGGATAAGAGTCCGTTTAAAGGTGGGTTAATTGTAGAACAAAGAACAAAACGAG
The DNA here is from genome assembly GCF_004310335.1 of Hyunsoonleella pacifica. Taxonomy (GTDB): domain Bacteria; phylum Bacteroidota; class Bacteroidia; order Flavobacteriales; family Flavobacteriaceae; genus Jejuia; species Jejuia pacifica. Next base: position 312,993 of record NZ_SIRS01000004.1, on the reverse strand, counting down.
AACACCCAATGGGTGGTATTGCACAACGTACCATTGGTTATGAGCGTATTGATGAGAAAGGAAATGTAACACGTCCAGGAATTGATGGAGCTTTTGGTGTAAAGTATCTACGTGGAACTGATGGAAAGCACGCCAAACAGCAAATTGGTAAAAACCAATGGAAACCTATAATTGATTACAATAAAATTGAACCGCAGGATGGTTTGGATGTATATACTACTATAGATGTGAATATTCAGGATATAGCACATCATTCACTGTTGAATCAACTTGAAAAGTATAAAGCAGATCATGGGTGTGCTGTAGTTATGGAAGTGGAAACTGGAGAAGTAAGGGCTATAGTAAATTTAGGTAGGAATCCAGAAGGGAAATATTACGAAAGAAGGAACTATGCAGTTTGGGAATCTCATGAACCAGGGTCAACATTTAAATTAATGGCGCTTGCTGCCGGTTTGGAAGATAAAGTGATAGATACAAGTGATGTTGTTGATACAGAAAAAGGTGTTTTAACTTATTACGGGAAGAAAGTAAGGGATTCAAAATGGGGAGGGTATGGTAAAATTTCTTTGTCAGAAGCCTTTGAAGTGTCTTCCAATACCGGAGTAGTAAAAGCTATATATAATGCCTATAAAGAAAGACCTGAAAAGTTTGTAGATAGGTTATATGAAATGAATTTAGACGGTAAACTTAATTTACCCATTATTGGAGAAGGTAAGGCTATCATTCCTGATCCTAGAATAAAAAACAAACGTTGGAGTGGTATAGCGTTGCCATGGATGGCTTTTGGTTATGGCGTGTCATTTACACCGTTGCAAACATTAACATTCTATAATGCAGTTGCAAATGATGGTGTTATGGTAAAACCTAGGTTTTTAAAAGAAGTTAAGGAATTTGATAAAACCATAGTGCCTTTTGAGCGTGAAATAATTAACAAGCAAATATGTTCTGAAACTACTATAAAAAAGCTTCAAAAACTATTAAAAAATGTAGTAGAGAAAAAGCATGGGACAGGGCATAGATTATATTCTAAAAACTTCTCCATGGCAGGTAAAACAGGCACTTGTCAAAAGGACTACAGAGATAAAGAAAAACTGAATTACATATCGTCATTTGCGGGTTTTTTTCCTGCTGATAATCCTAAATACTCATGTATTGTGGTTATTCATGAGCCAGATAAAAAGGTAGGGTATTATGGTGCGGATGTATCTGGTCCAGTTTTTAAAACGATAGCTCAAAAAATATTTACTGATACACCAGTGATTGAAGAGGTGGGGTCTTTAGAGGTAAAACATGCTTCTGTAGAACAGCAGTTTGAAGCATATTTTAAAACAGCACAAACCTATAAAACTATAATGCCAAATGTGGTGGGGTTGCCTGCAATGGATGCTGTTGCATTATTGGAAAACATGGGGCTTAAAGTGGGTTTTAAAGGTTCGGGAATAGTAAGAAAGCAGTCTGTTGCTAAAGGGCAAAAAATAAAAAAGAATCAAAAAGTAATTTTAGAAATATCGTGAGTATTCTAAAGGACATATTATATAAAGTGAATATTAATGCTGTTGTTGGTAATACCAATATAGCTATTAATGCAATTCAATTTGATTCCAGAAAAGTAGTAAACAAAGATGTGTTTGTTGCTGTAAAAGGAACTCTTGTTGATGGTCATAATTATATAGATGTTGCAATAAAACAAGGAGCATTAGTTATTATATGCGAAGCTTTGCCTACTAATTTGGTTGATGGTATTACCTATGTAGAAGTTTACAAATCAAACAAAGCACTGGCGATTATGGCTTCAAATTATTATGATTCCCCATCTGATAATTTGAAGCTGGTTGGTGTAACAGGAACTAATGGGAAAACTACAGTAACCACATTGCTGTATCAGCTATTTAAAAATGCAGGATACAAGGTAGGGTTATTATCTACAGTTAAAATTATGGTAGATGATACTGAGTACAAGTCAACTCATACTACACCAGATTCTTTAACTGTTAATAAGTATCTAAAGTTGATGAATGAGGCAGGAGTTGAATTTTGCTTTATGGAGGTAAGTTCTCATGGTATTCATCAAGGTAGAACAGAAGGTTTAAAGTTTGAAGGTGGGGTGTTTACTAACCTCTCTCATGACCATTTAGATTATCACAACACATTTGCAGAATATAGAGATGTAAAAAAAGCATTTTTTGATGGGTTAGATAAGCATGCATTCGCCTTATCAAATACGGATGATAAGAATGGTTTAGTGATGTTGCAAAATACAGAAGCTAAAAAATATACCTATGCTTTAAAAGGGTATGCCGATTATAAGTCTCAAATTTTAGAGAATGAGTTTAGTGGGTTATTACTTTCTATTGATGGAAGTGAAGTGTGGACCCGCTTAATAGGAAATTTTAATGCTTACAATGTTTTAGCAATTTATGCAACAGCAGAGCTGCTGGGGCTTGAAAAAGTTGAGGTTTTAAGGTTGATAAGCGATTTACAAAGCGTTAGTGGAAGATTTCAATATCTAGTATCTGATGAAAAAATAACTGCAATTGTAGATTATGCACATACACCAGATGCCTTAAAGAATGTATTAGAAACAATTAATAGTATTCGTACAAAAAACGAATCGCTCATAACGGTTGTAGGTTGTGGGGGAGATAGAGATAAAAAAAAGCGTCCTAAAATGGCGCATATCGCATCAGAGTTGAGCACGAAAGTGATTTTTACAAGTGATAATCCAAGAAGCGAAACTCCAGAGGTAATTATTGAGGATATGGAGAAAGGAGTGGAACCTCAGAATTTTAAAAAAACAATGTCAATAATAGATAGAAAGCAAGCTATTAAAACAGCTTGTCAATTGGCTGAGGCTAAAGATATCATTCTAATAGCAGGAAAAGGTCATGAAACCTATCAAGAAATAAATGGGGAACGATTTGATTTTGATGATTATAAAACGGTTCAAGAATTTTTAAAACAGTTGCAAAAGTAAATGCTGTACTACCTATTTGATTATTTAGAGAAAGAATTCCAGTTTCCTGGTGCTTCACTTTTTGGTTTCTTAACCTTTAGAGGTGCTCTAGCAATGATTCTCTCTTTGTTAATTTCAACCATTTACGGAAAACGTATTATTCGTTTCCTTCAAAAGAAACAAATGGGAGAAACCATCAGGGATTTAGGATTGGCTGGTCAAGCAGAAAAAGCAGGAACACCAACTATGGGCGGTATCATTATTATACTAGCAACACTTATACCTGTGTTCTTGTTAGCAAAATTAGAGAATGTTTATATCATTCTGCTTATCATCACAACGCTTTGGATGGGAGTTATTGGGTTTATTGATGACTATATTAAAAAATTTAAAAATGATAAAGAAGGTTTAAAAGGGCGTTTTAAAGTTTTGGGTCAGATAGGTTTAGGACTTATCGTCGGTTTAACATTATATCTTAATCCAGATGTAACAATTAAGGAGCAACTACCCATAGAAGAGCAACAAATATTATTACAAGAAAATCCCAATTTACCAATAAGTAAACTATTTGGGGAAGAACACCAATCCACTAAAACCACAATTCCTTTTGTGAAAAATAATGAGTTTGATTATGCAAACCTCATAACGTGGATTAGTGAGGATTTAGCAGATTATGCTTGGATAATTTTTGTGTTAGTAGCCATCTTTATTATTACTGCAGTGTCAAATGGCGCAAATCTTACAGATGGTATTGATGGTTTAGCAGCAGGAACCTCGGCCATTATAGTGTTAACCTTAGGAATTTTTGCATGGGTGTCTGGTAATATTGTTTTTTCTGATTATTTAAACATTATGTATATCCCAAGTGTTGAAGAAATAACAATTTATATAGCTGCATTTGTGGGTGCTTTAATAGGTTTTTTATGGTATAATACCTTTCCCGCACAAGTATTTATGGGAGATACCGGGAGTTTAACTATAGGTGGGATTATAGCTGTTATAGCAATTGCAGTAAGAAAAGAATGGTTGATACCATTAATGTGCGGTATTTTTTTAGCAGAAAATTTGTCTGTGGTAATGCAGGTAAGCTGGTTTAAATATACAAAGAAAAAATATGGAGAAGGACGACGCATTTTTAAGATGTCGCCATTACATCATCATTATCAAAAACTAGGGTATCATGAAAGTAAAATTGTAACGCGATTTTGGATTGTGGGTATTCTACTAGCTATTCTTTCAATAGTAACCTTGAAAATTAGATAACAAATTCTTGCGAGAGCAGGAATCTCATAAAATGAAGGAGGAAAAATTACATGAGGATAAGCGAAGCTCTTCCGTTGGAGGGCTTGGAAAGGGATTCTTAGTGGTTTTAGGAGGAGGAGAAAGTGGTGTTGGTACAGCACTTTTAGCAAATGCTAAAGGGTTTAGCGTTTTTGTTTCAGACAAAGGAAAAATAAAAACAAAATACAAAGAAGTTCTTATACATAATGAGATTGAGTGGGAGGAAGAGCAGCATACAGAAGCTAAAATTCTAAAAGCAGATGTGGTAATGAAGAGTCCTGGGATTCCAGATAAAGTGCCTTTAGTAAAAGCTATAAGAGGTAAAGGTGTGAAGGTGGTTTCAGAAATTGAGTTTGCATCAAAATATACATCAGCCTGTATTGTTGGAATTACAGGAAGTAATGGTAAAACTACAACAGCAACGCTAACACATCACTTGTTAAAAGATGATTTAAATGTGGGTTTAGCAGGAAACATAGGAGATAGTTTTGCAAAGCAATTGTTAGAAAAAAAATTTGAAAACTATGTGTTAGAGATAAGTAGTTTTCAATTAGATGATGTAGTTGATTTTAAACCAAAAATTGCTGTTATAACTAACATTACACCAGACCATTTAGATAGGTATGATTACGAGTTTGAGAATTATGTGAAAGCAAAATTTAAAATAGCTATGAATCAAACCAAAGATGATTACTTGATCTATGATGCTGATGATGAAGTAATAGTAAATTATTTAAAGGCTAATCCGCTTCAATCTACATTATTGCCATTTTCATTGGAGAGGAAAATTGAAAATGGTGCATATTTTAAAAACGATAAACTAATAATAACGATAGATAATAACCAAATACTTATGCCAACAAACAACTTAACTTTAGAGGGGAAACACAATATTAAAAATGCCATGGCAGCCTCCACCGTGGCGCATTTGTTAAAAATTAGGAAACAAACTATACGTGAAAGTTTAGAGAACTTTCAAGGTGTAGAGCATAGGCTAGAGCAAGTGCTTAAAATAAATAGAGTACAATATATCAACGATTCTAAAGCAACCAATGTAAATGCTACATATTTTGCTTTGGAAAGTATGGATGCGCCTACAGTATGGATTGTTGGAGGAGTAGATAAAGGTAATGATTACCGTGAATTATTTCCATTTGTAAACGAAAAGGTAAAAGCAATTATTTGTTTAGGAGTTGATAATGAAAAACTAATGGATACGTTTGGAAATATGGTTGATGTTATTGTTGAAACTCAATTTATGAGTGAGGCAGTTAAAATCGCATACAAGATTGCTGAATCTGGAGACAATGTACTTTTATCTCCTGCATGCGCAAGTTTTGATTTGTTTGAAAATTATGAAGATAGAGGGCGTCAATTCAAAAATTCAGTAAGGAATTTATAAAAGTTATTGTGCAGCAAATTTTTAAAAATATAAAAGGAGATCGGTTAATTTGGGCAATAGTGGCACTATTGGCTATTCTATCGTTTTTGCCGGTTTACAGTGCTGCGAGTAATTTGGCCTATAAAGGCGAAGGTACAAACACGTTTGTTTTTTTTGTGAAACATTTTGTGTTCTTGCTTACTGGCTTTTTAATTATGTATGGAACTCATAAGATTCCTTATCGTTATTTTAAAGGTTTGTCTTTAGTAATGATTCCTATTGTTTTTGTGTTGCTGACAATTACGATGTTACAGGGTACAACAGTTGGGGGAGCTAGTGCTAGTAGATGGATTAAAATTGGTGGAGTGTCATTTCAAACATCAGCATTTGCCGCAGTAGTTTTGATGGTGTATGTGGCAAGATATTTATCTAAAATGAAGGATAAAGATATAAAGTTGAATACCTCTATTTTGCCTTTGTGGATTCCTGTCTTTTTGGTATTAGCACTTATACTGCCCTCAAATTTTTCTACAGCTGCCATAATTTTTACAATGGTGTTAATTCTAGTGTTTATGGGAGGATATCCTGTTAAGTATTTGGCTGTGATTTTAGGTTCAGGATTAATAGCTTTAACGCTTTTTGTTTTAGTGGCAAGAATGACAGAAGGTCCTTTGAAGGTAAAAGTTAATACTTGGGAAAATAGAATAGCAAACTATTGGAATGGAGAAGATACAGAAGCAGACTATCAAATAGAGAAAGCAAAAATAGCAATAGCATCTGGGGAAATATATGGTGTTGGTCCGGGAAAAAGTATTCAAAAAAACTTTTTGCCTCAAATTTCTTCAGATTTCATTTTTGCAATAATTATTGAAGAGTATGGATTAATAGGAGGATTTCTTATTATGTTATTGTATTTGTGGTTGCTTTTTAGAGTGGTTATAGTGGCGCAAAAAGCAGATACTGTTTTTGGAAAATTACTGGTTTTAGGAGTTGGCTTACCTATAATTTTTCAGGCACTAATAAATATGGCTGTAGCAGTAGAATTATTTCCTGTAACAGGGCAAACATTGCCGCTTATTAGTAGTGGAGGAACATCTATTTGGATGACCTGTCTCGCTATTGGTATTATATTAAGTGTAAGTGCAAGGCGAGAAGAAGTTAAAGAACAAGCAATAAATAATGATAATCCTTTAGAGATTTTATCGGAAACGATTTAGTGATTAATGGCAAATAATAAAAAATACAGAATCATTTTATCTGGCGGTGGTACAGGTGGTCATATTTATCCAGCTATTGCCATAGCTAATGACTTGAAATCAAGATATCCTGAATCTGAATTTCTTTTTGTTGGAGCAAAAGATAGGATGGAGATGGAAAAAGTGCCAAGAGCAGGTTACGACATCAAAGGGTTGTGGATTTCGGGGATACAAAGAAGGTTGACATTAAAAAATTTGATGTTTCCATTTAAAGTGTTAAGTAGTCTTTGGAAGGCACGTAAAATTATAAAATCGTTTAAACCTGATGTAGCTATTGGGACAGGGGGTTTTGCCAGTGGTCCATTATTGCAAGTGGCGGTTTCTAATAATATTCCAACATTAATACAAGAACAAAATTCATATCCTGGCATTACCAATAAAATTCTATCAAAAAAAGCTCGTAAAATTTGTGTTGCTTATAAAGGTTTAGAGCGATTCTTTCCTAAGGAGAAGATTAAGGTTACAGGAAATCCTGTTCGACAAGATTTATTAAATATAGAAGGGAAAACCGTTGAAGCAAAAAATCATTTTAACCTAAAACACGGTAAATATACATTGTTAGTTTTAGGAGGTAGTTTAGGGTCTAGGCGTATTAATCAATTGATTGAGCAGGAACTTGATTTTTTAAGCACTCAAAATGTAGAGATTATTTGGCAATGTGGTAAGTTGTATTATCAACAATACAAATTGTATGGTAATTCTAAAGACGTTCAAGTATATCAATTTTTGAATGAAATGGATATGGCTTATGCATCTGCAGATATTATTATTTCTAGAGCAGGAGCGAGTTCGGTTTCAGAATTATGTATAGTTGGTAAACCCGTAATTTTTATTCCATCTCCAAATGTAGCAGAGGATCATCAAACCAAAAATGCGATGGCAATTGTTAATCAAGACGCTGCAATAATGATAAAAGAAGAAGATTTGGATGCGGATTTTGAAAACAAGTTTTCACAATTAATTGCCTCTCAAGAAAAACAGAATGAACTAGGCGGAAATATTAAGAAGTTGGCTTTAGTAAATGCAACTAAAGATATTGTTGATGAGATAGAATTATTACTCAAATAATGGATTTAAATAAGTTACATAACATTTATTTTATAGGTATTGGAGGTATAGGTATGAGTGCTTTGGCGAGATACTTCAAATCCATAGGTAAGCATGTTTCTGGATATGATAAAACCCCAACTGAGATTACAGAGGATTTAGAGCAACTAGGTATTTCAATTCATTTTGAAGATACTGTAAGTCTTATTGAAGCGCCATTTAACCACCATGAAAGTACTTTGGTTGTTTATACGCCGGCTATTCCGAAAAATCATGAAGAGCTAAACTTTTTCTTGTCCAAAGGATATCAAGTTATGAAGCGTTCTCAGGTTCTAGGGTTAATAACAGAAAATACATTTTGTTTAGCTGTAGCAGGAACGCATGGGAAAACTACAACTACTAGCATATTAGGGCATTTATTATATCAAAGTGATGTGAAATTAACAGCATTTTTAGGAGGAATAAGTGAGAACTATAATTCTAATTTAATTTTGAATGGAAGTGAAGTGTCTGTGGTGGAAGCAGATGAGTTTGATAGATCATTTTTAACATTGTCTCCAAATTTGGCTTGTATTACATCTATGGATGCTGATCACTTAGATATCTACGGAGATGCGTCAAAACTTACAGCATCTTTTGAAGATTTTTCAAAAAAAATAAAGCCAAATGGGAAGTTATTTGTGAAAAATGGCTTGCCTATTGAAGGTATAACATATGGGATTGAAGACGATGCAGATTATTCAATTCAAAACATAAAAATAGAAAATGGGGTTTATATTTTTGATATGAAAACTCCTGAAATTATCGTTAAGGGATTGAGATTTAATCTTCCCGGAAGACACAATTTATCAAACGCATTAATAGCAATGGCAATGGCTGCTGAATATGGCGTCTCTCACCAGCAGCTTGCCGATGCGCTTTCTACTTACAAAGGTGTGAAGCGTAGGTTTACATATCAAATTAAAACAGATAATTTGGTGTTTATAGATGATTATGCGCATCACCCTGAGGAAATTAATGCAGTACATGGAGCAGTGCGAGAAATGTATCCGGATAAGAAGGTGTTAGCAATATTTCAACCGCACCTATTTACGAGAACGAGAGATTTTATTGATGAATTTGCAAAAAGTTTATCTCAGTTTGATGAAATTTTGCTTTTAGATATTTATCCAGCAAGGGAATTGCCTATAGAAGGGGTAGATTCTAATTGGTTATTAGATAAAATTGAAAACTCTAATAAAAGGCTAACAGATAAAACAAATTTAGTTTCAGAAATTCATAAAAGTTCAGCTCAAATAATTTTAACTATTGGAGCTGGAGATATTGGAGAAGAAGTAAAACATATAAAAAAAGAATTGAGCGTTGCGAGTTAATTTGAATTACATAAAAATGTTTGTGCTATTTGTTATGGTAGGGCTTCTTTATGCTTTTGCTTCAGTAAAAAATGGTGTAAGAGAAATATCAAAAACTAACATTTCTTTTTCAGGAGAAAATAGCCTTTTTATTACCCAAGAAACTGTTAGTAAATTGTTAATACAAAATCAGGAGCACATTAAAAATGTGCCTAAAGAAACTTTAGATTTGAATACATTAGAACAGGCCCTGAATTCTAATCCCATGATAAAATCAGCTGAAGTATATGTTGCTGTAAATGGAATACTTAACGCTGAAATTAAACAAAAACGACCTGTTGCAAGAGTAAGCACAAACGCGTCATATTACATAGACGATGAAGGTAAGTATATGCCTTTGTCATCTAATTTCACTGCAAGAGTGCCATTAGTTACTGGTTATGTAGAGAAAAATAATTTAAAAAACGTTTTTAAAATAGCTCGAAAAGTAGAAACGGACGACTTTTTAAAACGACATGTAGTAGAGATTCATCAAAATGTAAATGGTAACATCGCTCTTAAATTGAGACAATGCAAGTTTACCGTGAATCTAGGGAGGCTAGATTTTTTAGATAAGAAGATAAATAACTTAAAAGCGTTTTACAAAAAGAGTTTAAAAGAGAAAACGCTTAATAAGTATAGTAAAGTTAATTTGCAATTTGATAGTCAAGTGGTGTGTACCAAAACGTAAGATATGGAACATAATTTATCAGTAGGTTTAGATATAGGAACCACAAAAATTGTGGCAATGATTGGTCGTAAGAATGAATACGGCAAACTAGAGATTTTAGGTATTGGTAAATCTAAAAGTTTAGGAGTGCACCGTGGAGTAGTAAATAATATTACGCAAACTATTCAGTCTATACAGCAAGCAGTTCAAGAATCTGAAGCTACTGCAGAATTGAAGATTGAGGAAGTAACTGTAGGTATTGCAGGACAACACATACGTAGTTTGCAACACAGTGATTACATTACCAGACCCAATTCTGAAACTGTAATTGATGAGGAAGATATCGATAGATTAATCAATCAAGTGCATAAATTAGTAATGCTTCCTGGCGAAGAAATTATCCATGTGTTACCTCAAGAATATAAAGTTGACGGACAAGCCGAAATAAAAGAACCTATTGGGATGTATGGCGGTAGATTAGAAGCCAACTTTCATGTAGTTGTAGGTCAGGTATCATCAATCAGAAATATAGGGAGATGTGTGCAAAGCTCAGGGTTAAACCTTGAAGGTATTACTCTAGAACCTTTAGCGTCAGCAAATGCAGTATTGAGTCAAGAAGAAAAAGAAGCAGGAGTTGCATTGATTGATATAGGTGGAGGAACAACAGACTTAGCTATTTTTAGAGATGGTATCATTCGTCATACAGCAGTAATTCCATTTGGAGGGAATGTTATTACTGAAGATATTAAAGAAGGATGTTCCATTATTGAAAAACAAGCAGAGTTATTAAAAATAAAATTTGGTTCTGCATGGCCTGGTGAGAATAAGGATAATGAGATTGTATCTATTCCTGGGTTACGCGGCAGAGAACCAAAAGAAATTACGCTTAAAAACCTATCAAGAATAATTCATGCACGTGTAGTTGAAATTATAGAGCAAGTATTTGCAGAAATTAAAAATTACGGGCACGAAGAACAAAAGAAGAAATTAATTGCTGGGATTGTTTTAACAGGTGGAGGTAGCCAGTTAAAGCATTTAAAGCAATTGGTAGAATATATTACAGGAATGGATACTAGAATTGGATATCCTAATGAGCATTTAGCAGGAGATAGTGATGCAGATGTTACAAGTCCGCTTTATGCTACTGCCGTTGGATTGGTGCTGGACGGATTAAAACGAAAAGAACGTAAAAAAGTTGAGCAGCAAGAGCAAGAGCACTATGAGGAACAAATTAAAGATGAAAATATTGAAGAAGAGCAAATTGAAAAACCTGTTAGAGAACGCAAATCGTTCTTAGATAAATTAACCGAACGTGTTAAAGATTTTTTAGATAACGCGGAGTAGGGATAACGCATTAAAATTATAAAGTTTACAATTTTAATGCGTTGCAAAAAGCTAATTAACCATTGATTAAAATAATATTTAGAACCCCAGAAAACTAGAATTTATGAGCAGCAAAAACGAATTCGAAAGCATTGCATTTGATTTACCTAAAAATCAATCAAATGTGATAAAAGTTATCGGTGTAGGAGGTGGCGGTAGCAATGCTATAAACCACATGTTCTTACAAGGTATAAAAGGTGTAGACTTTTATATCTGTAATACCGATGCACAAGCATTACAAAATAGTGGTGTGCCTAATAAAATTCAATTAGGTGTAAACTTAACTGAAGGATTAGGTGCAGGAGCAAATCCAGAAATAGGAGAGCAATCCGCTGTAGAGAGTTTTGATGACATTTCTCAAATGCTAGATTCTAATACAAAAATGGTATTCATTACTGCAGGAATGGGTGGTGGAACAGGAACAGGAGCTGCACCTATAATAGCAAAAATGGCTAAGGATAAAGATATCCTTACTGTTGGGATTGTAACAATGCCTTTTCAGTTTGAAGGAAAAATGCGTTTGGAACAATCTCAAAAAGGAATAGAAAGGTTAAGAGATGTAGTAGATTCTTTAATTGTAATCAATAATAACAAACTTCGTGAAGTTTATGGAAATCTTGGTTTTAAAGCAGGGTTTTCTAAGGCAGATGAAGTACTTTCCACAGCTGCTCGTGGAATAGCTGAAGTTATTACACATCACTACACACAAAATATCGATTTACGAGATGCAAAAACAGTGCTGAGTAACAGTGGTACGGCAATTATGGGGTCGTCTATTGCCTCTGGACAGAACAGAGCTCAAGATGCCATTCGTAAAGCTTTAGATTCTCCTTTATTAAATGATAATAAAATAACTGGAGCAAAAAATGTACTGTTACTAATAGTTTCAGGTTCTCAAGAGATTACGATTGATGAGATAGGAGAAATTAATGACCATATTCAAAATGAAGCAGGACATGGCGCCAATATTATTATGGGTGTTGGAGAAGATGAGACTCTTGAAGAATCAATTTCTGTTACTATAATTGCAACAGGGTTTAATATCGATCAACAAGATGAAATATCAAATACAGAAACAAAGAAAGTAATTCATGCTTTAGAAGATGATTCTGAAAAAGATAAAGAGCCTGTAATTATAGCACCAATAGTAGAGTTAGAAAAGAAAGAGCCTAATCCAATTGTAAGACATACTTTAGATTTGGATGAAGTTGAAGATGAGATTATTTCGGCTGAGAAGATAGTATTAGAAAAGCCTAAGGTTTCTGAAGAATTAAAAGACATTACTCTAATTCCAACATCTGAATTAATCAAAGATATAGATGTAGTGTATCAAGAAGTTAAATCTCCGGTTGAAGAAGATGATTTTATCATAAAACCTGTAACAATAATGGAAGTAAAAGATGTTGAAGTTGTTGAGCCTGAGGAAGAGCAGCAAATTACATTAACATTTGATTTACCTTTATCTCCAGAAAAAGAAGAGTTTACAGCAAAGGTTGAGGAAAAAGTGATGTTTGCTTTAGATGAAGAAGAGGATGTTAAAGATATGCCTGTAAATGATTATGTTGAGCTTATTACCGTTAATGAAACAAATGAGCAAGGAGAAGAAGTACGTTATGCACTTGATGATTATATTGAAGCAGAATCATCAATGAATAGCGGACAACCAGTTGTTGATAAAGTAGCAGAAGAAGTTCAAGAAGACATCGTTTTTGAAAGAAAAGTAGTTGAAGAAGAAGTTCAAGAAGAGCTAATTGAAGATGATGTTGAAGCTACTGAATTACCAATTTCCGAAATTTTGAAACAACGCACCGCAGAACGTAGAAGAAAAATGAAGGACTTTAACTATAAATTTAATAATGCTAAAATTGATGATATAGAAAAAGTACCAGCATATAAGCGACAAGGTGTTGATTTAGATGAAACTAAACATTCATCTGAAACTGATATATCTAGAACAAGCGTTGGTTTTGATGATAATGATGATATACAAATAAGAACTAATAATTCTTTTCTACATGACAATGTAGATTAGAAAGCACTTCTGTGTTTAACCTCACTTAAGTTATGATCCCGAAGAGTTTCCCTCAATCTTTTCGGGATTTTTTATATCCTTTTTTCTATCTTCGCATCTCTTTCGATTTACATAAATTATGAGTTTACAAAAAGATATAATGGCAGCTTTAAAAGATGCTATGAAAGCTAAAGATCAAACAGCATTAACAGCTTTAAGAGCAGTAAAGTCTGCAATCCTTTTAGCTAAAACTGAAAGTGGAGCGGGAGAAGAGCTTTCAGAAGAGCAAGAATTAAAAATTCTTCAAAAGCAAGTAAAACAACGTAAGGATAGTGCTGCGGTATATGTTGAGCAAGGTAGAGAAGATTTGGCTGCTCCTGAGTTGGCAGAAGCAGAAATTATAAGTCAATTTTTACCAGAAGCCTTAAGTGAAGAAGAAATAGAAAAAGTTGTTGTAGCAACCATTGATCAAGTAGGAGCAGAGGGTATGAAAGATATGGGAAAAGTTATGGGGATAGTTAGTAAGGAGTTAGCGGGGCAAGCAGATGGAAAAACTATTTCTACTATTGTAAAAGCAAAGCTATCTAGTTAAAAATTTCAGCAGCTGTAGACTGCTACTGCATACTAGAAAACGGCCCCGTGGCGCAACTGAATAGCGCATCAGATTTCGGCTCTGAGGGTTGGGGGTTTGAATCCCTCCGGGGTCACGAATAAAAAGAAAAACTCCGCGTCAAATCAAGCTAGCTTGAATTTGTAAGCGGAGTTTTTCTTTTTTCAAGGCGGAGCCTTGAGGGATATGTAATCCCAAAGCCTTAATATTAATATATATGGATATAAAGCTCGCTTGAATTTGTAGGAGTGAGTTTTTGTTTTTTTCAAAGTGGATCTTAGAGGTGTATATAATCACTTTTGGAGGCACTTGAATAGAGAATTTACCTAAACTGATGTCTTCTTCATTTTTTATTTTACCTATCCATTGATATTAAAGGGTTTAACTCGAAATTGTTGAATCTACTAAATAGGATTCTAATTTTTCCAATTCTATGGTGTATTTAACTTAAAACTTATTGTGAGTTTTAGTATCAATTTCTCCTATGGCTAAACGTTTCTTAATAGTTTTAACTTTTTGAGTTATCATATGTAAAATATTATTAACATATTTTGTTAATAATTTTCTCACTTTTGATGCGTTTATCTCCCTATCTTTGGAATTGTGGTTGCTTCTATTTTTACAGTTTTTACACATAAAACTGTTTTATTTACTCTCATTTTTATAATTATATCGATTTAATATGTTTTTAATCGATTTAAATTAAAGATCTTTTATAAAAAAAATCAAAAAAGGATCAATTTCTATTTTAGAATATTAATGTATAAACTATAACTAACAATAAATGAATAATTTCTACTCAATTACTAAGGCAAATACCAAAAAATTGCTCCTATGTTTTGGTGTTTTTATGTTTTTTGGAGTAAATATAACTGAAGCACAATCTTGTACTGTAAATGCTGGAGTTGATAGAACGATTTGCGAAAATGAAACGCTTCAACTAAATGGGAATACACCAGATACTTATGCAGAAGGACCTACGTGGAGACAAATCTTTGGACCTGCTGTTGTAATTAGTGATGATTCTATCGATAATCCAATAATCACTGGTCATACTGGAGGAAACACATATACTTTTGAGTTATTTGCTGTTTGTTTCAATGGGAGCGAGCCATCTCAAACAGTTACCATTACTGTTGAACCTATAACGCAGGCAGATGCTGGTATGAATATTGAATCTTGTCCTGATTCTTCAGGCTCGCTAGTGTTAAGTGCTAATACACCTACCAATCCAGGTGAGGTTGGGGTGTGGGAGTTTGTTGGTGGAAACCCTGCAGGTGTATCATTTGGCGATATGATGGCACCGGTTACTACTATTTCATTACCCGAAGGTTCTGCTGGTGTAACCACAGTGCGATGGGTAATAACAGGTCCCGAATATGCTCCAGGTAGATTTTGTGAATCCTTTGATGAAATTACAATAACAAATTATGGAGGTGTTGATCCTGTCGATGCAGGTCCCGATCAAACATTGTCAAATTGTTATACTGTAGATCAAAGTACAAACCTTAATGCAAGTTTTGGAGGTGAAAATATTAATGGGCAACAAGGTACTTGGACTTTCGTAAGTGGGCCAACTACTCCTGGTATTAGTTCGCCAAATAATAATACAACAGGCGTTAATGGGCTAAGAGAAGGAGAATACGTTTTTAGATGGGAAGTATCTGGTCCTTGTGTTACTGGTAGCGATACGGTAACAATCACAGTGCCTGAAGCCACTCAAGAGGTTTCGGAAGCAACCGTACAAGATAGAACAATTACATTTTGTGACCCTTCAACAACTGAGGCAACTCTAGTTGGTTCACAAGGTAATTTTACTAATGAAACTGTATTATGGGAGCAGATTAGTGGTCCAACAGTAACCATCGTAGATGAAGATAATAGTACCACGCAAGTTACGGGCTTATCAGCCTCAAATACATATAGATTTAGATATACAATTACTAATAACGCAACTAGTTGTGATGATTCTTCTTCATCCGCTGAGGTTACTGTTAGATACAACGTTAACCCCATAAGTATTCTAGCGAACGGCGGAAACAATATTACAGCGCCTTGTGGTGCTACTGAGGTGGATGTACCATACACATTTTCAAGTGGAAATCAAACACAATATAGCATAATAAGTGGTCCAGCAGATTCGGGTCTCACATTTCCAACAAATTATCAAAATGCACCTGGCGGCAGTCCAGGAACTACAACAATTGATGATTTTGATGTGGCAGGTACTTATACTGTAAACTTTAGAAGAAGGAGAACTGGTAATTTACTTCAAGGTTGTGATGTGGCAAATAGCAGCATAAGTATTTTTATCTCAACGCCTATTTCTGGCTCTAATGCAGGCTCACCGCAAGAGTTTGTTTGTGGGCAAATAGATGGGAATTTGGCTGGTAGTGCAATAGATCCAGGCGAAACATCTATTTGGTCTTTGATTGATGGACCTGATGGTATGACAAATGCAGTAATAAATGATAGATATTTACGTACAACTCAAATTGGTATTGCTCCAGCGCAAATAATGGTTCCTGGTGTATATACATTTAGTTACACAGTCTCAGCTGGTCCTGAATGTACGCCACCAGCGGTATCAACAACTATAGTTACTATAACTCCACTTTCTAATTTACCTGTAGATGCAGGAACTGATCAAAGCGTGTGTTTTAATGCACCTGTTCAGTTAAATGCAGCGGACTTGTTAGATAGTCAAGATGGCGTATGGACAGCATCAGATCCAGGTATTAGTTTTGAAGATGATACAGACCCTAATACAATTGCAACTGGTTTTTCTGCACCATCAACGGTATATACGCTTACATGGTCAGTAGATGAAAAAGCAGGTTTTCCGGATTGTGCGCCTGCCGCATCCGATACAGTAGAAATTACAACGTTGGCAGATGAGTCTCCAACTATAGCTGATGCAGGCACTGATTTTTGTTTGCCTAATGGTACAACATCAATACCTAATTTAGCTGGTAATACCCCTGAAGCAGATGAAACAGGAACTTGGACTTTTATTTCAGGGCCTTCTGTTGCCAACTTTATTGATGATAACGATCCAGCTACCTCAGTTGATAACTTAGTTAATGGCGTTTATATATTTAGATGGACTATAGGGTATACCGCACCTGCTCCTAACGCGTGTCCTGAAACTTTTGATGAAGTAGAAGTAGTAATAGCAGATACGGCTACAACTGTAAGCGCAGGTCCAGATCAATCATTGTGTTTAGATCCTGTTTTACTCTCCTTTACTATGAATGCAGATGATCCAGCGCCTTTAGGTGGAGAGGGAACATGGACTTTAGTTTCGGGGTTATCTGGTTACACAGTTGATGATGTAAACAGTCCAACAGCCACGTTTACCGATTTGTTAGATGGTACTTATGTGTTTGAATGGGTAATTTCTTATGGCAATTGTACAACTTCTGGATCTGCAGATCAGGTAGAAATTGAGGTAGGTATTCCACCTACTGAAGCAAATATTCCAGGAGGAGATCAAGTGGTTTGTGCTCAAACAAATACAAGAATTTCAGCAGATCCTTTACAGAATCCTAACTCAGAAAGTGGTATTTGGTCTTTAGTAAGTGGTCCAAATTCTCCAGACTTAGTTATTACGCAAGACCCAGATAATGATGGAAGTATTGAGACTGTTGATATAGAAATGCTAGTTACAGGTACTTATGTATTCAGATGGACCACCGTTGGAAATTCACCTTTATGTACAGACCCTTCTTTTGCAGATGTTACCGTGGAAGTATATGCCCCAGCAACAGCTGGAGATGATCAAGATTTATGTGAGGTTACAAGTGTGTTTTTGGAAGCTACAGAGGGAACTACAGGAACCTGGACAATTGTTTCAACAACCAATCCAGCTGGTACTTCAGGATTTGAGCCTTCTCAATCACCATCAAATAATAATACGGCTAATGCTGCCGTAGACCCTGGGTTTGAGTATGTGTATCGATATACTACAGACTACACAGGCTCTGGAGCTATTTGTAATAATTCAGACGACGTAATAATTACAGTTAGTGCAGGACCTAGCGAAGAGCCAGATGCAGGCGAAGATCAAGATATATGTATAGCAGATACAACAACTGCAACACTTACTACAGGTAATTTAGATGCAACAAATACATTTCCTGAAATACCAAGTGATGTGACTTCCGAGTGGAGGTTATTGTCTCAACCAGGTGGAGCCACAGTAGGTTTTACAGCTGCAAATAATAGCCCCACAACAGATGTTACTGGTCTTACTGTAGCCGGTCTATATATTTTTGAGTTGAATTTTTCCACAAATTCATGTACAGATAAATCAGATATTGTAAGAGTAGAAGTTTTTGAAGCACCAACACCAATTGAAGCTGGCCCTGATCAACCTAATGCTTGTCAGCAAGATGCACAATTAGCGGCAACTACTCCAACAATTGGTATTGGTACTTGGTCTTTCGCAAATCCAGCAGATGATCCTTCAGGTGGAATTGTGGTTATAGATAGGCCAAATGATCCATTGACTACATTATCTAATATACCTGGTGACGTTGGCAATGATGGTTTAGACGATGTATATGTTTTAACTTGGACAGTAGCAAATAACCCGCCACCACCAGATCCTTCAAACCCATTAACAGACCCGTTTCAGCCGCCATCGTTATGTGCGCCTCAATCGGATACGGTTACGCTAACATTTACAGGTACACCACCTTCAGAGGCAGTTGCAGGTCCAGATCAGGAGTTATGTGATGAAACAACAACATTTTTAGGTGCCACAGATTTAGTAGAAGGTACAGGAACATGGACACAAACAGCTGGTGCATCAGCAACTATAACAGCTCCTAACAATCCAAATAGTTTAATAACAGGTTTAGCAACAGGAACATATGAATTTACGTGGACTGCTGTTGGTGGAGGTTGTACCTCCGAAGATACGGTTCAAATAGTAGTATTTGCAGATCCTATTACTGCTGAAGCAGGTCCAGATCAAGTTATTCCAGTATTCGAAACACTAATGTTGGGCGCTGATGCTCCAACAGCAGGGGTTGGTACTTGGACACAAATTTCGGGCCCAACTACAGTTAACTTTGTTGATGAGAATGATGAAAATACCCAAGTATCAGGAATCGCTGAGGGCAATTATGTTTTTGAATGGTCAGTAAATAACGGTCCTTGTAGTTTCGCTTCAGACCGTGTTTCAGTGCAAATTTTACCCATTTCAGATTTAGAATTAACAAAAACAGTATCATCTTCTAACGTAAATGTGGGTGATGTGGTAACCTTT
The DNA here is from genome assembly GCF_004310335.1 of Hyunsoonleella pacifica. Lineage (GTDB taxonomy): Bacteria > Bacteroidota > Bacteroidia > Flavobacteriales > Flavobacteriaceae > Jejuia > Jejuia pacifica. Next base: position 293,735 of record NZ_SIRS01000004.1, on the reverse strand, counting down.
ACTGTTTCCGTTTTTAATAACGATGAGAGCTCTGTGAATTCTGATGCTAATAACGTTACAGTACAAGATGTACTTCCTTTAGGTTATTCTTTGGTGCCCGGTACAGTATCAAATAGCGGATCTTTTGATTTAGGTACGCAAACAATTACTTGGACAAATTTAAGTATAGCAAATGGAGCTACTTTAAACTTAACATTCAATGCTACCGTTAATGCATCCGGACCTTATGTAAATTCTGCTCAGGTTGCTGAAAGTGGAAGTATAGATCCTGATAGTGATCCTAGTACAGGTCCAGATGTAGATGAAGATAATGAAGATGATGATAATGATCCAACAACTGGAGGAGACGATGATGATGAGGATACAGCTGAAGTTACCATACAATCAGCAGATTTATCATTAGCTAAAACAGTTGTTCCAACCGATGTTAGTATTGGTGATACTGTAACATTTACAATAGAGGTTTCAAATGATGGGCCTGATGATGCAACAAATATTGAAGTTCTAGATCAATTACCATCGGGTTATACCTATCAAAGTGATGATGCAAGTGGAGCTTATATTTCTGGTACAGGCGTTTGGACAATAGCCAGTATTACCTCAGGAAACTCAGCAACTCTTAATATCGTGGCTACTGTTAATACACCAACAGGTACAACAAATGAATATCTAAATATTGCGGAAATTACAGCCAGCGATCAAGCTGATCCTGATAGTGCACCAAATAATGATGATGGAGACCAAAGTGAAGATGATGAAGATAATGCAGAAATCACATTAGAATTAGCTGATTTACAAATAACAAAATCAGTCTTGCCGGTATCAGGTTCAGTGGGAGATACGGTTACATTCTCAATATTTTTAGAGAATTTTGGACCAGGAGATGCCACAGGTGTTGCTATTGAAGATGTATTACCATCTGGTTTTGATTTAGTGCCAGGAACAATTTCAAATTCTGGAGTTTATATAGTTGGTAACAATTCTATAGTTTGGAGCGATTTAGATGTAGGAAATGGTTTGTCAAGAACGTTAACTTACGATGCCGTAGTAAATGATACAGGAAATTATACCAACAGTGTACAAATTACAGCGAGCGATTTAGATGACCCTGATAGTGATCCTAATACAGATAATACGGTTGATGAAGATAATGCGGATGGTGATGGAGATCCAACTACAGGCGGAGATGATGATGATGAAGATACAGCAACTTTTGTAATTGAAGAAGCCGATTTGAATTTGGTTAAAACTGTAGCGCCTTCTAATGCAACCGTTGGAGACACAGTAACATTTACTATAATTGTTGATAATGATGGTGGTAATGATGCAACCAATGTAGAAGTTGTAGATCAATTACCAGTAGGTTTTACCTATGTAAGTGATGATGCCTCAGGTAATTATGATGAAGCTACAGGGGTTTGGAGTATAGCTACTATTGTTAATGGTAGTTCAGCGACTTTAAATATTACAGCTACCGTTAATGCCCCAACAGGAGCAGCGGGAGAGTACAATAATATAGCCGAAATCACAGCCAGCGATCAAGCAGATCCCGATAGTGATGTTAATAATGATGATGGTGATCAGAGTGAAGATGACGAGGATAATGCAGAACTTACACTTGATACCTCCGACCTAAGCATAAGCAAAGCAGTAAGCGACGCAACACCAAATGTAGGAGACGTAGTCACGTTTACCATTACATTGAGCAATGCGGGCACAACAGCAGCTACTGGGGTAGCCGTACAAGATGTAGTACCGGTAGGATACAGCAACATTGCGAGCATCAGTGGAACAGGAACCGAGACCGTGACCAACCAAGTAGACTGGACAGGGTTAACAGTACCCGTAGGTACCGATACAGTAACGCTAAGCTTTGATGCCACTGTAGACGCGCCAACGGGAGCAGCGAACGAGTATATCAATGGTGTAGAGATCACGGCAAGCGACCAGTTCGATCCAGACAGTGACCCAAGCAGCGATGCAGATACAGACGACAATGGCGATGGCATCCCAGACGATGATGAAGCCGAAGTAGGCGTAACGATCCAACAATCAGATTTAAGCATAGCTAAGACGATCAGTAACACCAGTCCAAACGTAGGAGATACAGTAACGTTCACGTTAACGGTAACCAACGCAGGCCCAGATATAGCGACAGGCGTAGCGTTAGAAGACATCTTACCAACAGGTTACACGCTAACCACGGTAAACGATGGCGGAACAGCAACATTGAACACCGCCACATGGACAGGGTTGACCGTAGCAGCCAATAATGGCACAACGGTAGTGACGTACGAGGCCACGGTAAACGCCCCAACAGGCGTAGCAGGCGAGTACACCAATGTCGCACAGATCACGGCAAGCGATCAGTACGATCCCGACAGTGACCCGACCACAGACAATACGGTAGACGAAGACGGCGATGGTAATGGCGACGATGACGATGAAGACGAACTGACCATAGCACCAGCACAGGCAGATTTAAGCATTACCAAAGGCTTAGCCTCAGGTAGTGCAACACCAAACGTAGGCGACACCTTAGTGTTTGAAATAGTAATTACAAATGATGGTCCAGACGCAGCCACAGGGGTAAGTGTAGAAGACGTATTGCCAACAGGTTATGCTTTAGGCACGGTAAACGATGCAGGCGTAGGATCAAGTAACACCGCCACATGGACAGGACTAAGTGTACCATCCAACGGCAGTATCACGGTAACCTATGAAGCCACAGTAAACGCACCAACAGGAGCAGCGGACGAGTACCTTAACAGTGTACAGATCACGGGCAGCGACCAGTTCGATCCCGACAGTGACCCGACTACGGACAATACCGTAGATGAGGATAATGCCGATGGCGACAACGATCCAACAACAGGAGGCGATGACGATGATGAAGATACCTTTGAAGTAGTACCACAAACAGCAGATTTATCAATAGATAAAACCGTAGTAGACAACAACGGCGCACCAGTAAACGTAGGCGATGTGCTGACGTTCAGCATAGCCATCAGCAACGGAGGCACAACAACAGCCACAGGCGTAAGTCTAGACGATGTATTGCCAATAGGTTACAGTTTAGTAGCTGGTAGCATCGATAACGGAGGGGTTTATAATGCAGGAGCAACGACGATAGATTGGGATGGACTTACCGTACCATTAGCAGGCTTAACATTAAGCTACCAAGTCACGGTAAACGCCCCAACGGGCGCAGCAGGCGAGTATAGAAACGTCGCAGAGATTACAGCAAGTGACCAGTTCGATCCCACCAGTACGCCAGATAATGATGATGGGGATCAAAGTGAAGACGATGAAGATACAGAAGAAGTAACCCCAGCCCAAGCAGACCTAGTATTAACAAAAGGAATAGCAGCCACAAGCAGTGCAACACCAAACGTAGGCGATACGGTAACCTTTGAGGTAACGATAACCAACGATGGTCCAGATGACGCTACAGGCGTAAGTGCAAGTGATGTTGTTCCAGTAGGATATACAATCACAGGTGGCACAATAGATAATGGAGGTATAGCCACAGGCAATCAGATAGATTGGTCAAGCTTATCAATAGCAAACGGCACATCAGTAACGTTGAGTTACGAGGTTACGGTCAATGCCCCAACAGGAGCAGTAGGCGAGTATACCAATATGGCCGAAGTAACAGGCAGCGATCAGTTCGATCCAACCAGTACACCAGATAATGACGATGGCGACCAGAGTGAGGACGATGAAGATAACTTTACAGTTACCCCACAAACGGCCGACCTAAGCATAAGCAAAGCAGTAAGCGACGCAACACCAAATGTAGGAGACGTAGTCACGTTTACCATTACATTGAGCAATGCGGGCACAACAGCAGCTACTGGGGTAGCCGTACAAGATTGTA
>NZ_SIRS01000004.1:0-289762 GCF_004310335.1 Hyunsoonleella pacifica | reverse complement strand
CACCAATGTCGCACAGATCACGGCAAGCGATCAGTACGATCCCGACAGTGACCCGACCACAGACAATACGGTAGACGAAGACGGCGATGGTAATGGCGACGATGACGATGAAGACGAACTGATCATAGCACCAGCACAAGCAGATTTATCATTAACTAAAATAGTGGTTGATGGGGATACAACACCTCTTGTTGGTTCTGAAATAACTTTTGAAATAAGAGTGTTTAATGACGGACCTCAAGATGCAACTGGAGTTGAAGTAATGGATTTGTTACCATCGGGGTATGATTTTATACTATACAGTTCAACATCAGGATTGTATGACGAAACAACTGGTCTCTGGACAGTTGGAACTGTATTATCAGGAGAGTCAGAAACTTTATTAATAGATGTATTGGTAAATGGTACAGGAGATTATTTAAACATTACAGGAGTGATATCTTCAGATGTCTTTGATATAGATTCTGTTCCAAATAATGACGATGGTGATCAAAGTGAGGATGATGAAGACAATGCTATTGTAACACCAGTTGAATCGGTTTCAGATCTTTCACTTGAAAAAGTTGTGGTAGATGGAGATGTAACACCATTGGTAGGTTCGGAGATTACATTCCAAATTACAGTAACTAATAATGGGCCACAAGACGCAACAGGTGTTGAAGTTACAGATTTACTACCATCTGGATACGACTTTGTATTGTTTAGTTCTACTTCTGGTGCTTATAACGAAACCACAGGTTTATGGAACATAGGAGGAATTGCAAGCGGTGAGTCAGAAACCTTACTTATAGATGTATTGGTAAATGCATCAGGTGATTATTTGAATATTGCAGAAGTAACGTCTTCTGACACTATTGATTCAGATTCAACACCAAATAACGATGATGGTAATCAAAGTGAAGATGATGAAGATAGTGCAATCGTTACTCCAGTAATTTCAATAGCGGATCTATCATTAACAAAAGATGTTGTAGATGGCGATACAAATCCTTTAGTGGGATCTGAAATTACATTCATAATAACGGTAACCAATGATGGTCCGCAAGATGCAACAGGAGTAGAGGTCACAGACCTATTACCATCTGGATTTGATTATATCCTATTCAGCTCAACATCTGGAACTTATGATGAGACCACTGGAATTTGGAATGTTGGAAATATTGATAATGGCGCTACTGAAACTTTATTGATTGATGTGTTAGTTAATGGTAGTGGCAATTATTTAAATATTGCACAAATCTCCAATTCAGATATTGCAGATAATGATTCTTCGCCAAATAACGACGATGGTGACCAGAGTGAAGATGATGAAGATAACGTACTTGTATCTCCTGTAGATGCGTTAGCAGATTTATCTCTTGTCAAAACAGTTGTAGATAATGAGATTATGCCAAATGTTGGAGATGAAATTACATTCCAGATAACAATAAATAATGCAGGTCCAGATACAGCAACTGGTGTAGAAGTTATAGACTTGTTACCTCAAGGATTTGATTTTGTCCGTTTTAGTGCAACATCAGGTATATATGATGAAGTTACGGGATTATGGACTGTAGGAACAGTTCCAAATGGAAGTTCTCAAAGTTTGTTTATTGATGTAATAATCAATGAACCAACAGGTACAGCAGGAGAATACTTAAATGTTTCTGAAATTACAGCAAGTGATGTGATGGATCCTAACAGTACACCAAATAACGATGATGGAGATCAAAGTGAAGATGATGAAGACAGCATTTTGGTAATGACTGAGACGGCAGATTTAAGCTTATCTAAATCTGTAAGTGATATGAATGCCAATGTGGGTGATGTAGTAACATTTACATTACAAATAGATAATGCAGGTGTTGATGCGGCTACTGGAGTTTCACTAGAAGATATTTTACCAATTGGTTACAGCAACATAAGCAATATTAGCAATGGAGGCGAACTTATTGGAAATATCATTACCTGGACAGGCTTGAATGTGCCTTTAACAGGCTTAACGATTACTTACGAGGCTACGGTTAACATGCCAACATTACAAGCAGGCGAGTATTTAAATATTGCTCAAATTACTGGAAGTGATCAATTTGATCCTAACAGTTTACCAGATAACGATGATGGAGATCAAAGTGAAGATGATGAAGACAGTGCATTTATAAATACACCTATAGCAGATGTAGCAGTAACCAAAACGGTAGATAACACGAATCCTTCTATAGGAGATATTATAGTATTCACTATCACTGCAAATAATTCAGGAGGTATAGACGCTACATCAGTCGAGATTTTGGACGTATTACCAAGTGGGTATGAGTTTATTTCTTCTACTGCATCAGCAGGTGCTTATAATGAGCAAACAGGATTGTGGATTATTCCGGTAGTATCTGCTGGAACTTCTGAAACATTAGAAATGTCTGTAAGAGTTGTGGATGTTGACGATTATGTAAATACGGCATCGTTAGAATTCTTAGACCAAATAGATGGCAATGAAAATAATGATACAGATGAAACCACAATAGAACCACAATGTTTACATGTATACAATGAATTCTCACCCAACGGAAACGGTAAGAATGAATTCTTTGTGATTGATTGTATTAACAATTATCCTAATAACGAACTGCAAATTTATAACAGATGGGGTAATGTGGTATACATTAAAGAAGGCTATGATAATACGTTTAATGGTATTTCTAACGGAAGAGCTGTTGTAAATAAAAACGAGAAACTACCTGTTGGTACTTATTATTACATCCTAGATTTAGGAGATGGATCTGAACCAAGATCGGGATGGCTTTATATAGTAAGATAATTTAAGAACACAGTATATATTTTAAAACACAAGAATTTAAAGATGAACTTAAAATTTAAAATAGTATTTGGTTTAGTTGTAGCATTTGCATGTATCCATGCAAATGCGCAACAAGACCCACAATACACAGACTACATGTTTAATACATTAACTGTAAATTCTGCCTATGCTGGTTCTAGAGGTCATTTAACAGCCACAGGATTATACAGAACACAATGGGTAGGGTTGGATGGCGCTCCAGAGACCCAAACCTTTAGTATAGAATCCCCCGTTGGTAAAAACGTTGGTCTTGGGGTTGTTTTGGTAAACGATAGGTTAGGGCCATCGGACGAATTTTTCTTAGATGCTAACTTTTCATATACCATTAATTTAAATTACGATAGCAAGCTATCTTTTGGGATTAAGGGAGGTTTAAGGTTATTAAATGTAGATTGGTCTAGAGGATCATATCAGGAACAAGAAAACGTGTTTCAACAGAATATTGATAACAGATTTTTACCAACTATTGGAGCAGGAGTTTACTGGCATAATGATAATAGTTATCTAGGATTATCTGTACCCAATTTTTTAACAAGCGAACATTACGATGGTGTACAAAACGCGATTGCTGCAGAGCGTTTGCACTATTTTTTAATAGGAGGGAAAGTTTTTGATTTAAGTCCAAGAATAAAATTAAAACCCGCCTTTTTAGGAAAGTTTGTGGTAGGTGCACCTATTATTGTAGACTTATCTGCTAACGTGTTATTTGATGATGTATTTAGGTTAGGTTTGGCTTACCGTTGGGACGATTCTGTAAGTGGATTAATAGGCTTTCAATTAGGTCCAAAATTAATGCTAGGGTATGCATACGATGCTACTACAACACGATTAAATAACTTTAATTCTGGAACGCACGAAATTATGTTGCGTTTTGAACTTCGATCTAGAGAAAAACAATTAAAATCACCACGATTCTTCTAAACATAAGCTACATGAAAAATATAATTACACTTTTACTTTTAGCTGCAGTAAGCATCATACAGGCACAAAACTCTAATGAGAAAGCTGATAGATTGTTTGATAGAATGTGGTACAAAGAAGCATCAGCCTTGTATGAATTAGAGCTAAAAAAGGCAGAGCGAAAAAATGAAAACTTTAGTAATTCTAACGATTCTACTTATGTAAATCTTTTAAAAAGAGCGGGAGATTCCTATTACTTTAATACCGATATGGAAAATGCCCATAGATGGTATGATAAGTTAGTTTCTAACTATTATTCTAGCGTAGATGCAGAATATGTTTTTAGATATGCACATGCCTTACAAGGGATAGGACAATATAGAGATGCAAAGCGCTGGATGAAAGAGTTTTCTAAGCGTACTGAAAATAAGGATGATAGGTCTCCAAAATTCAGTCAGAAGAAAATTACTGTTGAAGATATTTTAGATATAGAACCAAGGTTTGTACTTAAAAATATATCTACAAACACAAAGTATTCAGATTTTGGACCTATGTATTATAAGGATAAGCTAGTATATTCATCAGCTGTAGATAGTTCTACATTTCATACACGCATTTATCATTGGAATGAACAGCCTTTTCTAAATATGTATTTAGGGGAGTTGAATGAAATTCAATCTGACGTAAAACTAATTGATGAGTTTTCAGATAAATTAAATACGCGATATCATGAAGCTACACTTGCATTCTCACCAGACGAAACTAAAGTATATTTTACCAGAAATAATTACGATGGCGATTTAGGACGTGATGGTAAAGGCACTAATCATTTAAAATTATACAGTGCAGAATTGAGACGAAATAGAGATAGTGTTTTAACATGGCAAAATGTAAAAGAACTGCCTTTTAATAGTGAAGACTATTCCGTAGGACACCCTACAGTAAGTAAGGACGGTAAATTACTTTACTTTGTTTCGGATATGCCAGGGTCTATTGGAGCAACAGATATTTTTGTAGTTGATATATTAGAAGAAAATGAAACTACTAAAAAGGATAGTACTTTTACAGGCTACTCCAGACCAAGAAATTTAGGAACGAAGGTAAATACTGCAGGACGTGAAATGTTTCCATATATCACGAACAATGCATTGTATTTTGCTTCAGATGGACACTTAGGTTTAGGAGGTCTTGATGTGTATGAAAGTAGAATAAACGAAGGGCAATTTATAAACCCTGTAAACCTTGGGGCGCCACTTAATAGCAAACTAGATGATTTTGGGTTTATAGTAAATGAACCCAAAGACAGAGGATTTGTATGTTCTAATAGATTAACAGGAAAGGGTGATGATGATATATATTCCTTTGTGCGCTTACCTGCACCAGATGGCCCGCTTTGTGAACAAGCCATTAGAGGTTATGTGTCGAATTCAATTACCGGCGAACGTATTTCAAATGTAAATATGGCTTTATTATCTGATACAGGTAAGTTGTTAGAAACCACAACCACTAACATTGCTGGTGCATATACATTTAATACGGTTTTAGATTGTGCAACACCATATAAAGTTACGGCAGAAAAAACAGGTTATGAACCTAAAGAGAAACCAATGCTTACATTAAATGAAAACGGAGAAACAGTTGTTGCCTTAGGTTTAGAAACGCTAAACGAACTTATTGTTGAAGAAAAAGGTGTGCTAAAAATTAAGATTGGTATTATTTATTTTGATTTAGACAAATCTTTTATTCGTAATGATGCAGCTATTGAGCTCAACAAAATTGTATTGTTGATGACGCAATACCCAAAAATGGTAATTAAAATTGAATCGCATACCGATTCTAGAAACTCCAATGCATATAATTTAAGTTTGTCAGACCGGAGAGCAAAATCTACCAGAGATTATATAATTAGCCAAGGCATTGATGCAAACAGAATTGAGAGTGCCAATGGTTTTGGTGAATCTCAGCTCATAAACAATTGTGCAGATGGTATAAGTTGTTCTGAAGCAGAGCATCAACTTAATAGACGCTCAGAATTTATAATTGTTAAAATGTAAACACAAATAAATCAAAACAAATATTCTATTACAAATGGAATACAAGGTTAGTTAATAGCATAATAAAATCCCTAAAACCATTTAATAGAATAAGAAAGCGGGCGTTGTTACAATGCCCGTTTTTATTTTAAATATTTGTGTATAGTTTGTAATAGTTTTTTTTCATCAAAAGGCTTAACAAGTACCTCGTTTATACCGTGTTTTTTAAAGCGTTTAATATCTTCTTTAAAGGCTTCTGTAGATAAAACTATAATCGGTGTTTTTTTATATGTTTTAGATAAACTACGTATAGATGACGCCAAATCTGTTGCTTGAAACCCCTGTATAGTGTTGGCTAGTAAAATAATATCTACATCTTGATCTACAACATTAGAAATTAAATCTTCCCCTTTAGAGATTAAATTAACATAAAAATCCCCATTAGAAGCAAGAATTTTTAAAATGGTAAGCTGTATAAGTTCAGAATCTTCCAGTAAAAGAATATGATGCTTTTTATCTCGTTTAGATAATTGATAGTTTAGTAAACCTTCCTTTAAGTCTTCCGTATAGTTTGATAGTTTGAAACTAAGATTACATACAAATTTAGAACCTTTTCCAAGCTTACTTTCTACTTTAATGTTTCCCTGCATTTCGGAAATTAAGTGCTTTACTACAGCAAGTCCTAGGCCAGTACTTCCTTTGTTGTTTTCAGAAGGTTTAATTTTAGTAAACCTTTCAAAAATAGACTCAATATCCTCTGAGTTTATCCCAATTCCTGTGTCTGAGACTTCAATTCGCAAATTAGCTTTTCTAGCTCTTATGTGGTTAAGAGATATATTGAAGCTAACTTTACCTTTTTTTGTATAGGCGATAGCATTGTTTAAAAGATTCCCAATAATTTGTTTTAATCTGTATTGATCTCCCCTCAGAAAATCTGGAATTTTTTTACCAGTTTCAAAACTAAACTCAAGACCTTTTCTTTCTGCCAATGTCTTGTAACCAGTGGTAATATCATTGAGTAGTTGTTTTAGATTAAATACTTTTTCGGATAAAATAAGTTTACCAGCTTCAATTTTTGAAATATCTAAAATATCTTCAATTCTATGTTTTAAATCCTTATTTGCAGACTGAATAATATTTAAATAATTTTTTTGTTCAGGAGTAACATTACCGTTTATAAGTAAATCGCTAAATATTATTGAAGCTGTTATAGGATTACGAAGTTGATGGCTAAAGTTGGCTATAAAATTATTTTTAAAAATTTCCTTTTCTAACAAATAGTCGTTTTTTAGCTCTAATATCTGCCCATTTATTATTGACTCATTTCGTGTTTGAGCTGTTAGCTGATAATTATTGTAGTGCCTAGTTAAATCTTCTATTATAATAAGGTTTTCCTGATTGTTTTCTGTCCGAACAGTAATGTCTGTTACAAAGGGTGTGTTATTTACCTCCAGATTAACACACGAGAATTGAAAACATTCATTTTTAATTGAAATTAAATTGTCTACTATCTCAAAAAAAGGATGAATATCTTGAATATTGGAATTAAGCTTAATATGAAACAGGACATTGTCACTTTCCAGAACGTTCCCTGAGTTATCAATTAAGATATATTGAAAATAATTTTTTTGATATTTTTTTTTGTAGCAATCTAGCATCAAATCTTATTCTAAAATTAACTCTTTAGCTAATTTAGAAAAAAGCGTTTCAACTCTACTACCAGTTTTTGCACTTACAAAAAAGTCGACAAAACGATTAAAAGCATCGTTATACTGCTTCAAATATCCCTTGTTTACTAAGTCCATTTTGTTTCCCACGACTTTAACTGGGGTATTTGCATAATTTTCCTTTAAAAATTGTAATTCGGTTTCTAAGTTTTCAAAAGTTACAGGTCTGGATAAATCAAAGGTGTAAATAAAAGCATTTGTACCAAGTAAATAGGACGATCGTGTTTTATTGATATCATCTTGACCCTCTAGATCCCACAATACGAAAGAAATGGCTTTATCATCTATTTCAATCACTTTTTTTGATATATGTACTCCGATGGTAACCTTGTAATCTTCAGAAAAGTTGTTTTCTACAAAACGCCTTATTAATGAGGTTTTTCCAACCCCAAAATGCCCTAACAAAACAATTTTTTTAGATTTGGTGGTCATTAATAAAAGTTTTTAATTTCGAGGTTAATTCAGTTTTGCTATTTAACAGATTTACAATTTTTTCTTTATTGGTAAAACTAAGAATTTTGTCTTCTAGTTTATCTTTAGAAATCACATTATAAGCGCCAGAAATGGCTACTGCAAAGTAAAATGATGAAAAATTTTGAAGGTGTATATGGTACAAATCATACTCTATATATTGTAAGTTTTGTTCTTCCTTCTTAAACGCATCCTCAGCAAAACTCTTAATAGCCGTAAGCATACCTGCAACCATATCTTCATCTGCCATTTTATGTTTTGAATATTCTGCAAGTACCAGACCTGAACCTTTTTCAACTATAATTATCTGTTCAATGTTAGTATTATTCTGCTCTTGTAAGAGCAAGTCAGATTCGTTAATGCCAGAAGCTTTTGATTTTGCTTTTCTAAAAAAGCGTTTAAATGAAAATGTATTGCTTACTTGATTGTTTATTTTTTCAGACAGCAGTTTCATTTCGTGCTGTACATAGCGTTTTACCATTAGACCAAGAATAGGAAAGAGTGCCTCTACAACTGCGTCTTTTGAGTTTTTTATCTCTTCTTTTAGTGCTTCGGTAATAGTAGGACCAAGCGTATCAGGTATTTCTTTGACAAATTCTTTTAGTTTTTCATCTATTATCGGATCAACTTTATTGGACAGGTTTTTCCGTTCATTAATAGTATTTTCAAGAATTTTTATTTTTTTCTCAATTGAAGAAGCGAGTTCCCGCTCATCAGTAAGCAGTATGTCCTTTATGATATTTAGTTTCTCATCTTGATTCATCGAGATTTCAACATTTACTCTCTCAATTTTTCTCCCATTTTTGTGAAAAGCTCACTTAATAGTTTACGATTTACTTTTTTGTTATCTAGATTATCTAGTTTGTCGTTAATAGAATTTTCAAGATCTGTAATTCGTATATTAATATCTGTGCTAAGCGAATCAATATTTTGTAAAAGTTCAGATTCTACAGTACTGATTAAGTTTTGAAGTTCTTCTTTTTTTGCTAAAATGTCAGCCTTTAAAGTTTCAAATTCAGAATTATATGCTTGAATATCCTCACCGAAAATCAACTCTTTTATGGCATCAATCTTAGAAGTGGCTTCTGTAGATTTACCATTTAAATGTACTTTTGGTTCTTTAGTAGCTTCTTTTTTCATTTTAAGGGAGTATTTAACTATAATTACAAAAGTAGTATAAAAACTATAGAATAAATCAAGTTTTGAAGGTTTTTAGAGTATTAAACCTATTCAGATAGCGAAGATAGTTTTCAAAAGAATTTCAAATTACTTCTTTATATAGGTTATACACATCAAGTGATTTTTTCTATTACTATATGGATGATTTAATTAAAATGGATTTAATAGAAACTGTATTAATTTACTCTATACGTTTTATTCTTGGGTATTAAAATGCATCCAAAATTCAGTAATGATTTGACAATATATCTATAGATATAAATTAAAAATCAAATAAAACTATTTAATTATTTGTATTAATTTTTCTAAGGATATAGTTAAGAGTTTGATGTTTTTTCAAAGCGTATCGTTAATGGGTGTGCAATCTCGCTTTTAATATTAATATGTAGTGTAACTAGCTCGCTTAAATTTTTAAGTGGAGTATTTCTTTTTTACAATAAAGTTTAGAAGGGATATAGTAACCTTTAACAAATAACGTTTAAAAACCCTAAATTTACTTTCTATATCTAGAATCCTATTATGGTATTAATGCTTAAATCTAATGATTACTCTTTTGTTGGAAATATAATTTTAGGGATTCTTTTATGCGGCGTTTTATTTCTTGTGATTTTATTGATTAGGAAAGTTATAACCACCATTTTAGACGGAATAGAAATGTTGTATGCCTCATTTACTAAGCGCCCTATTTTTATTCATTTTTATTTATTTAAACGAAAACTAAAACCCAGTCAAGTTTTTATTTTACAACATGAATTTAGCTTTTACAACAGACTAGATGATAAGTATAAACGTTTTTTTGAACATCGCGTAGCGGTATTTTTAAAAAAGAAAAAATTTGAAGGCAAAGAAGGTTTTGTAATTACCGAAGAAGTTAAAGTGTTAGTTTCGGCAACAGCAATAATGTTAACGTTTGGTTTTAGAAATTACCTCATTCAGTTTGTGAAGCATATTTTAATTTATCCAACGGAATATTACTCAATATTTAGTAAAACTTATAACAAAGGAGAGTTTAACCCTCGTCTTAAAACGCTTGTGATGTCATGGGATAACTTTCTAGAAGGGTACAGAATTGAAGATGATAAACTTAATTTAGGAATTCACGAGTTTGCTCATGCTATTCATTTTAATAGTATAAAAAGCGAAGATATAAACTCTATTATTTTTGTAGATACATTTAATGCATTAAGAACTGCATTGAATGGAGATGACATACTTAAAAAAAAATTAGAAAATTCTAATTTATTACGAGACTACGCGTTTACTAATGACTCTGAATTATTAGCCGTATTAATTGAAACATTTATTGAGTCGTCTAATGAATTTAGAAAACAGTTTCCTAATATTTATAGCTTAGTAAAGCAAATGCTAAACTTTAAATTTTCGGGCTATTAATAGCTTAAATGACTTTTGTCATGCTTTTTCCGTCTTTCTATTTTTAATTTTAGACATAGCTAAACTAAGAATAGTGACGATATGATATGTAAAGCACCCATTTCGATGATAATGACAGAAAAAGTTATTACATTAAAAAAACACGATAATTTAGAGAAAGCAGAAAAATTATTTAAAAGCCATAAAATAAGACATATTCCTGTGGTTCAAGATGATGTTATTGTTGGTATGTTGAGTTATTCTGATTTACTAAGATTGAGTTTTGCAGATGTAACGGATGCTAATGATAGTGCAGCAGATGCTATGGTTTACAACATGTTTACTATAGAACAAGTTATGAAGAAAAAAATAGTTTGTGTGTCTCCTTCAAATACTATAAAGGGTGTTGCTGAAATATTAGCAAAAAGAGAATTTCATGCACTTCCTGTAGTTACTAATAATAAATTAGTGGGTATTATAACTACAACAGATTTAATAAATTATTTGCTAGAACAGTTTTAAGAATTAGCTATACGCTTTAGGTCTTTTATAGTTTCAAGTTGATTGCTACTTTTAAACACGTGGCTTCCAGCTACAAAAACATCTGCGCCAGCATCCACTAATTGTTTTATGTTTTTATCAGTTACGCCTCCATCAATTTCTATTCGTGTATTTAAACCTTGTTCGTCAATCATTTTTCGAAGTTTTTTAACACGGTTATAAGTCATATTTTCAAACTTTTGCCCTCCAAATCCTGGGTTTATAGACATTAATAATACCATATAGCATTCTGGTAAAACATCTTCTAATACAGATACTGGTGTTGTTAAATTAAGAACTACACCAGCTTTACATCCAGCTGATTTAATTTGTGTAAGTGTTCTGTGAAGATGAATAGTAGATTCATAATGTACCGTAATAATGTCCGCACCTACCTTGGCAAACTCCTCAATATAACGTTCAGGCTTTTCAATCATTAAATGCACATCTAAAGGCTTAGTTGCATACTTTTTTATAGCTTGAATTACCGGCATGCCATAAGAAATATTAGGAACAAAATGACCATCCATTACATCTATATGAAACCAATCTGCTTCACTGTTATTAACCATTTCGGTATCTCGTTGTAAATTGCCAAAATCAGCAGCTAACATTGATGGCGCTATTAATTTAGAATTCATGTGGTAAAGCTATTTTAATCTTTGACAAAAGTAGGTAAAAAAATAAACCCGCGGTAATCAGCCGCGGGTTCTTTCATCAATCAAAAAACGAACAGTTATGTGTAACTGTTGTTACCGTAATTTAGTCGTAATGTATTTCAATTACTAACCTAAATAAGTCTTTAATATTTTACTTCTAGACGTATGCTTTAGCCTACGAATAGCTTTTTCTTTAATTTGTCTTACACGTTCTCTAGTTAAGTCAAATGTTTCGCCTATTTCTTCCAATGTCATTGGGTGTTGGTTACCTAAACCAAAATATAAACGAATTACATCAGCTTCACGTGGCGTTAAGGTTTCTAATGCACGCTCAATTTCTGTACGTAAAGATTCGTGTAATAACTCTTTATCAGGGTTTGGCGATTCGCCAGAATTCAATACATCATATAAATTGGAATCTTCACCTTCTACTAACGGTGCATCCATACTTACATGACGTCCAGAGTTTTTCATAGATTCTTTAACATCATTAATAGTCATATCCAACTCTTTTGCGATTTCTTCAGCTGAAGGCGGACGCTCATGACTTTGCTCTAAGAAAGCAAACGTTTTATTAATCTTATTAATAGAACCAATTTTATTTAATGGTAAACGTACAATACGAGATTGTTCAGCTAATGCTTGAAGAATGGATTGACGTATCCACCATACCGCATACGATATAAATTTAAAACCACGGGTTTCATCAAAACGTTGTGCAGCTTTAATTAAACCTAAATTACCCTCATTAATTAAATCAGGTAATGTTAAACCTTGGTTTTGGTATTGTTTTGCTACAGATACAACGAAACGTAAGTTAGCCTTAGTTAATTTTTCTAAAGCTACTTGATCGCCTGCTTTAATACGTTGTGCTAATTCAACTTCTTCATCGGCAGTAATCAAATCTACTTTACCAATTTCCTGTAAATATTTGTCTAACGACGCAGTTTCTCTGTTAGTAACCTGCTTCGTAATTTTAAGTTGTCTCATCTAAAATTCTCCTGTAATTTAAATTGTGAATATATACCACTCAATAGTTATACGTATAAATACCACATTTTGTTACAAAATAGCTAAATTATTTTTAACTCTTTGTTTTTTGGACACAAAAGATAACGAAAAGTCACAATTAGAATTTAGGTAATATAATTAAACTCTAATATGAATTTAGTTAAGGATTGGGCCTTAATCGCCTGTGATGAAATATTTAGACCTTCATTAAGTATAATAAATAAAAAAGAAGTTGAATAGTTGATGTTTTTGAATTTTAGTTATCAATGCGATTTAACTGCGCTATTAATAGTAAAAGAAAAATAATAATGCTGCTTACTATCAGCTCATTCATAAATAGAGAATTACTTTTTAACGACAAAGGCATAAAAATAGCAAAGAGTAATAGGAATGCAAATATTCTTTTTGGTACTCTTGTTTGTTTCACTCTTCTAATACTTTGTAAAATCTTTTCTTTCATCTTTTTTAAATTTTTACAAATTTCATATAAAAATTTCATATAATTTTATTTATATTTATTATGAAATATATAAATGATAATTATGAATTATACCTTGCACCAATTAGAAGTTTTTTTAAAAATAGCAGAATTACAAAGTGTAACTAAAGCTTCAGAAGCTTTATATCTTACACAGCCTGCTGTTTCAATTCAACTAAAAAAGTTCCAAGAACAATTTAAAATTCCATTGTTTGAAGTTGTAGGGAGGCGTATTTATATTACAGAATTTGGATTGGAAGTTGCGGCTGCTGCTTCAAAAATTATGGAAGAGGTAAAAGCTATAGACTACAAAGCACTTTCTTACCAAGGAGAATTGGCGGGTAAATTAAAAATAGCAATAGTGTCGACTGCAAAATATGTAATGCCATATTTTATTTCAGATTTCATAAATGAAAATAGAGGGATTGATTTGGTAATGAAAGTAACTAATAAAGCATCAGTAATTAAAGCTTTAGAGAATAATGAAGTTGATTTTGCTATGGTGTCAACAATTCCTAAAAAGTTAAAAATAAATAGGATTGAACTTATGCCAAATCAATTATATATGGTAGGAGGGAAGGATTACAAATTAAAGAATGCGTATTTGTCTAAATCTGAATTTCAAAACTTACCATTAATTTTTAGAGAACAGGGGTCCGCTACACGTTTGGCAATGGAGAAATTTATAGAATCCAAAAAGATTCCTACCTACAAGAAAATGGAATTAATGTCTAATGAAGCACTAAAGCAAGCTGTAATCTCTGGTTTAGGTTTTTCAATTATGCCTTTAATAGGTATTAAAAATGCAATTACTTATGGCGATTTACAAATTATACCTGTTAAAGGATTGCCTATTGTAACCAATTGGAATTTAATTTGGTTGAGCTCCAAAAACATGACTACCATAGCTAAATCACTAATAAATTATATTAACGAGCATAAAGATGATATAATAAACAAACATTTTAGTTGGTTGGATCAGTACAAATAAAAAAACCGCTTCTAAAGGAAGCGGTTTTTAATTCTATATAACTAGGAAAGAAAATTAATTAGTCTTCGTTATTATCCTCTCTAGGTTTTCTATCGTCTCTACGGTTATCACGATTACGATTATTATCACGATTACCTCTGTTTCGGTTATCACGACCACCTCTACTGTTATTATCTCTTGGAGGTCTTGGTTGCCAACCTTCAGGTTTTGGTAAAATAGCCTTACGAGATACTTTTTCTTTGCGTGTTTTAGGGTCGAAACCAAAATACTTCACATCAAAAACATCTCCCATATTAACCACATCGCTAACATTTTCGGTACGTTCCCAAGCTAATTCGCTTACGTGAAGTAGTACCTCATTTCCTGGAGCTTCAGTATACTCTACTACAGCACCAAAATCAAGCATTTTTATCACTTTTACTTCATAAACGCTGCCCACTTCAGGTTTAAACATTAAAGCATCAATTTTTGCTAATACAGCATCAATACCTTCTTGGCCTACTCCTAGAATTTCAACGATACCCTCTTCAGTAACTGGATCTTCATTAATAACAATGGTAGTGTTGGTTTCTTTCTGTAATTCTTGAATGACTTTACCTCCAGAACCAATAACAGCACCAATATACTCACCAGGTATTACACGAGTTACCATTTTTGGTGCATGAGATTTAACATCTGCATTAGGCGCAGCTATAGTATCTGTTAATTTGCTTAAAATATGTAAGCGCCCATCTCGTGCTTGCATTAAAGCCTTTACTAAAATTTCGTATGAAAGTCCTTTAATTTTAATGTCCATTTGGGTAGCGGTAATACCATCAGCAGTACCTGTTACTTTAAAGTCCATATCTCCTAAATGATCTTCATCTCCAAGAATATCAGATAATACAGCATACTTATCTCCGTCAGAAATTAATCCCATGGCAATACCAGAAACTGGCTTTTTAAGCTGAACACCAGCATCCATCAACGCCATTGTACCAGAACATACTGTTGCCATAGACGACGATCCGTTAGATTCCAATACCTCAGAAACAACTCTTACGGTATATGGACAATCTTCTGGTACCATACCTTTTAATGCACGTTGTGCAAGGTTACCATGGCCAACTTCTCTACGAGACGTTCCTCTAATAGGTCTTGCCTCTCCTGTTGAAAATGGAGGGAAATTATAGTGTAAATAGAAACGCTCTTCTCCTTCAAAAGAAGGCATATCAATTTGGTTTGCTTCACGTGAAGTTCCTAATGTTACAGTAGCTAAAGCTTGAGTTTCTCCACGAGTAAAAATAGCAGACCCATGAGTAGAAGGTAAGTAATCTACCTCACACCATATAGGCCTTATATCTGTAGTTTGGCGTCCATCTAAACGTAAGCCTTCGTCAAGCGTTAAATTTCTAATCGCTTCTTTTTGAGCTTTTGCTACATATTTATGAATCAGTTTTCCTAACTCATCCTGTTCTTCTTCAGAAAAAGATTCAAAAACTTCTTCTTTTATTTTACTAAAAGCTTCGCCTCTCTCGTGTTTGGCAGAGCCAGCTTTAGCAATGGCATAGGTTTTGTCATAAACCATGTCGTGAATTTTCTTTGCCAAATCTTCGTCTTCAACTTCAGGATCATATTCACGAGTTTCTTTTTTACCAAAAGCTTCGGCCAATTTTAACTGCGCATCACATTGTGCTTTAATAGCTTCATGTGCAGCTTTAATCGCTTCAACCATTTCTTCTTCAGAAATCTCGTCCATCTCACCTTCAACCATCATTACAGAATCTGCCGAAGCACCAATCATCATATCAATGTCAGATTCTTCTAATTGCGCATACGAAGGATTAATAATAAACTTACCGTTAATACGGGCAACTCTTACCTCAGAAATTGCAGTTTCAAAAGGAATATCAGATAATTGAATAGCTGCTGATGCTGCTAAACCAGCCATAGCATCTGGCATCACTTCAGGGTCATGAGACATTAATTGAATCATTACCTGTGTTTCTGCATGGTAATCTTTAGGGAAAAGCGGACGCAAAACACGGTCTACTAAACGCATCGTTAAAACTTCACCATCACTAGGTCTCGCTTCTCTTTTAAAGAAACCGCCTGGGTATCTTCCTGCTGCTGCAAACTTCTCACGATAATCTACCGTTAAAGGCAAAAAGTCTACATCGGCTTGATGATAGTTAGAAACAACTGTACACAAAAGCATACATTTTCCAGATTGTACAACAACAGAACCATGTGCCTGTTTTGCTAATTTTCCGGTTTCAATAGAAATTTCTCTACCGTCCCCAAGGTCTATAACCTCTTTAAATGTTTGTGGAATCATAAATTTTTTCTTGTAATCAAGCAATATTATGCTCGAATCAGGTTAAACAATGGTCGTTGTGTTGTGTGTAGTTGTTGTGTGAGCGACCATAAAAGGTCTCGACCAATGAAAAACTATAATTAGCTTCTTATAAATAATGCGAAGTTTAAACTCTTTCGCTAGAGTTATATGTTTTGGGCGTTACCCACAAGGGGGCGGGCTTTCACTACTCGCTCCCTCCTTAGGTCGGGGAGCTTAAACATGCCGTTCAATCCCTAACGCAAAAAGAAAAAAGAGGCTTACTAATGTAAACCTCTCTTATCCTGTTTATTTTCTTAATCCTAACTCTTTTACTATCGCACGATATCTTAAGATATCTTTCTTAGTTAAGTAATCTAATAAAGAGCGACGCTTTCCTACTAATTTTACTAATGAACGCTCAGTATTATAATCTTTACGATTTTTCTTTAAGTGCTCTGTTAAGTGATTAATTCTGTGCGTAAACAACGCAATTTGAGCTTCTGCAGTACCAGTATCGTTTTTTCCTTTACCGTGTTTTGCGAAAATCTCCTCTTTCTTTTCTTTAGTTAAATACATGCTAATATTATTGTAAATTATTGTTATGTACTATGAAAGTCTTTCTTTCAAGCGGCAAATATACATCTTTTTTATATTTAATTAATTTTTTCTGTGGTTTTCTATAGTGCTCAAAATTCTAAAAAAAAAGACTCACAACTACATACAAGTTCTGAGTCTAATCTTTTTTGATAAATATTTTAAACTATGCTCTTAAAGGGCTATTTGAAATTAAATCAATATACTTATTTACATTAGCCTTTAATTCTTTTCTATGTGTGATAAAATCTAAGAAACCATGATCTAAAAGAAATTCTGAAGTTTGGAAACCTTCGGGAAGTTCTTTACCAGTAGTATCTCGTACAATTCTAGGTCCAGCAAAACCTATCAGAGCACCAGGCTCACTAATATTAATATCTCCTAACATAGCAAAAGACGCTGTAGTACCACCCGTTGTAGGATCAGTACATAATGAAATATAAGGTATTTTAGCTTCTGCCAATTGTGCCAATTTTACTGAAGTTTTTGCCAATTGCATTAATGATAACGCTGCTTCCATCATTCTAGCACCTCCAGATTTTGAAATCACTAGTAGTGGAATATTATGTTTTAAAGAATGATCTGCTGCACGAGCAATTTTTTCGCCAACTACACTTCCCATTGAGCCACCTATAAAAGAAAAGTCCATACATGCAACCACTAAATCTTTACCCTTAGATTTTCCAACTGCTACCCTAACTGCATCTTTAAGTTTTGTTTTTTCTTGAGCAGTTTTTAAACGCTCAGGGTATTTTTTAGTATCTACAAATTTTAAAGGGTCTTTAGATTCTAGTTTGCTATCTAACTCCTTAAATTTATTGTCATCAAAAAGGATTTCAAAATATTCTTTACTACCAATTCTAACATGGTATCCATCTTCTGGACTTACATAAAAGTTTTGTTCAAGCTCTTTGGTATCTACAATTTTACCTGTTGGAGATTTGTACCACAAGCCTTTAGGTGTGTCTTTTTTCTCCTCCGTTTTTGTTTGTATTCCTTTATTTGTTCTCTTAAACCAAGACATATAGATTTCAGATTTTAAATAAACGGTTTTGGATTGAAAAAATCAATTTATAACCGTTTCAAAATTTAAAGTTTACAACTTTAAGAAATAAACTAGTTTACAAAATTAACCCTTTTTTTATTTTTGGAGTAACACCCTACTGATTTTATTAAACTTTAATGTATAACTGTTTGTACAATAGTTTTTTAACTAAAAAAGGTCTTGCTATAAGCAAAACCTTTTTTCAATATAATTTGTAGTAAATTACCTTGTTTTACAAGGAATTAACATTATTTAAGTCTTCAAATGCTTTTTTAAGTCTGGCAACAAAAGTTTTTTCACCTTCACGTAACCATACTCTTGGGTCATAGAATTTTTTATTAGGAACATCATCGCCATCAGGATTACCTATTTGAGATTTTAGATACTCTGATTTATCTCCCATATAATCTCTAATACCAGTCATAAATGCATATTGTAAATCTGTATCAATATTCATTTTAATAACACCATAGCTAATAGCTTCTCTAATCTCTTCTAATGTAGAACCAGAACCACCGTGAAATACAAAATCTATGTGGTTATGTTCTACACCATATTTCTCTGAGATATATTCTTGAGAGTTTTTAAGGATTTTTGGAGTTAATTTTACATTTCCTGGTTTGTATACACCATGTACATTTCCAAAAGCAGCAGCAATAGTAAATCTAGGACTTACTTTGCTTAATTCTTCATAGGCATAAGCAACTTCTTCAGGTTGAGTGTATAATTTAGAAGCATCAACATCAGTATTGTCAACACCATCTTCTTCTCCACCGGTAATACCTAATTCTATTTCTAAAGTCATATCCATTTTAGACATGCGCTCAAGATATTGTTTGCAAATTTCAATGTTTTCTTCAATGGGCTCTTCAGACAAGTCTATCATGTGAGAACTGAATAATGATTTTCCAGTTTCTTTATAATGTACTTCACTTGCATCTAGTAATCCATCTATCCAAGGCAATAATTTTTTAGCACAGTGGTCTGTATGCAAAATAACAGTTACACCATAAGATTCAGCTAATGTATGCACATGTTTTGCTCCCGCAACTGCCCCTGCAATTGCTGATTTTTGCCCATCATTACTTAAACCCTTTCCAGCGTTAAACTGTGCGCCACTATTTGAAAATTGAATAATTACTGGAGCATTTAAATCTCTAGCCGCTTCCATAACGCCATTGATACTATCTGAACCAATTACATTTACAGCTGGTAAAGCATATCCGTTAGCTTTTGCATGGTTAAAAATAGCTTGTACTTCATCTCCAGTAGCAACTCCTGGTTTTATATTATGTGCCATTGTTTTAAGTGGTTTTTAATTTGATTAACAAAAATAATCATTTTAATAGTTTTTAACTTAAGTATTTATTATGAAAATAGAATTTTAATTGCTAAAACGTTATAGTTTTTTTACTTAAAAGCACTAAATGTTAAAAAGGATAGTTAATACCAATGTTGTACACGGCATTTTTAAAGTTGTAGTCGTTAAACCAGCGATTTTCATCACGATAAGAAGGATCGTAAGTTTTAAAACCAACATCGAAACGAAACAGAAAGAAACTAAAATCATAACGTAATCCAAAGCCAGAACCTACAGCAATGTCTCTTAGAGAATTTAAACCAGAAAATGTAGCACGAGGATCGTTAACATCATCTAGAGCATTCCATATGTTTCCAGCATCTACAAATAAGGCACCATTTAAACTGCCAAACAAGTTAAAGCGTTGTTCTGCACTTAAAGCAATTTTAAGGTTAGCTTCATTAAATTCATCAGTGCTTTCTGAGCTTCCTGGCCCTAAAGCATAGGCAGTCCATGCTCTATTGTCGTTAGCTCCACCACCAAAGAAACTTTTTGCAAATGGAATGTTATCTGAATTTCCATAGGGAATAGCAATGCCAAAGAAGCTACGTATAGCAAATATGTTTTGTTTTCCTAAATCCCATCGCTTTACATAGTCGAATTCAGTTTTAATGTATTGTGAAAATGCTACATCAAAAATATTAAACCTATCATTAGCATCTTTTTTTAAACCTAATAATTTTGATGCATTAGCTAAAAGTGTACCAGCAGATTCAATTCTAAATCTAAAAATAGAAAAATCTTCATCCAGCAAACTAGTTCTATTATCTTTTATAAAATTAAAACTGGTTGATAAAATTAAGTTGTCTTCAGTTAATCTATCTTTACGCTCATTAATTGCTGAAACTCTTCTAAAATCTTCATCACTTGAGTTTAAGGCTGTGTTATTGTTTAAAACGTCAGAAATAAAGGTTTCTGCACCTTCAGGTTTTGAGAGTTCACTTCCACCTGTATAATTTATAGATTGTGCAATGTCATTTAATCTTCTAAAAGAAGTAGTGTATATATCAAAATAATTATCAGTATTTAAGTTCCTAACATATTGTATATTAAAAAGATCTAACTGATTTGTTACTTTGGTATTTGGTCTCCAATTGTAGCTGAAAATTCCGCTTAATGCTTGTTTGTCTAATCCAATGTTGGTTTGTCCAGATCCTGATAAGGTAATTCGTGTGGATGGAGACATATATTTAGGAATAATTTTTTCTGTATTAAATGGAGAAAATAATCTTGGAATTGTTAATCTTAAATCTAGAGCCAATTCATTGATGTCAAAAAATGGATCACCTACCTGTCTATTTGGTTCAACAGAAGAACCAATAGCCGCTGTTCCTGAGATTTCAAAGGTTTCAGCTCCCTTAAATATATTTCTAATGGTTAAGCTAGGGTTCAATGCGAGACCAACTCTTTGGATATTACTAGTTGACGCTTCAGTACTAAAACCAAGGCTAAACTTTTTTAACGGTGTGAGATAAATATTAGCAGTTAATGTCGTGTCATTTTCTTCTACATATTCAATATCAGGATATTTAAACGTTCGCAATTCGTTTAAATGTCTATAAGTATAAGTTCTATCAATATCTTTAAATAAAGAGTTTGGCGCTATAAAAATGGCATCAGTAATGGCCTTTGGTTTAAAACGCATGTCTCCATAACTATAAAGTTTGAAATTGTTGTAGGTAATAGAGTCTTTAACTAGAGTTCCTTTATTGGCAAAAGTATGGTCTGTATAAACATTAACATCTTTTACCTTAAAAATTTTGAATGGTTTTCGTAAAATAGAATCAGGTGTTCTTACTGCTCTATTTTGAATGTTGAAATTTACATTTACCTTATTGTTGGTGCCTATGGTATCAATTTCAACTGTAATATAATCT
This sequence comes from Hyunsoonleella pacifica, assembly GCF_004310335.1. Classification (GTDB taxonomy): domain Bacteria; phylum Bacteroidota; class Bacteroidia; order Flavobacteriales; family Flavobacteriaceae; genus Jejuia; species Jejuia pacifica. Next base: position 268,376 of record NZ_SIRS01000004.1, on the reverse strand, counting down.
TGTTTAAAATGAAATAATCCATGATTTCTTAGTAAACCAGAAATCCGTTCTCGTTCTAATTCAAAATTTATTGTTTTGTATTGTTCTCCTTTTTTTACTAATGCATTTTTTCTAAATCTTGGGTAAAGTGTTTCAACAGCAGGAGAAGCAATGTTTTCGGAAATTGAATCAATAATAAAAGCTGGGCCCTTTTCAATATTGTATGTAACTTCGGCACGTTTATTATCCCCTCTTTCAATATTGTAATTTCCTGAAACATTAAACCATCCATTATTTATATAATAATCCTGAAGTCGCTTTACAGATTTTTTTGTTTTATCTTCATTTAAAATTACAGGAGCTTCGCCAGTTTTTTTAAGCCATTGGTTAAAATGTAATTTAGACTCCTGCATTTTATAATACTGTTTCTTTGATAAAAAACGTTTGAGCCCCTTTTTACTAGAGTCCGTTAATTTATCTGTGAGAATAGAATCTATATTTGGGCGTGCCAAATTGTAAATACCAAGACGTAGAGGTATTTTGCTATTGGGTTTTTGATAGATAAGACTGTTTAAGAGTTCAGATTTATTCTTTTTACCATCAATAACAATCGTATTATTGGTTAAGAGGTGTTCGTCTTTAGCAACTCTTTTAACTGTATTACAAGATGTAAAACAGCTAGAAAGCATAACAAATAATAATATTTTAATAAAATGCTGCTTTAAATACACTTACAATAAAACCGTTATAGATTTAGGTTAAAATTTAGTTGCATTTTAATTGGTTTAATTTACAACTGTTAGGTTCAAAAATACACTATTTCAAATTAAATTTACCCTGCTAAACCAAAGTAAAAATAGTTTAGCTTTTTCTTTATGTTTGCATAACTATTTCTGTGAGATGCTTTCAAAAAACCAAATAAAATTAATAAACCGATTAGGTCAAAAAAAATATAGACTTGCAGAAGGCTACTTTGTAGCCGAAGGCGTTAAAACAATAAGAGAGCTTCTACAATCTCATTTTAAACTTCATCAATTATATACGACAGAATCTTTCAATATTGATGCCAAAATTGAAAATTTAATTTCAGAAGTAGATTTAAAGCGCATTAGTTTTTTAAAAACCCCCAATAAAGCTTTAGCTGTTTTTTATATACCTAAGCCTAAACCAATTACTCATAAGGGGTTAATAGTAGCTTTGGATGATGTACGTGATCCTGGAAATCTAGGTACAATAATCAGGTTGTGTGATTGGTTTGGAATTAAAGATTTGGTTTGTAGTAAACAAACGGTGGATTGTTATAATCCGAAAGTTTTACAGGCTACAATGGGCTCAATATCACGCGTAAATGTTAGCTATGTAGATTTAAATATGTTTTTAAATGATACAAGATTACCTGTTTTTGGAGCTTTTATGGCTGGAGATAACGTATACAATGCAACACTGCCTAAAGAGGGTATTTTAGTCATGGGTAATGAGGCAAATGGAATTTCTAAAGTTATAGAAAGTACAATTACCAAACCTTTAGCAATACCTAGATTTGGAAAAATACAAGCTACCGAAAGTTTAAATGTAGCAACTGCAACAGCTATTTTATTAAGTGAGTTTAAACGGAATATCTAACTTGATCATTGTCTATATGACAATTTTAGGGTGGATTAAACGTTTATTTTTGAAATGATGGTTATATTTTTTCGACCCATACATCATGATAATCTTAACCTAAAAAATATAAAAATGAAAAAGATTCTTTTACTAGCCTTAGGCATAGTTTTAACCACAGCATGTAATAACGATGATGATATTACGGTAGATCCACCAGAACAAAATTTTGATTATAATGAGAATTTAAATGGAGATCTGGCTAATACAAATACTACTCCCACAGTACTTGGATTTGTGGGTGGACAAAATACTGTTACAACAACACAATCTTCAAGTGATGTGGATTACTTTACATTTACAGTACCTTCAGGATATGAATTGACTCAAATAATTGTTGAAGATTACCAATCATCTGACGATGCAGGGTTTATTGGTATTGTAAATGGAAATACATTTCAAACGGATGCAGCCAGTACTGGCGCTAGTGATTTATTAGGAGGATTGGTATATGGTGTTGCAAATAGAGGTAATGATATTTTAGCTAGTATGGGAAATTTAAATGGAGCACAAGGATTTACTGGTGCATTACCTGCTGGAGATTATAGTATTTGGTTAAATCAAACTGGAGCATCCTCTGAAACCACACTTAATTTTAGAATTACTAAAATCAATTAAAAATAATATCTGTTTACTGGAATGTAAAGTTGATGAAAATACCTCTAGTTTGCATTCTGGTAATATTGCTTGTCCACGGGCTATTAGGATCATTATCCCTTACCAGTTCATCTCCCATTCCAAAAAGACCACGAATAGAAGGAGTGAATTTAAAATTATAGAGATAAAAATCAATACCAAAACCTAATTCGTAAAATAAAGGACTGCTTTTGGTTCTAAATTGCCCTTTGCTATTATCATCAGGGTTGTTTTCGTTACTCGATAAATTTATGGCGGTAGAAAAACCTCCTATAATAAAAGGTTTAAAATTATTTATACGTTTGGTAGATATTTTTAAAAGTAAAGGTACATGTATGTATGTGGATTTTACTTCACGAGATAAGTCAGACTCTTTAAAATCTACACCCTGGAAATATTCTTCACTATAAAACAACTCTCTTGTAGTAATAAAAAGTCCTGGTTCAAGTCTTAAATCAAGAAAACTATTTACCCTCATATTACCTATTAAACCTACACTAAAACCAGGGCTGGTTTTTACATAAATATCACGTAGGTCTTGATTATAGTCAAAATTAAAATCGTAGTTGTTAATACCTAAAAAATAACCCCAACGCAAAAATTTGAAATCGGTAGTACCACGACCTTGATTTGCATCATAAGTGATTTTCTCTTTTTTAAACAGCTGTGCTTGAGTTGTTTGAAAAGATATAAGAAAAACAAAACCAATTAAAATTTGTCTCATAATTACTTTGATGATTTATAAATTGTTGCTACCCCTAAAGTTTGAGGAAAATCTTCAACATTAATAAACCCAATTTCTCGTAAAATATTGTTTAAAGCCTCGCCATAAGGAAAAGCTGAAGCTGATTCGCATAAATATTTATATGCACTTCTGTCTTTAGAAAAAATCCTGCCAATTAGAGGTAAAATATTTTTGGTATAAAAATTATAGCCCTGTTTGTAAGGAGTCTTTGTAGGGATTGAGGTTTCAAGAATAACAAAAACGCCTCCCGGTTTTAATACTCTAAGAATATCTTTAAGTCCTTTTTGTAAATTCTCAAAATTTCTTACACCAAAGGCTACAGTAATAGCATCAAAAGTGTTGTCTTCAAAAGGCATGTTTTCAGAATCGCCTAATACCATTTCAATTTTATCAGATAAGCCTTTTGTGTTAATTTTTTGTTTTCCAACCTCTAGCATACCAGAGCTAATGTCTAAACCAATAATTTTTTCAGCTTTAGTATTTGCCATAGCAATTGCTAAATCGCCTGTTCCTGTAGCAATATCTAAAACGCTTTTTGCATTTTGTGCATCAACTAATTTTACAACTTTTTTTCGCCATTTTACATCTATTCCAAATGAAATTACACGGTTTAACCCATCATAATTATCAGAAATAGTGTCAAACATTTTAGTAACCTGTTCCTTTTTAGTTTGATTACTATCCTTATAAGGTTTAATTTTAGACAAATCGCTATTTTTTTGGCAAACTTACATATTTAAATGATTTTTACCTAGAAGCTTATGTTTAAACAGAGCGTAATGTTATTGCAGTAATTTAGAGTACTGATATTTATTTTATAGTATCTTTGTGCTACTTTTTATGATTATTACAGAATGAAAATAATAATTGCTGGAGCTGGTGAGGTTGGATTTCATTTGGCGAAATTATTGTCCTACGAATCTCAGGAAATCACTTTAATAGATATTGATAAAGAGAGTTTAAGTTATGCTGATACTCATTTAGATATTAAAGTAATTCGTGGAGATGCTACTTCAATAGGAATTTTACGAGAAGCCAATGTAGATGTTTGTGATTTACTAATAGGAGTTACAGCATCAGAGACTACAAATATTACAGTTTGCGTTCTAGCAAAACAATTAGGAGCCAAGCGTACTATTGCTAGAATATCTAATAATGAATTTATTAGTAATAAAGAAGAAATTGGCTTTACTCGATTTGGTATTGATGAACTTATATCGCCAGAAGCTTTAGCGGCTTCAGAGATTGAATTATCCTTAAGACAATCATCTTTTAGTGATACTTATGAATTTGAAGAAGGTGCCTTAACTATGGCGGGCTTAACATTATCAAAAGAAGCTTCTTTTGTAGGTAAAAATGTTAAAGAAGCAGCTAAAATATTTCCAGAAATTCATTTTATACCTATTGCTATACAGCGCCAAGGTACACAGTATACGCTTATTCCAAGAGGAGATACAATTTTTAAAGAAGGCGATAATGTAGTTTTTATCACTTCAGAAGGAGGAGCAGAAGAATTATGTAGATTAACAGGGAAAACCAATACTGATATCAAAAGTGTGATGATATTGGGAGGAACAGAAATTGGTTTTAAAGCAGCAAAAGATTTAAGTGATAAAGGCTTTAATATTAAGCTTTTAGAGGGGGATAAGGAGCGTGCATTTGATATTGCAGATCAGTTACCAAATGTTTTAGTAATTAAGAGTGATGGTAGAAAGGTAGATGTTTTAGATGAAGAGAGTATAGGAGATATGGATGCTTTTATTGCTGTAGGAGATAATTCTGAAACCAATATTATGTCTTGTTTGGTAGCAAAATCTAAAGGTGTAAAAAAATCTATAGCTCTTGTTGAGAATATGGATTATTTTGAGTTGTCTCATTCCATAGGAATTGATACTTTGATAAATAAGAAGCTTCTAGCTGCGAATAGTATTTTTAGATACATAAGAAAAGGTGAGGTTGTAGCTATGACAAAGCTTAGTAATATGAATGCTGAGCTATTAGAGTTTGAAGTGAAATCTAGGTCTGCTATTTGCAATAAGTTGATAAAGAATATAGATTTTCCACGTTCTGCTATTATAGGGGGCGTTATTCGAGGTAATATAGGTTATATTGCGTTAGGCGATTTTAAAATACAAGAAGGAGATAAGGTTGTGGTTTGTAGTTTATTACGTTCTATAAAAGGTGTGGAAAAACTATTCTTATAAGAAGAACTTACTTTGATGAAACTCAATTATAAAATTATTTTTCATTTTTTAGGGCTCCTCATTTTATTTAATGGAGGGTTTATGTTGCTTTCAACATTAGTAAGTCTTTTGTACAAAGATGGTGTAACGTTAAACCTTCTTATCGCAGCATTAGTTACCCTTGCACTTGGCGGTTTTGCTATGTTATTTACTAGAAAGCATAACAAAGAAATGAATAAGCGCGAAGGTTATATTGTTGTAGCCTTTGGTTGGATAATAATGGCGCTAACAGGTACATTACCTTATGTAATTACTGGTAGTATACCAAGTTTTACTAATGCGTTTTTCGAAACCATGTCTGGGTATACCACTACAGGTGCATCTATTTTAAATGATATTGAAGCTATGCCTGAAGGTATTCTGTTTTGGCGCAGTTTAACGCATTGGATAGGAGGAATGGGTATTATTGTTTTAGCTATTGCCATTCTTCCGCTTTTAGGTATAGGAGGTATGCAAATGTTTGCAGCAGAAGCCCCAGGGCCAAGTGCAGATAAATTGCACCCAAGAATTACAGATACTGCTAAACGATTGTGGTTGATTTACTTTGGATATACAGCTGCAGAAACTATTCTGTTAAGTGTTGCAGGGATGTCTTTTTTTGATGCTATAAATCATGCACTCTGTACAGTGTCAACAGGAGGTTTTTCTACAAAAAATGCTAGCGTAGCATATTGGAATGGGCAACCCATCATTCAATATATTATCATCCTTTTTATGTTTTTGGCAGGAACTAATTTCGTATTAAGCTATTTTGCTTTTAAAGGAAAGGTACAAAAAGTATTGCATGATGAGGAGTTTAAGCTTTATTTCAAGTTCATCGCTATATTTACAACAATAGCTGCTTTGTTAATTTATTTTAAAGCAGATGTCTCAGTTTCTTCTATAGCGCATCCCATGGTATGGGGAGAAGGAGAGAGTGCAGTAAGGCATGCGCTGTTTCAAGTTCTAGCTATTATCACTACTACAGGTTTCGTAACTGCAGATTATACGCTGTGGACTCCATTTTTGGTAGTTTTCTTTTTTGGTTTGATGTTTTTAGGGGGCTCAGCAGGAAGTACTTCTGGCGGTGTAAAAGTAGTAAGACATTTATTATTAATTAAAAATGGTTTTCTAGAGTTTAAAAGAGCATTACACCCTAGTGCCATATTGCCTGTACGCTATAATATGAAAGCTATTTCTGGAGATATTGTCTTTAATATATTGGCATTCTTTATTTTGTATATGCTTTCTTTTATTATTGGAGCTTTAGTATTCTCTATGTTTCAAATGGATTTTTCTTCAGCTATAGGTTTAGCCGCATCTAGTCTAGGTAATGTAGGTCCTGCGTTGGGAGATTTTGGTCCTGTAAATAATTATGCTGCTTTACCTCCATTAGCGCAATGGTGGGCTTCTTTTTTAATGCTTATAGGACGATTGGAATTATTTACTGTTTTAGTCTTATTTACACCTTTTTTCTGGAGAAATAGATAAATTATATCAAATAAACCCCAGTTTTTTTGCCGCTTTTACTAAGTTAAAATTATTGTCTTTGTTTATATCAAGAAGTGTTTTTAGTTTGGTTTTTCTAACTTCTATAGCTCTCGTTGATAATGGAATATACTTATAAAGGTCTTTAGTTTTTTCACCCATAGATAAATGATATAATATTTGTCGGTCAAAATCATCAATAGTAACTCCTTTGTAGTTAATGACTTCTGTTGTTTTTTTTATCGTTTTGCTATAAAAGTACTTGCTTTGTAAAACACTATGAATTGAATCTTTAAAATCTTTAACATCAACATCAGATTTTATCATATATCCCTCAGGATTTATTTCTTTGACAATGTTGAGAACTCTTATTTGATTCGTAATTGAAGTAAGAATGATAATTTTTGTTTTAGGAGTCTTTTTTCTAATTAAAAGCCCTAAATCTTCTCCACTAAGAAATTTATTATTTTCTGATGTAGGTAATTGTAAATCTAGTATAACGATATCATTTTCAACACTTGATATCTGTTCGACAGCTTCATCACAGTTTTGGGCAAAATTTATACAAAATTCATAATCTTCTATTTCATTCAAAATATTTTTATAGGCACGAGCTATTATTTTATGATCCTCAATTATCAATAAATTCAGCCTTTTCATGGATATAAATCGCAGTATTTTAGGTAAGTAGTATTAAAATAAAATTTAAATCCTAAAAGTATAAATAGTTTCTCGGTGTTTCATGTACGTAGGAAAAATATGTGGAAAAACCACATTGTAGATAGATTTTAAACTCGGTTATTTGTATATTGTTTTTTGAGTCATGGGCTTTCAATTTTTACTCATTAACAATACATAATCAACACTAGGGCTGCTATATTTTTATTGCAGCCTTTTTTAATCCATTAAATGTGAGTGATTTGTGATTTTTGTCATTAATATTAGTTTACTCAATAAACTGTGAGTCATTCCAAAGATAAGCCTCAAAACGTATGTTTTTTAAAACGGGAATTGTGAAAGTATTTTCTTAAATTAAAAATAAAGTGACGTAATATATCAAAAGTGTAACTTTTTCTATTTAAACACTACTTATGATTAAACAGTAATTTGACTTATTATGGGAGGAGAAGGTTCAATGATGGCAGCAAATAGTTCCTTAAAGACTAATAGAGGTCAACTATCAAAACGAAAAGAAAAGAAAGGATTAGGTGGAAGTTATGCTGGTATCGAATTAAAGGATTTTCCTGAGGCCACTGAAGAACAAATACAAGAGGTAAGAGATAAAATTCAGGAGCAAAATAGAAAGTCCCAATCAAGAAGGATTATAGTTTTTTGTACCTTGATAGTGCTATTTATTTTACTATTCACTTTATTATAATTTTATGCCATTTGCAGAATCATTTCAAACGACTCTAAAGAATAATAAGACTATTATGACTGATAAGTCTAAACATTTTAAAAAGACTTTGGGAGGATTTGAGTGGTCTGGTAAAAACCAATTTGATTTTCCCGAAGCTACTCCTCAACAACTAAAGGAAATTAGAGAAAGCATTCAAAAAGAAAATAGACTTAAAAATGTGAAATTATTTTTCATTCTTTTTGTAATTGGAGTAACAGCTTTACTGTGTCTAATATTATTGTTTTGATAATGAAAAAAGCCGCTCATGGCGGCTTTCAATTTATGTAATGAAAATGTGTTTTTAACTCACTGCAGCTTCAATACGTTTAATAGCTTCAATAATTTGTTCTTGAGAAGCAGCGTAAGAAATTCTAATACAATTAGGGTTTCCAAAAGCATCTCCTGTAACTGTAGCAACTAAAGCTTCTTCTAGTAAAAATAAAGAAAAATCAGTTGCATTATTTATTTTATGTCCTTTTAAGGTTTTTCCAAAGAAATGTGTTACATCAGGAAATACATAAAATGCACCATCTGGTGTATTTGATTTAAAACCTTCAATATTGCTTAACAAATCTAAAATTAAATCACGACGTACTTTAAACTCATCAATCATGAATTTTACAGATGACGGGTCTTCATTTAAAGCGGTAATAACAGCACGTTGTGCAATACAGTTAGCACCACTTGTTGTTTGACCTTGTAGTTTATTACAGGCTCTAGCAATTTTCTCAGGAGCACCAATAAAACCAATTCGCCAACCAGTCATAGCAAAAGCTTTAGACACTCCGTTTACAGTAATGGTTCTATCATACATTTCAGGAAAACTAGCAATACTGGTGTGACCTTTTCCATAGTTTATATGCTCGTAAATCTCATCTGAAACTACATAAATGTTTGGGTGCTTTGCTAAAACTTCAACCAATGCTTGTAATTCTTCTTTACTATAAACCGATCCACTCGGGTTACAAGGAGAACTAAACCACATCATTTTAGTTTTTGGTGTAATAGCTGCTTCTAACTGGTCAGCAGTCATTTTAAAGTCAGTATCAATTGAAGTTTTTACTTCAACAGGAATACCATCATTTAATTTTACGATATCAGAATAACTTACCCAGTAAGGACACGGCAATATTACTTCATCTCCCTCATTTAACATAACTCCAGCAACATTAGCTAAACATTGTTTAGCTCCTGTAGATACTACTATTTGTGATGGCGTGTAGGTTAAATTATTATCACGCTTAAATTTTTTAATCACAGCATCTTTTAATTCTCCATAACCATCAACTGGTGTATATGAGTTATAGCCGTCATTTACTGCCTGAATAGCAGCTTCACGAATAAAATCTGGAACCTTAAAATCTGGTTCGCCAAGGCTTAAGCCTATAATGTCTTTTCCTTCTCCTCTTAACTCTCTAGCTTTTGCCGCCATAGCTAAGGTGGCAGATGTAGACATGTTTAAAATTCTATCTGATAATAATTGCATTTTAATTTATTTTGATCGGTAAATATTGTAATTAAGCTAAGCTAGGTTTTTGCCCTAGAGTTTTTAATTGATTGTAATGTTCTGCCACAGCTTGCCAAAACGTATTATACTCGTTGTAAGGTAAGCTAAACTCTTGTGCTGTGTCTTTAACTATTTTAGCTAATTTGTTATAATGAATATGGCTTATATGAGAGAATAAGTGATGCTCAACCTGTCTATTTAAACCTCCAGTATAAAATTCTACAAACCAACTTTTAGGAGAAAAGTTTGATGTTGTAAATAGTTGGTGAATTGCCCAAGTATTTTTCATATTACCCTGTTCATCAGGAAGCGGCATTTCAGTATTAGGCATAACGTGTGCTAATTGAAATATAACACTTAAAATAATACCTGCTGTATAGTGCATTATTAGGAAACCAATTAAAACTTCCCACCATTTAAACCCTAAAGCTAGGGGTAGAACAACCCAAATAGAGTAGTAAACAATTTTTCCAATAATTAGTTTAGTCCATTGTGTTGCAGGATTAGGCATTTTACCATAAGCCAGCTTTCTTTTTAAATAACGGTATGTTTGAGTAAAATCGGTAGTAATTGCCCAATTAGCCGTTAATAATCCATATAGGAAAAAAGCATAAAATCTTTGATATTTATGAAAACTATACCATTTAGCATGTTTAGAGAATCTGATTATTCTACCAGCATCAATATCTTCATCATGTCCTTGAATATTCGTGTAAGTGTGGTGTAGTACATTATGTTGTACTTTCCAGTTGTAATCATTACCAGCTAAAATATAGATGCTGCTTCCCATTAGCTTGTTTACCCATTTTTTACTGGAAAAAGAGCCATGGTTTGCGTCGTGCATTACATTCATACCTACACCAGCCATACCAATGCCAACAATTATCATCCCTAATATCTGTGCCCAACCTGGTAAACTTTCAATAGTAAAAATTAAAACTACAGGAACAATTAATAAGGAAAACATAACTATAGCCTTAGCATATAGTTTCCAGTTGCCTGTACGTTTAAGATTATTTTCTTTAAAATACTCGTTAACGCGTTTGTTTAGCGTTTTAAAAAATTTTGCAGGGTCTTTTCTTGAAAATGAAAGGGCTTGCTTATTCATAATAATGCTAGTTTAATCAGTTCGTATAAAATAATCTTAAATACGAAAGGCAAAGATAAATATTAATATGTGCAACAAAGAACGTTTTGATGTAAAAAAATGTACGTGAATATTCTATTTTTGTTCAAAATTTAACATTAATGGAATTAATTTCTAAATATTTTCCTAATCTGTCAAAAGACCAAATCTCTCAATTCCAGAATCTTGAAAGTTTGTATAAAGACTGGAATTTAAAAATAAATGTAGTGTCTCGAAAAGATATTGACGAATTGTATTTACGCCACGTATTACACTCTTTGGCTATTGCAAAATTTATATCATTTAAAGATGGTACGCAGATTATGGATGTAGGTACAGGAGGAGGTTTTCCTGGAATTCCATTAGCAATTATGTTTCCAAATTGTCATTTTCATTTGGTAGATAGTATTGCTAAAAAGCTTAAGGTAGTAAATGAAGTTGTAGAAGGATTAGGGTTAACCAATGTTAAAACAACTCACACTAGGGTGGAGGAGATAGATGAAACTTACGATTTTATAGTAAGTCGCGCAGTAGCTGCAATGCCTACTTTTGTGCATTGGACAAAAGGTAAAATAGCTAAAAGTCAAAAAAATGAATTAAAGAATGGTATTTTATATCTTAAAGGAGGAGACTTAACCGAAGAATTGAAAGACTATACCACTGCTAAAATCCACAATTTAAGTAATTACTTTGAAGAAGATTTTTTCGATACTAAAAAGTTAGTCCATTTACCTCAGAAGTTTAAAAGTTAGGAATTTCTATAATTTAATTTACTCAAAATCAACTCTAAAATTATCCTAATTAGTTGTTTAAGGAAAGTGTGCAATTGGTAAATGTTTAATATTGGCTATAGGGAATTTAATCTTTCAACATAACTTTCAAAAATATACCCCTCATCTATACTCCAAGATGTTTCTTTAAAAAGCGAAATATCATTCTTGTATTTATGAAATTCATTTTCAGCAGCTAATATGTTTTTTGCTTTTTTGAAACAATGTTTAGCTTTATCATAGTTTTCTGAGTGATAATTTGCTACAGCTAGAGCAACAAGAGTTTCATGGTCTATTGAGTTAAAAGAGAGTGTGTCTTCAAAGCTTTTTACAGCAGCGGTATAGTTTCTGTCAAAAAGTTGTGCTATACCAAGATAAAAATAAGCGGAGTCATTGGTTTTATCTAGGTTAATAGCTTTTTTAAAATCTGCAGCTGCTTTTTTAAAATCTTTCATATTAAGATAAGCAATACCTCTATTGTGATACGTATCACTATTAGGTTCTAAACTTATACTTTTATTAAGGAATAGAATAGCTAATTCTTTTTGCTTAAGCTCTGTAAGAGATAAACCTAGTTGAATGTTAGTATTTACATCATCAGGGAAGTACTTTAATAAAAAAATAAAAGATTGTACAGCTTGTTTGTACTTATGTAAATTAAATTGGGCCATTCCCAAATTATAATAAGCTTGAAAAAAATCTCGATTATATTGAATTGCCATCACATAATCCTCATAAGCACCTTCAAAGTCACCCAAAGCATATTTTGCATTTCCACGGTTGTAAAATGTATCTGCATCAGGTTTTGAGAATATTATTTTTGTAAAGTCTAATATAGAGCTCCAATAATTTTGTAAATCGTATTTCGCTAAACCACGGTAAAAGTAGGCATCTAAATTTTTATCATCTACCTCGATAGCTTTTGTGAAAATTTCTATTTTTTGTTTTGGATCAGTAATTTTTTTTCCCTGTCTTACCAATTTTTGTGATTGCCCAATAATAATTAATGGAAAAAGAAAAAAGGAAATTAAAAATATGTATGTATAAAATCGTTTATTCATAGCAATAAGAATAAAATATTTAAAAAATAAATACACAACAAAGTAATTATATAGACACCTAATGTTTAGGTGCTTTTGTACTAAAAATACGAAATAAAGATACTTTAAGTACTAGTTTTAAGAGAAATTTAGGTATTTGAGCCTTTTACGTAGTATTACAATTTATTTAGTTTGTGGAATAACTCTCTAAAAACTTGCTTTTCGTTAACCTCCCAATAGGTGTCTTTAAAGGCAGAAACTGCATTATCGCCTCTGGCTCCTAAAAGATTTTTTGCACGCTTAAAACTTAGCTTAGCTTTTTCCAGATCTCCTATGTGATGGTAAGCTATTGCTAATCCAAAATGCGCATCATAGTCCATATTGTCTTTGAGTGTAGCAATAGACAAGTTTTCAATGGCTTGTTGAAACTCTCCCAATAAAAAATGACTTACCCCTAAATAAAAATATGCAGGTGCGTTATTTGAATTTAATTTTACAGCCTTTAAAAAATCATTTTTGGCTTCTTTGTAATAATTAATTTCTAATAAAGCATACCCGCGATTATAATACGATCTGCTGTTTGGTCTAATTAAAATACAAGCACCAAAATCTTTAAATGCTAATTTGTAGTTTTTCAATTCCATATAAGCTAAAGCACGCTGGCTGTAAGCTTTATAATCATTAGGAAAAAATCGTATCACTTTAGAAAAATCCTCAACAGCACCCTTGTAATCCTCTAGACTAAATTTAGTGTTTCCTAAATTAAAATAAGCACCTATTAAGTCTGGATCCAGAGCTATAGCTTTTTCGTAATCAAACAAAGCGCCGTCAAAATCTTGTAAATTAAACTTGCAGTTACCACGATTATAATAACTATCAGCATCAGGTTCGAAGAAAATTATTTTGGTAAAATCTAAAATAGCACCATTAAAATCTTCTAGATTATACTTAGCAATACCCCTGTAAAATAGGGCATCTAAATGTTTATTATCAATTTCTAAAGCCTGATTTAGTAGTTCTATTTGCGCTTTTGGATCGTTAAGTCTTAAAGCTTGCCTTACGAATTTTGTAGCCTGCCCAAAACTTAATAATGGCACAAAAAGTAAAAATAGTAGTGTCTTTTTCATACTTATAAAAAACGTCAATTCTTAATGGGTATTGTTTTTAATGCTAGTAAAGTATCAAAAACTATTCCACGATAATTGATGTATAAAACTAATGAAATTTTAAAGACAACATTATTACTTTTAGTTTTTTGATTGTAAATTTTGTTTTTTCTTTTCTAAAAAAGCTTTTTCTAAATCGTTAGTCACAAAATCTAGAGCTAGGTTAATATATTTTAAAGCTTCTTTGGTATTAGACATAGCAGCATATAAGTCAGCTAATGCACCATAATATAGGTAGGATCGTTGTTCAAAATCCTCAGGTTTTAATTTAGCTAAGTAGGATTTTGCTAGTTTGTAATCTTTAGTTTGTAAACATATTACTGCTATGGTAAGTAAGTGAGAAGGCATAGGCTGTAGTGCATGTAGGCATTGATACCAATGTAGAATTTTTTTCCAATCGGTATCCTCAAAAGTTCTGGCTTTTAAATGCTCAGCAGCAATAGCAGCTTCGTAGTGGTAGCAAGAAAACTCTTCTGTTTCTACTGCTTTATACATCATAGAATTACCTAATTGAAGTAAAGGAAAATGCCATTTACTACGATCTTGATGTTTTAAATCTAGTAACTCATTGTCAGCATTGGTTTTACTGTCAATTCTAGCAGCATGAAAACACATTAAGGCACAAAGAGCATAAGTTTCGGGAGTTCTAGTTAGTTCTTTTTTTAAAAGCATTTGCGATAAACGTAAAGCCTCTGTACATAATTCTTGTCTAATCAAGATCTCTTTTTTGTTGGAATGAAACCCCTCATTAAAAATAAGATATAGTACTTCCATGACGCTCTCCAGTCTGTAGGCTAAAGATTTTCCTTGTGGAATTTTAAATTTAATATCTGCCTGTTTAATTGTTTTTCTGGCTCTAGATAGTCGTTTTTTTACGGTTTCTTCTTTGGTTAACAATGCAGAGGCAATTTCTTTAATACTAAAGCCAGATACTGTTTTTAGAGCAAAAGAAATACGGTCTCGAGGATCTAAGCTAGGGTGGCATGCAGTAAAAATCATACGCAGTTGTGCATCCTCTATCTCAGAGTCTAAAAACAGATCGTTTATAGCAATGGCGTCCGTTCCTTGATTGATGTTAGGTAGGTGTTTTTGCTCTGTTTTTAGCTTTCTAAAAATATCAAGAACCCTGTTTTTGGCGGCCTGGGTCAACCATGCTTCAGGGTGTTCTGGTTGTTGGTTTCTCCAACTTATACTAGCCTTAATAAAAGTATCCTGTACAGCATCCTCAATAATGTCAAGATGTTTAAGCCCAAAAATTCTAGTTAAAACAGAGACCATCTTTCCGCTATGGTGGCGAAAAAGATGGTCTATTAGGTTAGAACTCATTATTGGTCAAATACCATAATTTCACGAATTTCTACCGTGCCTCCCAAATCGTAATCAGGGTAGTCCTTGGCAATTTCCTGTACATCGTCAAAGTTGTTAGCTTTAACCACATAATAACCTCCTACAATTTCTTTAACCTCTGCCGAAGTTAAATCAGTAACCGTTCTATTGGCACCAGAAATACGACGCACTTGCGGCGTTAAGGCATCACCATGGTGTACAATACCAGCCTGTGTCATTTTATCATTCCAGGCAAACCACTTACCCATACGGTTTTGTAAATCCTCAGGCGACAGACCTAAAGCGGTGTAATCGGCTCCAATAAAAATCATCATAAATTCTTTCATAATTGTAAATTTTAAAGTTTATATCAGTAAGACGGTTGCCAAAAAGTAAAAGGGGACAACTTTTTTCAAAAATAATTAATTAAGGAGTATAATTATATTTTTTTGGAGTTACCCTCCTTAGGTCGGATCAGGCCTGCCTGCCGGCAGGCTTTCGGCAGTCGCTCCCTCCTGTGTCGGGGAGCTTCAAAAATGCTTCAATCCTTAATGCAGGGAGTGCTTGCTAGAGTTTAGTTTAAAGTTTGAAGTCGTGTTAAGTTAGATATTGACTCCTTTTAACTCTTACCTGTTCGTAGGTCAAGGGTTCTCATAGGTGTTAATTTTGATTTATCAAAGATGTCTTTAATTTTATATTATCAGCTACAGTTTATTATTATTCACAAAAGCTTTATCTAGTTCCTTATATAGGTTTAAAGATTTTTCGCTTTCTGTTTTGATATTTTCATATAGAGAATTAGCAATTACACGAATTGAATGTTTTTCTGCTTCAGAGAGAGTAGGGTATTTATATTCACTTTCATTAATATGGTATAGTATCTTTTTTTTTCTAGTCTCAAAAAAATCTAATTCATTACGTTCTTTGCAAATCTGTTTTAATTGCCCTTGCCAATCAAGATAATTTTTGTTTTTATTTTTTCTTCTCTTATTACAGTCGTTACAAACTGGCGCTATATTTCCAGGATGATGCAATCCATATTCAGTTCTGTTAAACATTATTAAATGTTCTATCTGTAGTTTTAATTCTCCTCTTTCGCAATAAGAACATTTTCCATTAAAATATATATCTCTAATTTTCTCCCAATCTTTTTTTCCTTTCCCTGAGCCGGTATTGAATGGTCTTTGAAGATAATACTCTCCAATTTTGGTTAATAAAGCCCTAACTGCTGTATTTGCAGAGTCAGAATATGTATTATATACAGCCATATTTTTAAATTCTGAAAGTCATTTTTAGTTTGTTAAAATTGTAATTAATTTTTTGTATATGCACCTTGTTTTTAATGATTTATATCCAATATTAAACCAATTTCGTTAATTTTTCTGATAAAATCAAAGTCAGTAATCTAAACCAATCTGAAATTTTCAAAAAAACTCAAATTTTCAAATTACATTTGAAACTCAAGTTTTATAAATGAGCCATTTTCAACAAACATTAGAAAACCCTGTTTGGTATGCATTGCATGAAACACACCAGAAGTTTTCTAAGGTGTATGATGAAGTGCAGTTTTATAATCCAGAAATATGCCCGTTTGGAGCCTTCACAAATGCTACTAAAACTAAAAAAGCACTAACAGCATATTCTAGATTAACCAAGGATTTTTTTCTTGTCTCTGAAAAAGAAATTCCAACTTTTGATGAAACACTTGTAGTATTGAATAAAAAAATGGAAGGCTGTCAAATGGTATTGAACACCTTAATTGATGTAGATGTTACAGAAACCATAGTGCCATTAACTGAAACACATATTAAAGAAATTTATGATTTAATATGGCTTGTTATGCCAGGGTATTACCAAAAAAGAACATTTTATATGGGGAATTACTATGGTATTTTTAAAGATGGAAAATTAGTATCTATATCTGGGCAACGCATGCAAACTAATAGTTTTATTGAAGTAAGTGGTGTGGTAACACATCCTAGGTATACTCGACAAGGTTTAGCTAAACAACTTACTGCTCATGCCACTAAAGAAATTATAAAATCAGGAAAACATCCTATTTTACATACTACTAAAGGTAATCCCGCTATTCGTTTGTACCAATCTTTAGGATTTCAGCTAACTAGAGATATGAATTGGTGGTATTTCAGTAGAAAGTAATGAGGTAAATTGATTTTTTGTAAGAAAAATCGAGGTATAAGAACTAGTATTTCCGCAAGGCTATTGAAACCTTGCGGATATTTATAATATTAAGCTTTTATAAAATTTCTGTAAATACAGGATTTGGATTATTCTCCCAAAAACGGATACCTATAATCCGCAGGTGTTACAAATGTTTCTTTTATCAGTCTAGGAGATACCCATCTTAAAAGATTTTGTGCACTACCCGCTTTATCGTTTGTTCCAGAAGCTCTGGCCCCACCAAAAGGTTGTTGTCCTACAACAGCACCAGTTGGCTTGTCGTTAATGTAGAAGTTACCAGCACTGTTTTGTAATGCTTCGGTAGCTTGTGTAATTGCATACCTGTCTTTTGCTAGAATAGCACCTGTTAACGCATATTCGCTAGTTTCGTCAACGAGCTTTAAAGTTTCTGCGTAAGTGTCATCTTCATAAACATAAATTGTAATTACTGGACCAAATAACTCTGTACACATGGTAGAGTATTTTGGGTTTGTAGTGACTAAAACTGTAGGGGCAATAAAATACCCTTTGCTTTTGTCGTAATTACCACCAATCAAGACTTCTACATCTGTATCTGATTTTGCTTGGTCAATATATTTTGCCAATTTATCAAAAGACCCTTCGTGGATTACAGCAGTAATAAAATTAGTCATGTCCTCAGGAGACCCCATTTTAAAGGATTTTACGTCTTCAATCACAAAGTTTTTAACATCATTCCAAATGCTTTTAGGTATATAAGCTCTTGAGGCGGCACTACATTTTTGTCCTTGAAATTCAAAAGCACCTCTAGAAATTGCTGTAGCTACCTGTTTAGGATTAGCTGATTTGTGAGCAATAATAAAATCTTTACCCCCAGTTTCTCCAACAATTTTTGGATAGGTTTTATAATTGTGAATGTTGTTTCCTATTTGTTTCCAGAGTTCTTTAAATACAAATGTAGACCCTGTAAAATGTAAACCTGAAAAATCTGGACTTGCCAAAACTGTATTCGTAATCATAACAGGATCTCCAAAAACTACATTTATTACTCCAGGAGGCACACCAGCTTCTTCAAAAACATCCATTATTACTTTTGCAGAATATACTTGGCTATCACTGGGCTTCCATACCACTACATTACCCATTAATGCCATGCATGCTGGTAAATTGCCAGCTATGGCTGTAAAGTTAAACGGTGTTACAGCATAAGTAAACCCTTCTAGAGGTCTATATTCTACACGGTTCCAAGCATCACTTGTACTTTCAGGTTGTTCCATGTAAATATCTGCCATGAATTGTACGTTAAAACGTAAAAAATCTATCAACTCACAAGCAGCATCAATTTCAGCTTGGTGTATGGTTTTAGATTGCGCTATCATTGTAGCTGCATTAATTTTTGTACGATATGGGCCCGCAATAAGTTCTGCAGCTTTTAAAAAGATGCCAGCACGTTGTTCCCATGGAATGTTGCTCCATGTTTTTCTAGCTTCTAAGGCAGTTATAATGGCATCATCAATATGTTTTTGTTCTGCTAAATGATAAGTGCCAACCACATGTTGATGGTTGTGAGGTGGCGACATGGTTCTTGTGTTTCCAGTGGTAATATTTTTACCACCAATATAAAGAGGTACATCTACTGTGCTGTTGTACATTGTTTGGTAAGCTTCTAAAACAGCATCACGTTCTGGAGTTCCAGGAGCATAAGATTTTACGGGTTCGTTAACTGCAACAGGTACATTAAAAAATCCTTTTCCCATAATTTATTGGTTTTTGATAAAAAATTTTCAGTGAATTGACTACAAATTTAAGAATTATTAAATTACAAAGTGTTACATGAATACCTTAAAATCGCGTTAAATTTTTAAAATAGAGTTGCTTTTTGGTTATAATTTTATGTGCCTTAGTTTGATTTACTTTTTATTTATTTTTTGTAAGTTGGCTGTTCTATAAGAGACTACTGTTTTATGTGTACAGTTACAATTATTCCTAAGAGTGATAACGATTTTATTTTAACCTCAAATCGAGACGAGTCACCCAATAGAGTGTCTTTAGCTCCAGAGTTTTATTCTGTTGATGATACTGAAGTTTTATTTCCTAAAGACGAATTGTCTGGAGGGACATGGATTGGTGTTAGTGAAAAAAAACGAGTGATTTGTGTGTTAAATGGTGGTTTTGCAATTCATGAAAGCAAAACAGCTTATCGACTGAGTAGAGGGGTTTTAGCAAAACAATTTATGGCTGCTGATTCCATTGAGGAGTTAGTTGATGTTTATAATTTTGATGGTATTGAGCCTTTTACTATTGTTATCGCTGATTGGAATACTACATTAAAGTTTTACGAATTAGTTTGGGATGGGGTTAAGAAATATTTTGAAGAACTTCCTTTAGAACCAAAAATGTGGTCATCTTCTACGTTATATGATGAAGGCATGCGAGCTGAAAGACAACAATGGTTTGTGGATTATAAATTAGAACATATTCTTAATTCTGATACTATTTTAGAGTTTCATAAAACAGCTGGAGCGGGTAATGAAGATTATGGTGTTGTTATGGATAGAGGGTTTGTGAAAACAACTAGTATTACACAAATAGAAAAAAATGCAGGTAGTGTGACGATGCATTATGAGAATTTTATAAATAACAAAAAGACGTCCACTACTTTTAATACTCCACAAACGGTTAATGGGTAATACAGGCATTATTATAACTATGGCTTATCCAGAAACTATTGTTATGGTTGCTGATGAGTGGTATTCTCCCTTTTTAAGGTATTTAGGTATTGGTAAGAAAAACTATTTACGTGCTGGACATGCGGCATTAGTTTTAATTGATAAGTCTACAGGTGTTTTAGAGTATCATGATTTTGGTCGTTATATTACACCAGAACCCAATGGCCGTGTACGTGGAAAAGATACTGATAACGAATTGGATTTTCCATTAGTGGCGAAAATTGAAAATGACGAAATAAAAAACCTAGATGAAGTTTTAAAGTTTTTGGGAACCCACCCTAAGTTGACTCATGGTGATGGTAAATTGGTGGCTTCAGTGTGTAATGCTGTGGATTATCAAAAAGCAAGAGCGCATATTACCGAAATGCAAAATAAGCATTTTATCCGCTATGCTGCTTTTATAAAAAATGCTTGTAATTGTGCACGTTTTGTGACTGATAGTTTGATTGCTTCAGTGAATGACATGTTGATTAAGAAAGCACTTGAAAAATCAAAATGGTTTACTCCAAGTACAGTGGGGAATGTGCTTTTAGCTGATACTGAAAACTATGTGTGTGAGGTGTCTGAGACAGGCGTGATATCAGAATTTAAAGGGTCACAGAAGAGTGAAAATATACGCTACTTTTTAGATAGGCTTAAAGCTCATAAAGTAAACCTTGTAGGTACATTAAAACCCAAATATAATAATGAAAAAGCAGATCATGCACAATGGTTATCTGGTATAGCAGCAGGGGCTTGGTTTGAGCTTTATAATAATGGAGATGATAATACGTATAGGTTTAGGCGAATTTCTCCTTATGGGAACGTAGATTGTGATGCGGCATTTAGGGTTGATGACACTTCTTTTAATTATGACTTACCTTATGAATTTGTGCATTACTCTAATTGTAAATTTATTCATGTGAAGCAAGGAGAGCAAGTGTTTAGGTTTAATGTGTTACACTAAGTATAGTTTTTTCCAATTTTAGATATTTCAGAATCTAATTCAGACTCAGTATTTTTTTTAATTACAATTAATACAAGTAAAGTTAAAATTCCACTGATGTACTTTAAAGGTGGGGTTACTACACTGATAATATCTGCAACATAGGTATAGCCAATGTCGTAATTGTTGTTTTCTTCAGTATGACTTTCTGCATGAGGAAATAATATTTTGTCTATAAAAGTTATGCTGTCAAACCCTACAAAATATAACCAACCAGCAATAAACCTGTAGCATATAAATAAAAATGAAAAAAATGCCCAAAATGCTAAGAGTACTTTGTTTGTCCATTTTTGATTTATCATTTTATTTATTTGGTAACCAAGGGAAAAACTGTTGACAAGTGGTATCCAATTAAATAATTTGTTTATGTTGGGTTGTTTTAAGTTGGTGTTTTTTATAAATAGGATAGTTGTAAATAGAAATAAAAAACTTGATGAAATAGATAAGGTATTAAATACAATTTGGGCTATTGGATAGTGCCCAAATTGAATATTGTCATCATAAGATAAAATATTTCCGCTCGCATGATAAAAATCTGATGGCCAGAACCATGAAGTTTTCCAAAATGACCAGTAATCTAATAAGGGCAGATAAATTATTAAAAAAGCAATAATAGCATTGGATAGAATTTTGTGAATTCTATATTTTTATGCCAAGTCACATAAGAGGTTGTTAGAAAAGCTGCGCCAACTATAATAATTAGTAGTAGAAAATGTTTAGAATTCGAAGCTGTAAATAAACCTTCCAAAAGCTATAATAGTTTTCTTGATTGAAAGTAAAAATAGGTATTAATTTAAAATATGTTAAATGTGGAATAGAAAACCAAAATTTTCTTCCGCGTTAGGGATTGAACGGCATGTTTGAAATCCCCGACGTAGGAGGGATTGAGTAGTGAAAGCCCGACCCTTGTGGTAACGCCCTAGTTAATAGCGAATGGGGCGCTTAATTTAAATGTTGGTATGGTAACCAAAAACTTTTTAGTGGTGGTAAAGTTTATCATGTTGTAATGGCCCTGCATAGCACCAAAAGGTGAGGTAAGCAAACAACCTGAAGTATATGTATGTGATTCACCAGGTTTAAGTACAGGTTTTTTACCAACAATACCTTCTCCTGTTACAGTTTCAATATTATTTAAGGCATCTAGAATTTCCCAATGGCGGGCATATAACTGTACAGAGTCTTTGCTTTGGTTTGTAATGGTAATGGTGTACCCAAAAGCATACTGTATTTTATAATTTTTATAAAATGTACCTTCAAAATTGGTTTCTACCGAAATTTTTATGCCTTTTGTTACCTGTTGAACCATGTTAAGGATTGATATACAATACTTTTACAATGCTAAAATAAGGATTTTTAAAATTTGAAAGTCTAAAAAAGCGTTAAATAGGGACTAATTGGTAATATTTATCGATGAAACTTCATTAAAACCTATAATTTGGTCATATCTGGCACCTAAATCGCGATAATACACTAATACTTTATAGTTGTTTTCGGTTTGCCAAAAGTTACCGCTTATGCGTCCTTCATCTAAAGTGCCATCAGCATTAACTACAACATATTTATAATTGTAAAACCCTTGTTTTAGTTTAAAATGGGCTTTGTAGATTTTGCCTTCTGGGTAATACACCATTTTGTTGTAATCCTCTAAGGCATAGTTGTTGTAATTACCATATATATAAATATTTTCGCCATTTAGTAATTCTGGATAGGATAGCGAAAAGTGTACTTCAACATAATCTGCTTCCACTGAAACATCGTCACGATCTATAGCAGTTATTTTAAATTGACCATTAATATCTGGATTATAGGTATATGGTAATTCTGCCCTAGATTGATTGGTAAATAAATAACTGTGGTAAATATCGTTGAGCTCTATATATTGTATTCCCATAGCTGCAGCTCTTAAGTCTTTAGTCTCAAAAAACAGGTATTCGTTTCCGCCAGGAAACGCAGTTTCGTTTACATAACGGTAAATTAATTTATTACCAATTGTGTATTGAGGTTTAATATCTTTTATAGCTGTATTTAAGTTTCTGTTTTGTATGATGAGTGTCTTTATGGTTTGTAGAGGATTGTTAATTTGAGATGTTGTAGAAATTTCGATATCTACAGTTTGTGTGTCATCAATTGTTTTCACATCACGTGAGCGTTTAATGCTAATTCCTGGCGTTACAATGTCTTCATAAACCATCAATTTTCTTGAGAATACTAAATTGTCATCTCTATCAAAAATTGAGATGAGGTAGTTGCCTGAGACAAGTAATGCTCTTGTTTGTTCGTTAGGTATTGTTAACCTGTAATGCGAGTATATTTGAAAGGTATTAAACGAATTACGATAATCTTGAATTCTAAAGTTATCTACACCCAATAAAAATTCTGTACGCACTAAAACAGATTCTGTCCAATCATAATCATAATGCTCAATTTTATAGTAAAAGTCGGGTTCATTGGTTACAAGTGCGTCAAATTCTAAATAAAATCTTTCGCCTAATTTTAAAATTGGTAATTCTCCCAAATCACTACTTGTGCTTTTAAAAGTAATAGATTTGATGTAATCAGGAGGATTTACTTCTTGTATTTGAGCCTGAAGGTTTAAGCAAATTAAAAACGCTCCAATAAGAAAGGGAAATTTACTGTGCATTATTTTCATTTTTGTAAATATAATCAAATTTGATGCCCAAAACTTTACAGAAGTTAATACTTATAAATTTCTATTAAATTTTTGTGGTAACTGTATTTTAGTTCGTATTTTTGCACCGATTTTTTAGACAACTAATTTCAACAAAGAAAATATGTCAAACGACATTCGCATTAAGAAAGGTCTAGATATTAAACTTAAAGGTGAAGCCGAAAAAACTACTGATACAGCGGTTTTAAGTAACTTTTATGTTTTAAGACCTGAAGACTTCCATGGCGTAATTCCTAAATTAATTTCTAAAGTTGGTACACAAGTAAAAGCAGGAGAAGCTGTATTTTACGATAAATCTAGTGAAGACATCAAATTTGTTTCTCCAGTTTCTGGAGAGGTAATTGAAATCTCTCGTGGTGCCAAACGTAAAATTTTAGAAGTAAAGATTAAAGCTGATAAAACGCAAACTTACCAAGATAATGGTAAGTTTGATGTAGATGCTGCAACTTCAGAAGAGGTTAAGGCTCATTTATTAGCAAGTGGATTATGGCCATTTGTAAAGCAAAGACCTTATGATGTTATTGCTAGTACGGAAAAAGCTCCAAAAGCTATTTTTATTTCTGGATATGCCAGTGCACCTTTAGCAGCTGATTTAGACTTTACATTACAAGGAAAAGAAGCTGAGTTACAAGCTGCAGTTATTGCATTAGGAAAATTAACTGAGGGGCAAGTACACGTGTCGGTAGGAAAAACATCTAATTCGCCACTTGTTGGTTTATCAGGAGTTACTATACACAAAGTATCTGGTCCGCATCCTTCTGGAAATGTTGGTACACTTATAAACAAAGTAGATCCTGTAAATAAAGGGGAGATTGTTTGGACTGTTAATGCGCAAGATTTAGTTATTATTGGAGAATTATTGCTAACGGGTAAATTTAATGCAGAACGTATAGTAGCGTTGGCAGGATCTCAAGTAAAAGCACCTCGTTATTTTAAAACAAAATTAGGTAGTGAAGTGGCTACAATGATTTATGATAAAGGTGTTGAAAAAGATGCGAATGCTAGAATAATTTCTGGAAATGTTTTGTCTGGAAAAGAAATTAAACCTGATGGTTATTTAGATTATTACAGTAATGTAATTTCTATTATTCCAGAAGGGGACGATTATGAATTTTTTGGTTGGAACAAACCAATTTTTAATAAAGTTTCTACTTCAAGAGCATTAACTTTTTCTTGGTTAAACTCTAAGAAAAAGTATGATTTAAATACTAATACTAATGGAGAACACAGGGCTTTTGTAACTACGGGGACTTATGAAGAAGTTTTCCCTTTAGATATATTTCCGATGCAAATCCTTAAAGCTTGTATGTATCGGGATTTAGATGAAATGGAAGCATTAGGAATGTATGAGGTTGCTCCAGAAGATTTTGCTTTAACAGAATTTGTATGTGTTTCAAAACAACCACATCAAAAAATTATAAGAGAAGGTTTAGACTTAATGCTTAAAGAGATAGGATAATGGGTTTAAAAGAAAATTTACACAATTTTAAGGAAAAAAATAGGGATAAAAAATGGTTGCCAGGGTTTAATGCTCTCTTCACATTTTTATATATGCCCAATGAAACTACTCATAATGGAACTCATATTAAGGTAGCTGATGATTTAAAGCGTACTATGAATACTGTAATAATGGCTTTAGTGCCATGTTTGATATTTGGTATGTTTAATGCTGGTTATCAGCATTATCTAGCGCAAGGATTAATAGAGTCTGCTAATGGGTTTTTAGGAACTTCATTTTGGACTTGGGATAACCTTGTTATTGGTCTTTGGAAAGTCCTACCACTAGTAGTTGTATCCTATGGTGTTGGTTTAGCAGTAGAGTTCATATTTGCTATAATCAAAGGGCATGAAGTTGAAGAAGGCTACTTAGTTACAGGTATGTTAGTACCGCTTATAGTTCCAGTGGATATCCCATTATGGATGTTGGCTGTTGCTGTAATTTTTGGAGTGGTTATCGGTAAAGAGGTATTTGGAGGTACAGGAATGAATATTCTCAATCCAGCATTAACTATTAGAGCATTTTTATTCTTTGCCTATCCAACTTGGATGTCTGGAGATAAAGTTTGGGTACATGGTGCTGTTGAACGTGACCAAATGATTGCTGCCGGTCAGAACTTAGATGCCATATCAGGTGAAACTATCCTAGGTACCTATGCGGCAAATAACCCAGTTGATTACAGTTATTGGGACATGTTTTGGGGATTAATACCAGGCTCTGTAGGGGAGACTTCAAAATTCTTAATTATTATAGGAGCTTTATTTTTAATCTTTACCAAAATTGGTAGTTGGAGAATTATCGTTTCAACACTAATAGGAGCTCTAGCTATGGGATTAATTTTCAACGGTGTTGTTGATGCAGGTTGGATTGGAGAATCAAGTAAATTCTACAGGTTGATGAGTGTTCCATTTTGGCAACATTTAATTATTGGTAGTATTTTGTTTGGTGCAGTTTATATGGCTACAGATCCAGTTACAGCCTCTCAAACAAATAAAGGAAAATGGATTTACGGTTTCTTAATTGGTTTTATTTCAATTATGATTCGTGTATTTAATCCTGCATATCCAGAAGGTGTATTTTTAGCAATTCTATTAATGAATGTATTTGCACCAACTATTGATCACTATGTAGTACAAGGTAACGTGAAGAAAAGAATGAAACGTTTAAAAGTTAAAACAGCTTAGTTATGGCAATGGATACAGATAAAAATTCGTATACAATAATATTTGCTATAGCCATGGTAGTGGTTGTAGGCTCATTATTGGCGTTTACAGCATCATCTTTGAGGCCAAATATTGATGAGAATAAACGTATGGAAAAGCAGCAAAATATTCTATACGCTATGGGTGTTAATGGAAACGAAGGGACAGGAGATATTACTTTTGTAGGTACAGATGTGGTGGCAGATGAATTTTCTAAGTACATCAAAAAACAATTAGTAATTGAAAATGGTGTTGCTAAAGAAGATAAAGAAGCTTATTTAATAGATATTAAGAAAGAACAAGCAAAAGCCAAAAATGGAGAAATTAGAAGATTACCTTTATTTGTTGGAGAGAAAGATGGTAAAACATTTTATATAGCTCCAATTAGAGGCAAAGGTTTATGGGATGCTATTTGGGGATACGTAGCCCTAGATAAAGATATGGTAGTTCAAGGTGCTTTTTTTGATCATGCAGGAGAAACACCAGGTTTAGGAGCGAATATCAAGCAACGTTATTTTATGGATGATTTTGAGGGAGAACAGCTATTAACTGAAGCAGGTGTCTTTAAAGGTATTACCGTAGCTAAAGGAAATGCAGACCCTAAAAATGAAATAAAAGATGATTATGAAGTTGATGCTTTAGCTGGAGCAACTATTACTGGTGATGGTGTTACTGCCATGATTAAGAAAGATTTAAAATTATATTTACCTTACTTTAAAACGTTAAAATAATATGGGACTACTTTCAAAAAAAGATGCAAAGTTAATTACAGACCCGTTAGCAGACAATAACCCAATTACTATTCAGGTATTAGGTATTTGTTCTGCCCTAGCAATTACTGCAGAGTTAAAAGCTTCTCTGGTAATGGGAGTTGCGGTACTTTTTGTTTTAGGTATTGGTAATGTTGTTATCTCTTTAATGAGAAATATCATTCCTTCAAAAATTAGAATTATTGTACAACTTATCGTAGTTGCCTCTTTAGTAATTATTGTAGATCAGGTGTTAAAAGCTTTTGCTTATGAGTTAAGTAAAACGTTAGCAGTGTTCGTAGGATTAATTATAACAAATTGCATTATCATGGGGCGTTTTGAAGCTTTTGCTTTAGGTAATGGCCCTTGGAAATCATTTTTAGATGGTATTGGTAATGCTGCTGGGTATGCAGTTATTTTATTAATAGTTGGTTTCTTTAGAGAACTACTAGGTTCTGGGACGCTTTTCGGAATTCCCGTGTTAGGAGATCCTATTGAGAAAACTGGCGTATACTCTATAGGTTATGAAAATAACGGATTTATGTTAATGCCACCAATGGCCTTAATTGTTGTGGGATTAATTATTTGGGTACAACGTAGTAGAAATAAAGCATTAATAGAAGATTAATCAGTTACAGTAAGCAGTACTTACTGCTAGCCAATACTGAAAATTAAAAAATATGGAACATTTAGAATTATTTTTCAAATCAATTTTTGTTGATAATATGGTATTCGCAGTATTCTTAGGGATGTGCTCTTACCTTGCCGTTTCTAAGAAAGTTGCAACTGCAGTAGGTCTAGGTGCAGCAGTAATATTTGTATTAGCGATAACAGTACCTTTAAACTGGTTGTTAGATCAATACTTATTACAACCAGGAGCATTGTCTTGGTTAGGAGATGAATATGTAGATTACGATTTAAGTTTCTTATCATTCATCATGTTTATTGCAACTATTGCAACTATGGTTCAACTTGTTGAAATAGTCGTTGAAAAATTCTCACCATCTTTATATAATTCATTAGGTATCTTTTTACCATTAATAGCTGTAAACTGTGCAATTTTGGGAGGGTCTTTATTTATGCAAGCTCGTGAGATTGAAACACTTGGATTAGCTTTTAATTATGGTGTTTCTTCTGGTATAGGATGGTTTCTAGCCATTTTAGCTATTGCTGCAATTCGTGAAAAAATAAGATATAGTAATGTACCAGCGCCGTTAAGAGGTTTAGGGATTACATTTATTATAACCGGGTTAATGGGTATTGGGTTTTTAAGTTTTGGTGGAATGCTAACAGGAGGAGATGAAGAAGAGAAACCAGCTACTGAAACCGCAATAGAAAATATAAAAATTGAAACTGAAAAGGCTAAAGAATTAGCTGAAAACACTAAAACTATAAAGTAGTATGATGATTTTAGCAGCAGGAACAACAGGTACAGTTATAGCTACGGTCGCAGCATTTTTATTAATTACATTACTGCTAGTAAGCTTATTACTTTTTGTAAAACAAAAATTATCACCTTCAGGTCCAGTAAAAATTACGATAAATGGAGAGAAGGAAATTGAAGTAGCTTCTGGTGGTACATTATTATCTACACTAGGAGGAAATAAAATATTTTTACCATCTGCTTGTGGTGGTGGTGGAACTTGTATTCAATGTGAATGTCATGTAAATTCTGGAGGTGGAGAAGCTCTACCTACAGAAACACCTCATTTTTCAAGAAAAGAATTGCAACACGGAGCACGTTTAGCATGTCAGGTTAAAGTGAAGCAAGACATGGATATCACAATTCCTGAGGAAGTATTTGGTATTAAAAAATGGGAAGCTGAAGTTGTGCGTAATTACAACGTAGCTTCTTTTATTAAGGAATTTGTAGTAAGAATTCCAGAAGATATGAATTACAAAGCAGGTGGATATATTCAAATAGAAATACCACAGTGTGAAATTAAATATGCAGATATTGACATTACGGCACATCCAGAAGAGCATGAAACTCCAGATAAGTTTCAAGCTGAGTGGGATAAGTTTGGGTTATGGCCTTTAGTGATGAAAAATGATGAGATAGTTGAGAGAGCTTATTCTATGGCTTCTTACCCAGCAGAAGGGCGGGATATTATGTTAAATGTACGTATTGCAACTCCGCCATGGGATCGCGCTAAAAACGGATGGATGGATGTAAATCCTGGAGTAGCATCATCTTATATTTTCGCTCAAAAACCTGGAGATAAAGTAACTATTTCCGGACCTTATGGAGAATTCTTTATCAATGAATCTGAAAGCGAAATGCTTTATGTAGGAGGTGGAGCAGGTATGGCACCAATGCGTTCTCACTTATATCACTTATTTAAAACCTTAGAGACAGGAAGAAAAGTAACGTATTGGTATGGAGGACGTTCTAAACGTGAATTGTTCTACTTAGATCATTTCTACGACTTAGAAAAGAACTTCCCTAACTTTAAATTCTATTTAGCTTTATCTGAACCTTTAGAAGAAGATAATTGGAAAGTAAAAGAAGATTTAGATGCTCCTGGAGACGGTTTTGTTGGGTTTATTCACAATTGTGTAATAGATAACTATTTAAGCAAGCATGAGTCGCCAGAAGATATAGAATTGTATTTCTGTGGACCTCCTTTAATGAATAAAGCGGTTCAAAAAATGGGAGAAGATTTCGGTATCCCAGATGAGCATATTCGATTTGATGACTTTGGAGGATAATCTTCAATTTATGATAATAAAAAACCAACTCAATTAGAGTTGGTTTTTTTTGTCGAAAAAACAGGTTTTAAGAAAACATGTATTTTGGCTTATCGTTTTCTACTTCAAATAATTTAGTGTAATTCATAATATTTTCTACGCCCTCTAATTCACACAAATAACTTATTACAGCACACAAACCTTCAAACAACACATCTTTATCAGTTGGATCTTTAGGTTTAGTGTTTCCATGGTGTAAGGGGACTTGAAAGCCACATGTACTTAAAAAAGCATGTTCAATTTGAAGCAATTCAAGAGGGGTATAGCCATTAAATGTTCTGCCTAAAGTTTGATGAACTTTACCAACGTAATTTAATACTAAACTGCCATGGCGATCTGAAAGGTGCTTCCAGCTATCTCTATTGTCTAAAATATTACCTACTGCACATTGTTGACAACATTCAGGATTTAAGGTATTGTTATGAAATGCAGTATATAATTTTTTTATTGCAGATTCTAAACGAGGCGAAGTTTCCATAAAAACAATTTTGACATTAAATTACTAAAATTATCAATTATAGATGTAAAATTACTCTTAAATTTTAACTATGCCTATACGAAGAAAAGCTCTGCAGCGTTGTTTAAATATGAAGAAAATTTTATTTTTTGCAGGTTTTATTGTTGTTCTTATCACATTATTTATTTTGATTATTCCTCATCAGAATATAGTTACTACTGCGTTTGTATCTAATGTGTCTACTGATCTTTTAGATAAGGACAGTTTAACGATTAAGTCTAGAGTAAATCTACCAAAAGGATACACAAGGGTCTCTTATCCAAAGGGTTCGTTTCAAGAGTATTTGAGAAACTATGAGTTAAAACCATTTGGGACTAAAATTATTAATTATGATGATACTGAATACTTTTGGCAACGCGGACATATTGGAGTTTTAGATATTCCAGTGCCTAAAAACGGATTACAACAATGTGCAGATGCATTAATTAGAATACGAAGTGAATATTTGTGGGATAATAATAGAAAAGATGAGATAGGATTTAATTTCACAAGCGGTCATTATTGCTCTTGGAAAAAATACGCTGAAGGCTTTAGACCAAAAATTAATGGAAATAAAGTAATGTTTCAGAAAACTACATCAGCGAATTCTTCTAAAGCCAATTTTTATAAATATCTTAATCTCATCTATATGTATTCTGGTACGTTGTCCTTATACAACGAACTTCCTAAAATTAATAACGTTAAAAATATAAAGTTAGGCGATATGCTTATTAAAGGTGGATCTCCAGGACATATTGTTATGATATGTGATGAGGCTGTGAATGCGAGGGGAGACAAAATATATTTATTGTTTCAAGGTAATACTCCTGCGCAAAGTGTGCATTTAGTTAAAAATCTAGAAGACACCCGTTTCTCACCTTGGTATCATTTAGAAAAAGATGCTGTTATACCTGTGTCTAACTATACATTCTACAATTCTAAGTTTGTAAGGTTTAAGTAGTATGTTTTGTTTTTCTTCTCTTTAAGATTAAGTAAGATATTAGAACAAGCAATACAGCTACTACAAAATACCATATTAAATTTTTTGAAGATTGTAAATGTATTGGAGTAGTGTCTCCTATAAGAACCAAACCTGCCCAATAATTAGGTGCTATTGTTCTACCTTCTGCTTGCGATAAATAATTAAGTTTTGCTAGTTGTAAAGCTTCATCCTTAGGTATTCCTTTTTTGATATTATCAAAGAAAAACTCAATAATTTCTGAACTTGATTTTTCATCAATCTTCCAAAGACTTGTTAAAATACTCTCACTCCCTGCATAATTAAAAGCGTGTGCTAATGATATCATACCTTCTCCAGCTTGGTAGGTAGGTTTCCCTGTTTCACAGGCTGTTAAAATAGCTAAATTAGAGTTTAAGTTTTCATTGTAAATTTCATAAGTGTAAAGCGAGTTATCATCATTTTCACTATTTTTTGCAAAGATTAAACGAGATAGTTCTGGAGAAACATTATTAGACTCAGCATGAGTACCAATATGGATTATTTTATGCTCGTTAGCTTCATCTTTAAAAATTTGCTTTGAGGCATTTTCATTTATAAAATAATCGCCATCAAATAAACGTGAATACTCTTTGGCTAGATCTACGCTGAATGGCTGAGGTAGAAGGCTTAAATATGTTTTATCCACAGAAAGAGAGTCGCTAATTGATACACTATATTTTTTTTTCATATTTTCATTGAATTCTGGTGCGAATGCAATAAAATCTTTAGGATAATTAATAATAGTTTTAGACGGTTCTATGAGTAAAAGACTATAGTTGTATGAAATAATGTGTTTAGAAAGTAAGCTCTTAGTAGTAAGCTCTTTAAATGAAGAGATTTTTGAGCTTGTTAAACTTTCAAAACTTAGGTTAAATAAGTCCCCATCGGGTATAACCACTACACTTTTAGTTGTAATTTCCGGTGCAATAGGTTTCCATAAATAGTCATAAAGTTTATGTAATGTACTAGCTGTTGTTTTTATATCTAAGATATCATTGGAGAGTACAGAAATATGCTCCTTTAAATTTTTAGTTTCTAGTTTAAATAGTTTTTTGTCAGTTTTAGTTATTACAGCAGTATATAATGTGTCTCTTATGTAAAGATACCTAACCAAAGATGTGTTTTGTGGAATGTTTTTTTGAAGATTATCTATTGGTTCTTCCAAGGTAGCATAACGCATTTTATAATACTTAGGATACTTATGTTTCAATGAGTCTAAGAATGTATCCCATTGATGATTTGCTTCGAAAAATGATTCAATAGTGGTATTTGTTGCATTTAAAGCATTAATCATTTCATTTTTTAAAAACTGCTCCCGTGTAATTATAGATTTAGGAATGTTTGAAAAACTAACCTTTTTAAGATTTAATCTAGATCTGATTCTGTTATATAGATTTGATTCGTGAAGGCTGATAAGTTTGGTTAAATAGTCCTCACTTTTAGTTTTATTATATAAGTCTAGAAGTAATTGTTTTCTAAAATCTATCAGCTCGTTATTTTCAAAAAGAAGGGTTTCAAGGTCTGAAGGGGTTTTTATAATAGTTCTCTTTTTTTCTAAGATATTCAGCGCTTTTTTTGTTTGTTTTAAAATACTATCTAAGCTATAAACAGTATGTTGCTTTTTTGACAAATATTCTGATTTAGATTTAATTAAAAGCGATATTGGTTTTCTTGTTTCGTTTTGAATAGAATCTAGTAAGCTATTTATCTTTAAGTGTCCTCTGTCAAAAAAGGAAAGCGCTTCATTGCTAAGCTTTATAGCATTTTTATAATCTTTTATGCCAAAGTAAATATTTGCTAAATTTTGTACTTGGTAATAGGCTAATAATTCATTTTTATATGTGTCTAGCTGCGTAAAATTATAGCCTTCTTTTGCTAAAGATAAAGCCTTTTCATTCATGCCAACCTTTGTGTAAAAATTAGACATTTCTACTAGTCCATCTAAAAACGAGCCTGAGTAAACACCATTAAAATTTTCTCTATACGCGTCTTCACACATCTCATAAAATTTTTTTGCGTTTTCAAAGTCTTTAATGTTCTCATAAATTGAAGCTCTAACTAGATAAGCATAACTTTTTGCAAAAGGAATTCTATTAATATTCTTAATACCTTGGTCAATAATATTTCCTGCTTTATTATAATTTCTGGCAATAAGATGAAGATGCCCCAGGATTAATTGCGAAATGATGAGAGCTGTATCATCTTCAGGTAAAATTTTCTGTTTTTTCTTGTAGGAGTACGTTGCTAAACTTATAGCACGCTCATTATCTCCAACACCTCTATAAAAACCAGCTAGATTATCAATACAAGCTAACCTTTTTTTAATAGCCTTTAATTTTTTCTCTTCATCTTCTATTTTTGAAGTATAATCGTGAAGGTGTTTTATGGCTTCATGTAGTGTAGAAATTGAACTATCTACTTGGCCTGTATTGAAAAAATTCAATGCTATAGCATTTTTTGTTAACCCTAAATTATAATTTTTATCTTCATCTTTAAATATGGGGTTTTCAATATAATTTAGAGACTTATTGAGATAGTAATTGGAGCTATCTAGTTTTTGGAGTTTAACATTTACCAAACCCAAAAGGTTGTAAGACTTATATTTTAAATCTATTTGGTTTTGATTGTTGTCGTCAAATAACTTTATGAGTTTATGGAGTATAACTTCAGAGCTTTTATAAGCTCTTGTTTTATAAAGACTGTCAGCAGAATTGTATTTTATTGAAAAGGTATCATTTTTAAGCGATTGCGCTTCAATTGGTAAAATGCATAAAATAGAAATAAAGACTAATATGACTCTGATGTGTTTCATAAACATTATGAAGCTATAAGTTTTATGTCTTTTAGAGACTCTTTACTACAGTTATCATAAGTACTGTAGAATATTATTACTAGATATTATCTTTCTTCTTGTTTAATTGATACATAAAAAGACTATTTGCCTAGTTCTTCTAATACAGTTTTACTTGTTTCTATATCACTTAAACTTAAATTCTCTTTTGCAAGTTCAAGATTACCTTCTTTTATATAAGCAAGTCCCAAGTAGAAATAGGCTTCATTTAAAAACTCAAAATTATCATCGGCTTCACTTGCACGTTCCAAGTAAGGTATGGCTTCTTCTGTATTTTTTGTTGCTAAATAAGCAACGCCTAAAAAGTAATTTAAAGTATCGTTTTCAGGTTTTTGTTTATTTAATAATGTCCATTTATCAATGGCAATTTTATAATCGCCATGTTTATAGCTTACCATAGCATCATAAAACTCGAAATTATTAGTGCTACTCATAGTAGTGGGTAAACCAGGATCTGGTTTAAAATATTTGGCGTATAGTTTTTCATTAGGTTCTCCACTAAAAAACCAAATACTTCCTACAGCAATAATAATAGCTGCTGCTGCTGCAATTTTACTGTATCTTAAGAAACGAATTTTTTGTTTTGAGATATCTTCCGTATTTGTTTTAGGGATTTCATCATGAAATTCGTCTAATTGTTCTTTTAAAGATTGTGCTTCTATGCCAAATAGCATAGCACGAACATCTTCAACTTGAGTCTTAAAATCTTCATCAATATCTAAGAGTCTATTAAAGTCCTTTAGTTCTTGAGCATTTAAAGTGCCATTTAGATACCGCTCTATCGTTTCTAATAATTCTTCTGATATGTTGTTCTTTTCTTTCAATTTTGCTATTTTGAGGCTAAAACCACAGCTCTTAATTTTTGCATGCACCTATATTTTTTATTGCGTGCTGTGTTTTCTTCTATATTCAATTCTTTTGAGATTTCTTTTAATGATTTCTTTTCAAAATAAAATGTTTTTAGTAGCTGCTTACATGGCTGTCCTAAGTTTTCAAAAGCTGTCATAGTTAATTTTAACTTTTTGTCCTCTAGGTTGTTATGTGTTTCTTCTGCTTTCACTACTTTTATAGTATCAGTATTCAATGGTTTAACGTCTCTAAAGGATTTAGATCTTAGAACATCTGTCCATTTGTTTTTACAAATCCTGTACAGATAACCTTGTAAGGCACTATCATTTTGAGGTGTAAATTTATTTTGTTTTACATGTGTCCAAACTGTAATAAATGCCTCTTGATAAACATCTTTTGCGTGTGCTGAAGAACCACTATTTTTTAAAACTAAAGCTTCAACTTTAGGATAGTTAGATGTATATAGTTCTTTCAGAATTTTAGCATCATTTTCTTTGATTGCATCAACTAGTTGAGACTGACTTAATAAGTGTATTTTTTTCCCCATGAAATAATAGCTACAGGAAATATACAATTATTTCATTTTGTTGCAAATACTAAACTATTAAATGACTATTATTTCGATTATTAACTTCATGTTTTATTTTTATTATTTAACAAAAACCGAAAGTGCTCTGGCAAAATTTTTACCATCGGTTAAGTTTGTAGCAATACCGTTTTTCCAAATTGTTGCAGCTTCGTTGTTTTCTCCTCTTTCTGTACCCGCTATGTAGACATCATCTTCATGTACGAAAATTGAATGTGCTCTTGCGTAATTATTGCCATCAGTTAAATATGTTATAACTCCGTTTTTCCACATGGCAGCAGCGTCTTCAGATTGATTACCCAGATTTTCCATACCAACAGCGTATACATCATTTCCTGAAATTAAAACAGCTTCAACTAAAGCACTATTTGTCCCATCTGTTAGATCTATAGGTACCCCGTTTTTCCAAATTTTAGCAATTAATATTTTGTCTGTAGCATTGTTATACTCTGAACCTCCAACATAAACATCGTCGCCATCTACATATACTGAATTAGCTGTTGCAAACTTAGTTCCATCAGTAAGTTGTGTTGCGATACCATTTTTCCAAACTACAGCTCTAAATTCCGACTGTATGTATTGCCAACCTGAAGCATAAACATTGCCTCCTGATACAAAAACAGAAGTTGCTCTGGATTGAAAACCATCCGATAAATCGGTTGCAATGCCGTTTTTCCATACCCTAGCATTAAACCCTATATTTTCTATTTCATCGCCAGCAACATAAACGTCGCCGTTATCTACAAAGATTGATGCAGATGTAGAGTTTTTACTGCCATCTGTAAGTGTTGTTGCTGTGCCATTTTTCCAAACAGTAGCGATATTAAGTGAACCGTTAGATTCGTGCCCAGTAACATACACGTCATTACCATCAACAAATACAGAACTGGCAGTTCCAGTGCCGTTACTTTTAGCTATATTTCTTGGGGAATTATTTACCCATAATTCAGCTACTGATGTTAATTCGTCTATGGATTTTATACCTGCTACGTACACATTTAGGCCAGTTGTGTCCTGTTCTATCTTTTCACTATCATCATTTTGGCTACAGCTAATTGTAAAAAATGAGATAACTAAAAGAGTTATAAAAAGGGTGTTAAAATGATTATTTGCTTTCATAATTATAAGAGTAGATTTTATTTTACATTAGGATTATCTGGTTCAGGATCAAAAATATCTGGTGTGCCATCATTATCTCTATCGGATAATGGACTACTACCTGATGGATATAATTGAAAACTCATTGGTAAGAATATATCCATAACTAGGCTAGCATATTCGTTACTTGGACCTGCAGATACCGATGATGCTACACTTACAGTAAATAAGCTTTCAACATAGGTAGCCGCAATCCAGATGAGCGCGATTGTATTATTGAACTCTATCATTCTAGCTCTAAAAATTCTTGTGATACCATTTTCACTAAATACTATTGGAGTTGCCTCACAAAGTACATTGTAGTTTCCATTGAAACCAAAAGCACTTGTAACATTATTTACCTCGGTATCTAAAATATTTGAGTCTGAAAAATTAACAGGATATGTTGAAATAGGTACATATCTCCATACTACAGCACCATCGTTTCTAATCATATTAACTCCAAAAGGGTTTGTGTTTGGGTTTATGTAGTCAATAGCTTGGTAACCTTGTGGAGGTGTTAAGGTTAATGGAGGGAGATTTCTATTACTATGAGCATAGGAAAACGCAGCTTGAGGATTTTGGAGTACAGGTAATTGATTTAAAGGGATAGGATTACCTTTAGCATATTCCCAATATGCGGATGTTGGTCCAATTGGGAGTTCGGGACAGTTATCCCTTGTTGTAAATCCTGCTAAGCTATTTGCATTGTTGTTATCATTATCGTCATTTGAACTACATGACGATAATAGAATAATAATGGCTAAGAAGCTATATAACTTAAATGCTTTCATAAATGCTATCTTTTAATTAATCTTGGTTTATAAATACATCGGAGTAACTTAAAAATGTCATCATTTTAGTTCTCAATATTATATTGTGTCCAATTTTGATTGTTCATAGAATTATCAATATTGGGGTTGTAGAGCGAATTGTCAGTTTCTACATATTCATTATTTTGATTCATCCAATAATAATTGTTTTGTCCTTCAACATAGTACTGTTGTCCAGAATTTGGGTTAGATACAGTTGTGCGTTCCCAAATACCATTATTTATTGAATTTGAATGACCTGCGCTGTTCATATCATTCCTGCGTTTCCAACTCTCAAAATTACTGTCTGAAATTGAGCTGTACGTATTACCAATATTTCTTATGGTTTGTCCTTGTGCATTGATTGCAGCCATACGCTTTTGATGATTAGCAGTACTTTGTCTTGATTTTTGTGAGTAATAACTATTGGATGTTTGCACCCATTGAGGGTTTATTTGAAAGTTAACCAAGGAGTTTATAAAATACTTTTTAGCGTTTTCATAGATGTTTGCTGGAGCTTCCATAATATTTAAAGTATACCCCCAATCCATACCTCCTATGGTTGTATATTGATTAGTGAAATAACGAATTATACCTATAGACTTTTCTCCTTTGTTATTTATCCATTCTGTTGCAACACATTGAAATTGTTTGTTTTCAGGTATGCCTTTAAACAAATAGCTGTCAAAATGTTTATCAAATTGTGCCAATTTTGGTAAAGCAAACTGGTTTACTAATTTTAACCCTTGAGCCTTAACATTGGGAACTATATCCTCTTGTATAATTTGATTAATATTTTTGGGTGGTGCTACAGGTCTGCCACTTTGTTGGTTCATGTAGTTTAGTTGTTGATTGTTTGAAAAGAAATAGGAGATAAATCGTTCCTTATAAACTTTTACGTTGTCTTTTGATTGGAATAGGATACCTTCCTTGTTATTGTTTAGTATTTCCCAATTTATTGGAATTGGCATTATCCCAACAGGCATATTAAATTGTTTGCTCATTACTTTATACCCTTTTAATTTACTGCTTTCGTTTGCGGTATGTTTGTATTTGGAGTCTTTAAATTCATCAGGTGTTATATCTTGTTCTAGAAAAGCTTCAGTATCATAATCAAAATCAGCAAACTCATTAGAGCTTGTTCTGTTTTGTCCACAAGAAAAAAGCAGAAGGGTAAATGTGGTTAATAAATACAATGCGGTTTTCATAATAAGGTCTTTAATAGGGTGAATACTAAAAATTTAATAATGCATCGAAAGTGTTTAAAAATGTCATCATACTATTTACTTTTAGTATTTTTGTGACATGAATAAACCCTTATCAAAACAAGAGCTTCACAATTTGGCGATGAACCATGTTGGTAAGGATTTAGAGCAGCGTGGTTTTGAGTTTATTGCAATAAATAGTCAACTTAAAAAACATCCACAATTTGTCTGTATTGATAAAAACAGTCAATATTATTTTGTAATAGTACGTGCCGTTCTTTTACCTGAGAATCCTAATAATTATGATATTGTGTGGATGGAATCTTTTAAAAAGCATGCTTTTGAGAAAGACGCAAAAGTGCTTTATGCAGGGGTTGGTTTAGGTAATCCAGATGGTAAAGATTTACCTGTTTATCTCAATAAAGATTACTTAATAGAATATAATGGCATTCAATATATAGAATCAAACTTAAATTAGATGAAAAAAGTACTAGTTTTATGCATTGCACTGTTGCCTTTCCTCGTTTTTTCATGTAAGCAGGATGTTTCAAAAAAAGATGATAACTTAGAAAAAAACACGTCACTTTCTGGTACTGTTTTTGGGACCAGTTATAGCATTATTTATGATGATGAAGTAAATTATATCATTCAGTTTGATAGCTTGTTTGCTGCAATTAATGCATCATTGTCAACATACATACCAAATTCAGATATTTCTAAATTAAACAGAAATGAACTAGTTGAGGTAGATCAACATTTTAAAAATGTATTTTCAGCTTCAAAAATGATATACAAAGCGACTCAAGGTGTTTTTGACCCTACAATTGGAGATGTTGTAAATGCTTGGAGTTTTGGAGCGGAGGAAAACAAGTTTTTAACTGATAGCACGACTATTGATGGATTAATGGAGTATGTTGGGTTTGATAACGTAAAATTAGAGGAGAGTAAAGTTGTAAAGCTCCCCAATACCTATTTAGAATTTAATGCCATTGCAAAAGGGTATGGGGTTGATGCAATTAGTGAATTTTTAGAAAGTAAAAATATCAATAACTACTTGGTTGAAATAGGTGGCGAGCTTAGAGTAAAAGGTAAGAATAAAGAGAAACATAAACCTTGGCGAGTTGGTTTAGATGAACCTAGATTTGATGGAGGGCAAACTGTTTTTAAGGCGATAAGCTTAAAAGACGAAGCTATGGCTACATCTGGGACTTACCGTAAGTTTAAAGTAGATGAAAACGGAAATAGATTTGCACATATTATTGATACTAAAACAGGATATCCTTCAAAAACTAATATTTTGAGTGTCTCTGTAATAGCAAAAGATTGTATGACTGCTGATGGTTATGCTACTGCTTTTCAAGCTATGGGTATTGATGGTGTAACTACTTTTTTAAAATCTTACCCTGAATTAAAGGTGTTTTTAATTTTTGAAAACAAGGCTAATGAACTAGAGACTTTAGCATTAAACGGGTTTCCAGAGGGTTAATGGTTTTACTAAAAGATTAAAGGAACAAAAAATTTAAAAACTCCTATTAGTAAAACAACAGCGATAAGATTGATTATTATACCCACTTTAGCCATTTCATGTACTTTAACGTAACCACTTGCAAATACTATGGCATTTGGAGGTGTAGCCATTGGAAGCATGAAAGCACAGCTACTAGCCATGGTTACTGGTATTAATAGATACAGTATAGGTAGTTCTAAACCAATTGCTATACCAGCCACAACAGGTGCTAATACAGCAACTAAAGCAACGTTACTCATTAATTCCGTCATAAAAAGCATAAGTATAATTAGTAAAGTTGCTATTAAGATAATGCTAATATCTGCATTTGCTATAGTATCTGCTACAATTGCTACAATACCTGTTGCTGACATTCCTTTTGCTAACGCTAAACCACCACCAAAAAGAATTAGTATGCCCCAAGCCAAATGTTTTGTGTCTTCCCATTTTAAAATAAAATCGCCTTTTTTTATGTTATGAGGAATAGCAAATAGTGCTATTGCTCCAGCAATACTTATAGTTGTATCAGATAATAGTAGCTGAGGTAGCAATGTGTTTATGGTACTTCTAAAAATCCAAAGAAAAACCATTAGGACAAACACTATTAAAACCTGTTTTTCTTTTGGAGATACCTTTCCTAGTTTTTGAAGTTCGTTATTGATAATTGTGTTGGATGTATTAAAATTTAATCCAGTATTTGGAAACAACCATTTAACTAAAACGAAATAAATAATAGTAATAAGTATAATTGAAAACGGTAGGCCTAAAAGCATCCATTTTAAAAAGGAGATTTCAATTTTATATTCATTTTCTAATAACCCTACTAATACAGAGTTTGGAGGTGTTCCAATAATAGTAGAAATGCCTCCTGCATTTGCAGAAAAAGCAATGCCTAACATAACACTTAATGCAAAATTTCTGTCTTTTTTTGTAAAGCCGTCATTATCATTAGTTAGTAGTTTTATTACTGATAGAGCAATTGGTAACATAACCACTGTGCTAGCCGTATTGCTTATCCACATACTCATAAAAGCAGTAGCGATCATAAAACCAAGAATAACTTTATTTGGAGAGGTACCAGTTTTTTTAATAATATTAAGTGCAATTCTTTTATGCAGATTTACTTTTTCTAGGGCCAAGGCTAGTACAAATCCACCAAAAAATAAAAATATAATTGGGCTTCCGTAATTAGCACCAACATCTGGTAACGGCATTATATTTAGTAAGGGAAATAGCAGTATAGGTAAAAGTGCCGTAACCGATATTGAAACAGCTTCAGTAATCCACCAAACAATCATCCAAAGTGCAGTAGCTAAAACCAAATCTCCTTTGTTTGAAATAAATTGAAAAGGCAAAAAATATAAAATAAAAAAAAGAAGTGGACCTATAAAGAGCCCTATACGTTTAGATAAAGAATTATTCGCCATAAGTAATTAGTATCTATTGGAATTTTAGTTGATTAAGATACTATTTTTTGAATTTCAAGAATTTAAGCTGGTTTAGAAACAACTGGGATAATTTCTTCTTCTGCTAAACGGTATCTCTCTACAAGATCTTTTGACAGTGTTTTTGAGTAAATTACTTCATCAACTTTAAAACCGAGTGAATGAAGTTTGTTGAAAAAATCTCTCCCATAAACGCGAACATGATCATATTGTCCAAAAATTTTAGCACGCTCTTTTTTATCAGTAATGGTGTTATCCTCAAAAGTTGTTACCCTATTTAAATCTTGCGGAATTTGAAATACACCCCAACCATTTGGTTTCATAACACGATATAGTTCTTGTATGGCTTTTGTGTCGTCAGGAATGTGTTCTAATACATGATTGCATAAAATCACATCAAATTCATTTTCATCAAAAGGTAAGTTACAAATATCTGCTTTTACATCTGCTAAAGGTGAGTTTAAATCTGTGGTAACGTAGTCTAGATTATTCATCTTTTTAAAACGCTTATAAAACGCTTGTTCTGGAGCAAAGTGTAATACTTTTAATTTTTCGGAGAAGAAGTTAGTTTCGTTTTTTAGATATAACCAAAGTAAGCGGTGGCGTTCTAAAGATAGGGTAGAAGGAGATAGTACGTTATTGCGTTGTTCTCCATAGCCATAGGGTAGAAATGTTTTAAAACTTTTACTATCTATAGGGTCAGTATAGTTATCTCCTCTTAAAAAAAAGGCTAAAATCGGACGTATAATATAACTTAACCTTATTAATAAGGGTCTTGGAACTATATTTAGTATGGTTTTGAAAAGTTTTTT
Organism: Hyunsoonleella pacifica; assembly: GCF_004310335.1. GTDB lineage: Bacteria > Bacteroidota > Bacteroidia > Flavobacteriales > Flavobacteriaceae > Jejuia > Jejuia pacifica. The sequence goes on along the minus strand of NZ_SIRS01000004.1, from coordinate 225,847 downwards.
CAACGAGACTATTGAATCTTCCTGATTAGGTAAAAATTAATTAATAACTGATTAATCTGCTAATGCTTTTGAACTAGATAGAGTGTTAGGTAGATGTATGATTTTAATTGATGCTTTAAATACATCAAGTCCTATTTTTATAAAACAAGAGCTTCTTGTCTAAATTCATCTTCTTCATTGCTTTTTATGCCCAAGGCATCATAAATGTAAGCGAACGTAGAAAGTAGTTCGGGTTTACCATTAACTAAGGCAACATCATGTTCAAAATGGGCTGATGGTAAATTATCTAATGTAGTAATTGTCCAACCATCTCTGTGTTGTTTTATACGTTGTGTACCCATATTTATCATAGGTTCAATAGCTACAACCATGCCTTCTATAAATTTTTTACCTCGGCCTCTGCGGCCATAATTTGGCATTTCTGGCGCTTCGTGCATTTTTTTACCTAGGCCATGACCAACTAATTCTCTAACTACTCCATAACCATGCGATTCGCAATACTGCTGAATAGCATAACCTACATCACCTACGCGGTTATTTAATTTGAATTCTTTAATACCTAGATAAAGAGATGCTTTGGTAACTTTTAAAAGTTTTTCAATATCAGGAGAAATTTCTCCAACCGGAAAGGTATAGGCATGATCTCCATAAAATCCATTTTTAAGCGCACCACAATCAATAGAAATAATATCGCCTTCTACTAAAGGTTCGTTATTAGGGATACCATGAACTACTTGTGAATTAGGACTCATACATAATGTATTTGGAAAATCATAAAGTCCTAAAAAACCTGGTACTGCGCCTTGGTCTCTTATGTACTCTTCTGCAATTTTATCAAGTTGTAAGGTTGTAACTCCAGGTTTTATGGCCTTTGCAACTTCTCCTAATGTTTTAGATACTATTAATGCACTTTCGCGCATTAATTCAATCTCTTCTCTAGTTTTTACTTTAATCATTTTCTAAAAAAATCTAAAAGGCCTTTTTTCTTTTTATATTCTAAAGGTTTAGCATCACTTTTGGTTAATAATTGATAAATTTCTCCCCAACCGTAAAACCCTCCAATATTTCTGTCGTCAATAAATAAATCAGCATTTATTTTTCTACTAATGTCGTTAGTGTATTCTTCTTCAGGAAAGCTTTTGTTTATTGCATAAAAGCGAATATCGTTATCTTCACAAAACTTTACAGCTTCATCTAGTTTATCTCCACACCTGTAAGTCCATAAAATTAGCCTATGTCCTTCTTCTTGAAGCTTTTTTAAAGTTTCAAAAGCAAACATTTGTGGTTTTCCTATTCTAGGGTAGGCATCTTCTACAATAGTACCATCAAAATCAACAGCTATGATGAGCGTATCTGTAAAATTCATTCAGCTTAGGGGTTTGTTTTTCGTAAAGTTAAGTTTTTTTCTTTATCTCATTAAATCAATGGGTGTTGCGTCATAGCTTTAGGTTGCTGAACACCAATAAGTTTTAAAATGGTAGGTGCTAAATCGCCAAGAATTCCATCTTTAATTTCTTTTAAATCATTATCAATTAAAATAATTGGAACTGGGTTTGTTGTATGTGCAGTATTTGGCGTGCCGTCTGGGTTTACCATAGTTTCACAGTTGCCGTGATCTGCAATTAATAATGTAGTGTAATTGTTGTTTAAGGCAGTATTGACCACTTCTTCTACACATTTATCTACGGCTTCACATGCTTTTATAGCGGCTGCCATTACTCCAGTGTGTCCAACCATATCTCCGTTGGCAAAGTTTAAGCATACAAAATCAACCTCTCCTTTTTGCAATTCTGGTATCAATGCATCTTTTAGTTCGTAAGCACTCATTTCAGGTTTTAAGTCGTATGTCGCAACTTTAGGGGAATTTCTTAAAATACGTTGTTCTCCTTTAAATGGTTCTTCACGTCCCCCAGAAAAGAAAAATGTAACGTGCGGATATTTTTCTGTTTCAGCTATTCTAATTTGTTTTTTATTATTTTTCTCTAGAACCTCACCTAAAGTTTCACTCAAGTTATCTTTGTTGAATATTACGTTTATGTTTTTATAATCGTCGTTATAGTTGGTTAGCGTAACATAATGTAAATCGAGAGCCTTCATATTGTATTCAGGAAAATCTTGTTGCGATAATACTTCAGTTAGCTCACGCCCTCTATCTGTTCTAAAGTTGAAGAAGATAATAACATCATCAGGCTTAACTTTTGTTATGGCTATATTGTTTTCATCAACTGCAATAATTGGCTTTATAAATTCATCTGTTATGTCATTGGCATAGTTTTCTTCTATTGAAGCAACAATATTTTTAGAGCGCTCTCCTTGAGTATTTACCAGTGCATCATAAACTAACTTTATACGTTCCCAACGCTTATCTCTATCCATGGCATAATAACGCCCAGAAATAGTTGCTATTTTAGTATTTGTATTGGCAATGTGTTCTTCTAAATCTTTTATAAAGCCAGCACCAGATTTTGGGTCTACATCGCGTCCATCTGTAAATCCGTGTACATAGGAACTTTTAACACCAGCTTCTTGTGCTGCATCTATTAAGCCTTTTAAGTGGTTGATATGCGAGTGAACACCACCATTACTTAACAACCCTAAAAAGTGAACATCCTTATTATTTTCTTTTGCATAGTTAAATGCATTAACTAATACTTGCTCATTATTTAAGCTTTTGTTTTCTACGGCTAAGTTAATTTTAACTAGGTCTTGATATACAATTCTACCAGCACCTAAATTCATGTGCCCTACCTCACTATTACCCATTTGGCCTTCAGGTAAACCTACGTGTAAACCATCCGTTCTTAAGGATGCACTTGGGTATTTTTTATATAAATTATCTATAAAAGGTGTATTTGCATTATCAATTGCAGAAACTTTTGGATCAGGAGATTTTCCCCAGCCATCAAGTATCATAAGGATGACTTTCTTGTTCATTTTTGAATGTTTAATTAAGCGGCAAATATATAGAATTTAAAGGGATTAGTAGAGGAAGATATTACTAAAAACAAGTGATGCTATATTTCATCTTTAGGTAATTTTTAGTTCTTCTATTCTTTAAAGAGATATAAGTAAAACGTTAAAAAAATGTTATTTAAGATTTTTTAGTGTAACAAATCAATTTTTATGTCGTCTCTTTATTATAATCAAAAAACAATCATTAATCAAATTTAAATTCTTTCATCATGAAAAAAACAATCATTATTTCCGCAATCGCATTATGTTTTTCAATTATTACAGTTAATGCTAAAACTTCATTTGAGCCAATCAAAGTACAAAAAGCTGTAACTAGTACAGAGGTAAGTCCTTTTTGTATTTCCATTGCCAAAGGTGATTTAGAGACTGTTAAAAAATTAATTGAGCTTGGTACCAATGTAAATGAAAAGTCTAATGGTATGACGCCTGCGATGTATGCCGCAAAATTTAATAGATGTGATATTTTAAAACTTTTAATAGCAAATGGTGCTAAATTAAAAGTAAAATCTGCAAAAGGTTTGACAGCAATGAAATATGCAAAATTACACAAAGCTGTTGATGCCGAAAAGGTTTTAAAAGATGCATTATCTAAAAAGAAAAAATAATTATCAAAAGCTATATAATTATTTTGAGTTAGTCACGAAAAAAGCCCTCGATTAGAGGGCTTTTGTTATTTATCTTAGTTTTATTATTATTCGTGTCATTTCTGATACTTACATTATTTGTTAAATAACTGTAGCTTTTAAGTCAATTTTAATTTCGTCTCCAATAGATGGCGTTAAAATAGCTTCTCCTGTATACTCGCCAGGTCCCAAGTTAGATGGGCCAAATGTGAAATTAACAACCATTGATTCTCCCGGTTTAAGTAGTTTGAATTCAAATTGTACGGCAGCTTTTCCAGGGAAGTTAATAGAACTACTTAAGCCTACTAAATCTTCGTTAGAATTATTGGTGAGAGTTACAGGAATAACAGTATCGTTATTGCTCTTTGAAGTGCTTGCATTACTTTTAACATTACCGAAATCAACACTGTAAGAACTAAGAATGATTAATTCATTTTGTGTGTCGTCTATTTCTTCTAGGTCATTTTTTGGGGAATCATCACTATCACAACTTGTAAGTGTAAAACCACAAATTAAAAGTGCAATACATACTCTAAAGAGATTGATGGTAATGAGGCCTTGTTTTTTTGTTTTTCTGTTTGTTTTTAACATTTTAATTTATTTATAGGTTAAGTAATAATTTTAACGGCTGAAAAAAAATAATATTATGTGCTATTCTAATTATATTATTTAACCTATATATCTAAATTATAAATTTTGGTATTTCTCTATAGATTCTCTAATTTTTTCCATCCTATTATCAGGATCGGGATGTGTGCTTTGAAATTCAGGTACACGATTTGGACCTGCTGCTTCTTTTAAAATTTTCATAACTCCAATCATTTCATTAGGGTCATATCCTGCCATAATCATAAACCTCACACCTAGATCGTCACTCTCTAATTCATCATCTCTACCATTTGTTAGTAAAGTTTGTTGTCCAATTCCACTTACTAGTCCTCCCATGTCTGCACCTACAGAACCTGCAGTAGCTAACCCTTGCCAATATTCACTTTCTGCAATACGTTCTGCGCTATGTCTTCCTAAAACATGTCCTATTTCATGCCCTAAAACCCCCGCTAGTTGGTCTTCGTTTTTTAGTTTTGCGAATAAGGCTTGTGTTATAAATATTTGACCTCCTGGAAGTGCGAATGCATTTATTGTTCTGGGGTCGTTTAATAAATGAAATTCGTATCTGTAAGGGGTATTTTTTGCAATACTATTATTTACAAGCTTGTTTCCTACATTGTCTACTAATGCTTGATATTCATTATTAGGGTGTAACCCTCCATGTTGTTGTGCCATTTGAGGTGCGCTTTGTAAGCCAATAGCAATTTCTTTATCTGGAGTCATGGATATGGTTTGCATTCTTCCAGTATAAGGGTTTTCTTCACGTTCGCTACAGCGTTTTAAAACGAAGAATATGGCAATAGCTGCCCCTATAAGTAGTCTGACTTTTAAATTTCTTCCTCTCATTTTTGATGGTTTTAGGGTAGTAAATTACAAAATTTGGTGTATATCTTTAGGACACTGTTTACACGAGAACGTCACATTTTAGTGTTCTACCAAAACTTTGTACATCATAAAATGCTCTCCAATATCTGAAATATTTAATGATGTGCCTTTTATTTTATATCCTCTTCTCTTATAAAAATTTACGGCAATTTTTCTGGCATTACACCAAATTAAATCTATGTTTTTTTGTTTCAGTAGCGTTTCTCCGTATTCTAATAGTATATTACCTAGGCCTTTACCTTGATAGGTTTTTAAAATTGCCATTCCTCTAAGCTGGTATTGTGGTGTCTCAATAAAAGCTTCATGTTTAACTTGCATAAATGATACTACTCCTACTAAATTGTTGTTATTAAAAAGACCTAAATGAATGGTTGATGGTAAATCGTCTCCATTAAAAATACAGGTGTTTACAGGTTTTCCAGTTCTTAAAACAGGATGTCTTACTAGGTGTGTTTCTTCGGCCAGTATTTCTTTTACTCGATAGTCTTGTTTTAACAGCATTTTATTAAATTTTAGTACTGTATTCAAACTTATAAAATTTAGCTGTAACCAATTTACTTATTATCTTCACACTAAAATTATAGATGAACTTTAGTTTTGGCATACTTGAAAAGACTGATATACTTAAGGTTGTTCCTTTAGTTGAGAAATTAAATGATTTTAAAATATCGAAGCCTACTTTAGAAGCACGTTTTTTAGAAATGGCTACACAAAATTATGAATGTGCGGTAATTTACCATGATGATATTATTATTGGTGTTTGTGGTTTATGGTTTTGTACACGACATTATGCTGGAAAAAGTGTTGAGGTAGATCATGTTTATATTGATGAAAACTACAGAGGTAAAGGTGTTGGAAAACAGTTTTTTAAATGGATTTATAATTATGTGATTAAAAAAGGATGTGAAGCTGTAGAGTTGAATACATATGTAAGCAATCATGCTTCTCATAAGTTTTATTATAACGAGGATTTTAAAATTTTAGGCTATCATTTTTTAAAGAAGTTTTAATTTTTTTTGGTGGGTTTAGGAAGTATTATATATTTGCAGCCATTAATGCGGGAGTAGCTCAGTTGGTAGAGCGTCAGCCTTCCAAGCTGAATGTCGCCAGTTCGAACCTGGTCTCCCGCTCTTTAAAGGTCTCATGTTTTATGAGGCCTTTTTTATGCTTTAACTTTTGCAAATAAGCGATTTGCTGTTGTTGCTACTATGCTAGCAGATGGGTGCGTGAGGGATAGTAGAGGAAAGCCCACAGCGAGGTACGAGCGAGGACTTGTAACGGATAGCCCGACCCTTTAGGGACACGCCCAAATAATTTTAATTTAGTTGATTTAGTTGGGTATCTTTACTTATTTCGTAAGGTGGTTTGTTATACTCAAAAATTCTTGCTTTTAATGTTCCTTTTAGTATTATGCTCTCGTTTTCTACCTTAAGCCAGCTACCTTCGCGTAGTCCAACAACGGGTTGCGTGTTGTAATAATGAAACTCTTTAATTCTGGTTTCTCGGGTTTCTCCCATGTGTTTGCTATTTTTATCTGGATCTAAATAATGTGGATTTATATTGAAGGGAACCACACCTAAGGCATTAAAGCTTGGTGGATATACAATTGGCATATCGTTAGTGGTTTTTACTGTGAGCCCGCAAATATTGCTGCCAGCACTTGTACCTAAATAGGGTGTGCCTGTATTAATTGCTTCTTTAAGAGTATCTATTAGGTTATTTTTATATAACTGGTTTACTAAAACAAAGGTGTTACCCCCGCCAGTAAAGATGCCTTTTGCATTTTTTATAGCTTGTTTTGGATTTGTAAAAGTGTGTAAGCCAATTACAGCTTTTCCTATTTTAGAAAATGCTTTACTAGCAATTTCAGTATAATCATCATGAGAAATACCACTAGGCCTTGCGTATGGAATAAAAACTATGGTTTCTACATCTTTAAAGAGAAGAGATAGTTCTTCTAAAATATATTCTAAATACCCACTTCCATGTATCGTGGAAGTACTTGCTATAATTGCATTTTTCATTTTTGTTATAATATTAGATAAAACTAACTATTTTTTTAACAAATATTATGGGAAGCATATTTTTGGGAATGATTTTTAAGTTGTATTTTTAAGAAAAGAAAGAATTGCTTAGTTGAAAATACCAATACTTTTTTTGACTAAAAAACCTAACCTATGAAAAAGATTTTATACGTATTACTGATTTTTGCTACCGTAAACTTAAGTGCCCAAAATATTACAAGAGTTGATGTTAAAGGTAAAATTGTAGTGGAGCATAATGATATCTCTGGAATAACTATTTTTAATTCGTCTTCTAACAAAGGTACTGTTACCGATGATAATGGGGAATTTACTATAGCCATTGCTGAAAATGATATTATTGAAGTTAGTGCTATACAGTTTCAAAATTTGAATTTTAAAGTGAATGCAGATATCGTTGCATCTAAAAGCATGAAAATCTTTTTGATTGAAGAAATTAATAAGCTTGATGAGATTATAGTAAAATCAAAAGGACTAAGTGGTAATTTAATTACTGATATTGATGGTTCTAAAACGTTTAACCCTAAACTTGATGCTCTTTATTTTGGTGTGAAACATAGTAGTGAATATAACTTTGAAACCGATTATAAAACTGAAGTAACGAATATTGGTGATGATGTTCAACGAAATAGACTCTATAATGGCTTGAATGTTGTAAATGTAGTAGACCAATTATTACTACCTATTTTTAGATCTGAAGCCAAAGAAAAAAAGGTTTCAGATATTCCTGAAGTTCCTACAAAGGCTATTAAATACTATTTTGCTTCTGAGTTTTTAGTAGATAATTTTAAAATTCCTGAACATCGAGTAGAAGATTTTATTGCTTTTGTTGAAAGTGATGATTTTGATTTTACTCTGCTTAATTATGGGCGAGAATTGGAGTTTTTAGAGATTTTAAATCAAAAAAGCATAGAGTTCTTGAAGAAGGGTTAAAGAGAGTAACTTCTTATTTAACAAAATTTTAGATGCATTTTTTATTTTGTTTAAGACTTTACTTCCGTTATTGAGGTTTTTAATATCCTCATTTTTTGAAGTTAATATTACTTTTTATAATTCTTTTTTCTATTCAGTTTGGGATAGCACAATCTACTGAAATTACTGGTGTAGTTAAAAGTAATGTTGATGTAGAAAATATTCATGTCATTAATAAAACAGCACAAAAATTTACCGTCACTGATTCTAGAGGTAAGTTTACAATTCCAGTAAGTTTAAATGATACTTTAAGTTTTTCTTCGGTACAGTATCAACCCAAAATAATTATCGTTTCACAGGAAATATTAGAATCTAAAACTGTTTTAGTGATTTTAGAAGAACAAATCAATGAACTAGAAAAAATTACTTTACGAGACGGGCTATCAGGAGATTTAACGTCTGATATGACTGCTGTTAAACTAGTAAAACCTACGGCTCTTCATTTAAATGAAGTTGATATGTCATCAATACGTTTAGATAACCTGGCTTTAGAAAAGAAAGAAACCTTGGATCATTATAAATATATTTTGAATCCAGATACAAGGTTTTATCAGCCTGATATTATAAAGATTATAGAATCTGTTCTTAAGATAGATATGACTATTAGATCTGGAATTTTAAAAGATAAAACAAAGGTTAAACCTAAAACTTTATTAGAGATTTACAATAGAGAGAGGATTAGTAAGGATTTTAATGTTCCAATGGATAAAGTAGATGATTTTCTATTATACATAGAAAAAAAGGGTTTTGAATCTTCATTATTAGAGCCAGAAAATATGTTTTTATTAGTGGAATTTTTAATGAATAGTAGTGAAGTATTTAATAGAGATGGTAAAAAATAAATTCTACATTTTTTTATTTGTGTTGCTTTGTGGGAAAATAATCAAAGCTCAATCTATTGAAATTACTGGTAAAGTTGAAAGTAAAGCCGATGTAGAAAATATACATGTAATTAATAAAACAGCAAAAAAGTTTACTATAACTGATAAATGGGGAAATTTTACAATTCCTGTAAGTATAAATGATACTTTAAGTTTTTCTTCGGTACAACATGAAGTAAAAGATGTTATAATTTCTAAAACTATTCTTGATTCAAGAACGGTTTCTGTTATTTTAGTTGAACAGGTTAATGCATTAAATTTAGTGACTGTTGGTAAGGTATTGTCTGGTAATTTAAGTTCAGATATTGAAAGTATGGAAGGTAGTGCACCAGTTAATTTTTATGATGTAGGTATTCCTGGTTATACAGGTAAGATTGCTACACAAAGTGAACGAAGGCTTGCTGAAGCAGGTGAGTTTAAACCTAAAATGTTACTTGGAGCGTTAACAGGATCTATTCCACTTAATCCAATACTTAATGGAATAACAGGCAGAACAAAAATGCTAAAACAACGCGTAAAACATGAACGTAATGAAGCGTTGATTGTTAAAATAAGAGAGACATTTTCAGAGACGTTGTTTAGTATAATTTCACTTGAAGAAGAATTTAGAATAGATTTCTTTTATTTCTGTGAGATGGATGAGAATTTTTATGAAGTATGTAATGGAAAGTCAGATTTAGAAATTCTAGAATTTTTAAAGCAAAAGCTTAAACAATATAAAGCAAACCAGAAGGACAAGGATTGATTTTTTGGAATGCTTTTTGAAACCTTACAAAATAATTACATTAGCAAAAAATTTATAAATGTTATGAGGTTCCTAAAAGTTATTATTCTATTTCTTTTCGTTTTTACTGTGTCCTCTTTTACTCTAGAACATAAGTACTACATTAGTAATACACAAATTGAGTATGTTAAAGATAAAGCATCCGTTCAAATAATATCCCGTCTATTTATTGATGATTTCGAGGATGTGCTCAAAGAACGATATGATGAAGGTTTAACATTTGATGATGCGCAAAGTAATATAGATTTTTATGTAGACAAGTACCTTAGTGAAAAGTTAAGAATAAAGATAGATAACTCTGAAAAAAGTATGAATTATATAGGTAAGGAAATTGAGGCAGGAATTGTAAAATGTTACTTTGAAATTCAAGATGTCCCACAAATAGAAAACATCGAAGTCTCTAACGAAACCTTATTTGATTTATATACTACCCAACAGAATATTACAAAACTCAATATCAACTCCAATAGAAAGAGTTTTATTTTAACAAAACAAAATGCTAAAGCAGTGTTAAATTTTAATTAAATTAAAGGGTAAAACTTCTTTAAAGTCATATTTTAGCGCGCATTACGTGACATTTCTAAAAAAGTGTTACCAGAATTGACAATTTTTTTAAAAAATTATAATGTACCATATGAAACACCTTCTGTATTATTTTCTGTCTTTAATTTTTATTTCTTCAGGTATTTGTGCACAAGAGCAAGAAAATTCAGCTCCTAAAACAGGCCATACCAATACTAATAAATTCAAGCAACTTTATGATGAGTTTTCTACGCCTAATGTCTACAGAGCTGCATCTGGTGCGCCTGGGCATGCCTACTACCAGCAACAGGCAGATTACAAAATGGATATAGTTTTAGATGATAAAAATGCAAAGTTATCAGGTTTTGAAACCATTACTTATACCAATAATTCCCCAGATGTACTAAAATACCTTTGGGTGCAGTTAGACCAGAATGTTAGGGCTAAAGATTCTAAGAGCCCCTTGATAGAAGGGAATAAGGTAGAACCGGTAATGTATCCAAGCCAATTTACAGATGATTATTTAGCGGCATCTTTTGATGGTGGTTTTAATATTGAAGCTGTTACAGATGTTGATGGAAAACCTCTACCTCACATGATTAACCGCACTATGATGCGTATTGAACTCCCTAAACCTATGACGACGGGAGATAAGTTTTCATTTTCAGTAAAGTGGTGGTACAATATTAATGACCATGTAAAACAAGATGGTCGTTCAGGGTATGAATTTTTTCCTAAAGATGGGAACAGAGCCTATGTTATTGCTCAGTTTTTTCCAAGAATGGCAGTGTATAGCGATGTTGAAGGATGGCAAAATTCACAATTCTGGGGATGTGATGAGTTTGCATTAGCGTTTGGGGATTACGAAGTTAACATTACTGTTCCGGCAGACCATATTTTAGATGGTACAGGTGTATTGACAAATAGAGCAGAAGTGTTTTCTAAAACAATGATGGAACGTTATGAGCAAGCAAAAAAATCTTATGATGAACCAGTTTTAATTGTTACCCAAGACGAAGCTGAGGCTGCAGAAAAGGGATTTTCAACAGCAACAAAAACTTGGAAATTAAAAGCAGAGAATGTTAGAGATTTTGGTTTTGCAACTTCACGTAAATTTATTTGGGACATGATGGCGGTTAAGATAGGGGACAAGGATGTAATGGCTGTATCTATGTACCCAAAAGAAGGTAATCCACTTTGGGAGGATTGGTCTACAAAAGCGGTGGCAAGTACTTTAAAGACTTATTCTAGAATGACGTTTGATTATCCTTACCATAAAGCAATTTCTGTTCATGCAAAGCAACAAGGTATGGAATATCCTATGATTTGTTGGAACTATGGACGCCCAAAGGAAGATGGCTCGTATAGTGATCGTGTACGTTATGGTATGATGGGAGTTATTATCCATGAGGTAGGACATAACTTTTTTCCAATGATTGTAAATAGTGACGAGCGCCAATGGACATGGATGGATGAAGGCTTAAACAGTTTTGTGCAGTACGTTGCCCAAGTAGATTTTGCTAAGGCTTATCCTGATGCATTAGCTAAGGGTGATACAGAATTTCCTCATAGAAGAGGGCCTGCAAAAAAGATTGTGCCTTACATGAGTGGAAATCAAGATTACATAGCACCAATTATGACTAAAGGTATTAACACTTACCAGTTTGGGAATAATGCATATGGCAAGCCTGCAACAGCTCTAAATATTTTGAGGGAAACGGTTATGGGTAGAGATTTATTTGATTATGCATTTAAGGAATATGCTAACAGATGGATGTTTAAGCACCCAACACCAGAAGATTTCTTTAGAACTATGGAAGATGCTTCAGCATTTGATTTAGATTGGTATTGGAGAGGCTGGTTTTATACTACAGATTGGGTAGATATAGGGCTTAAGGATGTTAAAAAGTATTATGTATCCTCTGAACCTAATGCTTATATGAAGAATATAATGAAAGAAAGAGGTATTAAGAAAAAACAATTGCGACCTTTAGTATATATGGTAGAAGAGGGTAGTGAGGATTTTAAGAAATCAATGAAAGATCAAGACCCTAAAGACGTTAAAACAGTAAAGGAATATCTAATGGATAATTTCTCTGAAGAAGAGCGTCAACATATAAAAGCACCAAAATATTTTTATAATATTACCTTTGAAAAACCAGGAGGTTTAGTAATGCCAATTATTGTAGAGTATACCTACGCTGATGGTACTAAGAAAACAGAAAAATACCCAGCACAAATATGGAGGCTTAATGATAATGAAGTAAGCAAAGCAATAGCAAGTGACAAGGAGATTGTAAACATTGCCATAGATCCTAATGAGGAAACTGCTGATGTTGATACAACAAATAATTATTGGCCTAAAAAAGAAGAAAAAGGAGAGTTTGAAAACTTTAAACAAGGTATAAAAGGATAAAATAATTGCATTATCCTTAAAAAGCCGATTTTTTAAAATCGGCTTTTTTTTATGCTCTCAAAACAACTCACTATATTTGTACTGTGATACAAACTTCAACATTTTTATTTATTAGCGGTACGGAAATCGCTTTTATCCTTTTTATAGCAATTATGGTGTTTGGTGCAGATAAGTTACCTGAAATTGCACGTGGTTTGGGTAAAGGTATGCGTACGCTAAAAGATGCCACTAACGACATAAAGCACGAAATCACAAAAACTGCCGAAAATAATGGTATAGATACCAGTGTAACCAAAGATGTGAAGCACGAAATCGATAAGGTAAAAGAAGATTTAGAGGACTTTACAGGATCAGTCAAACGCAAATTATAAAATATTTAAAAGCTTAATTCGTAAGTTTACTTTCTTTGCGTCGCTTAAATAACCAAGTCATCATATTTTTATCGCTATAAGCCATAATCCAAGAAAAGTGCCCCACTTCTGGATATTGTGTGTAACCAGGTGTAGCACCAGCTTCTATTAGAGCATTTAGCATGTTTATTGATAAAATGGGTTTTACTATACTATCTATTGCTCCATGAAATATCCAAATTGGCATATGCGCAAAGTCTTTAGCTTTAGAAATATCGCCTCCTCCGCAAACAGGAACTGCTGCAGCAAATAAGTCTGGATACCTTGAAATGGCATCATAGGTTCCAAAACCGCCCATTGAAAGTCCTGTAATGTATATTCTATTAGGGTCTACGGGAGATTTTTTTATCAGTTCATTTATAAGTTCTCTAAGAAGTTTCATTGGTTTAGTAGGTTCAGGTTGAAGTTCCATGTTTCTATTATAACTTCCCCATACACTATTATCAGGACACTGCGGCGCAATTACTATACATGGGTTTTGAGACATGTTTTCGCTTGTTGCAAAATTTCTAACACCCCATTTTAACTGGGCTTCATTATTATTACCTCTCTCGCCCATTCCGTGTAAAAAAATTACTAATGGATATTTTTTAGTGTCATCAGCATAATCACAAACTAACTGCCTGTATTTTAAGGTGTCTCCTTGTGTATTTACATATTCTTCATAACTGAAAAGTGATGAAGTAGATTGAGAATTTACTACGCTAAAACTAGAGATAATTAAAACTGCGCTTAATAGCTTAAAATTTAATAAAGTCATATCTTTTTGTGTTTAAGAATCCTTTTTTCTACTTATGGTTAACCCATCTCTAATAGGTAATACAACAGTTTCGATACGAGAATCTTCTTTTAAAAGTTTGTTATATGCAATTAGTGCTGGAGTAGAAATGTCTTCTTTTTTTAATGAAGTGTTTAAAACCTTACCACTCCAAAGTACATTATCAGATAAAATAATACCTCCAGAACTCAATTTATCTATCACAATGTTGAAATAATTGGAATAGTTTTCTTTATCTGCGTCAATAAATACCAAATCAAAAGTTACATCTAAACCGGGAATAATATCTAAAGCATTTCCTAAATGTTGATGAATGCGGGAACCGTATTCAGACAAATCAAAGTACTTCCTCTGGAAATCCATAAGCTCCTCATTAATATCAATAGTATGTAATTCGCCATCAGGTTGCATACCTTCAGCTAGGCATAGTGCAGAATAGCCAGTATATGTTCCAATTTCTAAAATATTTTTTGGATTTACTAATTTAGATATCATACTTAAAACTCTACCTTGGTAGGGCCCACTTAACATGCGTGGCTGCAAAATTTTTTGGTAAGTTTCTCTTGTAAGTTGTTGTAGTAATTCAGGCTCATTTTCAGAGTGTGCCACAACATAATCATCTAAATCTTCAGGAATAAAATGCATAAGTTACCTGTTTGAGTTCTAAAAATAGAAAACAAATTTAGGGTAATCACTAAAAAGTACGATTATTATTCTTCTACTTTTGGAGCAGCATTATCACTAGTAGGGTTTCCAGTTTCAGTCCCTTCAGCTTTTCCTCCCATTATAAAGAGTATGGCTCCTACAACGACTAATGCTATTTTTATTATCCAAGCTGTAGTATCTCCCCAACTGTATATCCACATTAATATGGTTGGTACTCTATCTATAAAATTCAAAACAATTGCAAAGAGTCCAAAAAAGACCATGTAAGAACCTATTTTTCTCATAATTTTAGTTTGTTGATTGTTTAAATATATGAAAGAAAAGTAAACTTAATAGCATTTTTTAGGATAGAATTCTATTAACCAATTCTTTTTTGCCATTTTCATCATCACCATATAACCATTGTAAAACGTTATCTTCCCAAATAGCATTATATTCGGTTTCTGTAATGATATCTCGTTCAATAGCTAAGTCTAGAAGTTTGCCAGGATATGAAGATTGCGGTTCACTTTCCATTTCTCCTAAAGGATAAGGGTCGTCTAGCCCCATAATAACTTGTTTAGCCCCGTGATTTCTAATTAATAAATCTAAACCTCCAGTATCATGAACAAGAGTGTCAAAGAAAATATTTTTATGACCAACTGCTTTTCTGGGGTGATGCTTGCCTTCAAACAAATCAGGTCTACCATCAAACCCTTGAATACGTCTACCTAAATTAATTTGTGCCAATTGTCCGCCATGAGCAAAGCATGTACGCATGTTTGGGAACTTTTCTTGATAACCATTTAATGTTAAAAAATGATAAGCATCTGCACACTGGGCCAACATCCAAATTAGGTGAAACCTCCATGCAGTATTTTCAAGGTTTATAAATTTTTCCCCATCATAAGGGTGGATTTCAACTGCTAAATTATATTTATTAGCTAACTCAAAAAGAGGTTCGTTTTCCTCATCAAAAATACAACGCCACGTACCAATAGTGTCCATGTAATGCGTTGGTAAACATAATAAGCGCATCCCTAAAGTTTCCACACAACGTTCTATTTCCCAACCGGCACTTCTTATAAAACCGGGGTGTACCACAAAGCCACAAGTGAATTTATGTGGGTGTTCATGCTGAATTCTAGCATTAAAATCATTTTGAAAGCGTAATGCTTTTTTCATTTCTTCTACACGCAAGCCGTTACCATAAAGTTGGGATAAGTTCAACACCACCGCATGGTCTAACTTATTGCGTTCCATCCATTCTAACTTTTCATTTAAAAAGAAGCTGGAGTCTGTTACAGGACGTTTCCATCCTTTTTGAAGCATGAATTTTCGATCTTTGTCTACCCAAAAAATACCTTTTTCACGCATAAATTCTGGTATTTCTTCAGGGTATGGTAGTAAGTGAGAATGACCATTTATTCGAAGTTTGCGTTTCATATTCAAGTCCTGAGAGGTCAGGAATCTTTAAGTTATTTATTCAATCTTAACTTTTTTAGGAGGCTGCATTATTTCTCCACAGTTTGGACAACTACGTTTTGTTGTATCGCCGTAATATTTATCAAAAATTTTAGGCATATCAGTTTCAATATTATCTAAAGTAAAGTCTTCTTCGTATAGTTTTGTGACGCAGTTTTCGCAAAACCAAAGTAAAGCATCTTTCATACCTTTTGGACGCTTATATTCAATAACCAATCCAACGGTATTGGCTCCACGTTGCGGTGAGTGTGGTACCTTTGGAGGTAATAAATAAATATCTCCTTCTTTTATATGTATATCTTTTGGTGTGCCTTTATCAATTATTTTTAAAACAATATCCCCTTCTACTTGGTAGAAAAATTCTGGTGTTTCATTGTAGTGATAATCTTTTCTGTTATTAGGCCCGCCAACAACCATCACTATAAAGTCCCCGTCTTTCCAAACTACTTTATTGCCTACTGGCGGTTTAAGCAGATGACGGTTTTCTTCAATCCAAGCTTTAAAGTTTATAGGGGATGTTAAATTACTCATAGAAAAGTTTCTCTTTTTCTCCAAGGGGAGACAAACTCAAAATACAGATCTGAGTTTTAATTATTATTTAATTCAATCTTAAAGATAAAAAACATCTTAGTATTACACTAATTTCTACTTTTTATAGTGATGGGTAAAGAAGAGCTTATTTACAAGGATTTTGTTCTGCCACCATCTACAGGAATATTAATTCCATTAATATAGCTAGCAGCTTCACTAGCTAAAAATACTATAGCATTTGCAGTTTCTTCGGGTTGGGCAAACCGTTTAGCAGGTGTATAGTTTTTCATGATTTCAGTCATCTTATCAATAGATTTATCTTCTAACTTAGCTTTTATTTTAATAATTTCTGCCAAGCGTTCAGTATCAGTAAATCCGGGGAGTACATTATTTACCGTAATACCAAATTTTGCAACTTCCATACTTAATGTTTTACTCCAATTACCAACTGCACCTCTAATAGTATTGCTCACACCAAGTTGCGGAATAGGTTCTTTTACAGATGTTGAAATAACATTAACTATCCTACCAAAACCTTCTGCTTTCATAAAAGGTACGGTAGATTGTGCTAATAGATGATTACATTTTACATGCATAGTAAATGCATTTTCAAACGCCTCAAGGCTCGCATTTACAATTTCACCACTAGCTGGCCCACCAGTATTGTTAACTACGATATGAAAACCGTGTTGTTTTTCTATAAACTTAATAACTTGTTCTTGTAAATCCCTTGGATTCAAGAAATCAGCCACTATATAACTGTGATTTCTATGTTGCGGTAATTCTGCTAAAACGCTTTTTAGTTTTTCTCTATCTCTAGCAACTAAAGTAACGTTAACCCCTTCTTGAGCTAAGGCAATAGCTGTAGCTTTTCCTATACCTTGAGTGCTTCCACAAACTAAAGCATTTTTATTGTTTAAATTAAGATTCATTTATAATGGGGTTGGTTAATTTACAATCTAAGTTTAAAATACTGTTTTCCTTCAAAAAGGGATTTAAGTTCATTGTCATCTTTAAACTTATCTAAATAGTTTCCTTCATCAGGAAGATCAAAAGGATTATATCTAAGTTGATATAGTTTAAGATGATATAAGTTTTCTGCCATTTTAAATAAACTAAACTGTTTTATTTCTGGATTTGCATTTAATATATCCTCAAATACCTTACTGTAAGATTGCACAAACTTAATTGCAGTAACTAAATCTTCTTTAGTGAGTTTCTCAAGCGATTTATATTCTGAAATGTTTGTAACAACACTTTCCGATACATATAATTTATGAGGGATATCATTTCCAGGTAATGCTTCTAATGCTTCAATAGAGGAGTGTTTTTTTCTAGGAATATGAGCTAATAAAAATTTATCTTCAATTTTGGTAAATACACCTCCTGCGGTTGCATCCTTATCTAGTTTAAAAAGTATATAGCTGGTGTTTTTTACTTTTTTGATGTCTGTTATATTTAAAACCTTGTCGTGCTTCCAATACGGTTTTTCTACACCATAGGTTTTATATCTTTCATGCACAATACTGTCGTTGTTTTTTAGAATTCTATCCTGAAATTCAAAGTCAGCCTTGTACCAAATATTATCCTGAGCAATGGTGGTAATTGGTAATATAGCGTAAATAAGAAAGATTAATTTTTTAAACATGGTTTCCTATATTATATAATCAATTAGTATCGTTCTTTTTGACCGAATAATTTTTTACTGTAACCCAGCTATTCTATTATTTTCTAAAATAGTAGTAGTTTCTGTTTTTACTTTTTTTAAGATACTTTTCATATCATCGGAAAGTGAAATTTCACCATCTGAAAGCATATTCAATATTGCTTTGTCTTGGGCACGACCTTGTAGCATAGCTTCATGGTAACCAATATTTTCATTAAAGGTAACTAAACTATACTTAGACGAATAATCATTTGGAAACTCTTTTTCTAGTGCCATTTCAATTTTTCGTTTTTCTTGGAATATAGGGTTTGCCACATGATCTTTCATCTCATGGAAATTATCAATAGCTAGATCAGCAATGGCATCGGTATCTTTCTTTCTTGTTTTTTCATATTCAGAAAATACAGTTTCCCAGTTACCTTTGTATTTGTTTAAAATAGCATCAAATTCTACAACATCTTCAAAAGAAGCGTTCATCCCTTGCCCATAAAATGGCACAATAGCATGGGCCGCATCTCCCATTAAAAGCGTATTGCCTTTATAGTGCCAAGGTGAGCATTTTATAGTACCTGATGGTGATGTTGGGTTTGAAAAGAAATCGTCTAATAAATTGGGCATAACTGCTAAGGCATCTGGGAATTCTTTTTGAAAGAATTCTAAAACTCTAGCTTCACTAGTTAAATTATTAAAATTGTACTCGCCTTCATTATAACTTAGAAACAGTGTAACAGTAAAACTTCCATCTAAATTTGGTAATGCAATTAACATAAAACTTTTACGAGGCCAGATGTGTAATGCATTTTTATGAATTTTATAATCACTATTTTCTTTAGGTAAGATAGAGAGTTCTTTATAACCATGAGTTAAATAGTTTTGTGAAAAACTAAACAAGAACTTTTTAGCTAAGTAATAACTTTTACGCATTACAGAACCTGCACCATCTGTGGCAATAATCACGTCTGCATCTTCCACAAATTCGTCTTTAGTGTGGTGGTCTTTAAAAAGCGCGGTAGTTTTTTCAAAATCAACTGATTTACATTTTTTATTGAAATATATATTAACGTTTTTATGTTTTTCAGCTTCGTCTAAAAGTAAGGAGTTAAGTGCTCCTCGAGAAATAGAATTGATGTATTCGTTTGCTCTTCCGCTGTAATTAGATTGAAACGTATTACCGTGTACATCATGTATCATACGTCCATGCATAGGAATACAAAGTGTTTTTACTTTGTGTTCTATACCTACTAATTTCATGGCTTTATTACCACGATCTGAAAATGCGAGATTAATAGAACGACCAGCACTGATATCTACTTTTCGTAAATCAGGACGTTTTTCGTATATAGAAACATTGTAGCCTCTTTGGGCTAGCCTAAGTGCTAAAAGCGAGCCACAAAGTCCTGCACCTATAATGAGTATGTTTTGTTGTTTCTCTTTCATTTGCTAAAATTGAATACAATGTAGATAAGCCTTACTAGATTCTTTATTTAAATATAGAGTAATTGAATGTTCTTTTTCCCAAACTTCATAATTTTCTATATTATTAATAAACCAATTAGGCTTACTATTTGAATAGAAAACAACTTTTTCCTTTTGACTTTTCATTTTAAAATGGTCAATAAAATAATAAGTTAAGAAGTCTTTGGTTGCATTCATTTCGCAATAAAACTCAAATTCATATGACCAATGAGCAGATTTCCAAAACCTGGATTGAATTACTTCTATTTCTTTAGGACTGTCTTCTCCAAATACTTTTTCCCATGATTTAGGATCATTATCATAAGTGCCAGAATTACAACAAATTGTTAGTAGCAATACTAGTGCTAATATGAATGCTTTTTTAATCATTTAAAATAGCTCTCAATTTTTCAACCAACCTATAAACATCTTCAAACGAATTATAAAGAGGTACAGGTGCACAACGAATCACATCGGGTTCTCGCCAATCACTAATAACGCCGGCTTCGGTTAATTTTTGATGTAATAACTTATCTGCATTTTTTACTTGGATGGATAATTGGCAACCGCGTTCTTCAGGATTGCTTGGTGTAATAATTCTGATAATGTCTTCTCCTAAGGATTTTAGCAAAAACTCAAAATAGCCTGTTAATTTTCTAGACTTTTCTGTTAGTGCTACAATACCAACTTCAGTAAAAATATCTAAAGACGATTTTATGGCTGCCATAGATAAAATAGGTGGATTACTTAATTGCCAACCTTCTGCTCCAGGTAGTTGATCGAATTCGCCACGCATATTAAAACGTGTTTCTTTATTATGACTCCACCATCCAGCAAATCGATTTAAATCTTTTCTATAGGCATGTCTTTCATGTACAAAACACCCTGCTAAGCTTCCGGGACCAGAATTTAAATATTTGTAAGTGCACCACGCTGCAAAATCTGCTCCAGAATCATGTAAATTCAGTTGTACATTACCTGCGCCGTGCGCACAATCAAAACCAACAATACATCCATGTTTATGTCCTAAATCAGTAATGCGCTTTAAATCGAAAAACTGGCCAGTGTAGTAGTTAACTCCACCAATCATAATTAAAGCAATTTCTTTTCCTTGCTCATCTAATATGTCCTCTAAGTCTTCGTAATTTAATAACTCTTCCCCTTGTCGTGGTTTCCAAAGCACTACGCCATCTTCATGATTAAATCCATGATGACGTAATTGCGATTCTACAGCATATTTATCAGATGGAAATGCATCACTTTCAATTAAGATTTTATAGCGAGATGCAGTAGGTTGGTAAAATGAAGCCATCATAAAATGGAGGTTAGCCGTAAGGGTATTCATTATAATAACTTCAATAGGCTTAGCACCAACAATTTTAGCCATGTTTTCTGTTAGGAATTCATGATAGGGTAGCCAGGGGTTTTTGGCTCCAAAGTGTCCTTCTACACCTAATTTTGCCCAATCGTCAAGCTCTTGATTTACATAAGATTTTGTTTGTTTAGGTTGCAGTCCCAAAGAGTTGCCTGTCATGTAAATCAAGTCGTTTCCTTTTTTATCTTTTGGGATGTGAAATTGATTTCTGTATGATTTTAAAATATCATTTTGGTCCTGTTGTAAAGCATATTCAGGACCTAATTTGTAATCGGACAATGGCTATTGATTTTCGGTTTCTAACAAAAATAAGCAATATAAGCTTAGAAAAGAAGACCTAAAATAGCTCATTAACATGATTTGAAATTTTTGTATCTTTAGTAAAAACATAAAGTTATGGGGAAAATAAAAGAATATTCCAATGGCGAAACTACCGTGGTTTGGGAACCAGAAAAGTGTATCCATTCTGCGATTTGTGCTAAGGGTTTACCTAAAGTGTTTCGACCACGATTAAGACCTTGGATTAAAATGGATGAAGCAGAAACTAAGACTATCATTAATCAAGTAAAACAATGTCCTTCAGGAGCTTTGAGTTTTTATATGAATGATGAAAAAGATAAAACCTCAGAAACTATGGAAACCAAAGTTGAGGTTTTGGAAAATGGCCCTTTATTAATTTATGGTACTTTAAATGTTGTTGCGAAAGATGGTTCTTCTGAAACAAAAAATAAAACTACTGCCTTTTGTAGATGTGGAAAGTCTGATAATAAACCTTATTGTGATGGTGCACATGTAAAGACTGAATTTAAAGGCTAAACAATAATTACTAGAAAAGATAAAGCGCTTCAATATTAATATTGAAGCGCTTTAGATATATATAGACGCGTATGCGGAAAAAACTAAAATAAATGTTTTATATAAAAACTTGGTCGTAGAGTAAGCAACTTCCTTTCACTATGTCTTCAAAAATTTAAATTCAAATGTTATGCCAAAATTTATAACTTTCCATTGATTTGGATAAGAAAGTCATTGATTTGGAAAAAAACAGCTGTTTATAAAGTCCCAACTTTGTATCATAATTTTTAAATTAATGACATTATGAATACAAAAACTGCAATTGTTACAGGTGGAAGTAGAGGTTTAGGAAGAGATATGGCTTTAAATTTAGCTAAAGAAGGTATTAATATCATACTATCTTATCATAGCAATATTGAGAAAGCAAATGAGGTTGTTAAGGATATAGAAGCTTTAGGACAAAAAGCTATAGCTATTAAGTATGATGCCAATAATGTTGAAAGTGCCAGACAATTTATAGATAAAGTAGGTCAGCATTTAAAGCAGGTCAATGGAAGTCCTAATTTTGACTTTTTAATTAATAATGCGGGCACAGGCACCTATAATACAATAGCTGATACCACAGAAGCACAATTTGATGATATGTTGAATATACATTTAAAAAGTATTTATTTTTTAACCCAAGCCGCATTATCACATATTAATGAAGGAGGTAAAATAATAAATGTTTCAAGTGGACTATCTCGTTTTAGTTTTCCTGGAATGTCGGCCTATGCTATCATGAAAGGGGCAATTGAAGTTTTTACTAGATATTTAGCCAAAGAATTGGGGGATCGAAAAATTACAGCTAATGTTGTAGCGCCTGGTGCGATTGCTACTGATTTTGCTGGTGGTGTAAATAGGGATAATGAAGAAAAACGAAATGTTATAGCAAGCATTACCGCTTTAGGTAGAGTTGGAGAAGCAGAGGATATTGGAGGTGTAGTTGCTTTTTTATGTTCTGATAAAGCAAGTTGGATTAATGGCCAGCGTATTGAAGTCTCAGGAGGTATGTTAGTTTAAAAAATACATGTTTCATTATTCTTTTTCCTAAATTTATATGGATGAAAAATATTTTACGTTTTAGAAAGATTAGCGATTACCATAGGTTTGCAAATTTATCTCAACCAGAGCACCCGCTTATTAGTGTGGTGGATTATGCACAAATACAATATCCGCAAGATATTGATGGCATAACATGGATTCAAGATTACTATGTTATCGGTTTAAAACGAAATGTGGCTTATAAATTTTTTTATGGGCAACAGGAATACGATTTTGATGAGGGGCTAATGACTTTTGTTGCACCTAATCAAGTAATGAGTTTAGCTAATAATCCTAATTTAAAGAAAAAACCTTCGGGGTGGTTGTTACTTGTACATCCCGACTTTTTTTGGAATACAGCTTTAGCAAAACAGATAAAACACTATGCATTTTTTGGTTACACCATCAATGAAGCGTTATTTCTTTCTGAAAAAGAAGAACACATGATAATTGATATCCTTAAGGGTATAGAACGTGAGTATACATCTAATATCGATAAGTTTAGCCAGAAAATTGTAGTTGCACAATTGGAGTTATTATTTAGTTATGTTGAACGTTTTTACGAGCGACAATTTATTACCCGAAATGTAAGCAATCATGAAATTTTAGGGAAAGTAGAAGAAGCTCTAACCATTGCTTTTAATGAGGATTCTTTAATAGATAATGGTTTACCAACAGTACAATGGATGGCAGAATTTTTAAATTTATCACCTAATTACCTTACTAGTGTATTAAAACAGGTGTCGGGGAGAAGTACCCAACAACATATACATGCTAAGTTGATAGAAAAAGCCAAAGAGCAGTTATCTACTACTTATTTGTCTGTTAGTGAAATAGCCTATGGTTTAGGGTTTGAACGACCGGCATCGTTTACTAAACTTTTTAAAAATAAAACTGAAATGTCTCCTTTGGAGTTTAGAAAAACATTTAACTAGCAATGAGCCGAAATAGCAATTTTTTTAAAACTAACAAAATCACATGGAATCAAAAGGTAAAAGTGCACTCCCAAAGTAGTATGTACAATATGGAAGGATTTAAAAAAGGAAAATCATCTTTAATGTCCTATGAGTTAGAAGCTTTAGGCGATGTTTCTGGGAAATCTCTGCTGCATTTGCAATGTCATTTTGGTCAAGATACTTTAAGTTGGAGTAGGTTAGGTGCTAAGTGTACTGGAGTAGATTTGAGTGATGAAGGTGTAAACTTAGCAAAACAACTAAATGAAGAATTGAATTTGGATGCTGAGTTTATGTGTTGTAATGTATTAGATACTTCTAAATATATTAAAGATGAATTTGATATTGTTTTTACGAGTTATGGTGTGATTGGTTGGTTGCCAGATTTAAAACCATGGGGACGAATGATTGCAGAACGTTTAAAACAAGGTGGAATATTTTTTATAGCAGAATTCCATCCTATGGTTTGGATGTTTGATTACTTAGAAGATACACCCATTATGAAATATGGTTATATGCAAAACGAGGTAATTTATGAGGAATATGAAGGTACTTATGCCGATGAAAATTCAAAAATGATAAGTAAAGAATACTGTTGGAATCATGGCTTAGGCGAAGTGGTTTCTGCGTTAACTGAAGCAGGTTTGCATATAGAATATTTAAAGGAGTACAATGAAAGTCCATATAATGTGTTGCCTAATTTGGTAAAGACAGATTCTGGGATGTATGTTACTAAAGATAAATTATATCCTTTGTTGTTTTGTTTGAAGGCGAGAAAGATATAATACAAGTTGTTATTTAGGAAGATGTTATTTGTTTAATACGAGAAAATAGTGTGTTAATTTTATAAGCTTTTGCTTGTTTAATAACATGTTACAATTTGTTTAGCTCCTGGATGTTTGCAGGTGTTTTTTAGCTCACTTTTCTTTGCGATTACTGTCTGCATTAGATTAATTGGTTTATTAAAAATAACCTCCATTCTGTTCTCTTTAAGTATTTGCGTAACAACATTCGGGTATAAACGAACTTTTTTATAACTACTTACCTTTTGAGACCATTCTTCATTTATTTTTTCGTACAATAAATCTGTTACTTTAATTGTTTCAATTCCGTACTCAAGTATGCAAGTTAAAATTCGATTGCTTGAACTTTTTACAGGAATAAATCTTAGTTTATCATCAAGTTCTTTTGAATAATCTCTAAATGTCAGGATTAGATATCCTTTATTTTCTAGAATGCGACTTACGTCTTTTATTAATTTTACTATCTGATTTTTGCTATCAAGATGCGTAATTGTATCTCCGCAACAAGTTATCAATTCTGGTTTTAGATAAGCAAATTGCGACACATTTGTAATATCATCTAATTTAGTGTTTACTCCTTTAGCATTAGGATTTGATTTTAATTCGTCCAGTAATTGTCTATTAAAATCTATAGCAGTTACTCTATAACCTAATTCTTTAAGAGCGATACTCTGAATTCCATTGCCAGCACCTAAGTCGATCGCTGTTTTAGTATTTTTTGGTTCAATTTCGTGAGATTTTAAAAAGTTTTGGAACTCAATTGATTTTAATTGAATATCTCCTAACATCCATGAATAGAAATTTGACAAATGTTTTTCGTAATGTTCTTTTGCTTTCATTTTACTTGTACTAATTTTTTATTTCTAAAATCGACTTTATGAAAAATTCCAACCATTAATGTATAGTTGTTCTCTTTTCGACGTTCGTTTATTGATATGTACTGATTCAAATAGCCCAAGCCTAAAATGAAATTAGTAGTGATAGGGATATCAAATCCTGCATAAAATCTGTTTTGTCCGTATACGTTATTACCGGCATATTTATCAATATTAAAAAAGAATTCATTAAAAAAGGATACTCCTAATTTTGTTATGCCGTCATTAGAACGAATAATAGGTGTTTTCATACCTAACCTTACTCTTAACCTGTGTCTGGTAATATCTTTTCTGATTCGATGTTCTAATAAAGCACTAGATCTAAAAGAAATCCTATTAAGCTTATTTTTTACAGTTATTTGCTCATAAATTCTATGCTCTGGTCTCTTTTCTAGTACAGGGTGTTCTCCATAAGGAAAAAGTACAACCCACTCATAACCAACACCGAAATTGACTTTTTTTGAAACAACATAATTACCACCTATTCTTACATTGGATTGTTGCCAGTTTTTAGCAAAATCGTGTCTTGCCCAAGATAAAAGTGTTCTGATATTGATTTTTTTAGATAATTGATACTTCCCAGAATAGTACCACCATGAGTTGAATTGATTAGCTTTTTGGGCTTTTACACTTGAATTAAAAAGAAACAAGAAAAAGAAGAGTAAGATTCTTTTTTTGCTCCTGAAATACATTAGCATACTAATTTTTCTTGTTTATAGTTAGAGAAATTAATACCGCCATTAACATCAATATTCCAGCAATTATGAAAGTAATATTCATTCCCTTTGAAATATCATTCACTTCAGCCATTTCAAAATCACTTTTGCCTACTGCACAAGCAAATAGGGCGCCCATAACAGATGCTCCTGTGATGAGACCTAAATTGCGAGAAAGATTTAGTATTCCTGATATAATACCACGTTGATTATCATTGGCATTCATCATAACTAATGTGTTATTTGATGCTTGAAATAATTGGTATCCAAGTGTTAGAATTGCAATTGCAATTATGTAACCCACAACACCGTATTTATTGGGCAATATAGATAGAGCAAAAGCACCCAATGTCATTAACAGCAATCCAATAGTGATAATTTTCTTAGTACCAAAGCCATCCACAATTTTACCCGATGGGATACCTGAAATAATAGATATTATTGGGCCTATAGAAAGAACAATGCCAACAAGTATTTCACCAAGCCCCAACCCTAATGAGAGATAAAATGGACCAATGACCAACGTTGCCATCATTATATTAGACACAAAAGCGTTAATGATTAAACTACTATTTAAGTTTCTGTCTTTAAATAGTTTTAATTGAATTAAAGGAGCTTGGACTTTTGTTTGAGAGTACAGGAATAAACAAGATCCAATAACTGCTGTCAACAATAATAATAAAGTTATTCCTTTATTAAAAAACTCATTTTCAATTGTCATAGCCAACGTATAACATGCTAGCGTGAGTGCTAGAAAAAGTGTACCTATCCAGTCAATTTTTTTAATGTTGAATTGTACATTGATGTTACGAATTGGTATGTGTTTTTTTATTAATATTAGGTTTACAATTCCTAATGGAATCAGAATCAAAAAAATAGCTCTCCAACTAAAGGCTTCTATTAAAACCCCGCCAAGTGTAGGCCCCGAAGCTGTACCAATTGCAGACATAGTGCCTAACAACCCCATGGCTGCTCCAATTCTTTTTTTCGAAACAGATTCTTTTACATTGGCTAAACTTAAGGCTATTAAAATCGCAGCCCCAAGGCCTTGAAATCCTCTTGCTAAAATGAGAACCCAAAGTGTAGACGCAATACCGCAGAATAGCGAAGCTATTGTATATAGGAGAACACCAATCATTAACACTCTTCTAAGACCAAAAACATCACCTATTTTACCAATGCTTACAATTGTTACGGTAATAGTTAATAGATATGAAATAACTATCCATTGAACAGATTGAAAAGTAGTATCAAATGCTTCGGTCAATGTAGGTAATGCTACATTGGCTATGCTTATGCCTAATGACCCCATTAAGGTGGATAACGAAAGACTCGCTAGCACCCATCTATTTGTTTGCTCATTCATTTTGAAAGCAAGTTTCTATTAGAAGTGCCAGAGGTTAGCGATTTGTTGTTTTTAAAACCACCTCAATATTTCCCCTTGTAGCATTGGAATAAGGACATATTTGATGAGCCTCTTCTGCAAGAGATTTTGCTTTCTCAACAGAAACATTTGGAATGTTAATATGTAATTCTACAGCCAATTGATAGCCGCCATTTTCTATTTGGCCAATGCACACTTTTGCATCAACCGAAGTAGTTCCAGTAGTTATTTTTGAGTTTTGAATAACTAAATTTAGGGCACCATCAAAACAAGCGGAATATCCTGCTGCAAATAGCATTTCAGGATTTATAAAGTCATCATTTATACCTCCAAATGCTTTAGGGAATCTAACTTGAATATCCAAAACACCATTTTTACTCTTAACATGACCATTTCTACCTCCTATAGCTCTGACATTAGTACTGTAAATTGTCTTCATTATTATGTATTTAAATTACCCTTCAAAGGTATTTTGGTACATTATTAAGGAAGTAAGACAGAAGTAAAGTAAAATAGGACTTATTTAAAGTTTTCTCTAAATACTCTGGGGGAAAGCCCTGTATGTTTTTTAAAGAATCTTATAAAATATGAAACATCTTCATACCCTAAATAATGAGCGATATGGTTTATCTGATTTGTTGTGGCTAAAAGATATCTTTTGGATTCTAAGATAATTTGTTCATTTATAAGTTTTGAGGCTGTTTTAGCTAATGTTTGTTTTGTTATAGAATTTAATTGATAGCCAGATAAATGTAACATATCGGCATATTGAGATACTTGTTTATGGGTTGAAATATTGATTTCTAAAAGTTTTAAAAATTCTTCGAGGCGATCTTGAATGTATATGTCTTTTGTGTTTTGACTTTGTATAGTTGTACTTTTTAATCTTGTTAATTCTATGAACAAAATCTTTAAATTAGATTTTATAACCTCAATATATTGTTCAGGTTTGTTTTGATATTCACTAAAGACAGTATTTAGCAATGTATTTAGTCTGGAAAAGATATCTTGATTACACTGATAAAAGTTATTAGCACCAATTTTTTGTAATAAAGTATTTATTCTTCTTTCATTTGAATAATAGAATTCAGGATCAAATTGTATAATGAATCCAATACCATCTTTTCTTAAATTTAGTTTGTGTATTTGACCAGGTCGAACAATAAAAAATGAATAATCTGAAACTTTATAACTAGTAAAATCTATTTCATGACTTCCATAACCTTTTTTCATTGCTAGAATAAAGTAGAAATCATGTCTATGATGTTTTATAATCATGTTTTTACCCTCGAATAAATCTTCTAATTTTCTAATTTTAAAAACTTCCTGTTTATTGGAGGATTTATGAAAATGATTTAAGTGTTTTATTGGGATTTTTTTCACAGGAAATATAACTTATAAGACAAAGGTAAAAATCAGTTTTAATTAAACATGTTCACTATTAAATGAAAATAGTAAGATGTTTGATAGGTTTATTAATTTTTTATAATAAAAAAGCTACCAAAAAGGCAGCTTTTCTATAGGATACGAAGACGTTTTTATTTTATAAATCCTGAGCAATTTACACTCGTTTCTAAGGCATTTGATGAATCGTTTATCTTGGTGTAAACCACAATATGTTTCCCTAATATATCTTTTGTTACGTTATCACAACCTACACACCAATCTTCAGTAGTTTTAGAGAGTGTACCGTTACCACTTTCATCTGCAATAAGCTTTCCAATAAATTTAGAGTTATTATCAATCTCTTTTGTATTGTCTTGGATGTATAAAGCGTGTTCTCCTGGGGTAAGTCCACTTACAATAGCAGTTATTGTTACACTATTATTTTCAGTTTTAAGCATAACTTTACCTGAGGCATTCGTATTACTTTCAGGACTAAGAACGACTTTTATCTTTCTAGGCTTTACAATTGCAACCTTAACATCTGGTTCTACAGTTTTTTCTTCTTCATTATTCTTTTTACACGAGGTAAATACAAACAGAGTAAGTAACAGCAGGATGGTATGATTTTTAATAAATACCAATTTTTAACCTTTGCGTAAGTAAGTAGATACTTCAAGAGCAACATCCTCCCAAGTTTTACTAATACCATCAGGACCTTTGTGTAACTCGTAGCATATTTTATTTAAAGAAGCTAAAGCCTCTAATGCATTCCAATCTGCTAAATTTATAGTGCCAGTCATGGTAACACGTCTTTGGTCAGTAACAGTTACCTGTAGTGGTAAATCTTTAGTAACGCTATTCATAGTTAAAGCCGCACTGTAATCTGTGCCATTGTATTTTATAGTACCTTTTAAAAGTTCGGTATTCAGCATTTTTCCAAAGAAAAACGTTTTTATTTTTGCGTCTCTACCTTCATCTTTAGTAAACAAGCTACTAATAGGTATTGAGAACTCAAGATTGTTAAGCGCTTCTTCAACAGAGCCCCCTTCTTTATTTTCAAAATTTAACACCTTAAATTCGCCACCAACACCTTTCTTTTCAGTGGTTTTATAAGCAGTCCATTTTACTGATGTCGCTTCAGGTTTTACTACAAATTTTTCAGTTTTAACATCGGCAGATGTATCTGTTTTTTCTTCTTTTTTTTCGTTTTTACAAGCAGCAAAACTCAACGCTAAAGCAAGAAATAAGATATTTAATTTTTTCATTTTCAGTGATTTTTTAGATAACCATAAAGTTAAGCCAATATTACTTGAATTGCAACATTATGATATGACTTATGTCATATTTTTTCACTTTTCAATCTTCTAATTTTGATGTATAATTATCAGGTATGTCAACATCATTAGTAAATAAGTATAACATAGTAGGTCCTCGTTATACAAGTTACCCAACTGTGCCTTATTGGGACGACTCAACATTTTCTACTCAAAAGTGGAAAGCTTCCTTGAGGTGTTCGTTAAAGGAAAGTAATGCTAAAGAGGGTATAAGCATATACATTCACTTGCCGTTTTGCGAAAGTTTATGCACATTTTGTGGTTGTAATAAGCGTATTACAAAACAGCATGCTGTAGAATTATCATATATAAAAGCAGTAATAAAAGAGTGGTATTTATATTTGGAATTATTTGATGAGAAGCCTTTACTGAAAGAGCTACATCTTGGTGGAGGTACCCCAACCTTTTTTAGCCCCGAAAATTTAAAGTACTTAATTTCTGAAATACTAAACACTTCGCAACTGGCTTTAGGTTACGAGTTTAGTTTTGAAGGACATCCTAATAATACAACTCGGGAACATTTACAAGCTTTGTATGATGTCGGTTTTAGGCGTGTTAGTTTTGGAGTTCAGGACTATAATGAAACTGTACAAAAAGCTATTCATCGTATCCAGCCATATAAAAATGTAAAAAAAGCAACAGAAATAGCTAGGGAAATTGGTTATACTTCAGTCGGTCATGATATTATTTTTGGACTCCCATTTCAGACATTAGCACATGTAAAAGAAACCATATTGAAAACTAAAGCATTACTGCCAGATCGTTTAGCATTTTATAGTTATGCGCATGTGCCTTGGATTAAAGGTAACGGACAGCGTGGGTTTCAAGATAAGGATTTACCAAGTGCAAGCCTTAAAAGAGCACAGTACGAAATGGGTAAACAACTATTAGCAGAAGTAGGTTATGAAGAAATTGGGATGGACCATTTTGCTCTTAAAACAGATGTTTTGTATCAATCTATGGAGAGTGGAAAGTTGCACAGGAATTTTATGGGCTATACCGCTTCTAAAACACAGACTATGATTGGGTTAGGCGTATCGTCCATTAGTGATGCTTGGTATGGTTTTGCTCAAAATATAAAAGACATTAAATCTTATTATGAGATATTAAAAACCAATAATTTACCGGTATTTAGAGGACATATATTAAACGCAGAAGATTTAATTATAAGGCAACACATTTTAAATTTGATGTGTCGTTTTAAAACATCTTGGAGCAAGAATAGTCTCTATTTTAAGCAACTGCCAGATGCCTTGATTCAGCTTAAAGAAATGGAAAGAGACGGTTTGATTGCAATTCATGCCAATAGCGTAATAGTTACAGCAAAAGGCAAACCTTTTGTACGTAATGTTTGTATGGCTTTTGATGTGTTCTTGAAAAGAAAACAACCAAATGCACAGTTATTTTCAATGACGGTATAACTGCAAGCTCCAAGTTTACCATTATGCTCTTATAAGTATTAACTACTTAAAAAATTAACAAGATGAAAAAAATTATTGTACCCATAGATTTTTCAAATCACTCAGAATATGCTCTTAAAACAGCAGCAAAATTAGCTAGAGAATATAAAGCAGAAGTAGTAGCACTACACATGTTAGAGATGTCTGATATCATGCTTTCGTCTTCAGATGGTTTGCAACATGAAAAAACAGCATTCTTTTTAAAACTAGCAGAAAAGAAGTTTAAAGCATTTTTAAAAAAGGATTTTTTGCAAGATGTAAAGGTAATCCCTTTGGTAAAGCACTTTAAAATTTTTAGCGAAGTAAATGATGTAGCTGTTAAAACCAATGCAGATTTAATTATAATGGGGTCTCATGGTACATCTGGACTTAAGGAGTATTTTGTTGGTTCTAACACAGAGCGCGTGGTACGACATGCAGAAATTCCTGTGCTGGTAGTAAAAAAAGAATTACCAAATATTCATTTTGATGTAGTAGCTTTTGCTTGCGATTTTTCAGAAGAAGGTATTACGTCCTACCTTAAAGCCAAGCAGATCTTCGAAAAAATTGGTGCAAAAATGTATTTAGTACATGTTAATTTACCTAATAATCGATTTAAAAGTTCTCTAGAAATAGAACGTAGCGTTGTAAACTTTTTTACTAAAGCAGATAGACATCTGGACAAGATGGAAGATGTTTGCTATGTTGCAGATTACACAGTAGAAGACGGTTTACTAAACTGTGCAAACAAAATAGGAGCAGATCTTATTGCTATTCCTACTCATGGAAGAAAAGGTTTAGCACATTTCTTTGAGGGCAGTATTGGAGAAGATGTAGCAAATCATGCAACACTTCCTGTTATGACGTTTAAGATTTAAAAAGTAAAACTAGATACAAAAATAATTGTAATAAAGTTATTTTGGGCTTTACCACGCTAAGGCGCGGTCGGGCTATCCGCTGCAAGTCCTCGCTCCTTCGTCGCTGTGGGCTTTTCACTACTATCCCTAACGCAGCTAGTTTGCAAGCTTATATTCTTATACTCAACTTTGTGTTATTTTACTAGGTGTGTTTGCTCAATAATTTATTAAAAACTGTATTTTACTCCTAATTGAGCACGCCAGCGCGAGTTAAATAAATCAGTTACATAAGGAGTTGTACCATCAGGAATGTTAAATTGAAATTGAGGCTCATTATTCTCTATTCCCCTAAAATCTAAAAGACTAAAACTGGAGTTTACTACATTAGGTACAAATACCAAACGTCCCCAGTCTTTATTAATAAAATTAAAAACATTAAGCATGTCAAAAGAGAGCGATATAGCATTACCATTCTTTAATTGTAATCCATATTCTAGTTTCATATCCAATTCATGATTCCACGGTGTGCGTGCTCCATTGCGTTCAGCTACTTGTCCTCTTCTTTCTCTCAGGTAAGGGTCACTTTCTATAAATGCATTTAAGCGCTGCCATTGTTCATTAGCGGTTACAGTAACATTACCAGATGCATCAGTAATATCTATAAGATGAATTTCAGAAACATCTCTAGGGACATAAATTATATCATTTCTAGAAGAACCGTCCCTGTTAACATCACCTCGATATACATAAGAAAAAGGACTTCCTGCTCTACCGTTGTACAAGAAAGAGATAAAGCCAGTTCCACTTTTACCAATGTTAAAATTATAAGAATGGCTACTTACAAATTTATGTCTTAGGTCAAAATTTGAAAATGATAGAGAGGGGTTATTAGCCACCAGTGCTTGGTTCCATTCAAAATTAGCTGCTGGCGAACTACGTACTGTACTCGATATATCTTTGCTCATACCATAGGTGTAACCCAAGTATCCACTATAATTGCCAGCTTGTTTACTTAAACCAAGAGTAAGGTTATACCTAAAGCCCTTATCAGTATTTGTCAATAAAAAAACATTAGTAAAATTGGGGTTAATTTTAATAGCATTACCCGTTTCTAGAAAGTATGGGCGATTATCAGCACCACTAAAATTCCCTATATTATTTTGTCTATTGATGGACTGAAAAAGTAGTCCGTTTACAACTTTAGTATAAGTTCCTTCTATATCTAACGTCCACCGATGAGGTAATTTAGCTTTAAAAGCAACATTAGTTTTCCAGTCTCTAGGTAAACTAAAATTAGGATCTAACAGATTAATCTCAGTTAAGTTAGGTTGTCTACTTCTAAGATCTTCCAAATTTTCGGTAAGAGCAACAGCTTCATCAGGTCTTAAGTCAATATTAAAATAATCAGTACCAGAAATATATTCTGCATAAGCAAACCATAAATAAGGAATACGACCTGAAAACAATCCGGTTCCTCCCCTTAGAGTATATTTTCCAGCATCATCAATTTTGTAATTGAATCCAAATCTTGGATTTAACTGTGGTGTTTTAGAAATCGTATTGTCAAACTGTGAAAACTCTGGAGTATTACGTACTTCATCACTTACAGGAAGGCGTTGTGTTAAATATTGTCCATCAATCCTTAGTCCTGTTGTGATTTCTAGCTTTTCGCTTATACGAAAGGCATCTTGAAAAAATACAGCGCCTTCAAAAACACCAATAGTAGCAGAGGGCTGGTTACTTACAAAGCCAAAGTCATTATTGTTTACATTATAAACTCCACGTATTCTAGCAGGACTATCATTTAAAAAATCATCCACAGAACGATATTCCCAGCGTCCATTCCAGGCAGAGAGGAATCCGTAGTCTACATCGTGTAATTGCCCAAATATACCTGCGGTAAAGTGATGGTTACCAACATCAAATGTATAGGTGTCTGCTATTTGTAAAGTTGAAAAATCTGTGTTATACACAGACGCTTCTCGATAAGTACCCGCAAATATGCGACTAGCAGATGAAGTAGCTATTTGGATATGAGGAAAAACACGACCATCAAAATCTCTGTGTTCCTTTACAATATTATACCCAATGGATAACTTATTAGTATTTCCTGGTTTGAAGTTTGATTTTAATTCTACTGCCAAGCTATTGGCCACGCTATTATGTCGATATCCCTGATTGCCAAAATTGAAAAAAGCACTGTTCCATTCTAAATTGTCAGCAAAGCTATTTACATAGTTGTTTCGTAATGTTAATTTATGAATGCTAGACAAGTCATAGTCTAATCGTGTAAATAATTTAGTGCTGGCTGTTTGTAGGTCTGCACTTTGAAAAGCACCGGGGTCGTAGCTATACTCGTTTAATAATCTATCTCTAATAGCTGTAACATCATCTAACGAAATATCAGAAGTACTGCTGCCAGGTGCATTTAGTACTGGGAAGTTCGATAAAGCCTGTTCAAAATTCACATAATAAAACAACTTGTCTTTTATTATGGCACCACCTATGCCACCACCAAATTGCACATCATAGAAAGATTGTACATCTTGTTCGTCTCCACCTGCAAACCTACCTATTAAATTTTGGTTGTTACCATAACTATACACTTCGGTTTTAGTAACATTTGTACCATTTTTAGTTACTAAGTTGATACTTGCTCCATTAAAATTTCCAATACTTACATCAAAAGGAGATAGTTTTATACTTACCTGTTTTACAGCTCCTAGACCAATAGGCTGACTTCTGGAAAGACTTCCAGGTGTACCGTTTGCTGATGACCCTGAAGCACCACTTGCGGGTTCTTGAAAACCAATAATATCGTTGTTGGCAATTCCATCTATATTTAAGTTATTAAATCTGTTACTGGCTCCACCAAAAGAATTGAGGTTGTTCTCTGGTAAATTTTTAGTAAGATCTTGAATGCTTCTATTAATAGTTGGTGTAGCTTTAATACTTTTTTTGCTTAATAGGGTTTCATTACCATTCTTTTTTGGAGTAGATGCTCCTGTTATAACCACTTCTTGTAATGCTGTGCTTTCCTCTTGTAATACAAAATCTTTTAGCGTAGCACTACCAAGGTTTATGGTAAGGTTATTTTCTTCAATAGTTTTATAGCCCAAAAAAGATATTGTGATTTTATAAGTATTTCCTGGTGGAATATTATTAAGTCTATAAAACCCGTTTTCTTGAGAGATTGCCCCATAAGTAAAATTAGTTTCTGTATCAGTTAACAGAATATTTGCAAACGATACAGGACTGTTTTGATTATCTTTTAAGTTGCCTTGAAGGCTTCCTGTTGTTTCTTGCCCTAATATTATTGTGCTAAATAGTGTTATAAATAGTGTAGTTAGAATATATTTCATTCTAGATAAAAGGTGTGTGATTGTAAGACAGTAATCTTACATTTTATTACTTGGAAAAAATGAAAAGAGTGAACGGGTAAAGATTTAAGTTGCGCTCTATGTTTTAAAGTGAAAATGCTCGTGGAGACCCCTTATTTAGAGTAACTTGTTGTGAGAGAAGTGAATCTTTTAGTTTTTTAGGTAAAACGATTTTTATTCTCTTTTGCGTAATTGATGTAATGCAACTGCGCAATATATTATTGCTGATAGTATTAAGTGACAGACTTTCTAAATCTGAATAAAAGTCAATATCTCTTAATTTTTGAAGTGTTTTGTAGTTTAATGACTTACTGGAAATAGACTCGATTACTTCATTATACAAGGTTTTTTTATTCCAGCTAAAAGTTAAAAAAGTATCCTTATTAAAATTCTCCTTGGAGATTCCTAGAAGATAGAACCCACCATCATAGGTGCCTCCAATTATTGTTTCATTTTTAAGTAGGGACTTTTGGGCTTGTAAAATATGCTCAACCTGTAATTGAGGACAATCATTTCCTATAGCTATAATATTCTGATAACCATTATCAAAAATATTTTCTAGTGCATTTGAAAAACGGGAACCAAAATTAATTCCATATTGCTTAGATTCATCATAAAAAATTACATCTAATCCACTTTGTTTAGCAATATCTGTGGTGTGTTTGTATAATGAATTTACAAGGGATTTTTGAGCTAAAAAGGGTTTATGCCTAAGCTCTTCTTCGATAGAACGAGAAAAGATTAATAAAGCAGTTTTTCGGCTCAACATTTTAAAATAGCTTAAATTTTAACTAATTAAAAGTATGAGTCGTTTAGTTTTTAGAATTATTACATAGGCATAAAAATAAACTTAGGAGTCTCTTTGATGAGGCAACCCTCGTTTAAAAATTTAATTCGCTGGCCCTTCAGGTATCGCTAGTACATTAAATAAGTTCGCTTTGGTTTTTAAGAAATCATTTTCAATTTCAATTGCTTTTAACTTTGCATCAATAAGTTTAGATTCTCGCGAGTTTACCAAGAATAATGAGCTTTCTCCTAAGAAAAACTTACGTTCTTCAGCAGAGAGCATGGTGGCATAGTCACTAACAATAACCTCAGTAAAATCACTCTGTATGAGATAAGAATCTAATTCTTGATCAATGGCATCAATCTTATTTCTAAGGCTAACTCTAGTATCTTGTACTTCAAATCTAGTATCTTGCAACTTCAATTTAGCTAACCTTAAATCGCCACGTTCTTTCCTTAAAAATAACGGAAAATTGATGTTTAATCCACTTTTATAAGCTGAGGTACTAAACGATCTGGCTACTTCTGGTGTTTCTGATAAAAAGTTATACTGTAAATCTATTTGAGGTAATAGATTGTTTGCCTTTAAACGTTTTTCAATATTTAAACTCTTAATTTTATAATCTAGGGATTGTAGTTTTGGATGGTTTTCAATATCAAAACTTTCAACATCAAGGCCAGAAGTGTTCAAGGTCTCATCAACAGATAAAAACGTATCTACATCAGGAACAACACCAGTCTCCAGTTCAACAGGAGTATTGTTATCCAACCATATAAAATTAGATAGCTCTAATGAGGCTTTAATAAATTTTATTCTAGATTTCTCTAAATTTAATTTTCTATTATTAAGTGCAATTCTAGCTTCTAAAGTATCAATAGCAGGCATATCTCCAACTTCATGACTCTTTTTTATGCCATTGAAGCGTATTTCGGCATTTTCTAAAAAATCCTCATAAACACGTTTTTCATTATAGCGTCGTAGCCAGTTAAAATAGGTTACAGTAGCTTCGTATATAATATTATTAACAAGTATTTGCCTATCTGCCTGTGCTTGTTTTATATACAAACGCGATTGCCTTAACATAGCCATACGTTTGTTGGTAAGTAAGCCACGAGCTACTGGTATAGAAACCCCCGCGCTGTATAAGCCATCCAGCGGAACGTCGGCTTCTCGATTAAGGAATTCCCCAGTGTTTTCTTCAAAGTTGCCTTTAAACTCAATGCCAAACCATGTTGGGATTTTAAAAGTAGCATTTAGCTTATCAAAATACTCCGTATTTTTAAATTTCTTTCTGTCGTAATCCACTTCAAGCTTAGGATCGAATGCACCACGAGCCTTCATTAATTTGGCTTCACTTTCGTTTATGACCAAATTAGCTTGTTTTACAATAGGGTGAAACGATTTAACATACCCTAAATATTCAGCTAAGGAAATTACCGAAGTAGAATCTTGGGCTGAGGCTAAACCACTAAAGAAAATTAGTATACTTACTATGGTTATTCTCATTTTTTATCTTTTTTTGAGGCTGTTTTGTTTCCTTCAGGTTGGTAATAGTTAGGAGGGAAACTGTTAATTTGTCGCCATAGCTCAAACCAAATTGGGACATCTTCTAGTAAGGCAATAGTTT
The DNA here is from genome assembly GCF_004310335.1 of Hyunsoonleella pacifica. Lineage (GTDB taxonomy): Bacteria > Bacteroidota > Bacteroidia > Flavobacteriales > Flavobacteriaceae > Jejuia > Jejuia pacifica. The sequence goes on along the minus strand of NZ_SIRS01000004.1, from coordinate 187,376 downwards.
GCGCTCCAGAGCCTACACGAATAGCAGTTGGCCACTCATGGTCTGACTCATCTGGTGCTAGTAGTATTCTATATTTACCATTATCGCTTATAAAATTTTCTATAGCTACAACTTTTGCACCATAAGTACCATAAGATACATTGGGCCATCCACTAAAAACTATGGCAGGCCAACCATCAAATTGTACACGTACATGTTCTCCAATATGTATTAACGGTAAATCTATAGGGCGAACAAATGTTTCAACTGCTAAATCGTATTGCAATGGCATAATGCCTACTAATTCTTCTCCTTCTTTAAATGTAACGCCTAAACCACCTCTTAGGGCTTTATTGATGATGCCGTTTACAGGAGCTGTTACATATAACAAACTATTTCTACGTTCGTAATTAGTTTTAGCATTTTCTAGTTTCGTAACCTGTGCTCTGGTATCAAACTGACTGGATTGTGCCGTAAACATATCACTCTGTGCCTTAGATATTTTATCTGCAAACGAGGCTTTGGTTCTGGAAAGTTCTAATTCTGCATTTATCACTTCGTTTTGGCTTGCCAAATACTTGTTTTGTTGTGATATAAATTTTGCTTGGGTTTCCTGTAATTTTAAACGTTTTTCTTCAACATCTTTTACAGCCTTTAACCCCTCTTCTTGTAGTGTAGCAATACGATTATACTGCGTTTCGGCAATTTTTAAATTGGTTTTTGCTGCTTCTAAATCAATACTATCGCTTTTTACCTTAAGTTGCGATTGCAGCAGTTTGTTTCTGGTTTGCTCTAGTTTTAAAGAACGCTCGCTTTGCAAGGCAGAAATTTGTCTGTTTAAAGCTTCTACCTTTCCGCCATAAGCATTAACAGAAGATGATTTTGCTACAATCTGGTCGTTGGTACGTTCCACCAATCGGTCATCAAAATACTCACTCTTAATTTCAGAAATTCTTAGAATGGTATCTCCCGCTTTTACAGTATCGCCCTCTTGTACATACCAATCTTCTATACGTCCAGGTATTTGAGATTGAATGGTTTGCGGACGCTGATTTGGTTTCAGCGTGGTAACCAAACCTTTACCAGAAATGTTCTGCGTCCAAGGTAAAAACAACACGATAAACATAAGTATGGCAGCTCCTAATAAAAACCTATTAAAATACTTGTAGTATTCTTTGTTCATTATATCCTCCCCAGACTTAAATTTAGATAGGTCTATTTTTTTGTTTAGTTGGTTATGTGAAATATTAAGCATAACTATTCGTTTTTAAATTTTAATAGAACCTTTTTCTAGGGTAATAATCTCAGTACATTTATTAATCCATGCACTGCTACTACTTACTACAACAAGTCCCCAAGGTTTACTGCTGTCAGTTAAATATTCAATGATAGCACTGGTTTCTTTTTTATTAAATCTATCTAGGGCATCTTCAAGAATTAATATTTTTGGTGATTTTAAAATTGCCCTAGCCAACACTAACTTTTTAGATAGGGTATAGGATAATTGTCTACCGTCAGGATAAAGAATGGTATTTAAACCATTGGGTTGCTCCTTAAGAAAGTTTTTAAGCCCTACAACCTCTAATACTTCATGAATTTTATCGTCTGTAATAGAAGTGTTAGAAAACGTTAGATTATCTCTAATAGTGCCTTCAAAAGGAGTTTCGTCTGAAAGTGATAAGCCTAACTGGGAGCGATAAAAGTTTAAGTGTAGACTGCTTATAGACATCTCGTTAACATAAACATGTCCTGAGGTTGCCTCTATAACACCAGATACTAAACGTAACAACGTAGACTTACCAGAACCACTTTCTCCCTTTATAAGTATTCTACTTTTAGGGTTTATTTTAAGGGAAATATTTTTAAGAATGTGTTTGTCTCTATTGTTAACTCCATAAGATACATTTTCTAATTCTACAGATAACCCTTTGCTAGTTGGAATTTGTTCTCCAGATTGACTTTCCATATCCTTATCTACAATCTGACCTATTTTTTCAAGGGAAGTGAGGGTGTCATAGAAAGACTCTAAGCCCAAAATTAATTTTTCAACTGAAGCAATCACAAGAAGAATAATGATTTCTGCAGCGACAAACTGTCCAATATTCATTTCTTGATTTAGTACCAAGGCCCCACCTATTAATAACAAGCTTGCTGTAACAATAACCTTAAAGCTTATCATTTGAATAAATTGCAAAACCAAAACTCTAAAATGACTTTCACGAGCTTTTAAGTATTCACTAACAAGTAGATCGTTTTTATGAATACCTAAACTTGTGCTTCCAGATAATTTAAAACTTATTACAGATCGCGCAATTTCTTGAATCCAATGCGCAACTTTGTATTTGTTTTTAGATTCTTTTAAACTTGTCTCTAAACCCTTTATTGCAGTAAATTTAAATACGACAAACACTAGAATTAATAGTAGCAAGCCAAAAATAATAAAAAATGGATGGTAAAACGATAGTAATATTAGTGCAAACACAATTTGTAAAACAGCTGTAGGTACATCTATCAATATTTTTGATAAGCTTTTTTGTATAGTAAGCGTATCAAAAAATCTATTGGCTAACTCTGGCGGATAATAGTTGCGTAATTCTGCCATCTTAATTTTTGGAAACCTGTAAGCCAGTTCGAAAGAAGAACGCATAAAGATACGCTGCTGTATGGTTTCAATTATCCTAAGTTGCATTAATTGCAACGACCCTTGAAAAGCAACACCTAATGTAACTATAATTACAAGAATTACCCAAGATGTTGATATTTGAGCACCTTGAATAAGGTTTATAATAGCTTGTATTCCAAGTGGCAGAGATAACGCTACAACCCCAGCAAAAATGGCATAGTAAAATATTTGTAAGATGTCTCTTTTTTCTAATTTTAGTAACCCTACAAGACGTTTCCAGGGTGTCATTATTAATTGTTCCATAGTTAGTATTGTAAAGTTTTTGATACTAAATCTTTATAAAATTCTGTTGGGGTTATGTCTGTATCACAATCTGTCATGGATTTGAAATGGCTTTTTAAAAAGTGTTGATGTAAACTCCCTTCTATGATAGTACTAGCCAAACTAGATGGGAAAATATAATCGGGTTTTAATGCAATAACCATATCTCGTAAACGGTGTACGATACGTTTATAGATCACAAAGTAGCCCTCTTTATTTTCTTGATCTACCTCTTTGGTTAAAAATGATTTAGAATTCTCGTTTACCATAATACGATTTAAAATCACTTCGTTAATATGCGAGAAGTTTGAATCCTCCTTAGTTCTTCTAGATACTACTTCAATGCCTTTTAGTAATTTATCCGACGGGTTAAGGTTGTGAGTTTCAATTACCAATTGATACTCTATCCATGCCCAGTACCATGAGGACAAATACAGTAATAGTTTATGTTTACTTTCAAAATAGCGATATATAGAACTTTCGTTAGAGCCTATTAAGGAGCCTAGTTTTTTAAAAGTAAAACTATCAAAACCAATGTCGTCTATTAAAATAATGCTGTGTTCTACAATACGTTTTCCTAAAGATGATGATTCAGGATCTTTTACATATATTTTTTCTGGAACGGCAATCTTTAAATTTGAAAGTAATGAGTCCATAAATAATTATTTTAAACGCAAAAATAATAGCAATACTATTAAAACTGTTAATAAAACTATTATTTTTACTAATATTATCTATAAGTAAATCTTATGGATATGTATAACGTGTATAAATAATGAGGGTTTACAGGAAAGTGTATTTTGCAAAAAGAGAGGGTTTTTGGTTATAAAACATAATTTTGGCAGATAGGCAGGCCCGACCACGTCTTAACATGAGAACTTCATTAATTTTAATGACAATCTATACTATTAGTTACCATATCGTAAATAGGTGCAGGAGAAAGGTATGGAATACCAAGACCTAGACCACGTAAAATAAAGAGTGTACCGATAATTACCACAAAAACAGGGATGGCTTTTTGTATACGCTGTCTTACCTTGCCTTTTAGGAGGTGGCTAAAATAGATTGCTGTAGTCATTAATGGAATGGTGCCCAAGCCAAAAACAGCCATGTATAAGCTACCTTGGGTTGCGTTACCTCCTGCAATAGTAGCAAACAGTGCCATATATACCAAGCCACAAGGTAAGAAGCCGTTTAAAAAACCGATGGTTAAAAAAGTATCCATAGTTTTCTTTTTAAGTGCACTACCTAAAGCTGATTTTATTTTGGAAATAATCCTATAAATTGGTTTAGAAAAGTTGTGTTTATTTAATGTTTTTTGAGGAATGATAACTACTAAAATCATTAAAACTCCAATAATAATAGATAATTGTTGTTGCAGACCAAAAATATAAAGGCTTTTACCAATTAGCCCAAAAATGAGTCCGATAATACTGTAAGCCAGTAGCCTGCCAAAATGATATATCGTAATTTGTGATGTTTTTTTTACCCAATTGGAACGATCAACGGGCAACATAAAAGCAATAGGGCCACACATGCCAATGCAGTGAAAACTCCCTAATAGCCCCAGTATAAATGCCGATAATAACATGTTAATAGTTTATAGATTCCTTAAATAAATAAGATTTTCCGTTATATTGCCAATCTACTTTAATGTTCCAACGGCCATCTACCAAACGTTCGTCAGGTATGAGCAAATAAGAATTAGACAATGAAATAGCAGTTTCAAAGTCTAGTTGTTTGTTAGATGGCCTATACAGGAACAATTTTCCAGTGATTTTTTTATAATTGATACCTTCAGGAAAACTAATTCTTAATCCTTCGTTAGTTCTTTTGTAACTAATTTTTATTTTTAAGTCTTTAGCATTTTTTAGCTTATCTATATCTTTTTGGTATTTTAATTCCTCACTATAATAATCCTCGCTTACTAAGGTATTGTCAAACCTATCTCCAATACTCATAGATATTATAAAGTACATTATAAAGGCAATAAAGCCTATAAAAGCTAGTACAATTCCGGTTCCCCAATTTAGTTTCATAATCTTATGTGTTTATAATAATTTCCCTTTTGGTTCTTGCTTTATTTACGCATTTTATTTGGAATTAATGAATACAAATATTTTACTACTCAATCCTTCCCATGTCTTGGTTTTCAAGTATGCCGTTCAATTTCTAATGTACTTATCCGATAACGTCATTTTACCTAAAGGGTAAGACTGCTTTACTGCAACTGTTTACAGTAAACTCAGTTACCTGTAACTCCTCGGTCCTAAAAAGTTAGCTGTTGTTGTTTCTATAAGTTTATCGCCTTTATATACACCTATTTTAATTTTATTTCTATCTCCTGTTAAAGCCGAATTGTCTATTTCAATAAATAACGTCCCTTCTGCAATATCTTGTCTTGGTACTACAAATGTATCATGAGTAGATACCAATTTTAATTCTCCTTTATGAGACATTAATTTCAGGCTAACGTCTTTAATATCATCAGAAGTCTTGTTTACCAATTTATAAGTAAAAACATTGCTAATAATATTCCGTTCTTTGCGTTCGTATAATTGCCCAGGTAACCGTAATACATTGGCTTCTACATCATGTCGTAAAAACAGCATTCCAACTAATAAACCAATCATTATAGAAAGTACTGCAATGTAACCTTTCATTCTGGCCGTAAGATTAAACTTGGCTTTTCGTTCTATGTTTTCTTCACTAGCATATCTAATCAATCCCTTTGGAAGATTAATACTTTCCATGATATGGTCGCACTCATCAATACAAGCTGTACAGTTTACACATTCTAGTTGCGTACCATTTCTAATATCAATACCTGTAGGGCAAACGTGTACGCACTGTAAACAATCTATACAATCTCCATGACCTAAATTGGCACGGTCTTCATTTTTTCTGAATTTCTTTCTACCATTTTCTCCCTCTCCACGTTTATGGTCGTATGCTACAACAATGGATTTGGTATCTAAAAGTACGCCTTGTAATCTTCCATAAGGACATGCAATAATGCACACTTGTTCTCTAAACCAAGCAAACACAAAATAAAATACAGCAGTAAATATTAATAAAGAAATTAAGGTGCTTAAGTGGTTAAATGGGCCATCAGTAATGTATCCTATCAATTTATCACTACCAATCAAATAAGCCAAAAATACATTAGCAATTAAAAAAGAAATGATGGCGAATATTAGAAATTTAATTCCTTTTTTTCTAATTTTCTCAGTATTCCATTTTTGTCTATCAAGTTTACGTTGTTTGTTACGATCGCCTTCAATCCAATATTCTATTCGCCTAAAAACCATTTCCATAAAAATGGTTTGCGGACAAATCCATCCACAAAAAATACGTCCAAAAGCCACTGTAAATAATGTGATGAAGATTACACCAATTAACATGGAAATTACAAACAAGTGAAAGTCCTGTGGCCAAAACGGAAATCCAAAAATATTAAACCGACGCTCTAATATATTGAACATCAAAAATTGGTTACCATTGATTTTTATAAATGGAGACAGAAATAGGAAAGCCAGTAAAAAGTAACTAACGTACTTACGGTACTCGTAAAACCTACCACTTGGTTTTTTAGGAAATACCCAAGCACGTTTACCATCTTCGGTAATAGTACCAATTGAATCTCTGAATATTTCGTTTTCTGGGGTTTCCATTTTTTTATGTATCCTAAAAGGTCAAAGTCTCGTAGGTTTGGTTAAAGAACTTCGCTTAATTTCTTATTTTGTATTAGTTGCGTCAGTTTGTACTTCAGGAGACTCAGTAGGTACAGTTTCATCTACCCAAATATCTCCCTCAGGAGCTTTAGGGTTTGCTGGGGTAGTACCTTGAAGCGTTAACACATAGCTTGCTACTTTGGCTATTTGCGATGCTTTCAGTTGAGCTTTCCAAGGAATCATACCTTTCCCAGAGCGTCCGCCTTCAGAAACTGTTTTAAATACATTTTTAATACCACCACCTAATATCCAGTGTTTATCGGTTAAGTTTGGACCAATACCACCACCGCCATCTGCCATGTGGCATGCAACACAATTGGTTTCAAAAATAGATTTACCAGTACTCAAATCTTCAGCATCAGTAAGTAATACTACTGTATTAACATCCACTAAGTCTTTTGCTGTTTTTTTGTATGCTTCAATCTCTATTCTGGCCTCTGCCAATTGCGTATCTAGCTCGTCTAATTGTGTAGGCCCATTAAATATATGGAATCTTACGAGATAAATGGCAGCAAAAACTATCGATGCATAAAACCCGTAGAGCCACCACGGGGGTAAGTTATTATCTAGCTCTTTAATACCATCATAATTGTGGTCTAATATGATTTCGCCTTCTTCTTCAATAGGCTTTTGTCCCAATAGTTTTTTATAGGTTTCTTTTAGCCAAGTGAATTGATATGTTTTTTCCTTTTCAGCCAAGAAGCGGGCCTTAGCTTCTTCGTCTAACTTATGAAGCATTACATTTTCTAATGCGCCAACAATCGCTTCAATGGCAATTAGAATTAGCAATACTAATAAGAGAAATAATAGTACTGTAGGGTATTCAATAAATGCAGGTTTCTCACCAGAATCTATAAAGAACTCAACTGCTCCAAAGATGATAAAGAATATAACTGGAACGCGAATCCAAGATGGAATTAAATTTTTCATTTGATGGTTGTTTTATTGTTTTTTAGCGGACAAATGTAACCTCCACGACAATTCCGAAATAAGAAGATATTTAGAACTGTCGGTTTCATAATGTGTCGTTATTTTGGTTGTCTAATGGTATATTACTAACTCTTTTTATATAGTCTTTTTTTGCAGTTACTACCCACCAAAAAAGCGCTATGAAAAAGATAAAAAAGATAAGCAATGAAATGATTGGATAGATCTCAATCCCTGTAATGCTCTCCATGTGATGTTTTACAAATTTTAACATGATATTCAAGTTTTTGATTACTGGTTATGGTCGGCAGCTTTAACTAATAACCACCAACCAATAACCACTAACTATTTCTGGGCGGTTTCTACTTTAATGTCTGTTCCTAAACGTTGCAAGTAAGCAATTAAAGCCACAATCTCTCTATTTTTCATTTCAATGAAGGTTTCGCTATTTTCTGCAGCGTATTTTTTGTCTGCTTCGTATATTTTTGCGAAATCAGGATCGTTATGTAAGTTTTCTTCAATTTGGCTACCTTGCTCCAACATACTTTGTTGGGCGTTGGCGATGTCTTCATCAGAATATGGTACACCAAGCGAAACCATAGTTTTCATTTTGGCTTCGGTTTGAGATTTGTCCAATTCGTTTTTAATTAACCACTGATAACGCGGCATGATAGATCCTGATGAGGTACTTTGGGGATCGTACATGTGGTTAAAGTGCCAGTTGTCTGAATATTTTCCACCTAATCTGTGTAGATCAGGTCCAGTACGTTTACTACCCCAAAGGAATGGATGGTCATATACATACTCCCCAGCTTTTGAGTATTCGCCATAACGTTCAACCTCATGCCTAAACGGCCGAATCATTTGAGAGTGACAACCCACACAACCCTCACGGATATAAATGTCTCTACCTTCAAGTTCTAGAGGTGTGTATGGTTTTACACTAGCAATAGTTGGAATATTTGATTTTACCATAATTGTTGGTACAATCTGTATAATACCTCCAATTAAAATAGCTACCGTTGCTAATAAGGTTAGTTGTATAGGGCGTCTCTCAAGCCAAGTGTGCCAACCTTCACTTGCAGTACGCTTTTTGGTAACACGTTCTAAAGCTGGTGCTTCTGCCAATTCATCTTCAACTTTACTACCATTTCTTACTGTGGCAATAACATTTGCAACTAGGATAAGCATGCCTATAATATACATCGTACCACCTATGGCACGCATCCAATACATAGGTATAATTTCAGTAACCGTTTCTAAAAAGTTACCATAAACTAAAGTGCCATCAGGATTAAACTGTTGCCACATAGCGTATTGCGTAAATCCAGCAACGTACATTGGTAAAGCATAAATAATAATACCTAAGGTGCCTAACCAGAAATGTAAATTGGCTAAACCTAAAGAGTATAACTTTGTTTTAAATAATCTTGGAATTAAGTAGTAAATCAATCCAAAAGCCATAAACCCATTCCAAGCTAAGGCACCAACATGCACGTGGGCAATAATCCAGTCTGTAAAGTGAGCAACCGCATTAACACTTTTAAGCGATAGCGTAGGGCCTTCAAAAGTAGCCATACCGTAACCAGTAATAGCTACTACCATAAATTTTAAAACAGGATCTGTACGTACTTTATCCCAAGCACCGCGTAAGGTTAATAATCCGTTTATCATACCACCCCAAGACGGCATTAATAACATAACAGAAAACGTGACACCAAGGTTTTGAGCCCAGTCTGGTAAAGCAGTATATAATAAGTGATGTGGCCCTGCCCAGATATAAATAAATATTAATGACCAGAAGTGTACAATAGATAATCTATAGGAATACACAGGTCTGTTAGCAGCTTTAGGAACAAAGTAATACATCAGTCCTAAGAAAGGTGTTGTTAAGAAAAATGCTACCGCATTATGCCCATACCACCATTGTACCAAGGCATCTTGTACACCTGCGTAAACAGAGTAACTTTTTAAACCACTAACAGGTAATTCCAAACTGTTAAAAATATGGAGTACTGCAACGGTAACAAACGTAGCAATATAAAACCAAACAGCTACATATAAATGACGTTGACGACGTTTTAAAATCGTCCAAATCATATTCACACCAAAAACAACCCAAACTAGTGCAATAGCAATATCAATAGGCCATTCTAGTTCAGCATATTCTTTAGATGTTGTGTATCCTAGCGGTAAGGAAATAGCAGCAGCAACAATAATTAGCTGCCACCCCCAAAAGTTAATATTACTTAAAAGGTCACTCGCCATACGTGTTTTTAATAAGCGTTGTAACGAGTAGTATACCCCAGCAAACATGGCATTCCCTACAAAGGCAAAAATCACAGCATTAGTGTGTAATGGGCGTAAACGTCCAAAACTCAACCATGAGATGCCATCAGTTAAATTAGGGAATAAAAACATAAAGGCAAGCAGTAAACCTACTACCATTCCTACAACGCCAAAAATAATGGTTGCATAAAGGAATTTAGTAACGATTTTATTATCGTAATGAAATTGTTGCATTTCCATATCTAAAAATTTATTCTTTCTTGGTTAGTATCGTTTTATTGGTTTTATCTTTTATCAATTCGTCTTCGAATAATATGCGTACTGAAGGGGTGTAGCTATCATCAAACTGCCCTTTTTTAACGGCAATCACAAAGGCTACAAAAAATGCAATAGCCACTATAATGCTTACTGCTAGCAAAATATATATAACACTCATACCTAATTGAAGTTATGGTTCAAAAATACTTTCATACTTATTTTTAAAAGATGACATTTATCATGTTTCCTTTTATTCTTTGGGCGTTACCCACAAGGGGTCGGGCTTTCACTACTCAATCCCTCCTACGTCGGGGATTTCAAACATGCCGTTCAATCCCTAACGCACTAATCTGCCAAATTCATTACAGCCTCTATTTTAGTTTTCTTCCCAAAACGTTGGTAAAAACTGTTGTAAATGCTACAATACTAATAGAACTTAAAGGCATTAAAATAGCAGCTACTACAGGAGCCAGTTGCCCTGTAACAGCAAAATATAAACCTATAGTGTTGTAGATAAACGATAGCGCAAAACTCCATTTTATAATGGTTATCGCTTTTTTTGAGGCTTTAATAAAATCGTATAATTTGTTGAACTGGGTAGCATCTAAAATAACATCACAAGCAGGAGAAAATACATTTACATTCTCCGAGATAGCAATGCCAACATCACTTTGTGCCAATGCACCAGCATCATTCAAACCATCTCCAATCATTAATACTTTTGCACCAGAGTTTTGATGGTGTTTTATGTATTCCAATTTATCCTCAGGTTTCTGATTAAAAAACAGCTTTGTTTTAGCAGGTAATAGTTTAGTTAAGTTTTCTTTTTCTCCAGCATTATCTCCGGATAAAATCACTAAATCATAACCTTTCTTCAGCTGATTAAATAATTTCGAAAGTCCTTTTCTATATTTGTTATAAAAGGTAAACCTACCTTTATAAGTATTGTTTGTACTTACATGAACAGTGGTATTTAAAGTAGTAGTTTCAGAAGTATAGCCAACAAAAGGCGCAGATCCAATTTTAATAGAATTTGTGTGATGTTTTGCCGAGATACCCTTACCAATATGCTCTTCATAATCTTCTAAAGTTAAAATATCATTATCTTCCAAAAGCGCATATAACGAACGACTTAACGGGTGGTTAGAATTTCTTAAAGAGCTCTTTAATAGTACTTCCTCAGCTTCAGAAAGCGCAGTGCCTTCGTAAGCTATGGTGGTTTCCTTATTAGCTGTAATAGTTCCAGTTTTATCAAAAATTATGGTGTTAATTGCAGCCAATTGTTCGATAACAGAGGCGTTTTTAGCATAAAATTTTTGCTTACCAAAAATGCGTAATAAGTTCCCAAAAGTAAACGGTGCAGCCAAAGCAATAGCACAAGGGCAAGCAATAATAAGTACCGCGGTAAATACATTTAATGCCTTAGAACTATCCACGATTAGCCAATAGCTTGTTGCTAGTATCGCGATACTGAGTACAGCTAAAGTAAACTGCTTACTGATACTATTAGTAAGATTGGTAAAGCTATCTTCCTTATTTTTGTTAAACACATCGTTACTCCATAGTTGTGTTAAGTAACTTTGCTCAACAGTTTTTAAAACATCCACTTCAATACTACCTTCGGTTTGTTTACCTCCAGCAAAAAGTTTATCGCCGGATTGTTTTGAAACGGCATCGGATTCTCCAGTTACAAAACTATAGTCAATCCTAGCATTACCATTAATTAAAATACAGTCTACAGGAATTAACTCTTCGTTTCTAATTAAAAGTCTATCTCCCTTTTTAATATCGTATACCTGAATAGATTGCTCCTTGCCTTTATTGTCTATTTTGGTAATTCCGATAGGGAAATAAGATTTGTAATCACGTTCAAACGATAAAAAATTATAAGTTTTCTGTTGAAAAAATTTCCCGAGTAGCAGGAAGAACACCAATCCAGACAAGCTATCAAAAAAGCCAGTACCAATATCAAATACAATTTCAGCAGTACTTCTTAAAAACAAAACTGTAATACCCAAAGCAATGGGTACATCAATATTTAAAAGTTTAGATGTTAGGCCTTTGTATGCAGAAATAAAATAGTCTTGAGAACAATAAAAAACTACTGGAAGTGAAAAAGTAAACATGAGCCATCTAAAAACAGGGGCATATTGCTCAATCCAAAAACCATCAACTTGGAAATATTCAGGAAACGACAAAAACATAATATTTCCAAAGGCAAATCCCGCAATTCCCAGTTTATAAATTAAAGAACGATCTGCATTTTTTTTACCAACACTATAATCATCCAAACTTATAAAGGGTTCGTAGCCGATACTGTTTAGAAGCCTAACCAATTCTTTTAAAGAAAAATGCGTAGTGTTGTAATTTACTCTAACAGTTTTCTTTCCAAAATTTACAATAGATGTACTAATTGAAGGATGCAACTTATTTAAATTTTCTAATATCCAAATACAGGAACTACAATGAATATGAGGAATGTAAAGCGTCGCAATTTGTGTTTTCTCATCATTAAACTCCAAAAGGCTTTCTACAATTTTTTCATTATCTAAAAAATTATACTTGCCTTCTATCTCTTTTGGTGTAGCACCTGGTGCGTTTTGTAAATCGTAATAACAAGTTAAATCGTTAGTAGAAAATATCTCATACACAGTTTTACAACCATTGCAACAAAATGATTTTTCATCAAAAAAAATTCCTGAAGTTGTGGCATCTAAACCACAGTGGAAACATGTTTTTGCTTCCATAATATTTGCTCTTTTTACCTAAAGCAAAATTGATACATAAGAAGCTTTTAAAATATGACATCCGTCATGTTTTTCGTAAAATAAAATATTCGTTTCAGACTATTACTTACTATTGGTTTTACGGATTTGTTTGCCTATTTTTACAATACTAAATAGGTCTGGTATGAGTAAATGTGAACAATGCATTATCAAACAATTTAATGCACTAAAATCTTTAACTAAAGATGAGCTAGTTCGTATCTCTAGTTGTAAAACATCCAGAACTATCAAGAAGGGAGAAGTTATTTTTGATGAAGGAGAGACCATAAATGGTGTTTACTGTGTTAAGGACGGTATATGTAAGTTAACTAAATTGAGTGAAAATGGTAAAGATCAAATTGTAAAGATGGTTGTTAAAGGAGAGCTTATCGGGCAGCGTTCTTTGGTGTCTAACGAAAGTTCTAACTTACAAGCTACTGCCTTAAATGATATGGAAGTTTGTTTTATACCTAAGAGTGAAATCATCTCAGATTTACAAAGAAACCCTAAGTTTACATTAGACATGTTAAAAGATATGGCGCATGATCTAAAGGAAGCTGACGACATCATTGTAGACATGGCTCAAAAATCAGTAAAACAGCGTTTAGCCGAAACTCTGCTTTATGTAGAGAAGAATTTTGGAACTAACCCTGATGGTACAATAAGCCTTATGTTATCTCGTGAAGATTACGCTAATATTGTAGGTACTGCTACAGAATCGGCAATAAGAGTACTATCTCAGTTCAAAAAACAGGGATTAATTTCTACGGTTGGTAAATACATAAAAATCGAAGATTCCAATGGACTGCGGCGTGTGGAATAAAAGATAAACTAAATAAGGCTCTGAAATATTCAGAGCCTTATTTTATTATTCAGCATTTTTTGCCTCAATTTCTTTTACTTGTGATTCTCCATCAATGGGTTGATTTTCTTTTTTCAAGTAGGTGTCTAAAAACTTTAAAATACTGCTATAGGCTTCAATTTGATTTTTCTTTTTCACAAAATCATGGCCTTCATCTTCAAATAAAACATATTCAACTGGAACACCATTTTTCTTTACGCCTTCAACTATTTCATCAGATTCTACTTGAAGAACCCTTGGGTCTTTTGCACCTTGTAGAACGATTAATGGTTTTGTAACCTTGTCAGTATGGAATAAAGGAGAAATTCTTCTTAATCGTACAGAATCTTTTGTATGCGGATTTCCAAGTTCTTTGTAAAGTGCATCTTTAAATGATTCCCACCATGGCGGAATACTTTTTAATGTACGTAACCAATTTGTTACACCAAAAATGTTAACACCAACTGCAAACTCCTCAGGTTTATAAGTTAAGGCAGCCATAGTCATATAACCACCGTAAGAGCCACCCATAATACCTATTTTATTAGCATCAATTTCAGGTTGAATTTTTAACCAATTTTTGCCTTCTACGCAATCTTGTAAATCTTTCTCACCATGGTTTAAATCATCCATTTGAAAAAACGTTTTGCCATACCCACTACTTCCCCTATTATTTACTGCTAAAACGGCATACCCATGGTTTACCAAATATTGAGTGAGCGAACTAAAGTTTTGTCTGCTCTGGCCACCAGGGCCACCATGAACTAATACTAGCGCAGGGACTTTATGTTCTGTTGAAGCTTGATGAGGTAAATAATAAATTGCAGGAATTTCAACACCATCAAAAGATTTGTATCTAATTACTTTTGCTTTTACCAAATGCTCTGGGGCAATCTCATCATTAAGTACATCTGTTAATTTATGTTGCGCTTTAGTCTTAATATTATATGTGAATAAATTTGCAGGACTATTAGAGCCGCCAACATACATGCGCATCATATTTTCGTCTCTAGAAAATCCAACACTAGTAATATTACCATTATTAAAGTCTGGTAAATCTATAATGTTACCAGATGCTACATCTGTTATTTCAATAGCATTTTTTCCATCTTCATTAATATATGCTACCATATATTTTTCGTTATGAGTAAAATACATCCCCATAATATCCCATGGTTTTTCTAAAATCTTTTCTTTTTTTCCAGTAACAATATCGTATTTCATAACATACGAAAACTCACTACCCTTATCAGTTGTATAATAAAGTGATTTTCCGTCTAGTGAAAAATCTTGTCCAGAATTTGAACTTTGGTTTTCATTAACTTTGGTAAGAGATTTGTTATTTCTATTGTAAATAAACAAATCACTATCGTTAGTGTTAATGGTTTTACTCAATGCAAAAAGGTTTTTATCGCTAGAAATAGTATTCATATTATAACCTTCATCATTTTTATATATAAGTGTAGAGGACATGTCTTCAACATTCATCTCATATATATCCATAAAACGTTTATCTCTCTTATTAGAACCGTAGCCAAAACTTTTGCCATCATGGGCCCAACCGTAGAAAGTGGCTCTTGCACCTTCATCTGGAGTTAAATCTTTTATAGAACCATCTATATCTCTAAGGTAGATATGGTATATCTCATCTCCATTATTATCTGCACGATATAACATACGCTCATCTTCTGGGAAATAGGATATTCCAAACACTGATGAGGAATCAGACTGAGTAATTGGTACAAACTCGCCACCAGTTGTTGGCACAGTATACATATTATAAATGCCCGATTTGTTGCTAGATACTAACAGCTTTGATTTGTCTGGAGAAAAACTTCCTCCGCCTACAGCTTCATTATCCATGAACTGTTCAATGGTATATTGCTTTAGATTTAAAGCAACTTCTTTGGTGCCTTTCTCTTTTTTACAAGAGAAGAAAACAACCAAAGCACAAAAGATTAATAATTTTTTCATATTGATTGACTTTTAAAGAATTAACAAACCCAATGTAGGATTTCTCTAATATAAGAAATATTAATTGTCTAATAATTATAATTGTACAGCTTGAAACTATAAACATACTTATTATTAAAACACATTTTTAAGGCAAGGAAGAGGTGTATTTCTGTAAAGTTTGGATCTAGTTAAAGAAATTGATAAATCTATCACTAGTCTTCTTTTTTTATTTGAAAATGTAGTATTTTTATACTGCTATGAAAAACAACAAAGTTTTTAGAAAAGGATTTGCTTTTAAATCATTCGAAGCACCTTACAAATCGCCTTTTGATACACTTTTTGAAATTTTTAAAGAACTTATAACACACACTTCTGGAGATTTTGATGAGGCGATTAGTTGGTTACGAGAATTAGATAAGGAATACAAGCTTACCACACCAGAGTACACCATTGAGGATTTTATTGAAGACCTGAAAAAGAAAGGCTATCTACGAGAAGAAATAGACCCTGATGGTAATGGTTCTTCATTAGCAATTACTGCTAAGACGGAACGAGCAATACGTCAGCAGGCATTAGATCAAATATTTGGTAAGATAAAACGTAGTGGACAAGGTAATCATAAAAGTAAAAGTCCAGGAATAGGAGACGAGCATACTGGAGATTTTAGAGGCTACCAATTTGGAGATGCTTTGGATAAAGTATCTATGACTGAAAGTTTAAAGAATGCCCAAATAAATCACGGAATATCTGATTTCACACTATCTGAAGATGATTTAGTTGTTGAAGAAACCTTGCATAAATCCCAAATGAGTACTGTGCTAATGATTGATATTAGCCATAGTATGATTTTATATGGAGAAGACCGCATTACACCAGCAAAACGTGTAGCCATGGCATTGGCAGAATTAATAACAACAAGATATCCAAAAGACACATTAGATATTATTGTATTTGGTAATGATGCATGGCGAATAGAGATTAAAGACTTACCATATTTAAAAGTAGGTCCTTATCACACAAATACGGTGGCGGGATTAGAATTAGCGATGGATTTGTTAAGACGAAAGCGAAATACGAATAAACAGATTTTTATGATTACAGATGGTAAACCTAGTTGTTTACGTTTACCAGATGGGCAATATTATAAAAATAGTATGGGGTTAGATACTCATATTATCAATAAATGCTACATGATGGCACAACAGGCCAGACGTCTGCATATTCCAATCACAACATTTATGATAGCAAAAGATAGCTATTTAATGCAATTTGTAAGGGAGTTTACCTATGCAAATCAAGGAAAAGCATTCTATACTGGGTTGAAAGGTCTAGGAGAAATGATTTTTGAAGATTATGAAACAAATAGAAAAAAGAGGATACGAGGATAGAAAAGCCCCTCTCAATCTCCCCAAAGGGGAGAAACACTCAACAATAAAATAAAAAATATGAGCAATAAAGAGAAAAGTAAGCAGGAAACAGTTCCCTCTCCTTCGGAGAGGGTTAGGGCGAGGCTTTTAGGAGAATTAAAACAATCAGGATATCAATCAAAATCTATAAAGGATGAGTTAAGAGATAATTTGATTCAAAAAATAAAAAATAAAGAAACTACTTTTGAAGGTGTACATGGATATGAAAATACGGTGATACCAGAATTAGAACGTGCTATTCTATCAAGACATAACATCAACCTGTTAGGGTTACGAGGACAAGCAAAAACACGTTTAGCACGGTTGATGTTAAATCTATTAGATGAATATATTCCATATGTGGCAGGTTCTGAAGTAAATGACGACCCATTAAACCCCATTTCGCGATATGCAATTGAACTCATAAAGGAAAAAGGGGATGATACCCCAATTTCTTGGTTGCATAGGAGTGAGCGTTTTGCCGAGAAATTAGCAACACCAGATGTAACGGTTGCTGATATTATTGGAGATGTAGACCCTATAAAGGCAGCCAATTTAAAATTGAGTTATGCAGATGATCGTGTGATTCATTATGGTATGATACCAAGAGCCAATCGTTGCATTTTTGTAATTAACGAGTTACCCGATTTACAAGCTAGAATTCAGGTAGCGCTATTTAATATTTTGCAAGAAGGCGATATCCAAATTAGAGGGTTTAAGGTACGTTTGCCCTTAGATATTCAATTTTTATTTACTGCAAATCCTGAAGATTATACTAATAGAGGAAGTATAGTTACACCTTTAAAAGATAGAATTGGTTCGCAGATTTTAACACATTATCCAGAGGACATTGAAACAGCTCGCTTAATCACAGAACAAGAAGCTAATTTAGTTGAAGGTCAAAAAGAAAATATATATGTGCCAGATTTGGCAAAAGATGTATTAGAACAAATTGTTTTTGAAGCTAGAGAAAGCGAATATATAGATGCAAAATCAGGTGTAAGTGCAAGGTTAAGCATCACAGCGTTCGAGAACTTATTAAGTACTGCAGAAAGGCGAGCTTTAATAGCTGGAGATGAACATACTACCTTGAGGTTAAGTGATTTTGTAGGGGTAATACCTTCAGTTACAGGAAAGGTAGAATTAGTGTATGAAGGAGAGCAAGAAGGCGCTGCTGTAGTAGCCTATAATCTTATAGGTAATGCTGTTAAAAGTTTATTTGAAGAATTTTTTCCGAAGATTGAAAAACTCAAAAAACAAGATGAAGAAACACCTTATGATGATATCGTATCTTGGTTTTTCCATCAAAAAGAAGGTTTTGAGCTATTAGATGATTTAAGAGATAAAGAATACAAAAATATGTTAGATGCCGTTTCTCCACTGGATGATTTATTAGGTAAATTTCAGCCTAACCTTAAAAAAGAAGATAGTTATTTCGTTAAAGAATTTGTGCTTTGGGCATTAGCGGAATATAAACAGTTGAGTAAACATCGCTTTTCTGAAGGCATGCAGTTTAAAGACCCATATGGGAGTTTTATAAGCGGGATATAGTTTTACCAAGCGTCTCTGCTTTTAATATTATTAGCGCATAATTCAATAATTTGAGTTATGCGTTTTTTTCGTGTTGCTTCTCGTTTTGCACTATGTAGCCAAGAGAGATAGGACTTTCTGTAGCCTTTAGAAAAGTTTTTATAATTTTCAAAAGCACGTTCATTTTTGTCAAAAGCAATTTTTAAATCCTCTGGAATTATGCCGTTTTCAACATCATCCATGGCACTCCAAGTACCTGTTTTTTTGGCAAGATCAATCATTTTACAACCAGACTTATGAATTAATCCAGCTTTTTCTAATTCTTCAATATATTTTTTATTCAAGGCACTCCAAGTACTCTTGGGGTTTCTAGGCGAGAAGTATTGCCTTCTTTTACCATTGCCTAAGCTTTTTAGTAGAATCAATCCATCCAAAGCATAGTGCTACTTTAACAGCTTCTTCCCAGCGCATCGTTGGTATGTTTAGCTCTAATTCATAGAAGATGAGATAAATATCCTTTGTGGTAGCATGATTTTGAAGTAACCAGTCGTACCAATCTGTATCTCTTTCAAAATAAAGTTCGGGTAAATCTTTTGTCATTTAAAGTACTTCTTTGGAATACACATAAAAGTTTTTGTCTACAGTAATTGGTAATTTACTTGAAGGTGTTTCTAATGTTTGCCATTCAGATTTTGGATAAATCCATTGCGTATCATCTCCAATTTTTATCTGAATGGGCATATCAAAATTGTCAACAATGTTGGTCCATCTGTATCTTAGTTTTTTCTTTTTATGAGAAAATTCTAATGTTGGAATTCGAGTATCTCTTAAATATTGATTAAAAAACTCAGTTAAATCAATGCCAGTTTCGTTGCTTAAAAAGTCTTCAATCTGTTTGGTTATTACTGTTTGATGGTAAAACTCAACATTTATTTTACGCAAAATATTCCGCCATTTCTCATCATCTTTTATAAGCTGACGTAGTGTATGAAGCATGTTAGCACCTTTGTAATACATATCTGTGCCATCACTTGATTTATTTACATTATAAAGGCCAATAATCGGGTTTTTATTTTCAATAAGCTTACGCGTACCTATCACATAGGCAGCAGAAGCTTCTTTTCCAAAATGATAATCTAAATACAAGTTTTCGGAATACGCGGTAAAACTTTCATGAATCCACATATCGGCTACATCTTTATTGGTAATGCTATTAGCAAACCACTCATGCCCAGACTCATGAACCAAAATAAAGTCAAACTTTAAACCCCAACCTGTACCTGATAAATCTCTACCTAAATATCCATTTTTAAATTTATTGCCATAAGTTACAGAGCTTTGGTGTTCCATACCCAAATATGGTGTTTCAACTAATTTGAAACTATCTGCGTAAAATGGATATTGTCCAAACCAATGCTCAAAAGCTTCCATCATTTTTGGAGCTTGTTTAAACTGTGCTTTGGCTTTTTCTAGATTGTAACTTAGTACGTAATAGTTCATATCTAATTTTCCAGCCATCCCATCATATATCTCAGAGAAATTTACATAATCACCAATATTAATATTTACACCATAATTATTTATAGGGCTTTTTACAGTCCAATGGTACGTTTTTGTGTCTCCTATACGTTCTACCAACTGTAATCTTCCATTAGATACATTGGTTAGTTTGTCTGGAACGTTTACACTAATTTTCATACTATCTACCTCGTCGTACATGTGATCTTTACAAGGCCACCAAACACTTGCACCCAAACCTTGGCATGAGGAAGCAATAAAATGATTGTTGTTTTTATCTTTTTTCCAGGAAATACCGCCATCCCATGGTGCTCTTATAGCTTCTTTTGGATGACCTTTGTAATATATATCGATAGTTTCTATATTACCAACCGTTTGATTTTTTACAAGATGAACAAAATGTGCGTTACCATCATGCTTCACTTTTAATTCTTGCTCATCTTGTATCACTTTCAAAATGCTCATAGGAGATTGCAAATCAATTTGCATAATAGAGTCTTCTTCTAAAACCTTGTACTGAACTGTATTTTTGCCAGAAATAAATTTTTTATCAGGTTCTACTTTAATATCTAAATGATAATAGGTTAAATCCCACCATTCGCGTTCGGGTGTAATACTTCCTCTTAAAGTATCTTGTCTGGTAAAGTTTGTTTTTTTAGATAATAATCCTTGTGAATATCCCAAAAAGAATGAAAGTGTAAATAAGAAAGTTATAAATAGTCTGTTGTAATTCATTTATATAAAATTTTATCGTACCATTAAACTATTTGGAAATACAACAGGGCTTTCAAAGCCATTTTCTCCAACAGTTGCAATTCCGAAGAAATAATTATCAATAACAATACCATGTAAAGTGGTGCCTAAAACCCCTTCAACATAACGACTGTTATCCCATGTGGGGGAGGTGGTATCTCTCCAATATACCTTGTAGCCTTTAGCGTCATCAACTTTTTCCCATATAAAGCGTGCAGATGCTTCAACCACACCTCCAATAGCGACTTCTTTTGGTGCGGGGGGTGCCCAAGCTAAACTTGCTAAATTAATAGCGTTTACGGCAGTAAGTTTTTTAGCATAATCAAGGTTAACGTGTTCTATTACATCTCCATATTTAATCCCATTTTCTTCTCTAATGTCTTGATGCTGTTGCGTGTAATTTTCATGAGCCTCCATAATACGTACACCAGCAAACCCTAAATCGTTGAATGGACGGTGGTGACCACCACGACCAAAACGATCTAATCGGTATATCATCATAGGGTTCATTTCTGGCATATATTTTCTGGTGTTTTTATGGATATAACGGGCCAATTGTCTAGAAATACCATCAACTTCCCCACCGTAAAAACGTCTCAGTTTTCTTTGATGTTCTGTTTCTGTAGGAGGGACAGGTTCAGAGAAAATTCTAAAGGTTCTGTTGTCAATTACACCATCTACACCTTTGATGTTACCAATCATGTCGTTATTTAGTACACCAATAATATCCCAATTATTATCTTTTGCATATTTAGCGAGTCCTGCACCACCAAAAAGGCCTTGTTCTTCTCCAGACAGACCAACGTAAACAATACTGCTTTCAAATTTGTATTTAGATAAAACACGTGCAGCTTCTATAGTTCCTGCCATACCAGATGCATTATCATTTGCTCCTGGCGCATCTGTAGTAAAATCCATAGTGTCACTTGCACGAGAGTCAATATCGCCACTCATAATCACATAACGATTAGGGTATTTAGTACCTTTTTGAATAGCCACTACATTAACTACCCAAGCATCATGAGGTACACGACTATTACCTTCTTTAGTTACAAAATCTTTCTGATAGGATACGTTTAAGCAATTATTGCAATTGCTAGAAATAGTTTCGAATTCTTTTTTTATCCATCTCCGAGCAGCTCCTATACCCCGCGTTTCAGAAATAGTGTCGCTAAACGTATTTCTGGTACCAAAATTCACAAGTGTTTGTATATCTTTTTCAATACGTTCAGCTGAAATGGCATTTATAATATCATAAATGTCTTTTTCTGATTGACTGTAACTGCATTGAATTACGACTACAAAAATTAAAGTAAGTTTTAATTGCATTTATCTCTTTTATAATTGAATTTAACTGTTTCAACTGTCCCGTCTTTATGCTTAACGCCTACGTAAACGTTCATTTCGTTAGGACTAATATTTTCAAAAGTCATACCTTCAAATTCAACTTTGTTTTTTGTTATACGTTTTAAAGGAAAGTCAACCGTTTCGTCTTTTGTTTCCCAACCTTCTAATTTATTATTAAAGTGTTTTAATTGAAGTACTAAAGTGTTATTAACTTCTCTGATTACTTCTATTTCATAAAAAGTAACTGATCCATCATTTATTAATTTGAAAGTTGCCATCATAGAGCCTCCAGATGGTTTACTCCAATTTTCTTCGGTTTGCCCTCCAAAGGCTTCACCTTTCCAATTCCCTGAAATCCAAGTTATATTTTCTAATTTTGGTTCTAATTCTTTTTCAGATTGAGTGTAGGCATTAGTAGTTAATACAAATCCTTTTAATATAAACGCTATTATTATAAATGTTTTCATGATAAAAAGTTTTAATTTATATATAAGACGTTCTAAATCTGATAATAGAGGACATTACTAGACAATTTTTTAAAAACTACAAGATAAAGAAATAAAAAAACGCCTCAAAATTGAATTTGAAGCGCCTTTTACATTTGAATTAGTCACACGATATGTTTAGAGTTTAAACTCTAAAAACAATATTTATTTTCTTTAATTACCTTTTCTGCAATAATATGTCTTAGCTCAATAATATTAGGCATGTTTACATATTTGATATAACGCTTTAAACCAACTAACATCATTTTTTGTTCATCGCCTGTGGAGAAAGAAATAATGGAGTGTTTACCTGCAGTTTCAATAACGTCTATAGCATGGAATAAATTTAATTTTGCCATAGCAATTTGTTCCTTAACATTATCTTCTCCTTGTTTTTTAGCCATTTTTTCTGCACGTAAAATTGCAGATTCTGCCAAGTAAATTTGAATCAATATATCAGAAGACGCTAACATTAATTGTTGTTGTTCTTCAATTTTTTCACCATATTTTTGAAGTGCTGCACCAGCTACCATTAAAAACAATTTCTTTAAATTTTTAATGATATTTTTTTCTTCTGAAAACAATTCTGAGTAATCTGGAACATCAAATGATGGAATACCCATTAACTCTTCTTTTACAGCCATAGCTGGTTCGAGAACATTTACATGTCCTTTCATAGCTTTTTTGATGAGCATACCAATACTCAGCATACGGTTAATTTCGT
Source organism: Hyunsoonleella pacifica (assembly GCF_004310335.1). Lineage (GTDB taxonomy): Bacteria > Bacteroidota > Bacteroidia > Flavobacteriales > Flavobacteriaceae > Jejuia > Jejuia pacifica. Next base: position 163,920 of record NZ_SIRS01000004.1, on the reverse strand, counting down.
TTGTACCTTCGTAAATTCTTGCAATACGTGCATCTCTCCAAGCAGATTCAATTGGTGTTTCTTCTGAAAAGCCCATACCTCCAAAAATTTGAATACCCTCATCTGTACAATGTTGTACAAATTCCGATACTGCAACTTTTAAGATAGAGCATTCAATAGCATATTCTTCAACACCTTTAAGTTCTGCTTCTTGATGTGTGTCTTTACCATTTTTTTTGCGAAGTTCAATACGTTTTTCTATGTCTTTTGCAGCACGATAACTCGCTGCTTCTCCAACCCAACAGTTGGTAGCCATTTCTGCAATTTTTTGACGGATAGCTCCAAAACTTGAAATAGGTGTTTTAAACTGAATGCGCTCATTAGCGTATTTTACAGATTCAGTTATAGTGCGTCTTTGCGCATCTAAACAAGCTGCTGCCAATTTAATTCTACCAACATTAAGTGCATTCATTGCAATTTTAAAACCGTTCCCTCTAGTAGATAACATATTTTCTACAGGCACTACAGTTTCATTAAAAAATACCTGACGTGTGGAAGAAGCTCGAATTCCTAATTTGTGTTCTTCTTCACCCATTGTAATTCCGTTAGGATTCTCAGGGTCGTAGTCTACTATAAAACCTGTGATATTTTTATCATCTTCAATACGAGCAAAAACAATCATAACACTACAAAAACCTGCGTTAGAAATCCACATTTTTTGTCCAGTGATTTTATATGTTTTTCCATCATCTGAAAGTACTGCTTTTGTTCGTCCAGAATTGGCATCACTACCAGCAGTAGGCTCTGTTAAACAATACGAGCCAAACCATTCTCCAGAAGCTAATTTTGGTACATATTTTTGTTTTTGTGCTTCATTGCCATATAAGGTAATTGGCATAGTACCAATACCTGTATGTGCTCCAAACGCAGTACTAAAAGAACCTGTTGCTCCAGAAATATAATCACAAACCAAACATGTGTCTACAAAGCCCATACCCATACCGCCATATTCTTCAGGAACGGCAACACTTAAAAAGCCAAGTTCTCCAGCTTGACGCATACAGGATTCTGTTAATGCATAATCTTTTTGTTCAAACTGCGCTTTTTTTGACCAAATTTCTCTATCAACAAATTCAGAAACAGCTTCTTTCATCATGAGCTGATCTTCATTAAAATCCTCAGGTGTAAAAATGTCTTCGCAGTTGCTTTCTTTTACTAGAAACTGACCGCCGCGTAAAATATCTTTTTCTGTTGCTTCCATTTATTTTCTTTTATGTCTTTTTTAGTTTAAAAATTCAAAGATGCCACAAGCACCCTGTCCAGTACCCACACACATGGTTACTGCACCGTATTTACCTTTCATATCACGTTTACGCATTTCATCAAACAACTGTACAGAAAGTTTGGCACCAGTACATCCTAATGGATGACCTAATGCAATTGCACCTCCATTTACGTTAATGATATCTGGATTTAAACCTAATTCTCTAATAACAGCAAGCGATTGAGATGCAAATGCTTCATTAAGCTCTATTAACTCTAAATCATTTTGTTGTAATCCTGCTTGTTTTAATGCTTTAGGGATAGCTTTAACTGGTCCAATACCCATAATTCTTGGCTCTACACCAGCTGCTGCGTAATTTACTAATCTTGCTATAGGCTCAAGATTCAGTTCTTTTACCATGTCCTCACTCATAACCATTACAAAAGCTGCACCATCACTCATTTGGGAAGAGTTACCAGCAGTAACGCTTCCGCCTTGCGCAAATACAGGTCGCAATTTTGCTAGAGCACTAAGATTTGTACCTTTTCTTGGACCTTCATCTTTGGTAACGGTATAACTCTTTGTTGCTTTTTTACCGTTTTCATCAACATAAGTTTGTGTTACTTCAATAGGCACAATTTGATCTTGAAATCTATCTTCGGCTTGCGCCTTTAGGGCTTTCATGTGCGAGTTGTATGCAAATTCATCTTGATCTTCACGCGACACTTTAAATTCATTAGCTACGGCCTCAGCAGTATTTCCCATACCCCAGTAATATTCTTCTCTGCCAGATTTTGCAAGATCGTAATTAAGGTCTGTTTTGTAACCTGTCATAGGAACTGCACTCATGCTTTCTGCGCCACCAGCAATAATACAATCTGCCATGCCGGCTTGAATTTTTGCCGTAGCAATTCCAATAGTTTCAATTCCTGAGGAACAAAAGCGATTTACAGTTACTCCAGGAACATCAATTATATCTAATCCCATTAATGAGATTAAACGTGCCATGTTTAAACCTTGAGAACCTTCTGGCATGGCATTACCTACTATAACATCATCAATACGTTTTTTGTCCAATTCAGGAAGCTCTTTCATCATGTATTGAATGGTTTCAGCAGCTAATTCATCGGTTCTTTTAAACCTAAAAACACCTTTGGGCGCTTTTCCAACTGCGGTTCTGTATGCTTTTACTATATATGCTTGTTTCATCTTTTTTAGTCTTTAGTTGTTAGATTTTAGTACTTAGACTTCTTAGTACTAAATACTAACTTCTAATTAATTGCAATTAGTTGCGAAGTGGTTTCCCCGTTTTTAGCATGTGCTGGATACGTTCTAAAGTTTTACGTTCTGTACATAAACTTAAGAAAGCCTCTCGTTCTAAATCCAATAAATATTGTTCGGTTACTAGTGTAGGCTCAGATAGATCGCCTCCAGCCATAACATAAGCCAATTTATTAGCAATTTTATGATCGTGTTCACTAATATAGTTACTAGCTTCCATAGCATCGGTTCCTACTAAAAACATACCTAGTGCTTGTTTTCCGAGAACTTTTACATCTTTACGTTTTACGGGTTGTGTATATCCTGCATCTGCCATAAGTCTTGCATGTGCTTTGGCTGTAGCTATCTGTCTATCTTTGTTAACAACAACGATATCTTTTCCTTTTTGGAGAATACCTAAATCGTAAGCTTCATAAGCAGAAGTTGATACTTTTGCCATTCCTATAGTTAAAAAGTACTCTTGTAGCACATTTAACTCCACATCTCCTTTTCTGAAGGTGTCAGAAGCACGAAGCGCCATTTCTTTAGAACCAGCTCCACCAGGGATAACCCCAACACCAAATTCCACTAAACCAATATAAGTTTCAGCAGCAGCAACTACTTTATCAGCATGCATTGACAATTCACAAGCCCCACCGAGTGACATACCATGTGGTGCAGAGATAGTAGGTATAGCTGAGTAGCGCATGCGCATCATCGTATCTTGAAAATATTTTATAGCACCATTTAATTCTTCATATTCCTGCTCTACAGCCATCATGAAAATCATACCAATATTTGCACCTACTGAGAAATTAGCACCTTGATTTCCTATAACCAATCCCTCGAAATCTTTCTCAGCTAAATCAACAGCTTTATTTAATCCTGCTAAAACATCGCCTCCAATGGTATTCATTTTAGATTGAAACTCACAGTTTAAAATACCATCGCCTAAATCTTCAATAACAATACCTGAGTTTTTGAACACTTCGTTAGATTTTCTAATATTATCTAAAATGATAAAAGCATCTTGTCCTGGCACTTTATTTTGTGATTTTGACGGGATATCATAAGAGTAAGTTGCTCCGTTTTGTACAGTATAAAATGATGTGTTACCTGAAGATACCATATCATTTACCCAATTGGCAACTTCTAAGCCTTCCGCTTTAATTAATTCTAAACCTTTTTCAACACCAATAGCATCCCAAATTTGAAAAGGACCATGTTCCCATCCAAATCCAGCTTTCATCGCGTCATCAATTTTATATAGTTCGTCTGAGATTTCAGGAATTCTATAGGTTACATAAGCAAATAACTGCGCAAAACTTTTTCTGTAAAATTCTCCTGCTTTATCCTTGCCGGATACTAAAATTTTGAATCTATCGATAACTTTATCCACAGATTTGGTTAACTCTAAAGTTGCAAACTTTGCACGTTTTTTAGGTCTATATTCTAAAGTATCTAAGTCTAATGACAGAATTTCGCTTTTACCGCTTTCGCCTTTAACCTTTTTGTAAAATCCTTGTCCTGTTTTGCTGCCTAACCATTTATTATCAACCATAGTGGATATAAATTCAGGAAGCTTAAATAGTTCTAAACGTTCGTCATTCTTACAATTATCGGCAATACCGTTGGCTACATGTACTAAAGTATCTAAACCTACAACATCAACTGTTCTAAAGGTAGCTGATTTTGGTCGCCCAATTACTGGGCCAGTTAATTTATCAACTTCTTCAATGGTTAAACCCATGGTCTTTACCGTATGAAATAAACTCATAATGCTAAATATACCAATACGGTTTCCTATAAATGCTGGTGTGTCTTTAGCAACAACTGAAGTCTTCCCTAAGTATTGCTCTCCATAACCATTTAAAAACTCTAGTATAGAGGCATCAGTTTTAGGCCCAGGAATAATTTCAAATAACTTTAAATATCGTGGTGGGTTAAAGAAATGCGTACCACAGAAATGCTTCTGAAAATCTTCACTTCTGCCTTCACTCATAAATTGAATAGGAATACCAGACGTGTTACTGGTAATAAGCGTTCCAGGAGTTCTGTGCTTTTCTAAATTTTCAAAAACTTGTTTTTTAATATCAAGACGTTCCACAACAACTTCAATAATCCAATCTACGTCTTTAACCTTGGAGATATCATCTTCTAGATTTCCTGTTGTAATTCTACTCGCAAATTTTTGATGGTAAATAGGAGAGGGCTTAGATTTTAAAGATGCTTTAAGTGCATCGTTTACCAAACGATTTCTAACACTTTTATCTTCTAAAGTTAACCCTTTTGCTTTTTCAACATCTGAAAGTTCTCTAGGAACAATATCTAAAAGTAGAACTTCTACGCCAATGTTAGCAAAATGACACGCAATACCACTTCCCATGATACCAGAACCTACTACAGCAACTTTTTTTATAATGCGTTTACCCATGTTTGTTTACACTAAAATTTACTTGTTTTTATATATTTTTTTATTTGAAACCAATTCATTTATAGTTTCAGCAACTTCATAGAAGTGACTTAATTTGTCTTCGTCTATATTTTTTTTGATGGCTTCATTAAAGGTTAACACTTTTTCTTTTGAAAGCTCTCGTTTCTCTTTTCCAAAATCCGTTAAATGAATCAAAACACCTCTACCATCTTCTGGGTTAGGATGACGCTCTATTAAGCCTCTTTTTTCCATGGTTTTTAATGTACGAGATAAACTGGTAGCTTCCATTCCCATTTTAGGGCCTAAAGCAGTTGAAGGCGTGCCTTTTTCTGGGTCTATACTAAGCAGTGTAAAACCAGTTGCCATAGTGCTTTCAAATTTAGCAGCTTCTTCGTTATACATTTTATTAACCGTTAGCCAAGTGGTTCTTAGAACGTAATCTATTGTCTTGTCTTTCATTCTCGAGAGTTAGAATTTTTCAAATATAATAAAAATATATTATGCATGCATAATATATTGTAAAAATATGTATGCAAAAAAACACCTCGTTAGGAGGTGTTTATATGAATAAGTAAAGCGATAATTATCCTAATTTACCATTTATAGCACCTATAGCAGCACCAATAATAGTTGTCATTACTATAGAAATACCAACATCTAAGGCAGCTAGTTGAAATGTGAATTCAGGGTACATTGCAATATTGAAGAAATTATAAAATAGTCCTATAAATAGTCCTATGATAGCACCTGCTTTAGCACCTGTTGCAGCGGTTGTAATTTGTGCCCACCTATTGTAAATGTATGATACAAATAAGCCAAAGGTTAAACAACCTAGAAAGATAAATAACATAGTTTGTCCACTTTCCTCGGGTTGTGGAAATGTGTCTATAAAAATAATGCCGTAAAACAACCATCCTAAAAGGAAATCTACGATGCCTCCAACGATTCCAGAGACTAGAAAATGCTTTGTTTTCATTTTTTTAGTTTTAATTGGTTATGTTTAAATATACTAAAAAAATGAATAACTATTTAATAATCATTTGTTTAATGAGTATTGTCTTAGTGTTTTAAATTAAGATGGACGATATATATTCTCAATTAAATTAGAATACATCTTTTTAATAACGTCTCGTTTCATTTTCATGGTGGGTGTGAGATGTCCTGCATCAATAGACCATTCTTCGGCAGTAATTTCAAACTTTTTAATTTGTTCCCACTTTCCAAATTTTTTATTGCATTTATCAACTTCTTTCTGAATGCGTTTTTGAATAATTTCAGATGCAGCAATATCTTCTAAAGTATCTCCAACGGTGTGATTTTTACGTTCTATCCAATCTTTAACAAATTCAAAATTTGGTTGAATTAAGGCAGCTGGCATTTTCTCTCCCTCACCAATAACTATTATCTGCTCAATAAATCTAGATTGCTTTAACTCATTTTCTAGAAGTGTAGGGATGATGTATTTTCCACCAGAAGTTTTAAACATTTCTTTTTTACGTCCTGTAATTTTTAAAAAGCCATCAGCGTCAATCTCACCTTTATCTCCTGTATGGAAATAGTCATTTGTCATCACACTAGCAGTTTTTTCAGGGTCTTTATAATAGCCCATCATAACATTGGGACCTTTACATAATATTTCGCCATCTTCAGCTATTTTTACTTCAACGCCATCAATAACTCGCCCTACATAACCAATTTTCCAGCCATTGTTTCTTCGGTCGCTGGCGGATATTCCTGGAGAGGTTTCAGTTAAGCCATAACATTCCATTATGGGCATGTCGGCAGCTCCAAAAATTCTTCCAAGTCGGGATTGTAGTGCAGCACTTCCTGAAGCCATAAAAACAATATTTCCTCCCAGAGCTGCTTGCCATTTACTAAAAATTAGTTTTCGTGCGATAGCAAGTTTCAGTCCATACAAAAAACCATTTTGGCTGTAGGGTTTAAACTGCGCACCTAGCTCTACCGCCCAAAAGAACAGTTTCTTTTTAAGGCCTGTAAGATCTGTGCCTTTATCCATTATTTTGTCATACACTTTCTCGATGAGTCGTGGTACAACAGTCATTGTATGTGGTTTTATTTCTTTGGCATTATCACCTATTTTATCAATAGCTTCAGCATAGTAGGTTTCAATGCTACGGTACTGATATAGATAGGTAAACACACGTTCAAAAATATGGCAAATAGGCAAAAAACTTAAAGCTCGGGAGTTTTTGTCTAAAGGAAATCTATTGGATGCCGAAAGTACATTAGAAACGATATTATTGTGTGATAGCATAACACCTTTGGGCTTTCCTGTTGTTCCAGAAGTGTAGATTATTGTTGCTAATTCTTCAGGTTTTATATCTACTTTTCGACCCTCAACGTCTTTCTGGTTTACATCCTCTGCCCCTAACTCTAACAATTCTGAATAGTGTTTGCACCCATCAATATGGTCGAATGAATAGACTTCCTTGAGTTGCGTTTTCTTTTTAACCTTATTTATTTTTTCTAGAACTTCGGTACAGCTTACAAAACAATAAATGGATTCGCTATGATTCAAAACATATTCATAGTCATCAGAGCTAATAGTTGGATAAATCGGGATATTTTGTGCGCCAACTTGTAAAATGCCTATATCCACAATATTCCATTCGGTTCTATTATTCGATGAAATAATTGCAATTTTGTCATTTTTCTTAACGCCCAATTTCAACAAGGCTCTACTTATAGCATTGGCTTTATCTAAATAATCTTTAGTAGATGTTTTCTCCCATTTACCATTTTTTTTGGTGTTCAGCGAAGCATCTAACGGGTGGTTTTCTAATTGGTAATATGGAAAGTCAAAAAGTCGTGTTATCTCAGTCATAAGAATAGTAGAATGTATTAATGCAAATTATGAAAATAAATAAGATTTTCAAATTGGCTTAATTCCTAAAAGGAAAGACAATGTATGCAATTTTTAGATGAAATTATGAAAATAAGTTAGCTTTCATTTTTAAATTATCAAATTTTTAACGCTTTTTTTAAAAAAACATAAAAGAACTAAGCTGATGGAATCCTATTTATTGGAATTTCTCTGGGCTTTATCTTAATATCTTCAAAATCCTCTTTTTTAATGGTTTACTGACAATTGTCATGATTTAATATGTAATGGGGTACTACCTTTGGATAGTCAAACATTGGCATATACAACATATAAATACAAATTAGAGATGGAAGTAAAAGCATTTAGACCCGGAATTTGGAATGATAAGATTGATGTTAGAGATTTTGTTAGTAATAACATAACACCTTATCATGGAACGCACGAATTTTTGGAAGGCCCAACAGCCAAAACTCAAAAATTATGGGACATCTGTAAAGAAGCCACCAAGGAAGAACGCCAAAATAATGGTGTACGCGCATTAGATACTGATACGATTTCAACCGTTAGCGCATTTAATGCAGGTTATATTGATAAAGCAAACGAAGTTATAGTTGGTTTACAAACCGATGAGTTACTAAAGCGTACCATGAAACCTTTTGGAGGTTTTAAAGTAGTACAAAAAGCCTTGGCAGAACAGGGTGTAAAACCAAATGATAACTTAACAGAATTATTTACAAAATATGTAAAGACACATAACGACGGTGTGTTTTCAGCCTATAATGCTGAAATTAAAAAATTCCGTTCGCTAGGGTTTTTAACAGGATTACCAGATAATTACGCACGTGGTAGGGTAATTGGCGATTATCGTCGTGTGGCATTGTATGGTATCACTACTTTAATTGAAGCTAAAAAACAAGATTTAGCAAATATTGGTGGCCCTATGACTGATGCTGTTATTCGTTTACGTGAAGAGGTGTCAGACCAAATTAAAGCCCTCAATGAAATTATAGAGTTAGGAGCTAAGTACGATTTAGATTTAAGTCGTCCTGCTGAAAATGCTCAAGAAGCGGTGCAATGGACATATATGGGATATTTAGCTGCGGTTAAAGAACAAGATGGTGCTGCGATGTCTTTAGGTAATGTGTCTACATTCTTAGATATTTTTATTGAAGAAGATTTACAGGAAGGTATTATTACTGAAGCTGAAGCACAAGAGTATATTGACCAGTTTGTAATGAAATTAAGAATGGTACGCCATTTAAGAATGAGTGCTTATGATGAAATTTTTGCAGGTGACCCAACGTGGGTAACTGAAGCTATTGGCGGTATGTTTGAGGATGGCAGAACTAAAGTTACTAAAACATCTTTTAGATTTTTAAATACACTTTATAATTTAGGCCCATCTCCAGAGCCAAATATGACGATTCTTTGGTCTAAAGATTTGCCACAAAATTTTAAGGATTTTTGTGCTAAGGTGGCTATTGATACCTCTTCAATCCAGTTTGAAAATGATGCATTAATGCGAAAAACCAGAGGGTCTGACGATTACGGTATAGCGTGTTGCGTATCATATCAGGCGCTGGGAAAGTCTATTCAATTTTTCGGAGCGCGTACCAATTTAGCCAAAACCTTATTGCTGGCTATAAACGGCGGACGTTGTGAAATTACAGGGACTAAAATGGTAGATGGTATTGCGCCTTGTAACTGTAAAGTACTTGATTTTGATAAAGTAATGGCTAATTTTAAAATCGCCATGAAAGAAGTAGCTCGCGTGTATAACGATTCTATGAATATTATTCACTACATGCACGATAAGTACTATTATGAGAAAGCACAAATGGCACTTATTGATACTAATCCTGAAATTAATATTGCTTATGGTATTGCAGGCTTATCAATTGTGGCCGATTCTTTATCAGCTATAAAATATGCGAAGGTAACACCTATTAGAAATGAAGAAGGTTTAACTGTAGATTTTAAAATTGAAGGCGATTTCCCTTGCTATGGTAATGATGATGATCGCGTAGATGTTTTAGCTGCAAATGCCGTGGCAGATTTTAATAAAGAGTTAAAACAACTAGCAGTTTATAAAAATGCAGAACCTACTATGTCTGTATTAACCATTACCTCAAATGTGGTATATGGTAAGAAAACAGGAGCTACACCAGATGGGAGAGCTAAAGGTGTACCATTTGCGCCTGGAGCAAACCCAATGCACGGTAGAGACTCACAAGGTGCTATCGCATCATTAAATTCTGTAGCAAAAATTCATTATGAAGATTCTCAGGATGGTATTTCTAATACCTTTTCCATTGTTCCTAAATCTTTAGGAGCTGATGCGGATGAGCGTATTGAAAACCTAGCCTGTATCTTGGATGGTTATTTTTCTAAAAATGCACAACACGTTAATGTGAATGTTTTAGATAAAGACACCTTACTAGATGCGATGGAACATCCAGAAGCATACCCGCAATTAACCATTAGGGTTTCTGGTTATGCTGTGAATTTTGTAAGACTTACTAGAGAGCAACAAATGGAGGTAATCACAAGATCATTCCACGAGTCTATCTAATTCTATTTATATGCTGTAAGCATCTGAAAAAAGAAGTGTAAAGTATAAAACGCTTCTTTTTCAGGTGCTAACTATAAAACCTAAAGTCATCCAACATAAAGATAACATATTAAGAGTGCATTCCATTGAATCCTTTGGCACACATGATGGCCCAGGAGTACGCATGGTAATCTTTCTACAAGGTTGTAAACTAAAGTGTTTGTATTGCCACAATCCAGATACTATAGATACTCATGGCGGTAAAGAATATCCAATAGAAGATTTAGTGCAAATGGCCATTAAAGAGAAGCCTTATTTTGGAAAACGCGGTGGTGTTACCGTTTCTGGTGGCGAGCCATTGTTACAATCAAAAGAGTTGCTTCCGCTGTTTAAGCGTTTAAAGGAAGAAGGTATCCATACCAATATTGATACTAATGGTAGAATTATCAATCATTTTACAGAGGAATTATTAGATGATTATGCCGATTTGGTAATGCTGGATATTAAGCATATGACCGAAGAAGGCTATGAGTACATTACTGGGCAAAAAAATAAGGAAACCACATTTAATTTTGCAAAATACAGAGAAGCTTCTGGTAAGCCTATGTGGTTACGCTATGTGCTTATTCCAGAAATAACCAATACACCAGAACTATTGCACCAAATGGGTGCGTATTTTAAAGATTATAAAACCATAGAAAAAATAGAATTGCAGCCCTACCATAAATTAGGCGTGCATAAATGGGATGCTTTAGGTTGGGATTACCCGTTAAAAGATGCCAGAGAGAATAAACCTGAAGAGATTGATGCGGCAGTAGCCATACTAAAAGCATATTTTAAAGACGTTAGAGTAAATTAATGAGTAAAGCGAAGGCTATACTCAAACCATAAAAATTATGAGTACACAAAAACTAAAAAATCGTTGGTTAATCGCAGCATCGGCTGTGGGCATACATATTTCTATCGGGTCGGTATATGCCTATTCGGTAATGACCAACCCTGTTAAAGATATATTTGATGTAGATGGTAGTGTGATAAAATGGGCATTTAAAATCGCCATTTTATTACTTGGGTTATCAGCTGCTTTTTTAGGACGATGGGTAGAAAAAGTTGGCCCTAAAGTAAGTGGTACAACAGCTGGTTTGTTTTACGGTATAGGTATTTTAGGTTCTGGGTTAGCAGTACAACTAGAAGCCTTATGGTTGTTCTATTTGTGCTATGGCGTTATAGGTGGTATAGGCTTAGGTTTAGGCTATATTACGCCAGTAAGTACTTTGGTAAAATGGTTTCCAGACCGTCGTGGTTTAGCAACAGGAATGGCTATTATGGGTTTTGGTTTTGCCGCCTTAATTTTTGGACCCGTAATGCAATCGCTTTTTGAGGCTGTTGGGGTATCCAATGCGTTTTACATTTTAGGAGTAATTTACATGGTTTTAATTTTATCTTCAGCGAGATACATCGAAAGACCACCAGAAGGATATTTACCAGATGGTTTTAAACCGGGAGAAGGTAAAACCATTAAAAAAGATTTGGCAAATATTACGGCGAATGAAGCTTTAAAAACCCCACGCTTTTATTACATCTGGATTATGATGTTTATAAACATTGCATGTGGTATCGCTATTATATCAGCAGCAAGCCCTATGATGCAAGAGAAATTAAACTACACTCCAATGGAAGCCGCAGCTATTGTGGGTTTAATAGGTGTGTTTAACGGCTTGGGTAGAATTATGTGGTCTACACTATCCGATTATTTTGGGCGTGCCAATACCTATATTGTGTTTTTCGGATTTCAAATATTAGCTTTCTATTTCTTACCACAAATTGGTATGGAAATGTTGTTCTTAGTTGTATTGTTTACGGTAATTACTATGTATGGTGGTGGTTTTGCAACCTTGCCCGCATTTTTAGGAGATTTATTTGGTACCAAACAATTAGGAGCTATCCACGGTATGGTACTAGCGGCTTGGGGATTAGCAGGAGTAGTAGGGCCAACAATATACGATATGGTTAAAACCGCTACAGGCTCTTTAGATACTACGCTTAAAGTATTTGCAGGTTTGTTTGTTGTGGCTTTATTGGTGTCGCTATTAATGAAGCGTACTGTAGTAAAAGCGTACCAAAAAAAAGATAAAAACGTAAATAAAAAATTGAAGTTCGCTTAACGTTGCGAATTTTATGATTAATTGATTTTTTTGTAATTGGTTAGTAACCCCAAAACGTGTAAGGTGTTTTGGGGTTACTTTAGTTTTTTATTGTTTCTCAATCCATATTCTAGCATTCACAAATGCTTCTAACCAAGGCGAAACTTCATCTTTTCTGCCATCAGGATAATTTGCCCAATTCCATTGGAAGGTGGAACGTTCAATATGTGGCATAGTTACCAAGTGGCGTCCCGTTTTATCAGTCATCATTGCGGTGTTAAAGTCCGAACCATTAGGATTGTGTGGGTAACCTTCATAACCGTATTTTGCCACAATATGGTATTGGTCTTCAGTGTATGGCAAGCTAAATTTACCTTCGCCATGTGAAATCCAAACCCCTAAAGTGCTTCCTGCTAACGAGGATAACATCACAGAATTATTCTCTTGAATTTTTACCGATGTAAAACTGCTTTCGTGCTTATGCGAATCGTTATGATGCATTTTGCCATGTACCTCATGCTCTGGGTTGATAAGGTCTAGTTCCATCCAAAGCTGACAGCCATTGCATATCCCAACAGATAATGTGTCTTTTCTAGCAAAGAAATTGTCTATAACTGCTTTTGCTTTTTCGTTATACTTTATGGCACCAGCCCAACCTTTAGCAGAACCTAAAACATCAGAGTTAGAGAAGCCTCCAACAGCTCCTAAAAACTGAATATCTTCTAAAGTTTCACGACCAGAGATTAAATCGGTCATGTGTACGTCTTTCACATCGAAACCTGCTAAATACATAGCGTTTGCCATTTCACGTTCGGAGTTTGAACCTTTTTCACGAAGGATGGCTGCTTTAGGTTTCCTTCTGTCATTACGAGACCCTTGCGACGTGGTAATCTCATCATTTGAAGTGGGAGATTGCTTCACTTCGTTCGCAATGACGTCTTTCAGTTTCCCTGTAAAATGTTTTGGGAATGTATATTGTAATGGTTGCTTTTTATAATTATTAAACCTGTCTTGTGCTAAACCATTTGTAGTTTGCTTTTGGTCTAATAAGAAAGAGGTTTTGTACCAAACATCACGTAATGTAGATACTGTTAGTGTGAACACATCAGTATTATTAATGATGCTTAAGGTATCGCTTTCAGTAGCTTTACCAATATTAAAAAATTCGATTTTAGTATCAGCTAATATCTTTTCGATAGAAGCGTCTTTCGTCTGAATTACAATTCCAGCATTTTCAGCAAATAATAATTTAATGGAGTCGTTTTCATTTAAAGCGGAGAGATCTAACTCAACACCTAAATTCGTGTCCGCGAAACACAATTCTAAAAGCGTTGTAATTAATCCACCCGATGCTATATCATGTCCTGCAACTATTTGTTCGTCTCTAATTAAATCTTGAATGGTGTTAAATACGTTTTTAACATAGTTAGCATCCTTTACATTGGGCGCATCGTTCCCGATTTTATTTAATACTTGCGCAAACGAACTACCACCTAATTTAAAATCGTCTTGAGATATATTGATATAATATATACTTCCTGCGTTTTTCTTTAAAACAGGCTCAACAACTTTAGAAATAGCGTTACAATTGGCTGCGGCAGAAATGATAACTGTTCCTGGAGAAATTACATCCTCGTTAGGATATTTTTGTTTCATAGAAAGCGAATCCTTTCCGGTAGGCACATTAATGCCTAAATCTATAGCGAATTCTGAAATGGCTTCTACAGCCTCATACAAACGTGCATCTTCGCCATCATTTTTACAAGGCCACATCCAGTTTGCAGACAGGGAAACGTTTTTAAGTCCATCTTTTAAAGGTGCCCAAATAATATTAGTTAAGGCTTCTGTTATTGAATTTCTACTTCCAGCTACAGGATTAATCAATCCAGAAATAGGCGAGTGGCCAATAGAAGTGGCAATACCTTCTTTTCCTTTATAATCCAATGCCATTACGCCAACATTGTTTAATGGAATTTGTAACGGACCAACACATTGTTGTTTTGCTACTTTACCACCAACGCAACGGTCTACTTTGTTAGTTAACCAATCTTTACAGGCTACGGCTTCTAGCTGTAATACTTGCTCTAAATAACTTTGAAAATTGTCAGAATGATACGCAACATCAGCATAGTTTCGTTTTACGGTATTATCTGTCATTACCGTTTTTGGCGAACTGCCAAACATGTCTTCCATGGCTAAATCCATTGGCGTATTGCCTCTGGTTTTAGATTTGAAGGTAAAACGGTCGTCGCCAGTAACATCCCCGACGGTGTACATTGGCGAACGTTCACGATCTGCTATTTTGTTAAGCGTGTCAATATGTTTTTCAGAAATAACTAACCCCATACGTTCTTGAGATTCGTTACCAATAATTTCTTTATCCGATAGGGTAGGGTCGCCAACAGGTAAAGCATCTAAATCAATCTTTCCACCTGTATCTTCCACCAATTCTGATAGGCAATTTAAATGTCCACCAGCACCATGGTCGTGAATAGAAACAATAAAGTTTTCATCACTCTCCACCATACCTCGTACCGCATTGGCAGCACGCTTTTGCATTTCTGGGTTAGAACGTTGTACTGCATTCAATTCGATACCTGAGGCAAATTCTCCAGTATCAGCACTTGATACCGCAGCGCCTCCCATACCGATACGGTAATTTTCGCCACCAAGAATTACTATTTTATCGCCTGTTTTAGGTGTGTCTTTTAAGGCTTGGTCTTGTTTGCCGTAACCAATTCCACCAGCTTGCATAATTACTTTATCAAACCCTAGTTTGCGGGCATCTTCTTCATGTTCAAACGTTAATACCGAGCCGCAAATTAAAGGCTGACCGAATTTATTACCAAAGTCTGACGCACCATTAGAGGCCTTTATTAGAATATCCATTGGGGTTTGGTATAGCCAATCGCGTTCTTCAACGCCATTTTCCCAAGGACGGTTGTCTTCTAGTCGAGAATAAGACGTCATATACACTGCAGTTCCAGCCAAAGGAATAGAGCCTTTACCACCTGCAAGTCTATCACGAATTTCGCCTCCCGAACCTGTAGCGGCACCGTTAAAAGGCTCCACCGTGGTAGGAAAGTTGTGTGTTTCTGCTTTTAGTGAAATTACAGAATCAAAATTTTCAGTCCTATAAAAATCAGGAACATCAGCACGTTTTGGTGCAAACTGTTCTACTTTTGGACCTTTTATAAAGGCTACATTATCTTTATATGCCGAAACAATATCGTTAGGATTTTGCTTTGACGTTTCTTTAATTAATTTGAATAATGACGTCGATTTTTCTTCGCCATCAATCACAAATGTGCCATTAAAAATTTTATGGCGACAATGCTCAGAATTCACTTGAGAAAATCCAAACACTTCAGAATCCGTCAATGGGCGACCTATTTTCTTTGAAACACCCTCTAAATAGGCCACTTCTTCATCGCTTAAAGATAAGCCTTCCTGTACGTTATACGCCGCAATATCTTCAATGTCTAAAATTGGTTCGGGTTCAATATCAATGGTAAAACTTTCTTGGTGTAAGCCATTAAATTTCTCAGAAATCATCGGGTCAAAATCTGCAAAATCTACGGAAACTGCTTGAAACTCTTCAATGCGTATAATACCAGAAACCCCCATGTTTTGAGTGATTTCCACCGCATTGGTACTCCAAGGTGTAATCATTGCGGCACGAGGTCCAACAAAAAAAGCATCTAAAGATGCTTGTTCAATTTTAGGTTGGTTACCAAAAAGCCATGTTAATTTTGAAATTGTTTCAGGACCTAATTCTTTTGTTGTTTGAACCGCAAAAACCTTGCTATTTACGTTCCCAAAGAAATGAATCATTCGTGTTGCGTTTGGATGTTTATAGAAAGTGCAAAAATACACTTTTTTAGCGATTCAAAGTGTCTTTTTTGTCTGAAGGATAACCTGTTATTAACAGTATTTTTAACAAGAAATTTATGGGCGTTGTCCACCTCCTTCGAGAAATTTAGGTAAAGTACCCACTAAGTTGTTGAATTTACAGGTGTTTTCAGAGGTAGGCGAGAAAAAGTAATTAATTATGTTCATTAATTGGTAGTAATCTTTTGTTCGGTTTGTAATTTCAAATACATAAATGACATTAAATTACGTAATCCCTCTGTTGGACGTTGTGTACATTTAATAGTTTTGCTGTAAAGGTTTGTTTTTAAATTCAATTCATAATTCGTTCCATCAAAACCGGGAAAATCATAAATCTCTTTGTACTTGTCAAATTTTAGAATTTCTAAATATTGTTCCAATTGATGAAATGCTGAATCAGAAAAAGTTGTTACTTCCAATTCATAGTTCTTTTCAATTCTTCTATATTCAGTTTTTTTATCTTTTGTAATTATTAATTCAGTTATACCAGAGGAACATAGATAAAGAGGCTCTATTTTTAGTTTTAATTCTTCTATTTTTAGTCCAGTATTTTCTATTGAATCTTTTTTAAATAAAGTTATATAATCGCTGTACTTATCCAAAGGTTTAAAAACAAGTTTGCCTTCTAGATTACTTTCTAAATAAAACTTTTTAATTTCGTTATTGCCATAGTCAAAGAGCAATTCAATTTCCTTGTTTAAATTCAATTTTCCGATTTCGTCAAAAATTGACTCTTTCATAAATAAACCTCTTTTTATGAACGTAGAATCTTTGAAATGAAATTCATTACAAAGTGAGTCAATCCAAATAGTATTTTTCAAATTATTAAAAGCGCTTAATTTACTCGAATCTACATTACAATTCGAAAATAGAATACAAATGGTTAGAGCAACAATTATTTTCAAAGATTGGATTTTGATATTAATACTAACTTTAAGGATATATAATTTTAATGGTACATATCTGGTTGCAAACGAAATTAGTAGTAAGTTTTTACAAAATCAAGTAAAATGTCTTTTCAAAATAGAATTTACGGAATCATAATATGAGTGTCCAAACATATTTAAATGCACCAATAAATAATATAATTGATAAATTTCTATTCTTGTTTTAGTGTTTATATCCATAGGAAAATAATCGTGATAAGCTGAATAAAACGATTGACTAAAACCGCCGAAAAGTTTACTCATAGCAATATCCACTTCAGCGTGTCCGTAATATACTGCTGGGTCAATTAGACAAGGCGTGCCGTTTTTTGAAATTAAATAATTGCCACTCCATAAATCGCCGTGTAACAAGCTAGGTGTTATGTCTTCAAAAAGTGGTTTTAATTTATTTTTAATATGTTCTGGTTTTGGGCATTCAGAGTCTTGAAGCAAGCCTTTTTGTTTGGCTAGTTCTAATTGTGGTTGTAAGCGTTGATACGTATAAAAATCTACCCATATTTTGTGCTGGATGTTACTTTGTGGCAATAGCCCGATAAAGTTATCACTATCTAACCCAAAATACTTGGATGTACATTTATGTAATTGTGCTAATTGAGCTCCAAGGGTTTTAAAATCTTGAGTAGAAGGAGATTTCGACGCAATAAACTCTAAAATTAAAAATGCTGAATTCTCAAAAACATCACAAGCTATGACTTTTGGTGTTTTTATGGTATTGGTTTTAGCTATGGATTGTAAACCATAAGCTTCAGTTTGAAACATGGTTAACGCATCTGGTGCATTATTAACCTTTAAAAAGTAATCTGCTTGTGGTGTTGAGATTTTATAGGCTTGTGAGATATCTCCACCTGAAATTTGAGTTAGTTCCTCAATTGAAGTGTTCAGGGCTTTGGTTATAATCGAATTGAAATATGGACTCATTATAAAAGAGAGAATTTACAAAATACTAATCAATATTAATTATTTTGTTTTTTGGATATTGTTTCAAAAAGTTTATGAAATCTTCTCTGCCAGAACTTACTAGAACATTGTTTTCTTTGGTTTTATTGTCGTAAATAATTATATCATCAATATGGAATAGTTTCTTTTTGCCGACACTTTTATAAGTGCCTATGGCTCTCAAATAGATTTTGGAAATATCTTCAATATTAGTCATCCATCTAAAGTCCCAAATTGCGTTGGTCGGATATATTTGGTGTTTTGGAAGAGGATTAAGTTTATAAAGCTCATGAGCTTTATTGTTAAACACCGTAAGCAGATAACATGTTACATTTAAGTCGTATGAAGGCGCATCTCTACTAGTGAATGAAATATTTATGTAATCTTTGTTATTTGTATCTTTTTTTATTGAGATGCCACTAGTATCAATCTTGAAAACAGAAAAAGGTTGTTTGTCAACTCTGATAGTACTTTTTATTGAGTCCCTCAATTTTATTATGGAATTATTAACAGAGTCAATTTTTAAACCTTGTTCAGCAAAAGCTTTTGATAAATTATTAAATATTTTTGAGGTGCTTGAATCTATACCTTTCTTTATAAAGATGTCTCTTTCTTGTCTTTCATTGAGTAGCTGAAAATCCCTATTTCTATTAAGATTTTGGTTGTTAATTTCTTGACCAATTAATAAAGAGAGTATGAAAAGAAGAGCAAAAAGGACTAGTTTGCCTCTTTTTGTCAATTTCTTAAATATGTTGGTATACCTGTTGTCCGTTAGTTGCCCTTTTGTAGTTAAAAAAGTTAAATAAGCGGTAGAAATTCCGATTAGAACTACAAAAAATATATTTGGAATAGTGTATGCCAATTAACTATGATAATTTATTTGTGATATATCTAAAGTACTTAAAACGAGACTCTGAAATAAGTTAAGAATGGAAAGTAACTAAGCTTTTTTTACTAACAACGCCATATAAAACCCATCAAATCCGCTTTCATGCGCCAGCACTTTTTTGTCTTTTACAAACTCAAAATTGGTGCCTGCTTCTGATTTTAAAAAGGCTTCTACTTGGTTTTGATTTTCTGATGGTAATACGGAACAGGTAGCGTAAACTAGTTTTCCATTTGGTTTTACCATTTTAGAGTATTGTTGTAAAACATCTTGTTGTACACCTCTAATTCTATCTAAAAATTCGGGTTCTAATTTCCATTTGGCATCAGGGTTGCGACGCAATACACCTAAGCCAGAGCACGGAGCATCTATTAAAACGCGGTCTGCTTTGTTGTGTAATTTTTTAATTGGTTTTGTGGAATCAATCACTTTTAGATCAACGTTGTGTACGCCGTTTCTACGTGCTCTTATTTTTAGTTTTTTAAGTTTGCTTTCGTAGATGTCCATCGCTACAATTTGTCCTTTGTTTTCCATTAAAGAAGCTATATGTAGTGTTTTGCCACCTGCACCAGCACAAGCATCTACTGTCTTCATTCCGGGCTTTACATCTAAAAATTCTGCGACCAATTGGGATGAGGCGTCTTGCACTTCAAAAAGCCCTTTTTTAAAAGCATCGGTTACAAATACATTGGCGCGTTTAGTCAATTTTAAGGCTGATGGATAGCCTTTTATGAATTCGGTTTCAATAGTATTTTCGTCTGATAGTATGTTTTGAAGCTGATCCTTTGTAGTTTTTAGGGTATTAACTCTTAAAATTACATCAGCTTGCTCATTTTGCATAGCGATTTCCTTGGTCCATTTAGTTTCTCCCAGTTCTTTTAATCCCAGCTCGTCAATCCAATCAGGTATAGATTCTCTTAACTTTCTGGTTTTTGAGAGTTCATCAAAACGTCCTTTTATTTTTCGGGTTGGGGTATTTTCAAAATATTTCCAATCGGGTAGCTTTATGCCTTTTAATGTTGCCCAAACGGCGAACATGCGCCAAAGGTTATCACGATCAAAAGGTTCTTTTACTTCTGCTATTTCTGCGTAGAGACGTTTCCAGCGTACGATGTCATAAGTAGTTTCGGCTACAAAACCTCTGTCTCGAGCGCCCCAGCGTTTATCGCGTTTTAGGAGTTGTTGGATGACTTTATCGGCATACTGCGCTTCGTTAAAGATTTGCGTTAATCCGTCTATTACGGCAAAGCAGAGGTTTCTGTGTAATCGCATGGTGTTTTATTGAGGGTGCAAAGGTACGTTTAAATTGTTTAATTGTTGATTTGTTACTTTGTTTAAACGTTTTGTTTTATTGTGTACTTTGCTGATTGTTTTTTGGTGGTCTTGTTTTTTGGTTTTGCATTGGTTTTGGCAGATACGTGCGTTAAGCCTGCCTGCCGGCAGGGATTGCAGAGGAAAGCCCACAGCCCGACGTAGGAGGTGCGAGGACTTGAAACGGAAAGCCTGACCCGAGAGGGGAACGCTAAAAAAATAATTAAACCTTTTGTATTTGTTTTAGTCTTAGAAAGAAAATCATACTCCAAATGAAATTACCAACACTTACTTTTGTTTTATTAATTGCCTTGCTATCCTGTGGATCTTCTGACGATATTGATACGCCTAAAGACGATACAAACATTGCTACTAATACGCCTAATATTCTTTTAATTATAGCTGATGATATGGGGGTGGATGCTTCCCCTGGCTATGCTATCGGGGATATTAAGCCTAATATGCCAAATTTAGAGAGCATGATATCTAGCGGTATTGTGTTTAATAACATATGGTCTTATGCAGTGTGTACGCCAACCCGTGCCAGTATACTTACTGGTAAATATGGTTTTAGAACTGGTGTAACAGGCGTTGGAGATGTTCTGTCTACTAGTGAAACTTCGATACAACGGCATTTAGATACCAATAATTCTGGATATGCCCATGCGGTTATCGGGAAGTGGCATTTATCTTCTGATACTACTCATCCTAATAACATGGGGGTAGGTACATATGCGGGATTTTTATCTGGTGGTGTAAGGGATTATTGGGAGTGGAGTTTGGTTGAGAATGGGCAGACCATTGATAGTGACGTATACACTACCACTAAATTTACCGATTTGGCTATTGATTGGGTTAATGCACAAACGCAACCTTGGTTTTTATGGTTGGCATATAATGCACCCCATACACCGTTTCATTTACCAGATACTAATTTACACAGTCAAGGCAATTTGCCTAGCGACCAAGCGAGTGTGGATAATAATCCGTTACCATATTATATGGCTATGCTGGAAGCTATGGATACCGAAATTGGAAGACTTCTTGATTCTATGACGCAAGAAGAGCGCGATAATACGATTATTGTTTTTATTGGCGATAATGGTACTCCTAATCGGGTAGTACAAGAGTATCCTGGGAGACGTGCAAAAAATAGTGTATACGAAGGTGGTATTCGTGTACCTATGATTATTTCTGGAGCTGGTGTTACTAGAAAAGGTGTTACCGAGGATGCTATTTTAAATTCTACGGATTTATTTGCAACCATAGCGTCTATTGCTGATGCCGAGGTTGGTGCTATGAGTGATAGCAAAGATTTTAAACCCATGTTGAGCACGTCTGGAGTAAAGGTAAGGGACTACAGTTATGCTGAAGTAAATAGTGGAGGTGTTGGTTTTGATTATGCTATAAGAAATGATACGTATAAGTACATACGTTTTGTTGATGATACAGAAGCTTTTTACAATTTGTCATCAGACCCTCTGGAGACCACAAATTTATTGAATTCTAACGGAGGTTTAACCAACGAAGAAGCCAGCAATAAAACCAATTTGGAAACCCAATTAAATAACATTAAAATATAAACTAATAAAATTTTTTTACTATGAAAACACCCAAATTTATAATACAGTTCATGCTTTTAATTTTTGCGATAATAGCATGTTCTAATGGAGATGATAGCGTTAACGATTTGACTATAGATGAAGAAGTGGTTATTCCAGAAAACTCTTATGATATTAGCAATATTCTATCAAAATTTGAAGGTACAGGTTTATCGTATGCCGTAAATGGAAGTACTGTAACGTTTACTACAGCCAATTTGCCAAATCATACAAGTCCGTATTGGCCTATTAATAACCCTTTATATGAAGCCTATAATGGCACTAATACTAATTTTAGACAGAACCCAAACGAGATTGCAGAACAAAACATTGTGTTTACTATAACTTTAAATCCTGAAGAAGCCACTAATAAACAAGCCACGTCAATGGGGCCTATTGGTATTTCTAGAAATGGTGTTGTATTCTTTAACCAATATGCTGCAGGTGGTTCTCCTTTAACTAATGAAATAAATTCGTTTGATCAACATTTAGGGCATCCTGCCGGGGGAGGTCAATACCATTACCATATTGAGCCTACTTATTTGACAGGGCAGTTTGGTGAAGATGCATTTTTAGGTCTTTTAGCCGATGGATTTCCTGTGTATGGGCCTGAAGAAAATGGGGTAATAATAACCAATGATGATTTGGATGTATACCATGGGCACACGCATGGAACTGCTGATTTTCCTGATGGTATTTATCATTATCATATTACCAATCAGGACCCTTACATTAACGGTAATGGCTTTTACGGTACGCCAGGAAATATATCACGATAGTTGAAGTTTACGTATTTTCATATGATCTTTTTATTGATAGTTTTTGGTAGCTGCAAGATGCCATCTGATAGAAAAACGATCAATGTATTAGATGAAAACCTAAAACTTATTAATGGTATTTTATTTTATAATGAGACACCTTTTAGCGGGAAATTATTAGACTATTATGATGCTAAAAATTTAAAATCTGAAGTTACATACGAAGGAGGGAAGAAACATGGAGCTGAAAACATCTGGTATAAAGGCGGTAATATATTAAGTGAGCGTTTTTATACTGAAGGTTTTAAAACAGGTATTCATAAATCGTGGTGGCCTTCGGGTATTTTGAAGTTTGAATATCATTTTAATGATAAAGGCGAGTTTCATGGCACAGTAAAGGAATGGTATAAATCTGGACAACCATTTCGAGATTTTAATTATAATAAAGGCAAAGAAGAGGGGAAACAATTAATGTGGAAACCAAATGGAGCTATAAAAGCAAATTATGAAGTAATTGCTGGTGAGCGTTTTGGTTTAATTGGATTAAAAAAATGTTATACAGTTACAGTTGACAAAGATGAAGTGCAATAATATATTTTCTCAATTGATTTGTTTTCGACTGCTTCTAATGGCACGAGGAAACATCTTGTCATATTTATTTTTTGCTATAATTTTATTATTTAGCACATCTTGTAAAACTAAAACGGATAAAAATATCTCTAATAAAATTACAAGATTACCCTATTTTAATGCTGCAGATTTTACTCCAGAATGGGACACACCAAAACATAAAATACCTGAGTTTGCATTTATAAATCAAAAAGGAGATACAGTAAACAACAATACGTATAAAGGTAAAATTTACATTGCTGATTTCTTTTTTACAAGTTGTCCAGGTATTTGCCCTAAGCTTACTAAAAACATGGCAGTTATTCAAGAAGCTTATAAAGCGGATAAGGATATTATGCTATTGTCTCATACTGTAATGCCTTGGCGAGATTCAGTGCCGTTACTAAAGCGTTATGCTGAAAAATATAATGTTAATTCTAACAAATGGCATTTAGTCACAGGGGATAAAGATGCACTTTACGCTATTGCTAGAACAGGTTATTTTGCAGATGAAGATTTTACAAAAACTCAAGATGAAAATAATTTTATACATACTGAGAATTTTGTTTTGGTAGATAAACTGGGGTATATACGTGGTGTTTATAATGGTACTTTACCCATAGATGTAGAACGCTTAAAGCGACACATTGAAATATTAAAACAAGAAATTTGATGTAGCTATGTGTATTTAATAAAAAGCTTCGGGAGTATTCTCGAAGCTTTTCTGTATTTGATAAAAAAATAATATAAAGCACAAGTTTTATTTTTTTTAAGCATCTAAACTGAAAAAGCTTTCATCAAAGCTTAGCTTTGATGTATCGATAAAAATTATCATTAGTATAGAATTGGTAATGTAATTTGAATTAGGTATTTGACGGAAAACGAGTTTATAGCAGGATTACGGAACCATAACGCCAATGCGTATGGGAAGTTGTTGGATGATTTTCAGCAAAAGGTATTTGCTACATGTATTTCGTTTATTCCAAACAAGGAGGATGCTGAGGATATTGCACAAGAGGTTTTTGTGGAAATATTTAATTCTATTAGTAAATTTAAAGGAAATTCTAAATTGTCCACATGGATTTATCGGATAACTACCAATAAATGTTTGGAATTTATTAGAAAGCGTAACACCAAAAAGCGTTTTGGATTTATGCAATCGATTTTAGGAAATGAAATTCCTATAGATAAAAGCAGTTATTTTACGGAAATGAACCATCCAGGGATTATTTTAGAAAATAAGGAAAAAAGTGAGACGCTATTTTATGCAATTAACCAATTACCAGAGATTCAAAAAGTGGTTTTTACTTTGCATAAAGTAGATGGAAAAAGCTATCAAGAGATTAGTGATATTGTGGGGAAAAGTTTGTCTTCAGTGGAGTCGTTGATGTTCAGGGCAAAAAAGAATTTACAGAAGCTTTTAGAAAATTTTTATAAAAACAATAATTAACGCAAGTTTTTAAAACTTAATGCATCTAAATATTTGATATGGAAAGCAATAAGAACCTACAACAGAAAATTGACGAGACTTTAAACATTTTGGATAATACTGAAACGGTTAATGTATCTCCCTTTTTTAAAGATAAAACGATGCATGTTTTATTTGCTGAAAAGAAGGAGGAACACATCGCTTGGTCTTGGTTTACACCTAAATTGCAGTTGGCTACTTTAGTTTGCGTTGTAGTTTTAAATGTAATGGCATTTACGAGATTACAAGAAACATCAACTTATGAAGAAAATGTTAGCGAGTTTGCTGAGTCTTATGGGTTATCTACTAACGATACAAGTACTTCAATTTTAAATAATTAATTATGAAGAAAAATTTACCCTTATATATTTTACTTCTCTTCCTTATTATTGTAAATGGGTTTTTTCTCTACAACTATTTAGGTAGTAGTGAAACAGAACAAAAAGTACAGAAACACAAGCCTCCAGCTGATTTTTTGATAAACGAACTTGGTTTTGATGATAAACAAAAGCAAGCGTTTAGAGCTTTAACCCATAAGCATAGACAAAAGATGAAAGGAATATCAGATGAAATTAGGACATTAAAAGATAAATTGTTTAGTGGCTTCTCAGATACCTCAATGGTAGATAAAGATGTAGATTCTATTGCTGTTTTAATTGGAGATATGGAGACTTTAAAAGATTTAGAAGTGTTTCGGCACTTTAAAGAAGTTCAAGAACTGTGTAGTGTTGAGCAAAAAGAAAGATTTGGTAAAATACTCCAAGATGCATTAAGAGGGGGATTTAGAGAAAAAGGTCCACCTCATAGAGACCGACCCCCTAGACCAGAACACAGACCTCCTCATCTACCAGAACATTAATTGTTTAAAAAAGAATAAAGACGCTCAATTCCAGAGCGTCTTTTTTATTTATGCTTTTTTTAACATTAGCAGCCACAAGTTTAGAATCATGAACACATCTAAAAATATATAACGATAAAATTTAAACCAATGAAACGAGACAAATTTAGAATGGCATTATTGATTGTAGCTATCGCCCTGTTTATGACAAATAACGCTTTTGGGCAATCTGATGATAAACAAAAAAGAAGAGAGCCGCCAACTTTCAAACAGTTATTAGAAAAAATGGATGCTAATGAAGATGGAAAATTATCAAAGAAGGAAATAAAAGGTCCTTTAAAAGAACATTTTGATGAAGTTGATGCTAATGAAGATGGTTTTATTACTGAAGAAGAATTAAAGAAAGCCCCAAAACCAAAACGTAGAAAAGATGGGAAAGAAAGAGATTAAAATTTTAAAAAATTGAAGGTATGAATAAGATAAATATATTTAAGGTAACAATAAAGACCTCTTTGTTAATATTGATTTTAGTTGCACTAATAGGATGTAGCAATGATGATTCTAATACAGAAGAAATCTTGGAAGAAGGGGAAGAGGAAGACGTTGAGGTAGTTGTAGATGATACAGATTTTGAAGCTACAGATTGGACTACAGAAACACATACTAAAGATATAGATCCTAATTTTGATGAAGTGTTTGAGGATAACACAGTAAAAAGGCTAGATATAGTAATTACAGAAACCCGTTGGCAAAGTATGTTGGATGATATGACGGCTATGTACGGTAGTTTTGGGTCTGGTGGCGGTGGTCCAGGTGGCGGTTTAATCGAAACCGATGAAGACCCAATTTTTGTGCCAGCCGAAGTGTTTTATAATGGTAAACAATGGTATCGTGTAGGCGTAAGATTTAAAGGGAATTCCAGTTTACAATCTAGTTGGCGAAACGGGATTTTAAAGCTGTCATTTAAACTAGATTTTGATGAGTTTGAGGATGATTATCCTCAAATAGATAACCAACGTTTTTATGGTTTTAAAAAGTTTAGTCTCAAAAATAATTATGATGACAAATCTATGCTACGAGAAAAAGTTGCAGGAGATGTATTTAGAAATGCTGGGTTAGTAGGCTCCCATACTGCGTTTTATACACTTTATGTAGATCATGGTAACGGCCCTGAGTATTTTGGATTGTATACGTTAGTTGAAGAAGTTGATGGAAGTGTTTTAGATACACAATTCTCTGATGATGATGGTAATTTATATAAACCAGATGGAGATGCAGCCAGTTTTGCAGTGGGCACTTATAATGAAGATGAATATGAAAAGAAAACTAATGAAGATGAAGCTGATTTTTCAGATGTACAAGCATTGCTAACTGCCATAAATGATAATTTAAGAACTACTGATGCTGTTACATGGAGAAATAATCTAGAGACTGTTTTTGATACAGATGTATTTTTAAAATATTTGGCAGTAAATACAGTTATTCAAAACTGGGATACTTATGGACGTATGACACATAATTATTATCTATATAATAATTCAGATACTAATAAATTAACTTGGATTCCCTGGGATAATAATGAAGCATTACAAGAAGGGAAACGTGGGGGATCTCCCAGTTTGGATTTTTCTGATATTTCAGCGTCTGAATGGCCATTAATTGGGTACATGTATCAAGATGAAGTATACAAAGCTAAATATGACACCTATTTACAAGAAGTAATTGATGGTCCGTTTAAAGTGAGTAGCATACAAGCGCTTTACGATTCGTATACTGCATTAATTGAGCAATATGCTACATCAGAAGTCTCAGGATATACCTTTTTAAATACAAGTGCAGATTTTCAAGTAGCAGTTAATGAATTGAAGAGTCACGTATCATCTCGCACAACAGCAGTGAATAGTTATTTAAACAAATAATTTGTTTGGTTGATTGGTAGAAAAAGGCTTCATATAAATACTAATTATGAAGTCTTTTTTATTAAAAGCACAAGTTTTCTTTAAAACATGCATCTAAAAAGATAAACAAACCCCAAATAAATGAAACTTAACCAGAACAAACTAATATATCTACTAATAGCAATTGTTCTAATAGTGATAACTCTTAACATCGTAATGATTTGCGTTTGTTGTAAATAAAAATAGTATGAAAAATGTATTAAAGCCATCTTTTACCCTTTTAAGTATTTCTTTACTTTTTGTATTTGCTTTTATAGCTTGTGGCAATAGTGATGATAGTACTTCTCAAGATACAGAGATGGAAGAAGAAACTACAGGAGAACTACATCCAGCATTTGCTGAGTTCGATAAAGATGAAACAGATGTTTATTTAAGTGGCTCTAATGTAGTTATAGAAACTACAGGTTTGCCTAACCATGAAACCGTCTATTGGGGAGAAGGTAATGCGCTTTATATGGATGAGCCTAACGTGCAACTTACGCCAAGTAGAATTCCAGGATATGATGCATCAGCAACATTAATGGTATCCCAAAATCCTCAATTGGCGAGTACCTCTACAGCTACACGTTTAGGGGCTATAGGGATAGCTGTAAGTGGTGCAGCAATTTATAATGATCAAGAAGGTAACGGACCGTTAAATCAGGCAGCTGCTAGTTTGGATTATACAGGTGGGCATATTGGTCCGCAAGCTTACCATTATCATTTAGAACCAAAAGCTTGGACAAATGATGACGAAAAGTTAGTAGGTATATTGGCTGATGGATTTTTTATTTATGGAAGAAAATGTAATTCTACTGGAACATATCCAACCGATTTGGATGCTTCTGGCGGACACACATCAGTTACTCAGCATACTACTGATATTGTAGAATACCATTATCATATCGAGAATGAACTATACCTTAATCAATACTATATTATTTTTCCAGGAGATTATCAAGGCACTCCAAGTAGCATCAACTAGGTTTTGTTTGTGTTTTATATTATGCTGTGTTTTTGGATGTGCAAAACATAAAAATTCTACTAGAACTGTAGCAAATATAGAAGTCAATAAACAAGAAGTTATCCTAAAGCCCAATCTTGGTAGATGGTTTCATGAAAATGAGCTATTTAATGGATATGCTGTGAGTTTTCATACCAATGGAAATATAGCTGAACGTATTGGTTATATTGATGGAGCTAAACAAGGTAAGGCGCAAAAATGGTTTGCTAATGGAAAACTTCAAAAGGAATCTAATTATAATGAAAATCGTTTGGACGATACAATGAAAGTTTGGTGGGATAATGGGGTTTTAGCATCCGAATCACAATTTGTAAATGGACTGAAGCAAGGAGAACAAAAAAGGTGGTTTTCTACAGGGCAAATAGCAAGAAAGACACATTATAATAAAGGTCAAGAAGAAGGCTTACAGCAAGCTTGGTTAAAAAACGGAGAAATTTATATTAATTACGAAGCTAAAAATGGTAGAACTTTTGGTTTAAGAAAAGCAAAATTGTGTTATGAATTAGAGGATGAAAAGATTAACATGTAAATATATATTTTATACTATTGTACTTTTTGTATTGTCTTTCTCGTGTAAAAATATTGAGGAAAAACAAGGCAGGGTGACTACTTTACCTTTTTACAACGAGGCAACATTTACGCCACATTGGTTTAATGTTGAAGATGAAAAACTGAATACATTTCATAAAATTTCAGATTTTGAATTAGTGAATCAAGAGGGGAAAATTGTTACACAAAATACATTTAAAGATAAAATTTACATAGCAGATTTCTTTTTTACAACATGTCCAGGTATTTGTCCTAAAATGACAGCAAATATGAAGGTACTGCAAGACGAATTTTTAACAGATGATTCTGTGTTATTGTTATCACATACGGTTACACCAGAAACAGATTCTGTTTCTGTATTAAAAGCTTATGCAGAGGATAAACAAGTAGATAGTGATAAATGGCATTTGGTAACAGGAGAACGCTCTTTAATATATGATTTAGGAAGGCAAGCTTATTTTGTGGAAGAAGATTTGGGTAAGCTAAAAACTAAGGACGATTTTTTACATACCGAAAACTTCGTTTTGATTGATAAGCGAAGACACATCCGGGGTATTTATAATGGTTTAAATAAAACAGCTGTACAACAATTAATTGAAGATATTAAAGCACTGAAAAAAGAAGGATGATTTGATTAATAGATTTTTTGATTAAAAGCTTTGAGTTTATTCTCGAAGCTTTTTCTATTTTTAATAAAATTCAAGATTATGCGTTATTTTATTGTGGTTTTAGTGCTTTTGGTTTTTGTGTCTTGTAAAAAACAGGAAAAAAGGAGAGATCGGATTTCTAAAGTAAATATTGAAAATATTGTTGAAGATTCTCTGTTAAATGTTAGAGCATTAGAAGTTTATGGAGAAAGTTTTGGGTGTTTTGCTACTTCAGCGGGTGAGGTAGGAATACTTAATGAACACGAAGGTATTACTGATTACGAGTTTTTAGTACAGCATAAATATGATACAATAATACCCAACTTTAGAGCAATATCTGCTACTAGTGAAGGTGGATTTGTCTTGGGTATAGAAAGCCCTGCCTTACTATTTGGTGTAGGAATTTTTGATAATCAAGTGGTTTACAAGGAAACACATCCAAAAGCTTTTTACGACTCTATGGAGTTTTGGAATGATCAAGAGGGGATCGCTATAGGAGATGCTGTAGATGGTTGTTTAAGCATTATTATTACACGTGATAGAGGAGAACATTGGACTAAGTTATCTTGTGATGATATTCCAAAAGCCTTGGAAAATGAAGGAGCTTTTGCTGCCAGTGATACTAATATTGCAATTGTTGGTAGTCATACTTGGATAGCTACAACTGCAGGGCGTGTATATTACTCGCCCAATAAAGCTAAAACTTGGAAAGTGTACGATACACCTATAATCAAAGATAAAGATACAGAAGGCATTTATTCCATTACTTTTTATGATGAACTAAACGGATTTGCGATAGGTGGCGATTATACAAACCCAGATGATAATAGTGACAATAAAATTAGAACTGAAGATGGTGGTAAAACATGGGAGTTAGTTGCACAACATAAAAATCCAGGATATCGTAGTTGTGTGCAATATGTACCGAATAGTAATGGAATGGAATTAGTAGCAGTCGGTTTTAAGGGTATTGATTTTAGTAATGATGCGGGTAATACATGGCAACACTTAAGTGATGAAGGCTTTTACACTGTTAGGTTTTTAAACGACTCTATGGCGTACGCAGCTGGTAAAGGTAAAATCTCTAAATTAATATTTCGTAAATAAAAAAAGAGAAGCTTTTAAGGCTTCTCTTTTCGTCTATTTCTCAATTCTTTTAACATTTTTTTCTTAAAATCTTCTTCAGCTATTTTTAGTTTGATAATTTTTTTGGCAGGAATAATATCCATGATTTTAGCGTGATATGTATTGCGTAATTCATGTAATTTGTTTTCTGCAGCGCTCATTTTTTTAATTAAAGCTTTCGCCTCTTCGTCAGTAAGTGAGTCATAATTATTACGAATATTATTTCTTATACTTCTTATTTTTTCAAATCTAATTTTAGACGTCTTTTCCTCAAAATCATTGTAAACAGGCCAAAATTTTTGAGCTTCTTCTGTAGTTAAATTTAACTGATCCGTAATAAAAGCAATTTTTAAAGATTTAATACGCTCGCTATGTCTTGGTTGCGCATAGGTGCTAAGAGTACAAAATAGCACAAGTATTATAGTAGTTAATTGTTTCATTTTTTAAAATTTTATTCAATCATTAAACTTTCAAAGTCGCCTGTGTCTAAAAGATAAGCCTCTATAGTTTCATCTTCAATATCATTTGTGATAAATGTGTGTTCATTAATATCATCTTCGGATAATAAAGAGGCTATTTCATAAGAACTAATATTGGCATCAATAATATAATTTTCAACGGTTTGTGTTTCTAGATCGTCAAATTCAGGTTTGTTATTAAATATAAATAAACTAATCAATAATAATACCGAAGCAGCAATACTAGAAACATAACGAATATTCTTTTTGCTGAATAAAGGTATTACTTTGGTGTCTTTTTCTTTTGAAACGGCTGTAATGATATTATCTTCAATTCCTTCAAAATAATGCTCTGGTACTTTAAAACCTGATGGAATTTTATCAACAGAAAGGTCATCACTTTTAATGTATTGTAGTAATTTTTCATCTAAATCATCAAAATAACCCTCTGGAGTTTTAAAACCAGTAGTCTTTGTGCTATGTAAGTTTTTGTTTTTCATTATTTAAGCATTCATTTATTTAGACGCATAATTCGTAAAAAGGTTTAATTATCAGTTAAGTATACTTCAATTTTTTTTACTGCAATATGGTAAGATGCTTTTAGGGCGCCTTCACTAGTTTCTAGGATGTCTGATATTTCTTTATATTTTAAATTTTCAAAATACTTCATATTAAATACCAATTGCTGTTTTTCGGGTAGAGTTGCTATAGCTTTTTGAAGCTTTAATTGAATAGCATCTCCTTCAAAATAAACATCAGAGGTTAGGTTGTTAATAGCTAACTGTTGTACTTCTTCACTGGTAATCTGTAAACGTTTAGCATTTTTATTTAGCAGCGTTATAGATTCATTAGTAGCAATGCGATACATCCAAGAAAATAATTTACTATCTCCCTTAAAGTTATTAATGTTTTTATAAATTTTAATAAATGTATTTTGCAAGACATCATCAGTATCCTCATGTGATTTAACAATGTTACGGATATGCCAATACAAGCGCTCCTTGTAGAGAGAAATAAGTTCTCTAAAGGCTTTCTCTTTATGTTGTTGCGATTGCAACTCTTTTACAAGTTGAATTTCGTTGTTCACAAAAGTGATTTAAAATTTTAGACTGTTAAATATAGCTAAAGTTTAATACGTGATTTTTTTTAAAAACGCCTTGCTATTGTAATTGTTTAATAATCATACAATTATAAAATTAAATATCGATAAAATGTAAATAAATACGATAAAATGCATTTTTTTCTTGTTTCGTATGCATTTTTGATATAGATTTGTAACAGAAACCTACTTATATATGTTAGTCGTCCCCAAGTCTAGCATGAATAAAAAAAGGATAGTTGCCCAAATCACTATCCTTTTTCTTTTTGTAATATTTTAATCGAAAATAAACTATCCTATACTTTGCATTTCAACCAGTTTATGATAAGTTCCTTTTTTGGCGATTAGATCGCTATGTTTTCCCTGCTCAACGATTTCTCCTTTACTTAACACTAAAATTTCATCTGCATTTTGAATTGTAGATAATCTGTGCGCAATCACAATAGAAGTTCTATTTTTCATCATATTTTCCAATGCTATTTGAACCAAACGTTCACTTTCGGTATCTAAAGCAGAAGTAGCCTCATCCAACACCATAATAGGAGGGCTTTTTAAAACTGCTCTTGCAATACTTAAGCGTTGTTTTTGTCCACCAGATAATTTGTTTCCTGCGTCTCCTATATTTGTATCGATGCCTTCAGGTAAGTCTTTTACAAATTCCCAAGCATTAGCTACTTTTAAAGCTTCTAAAATTTCATCATCTGTAGCATTTTTGTTACCTAGCTTTAGGTTGTTTTTAATACTATCATTAAATAAAATGGCATCTTGAGTTACTATTCCTAATTGCTTTCTAAGGGAGCTTGTTGTTAAATCTTGAATGTTTATACCGTCAATCAAAATTTCCCCCTTGTTAACATCATAAAAACGTGTAATCAGGTTGGCTACTGTAGATTTTCCACTACCAGATTGACCAACTAGTGCCACTGTTTTTCCCTTAGGGATTGTCAAAGAAAAGTCTTTTAGCACATAGTCATCCTCATACTTAAACGAGACATCTTTAAATTCTATTTTAGAA
Source organism: Hyunsoonleella pacifica (assembly GCF_004310335.1). Taxonomy (GTDB): domain Bacteria; phylum Bacteroidota; class Bacteroidia; order Flavobacteriales; family Flavobacteriaceae; genus Jejuia; species Jejuia pacifica. The sequence goes on along the minus strand of NZ_SIRS01000004.1, from coordinate 130,344 downwards.
GCGAAACCTTCTTTAATCTGAGCATTTGGTTTGTCTTTTAAAGGATTTGGCGTATCAATTATTTCTTGAATACGTTCAGCGGCTGCACTTCCCTTTTTGATGTTATATAGGCCTCTAGAAATAGCTTTTGCTGGAGTTAATATATTGTAAGCTAATCCCATGTAAATAAGGAAGTTACCTCCGTCTAGAGCTAAGCTTGCATCATTATTTAAAACAAGATTACCACCATACCATAATATTACAGATATCATACAAATGCCTAAAAATTCACTTGCTGGAGAAGCTAAATTTTGACGATTCATCAATTTGTTAGAGAAACGATAAAATCTAGATGTAGATTCTTGAAACTTTTCGTTGAATTTATCTTCTGCACTAAACCCTTTTATTATTCTTAAGCCAGTTAGTGTTTCTTCTAAAGTAGATAAAAACATACCTTGTTCTTTTTGGACACGGTCTGATTTTCGCTTTAAGCTTTTGCCAATTCTTGAAATAACAAACCCCATAACTGGTATAAAAATAAACACAAATAATGTGAGTTTTGGACTAATGTATACCATAGCAATAATGGTAAATAAAATTGTTAGAGGTTCTCTAACAATGAGTTCCAAAACAGATAAAAAAGAATATTGTAAATCTTGAACATCACCAGTAACTCTCGCAAGTATATCGCCTTTTCTTTGGTCTGAAAAGAAGGATAAAGGCAGCTCCATAGTTTTTTTGTATACCCTGTTTCTAATATCTCGAATTACACCATTTCTTAAAAAGACCAGAAAGTAATTGGCAAGATATCCAAATAGGTTTTTAAGTAGAAACATGACTACAATTAACCCGATGGTAAACATTAATGCTTTTGCTTTATCTCCACCTGTAAACTGATGCATTTCGAAATTAAGATAATCTCCTGCAAATTCCCCCAATTTATCAATACTAGTATATACCGGCTTTGACTTAGGAACAACCTTTTCCTTATCGAAAATAACATCCAACATTGGTTTTAAAGCAATAAATGATAAGGTGCCAAATAATGCAAAAAACACGTTAGAAATAACGTGTCCTATGGCATATCGCTTGTAGGGCTTTGCATACCCTAAGATATTTTTAAAATGACTCATTAAATCAAATTCATATCCTTAAGGATAGTTTCAGCTTTAGTGTCTAATTGCTGCTCTAAAGTTTTAAAGTTTTCAGTAGCATCCAATTTAGAATTTACACTTACATAAAACTTTATTTTAGGTTCTGTACCACTTGGTCTCAATGCTATTTGACTTCCATCTTCGGTATAATAAATAATTACGTTAGATTTAGGAATGTCAAGTGTTGTAGTTTCTCCTGTAGCTAAATTTTTAGATGTTGCAGATTCGTAATCTTCAATTTTTACCACTTTTGACCCACTTATCTCAGTCAGAGGATTTTGACGCGCATCTACCATCATCTGTTTAATTTCTTCTGCACCTTCAATTCCTTTTTTAGTTAGTGAGATTAGTTTCTCTTTAAAACATCCATGCTCAACATAAAGCTTTACTAATTCTTCAAAGAACGAACTGCCATTAGCTTTAGTTATTGCGGCGATTTCACAAGCCAAAAGAGTAGAGGTAACAGCATCTTTGTCTCTCACAAAATCGCCTACCATAAAACCAAAACTTTCCTCACCACCTCCAATAAAGTCTAACTCAGGGTAGTCTTTTATTAATTTTGCAATCCACTTAAATCCAGTTAGTACAATCTTGTTGTCTACATTATAAGCTTCTGCCAGTTTATTGAGCATTGGTGTAGAAACTATAGTAGTGGCAATAAATTCTTTTCCTTTTATGTTGCTTTCAGATTTCCATTTTTTTAATAGAAAATCTACCATCATAATCATGGTTTGATTACCATTAAGTAGTTGTAATTCGTTATCAGAATTACGTACAGCAACGCCTAATCTGTCACAATCTGGATCTGTACCGATTACAATATCTGCTCCAACTTCTTCAGCTAATTCCAAAGCCATTTTTAATGCTGCTGGTTCTTCTGGATTGGGCGATTTTACTGTAGGAAATCCACCGTCTGGCTTACGCTGTTCCTCAACAATATGTACATTTTTATAACCAGCACGTTTTAACGTTTCTGGAACTGCAGTAATAGAAGTGCCATGAAGTGAGGTAAAAACAATTTTCAAATCGTCTTTGGCTGTTTGTGAAGCTCCAACACTTCCATTTTCTACTGAAGCATCAATAAATTTATCATCTACATCATTTCCTATGTAGGTAATTAAGGAGTTATTTGCTTCAAATTTTATATCAGAATAGTTTATATTGTTTATTTCGTTAATTACAGCACTGTCATGTGGAGGCACCAATTGCCCACCATCTTGCCAATACACTTTATATCCATTATATTCAGGTGGATTGTGAGAAGCTGTTAAAACAATACCGCAGTGGCAGTTTAGATGTTTTACTGCGAAAGATAATTCTGGAGTAGGGCGTAAATCTTCAAATAAAAAAACATCGATACTATTAGCTGAAAACACATCAGCTACTACTTTGGCTAGCGTCTTACTATTATGTCTACAATCATACGCTATAACCGCTTTAGGTGTTTCATTAGGAAATTGCTTAAGTAAATAATTGCTTAAACCTTGTGTGCTTTTTCCAAGCGTATATTTGTTAATTCTGTTGGTGCCAACCCCCATAACACCTCTCATGCCTCCAGTACCAAACTCTAAATCTTTATAAAAACTCTCTTGAATATCTTTAGGATGATTCGCAATACTATCTTTAATGACTTGTTGTGTTTCTGCATCAAAAGTAGGGGTTAACCAAGAGTTTATTCTATCTAAAATTTTTGGTTCTATGTGAATCATAATTATCTTATTTTTAAGTATAAACAAAAGTAAACATTTGATTAAAAAAATGACTTTAAATCAAAGCCTTTTTCTATAAATATTCATGAAAGGTAAAACGATTAAATTAGAAATTTAACTCATTTTTTATGAGGTAACGGCGTTTATCTGTTCTATTTCGAAGAATTAGTTCGCCTAAAAATCCAGCTACGAAAAATTGTGTGCCAATAATCATGGTTGCTAAAGCAATATAGAATTGAGGGCGTTGAGTAATTAATCTGCCAGTTTTGTTAATATATAATTTATCAATACCTAAATAGAATGCAAATCCAAACCCAATAATAAACATAATAACGCCTAATGCACCAAATAAATGCATAGGGCGCTTAGCAAAATGAGACAAAAACCAAATAGTTATAAGGTCTAAAAAACCATGTATAAATCGGTTAATACCAAATTTGGTTTCTCCGTATTTTCTAGCTTGATGCTTTACAATCTTTTCTCCAATTTTACTAAAACCAGCATTTTTCGCTAAAACTGGGATATAACGATGCATTTCGCCATTTACATCTATATTTTTAACCACAGCTTTTCTGTAGGATTTAAGTCCGCAATTAAAGTCATGTAATTTAACACCAGAAGTTTTTCGAGCGGCCCAGTTAAATAATTTTGAAGGTAAATTTTTTGTAAGAACAGCATCATAACGTTTCTTTTTCCAACCAGAAACCAAATCATAACCTTCTGCAATAATTAAGTTGTAAAGTTCTGGAATTTCATCAGGACTGTCTTGTAAGTCAGCATCCATAGTGATGATAACGCTACCTTGGGCTTTTTCAAACCCAGCATGTAGTGCTTGTGATTTTCCAAAGTTTCGTAGAAATCTTATACCTTTTACATTAATGTCCTCATCGGATAATTCAGAAATAATTTTCCATGAATTATCTGTACTACCATCATCAATGAAAATAATTTCATAAGAAAAATGATTGGATTGCATTACTTGTACAATCCAATCATATAATTCTTTTAAAGATTCTTCTTCGTTAAGTAGTGGTATAACTACGGATATGTTCATTAACTATGCTTCTTTTTTCATTACTAAACCACCAATAACGGAATAGATCAAGCCAAATAATGCACTAAGTCCAATACCTATAGCCCCACCTAACAAAGGGTTAGAGAACTTTTTAATAGTTTCCATTGTCTTATCTATCATTTCCTCTGTCATTTTTGGATTCTCATAAAGCTTTTCTCGAGTAATATCCATTATTTTATCGGTTAGCTCAGGATCAATTACATAAAATAATAGTGCATTAAAAACGGTACTAATCAAAGCACTTATCACGGCAACTGCTACGCCAACTTTAATAGCCTCAATTAATGTAAGCAAGCCTCCGTTATGCTTTTTGTAACGATTTATAGCATAAATTATAATAACAGGAAATATAATATACAAGATGAAATTTGGCCATTGCTCCCCTTTTTCCATGATACCAGAAAAATAGGTTATAGCTGTAATTACAATCATAATTATGCCTAGTATAAGACCATAATTTACTGCAAATTTGCCTGGTGTTAATTGTTTGGTTTCCATATTTTTTGTTGTTTTAGTTATATGGATGGTTAGTAAGCAAAGATAACAAAACGTTACATTTTCAAACCTAAATAAAAAATATAAAAAAGTAATTGTAGATTTGTAAAAATTACTTAAATTTGCACCTCTAAAAAATTAAGATTTAAAGCGTAAAGTGATGAAAAAAGGTATACATCCAGAAAATTACAGAATAGTAGCATTTAAAGATATGTCTAACGACGATGTGTTTTTAACTAAGTCTACTGCTGATACAAATGAAACGATTGAAGTTGATGGTGTTGAGTACCCACTTGTAAAAATGGAAATTTCTAGAACATCTCATCCTTACTACACTGGTAAATCTAAATTGGTAGATACAGCTGGTCGTATTGATAAGTTTAAAAACAAATATGCTAAGTTTAAGAAGTAAACTTACACAAAATATATGCATAAAAGCCTTTCCTCTGTAGAAAGGCTTTTTTATTTTTACTAAATGATAGATTTTTAAAATTATTTGTAATTAGATTTTTTTAAGTAGAGATCTTAATATAAACTAAAACTTAAATGAATTATATACTTTTTGATGGTCCTGTGCGTAATAATTTGCTGCCATTTACATTTACTAGACCTGTTGCTGATATTCGTGTTGGTATTTTAACTATTAGAGAAAAATGGGAATCCTATTTAGAGACTACCACTACAACTGTAACAGAAGATTACCTATCTGAAAAGTACCCCATGGTTGAAATGGAAGAAAATATAATGTTAAATGCATCTTACCTTCCAAATTTTCAATTAGTTGAAATGGTTAAACAATTAAAAGAGAACCAAGCTATATTTAGAGGAGAAGATGTTATTGCATTTTATACAAAAGATGGACAAGATAATATTGATTTTAAGTCTTATGAAACTATTGAATGCGACATTGAATGTATTCAAATAGTGCATACTTGGGATATTTTTTCCAAGAATGGAAAAGCTATAGAAGAAGATTTTGCATTGCTTACGAAAGACAGGACTTCCCAAACAATTCCTGAAAGTAATAATATAATTGCTTCAGAAAATATTTTTATAGAAGAGGGTGCTAAGTTAGAATTTGCAACACTTAATGCTTCCAATGGCCCAATTTATATTGGAAAAAATGCCGAAATTATGGAGGGTGCGATAATAAGAGGTCCACTAGCTTTATGTGAAAATGCAACAGTTAAGTTAGGTGCAAAAATTTACGGACCAACTACAGTTGGGCCATATAGTAAGGTAGGAGGAGAGATAGGTAATTCTGTGATTTTTGGATATTCTAGTAAAGGTCATGATGGGTATTTAGGGAACTCAGTTTTAGGTGAATGGTGTAATCTTGGAGCAGACACTAATAATTCTAACTTAAAAAACAACTATGCAGAGGTAAGATTATGGGACTATGAAACTGAAGGGTTTGCTAAAACAGGACTACAGTTTTGTGGACTTATGATGGGAGATCACAGTAAATGTGGTATAAATACCATGTTTAATACAGGTACTGTTGTAGGAGTAAGTGCTAATATTTTTGGTAGTGGATTTCCAAGAAATTTTGTGCCAAGTTTTAGTTGGGGTGGTAGTAGTGGATTTTCAACGTATTTAACTAAAAAGGCATTTGAAGTTGCTAAGGTGGTAATGTCTAGACGAAATGAGGAGTTTACTCAGCAGGATCAAGATATATTAACGCATGTGTTTGAGGACACCAAAAAATACCGACGCGAATAAGTGTAATTATCTTGTAGCGAAACATTTGTATATTTGTTTGTATACCAAACTTCTTTACTTTGAAAAAAATAGCACTAGCTCTACTTTTATTAGTTGGTTCTTTGAGTTTTGCTCAAATTAAAAAGTATCAAGTCAAAAACTTAAAGATTAATACCAAATATCCTCATTTTGGTATAAGTTTACAGGGTAAAAGCCGTATTATATTTACATCTTATGTCTTTACTAAGAAAGGTAAAGTAAAAAAGACCTTTGATGGGGAAGGTGCTCTAGTTATATATGAAGGCATCGTAACAAATGATGGGAATATTGAAAATATTAAACCAATAGTTATTGATCCCAAAGCTAACATAAAAAGTATTACAAGTGCAGCATTGTCTCCAGATGGCAAACAGTTATATATTACTACCACGTACACTGATAATAATATGCCTAAAGGAAGTTTTAATAAAGCCAATTTTCATATAGAAGTGGGAACTTATGAAGCGGGTATAGGTTTTACCAATTTTAAAGTACTGCCTTTTTGTAAACCTAGATATTCTTATGCGCACCCTACTTTAAGTGCAGATGGTAAAACGTTACTTTTCACTGCAAATATTAGAGGGGGAAGAGAAACAACCAAAGGCGCTTCAGATATTTTTAAAGTTTCAATTTTGGAAGATCGCACATTTGGAAAAGTAAAAAATTTAGGTTCTAAAGTCAACTCTTACAGTAGGGAAATGTTCCCAACCATGGGAGCAAATAATATATTGTATTTTTCTTCAAATAAGCCTAATGGTATTGGTGGGTACGATTTATATAAAAGTACAATGAATGAAGATGGTACTTTTAGTAAAGCTAAAATACTTCCAAAACCATTGAATAGTAAAGAAGATGATTTATCTATGGTTATGTTACCAAACAGAAATTCAGGGTTTATAGTTTCTAAACGTAAAGGCGGAGAAGGAGATGATGATATTTACCATTTTGTTATTCAGTAGTTTTATCAATAGACTTAGTTACACGCTTAAAATCCAACATATTGATAGGGTTACTACCTAATCCTTTTACATTTTTTCTAGTAAAACGAACTACTTCATCGTAAAATAAGGGAACCATTATTGCATTTTCCATAGCGATAGAATCAATGGAAGTATATAGATGTTTACGTTCATCTATATTGGAAATGGTAAAGGCTTTGTTGTAGAGGCTATCAACAATATTGTTTTTAAAGTGAAAGTAATTAGAACCATCTGGGGCAAAATTTTTACTGTAAAAAATTGATAGATAATTTTCAGCATCTAAATAATCAGCTACCCAAGAACTTCTAAACATATCTACTTTACCATTAGAACGTGATGATCTTAAGGTAGCTTCAGGCATTACATCAACATTAATTTTTAAGCCGGCTTTTTCTAATTCACGTTGAATAAATTCACAAAAGCTTAAATAATTACTAGAGGTTACTAAAGTAATCTCTGGGTTAGAGATACCAGTTTCCTTTTTAAATTGATTGATAAGTTTTTTAGCTTTTTCAGGTTGATAGCTAAAACCTATAGAAGAATCATACCCTGGAAGCCCCATAGGTATAAAGCCTCCGTTTGCAGGATTGCCTATACCATTTCTTAAATACATCATCATCTTTTTTCTGTCGAACCCATAATTAATTGCTTTTCTAATGAGTTTAGATTGTATTTCCGGGGTTTCAGAATCTAAATAAAAGCCTAGATATTCAGAGTTTAGATATGGTCCTCTAGTCATGTTAATAGATTTTGCATATTTGTCTCTTAACCGGCCATCGGCTGTAAGTAGTTCATCTTTATATGATGCATCCAAACCTTGCAGGTAGTCAATATTACCTTGAGCAAATTGTAAAAACTCACTTTGTTTATCGGGTAAAAAAGTTAATGCTATGGCTTCTAAGTAAGGAAGTTGGTTACCATGTTCGTCGGTTTCAAAATAGTGTTCATTTCTTCTAAAAACCAATTTAATATTTTCTTCCCAGCGTTTAAATTTAAAAGGTCCTGTACCAATAGGATGGGAACGAAATTCAGTACCATAATGTTCTACGATTTCTTTAGGAACCACAGAACAGTATTTCATGGTTAAAAGCCCAATAAATGCTGGAAAAGGTTGTTTTAAGGAAATTTCAAAAATAGTATCATTTACAGCTTTAAAATTAGCAACCTTATTTAAAACCCATCCGCCGGGAGCTGCTAGTTTTTCATCTCTTAACCTATTGAGGCTATAAGTGAAATCTTGAGCTTTTACCTGTCTTGTTGAATCTTTACCAAATAAAGAATGCTTATGAAAATAGACATTACGTCGTAAATTGAATGTATAAGTTTTTCCATCTTCTGAAATTGACCAATTTTTAGCTATACACGGTAAAATATTTAGTTTATCATCAAGTTGTACTAAGCCATTAAACAGTTGGTTACAAACAGAATTATCTTGTAAAGTTCTTGAAAATGCAGGATCTAGTGTGTTGATGTTAGCATATTCGTTGTAACGGAAAACTAGATGGTCTTTTTGTGAGTTTTTGTTATTTCCACAAGAAAAAGCTAAAAGCATAATGCAACTAATTGATAAGTAATGAATTAAATGTTGCTTAAAGCGTTTTATCATTTTGATATTTAGTTGTAAATTTGCTGTCTTTTAGCTGTAAAGATAATTTTTAAAACATCCTAACACAAGTTTAGGTATATTAAAGTGAATAACAAAAAAGTAGCATTTTATACCCTTGGTTGTAAACTCAATTTTTCTGAGACTTCTACTATTGCCAGAAGTTTTGTTAATGAAGGTTTTGATCGTGCTGATTTCTCTGAAAAAGCAGATATATATGTTATTAACACTTGTTCGGTAACTGAAAATGCTGATAAGCGTTTTAAAACTATTGTAAAGCAAGCTCAAAAAACAAACCCTGAAGCATTTATTGCAGCTGTGGGATGTTATGCGCAATTAAAGCCACAAGAATTAGCTGATGTTAATGGTGTAGATTTAGTGTTAGGTGCTACTGAAAAATTTAAGATTACAGATTACCTAAACGATTTATCTAAAAATGATTTTGGGGAAGTACATTCCTGCGAGATTGAGGATGCCGATTTTTATGTAGGTAGTTATTCTATTGGAGATAGAACAAGGGCTTTTTTAAAGGTGCAAGATGGCTGTGATTATAAATGTACCTATTGTACTATTCCTTTAGCACGTGGGATTTCAAGGAGTGATACCATGGCTAATGTTTTGAAAAACGCTAAAGAAATATCAAAACAAAATATAAAAGAGATTGTATTAACAGGTGTTAATATAGGTGATTATGGTAAAGGAGAATTTGGAAACAAAAAACACGAACATACGTTTTTAGATTTGGTTACCCAACTGGATAAAGTAAAAGGCATTGAGCGTTTAAGAATTTCTTCTATTGAACCTAATTTACTAAAAAATGAAACTATTGATTTAGTTGCTAAGTCGAGAGCTTTTGTACCACATTTTCATATACCATTGCAATCAGGTAGCAATGAAATTCTCAAGAAGATGAAACGTAGATACTTACGAGAATTATATGTAGATAGAGTTTCAAAGATAAGAGACGTGATGCCACATGCGTGTATTGGAGTAGATGTGATAGTTGGTTTCCCAGGAGAAACGGATGCACATTTTTTAGAAACATATAATTTCTTAAACGAATTAGATATCTCTTATCTACATGTATTTACTTATTCTGAAAGAGATAACACTGAAGCTGCTGAAATGGAAGGAGCTATACCTTCAAATGTAAGAAGTAAACGAAGTAAAATGTTACGTGGGTTATCAGTTAAAAAAAGACGTGCCTTTTATGAAGCGCAATTAGGAACTAGAAGCACTGTGCTTTTTGAGAGCGAAAACAAGGAAGGTTATATTCAAGGATTTACTGAAAATTACGTAAAGGTAAAAACACCTTGGAATCCAGAATTAGTTAATACTTTACATGAAGTAGAATTAACTAAAATAGATGAAGATGGTTTGGTGCGTTTTGATTTTGTTAAAATAGTGGTCTAAAGTCCTTATGAGCTTATTTTCTTACTCTTAGTCGAATTAATTGTTGGGTATAGGTTTGTCATAATACCTTAGGGATGTTAATGTTGAGACCACCAAATCATGAAACATTTAATAAAGACTTCATTTATTTTTTTACTATTTGTTGCAGTGTCATCCTGTTCAAAGGAAGATGTTAATGAACAGCAGAGTTTACACGGTGTGTGGGATAATGTTCAGATAACTGATAACCAAACAGACATCATCAGATTAGTATTTGGAGAAGACAACACCGGACTTTTAATCAATAGAGTGGAATTAGCTATTGGAGGTGTTACTTCTGTTACAGAATCTTTTTCATGGATTAATACTGACGGTGTTGTAGAAATTGATAATAATAAAACTTACATCATGAATGCTCAGGGACAGTTAGTTTCAAGTGCCTCTAGTGAATTGATTTTAGATAAGGTTTCGGATGATTATTTAAAATATTACTAACAGAAATAAAAAAATCCGAAACTAAAAAACTTCGGATTTCATATTTTAAAACATGTTGCGCTTATATTCTTACGCCTACGGGTAACATTCTTTTGTATTTTCTATTGCTTCTTACAAATTTTGCAATAGCTGGGCTTGTAGGCATAACACTTAAATTTCTGTCCTGAATTTGTTCAAATACAGCAGCAAGAAATTCTTTTTTAACCTCTTCATTATTAATTTCTTCTGGAATAATTAACTTAGTTAAAAAGATTTTTCGTTCTTGTAAGGAATATTCAATTTTTGCCAATTGTCCATCAATTTTTAATTCAAATTGACGTAAAAAATCATTGTCAATTAATTCAGCAGCTTCAACCATAGTAGTTTATTAATTATTTAATTATAAAGAAGTATCGAGTTAGAATAGTGATTACTATTTCTATAACTTTGTGCAAAAATACAAAAAAAAATCCACCTATTAAAAGTATTTTAGAGTTAAAACCTTATGAGTCAAGACATAATACATGTTTATTTAATGCCGGGTATGGCGGCAAGTCCACTAATTTTTGAACATATTAAATTACCCGAGCATCAATTTAAAATTCATAAACTAGAGTGGTTTATTCCTTTTGATAATGAGTTGTTGAGCAATTATGCGTTCAGAATGACTAAGAAGATAAAGCATGATAACCCTGTACTATTAGGAGTATCTTTTGGAGGTATTTTAGTTCAAGAAATGCAAAAACATATTCGTGTTAAAAAACTAATTATAGTTTCGAGTGTAAAGTCTAAACACGAACTGCCATTAAAAATGCAATTGGCTAAATCTACTGGAGCTTATAAGTTGGTACCTACGCAGTTGGCAAATAAAATAGAGGTTTTTGAGAAGTATGCCTTTGGGAAAACTATGGCAAAGCGTTTAGAACTATATAAAAAGTACCTATCTGTAAATGATCCCAAATATTTAAGTTGGGCTATAAAACAAGTAGTATGCTGGGAGCAAGGTAGGCCAAACCCAGATGTTATCCATATACATGGGGATAAAGATCCTGTTTTCCCTATAAAACATATTAACAACTGTATAATTGTTAAAGGTGGAACGCATATTGCTATTATTAATAAATACAAGTGGTTTAACGAAAATTTGCCTAATATAATCCTGTAATTAATAGGAAAACACATGATTTTTTATATTTTTAAAAAAACTTTTTAATGATGAAGACCATACAAAAAATGTTGGCGCTTGTGGGATTATTAAGTTTATGTTTGTTATTTATATATGCCCTCCAAGACGCCCCTACTGATGAAAATTTCGAGAAGAAAGTCATAAACGATTATAATGTTTATGCGTTACAAGTACCAGAAAATTTATCTTTTGCTGGAGAGCCAATGCCTCTAGAAAACCCTGATATATTAGAGCGTATGGATAGAGAGCTTTTAGTAAACACTTATTGGCAATCTAATGGTTTACTGATGTTTAAGCGTGCTAAAAAGTATTTCCCAGTTATAGAACCTATTTTAGAAAAATACGGTGTTCCAAATGATTTTAAATATTTAGCAGTTATAGAAAGTGGTTTAACTAATGCGGTTTCTCCTGCAGGAGCAAGAGGAGTTTGGCAAATTATGAAAACAACTGGTCGTGAAAATGGCTTAGAAGTAAATACAAATGTAGATGAAAGGTATCATCTGGGAAAAGCAACAGAAGTAGCTTGTAAATATCTGCTTAAAGCAAAAGAACAATTAGGTTCTTGGACACTAGCTGCTGCTGCTTATAATGCAGGAAACGCTGGAGTTTCTCGCCGTTTAGAAGAACAAAATGTTTCTGATTATTACGATTTATTATTAGGAGAAGAAACAGGGCGCTATGTATTTAGGATAGTAGCCTTAAAAGAAATACTGTCTCATCCTGATAAGTACGGATTCAATTTTAGAGATAAAGATTTATATATGAATATCCCAACATTTAAGATTGAGGTGGATACTGCAGTTACCGATTTTACAAAGTTTGCTGAGCGTTTTGGGATTAATTATAAAATTTTAAAAATTCACAACCCTTGGTTGAGAGAACCTCACTTAAACAATAAGTCTAGAAAGAAGTATCTTATTGAAATTCCTAAAGAGGGGCATTATAATTAAAAATATTGAAGGTTTATAAGTCTGAGATTAGCTATTTTCTTTTAGTTGGATTATGTCTGCTATTTCTTGGAATTTCTTTTACTCAAGTTTTAAATGATAATGCCAACTTGAAGCATATAATTATCGTTGTTGCAATTCAAGGTTTATCTATGGCATTTGTTTTGCACTTATTTCTAAATACATCTTATAAAATTAAAGGAGGTTTTCTGATTATTAAATCAGGTATTTTCTATAAAAAGAATATCAGAATTACTGAAATAAAATCAATAAGTAAAACCACATCATTATTATCATCTCCAGCAGCATCACTTACCAAAAGAATAGAAATAAATTATGGTAAATTTAATAACGTTATTATTTCTCCAAAAAACCAATCAGCCTTTATTGAAGATTTAAAAAAAGTAAACTCAGAAATTAAAAGTAATCTATAAAACCTATCGACCTCTTCTCTTTTGAGACCTTAAAGAACCACCAGCACCAAAATGCTGATTTGGTCCTACAGCTTGCTTCATGTTTTGCTTCATCATTTTAATTTGATCAGCAAGCATACCATGTTTATCAAGCTTTTGTGCTTCGGTAAGTAACTGTTGCGCTTCGCGTTTCCTACGTTTAGAGAAAGCAATACCAGCTAAGTTTAATTTAGCCATTGCTAAATCATGCTTCATAGAAAGCCCTAAGCTTATAGCTTTTTTAAAATGCTTTTCAGATTCGTTCATGTTATCCTGCATGGTCATAATACCATGTAAGTAACTATAGTACCCTTGCTGTTTTTTTACCAAAGCAGCCTCTGGGTTTTTAATTTTATCCAGCCATTTTTTAGCACCTTCAAAATCTTGTTTCCTTAAGCGTAAAAATGATAAGAGGATAAATTCATTTTTAAAATAAAGGAATATAAAAACACCTGCTAATAGAATAAGTGATATACCATTGCCAATATTTCCTTCAGTAAATTGGTATACAGCATAGGCTAAAATTCCAGCAGCTAAAATTAGTTTTATAATTTTATTGAACATTTAGATTGATTTTTATTGCAATTTTGGGCATTATCATTCACTTTTAGCCCATTTTTATTTTAAAATGCAAAGAAACTAAATTTTTATGGAAAAAATATTTTTAAAATAGGTTTGTGAAATAAAAAAGCTTTGTATATTTGCGCTCAGTTTTGGCGAAGGGTCAAAATTATTTCAGAAAACATACAATTCAGATTTTAAAGATATAAGACGATGAGTAAAAGAACGTTTCAGCCTTCTAAAAGAAAAAGAAGAAACAAGCACGGTTTTAGAGAAAGAATGGCTTCTGCTAATGGTAGAAAAGTGCTTGCTAGAAGAAGAGCAAAAGGAAGAAAAAAATTGTCTGTATCATCTGAAACAAGACATAAAAAATAATGATTAACAATTGTTGATATTTTAAAGGTGTTGCTTAAGTGTAACGCCTTTTTTTATGTTTAGTTATCACTAAATTTGCAAACCGATTAATTTATAATAGAATACTTTTAAAAATGCCGAAAAATCCGAAATTAAAATCTATCCTAATCATTGGTTCAGGTCCTATCATTATTGGTCAAGCATGTGAGTTTGATTATTCAGGTTCTCAAGCGTTAAGATCTTTGAGAGAAGACGGAATAGAAACCATTTTAATTAATTCGAATCCAGCAACAATTATGACTGATCCTTCCATGGCAGATCATGTGTATTTGTTGCCATTGAATACCAAATCAATAGTAAAAATATTAAAAGAACACCCTCAAATTGATGCAGTATTGCCAACAATGGGAGGGCAAACTGCTTTAAATTTAGCTATTGAAGCCGATGAGAAAGGTATTTGGGAAGATTTTGGAGTAGACATGATTGGTGTTAATATTGATGCGATAAATGTTACTGAAGATAGAGAGCAGTTTAGAGAATTGATGGAAAATATTGGTGTTGGTATGGCGCCACAAGCTACAGCGTCTTCATTCTTAAAAGGAAAAGAAATAGCGCAAGAATTTGGTTTTCCATTATGTATACGTTCGTCTTTTACTTTAGGTGGTGCAGGTGCTGCTATTGTTTATGATGAAAAAGATTTCGATAAATTATTACGTCATGGTTTAGAGATTTCTCCAATTCATGAAGTAATGATTGATAAAGCGCTCTTAGGATGGAAAGAGTATGAGTTAGAGTTACTTAGAGACTCCAATGGTAATGTGGTAATTATCTGTTCTATAGAAAATATGGACCCTATGGGTATCCATACAGGAGATTCCATTACAGTAGCTCCAGCAATGACGCTTAGCGATAAAACCTATCAAAAAATGCGTGATATGGCAATTCACATGATGCGTAGTATTGGAGATTTTGCTGGAGGATGTAACGTTCAGTTTGCAGTAAGTCCAGATGATCAAGAAGAAATTATTGCCATTGAAATTAACCCACGTGTATCGCGTTCTTCCGCTTTAGCAAGTAAGGCTACTGGGTATCCAATTGCAAAAATTGCTGCGAAATTAGCATTAGGTTACAGTTTAGATGAATTAAGTAACCAAATAACAAAGTCAACTTCTGCGTTGTTTGAGCCAACATTAGACTATGTAATTGTTAAAATACCACGTTGGAATTTTGATAAGTTTGAAGGTTCAGATAGAACTTTAGGACTTCAAATGAAAGCCGTAGGAGAAGTAATGGGTATTGGGCGTTCTTTCCAAGAAGCATTACACAAGGCTACACAATCTTTGGAAATCAAGAGAAATGGACTAGGCGCAGATGGTAAAGAAAATACCAACTATGATGAGGTCATTGAAAAATTAACTCATGCCTCTTGGGAT
Source organism: Hyunsoonleella pacifica (assembly GCF_004310335.1). GTDB lineage: Bacteria > Bacteroidota > Bacteroidia > Flavobacteriales > Flavobacteriaceae > Jejuia > Jejuia pacifica. The sequence goes on along the minus strand of NZ_SIRS01000004.1, from coordinate 114,810 downwards.
CGTGTCTTTACCATTTACGATGCTATAAAGATGGGTATACCATTAAGTAGAATTTTTGAAATCACTAAAATTGATATGTGGTTCTTAAAGCAATATGAAGAACTATATTTCTTAGAAAAGGAGATTTCCACCTTTAATATCGATTCTATAGATAAAGAATTATTACTTGAAGCAAAGCAAAAAGGGTATGGAGATAGACAAATAGCTCACATGTTGGGTTGTTTAGAAAGTCAAGTATATAGCAAGAGAGAAGAATTAGGAATCAACCGTGTTTATAAATTAGTAGATACTTGTGCAGCAGAATTTGAAGCAAAAACACCATATTATTATTCAACTTTTGAAAGTGATATGGAAACTGCTGATGGTAAACGCTATTCTGATAATGAAAGTGTTGTTACCGATAAGAAAAAAATTATTGTTTTAGGTTCTGGACCAAATAGAATTGGGCAAGGAATTGAATTTGATTATTGTTGTGTTCACGGTGTATATGCAGCTAAGGAATGTGGTTATGAAACCATAATGATTAACTGTAACCCAGAAACCGTATCTACCGATTTTGATACTGCAGATAAACTGTATTTCGAGCCTGTATTTTGGGAGCACATTTACGATATCATCAAACATGAAAAGCCAGAAGGTGTTATTGTACAATTAGGAGGGCAAACAGCACTAAAACTTGCTGAAAAATTATCGCGTTATGGCGTGAAGATTATAGGAACAAGTTTTGAATCTCTAGATTTAGCAGAAGATAGAGGAAGCTTTTCAACTCTATTAAAAGAGAACAATATTCCTTACCCACAATTTGATACAGCTGAAACAGCCGATGAAGCTCTAGCTGTAGCAAAAGAATTAGACTTCCCAATCTTGGTAAGACCATCATACGTTTTAGGAGGACAGGGTATGAAAATTGTGATCAATGAAAAAGAGTTAGAAGAGCACGTTATCGATCTTTTAAATAAAATACCAAATAACAAGTTGTTATTAGATCACTATTTAGAAGGTGCCATTGAAGCTGAAGCTGATGCTATTTGTGATGGAGAAGAGGTGTATATCATCGGTATCATGGAGCACATAGAGCCATGTGGTATTCATTCAGGAGATAGTAACTCTACCTTGCCACCATTCAACCTTGGGGAATTTGTGATGCAACAGATAAAAGATCATACTAAAAAGATTGCTCTGGCACTTAATACCGTAGGTTTAATAAATATCCAGTTTGCTATAAAAGATGATAAGGTGTATATTATAGAAGCCAATCCAAGAGCTTCTAGAACGGTACCATTTATAGCTAAGGCTTACGGAGAGCCGTATGTAAACTATGCGACTAAGTTAATGTTAGGAGAAAAGAAAGTTAAGGACTTTAATTTTAACCCACAACTAGAAGGTTACGCCATAAAACAACCCGTATTCTCATTTAACAAATTCCCGAATGTAGATAAAACACTAGGGCCAGAAATGAAGAGTACCGGAGAAAGTATCCTATTCATAGATAGTTTAAAAGACGATGAGTTTTACGATTTGTACTCCAGACGTAAAATGTATTTAAGTAAATAAAAACGCTTATTGTTATATAAATTAAGAATCCCGTTTTTAAAAGCGGGATTTTTTGTTTTTAAGAGCGTTACCCCCTAAGGTCGGGTCGGGCCTGCTTGCTCGTAGACAGGTTTTCCGTTATACCTGCGTACCGACAGATAGGTCTTTTGTTTTGTCATTCCTGCGTAGGCAGGAATCCATAATGTAAAATTACAAGTTAGTCTTATTAATAAATAAACAAAAGGATACCGCTGTAATCCCTAACGAAGGCGTCTTTGCATTAAAGTTCAATTTTAGCATTTTGCTGTTTTATACTCTCAATATGTTCCTCAATTTTAAACTCAGAAGATTTAAATTTTGTTGAGCGATGTTTAGCCTGTTGTTGCCTAGCTATACTTCTGGCAAAACGTCTTACGGCCTGTTCAGTATCCAAAATAATACCAGGAACAGCTACATTATTACCATGTTCGTCTTTAGCAACCATAGTAAAATACGAAGAGTTACAATGTTTAACCTCTCCCGTTTGTATGTTTTCAGATTCTACCCGCAAACCCACAACCATAGAAGTTCTACCCGTATAATTAACAGAAGCCTTAAGTGTTACCAATTCGCCAACCTCAATTGGGTTTAAAAAATCCACACGATTTACAGAAGCAGTAACACAATAGTGTTGCGAGTGCTTAGAAGCACAAGCAAAAGCAATCTGATCCATTAAGTTTAAGATATGACCTCCATGAATTTTACCACTAAAATTCGAATGAGAAGGTAGCATTAACTCTGTAATAGAAACTTGAGATTCTTTAGGGTGTTTAAACATATATTACGTTAAAAAGGTATAAAGTATACCTGTTACTATTGCAATTCCAAAACTAATTAAGGTGCCAATTAAAATATATTCAGTGAGTTGTCGGTCTTTTGATTCTTTTAAGTCGCCAAATCTAAAAACAGACTTGGCTGTAATTAAAAACCCAACAGCTTCCCAGTGATTAGAAATTATAAAAATAAACACCAAAATGCGCTCTAAAATACCAATATATTTCCCTGCATCCTTAAGGGACTCGTTATTTTTAGTGAGTTCTGAAATATTCCACTTTAAAAAAATGGTTTTCATAATAATGGATACAGGAATCGATAAAAACAATAAACATGTAATTAACAACAGTTGATTTTCAGTAATTCTAAAGCGAAAGGAAGTATTGTTATAGATAAAAAAGTAGCATGCAAAAATAATTAATATATGCAGTAATTGATCAATAAAGAATAATCTCCTTTTTGTTTTTTTCTTCTGGAAAGAGAGCTTTAAGGCATCAATTACAAAGTGCGACACTCCAATAATTACAATTATATACCAAAGAGAGGCATTCCATAACAATAGAGCTGTAGCAACAATATGAATTAATACATGAAAATAGAGTTTGGGTGATTTTAATTTTTTCTTTTCTTTCTCTTTAACCCAACTTTGCGGTTGTAGAAAAAAATCGCCAATTAAATGTGCTAATAAGAGTTTAATTAAAATCATGATAATGAGGCTATTTTTTGTTGAAACATAGTATCAAGTTCCCATATTAAATCAAGTTCAGCACGTTTTTGACGTTTACTTATGGCATCCTGTTTTGTGCCTATTATTTCTGCAAGTTCCTGTTGTAACGCATTTGGTTGTTCTATACTTAGTTTAACAACTTCAGCAGAACTCACTGTCCAACTATCCATAAACGTTGATGCTAGTTTTAAATACAGGTTCAGTTCTTTATTAAGAACCTCGTTATTAGTTTTTATTTTCAGATTAACTTTTTCCTTTTTTAAGGCTTCTAAGGTTTCTCCAGAAAAAATAAAAGCTTCTCCGTTAGATTCGCTTATTGTATGGCTTTGGTACGTTTTATTTCCTATGCCTATGCCTAATCTTACATCTAAACCAGATATCATTTTTACACAAGCTTTAATATAAATAGCACTAATAAAACTTTTAGAAATAGTATCAATTTCAATTTGAAAACTATCACCACGGTATACTTCCCACTGTGATGTATCAGGATTAAGATATGCCAATGCAGATTTTAAAGCAGTTACCCAAAGCTCAGGATTCTTTAAGCTTCTAGATTTTATAATATCTCCTGTTATGATACTAGTCATACTAATCTTTGATTAAATATTCCTTTTAAGGGGCATAATTTAAATTATGCCTTTTTTAGGGAATAATTTAAAATATTCCTTAATTAGGGAATATTCAAATATAGAATGTTTTTATATGATAACCAAATGTAAGGCGTAATTAGGCATAGTATTATTCGTCCTCTTCAGCACGTTTAATGATAGCTTCAGGAAGCGATTTTTTGGCTTTAGCCCCCATTTTTTTGAGTTTTTCAACGCTAGTAATAAGATTACCACGGCCATCTACTAGTTTGTTCATAGCAGCAGAATAATCGACTTTTGCTGCATCAATTTTTTTGCCAACACCAGTTAGGTCTTTTACTAAACCTTCAAATTTATCGTAAAGTGCACCTGCTTGTCGCGCTATTTCAATAGCATTACGTTGTTGTTTTTCGTTATTCCACATGGTATCAATGGTGCGAAGTGTAGCCAAAAGGGTAGAAGGGGTTACAATAACAATATTCTTTTCAAAAGCTTTATTATAAATACTATTATCTTCATTTACCACTACGGCAAAAGCAGGTTCTATAGGGATAAATAGCAACACAAAATCTGGAGATTCAATATCATATAAATCTTGATAATTTTTGGCCGACAATTGCTCTACGTGTTTTCTAATAGAACTTACATGAGCCTTTAGAAATTGCGGTCTGTCATCTTCATCAGCATTAACCATACGTTCGTAATCTGTTAAAGATACTTTAGAGTCGATAATCATTTTTTTACCGTCAGGTAAATGCAATACCACATCGGGCATTACACGAGAATTATCATCTCTTGTAAAACTTTGTTGTACAAAATACTCACGATCTTTTTCTAACCCTGATTTTTCAAGAACCCGTTCCAAAACCAACTCGCCCCAATTACCTTGCATTTTACTATCGCCTTTTAGGGCTCTAGTTAAATTAGTGGCTTCTTTAGTCATTTGTTGGTTCAGGTCTTTTAAGCCCAATAATTGTTCTTTTAAAGCAGAATGCATACTGATGCTTTCCTTTTGAGACGCTTCTACTTTTTTCTCAAAACCTTGAATTTTTTCTTGTAACGGACTTAAAATATTTTTAATGTTTTCTTTATTCTGCTCAGTAAATTTATTCGACTTTTCTTCTAGAATTTTGTTAGCTAGCAGTTCAAAATCCTTACGTAACTGTTCTTGGCGTTGCTCTAACTCTTTATCACGCTTTAAGTTTTGCTCTTGTAGGTTTTCGTATTCTGAATTTTTTCTAGCCAACTCTGTATTTAAAAATTCTTTTTCACGACGAATCTCCTCACGCTCTCCTTCAATCTTATTTAGATTTTGCTTTAAATCATCAATGGTATGTTGCATTTGGTTTTGGCGTTCTGCAAGAGTACTCTGTTCACTTTTATTTTTCAATTTTGAAAAATAATTTCCTAAAAAGAAACCAATTACTGCAAAAATAATAGCAGCTATAATGATGATTAAATTGTCGTTCATATAAAAAAATATAACCAAAGATAAATAAATAGAACGAAGACAAAAGATTTAAGTTAGAACTAATATTTATTTAATATTTTGTCGGTGCTATGTCGGTGTTGAACTTTATTTCTTCACTCGAAAACTTCCTGTAGCTTTATCAAAAGCGATCAAGTCTTTTGGGAATAATTTGTCAAAAGTACCTTTTGTAATCAGGTTACAAGGTTCATCTGAAACAACTTCATTTTCAGTCATTACAATTAAAGTATCGCACAATTGAATGGCTAAATCAATTTCATGAGAAGAGAATAAAATAGTTTTGCCTGTATCTTTTGCCAGTTTTTGCAACAACTTTAAAATATAGGCTTTATGATACATGTCTAGATGCGTGGTGGGTTCATCCAGAATAATTAAATCGGTATCTTGAGCTAAAGCACGAGCAATCATTACTTTTTGAAGTTGACCATCACTAAGCTCAAAGCATTTTTTGTGTTTTAATTCAGAAATGTTAGTATGTGCTATTGCTTCGTTAACCTTTTCAATATCTTGTTTTGATAAATTTCCTATCCAGTTCGTGTAAGGCTGTCTGCCAAGAGCTACCAATTCAAATACAGAAAGATTTTTTGATGCTACAGGCTCAGTAAGCACCAAACTTAATACTTTGGCTAAATCTAAATCAGTGTAGGTAGTAATAGATGTATTATTTAAAATTATCTGCCCGCTTATTGGAGTTTGAACTTTAGTGAGTGTTCTTAAAAGTGTAGACTTTCCAATACCATTAGCGCCAATTAGCCCAACTAATTTGCCTTGTTCTAATTCAATATTTATATTAGAAGCTATTATAGACTTTGCTTTTTTTGAAGTGTATCCAATAGTTAAATCTGCAGTTTTTAAAATGATATGTGTATACTTATTATCCATTAAAACACCATTTTACGTTTTCTAACCAATAACCATATAACTACTGGAGCACCAACAAGGGATGTTATAGCGTTAATAGGTAGCGTAAATTCGCTATGTGGTAATTGTGAAATACTATCGCAAACAAGCATTACAATAGCACCAGATAAAACTACTGCGGGTAATAAAATTTTATGATTTGCAGTATTAAACAACTGTCTTGTTATATGAGGAATTGCCAAACCAATAAATGCTATTGGACCTGTGAAAGCTGTAATAGTTCCTGCTAATAAACTTGTTGCCATGATAATGATAAATCTACTTTTTTTGATATTTACCCCTAAACTTTTGGCATAGTTTTCCCCAAGTAAGAGCGTGTTTAAAGATTTGGTTGAGAGTATGGCTAAAACAATACCTACTAAATAAACTAATGTCAAAATTATTACATCTTCCCACGATAAATTCCCTAAACTGCCAAAGCCCCAAAAAATATATTGTTGTAGTTGTTCTGCCGATCCAAAGTAGGAGAGCACACTTACAATGGCAGCAGTAATACTAGCAAACATTAACCCTATAATTAAAATAGCCATGGTATCTCTTACTTTTAGAGATACTGTGAGAACAGCTAATAATACTAAAAGGCTTCCTAAACTTGCCGCTATTACTATACCCCATTTTGAAACAAATAGTGATGTTAAAATCCCGCCAAAAATTCCTGAACCTAAAATAATTAAAGCGACACCTAAACTTGCACCAGAACTAATACCTAAAACAAAAGGACCTGCAAGTGGATTTCTAAACAGGGTTTGCATTAACAAACCAGATATACCTAAACCAGAGCCTACTATAATTGCAGTTATCGCCTTTGGTAATCTGTAATTTTGAATAATATATTGCCACGATTCTTGTGTTGTAGCATTGCCAATAAGGCTATTAAATATATCTTTTACAGGAATAGAAACCGATCCTAAACTTATATCTATAATAAAGCAAATTATCAAAACAGCTGTAAGAATGGTAAACGATAAACGGTATGTTTGTGTGTTTGACAATTATTTTAGAGGTTTAAAAAAGTAAGGCGAATATTCTTGAAGCAATTCTGGATGGCAAATTTTTATAATATCTTTTAAAATTAAATCTGGTCTGGTCATTCCCAATTCGTAATATGTTACCCCTCCTGTTGCACCTGTAGTATTGGTAAACGTATAAATGTTTTTATTTTTAAACGCAGTAAACAAAGCATGATTTTCATTACCATTTTTTAGATTCTCATAACTTGAATAGTTTGAAGGGCTCAACCAAATATCAGCGTTTTTTGCTTTTACAAATACCGACTCAAAATTTAACTTTAAACTACCAGAGCCTTCGGTGTCATTCCAAATATAATTTACATTAGCGTCTTTTAAAAATTGTGCTTCGGTACTAGTGCCATTTGGCAAATACCAAATGTCGCTGTGCATGGCACCACTTAAAATCTTAGGTTTAGAGGTTACATTTTGAGCAAGTTTTTTAGCATCTAAATAGTTGTTTTCAATAGTGTTAAAAATTGAGTCTGCTTCTTTTTCTTTATCATATAGAGCTCCAAAAAACTTAATCCATTCTGCTTTTGCTAAAGGAGAACTTTCTACCCAATCTCCATTAAAAATTACAGGAATTCCTGATTTTTGAATGGTTTCCAAGGATCGGTTACCACCATCAATCCCAAAAGCCACTAAAAGATCAGGGTGCAACTCCAATAAAACTTCTGTATTTAAACCTTCGTTTTTTCCAAGTTCTTTTACATTACCATTATCAATTTGGGTTCTAATTTTCTTAGAAGATACATAATCTGTCCCAGGGAAACCTACTAAAGTTTTTTCAACATGCAATAACTCCAGAGCAGGGAGATGTGTAGTAGAGGTAACAGCAATTTTATTGATGGGCTTTGTGATTATACTATTGTAAGCATTTTTATCAATTGCTGTTTTTGTGGCTTCATCTTTTGAAATCAATACATACTTGTAAGTTTTACTAGCCCCAGGCCAAGGTTTGTAAACTTCAATTTCTTTAAAATTGGCATGCTTAATAATTGAAAATCCTTCGGCATATTTTAGTTCAACAGGAATACCATTAACGTTTTCTGTTTTTTTTACGTGTTCGTTTTTACAAGACGCAAACAGTAAAACGCTTAAAATGAAGATTAGCTTTTTCAAAATTCAATTTTTAATCCCTTCAAAAGTAATATTATTTAAAGTTTTAATATAAAGATTAAACATAATGTTTATTTTTGCAAAGAATTTGGTTTGATGCATTTGATAGCTCGTAATAAATTCGGGAAAGCATAAGTATCAATTAAAAGGGAATCTGGTTAAACTCCAGAACTGTTCCCGCAACTGTAAGTTTATGCTGAATTATTTCAGTACCTCAAAAAAGAGGATTTTGTTTACTACTATACCACTGGTTTTACACTGGGAAGGTTAAAATAAAATTAAATAAGTCAGGAGACCTGCCATGTTCATCATCTAATATAAACTCTCGGGTAAAGGGTTTTAAAGATTATGAGACAATATATTTATATACTATTATTTTTTGTAATTGGTTTAAGCAGTTATGCACAAGCACAGTTAGACTCTATCCAAAAATTAGATGCAGTTATCTTGAGTGATAGTAAACTTGTACAATATGCTTCTGGTATCAAAATTGAAACGCTTAATGATTCTGTTATTAGTAATAATCCAGTATCATTAACAGGATTACTAGCCTTTAACTCTAATTTGTATTTTAAAGAAAACGGCTTTGGTATGGTGTCCTCTCCATCGTTTAGAGGTACAAATGCGTCGCAAACCGCTGTAGTTTGGAATGGTATCAATATCAATTCTCAACTTAATGGACAAACAGATTTTAATACCATAAACACTTCAAATTTTGATGATATAAGTATCAGAAGTGGAGGGGGTAGCGTGCAATATGGTAGTGGTGCTATTGGAGGTAGTATTCATTTAAATAATAATTTAGAATTTAATTCTCATTTTAATACAGGTATTAATCTTTCTTACGGTAGTTTTAATACTAAGATGACGAACGTATCTACATCCTATGGAAATTCAAAATTTACTGTTAATGCTGGGATAGCTTATGTGGATTCTGATAATGACTATAAATACTTGGGTACAGATAGGGTTAATGAAAATGGCGAATTCAATAATTTGAATTTGAATGTTAATTTAGGGTATTTTATATCTGAAAGCGATATTTTAAAATTATATCATCAAAGCTATGATGGGCAACGTCATTTTTCAGGTACTTTAGTAGCACCATCAAATAGTAAGTTTGAAGATGAAAATTACCGTACGATGTTGGAATGGACACATGTTTCAGGAGGTGTCACATCTAAATTGAAAGCAGTTCATTTAAATGAAAAGTTTAAATATTTTGAAAATAAGGACAATCCTATTTACTCTTTTGGTAAAGTAAATACGTTTATTGTTAATCATAATTTTAATCTGCGACTATCAAATTTACTACAGTTTAGAAGTATTTTAGAGCTTAATTATTTTGATGGAGGAGGTAGTAGTTTTGGAAACCCAGAGCGCAACGCTTTTTCGGCAACTGCTATAATGCATCACAAGCCTTTTCAAAACTTTGAATATAATATTAACCTCAGACAGGGTTATACTTCTGATTTTAAGAATCCTTTTTTATTTTCTGTGGATGGTGCTTATAAAGTTTCAAATACCTATACTATACAATTTAATGGTTCAAAAAACTTTAGAATCCCCACATTTAACGATTTGTATTGGCAACCTGGGGGTAACTTAGATTTAGAGCCAGAATCGTCTTATCAGTTAGATTTAGGACATAATTTTAGTTTTAATCAATTTAATATAGTGTTTAATACTTACTATATTAAAACAAAGGATTTAATTCAATGGAGACCTGATAATTCAGGTGTGTGGCAACCTATAAACATTGCAAAATCTCAAAGTTATGGTGCAGAAGTAGATGCTAGCTTAAACATTACAATGCATAAACATAATTTCAGCCTTAATGGTCATTATTCTTATACAGTTTCAGAAAATTTAGAAACGAAAAGACAACTTATATATGTGCCTTTTCATAAAGGTAATCTCTCTATAGCCTATAATTACAAACTGTTCTCCATGTTTTATCAGCATTTGTTTAACGGAGAAGTATTTATTATTGGAGACGAATTAGATGGGTTTAATGTAGCAAACTTTGGTGTTGGTTACTTGCTAAATAAAAAAGGAAAAGTTGTCTATGATATCAATTTAAGAATAAACAATATATATAATAAAAACTATCAAAATGTGGCATTAAGACCAATGCCAAATAGAAACTATCAAATATTAACAACAATTAAATTTTAAAAAATGAAACTTAACAAATTACTAGTATTAACCTTCTCTATAGGACTGTTTTTTACGTCATGTACTAATGATGATGATAACACACCTGTTTTACCAAGAGGCGATTATGAAAATGGATTATTAATCTCACATGAGGGGAATTTTGGAATGGGTAATGCCTCGGTTTCTTTTGTTTCTTTTGATTTGAACACTGCTGAGCATAATATTTTTAATAATGTGAATAGTGAATTACTCGGGGACACAGCACAGAGCATTGCTTTTAATGGCGATTTAGCGTATATCGTGTTAAATGTATCCAACAAAATAGAAATTGTTAACCGTTATACTTTTGAATCTGTTACTACAATAAACACAGGATTGAATAACCCTAGATTTATAGCTTTTCTAGATGGAAAGGGGTATGTTACCAATTGGGGAGATGGTAGTAATGCTACTGACGATTATGTGGCTGTAATAGATTTAAATACTAATACTTTGGAGGCATCTACTATTGCTGTAGAAGAAGGACCTGAAGAAGTTATTGTTGCTGGAAGTAGTGTTTATGTAGCGCATCAGGGTGGTTTTAGCCAAAACAATAAGATTACAGTAATTAATGGAGCTACCAATACTGTATCTACAACTATTACTGTTGGAGATGTGCCAAACTCTTTGCAATTAGATAATTCTGGAAATTTATGGGTATTATGCGGAGGTAAGCCTTCATGGACAGGAGATGAAACTGGAGGGCAGCTCTTTAAAGTGAGTACCGCTGACAATACTGTAACATCAATAGATTTTGCTGAAACAGAACACCCTAATTTTTTATCTTTTGATGATGGTAACCTATATTATTATTTAGCAGGGAGTATTTATGAAATGGGAAGTACTTCAACCACATTACCAGCTAATGCTGAAATTACAGATCTTAGTTTTTATAATATGACAGTAAATGATGGTGTTTTATATGGTGTAGATGCTAAAGACTTTACTAGTGAAGGTGCTTTAACATCATACGATTTGTCAACAAACGCAGAAGTTAATTCGGTTACTGTGAATATTATTCCAGGAGGGATATACTTTAACTAGTAACACTTAAACTTGTATAAATATTATAACAATTTAGTATTATGAAGCACAATTTATATAACATGATGTGTTTAGATATATACCTCTCTTCATTAAGTAAGAGTGACTATGAAGCTGTTTCTAAAACAATATCTAATACATCTAGAATTATGGTACCACTTACTAGTTGGGATATTTATAGTCAAGGCTACCATGAAACGTTGAATGAAGCAGAAAGATTAGAAGATATAAAGAAAGTTAAGGCTTATGCTGAAAAATTAAATTGGCAAAATAATATTGATTTTATATTTGAAAAGACTGCATTTGAAGCTATTCTTATCACAGATTTAAACCAAAATATAGTTTGGGTAAATAAGGGCTTTACTAAAATGACAGGGTACCTGAAGAATGAAGTTTTAAACAAAACACCTAGAGTATTACAAGGTTTAAAAACTACAGATGATTCTAGAAGAAAAATAAAGGAAAAGCTAACTTTAAATTTACCATTTACTGAAGTAATTACTAATCACAAAAAAGATGGTACACCTTATAAATGTGAGGTAAAGATTTTTCCGTTACATAGTAATACTGGTAAAACACACTTTATTGCTTTAGAACGTCAAGTAGCTTAATAACTCTAGTAAAAATACAAAGCCACTTTTTTTAAGTGGCTTTTTTTATGTAATTTTTTTTAGCTAAACTTTAAATATTCATAGTTAAAAGTTTTTCATAACTAAATCGCAATACCATACACCGTAAGCATTACTATCGCAAACTGAATTGTCTGTATTGGGGTGCTTATATTCTCTATATACTTTTTCTCCAATAATAAAATCAACAGCGTTTTTGAAAATAGGTCCATCAAAACAGAACGTATGGAATTCTCCATTTTCGCCACAGGGATCAACATCTTTTGGTAGATTTTTGATAAAATGTTTATCAATTACCGTCCCGACAAAATCGGCATTAAAGTATTTGGAGTTGGCACAGACGATTATAGTTTTAAAACCTAAATTTAAAAACTCGTTTAAGAGTGCTTTGGTATCTCTCTTCCATAAAGGAAATACAGCTTTAAATCCTTGTTTTGCTAATTGATCTTCGCGGTATTTGCGTAAGTCTTCTATAAAAATATCTCCAAATGCTGAATGGGTAAAACCATCTTGCTTTAATCTGGAGACTGTTGCATTCATTTTTTGCTCATAAACTTCCATACTGGGCATTTCTGGGAGTTTTATAAGGCTTGCAGGAATGTTAATAGCGTTGGTTTGCGCTATGAGTAACTCTTGTCTTAACCCATGCATAGAAACACGGTTGTAATGAGAGTTTACCGTTGTAATAAGTTCGTCAACAGTATAGCGTTTATCTTGTAATAAATGGTATAATGCTAAGGCGGAATCCTTGCCAGAGCTCCAATTGAAATAGGTTTTGTTCATTTACTAAGAGAAGTCTAAATACTATAAAAATGTAATATCACTTATTTAAATTTTAAATAAGTGATATTACAAATATAAAATTTATACTAATTTAATTACCAATAGGTTTAAGCAGTACTGGATTGTTAGGGTTATTAATATCACTTCCAATTCCAATTTTCTTGATGTATTTATCGTTAACATAAATTCCATAAAGTCCAGATTGGGTAGTGCTAGGGAGATTTACTGTTTCTTTATTACTAGATAGTGTTTTTTGGTACACTATAGTGCCGCTATTTAAGTTGGCTAGTTTTAGAATATTGCTGGTATTTTGTGAGTGATTATAATCTACATAAAATGTTTCAAGGTCTTTTACAATTCTTATTTTACCAGTAGTAGATTTAAATGTAAATTCAATATAAAAGATATTATCGGTTCCACTTTCATTGGATTCATCAACTGCTCCATTGTGATCAATATCTACAATCAAATAATAAGTCTTACCATTTTCTAGTCTTAAAGAAGAAATAAAATCATTGATAAAAAGAAAGAATGAATCGGTCTTTTCAGAATTTCCTTTAATGCTACCTATATTATCTCTTCTGACTTCATATACAGGCTTCGAACCTATATTAGGGTAAACTCTTTCTTCTGAAACCAGAATTAGGTAATTTGAAGAACTCGCATTACCTTCATCATCATTTTCAATTGTTATATTAAATTCATGTTCCTCTCCGTTTACAAATTCAGGAACTTCAGGAGTATTATTATTACTTTCGGAAGCGAATGTGTTATAAGTTGTACCTCCAACTTCTACTGTGAAACCTGAAAGGGTTAGGTTTGGTTGGTTGCCACCAAAAGAGCCATCACATGCATCACCATAGCCATCTCCATCACTATCTAGTTGATCTGGATTGTAAATACCCACACAATTGTCCATATAGTTAGGAATACCGTCATTATCTCTATCTTCACTACTATCATTACCAGATGGGGATATGCACCAGATTTTGTCTTCACTAAATTTCTCTAAAAAATTTATGCCACCAACAGAGTTTTCACCTAATTCGCTACGTGAGTTGAAACGTTTTAAACTACCTCTTGCTATACTTCCATCTAAAGTTTGAGTATCAACTATTAAATTTTTTGGAATTTCAAAGTTGTAAGTATAATAAGTTCCACTACTAGATGTAATTCGACCGTCAAATGCGATAGGAGCAAATCTTTTATGATAAACATTTTCTGTAACTTTAAGACCAGAAGTATATTCAAAGTCAAGATACAGTTTAAAGTCCCAGTAATCCCAACGATTAAAAGGACCAGAATAATCAACCCCTGGGTCTACTACTTTTAACTTAACCTTTATTCCTTCATTACAATCGCCAGAGAGGGTAGGAGGAATTATTTCAATGTTGACCTGATAATCACTACTGATATTGTTAGGAAAAGACTGACTTAAAATATTGTTAATTATGATTAAAGATGTGAAAATTGTAATATATTTTTTCATAAAAAGTAAGTTTAGTTTTTTAACTTTATACAAAAATACTTTTTTTAGTTTAAAATTAAACTTACTTTTTTAAAAATATAAATCCAATAAAAGAATTCAAAAATCTTTTATTGGAACGCTAAGTATATTAAGTAAAGTTTAATTAGTATAGACTATAGTTTTATGTAAATTTGATTAACTCTGAACTGTTTATTTATATAGCTTACAATTTTGGTTTATACTATATCATGTTAGTTCATCTGCTAATATTAGCTTGTATTTTTAAATGAGAAATTTTATAAGTTCTACTTTATTTTAATGTTAGATTCACAAATTATATTTGGTGGTTTACTTGAGTGTCTAATTTGTCTCTTATAAAAGTAATAGAGGAATAGAATTATATAATTAAAAAAAGGATTTAATCTGCTAACATGCCGCCCTCGCCTGAAAAGCTGAATGCTTTTTCGTCAATGTCAAGCTTTTCAAGGTGTAATTGATTGTCTTTAATATTGTTTATTTTGCTTACTGAGTTTTCAATATCCGATAGAGCTAGTGCCAACATAGGCTCATTTACATTACCTAAAACGCCTAAATTCAAGATGTTTTCACTATACTCAAAACCTGCGGTAGGCGGTAAACCAGTACTAGGTACAGATTCAAGGTTTTTATTTAAACCATTGGCGACTAGAGGTTGTAAAACATAAGTATGAGCAGGATTAGCACCTTGCCTACTAAAATTTGTAGAGTCATAAAAAAGATTAGATGCTTGGGTTTTTCCACTTGTTGCTTCACCAATTTGTACTATTTCTATATAAGGATTTAGACCATTGATAATGCCCTCGCTTGCTGAAGCAGATCTTTCGGTAGTGAGTATATATATTTTATCTAGACCTAAGCTATTAATTGTGCTGCCACCAAAGTTATCAGAGAATAGAAAATCTTTATTTTCATTCTGTCGGTTTTCATTATAAATTAATTTCTCAAAGACTTGCCCTGTAAATTGCCCTGTAATCATACTAGCTAGATAGGTTGTAACATTAATACGTCCCCCAGGGTTGTATCGTAAATCTAAAACAAAATGTTGTACGTTGTTTGCTTTAAAATCAGAAAAGACATTATTTAATCCAACTTCAGAACCAGCTACAAAACCATTGTACATTAAATAGCCTACATTTTCTCCATTAACTTGAAAAATGTCGTTAACGAATATTGGGTTTTCAGTCAATTGAAATTTTTCTAAAGTTATGTCGTCGCCGTGGGTTACTATGCTGTCATCAGTGGTTTCTGGAGTGCCATTGGTGTTGTATGTTCCTAAATTTAAGGTATACACATCAGGACTAATTACCTCAAGAAAATTTGATCTTGTAATGGTTGTACCATTAACCTGGGCAAATATATCTCCCCTTTTTAAGCCTTTAGCTGCTGCATCACTGTTTGGTAAAACCAATGTTACTAGGTAAAACACATCTGTATCGTTACTAGCAAGTGCATAAGGGATTGCTTCCATGCCATTTGATTTAAAAACACCTTGTAATCTTTGTTCTAAAGTAATATAATCAGGCCAAATTCTACTAAACCTATCCACTGCTTCTGGTCGAAATTTTAAAGATTCGAATAATTCCTCGGGAGAGGAAAACCCATCTAAATATTCAGAGTATTCTGCATTACTTCCAAATCTATCGTTTGCTAAATTTGGCATCTCACTTTTGTAGAGGTAAGTAAAATTCATAGCTTTCCAAACAAAATCGTTAATCTCGTTTGTTTGTATTGGTGTATCGTCTCTATCTTCAAAACAACTAGTTAAAACTAGGGCAACCAATATTAGGACTAGGGCTTTTATTCTTTTCATCTTTTTCGCAATTTTATATAGTAGTCTACTAAACCATAAATTTACTTACATTATTGCGTAATAAAAAATTAATCTTTGGCTATTGGTTATTGGATTTTGGGTATTGGGTATTGGGTATTGGGTATTGGTTGTTACTTATGGATTTTGTTTTTATTTCTAACCTCTAACCTCTAACCTCTAACCTCTAACCTCTAACCTCTAACCTCTAACCTCTAACCTCTAACCTCTAACCTCTCCAATAGCAGGGTAACGCTCAAAATATAATTTTTTTTATTATCATGTAACAAAATAAATAGTGTATCGTCGTAATTACAAATAGCACTAATAAAGTTATTTTTAGAAACCACTAACCACAACCAAAATGACTCAAAATGAGTTTTTAAATATAGTCATGCCTTTTAAAGATAAAGTGTTTCGTTTAGCAAAACGATTGCTGGTATCTACTGAAGAGGCTGAAGACGCCACCCAAGAGGTGTTGCTGAAACTATGGCGGAATAAAGGTAAGATTAGTGAGTATAAAAATGTAGAGGCATTTTCTATGACGATGACAAAGAATTTTTGTTTTGACAAGTTAAAATCAAAGCAGGCACAAAATTTAAAAATTGTACATAGTAATTATGAGGAAAAAAGTACACCGCTGCAAAAACAAGTAGAACTGAATGATAGCGTGAGTTGGGTTGAACGTATTATTGAAGAGTTACCAGACCAACAACGCATGATAATTCAACTAAGAGATATAGAAGAATACGACTTTGATGAGATTGCTAAAATGCTAGATATGAACAATACAGCTGTGAGAGTAGCCTTGTCTAGAGCGAGAAAAACAATAAGAGAACGATTAACTAATACACATAATTATGGTATTAAATAATATAGAAAATTTACTTGAAAAGTACGAGAACGGGGAAACGAGCCTTAAGGAAGAGCAAGTGTTAAAAAACTATTTTTCTGAAGACAACGTTGCACCACACTTAGAGCACTACAAACCCATGTTTGTGTATTTTTTGGGAAACCAACAAGAACAGTTTACTAAAGACCTGCCATTAAAAACTAAAAAGGTATTTAATTACAAATGGGTATCGGTTGCAGCAGTAGCGGTTATTATGTTGGGGGTTTATTTTACAAATCCATTTGGAGGGTCTCAAAAATGTGAGCCAAACCTAGTTGGTACGTTTTGTGAACCAGAAGAGGCTTTTAACGAGGTTTCTAAACAGTTAGCAATGATTTCGAATCATTTTAATAAAGGTACATCTACCGTTAATTATCTTGATGAGGTTAACAAAGGCGCATCTACCTTAAATTATTTGAATGAAATTGAAAATTCAACAAGTATAATTTTTAAAACGAATTAGTAAAACATTAAAAAATGAGAACTTTAAATACACGTAACACAAATAAGATGAAAACACGATTAATAGTAATTATAATGGCAATTATGTTGTTGCCTTTTACAGGAATGGCACAGAACAATGTATTTGAAAAATACAGTGACGACCCTAATGTAACTTATGTAAACATTAAACCAAAAATGTTTCAGATGTTAGCAAAGCTAAATGTAAATGTGGATGATCC
Source organism: Hyunsoonleella pacifica (assembly GCF_004310335.1). GTDB lineage: Bacteria > Bacteroidota > Bacteroidia > Flavobacteriales > Flavobacteriaceae > Jejuia > Jejuia pacifica. Next base: position 97,064 of record NZ_SIRS01000004.1, on the reverse strand, counting down.
AGAAGCACAAGCTTATATGGATATGGTGAAAAGCATTACTAGTTTTAAAACCATAGTTACTGATAATTCTGCAATTTCAGCAGATATCACAAAATGGGTAAACTCTCGTTCTAGTAAGTTAGAAGAGCTTATGGAAGTTAAAGACGATGGTACCGAAGTGATGTTTTACGTAAAAGAAGGAAGAGATGCAGACCATGTACAGGAATTATTAATTTTTGTTACTGGAATTGACAAAAAAATGGATGAAAAGGTAGAGATTAATGGGAAGTCTCGTAAGATAGAAACTGTAGTGGTATCTATGACTGGGGATATCGATTTAAATGAAATCTCTAAATTGACTCAAAAAATGAATATCCCAGGTGGAAAGCATTTAGAGAAGGATAAATAAGATACTGCAATACTAATCATCATCATCTATCATGAAACGAACAGTTAAATCTTTTTTTATAGCCGCCTTATTGAGTTTTATTTTGGCGGGTTGCAATAGCGAACCAAGTTTACAACGCTATTTTGTAGACCATCAAGAACAACCAAATTTTATATCTCAAGATTTGCCAGTATCTATGGTTAAAATAGATAAAACAAATTTTACTGAAGCGCAGAAAGAAGCTTTTAATTCGGTACGTAGACTAAACTTCTTAGGGTTTAATATTAATGATACTAATCAAGAGGTTTACGCAACTGAGCTAGATAAAGTTAAATCTATACTACAGCAAGATAAATACCAAGACTTGATGGAATTTAGTGATAGAGGTAGAAAGATTTTAGTAAAATATATAGGAGATGATGAAGATGCCGACGAGGTTGTACTTTTTGGAAGCGCAAAAGACATGGGATTTGCAGTAGTTAGAGTTTTAGGAAGTGATATGAGCCCCGAGAAAATGATAGCTCTAGGCGAAGCTTTAAGAACATCAAATGTAGATGAAAGCCAAATGCAGGAGATGCTAGACTTTTTTAAGTAATTAAATTACATAGAACTATTAAAAACAAAAAAGGTTTCCTAGTAAGGAAGCCTTTTTTTGTTTATTTCTATATTGTTTACTTGTACAAGTTAATTGTTTTGCCTCTGCTGATAATAGGTGTAAAATAAGTTGATTAGTATAGCAAAAAACACAAGTGTTAAAATAGTAAGTACTATAAAATTATCTAAAATATCAAGTATGCCAAATACAAAGATGCAAGCAGCCATTAAGCCAGTAAGGAAGAGAGATTGTTTACTACTTAACATAACTATATAATTAAATACCAGTATAATTACCTGGTGTGATTTGTTTTAATTCTACTTTAATTTCGTCTGAGACCTCTAAGGTATCAATAAAATCTGAAATTGAAGATTGATTTATTTTTTCATTGGTTCTGGTTAATCCTTTTAACGCTTCATAAGGATTAGGATAACCTTCTCTTCTTAAAATAGTTTGTATGGCTTCTGCAACTACAGCCCAATTATTTTCTAAATCTTGGGCAAACTTGCTTTCATTTAATAATAGTTTATTTAACCCTTTTAGAGTGGCTTTAAAACCTATAATAGTATGTCCAAAAGGAACACCAACGTTTCTTAAAACGGTACTATCAGTTAAATCTCTTTGCAATCTAGATATTGGTAATTTAGCAGATAAATGCTCGAAAATAGCATTTGCAATGCCCAAGTTACCTTCAGAATTTTCAAAATCAATAGGATTTACTTTATGTGGCATTGCAGAACTCCCAACTTCTCCTTTTTTAATTTTTTGTTTGAAATAGTCCATAGATACGTAGGTCCAAATGTCTCTATCTAAATCAATTAAAATAGTATTTATCCGTTTTAAGTTATCAAACAATGCAGCCATGTGGTCGTAATGTTCAATTTGGGTAGTAGGGAAGGAATGTTGTAAGCCCAATTTTTCTTGTACAAAAGTATCTCCAAACGCTTTCCAGTCTATATTAGGATATGCAACATGGTGCGCATTAAAATTACCAGTAGCACCACCAAATTTGGCAGCACTAGGTATATCGTTTAATAAATTAAATTGTTCTTCTAAACGTACTACAAAAACATCAATTTCTTTACCCAAGCGCGTTGGTGATGCAGGTTGTCCATGGGTTCTTGCTAGCATAGATACCTGTGCCCATTCTTTAACAAGTTCTTTAAGTTTCTTTAAAACATTAAAGTATTCTGGTACATAAACATCGTTCATAGCTTCCTTAATACTTAGTGGAATAGCTGTGTTGTTTATGTCTTGAGATGTTAATCCAAAATGAATAAATTCTTTAAATTCTGATAAGCCTAAAGCATCAAATTTTTCTTTTATAAAATATTCAACAGCCTTTACATCGTGGTTGGTAACACTTTCAATATCTTTAATAACATTAGCATCATTAGATGAAAAATCTTTATAAATAGCTCTTAAATCATCAAACACGTTATGGTCAACATGCTTTAATTGTGGTAAAGGAATTTCACAAAGTGCTATGAAATATTCTATTTCAACTAAAACACGATATTTAATAAGTGCTTCTTCTGAGAAAAATCTACCTAAATCGTTGATTTTATTTCTATAGCGTCCATCAATTGGAGAGATGGCATTGAGTGATGATAAGGACATAGTTGCTTAAAATTTTAAAGCTGCAAAGATAGTTTATTTAGACAGAAGACGGAAGCTTGAAGACTGAAGTTTTCTGTTGCTAGATGTTAGCTGTTTTTTTTAATTTTTTTAAAATATGTCTTGCACGAGCTTTAAATGCAGCACTTTGCAAATGGAAATCGCGTTCTAAGATTATAACTAATTCTGGGTATACCCAATCATATTCTTTTCCTAAAAGAAATAATGTTGTCATAGAGTAGGCTTTAGGTGCTACTTTTTCATCATTAATCATATAATCAAAACAAGTTTCTATAATACGTTCTTTATGATGTGGTTTTAGGTTGCTTTTTATTTTATTTTCCTCTTTAGAAGTATAAGCTATAGCAAGTTTTTCGCAAATTTTAGCAACAGGTCTTACAGAAGAATCTAAGTGTACTGTTTTAATGTTTTTAGTAAATATATCAAGGTAAGGAATAATAGATTCTATAGTATTACTACACATAAATTCTAAAATCCAAGCAGCTTTAGGGGAAATTTTATCATTTACCATAAATAATATATCTAATACTTTAGGGATAAGTTTTGGGTTTGCTATTAATAAATTAGCATAATGTAATCGTTTCTCTCTGGAGTGATTTACATAATTTAATTCTTTATAAAGTTCTGCTGTAGTCAAAAGGATTTCTTATTTTTAAAATCTAATAATTACTTTGATGAAAATAATAAAAAAAATAGGTTTAGTACTTTTAATTTTGTTTGTAATTGCTCAGTTTTTTGGACCTGATAAAAATATTGGGGATGTAGCTTCTATTGCAGCGTTTGAGAAAGAAACAAACCCACCAGAGGATGTAAAGCTTATTTTGAAGAATACATGTTATGACTGTCATAGCGATACAACAAATTACCCATGGTATAACGCAATTACTCCAGTTAATTATTGGTTAAATCATCATATCGAGGAAGGTAAAGAACATTTTAACGTGTCTCAATGGGAAGGCAATTCCTTGAAGCGTAAGGATCATAAATTTGATGAGCTTATCGAAGAAGTTGAAGAAGGTAAAATGCCATTAAATTCTTACACATGGACCCATGGAGATGCAAAGTTAACTGAAGAACAGGTCAAAGCTGTAGTTAATTGGGCTAAACAAGTACGTGTTATGTACGGACTACAATCAAAACCTGAATAAAACCAGAATCTACTCCAACTTTCATAAAAGCTTTTTTGAAGTTAGATGTTTGAATTTAGTGTTTTATGAAGAAAAAATTATTAATTATTGGATACGTGTGGCCAGAGCCCAAAAGTTCTGCAGCAGGAAGTCGTATGTTGCAATTAATTGAAATTTTTCTTTCTGAAAATTACAATATAACCTTCGCTAGTCCATGTGCTAAAACTGAAAACGCTTTTGATTTAAACGCTATTGATATTGTTTCTGCATCCATTAAACTAAATGACTCAAGTTTTGATGAATTTATCAAGGAACTGAATCCCGATGTAGTACTATTTGATCGTTTTATGATGGAAGAACAGTTTGGATGGCGCGTTGCAGAACACTGTCCTGATGCAGTAAGGATATTAGATACTGAAGATTTACATTTTTTACGTAAAGGAAGACATCAAGCTTTTAAGAATAAAAAACCATTTGATAAATTATATTTATTAAATGATATCGCAAAGCGAGAGGTGGCTAGTATATATCGTTGCGATTTAAGTTTAATAATTTCTGAAGTTGAAATGGAAATCCTTCACAATGATTTTAAAGTAGATGCATCGCTTTTATTATATATCCCTTTTATGTTAGATGAAATTTCTAAAGATAGCATAGCACAACTTCCTGAGTTTGATGAACGGCAACATTTTATAACTATTGGTAATTTTTTGCATGAACCTAATTATAATGCGGTACTCTATTTAAAGGAAACTATTTGGCCTTTAATTAGAAAAGAATTACCAAAGGCTGAATTACATGTGTATGGTGCCTACGCTACTGATAAGGTAAAACAATTACATAACGAGACCCAACGATTTTTTATAAAAGGATTTGCAGATGATGTGGAAAAAGTAATGCAAAAAGCTAAGGTGCTTGTGGCACCGATAAGATTTGGAGCAGGTTTAAAAGGAAAACTAATTGATGCGATGCATAATGGTACACCTATAGTTACCACGACAATAGGGGCGGAGGGAATGTTTGGAGATTTAATGCCAAATGGTTTTGTGGAAGATACTCCAGAGGATTTTGCAAATGCCTGCGTTAAACTATATGAAAATAAATCACTATGGAAAGATAAGCAGCTAAACGGATTCGATATTATTAACGCGCGTTTTAATAAAGCGCATATAAAGCCCTATTTTGTAACAATTTTGAACAATACCCTAAGGCAACTTCATGAAAATCGAGCTAATAATTTTACAGGGCAAATGCTTCTGCATCACACGCTTCAAAGCACAAAATATCTCGGTAAGTGGATAGAGGCAAAGAATAAAGCCTAATAGTGTTCTGGCTAAGCTTAAGCTATATTTTGTTATCTTTAGTATCTTAAAAAATGAGCATGAATAAGTGCGTGGCCATATTATTACTATTCTTTGTTATACTTGGTGTTAACGCACAAGTTATAAAGTGGCAAAATACCATTGGTGGAGATTCTATTGAGGTTTTATGGGTAATGGAAAAAACTCATGATGGTAATCTTATTATAGGGGGTACTTCATATTCTGGTATTTCGGGCGATAAAACACAGGAGAATAGACGAATTCCAGATCCTCCTTTATTTAGTGATGAAAGAAAAGGGTATTCAGATTTTTGGATTATGAAAATCAATAAAAGTACAGGTGGGATTCTATGGGAAAAGACCATTGGCGGTGCTTGGTCAGATAGTCTTAGAGATATAAAACAAACTGCAGATGGAGGGTATCTATTGGTGGGAACTAGTGTAGTCACATCAAACTTTGTGTCGGGAGAACGAACTGCTAGCCCTTTGGGAGCGAGTGATATATGGTTGGTAAAGTTGGATGCATATGGTACTGTGGTATGGGATAAAACTCATGGCAGTGCCAAAAGTGATTCAGTGTTAGACATGGTAGAGACGCATGATGGTGGATATTTAATGGTAGGTTCAGTTGTTTCAGGAGGCGCTAGTGGTACTGATATTTTAATAATAAAAATTGACGCATCGGGAAATGAAGAATGGCAAAAATCTATTGTTGGTAATTATAGTGATACGGGGATTTCTGTGGATAAAACAAGCGATAATGGCTTTATAATATTGGCAGAGTCGAATTCAAGTATTTCTAATGATAAAACTGTAGAAAACATTGGGGGAACTGATTTTTGGATTATAAAAATAGACAGTCTAGGTAATATCGTTTGGCAACGTAATATTGGTGGTGCGACAACAGATAGCCCTCGTGAAATTATTGCGACATCCGATGGAAATTTTTTAGCATTAGGAAGATCTGAGTCTAATATGTCAGGCGATAAAACAGAAAACTCTATCTGTAACTCTTCTGATGGTTGGGTGGTTAAAATTGATAATCAAGGCAACATTCTATGGGATAAAACTATAGGAGGAGATAAATATGAATGGTTTGGCGATGTTGTTGAAACCCAAGATGAAGGCTTTTTATTGGGAGGTTCCTCTGTTTCGAATGTTTCAGGATATAAAACAGAAGATTCCAGATTGGATCCAGGCTCAATAGCAAGGTGTTGTATAACAGACTATTGGATTGTGAAATTAGATAAATATGGTAATATTGAGTTTGATAAAACAATTGGAGGTTATGGCAGTGACAGTTTAGAAGCGATGGTACAATTAGATGACGGTAGTTATGTTCTTGGGGGTGATAGTGCGTCCGATATATCTGGAGAAAAAACTGAAAATAGTCAAGGAAGTAATGATTATTGGATAGTTAATATAGATATAGGCAATATTAATAATCCTGTTAATACTGCCCCCACATTTAGTGAGCTTTTGGCTTGTGAAGGTGAGAACGTACAACTTAGCATAGCTGAGGGCACAAGTTACAGTTGGTCTGGACCTAATGGGTTTACAAGTAGTGAGCAAAATCCGTTTATAAATATTTTATCCTTACAAAACGTAGGTGTTTACAATGGCACAACCTATTTTTCAGATGGTTGTATTGAAACAAAAATAATAGACCTTAGCATGCACAACTGTGCGCAAACCAATATACCCCCAGAAATTACTGCAACAGGAGATCAGAGTTATTGTTTAGGAACCTCGATGAGCATAGCCACAGATTTTGATATTGTAGATCCTGATGATACAGGGATTGAAGCCTTTTTTATTCAAATTTCTGAAGGCTACACCTTTGATGAAGATGTTTTACTTTTAACTGGGAATCATCCCAATATTACTCATAGTTGGGATCCTGTACAAGCGAAGCTTTCATTTTTTAGTGCAACAGCCAGCGCAACTATACCGTATACTGATTTAATCGCTGCTGTGAGAGATGTCGTTTATAGTGCTACTCCCAATACGGATAAAGTTGATAAAATATTCTCTTTTACCATTGGCGATGCTAACTTTTTACCCACCACAGGGCATTATTATGAATATATTCCAGATTTTGGAATTACGTGGGCAGAAGCGCGATCTGCAGCAGCCTCTAGAACTTATTTTGGGCTCCAAGGCTATTTAGCAACCATTACGTCTCCTGAAGAAGCACAATTAACTGGAGAACAAGCAGCTGGTGCTGGCTGGATTGGAGGAAATGATGCAGCAACTGAAGGCGTTTGGCAATGGGTAACAGGGCCTGAAGCAGGAACTGTGTTTTGGAATGGAGGCATTAATGGTACTTCTCCAAACTATGCGAATTGGAATACCAGCGAGCCTAATAACTTTGGTGGGAATGAAGATTACGCACATATTACAGCCCCTAATATTGGAACACTAGGATCATGGAATGATTTACCCTTAGCAGGAGATGCAGATCCCTCTAGCGATTTTCATCCTCAAGGTTATATTGTAGAATATGGCGGTATGCCTGGAGATCCAATAGTAAATATTTCTGCGAGTACTAAAATTAGTTTTCCTCGTATAATAAGCCCAGTTGAGCCCACTGTGGTGTGTGGAGCTCAAAGCATTAACCTAGAGGCCACACCTTCCTCAGGGCAAGTACTTTGGTTTGAAAGTATAGATGCTTCTACACCTGTTTTTGTTGGTAATACATTCACAACTCCAGTGATCAATACTGCAAAAAGTTATTTTGCCCTAGCATCTGATAACAGATGTTTAGAAGGGGAACGTATTGAATTTCCGGTGGTAGTAAATCAAGTTCCTGTTGTGGAGCCTGTGGTAACATATAGAAATTGTGACGAAGATGGTAATCTGGATGGATTTACAGATTTTAATTTAAATGAAGTTAATTCGATAATAACAACTGAAGATTTAAATGAACTTAATATTACTTTTCATTTAACAATTACTGAAGCAGAACAAAGGCTTGCTGGTATCGAGGCATTACCTTTTAACAATCGAAAAGCAAATACCATTTATGCAAGGGTTGAGTTTGCTGATACTGAATGTTCCAGTCTAGTCACAATAAACTTGGAAGCATCTACAACATCATTTCCATCAGACTATATTTATGAATTCGAGACATGTGATGTAGATGCAGCTATTGATGGTAAAACAGAGTTTGATTTAACGACAATTTCTGCTAATTTTATAAATCAATTTCCAACAGGTCAAAACCTAAGCGTTCATTATTATTATACAGCAGTAGACGCTCAATTAGAGGAGAATGAAATTACCAATACTTTAAACTACCAAAATCAAACGCCTTTTTCGGAAACCTTGTATGTTAGAGTAGAAAATAATGATAATGGAAACTGTTTTGGAATTGGCCCGCATTTACTTTTAACAGTACACCCAAGACCAGAATTTGAAATAGAACAAAGCGAGATATTTTGTTTAAACGGCAGATTACCAGTAACACTTTTGACTGTAAATGCTAGTAATACAGACTTTACTTATGTATGGAAAGATCCAGACGGTAATACAATAAGTAATTCAAATACAGCGACAGCAATTTCTGAAGGTGTCTATAGTGTCCTTGCAACTTCGCAAGAAAATTGTGAGTCTGAGCAAGTTTTCTATGATCTTAAAATATCTGAAATTTCAAGTATAACTATTGAGGACGTAACCGTAATTGATCTATCAGATAATAATACCATAACCATCGATACTTCTGGTATAGGTATTGGGGACTATGAGTTTGCTTTAGATGATGAGCTAGGAACATATCAAGACGCTCCTGTTTTTCGTAATATTTTAGCTGGAATGCATACCGTTTATGTAAGGGATAAAAACGGTTGCGGTACAGTTGATGTAGAGGTATTTGTAATGGGCTTTCCTAAGTTTTTTACACCAAATGGCGATAGTATCAATGATACCTGGAATATAAGGGGGTTAAGAGATATTTATTTTAAAAACACAACAGTCTTTATTTATAATAGATTTGGTAAGTTGATAAAACAATTTAAACCCGAAAATGGTGGTTGGAATGGTACATTAAATGGACGGTTACTTGCTACGAATGATTATTGGTATGTGGTAAATTTAGTAGATGAAGCTGGGGTTGCACGAACCTACCGGGGGCATTTTAGTTTAATCAGGTAGTCTTTAGTTGTTTTATTGGGAGTGGTCGGGCTTTCCGCTATACCTGCCTGCCGGCAAGCAGGTCTTTTGTTTTTTACCACGAACGTCATTGCGAACGTAGTGAAGCAATCTCCTCATCCAAGGAGATTACTTCGTCGTGCCTCCTCGTAATGACGGCTTGTTTGCCAACACAAAAAAGGATTCCGCTGCAATTCCTAACCTTTAGATTAGCAAACTTATGTTTTAAGTACCAAAGAGATTTATTTCTGGGGAGGTTCGTTTATCGGTCTCGGCTCGTATGTTTACCAAGAATTATTAATTATCTTTAGTAATGCAAGGAAAAAAAACCTATCAAGAAAAGTTGTTTCATAGGTTTAAATTAAGCGATCATGTTCCAAAAACTAACTTTTACCGGCAGTTAAAAGCTGTATTACATTTAGAATTCCTTTATAAGAAACAGCGTCTTTTTATGGTTCTAGTGGGCAACAAAGCATAGATCCTATTGTGTTTTTTAAACTCTGTTTAGTGGGGTATTTAGAGAATATTATAAGCGATAGAAAACTCATAGCCCATTGTAGCATGAGATTAGATATTCTCTATTTTCTAGGTTTTGATATTGATGAGCCACTACCATGGCACTCCACTTTAAGCAGAACCAGACAGCTATTTCCAGAGCATGTTTTTGAAGGTGTGTTTGTTCATGTTTTTCAAAAGTGCGTTAATAAAGGCATGGTAAAAGGCAGCACGCAAGCCATAGATTCTGCCCCTGTAAAAGCCAATGCAAGTATGGAGACATTAGCGTTAAAAGTGCCTGCTCAAGATTTAGACGCCCACTTGGCAGATATTCGCCATATCAGTAATCGAAATAAAGATACTTTTTAAACAGCTAAACAGAATAAATCTTCAAAACCCCAGCAAACCATTACAGCCAATACACAAGAGCTCAATAGTATTACCGCGAGAAACAAGACTTGGAGTAGACAACAAAACCATAGGCCTGGTGCTGCCAACAAAGGGTCTAGATATACCAGTAATAAAACCCATTACAGCCCCACAGATTGACGCCAGAATAAGTGTAAAGCCAGGGAAGGCCAGAAAATTAAATTACAGCAGCCAATTAAGTGTAGATACGGCGCACCATGTTATAACAGACATAAAGGCCTATCATGCCGATGGAAAAGACAACCAGTACTTAGAAGATATTGTAGATAGATTGCATAATCGCCTTTGGCGTTTTGGATTTAAATTTGAACACCTACTGGCCGATACAGGGTATAGCAGTGGAGAGAATTATGCTTACTTAGAGCAAAAAGGTATAAAAAGTTACATTCCACCTGATGGTACTTACAAAGGCGGTCCCGATGGTTTTAATATATCAAATCACAAGACCATTACATATGCCCTAATCAACATATAGTTCCTTTTAAAAAGGTGTTTAGAGATTACCGTACAAACAAACCTTAAAAAAGGAATACCGCATCTCTAGCAAGCTTTGTAAACAATGCTCATTAGCCAGAAGATGCTTGGGAAAAACGGCAAAGGAAAAGAAATTTAGTGTCACTTACTATAGAGATGAATACGAGCGAAATACTGCGAGAATACAATCTGCTAAAGGCAGAGTGATGAAGGCCAAACGGCAAAGTACCGTAGAACCCGTTTTTGGGACGCTTACTCAGTTTATGGGCTTAGGGAAAATAAATACTATAGGGATAAGACAGGCCAATAAAGTCATGCAGTTCTCGGCAATAGCTTATAACCTCAAAAAGTATCTTAAATTCACTCAAAGAAAGGTAAAAAGTGATGCAGGACAAGTGTTTTTGTATGAGTTCTACAGAAGGGGAATTCTAAGCCTCTAGTATCATATAAGCCTTCTAAAATCTGTGTTTTAGATAAGGAAATAAAGCTAGAAGCCCCTTAGAGTTCCTTATTTAAAGGCATTTTTTAGGAAATTATGGCGTTGTGCAACGGTTACCGTTGTTACCAACTGTTTTTTAATTTTTGTATCAAAACTTAAAAGCAATACCTGCATTTAAGGATATAGTATTTTCAAATAAATTTTTCTGATTGGTTTGAATCAATAAATTGTCTTGACCATTCTCTACAAATACTTTTCTAGGAAATAGTAAAAATTTACCTCTTTCACGAAACATTAATCCATTTTTGTTATTTAATGATAAATTAAATGATGTAGAAATTAAAAAGCTAATGCATTTGCTTTTTTCAAAAGCTAGGATTAGACTCGGTTTTAATCGAAAGCCTCTTTGCGAAAGAAATGCATCTACTTTTTCGCTGTTAATTCGCTTTCTATTAATTTTTATGTCTTCTTCAAGATTAAATTGTTCAAGAAAATAATCTAATTTTTGGTGTCCTAAATTAAGTCGTGGAGATATGTATATGGGCCTTCCATCAGGGTTCAAATTAAAATTACCTGCAATAACAAAATCATTGGATGTCGTTCCTGTCTTTGAAATTTTACTCTCGTTGGTATATCCAATCAAAAAATGAGGTTTGACTGTATAAAAAATCGATGTTGTATAACTAACAGAACCTCTATTTATTGCTCCATTATTTTGTTGGATATCAATGATTGAATTGGTGTAGTTTATATTATTGGAAGCTATGTAAAAAGGTGTCCAAGTCAGCCCAATTTCATAGGAAATCTTTTTTAAAAAAGTTATAAGATTATTCGATTGCTTTTTCGCACCCACTTTCGTCGAATAATCAATTGATTGAAACAAAGACTCGGACATTTCATTAGGTGAAATAATAGTATAGTTATTCCAGAAGTTAGGATCATATTTTTTTGTTTCATTTAAGAGAATTTCAGAAAATTGATGCCTTTCTAGGTATGGGATATCAGTTTTGTTAGGTATAATATTGGTTGTTACATATTCACTGGTTAAGTTGAGAAGTTTTCCTCGTTTTTTGAAAGCCGTTGTGTAATATGAATTAGAAAATCGCCATAATTTATCTTCACTTTGCTCGTAGGCTACTGTGAAATTTAAAAATTGCCGATTGAAGTCCAATATCTCAAAATTTGATGTGAGTTTTATATCTGCTTTTACTATTGCAAAGGTCTCTTCTTGAATATATACGTGAGCAGAATTTTTGTTCTTCATTTTAACAAAAACTTTATAAACCTCTTTTCCTTTATGCCTTAATGTATCGACTACCTTGTATCTATAGTCTTCTGGGTTTGACAGAAAAAAATCTCTTCTAGCCACGATGTCAAATCTATGTATGTGATGGCTCCCACCGTGAATTCTATAATTTAAGGTATCTAGAGCATCACTTTCATATTTTCGGAATTCGATTAATTTTATATCTCCTGACCTGTTTTTTTTTGAATAATCTTCTTTAATTGCCTCTATAACGGTTTCTGCAATGTAAATTGGTTTTTCTTTGTTTTTCCAAGTAGTGGTTTCTCTAAAAAAACCTGTGTGCCGTTCGTTGGTTTTTGGGTAGTTGTTTGGAATTGCGTTTATGGCTTTTTTTATAAGCTCTTTTGCATAATCTTTTGCAACTATGATAACTTCATTTAGCTGAGTAATATCTTCGGTTAAAGTTATCGTTCGATAACTATCTTTCAAAGTTATTTTTTCTGTGTTGTAACCTAATGCAGATATAATCAAACGTTTATTTTTGTTCTTTATATTTACAACCAATTTGAATACACCAATATCATTTGAAATCGTTCCTATATTGGTGTTTTCTATTCGGATATGGACGAAAGGTATTGGCTCATTATTAGGATTTACAATTTTTCCAGAAATAGTAGATTGTGCCAAAATATATTGAAAAGAGAATAGAAATAATAAGGTTGTTGGAATCGATTTGTATGAAAATTTTAGAGATTTTGAATTACACATTGAAAATTTTGTTTCTAACGTTTTTTTGAATAGTTGGTAACGGTTAGATATGGTCGCGTTTTAATGGGCTATATCGTTCGATAAACGAAGTTATCGTTTTTTTCTGACAAAGTCAATATTATTAAAAGAACTTAAAACCCGTTAATAACTCCTAATAACTCGCTTTTTTAATAGTTACTAAAATTTCTACTTTGCATTTCGAAATAGCCTAATAAATAAGTGAAAGTCTGTATTGCCGAAAAACCAAGTGTTGCTAGAGAAATTGCTGCTGTATTAGGCGCAAGTACTAAGCGTGATGGTTATTTTGAAGGTAATGGTTATGCCGTAACCTATACTTTTGGGCATTTATGTACACTTAAAGAACCTGTAGATTATAAGTCTTATTGGAAAAGTTGGGATTTAAATAATTTACCCATGCTCCCCGAAAAGTTTGAAACCAAAGTGTCATCCAATACAGGGATTCAAAAGCAGTTTAACATTGTAAAAAATTTGTTTAAAAATGCTGAGCTTATTATAAATTGCGGGGATGCAGGGCAGGAGGGAGAACTTATACAGCGTTGGGTAATGAATGAAGCCAAGTATAAGGGCGAAGTAAAACGTTTATGGATTTCATCATTAACTACAGAAGCTATAAAAGAAGGTTTTAATAACCTAAAACCAGCCTCAGATTACGATAATTTATACTACGCTGGGTTTTCCAGAGCTATTGGCGACTGGTTGTTGGGCATAAACGCCACAAGATTGTATACTGTAAAGCATGGTGGTTACAAACAAGTATTGTCAGTTGGGCGTGTGCAAACACCAACTCTGGCTATGGTGGTAAATCGTTTTAAAGCTATTGAAAACTTTAAACCACAACCATATTGGGAACTACAAACCTTGTACAGGGAAACTTTATTTAGCTATGAAGAAGGTCGTTTTTTAAAAAAGGAAGATGGAGAAGCCTTAGCAAATGAGGTAAAAGAAAGTGATTTTGAAATTAAATCTATCACTAAAAAGAAGGGGAAAGAATATGCACCAAAGCTTTTTGATTTAACAGGCTTACAGGTATATTGCAATACAAAGTTTGGATTTTCAGCAGATGAAACTCTAAAAATTGTACAAGCTCTGTATGAACGTAAAGTAGTGACTTATCCCAGAGTAGATACTACATTTTTACCAACAGATATTTACCCAAAAGTACCAACAATATTAAAAAAGCTAACAAATTACGTACAATTAACACAACCAATTCTTGGAAAGAAAATAAAGAAATCTACACGGGTTTTTAATGATAAAAAAGTAACGGATCATCATGCCATTATACCCACAGGGTTGCAAACCACATTACAGTATAATCAACAACAGGTATATGATATTATTGTAAAACGCTTTATTGCTGTGTTTTATGATGATTGTATAGTGGCCAATACAACGGTGTTGGGAAGTGCTGCAGCCGTTGTGTTTAAAACCACAGGAAAAGAAATTTTAGAAAAAGGCTGGCGTGTTGTTTTTGAAAATCCTAATAAAAAAGAGAAGGAATCAGGTATTTTACCAACTTTTGAAAAAGGAGAAAAGGGACCACACGAACCAACATTTTTAGAAAAGCAAACCAAGCCACCCAATCAGTTTACAGAAGCTTCGTTGTTAAGGGCTATGGAAACGGCAGGTAAACAAGTAGATGATGAAGCGTTGCGAGATGTAATGAAAGAGAATGGTATAGGTAGGCCGTCTACTCGAGCAAATATTATTGAAACCTTGTTTAAACGAAAGTATATTAAGCGTAATAAAAAACAAGTGTTACCTACGGAAACAGGTATTCAACTGATTGAAACTATTACTAATGATTTATTAAAATCTGCTGAACTCACAGGAAAATGGGAAAAGCAATTAAAAGATATTGAAAAGGGAGAATACAGTGCCGGAGCGTTTATAAAGAATATGAAACGTATGGTAGATGCTTTAGTGTATCAAGTGCGAAGTGAAGCTAAACGAGCAAATATTTCTTATACCACAAATCAAAAAAATAGAGAGGCTAAAGCTAAGGCTAAAACAAAAAAAGGAATAACAACAGAACACTGCCCTAAATGCAAAACTGGAACTGTTATTAAGGGAAAATCTGCCTATGGCTGCAGTGCTTATAAAGATGGTTGTAATTTTGTAATGCCTTTTAAATTTAAAGGAAAGAAAATTTCAGAGAAACAATTTATAAGGCTAATTCAAAAAGGAGCTACAGTAAACTTAAAAGGATTTAAGGTAGACAAAAATACAGTTGAAGGTTTGGTGCGTTTTGATGATGATTATACATTAAAATTAGAAACCAAAACGGTAAAAAAGGCTAAGAGCGCTGATACTTCATTTTGTCCGAAATGTAAAACTGGAACTATTATAAAAGGTAAAACGGCTTATGGCTGTTCTAACTATAAATTGGGGTGTGATTTTAAAGTCTCTTTTGATATAATAAGAAACAATACAAATGGGAAACAATTAACGAAAGAACTAGTTTATAGTATTTTAGTCGATAATTCTTGAAAGCTTTAGTATCAAACTTTATATTATGATATTATATTTTAGTTATTTAGTGATATCATAAATTATTATTCCAAGTCCATGAATACTGATTACATTTTAAATTTTACGCCTACTGGAATGATTCCAACAAAGGACATGACACCACATGTGCCGGTATCAGTTTCTGAAATTGTTGAGGATGTTCATGAGGCAACGGAAATTGGTATTACAATGGTACATCTTCATTCTAGAGATGCAATTACTGGTAACCCTACCTATAAAAAAGAGATTTACGCAAAAATTGTTGAAGGTATCAGAAAATATGCTCCAGAACTAGTTGTTTGTTTATCTCTTAGCGGAAGGGATTTTGGAGCGTTAGAGCAACGCAGCGACCCATTATTACTTGATGGTAATTTAAAACCTGATATGGGAAGCTTAACCCTAAGTTCATTAAACTTTAATAAAACAGCTAGTATAAATGCGCCAGATATGATAGCTAATTTGGCTGCCATTATGAAAGAAAAGGGAATTGTACCAGAACTTGAGGCTTTTGATATTGGTATGATTAATTATGCAAAATATTTAATAAAGAAAAACTTAATAGAGCCTCCTTTTTATTTTAATTTATTGTTTGGTAATATAGCTTGTTCTCAAGCTAATTTATTGCATTCAGGCGTTATGATTAATGATTTACCTGAGCAGTCGTATTGGAGTTTGGCAGGTATAGGTAATGAGCAGTTAAAAATGAATTCTTTGTCTTTGGCCTTTGGCGGAGGAGTGCGTGTGGGACTTGAAGATAATATTTGGTATGATACTGCCAGAACAAGATTAGCGACCAATTTAGATTTGTTAAAGCGTGTGCAAATAATAGCTAGTGCTAATGGTAGAAAGGTAATGCAACCTAAAGCGTTTAGAAAAATAATGAATATGAATTCTGGTTCATCTAAATATGGAAGAGATTTTAAAAATGGATAAGCAACCCAACAAGACATCTTTATTTCGTCGTTACAGAGATATAATAAATAATGGACTCTTCTTATTTGGTGTTAGAAATAAACTAGCTAGTATAGGGTTGAATTTTAATCCTTACTACTGGGTTGAAGAGGAAGTTAGTTTTTGTGAAGAGCCAAAAATTAAAGATGACGTTGATAAGTATTTAGTTGAGTTTTTGAGTGTTGATGAGTTCAAATCACTTAGCATATTACATTCTGTAGACGATCGTGAGAAAATGATCAAAGGTTTTGAAAAGGGACAGTTGTGTGTAGGCTTAAAATGTGATAATGAAGTGGCAGCATATACTTTTGTTGAGCCTAATGATTTTGAGTATAGAGGTAGAGCATTCAAATTAAAACCAAATGAGGTCTATTTATTTAATATGTGGACATTCCATAAATATAGGGGGAGAGGACTTGCTCCTTACTTAAGGTGGCAAACATACAGGTTACTAGAGGAAGAAGGAATGGATGTTAAATACAGTATTACTAATTATTTTAATAAATCGTCAATAAAATTTAAAAATAAGCTTAATACTGTTAATCATAAGCTGTATTTAGGCATTGTACTGTTTAAAAAATTTCGTTGGAATTTCACTTTAAAACATTACAAAAGAATTTAAATTTAGAGTTAAAGGTATTATATATAAGTAAATCTAGTATTATAGTTGGATATGTACACTCAAACTAATAGTTCTCAAAATTTTATCATTTACAAGCCTTATGGCTTCTTAAGCCAGTTTACAAGTAATGATTCTAAACAACAATCTAAACGATTTCTAGGGGAGCTGCATGAATTTCCGGAAAGTATTATGGCTATTGGTAGGTTAGATGAAAAATCGGAAGGTTTACTATTGCTTACTACTGATGGCAAAATGAGCGATTATATTAACAGCCAAAAAGTAGATAAGGAATATTATGCTTTGGTTGATGGTGCTATTTCGAAAGAAGCTGTAGAACAATTACAGAATGGTGTAGAAATAGGTTTTGATGGTAAAAAATACCATACTAAACCTTGTAAGGTATTTAGAATAGAAGATATTCCAAATCTACCTGCGCGTTCTAAAAAAATTAGGGATGCACGACATGGTCCAGTATCTTGGATATCTATAACTTTAAATGAAGGGAAATTTAGGCAAGTAAGAAAAATGACATCTGCTGTTGGATTTCCTACGTTACGATTAGTTCGTATTAGGGTTGGTAATATTCAATTGGGAGATATGAAAGTTGGTAATGTAAAAGCCGTTGATGTTCTTAATGTTTAACTTAATACATTTATAAATGCCAGAACCGCGTTAGCGATAGTAGTGGTTAGCTTTTGGCGAGGCGAGCATCGAGCCAAAACTAGTAACGGATAGCGCGACCCTTGGGTAACGCCCAAAGTATTAATTTAATCTTCTAATTTTTTGAGTTCTTTGTAATTGTGTTTTAGTCTTCTTAATAATATACCATAAAGTAAATAATAGATGGCAAAAATGATGCCTAAAAATAGAACTGTTATTAAGAGAATTACTAAAATAACTACAATATATTCGGTTAAACCTGTGGCTTCGTTAAAAGCGTCTATTCCTCCTTGTAATTGTGTATAGCCAATGAAACTAGCTACTGCAAAAAATACACCTCCAAAAAATAAATTAAATATAATATAATACCGGACGCATTTTCTTGTTCTTAGAATATTTTGCATTAACACCTTGGCACTATCAGTTGCACTAATTTTTTTATAATTCGTGTAGAAAAGATAAATGAAGTAAAGTGCTACAGGAAATACTAAGTAAGAGAAGATATCTAACCATTTAGGGTATTCAATTTTATTTTCAAATGTTGGATTTAAAATGATTAGTATAAGTCCAAGACTTAATTCAATTAAACTGATATAATATATCCATTTAACAATAGAAGATGATTTTTTAAGTACCATCTTATAAATTTCGTCGTACGAAAGTTTAGGGTAGTTGCTCTCGCTTTTGTTCCAATCTTTCTTTAATAAATCTAGTCCATCCATAGGTTTACGGATTTAATATTTTTCTTAGTTTAGTTTTAGTTCTATTCATTTTCACTCGCGCATTCACTTCGCTAATACCAAGTGTTTCACTTATTTCTCTGTAATCCTTGTCCTCTAAATACAAAAAAATAAGCGCTTTTTCAATATCGTTTAGTTTATGTACTGCCTTATACATTAACTTTAATTGTTCTTCCTCGGTGTCATCATATTCCTCGGCTTTCATTTTAAACGCTACACCCTCAAAATCTTGAGTAGAAATACGACGTTTAGACTTTCTATACAACGTAATTGCTGTATTTAATCCAACACGGTACATCCAAGTACTAAACTTAGCATCACCACGAAACTTTGGGTAGGCTTTCCAAAGTTGAATGGTTATTTCTTGAAATAAGTCATTGTGCGCATCATAATTATTAGTGTATAATCTACACACTTTATGTATGATGTTTTGATGCTTTTCTAATAATTCAACAAATTTATGTTCCAGTTCTGTATTCAAATATTTTGATGGTTTAGTTGTACTATTAGTAGCTTTTAATTTTGATTTGTTACACTATCATCTTAATTTTTGAAAGATACAATTCATCTTTAAAAAATTACAGTTCGGTTACTATCAATTTTTAAATGAAATCTTCTGACGCAATTTTGCACCAGCAATCTTATTACATTGATACTTATGAAAACGTTTCTATCTATTCTATTACTATGTGTTGTATTTCCATTTTATGGGCAAACTAACATAAGTGGTACGGTAACCAATTCGAAAAAAGAACCTATTGTAGGTGCAAATGTATATTTAGAAGGAACTTATGATGGTGGTACTACCAATGAAAAAGGAGAGTTTTTATTTTCTACATCAGAAACAGGAACCCAAACACTAGTTGTTTCTTTTTTATCTTATGAAACTTATACAATGGTAGGCGATATATCATATATGAAAAGCATAGCTATTAAACTTAAGGATGATGTAAATACTTTAGATGCTGTTATTTTGTCAGCTGGTACATTTTCGGCTGGGGATAATAGTAAAGTAAATGTTTTAAAACCTTTAGATGTTGTTACTACAGCTAGTGCATTAGGCGATTTTGTTGGTGCTTTACAAACATTACCAGGAACTACTACAGTGGCTGAAGATGGTCGTTTGTTTGTTCGTGGTGGTAATGCAAACGAGACTCAAATTTTTATTGATGGTATTCGTGTATTTACACCATATACACCAACTACTAATAATGCGCCAACCCGCGGGCGCTATTCGCCATTTTTATTTGATGGTATTACATTTTCAACTGGAGGCTATTCTGCAGAGTATGGTCAAGCTTTATCCAGTGTGCTACTTTTAAATACTATTGATGAACCAGACCAAGAGAAAACAGATATTGGCATTATGAGTGTAGGTGCTACTTTAGGAAATACCCAAAAGTGGAAGAAAAGCTCAATTAGTGTAAATGCGTCTTATATTAATTTAGCACCTTATAATGCTATTTTTCCTAATAGAAATGATTTTATTAAGCCTTTTGGAACAGCTTCAGGAGAAGCGGTTTACAGAAGAAAAACAAACAAAGGTTTGTTTAAACTTTATGGTGCTTTTGATACAAGTAGTTTTGAGTTAACACAAGAGGATATTAACCTACCAGATGGACAATACATAAAGCTAAATAATAATAACTTTTACTTAAATGGATCGTATAGTGGTGTAATTAATGATACTTGGAGTATGCAAACCGGATTTAGTTTTACAAATGCGAAAAACAAATTGAATTTTGGGGACAGAGCTATTAGAGATACTGAAAAATCAGTGCATTCTAAATTGAAATTCAAGAACAGAATTAGTAACCGATTGAAACTATATTTTGGTGCGGAATATTTTAAAACCGATTTTGAAGAGGAGTATAATGACGATTTTATTGATAACGTTCAATATGGATTTAACAATAATATAGCAGCGGCATTTGCAGAAGCAGATATATTTATATCTAAAAACTTAGCTTTTAAAACTGGGTTAAGAGCAGAATATAGTGAGTTGTTTAGTGATTTTACTTTATCGCCAAGAGCAACAATGGCATATAAAATATCAGATAAAAATCAGTTGTCTTTGGCTTATGGAGATTTTTATCAAAGCCCAGATAGTAATGTGTTGAAATTCCATCAAAATTTTGAACCTGCAAATGCTAAACATTATATTTTGAGCTATCAATATAATGCTGATAAAAAAATATTTAGAGCAGAAGCTTATTACAAAGACTATAATAGTTTAGCAAAGTTTGATGGTGTTTTTCCAAGTTTTGATAGTAACTTTAGTAGTACAGGATCGGGATTTGCAAGAGGTGTTGATTTTTTCTGGAGGGATAGTAAAAGCATAAAGAATTTAGATTACTGGTTGAGTTATTCGTTTTTAGACACCAAACGTAATGATGGTAACTTTCCAGAACTTGCGCAGTCTAATTTTGCTAACACGCATAACTTTTCAGCTGTAACTAAGTATTGGATTGACGATTGGAGAAGCCAAGTAGGGTTGAGTTATGCACATGCATCAGGAAGAACTTATACAAATCCAAATAGACCAGGGTTTTTAAACGAAAAAACAAAATCTTTTAATAGTTTAAGTGTGAATTGGGCCTATTTAATAAGTCCACAAAAAATACTGTATGCCTCAGTAAATAATGTTTTAGGTTTTAAAAATATAAACGGTTATCAGTATGCCAATACACCTGACATGAATGGTAATTTTAATCGTCGTGCCTTACGTCCGGCTTTAGATCAATTCTTTTTCGTAGGATTCTTTTGGACTATTAGTGAAGACAAAACCAGTAATCAGTTGGATAATTTATAAAGAATCATGTTTAAGAGTAGAATGTAAAACTATTAGCAATTCATAGCAATAATAAACCTTTGTTTATTTTGGCTTATGCTTTTTCTAATTTAAATATTGTTATTTCTGGTCTTACGTTAAACCTTACTTGCCATAAATGCCCAATAGCTCTGTTTATATAAAGTGTTCTGCCATCCTGTAAGTCTATCTCTCCTTGTGAATAGGTTTTGTTTTTTACAGGTAGGATGGGAGCACTCAAAAATGGGGGTTTGCACTGTCCGCCGTGAGTATGTCCGGATAAAATCCAGCCTTTATATCCATTCCAAATATCTAAATCACATACATCAGGATTATGACAAAGTAAAATATTGGCTTTAGACTTATTATATTTTTTCATTACTTTTTCAGGCTTAAAGTTTAAACCCCAATAATCATCAAGTCCAATAATGTTTAAGCCTTTAAAATCAGCTTGTGTGTTTTTTAGTATGTGTATTCCAGCATTAGCTAATTGAGAAGTAATTTTATCTGCAACTCCTTGTTCTTGCCAGTTTAAACCATAGTCATGATTTCCAAGAACACCAGTAGTAGCTATTGTTCCTTTAACAAAATACTTTAAAACTTCATCTAATTGGTTAAACTGCTCTTTATTTTCATAGTTTACAAAGTCGCCAGTGTAAACAACGTAATCAGGCTTGTATTCTTGGGCTTTTTTAAAAGAGTCTATGATATAACTATAATCAAACCGATTCCCAATATGGATATCACTAATTTGCATTAAAGTTTTTCCAACAAGGCTATCTGGTAAGTTAGTAATAGGCATTTTCTTTTTAACAAATTCCAACCAAAACGGTTCAATTTGCCATGTATAAAAACCTATGGGAAGTCCAACCCCTATAGCTCCCCAAAAAAAGCGTTTAATAAATTTTCTTCTTCTCATTTAAGCAGTTAACGTTTTTTAGCAAAGTTTGCCGAATAGTCAACTAAATTAGATGAAAATATTTATAAAATCAAGAATTAGATCTTTTAGCCTAAGTATATTACGTTTAAGCTTTTAAATTTCTAATTCGCTCCAAAAGTGTAGGGTGTGAGTAATGCATAAATACATACGCAGGATGTGGTGTTAAATTGCTTAAGCTATTTTTAGATAGCTTTTTTAGAGAAGTAATTAAAGGTTCAGCCTTGTACGTGTTTTTAGCATAATCGTCTGCTTGATACTCAAACTTTCTAGAAAAAACATTCATAATTAATCCTGTAATTTCAGAAATCGGAGCATACAGGAGTCCGAAAGCAATTAATCCAATATGAAAACTAGGAATATCAACACCTAACGCTTGGGATAGTATAGGTTTAGAAATGAAAAGTGATAGAATAAAAAGAGTAAACCCGGTTAATAAAATAGATGCAAACAGGTTAAAAATAATATGTTTCTTTTTATAATGCCCTACTTCGTGCGCTAAAACCGCAACTATCTCCTCATCATCTAAATCGTTAATTAAAGTATCGTATAGCGTCACTCGCTTTTCACTCCCAAACCCAGAAAAATAGGCATTTGCTTTTGTACTACGCTTAGAACCATCAATTACAAAAATTTTGTCTAATTTAAAACCAACTGTTTTGGCATAGGTCGAAATTTTATCACGTAAACTACCTTCCTCCAAAGGCGATTGTTTATTGAATAATGGTACTATAAGTTTAGAATAAAACATATTCATAAACAATGTAAATGCAGCAACTAATCCCCAAGCATATAACCAAAAATATGCACCAGTTACTTGATAAAACCAGATAATTAAAGCTAGAATGCCTCCGCCAATGAAGGACATCATTAACCAACCTTTAATTTTATCTAAAATGAATGTTTTAATTGTGGTTTTATTAAAACCAAATTTTTCTTCAATAACAAAGGTGCTGTAATATGAAAACGGTGTTGTTAAAATATCACTCCCAATCATAATAATTCCAAAGAAAATTAAAGCAATAACGATACTGTTGCTACTATAATCTCTAGCTATATTATCAATAAATTCAAAGCCATCAAGAAATAGAAAACCTAATGTGAGTATTAAAGAAAATGCTGATGTTATAATTCCGAATTTATATGTAGCCGCCTTATAGTTTTGAGATTTTTTATATTCAGCATCATCATACACATCTTGTAAATCTTTAGGCAGCTTATCGTTAAAATGTTTAGCATTTAATGAGTCTAGAACTTTATCAATTATGAAGTTGATGATTATAATTCCTATTATAATATAGAATATGGTGTTTGCTGTCATTCTTTCTTATTTAAAAATTTGTCACACTGAGCGCAGTCGAAGTGCTTAAACAATCCATTTTTATAGTGTTTTCATAACATTAAGTAAACGGGAATTGTTTCATAAATTAATCACGTTTCAGATATTTATAATGTGTTGCATTTCTACATTCAGCTAAAATTTGCAACATATCAAAATTACCATTAATAAGAGTTTCTTTTTTAGCCCTAGTCCATTTTTTTATTTTCTTTTCAAAATAGATCACTTGTAAAACATTATTAAACGTTTCGTAAAATTTGATTTCAATTGGTCTTCTTTTATAGGTGTAACAATCTTTAAATTTTCCATATATATGCTCATTTACCCTTTTTTCTAGATTATTAGTTATACCAGTGTAGTATGAACCATCTGAACATTTTAATATATAAACGAAATAAGAATACATTTTATAATTTAAGAGTCTTCGACTGCGCTCAGACTGACATTTGGTTTTACTTAAAATCTCGTTGTCTTTTGGCCTCAAAAATAAGAATTCCAGCAGCAACAGAAACATTCATAGAATCAATCTCTCCTTGCATGGGAATAATGATATTTTGGGCGGAGCTACCAAGCCATTCATCAGTTAAACCTGTAGCCTCTGTACCCACAACAATAGCTGTTGGTTTGGTAAAATTTTGTGTGTGATAATCCACAGAAGCTTGTAATGCTGCACAATATATATTAATGTTTTTTGAGTGTAAAAAATCAATAATTTCTTGTGTACTGCCAGTAGCAATAGTACTAGTAAATATACATCCAACACTAGAGCGAATAATATTGGGGTTATATAAATCTGTTTTTGGGTTAGCAATAATTACTGCATCTACATTAGCAGCATCAGCAGTTCTTAAAAGTGCACCTATATTTCCAGGTTTTTCAGGAGCTTCAGCTACTAAAATTAAAGGGTTTTTGGTAAGAAATTTTAAATTCTCTAGTGTATTTACTTTAGTTTTTGCTACAGCTAAAACACCTTCGGTCGTGTCACGATATGCCAATTTTTTATAGACATCCTTAGAAATTTCAATAATATTAACCTCATGGTTTATTAAACCGCTTAATTGCTCTACAGTACACAAATCAGGGTAAAACAAAACGGTTTCTAGCTTGTAATTGCCTTTGATAGCTAAAGCAATCTCACGCTTGCCTTCAATTAAGAAAGTGCCCGTTTTTTTACGTTCTCTTGACTTATCTCGTAGTTGTACAAGTTGTCGAATAAATTGGTTTTGTATGCTGGTTATTGTTGTTGTAGGCAAACCTTTACTAGCTTTGTTTGTGCAAATTTACTATAAACTATGAAACCAGCTTTACTTTTCTTTTTTGCAACTCTTTTTTCATTTTCATTATTTGCTCAAGTAGAAAGTCCGCCACCACCTTGTGGATTTCTAGATATAAAGATTTGTGATGATATCGGAGGTGATGGGATAGTGGTTATAAATCTTAGAGAAGTATTACCTTTTCAAATGTTTTGTCTGGCAGCTCAAAATTCGGTTATGGAAGAAGATTATCATTCTATTACATATTACCTAAACGAAAGTGATATGATGAATGAGGTAAATCCAATAGGAAACCCAGAATCTTTCAGGAATTCTTCAAAAGATTTTGAAATTTATTTTAGAGCCAATAAAAAAATACCTGAAGGTTTTACAACAGATGTTCTTTACCGTAACGGTATAATTGAAATCTTAATAGGGCCATCAATAAATCAACCTACTTCTTTTGAAAAATGCGATGATGAGTCAAAAGACGGTATTGAGATATTTGATTTAACTACTAAAATACCAGAAATTGTTGGAGGAGCATTAACAGATGTTAGAGTTACGTTACATGAGACAATGGAGGGGGCTGAAACTAATAATGATGTTATTGTTAATTCAACAAATTATACTAATAATATGCCTACCGTTCAAACTATTTATGTGAGAGTAGAGCATAATGACACAGGTTGTTATTCAATTACAACCTTTGATTTGATTGTTAGGGATTGTGATGCTGTGGGCGTCATAGAAATCAACGCATTTCATGATGAGGATGAAAATGGAGTCTTTGAAAATGACGAAATTAACTTTTTAAATGGAGTGTTGACTTACGAAAAAAATAAAGACGGCATTACACGATATTTATATGCTTCAAACGGTAATTTTAAAATCATTAGTGATGAAAACAGTGATGTTTTTGATATAAGCTACAGTATTTTTGAGGAATTTGAAAATTGTTATAACTTAATAGTTGATTCATACGAAAACGTAAGTATTTCCAATGGTAATACCATAACGTATAATTTTCCAGTCACAAAAATAATGGAATGCGGAGATATTGCAGTTTATTTAGTATCAAATATACCACCAAGACCAGGGTTTGATTACAAAAACTATTTAGTTGTTGAAAATAAAGGTATTGAAACCATTTCATCGGGTACAGTAGAATTTACCATGGATGCAACACTAAGTTTAAATGGTGTAAGTTTTGTTAATGCAGGGAATTCAGTAACAAATACCGCAAATGGATTCAACTTAAATTTTACAAATTTGCAACCCAATTCTTATGAGAAGGTTCGTGTAGATATGAAAGTTCCTATTCCTACACCACTAGGAACAGTTTTAACTAATACGGCACGATACACAGGTAATGATGTAAATATGGATAATAATTATACCGAACTTTCCGAAGTGGTTATCGGTTCTTACGATCCCAACGATATCCTAGAATCCCACGGTCCAGAAATAATACATAGTAGTTTTACTTCTGATGATTATTTGTATTACACTGTAAGATTTCAAAATGTTGGTACTGCTGATGCTATAAATGTTTCTATTGATAATACCTTAGATGCTCGATTAGATAAATCTACAATTCAAATGTTAAGTTCAAGCCATGACAATGTATTTACAAGAGTAGATAATCAGCTTAATTGGCAATTTGATAATATTCATCTACCTAGTGAAGATATGGACGAGCCCAATAGCCATGGTTACGTTTACTATAAAATTAAACCCACAGCTGGTTATAGCGTAGGGGATATTATACCAAATACAGCAGAAATTTATTTCGACTTTAACCCCGCAGTGATTACAAATACTTTCGAGACTGAGTTTACCACTACGTTATCAAATAGCTCTAAAGCGTTTTCATCGTTTACAATGGCTCCAAACCCAGCCTATGATTTCGTAGAATTGGAATTTGATAAAAACACGTTGAACACAAAAGAAGTAAAAATCTATAGTATTCAAGGTAAACTTATCAAGCGTTTCTCTAATATTACTCAAACATCACTAAAGCTAGATACCTCAAAATTTAATGCTGGGTTATACTTTTTAAAAGTAAGTGATGGTATTACAGATGAAGTTAAAAAATTGGTAGTTAATTAAATTAAAATTTTAAAAGCCTAATTATAACCAAGCCTCAGAATATTTCTGAGGCTTTTACTGTAATTAAAAATCCGTAACTTCGACAAATACACGTCAATAAAAACCACCAAAATGATAAAGCATAGTTTAATAGTAGCGCTAGTTGTTTTAGTCTCATGTAAAAGTGATAAAAAGGAAACTTCTAAATACGCCGAAGAACAACTAGATATAACAACGTCTGTTTATCCAAAAAATATTACCAAAGTATTCGATGCCCATGGTGGTATAGATGCATGGAATAAAATGCAAGGTTTAGAGTTTACTATGGGAAAACCAAATGGTAATGAAGTAACAACAACCAATTTAAAAAATAGAAAATCACTTATTGAAATGCCTAAACATACAATTGGGTTTAATGGTAAATCAGTTTGGTTAAAACATAAAGATACCACCCAGTATAAAGGCAATGCAAAGTTTTACTATAATTTAATGTTCTATTTCTATGCTATGCCGTTTGTATTAGCTGACGATGGTATTACATATCAAGATACAGAACCATTGGTTTTTGAAGGTAATACCTACCCAGGAATCAAAATAGCTTACGAAGCAGGTATTGGAGAATCTCCAGAAGACGAATATATTTTATATTATCATCCAGAAACATTTAAGATGGAATGGTTAAGTTATACCGTTACCTTCTTTTCAAAAGAAAAAAGTAAAGAATTTCATTTTATAAAATATAGCAATTGGCAAACCTTTAACGGGTTAGTTTTACCAGAAACGCTAACATGGTATAAATACGAAAACAATTTACCAACCGAAAAGCGTAACGATTTAAAATTTACAAATATTAAGCTCACAAAAGAAAAGCCTGAATCACAAATTTTTGAAATGCCTAAAGGTGCTAAAATTATAGAATAATATTTGGTAAGTTTTAAGAGTTACAAAGAGAAGATAAATTTAAAACTACAAGCCTTCAGTTTCTAAATAGTTTACTAAAAGTGCTACAACATAGCTGTAAGTTTCCATGCCTTTAGGTTGATTATTTGCTTTTAAAAAATTACCATAGAATAGTTTAAAAAATGGCTCAAAAGGGTTTTCGTGCGCTTCCCAAAACTTTCGAGATTCCTCGTAGTTTTTTAGTATTCCTTTGTTTACATCGGCAACTATATCTTCAAAAAGGCAAGAATCTCGTCTGTAAATTTCATTCAAGCAAAAGCGTAACCCAAAGGTGTAACCACAATATTTAATGTAAATATCGTTGTTACTAGAAGCAGCCATAAAACCAATAAAATTAGCTTCATTTTCAGCTGCATACCCTAGTTGGTGCGCAATTTCATGAGCAGCGGTAGTTGGAAATTTATACATGGGAATTTTACCATTAACCTGCGCTTCATTTGTGAGAGGGTTTAAGTATCCGCTAAATCCCATATAGGTTAATGGATAACTAAATAAAGATTGTTTGGTACTTTCAGGGTAGTATTCCAGATTAGGAAATTTTGTTTTCAAATTGTTATAACCCTTTGGTATTAATGCAAATACGGTTTTTTTATCATGTGGCACCTCCACTTTTAAAGTGTCATTTTGTGTGATTTGTAAATGTAAATTGTTTGAAACAGAAATTAACATTTCAGTAGTATTTACAAGTTGCTCGGTAGTATAATCTGCATTTAAGCCTAAATTTTTATGTAGCGGTAATCGGTAATAATTCATACCCCAAAATAAATGAAAGGCAAAGTAAATCAATGAGATAGCTGCAAAAACATCCACAAGCCAATTTTTAAAATCATTTACTATACGTTTTTTATGTTTTATAAGCCACCATGTGATATAAAATCCACCAAGACCATAAACTAAATCGCCAAAAGAAAAAGGGAGCCATCCTAAAACAAACCGAAACAGTTTAGAAAGCCATTGGTAAAGCCCTTCACTGTAGTATCGTTCAATAAATTCAGGGTAATTCAAGAGCCACTTTACCAACACTATCTGCGGAATTAACCCTAGAGCTAACCATAATTTTTTCTTTTTCAACATAACTCAAAAATACTAAAAATTTGTACCGCAGCGTTTGTGTACACTAACTAAAGCTTCTTCCTGCTTTCCGTTATACCTGCCTGCCGGCAGGCAGGTCTTTTTTTTTGTGCCTTAAAAAAAGGATGCCACTGCAATCAGGAGTAGCTGCCAATGTCATAGCATTTTTGCTATCTTTGATTGTTCGCTTTAAATTCAACTATGAGTAAAGAAATAAGACAATTAGAACCCAAAGTACTTTGGAATAAATTCGCCGATTTAAATGCTGTACCAAGACCTTCAAAAAAAGAAGAACGTGTAATCGCATTTATGAAAGATTTTGGTGAAAATCTTGGTTTAGAAACATTAGAGGATGAAGTAGGTAATGTTATTATAAAAAAACCAGCAACAGCTGGAATGGAACATAGAACTACAGTAGTTATGCAATCGCACTTAGATATGGTGCACCAAAAGAATAGCAACACCGAATTCGATTTTGATACTCAAGGTATTGATATGTTTATTGAAGGAGATTGGATAAAAGCTAAAGGCACTACTCTAGGAGCAGATAATGGTTTGGGTGTTGCCACAATTATGGCTGTTCTTGAAAGTACTGACATTTCACATCCAGCGATAGAAGCATTATTTACGATAGATGAAGAGACAGGTATGACTGGTGCGATGGGCTTAAAAGCTGGTTTATTATCAGGTGGTATTTTACTCAATTTAGATACCGAAGAAGATGATGAAATAGGCGTAGGGTGTGCAGGAGGAATTGATGTTACTGCAACTAGAGATTACACGGAAGAAGAAACTCCAGAGTTTAAAATAGGATTTGAAATACTTGTAAAAGGTTTGCAAGGCGGGCATTCTGGGATGCAGATACATGAAGGTTTGGGAAATGCCAACAAAATAATGAACCGCTTGTTATTTGATGGTTTTGAAAAATTTGGATTGCGAATCTCAGAGATAGATGGAGGCAGCCTGCGAAATGCAATTCCAAGGGAAAGTAGGGCAGTGGTTGCCATAGATGCTGTACATGAAGATGATTTCATAACCCAACTAAAATCACTGTCAATAACTATTAAAACCGAATACAAAACCATGGAACCTGATTTGGTAATTGAGATTACTAAATGCGATACACCAAAACATATTATGGATTTAGGTGTGCAAGAAGGATTTACCAGAGCCATGTATGCAGCTTTAAATGGTGTGTATAAAATGAGTGCAGATATTCCAGAACTGGTAGAAACTTCAAATAATATAGCAAGGGTTATTGTAAAAGACGGTAAGATAAAAGTTGGATGTTTAACACGTTCTTCGGTAGAAAGTTCAAAACTAGATTTAGCCAATAGTTTAAGGGCAACTTTCGAGCTCACTGGTTGCGAAGTGGAATTTTCGGGCGATTATCCAGGGTGGACACCTAATATGGATTCTGCTATTTTAAAAGTGATGACAAAGCTTTATGAAGATTTAAATGGAGAAAAGCCACATGTAGCAGCCTGTCATGCAGGTTTAGAATGTGGTATATTAGGTAAAAACTATCCAGATATGGATATGATAAGTTTTGGACCCAACATTAAGGGAGCGCATTCCCCAGACGAACGTGCCCAAATTTCTTCGGTACAAAAGTATTGGAGGTTTGTACTGGAGATTTTAAAGCATATTCCTGAGGGATGATATGTATTTACAGCTAGTATTTAAGCCATTGGCGAGGTATAAACCTCGCTATAGCTCATAATAAGATAACAAACTCTTTTTTTACACCTCTTGCAATGCTTTTATCCTCATGTGTTTTGCGGATTTTACTAGGTTTTCTAGTGCAACCTTAGTTTCAGGCCAGTTACGTGTTTTTAAACCACAATCTGGGTTTACCCAAAGTTGATCAGTAGGGATAACAGCTTGGGCTTTTTCCAATAGCTGTTTCATTTCTTCGGTCGATGGTACTCTTGGGGAATGAATGTCATAAACTCCAGGGCCTATTTCATTAGGATATTTAAATTCAACAAAAGCATCTAATAATTCCATCTGCGAACGAGATGTTTCAATTGTAATAACATCTGCATCTAAGTTAGAAATGCTATGGATGATATCGTTAAACTCTGAATAGCACATATGTGTATGAATCTGAGTTTCGTCTTGTACAGAAGAAGAACTTATACGAAATGCTTTTACTGCCCAGTTAAGATATGTGTTCCAGTTTTCTTTTCTTAACGGTAGTCCCTCTCTAAATGCAGGTTCGTCAATTTGGATTATTTTTATGCCTGCTTTCTCAAGGTCGGAAACTTCATCTCTAATTGCCAATGCTATTTGTGTGCAGGTTTCTGAACGAGGTTGGTCATTCCTCACAAAGCTCCATTGTAATATGGTAACGGGTCCCGTAAGCATTCCTTTCATCCAATTATTGCTTAGTGATTGTGCGTAAGCAGACCATTCAACAGTAATTGGTTTTGGGCGGGATACATCTCCATAAATAATAGGAGGCTTTACACATCGTGTTCCGTAGCTTTGTACCCATCCATTTTGTGTAAATACAAAACCATCTAATTGTTCGCCAAAGTATTCTACCATATCATTTCTTTCAAACTCTCCATGCACCAGTACATCAATTCCAATGTCTTCTTGGATCCGGATGGCTTTTTCAGTTTCTTCCTTTAATAGTTTGTTATATTCATTTTTGTCAAGGCTTCCATTTTTAAACTTAGCTCTCCACGAACGTACTTCTTTGGTTTGTGGGAATGAGCCAATTGTAGTGGTTGGAAATAAGGGTAGATTTAATGCTTTATGTTGTTTTTCTTTACGAATAGAAAATACGTTTTTACGTCTTGCCTCTTCCTCTGTAATGGCGTTTACACGTTCTTTTACAATTTCGTTATGGATGAGATTAGACGTTTTTCTACTTTCAATAGCAACCGTATTTGTTCTTAATTTTTCAATAGCAGCCGTATTATTTTTATCAATAACTAAAGTTTTAAGTGTGACTACTTCATCTACTTTTTGTTTTGCAAATGCTAGCCATTGCTTTATTTCAGGGTTAAGTTCTGTTTCAAAATCTAAGTTTAAAGGTGAATGAAGCAAGGAACAAGATGTCCCTATCCAAATATTTTCTGGTGGTAATTTTTCTTTTACTTGTTCGATGACTTGGAACGATGTTTTAAAATTATTTTTCCAAATATTTCTTCCATCCACTACACCTAACGAGAGGATTTTGTCTCTGTTTAAAGACGGATGTGTTAAAATATCCTCTAATTGTTTCCTACAGCGTACTAAATCTAAATGGATAACATCTACAGGCAATTTTAAAGTAAGGTCTAAATTCTCTCCGTAGCAATCAAAATAATTGGCAAGAATTAATTTTACCTTGGTATTTAAGTTTCCAAAATATTCGTAAGAACGTTTAACAGCTTCCTGTCCCTTCATATCCAAGTCTGTTGCCAAAATTGGCTCATCAATCTGAATGTATTCTGCTCCTAAAGCATCGATTGTTTTGATTAATTGCCCGTATATAGGTAATATCTTATCTAATAATTCAAGACTATTAAATCCGCTTTCTTTCTCTTTACCTAAAAGTAAAAAAGTTACTGGACCAATAATTACAGGTTTTGTGTTGATGCCGAGAGCAAAAGCTTCTTTATGTTCATTAATGATTTTTTCGGCATTTAATGAAAAACTTTGGTCTTTACTGAACTCAGGAACAAGAAAGTGATAGTTAGTGTCAAACCACTTAGTCATTTCCATGGCAATTACATCTACGTTTTCTTTTTGTATTCCTCTCGACATTGCAAAATACTGTTCCAACCCTGTAAGGTTTGAGAATCTTTGAGGGATACAACCTAAAGTGATACACATATCTAACATCTGGTCGTAGAGTGAAAAATCATTTGAAGAAATAAGGTCAGCACCAAGCTTATTTTGTTCTAGCCAATTTTTTTCTCTAATATTCTTGCTAATGTTAGATAATTCCTCTTCCGAAGTTTTACCTTTCCAGTACGTTTCAATAGCTTTTTTAAGCTCTCTTTTTTCCCCTATTCTGGGATATCCTAAGATAATCGATTTCATTGTATTTATTTTAAATTTCTTTCAAAACTACATATAGTAGTTATAATATTTATTTGAAATCATATTTTTAGATGAATACTCTTTGAATATTGTTTTATTAGATAAAATAACTTTAATTTGTAATGATTTGATACATTAAAAGAAAATTCATCTATGGCTGATTTGGACGAAATTGATTTGAAGATATTGGGGTTACTTCAACTAAACGGAAAGTTGACAACAAAAGAACTGGCAGGGCAAGTGCATCTATCCCCAACACCCGTTTACGAGAGGGTAAGGCGTTTGGAAAGAGAAGGTATCATAAAAAAGTACGTGGCACTGGTTGAAGCTGAAAAAGTAGGAAAGGGGCTTGTTGTGTTTTGTGATATTACTTTAAAAGAGCATACAAAGGCAATTGGTGTTCAGTTTGTGAAGGAGATTATGTCTTTAAAGTATGTGTGTGAGTGTTATAACATTTCTGGAGATTATGATTTTAGATTAAAGGTCTTAGTGAGTGATATGAAACATTATCAAGATTTTGTGCTTAATGATTTAGGGTCAATTAAAAACATTGGGAGTGCTCATAGTACATTTGTTATGGGTGTTATTAAGCAATCATTTTCAGTACCATTGGGGTAATCGTTTTTAAGTTAAGATAGGGAAGTTTATAATTGAATTTTTTAAAAAGTAATTCTCAACCCTACTCAGTTATTTATTAGCTTTTATTGTTAATATCTAAATCGAATAATTTTTTTTGGTCAACATTGTATTTTATGTTCCAATATAGACAACCTCCATGAAACGATATTCTTCTTCCTTGATTCCACTCTTCCTCTTTACTTGCTAAAGTGTACCAAAAAGAGTTTATATGTAAAATTCGGTGTCCATCCTCATTGATATATCCAAAATATTGACGTTTATATTTATCCAAATTCTCATGAATAATTATAGGGCCATCTTGGTTTTTTAATGCTTTATTTAGTGTTTTTAAGTGTTTATTTAGTTGTTTCTCAGCACGTAAAATATCTTTTTTAGTGGGTGTGTATGCTTTTCCTCCAAATTCGTGATATCTGTATGGAAAAATCATAACATCAAATCTTTTTGTTTTAAAATGTTCAGTCTTAACAGAGTTGCTATCATTTTGTCCGTTGCAATAAAGAATGGGATTTAGTAGCATTACTAAGTATGACATTTTTATAATCCATTTAATATTTATTTTCATAAAGTTATAATCGTAATTTATAAGGTTGATTATTTAAAAAATAGTTATTGCGAAAATAATTTACAGGTTATTTTTTATTAGGAACCATCTAGGAATATATATTGTTTTAATGACGTATAGTCGATTTTAAACGAAGGTAGTAGAAAGTTTTTTCAAAGTCAAATGTACTTTTACAGGGTTACTATTTTATAAAGCCAAGTTCTTTAATAGCTTAAACTTACAGGGTGTCTGTGTTGTTTAACCTTTAGAGTCAATCCACTATTAAGTTTCTATGATAAGCTAAATAAGCTTTTCTTTTCTCATTTAATATAGCTGTATCAAGTTTATATCCTTTCCAAAATTCTTTTACATCCTGAGCTATTCTATTTGAAAACAGTATTGTACCATCATCATTAAAGGAAATGTACTTTAAATCAAATAAAGAATCAATGGTTCTACTTAACAACAATCCGTTGTTGGGGTCATAAGCTTCATGCTCATCTGAGTTTATGAATGGTTTTATATGACTTGCAATTAAAACAGGGTAAGAAAGGTGTTCTAAAACACATATAGGGTTACCATAAATTTCTTCACACTCTGCCTGTAATTGGTTTTTGTATAATCTATGTAAGTACGGGTCTCTTTTTTTGGCTGTTGTTGCTTTTATATCTTCTCCAAAAATTCTCTCAGCATCTTCGGTAAAATATAAATCATCTTTTACAAATGTGAGATTGTCCAGTTTACTCAGAAGATTACAAAAATGACTTATTTGATTATATTTTCGTTTGTAGAAATCAATAGCAATAGCATATTCTTTATGTATGTTTAAATCTTCCTCAGAAATGAAGTCTTCATTGTATTCTTGAAGATTTACGAGCATTAACCCAGTGATTTCATCTTTACTTAACTTTCCATATTCTATTAAACTTTTTATTAAAAAGTTTAATTCTCTTAAGTTAGATTCTTCATTTACAGCTCTATTTAAGCTAGAGTTTGAGTATACTATTTTTGATAATAAAGTTTCAGCTTTTTTATTAGTTCGAGATTCTAAAAATTCTTTAGCTAGAGGGTGGTAAGAAGTTAAATAAGGTTGAATAAACCCCATTTTTACTAATTGATTAATAGATTTTCTTATTGAGATTTGATTTTTAGGTAATGTCTCATTAATCTTGTTTTGAAGTCTTTCATATTTTATTTCGTTGTATTCTTCTTCTGCATATTCATCTATAAAGTCAATACAAATCTTTAATGTTTTAAAAAATTTACCGTTAATGTTATAGCTTGTAAAAGCGTTAGTTAGGCTCCAATATTCCTCGTAATTTTGTTCACTCATTAGTCAAAAGTATTTTTATCGATTGACTTTAATTTAAACAGAGGCACTTCATAATAAGGTGCGCCTTTATTTTGTTTTACAGGATAATTTAAAATTTCAGAACGTTTAATATACCCCAAGATTTGTATTTGATTTGGGGTAACAGTTTCATTGTATTTAACACCAATGTATATATCTTTTGGCTTATCTCTTACATCATGAATTTTTGGCATCAAATAGCGAAAATAGTTTTTTGTAGCAGATTTTATTTCAACTCTTTTAGAGTTAATTACCATGTCGCAATCATCAACAATACCGGAATTATCAAGTCCTTTTGCAGGTTTTTCAACAGTAAAATTTTCTTCTAACCATTTACTGGCTAATATTTCGCAAACTATACCACGCCAAGCCTCAACATTGGAATAACGCCAGCTACCAGCTTCAATTTTTTTAAACGCTTCAATTTGTTGTTTCGCAAACAATTTGTCTTCCTCTGTTACCTGAACTATTATCATACATTTTATTTTTCACTATAAATAAAAATTCTTTGTTCTTTTCTTTTTTGTCTTTACCAGTTATTTGATAATTATGTTTGCGTTCCACTACCTCAATATTATCTGAATATTTTTCTAATAACTTAATTAGTTGATCTTTGCTTGGATAAGAAGAATTATTATAGCTTAAATACCAATATTTAAAGTTATTAAGTTTAGAAAATAGTTTGTCAAAAAGTTCGATTACAGAATTTTTGTTTATAAAGTTATTTTTAAAAGGCACTGTTATCTCTGATGTTATAAAATTATCTACTAAACCGTAAAAACCAAAGTAATTATTCATGGTACCTGTGTAAGGGGGATCTAAATAAATAATATCAGCCTTTACTGTTTCTAATAGGTTAAATATATCATCATTATAAGCAATGTTGTTTTTGTTATTGCTAAATACTGCTTGATTATATGCATCTAAATTTTGAAGAAAATGGTGTTTGAAAGATTGGTTGTGATATGCTCTTCTTCTCTTGTATTTTTTATAGCTATATTCTTCATCTCTAAGTTGCACTATTTTATCCCAATTTAATGTAAATCGTGAGTAAGGCATTTTGCGGATCATGGCTCTTCTCATTAGAGCAAACGCTAATGACTTCTTTTCTTCTGACGTTAATAGATTAATGTTTTGTCTATATAAATCAAGTGCTTTACATTCGTCAGGGAAAAAGTAGACTTCTGAGTAATTTTGAAACATAAAACCTTCATAGGGTTCCCCACTAAAAATTGTTTCAATATCAGATTTATCGAGTACAGTAGTGTTGTTTTTAATCAATGCATTTGCAATATGATAATTGACTTTTAAAATGTCATTTGTATAAATTTCTAATCCTCTAGATTTTGCTTCATAACTTAAAGAACAGCCGCCTGAAAACGCATCAAATAGTGTTTCAGCATCAGTTGGGAATTGGTCGCAGATCCACTTAGCAATTTTTTCTTTATTACCAATATAATTAACTTTTGGGTATTTAAACATGTTTACTCATCTTGATAATTACACTTGCAATAGCTTCGGCCATTTTTGGTGGAACAGAATTCCCTACTTGTTGTTGTTGTGAAATTTTTGTGCCTTTAAACACAAAATTATCTGGGAAAGATTGCAGTTTTGCTAACTCTCGTACTGTTAATGCTCTATTTTGTTCATAGTGAAATATTTTTCTCATATCACCTGTTACGGTTACAGAAGGTTTATTACTGGCGTATTTGATATATTTTCTAACGTCTCCAGATTTTGGTCTAATTGCAATAGGAATTTCACTTCTATTACCTCCATCAGAAACAAAACTCATTTTATGTAACATCTGTTCGGAGTGTGACATTGCAACATGGTTAGGGACTTTTGATTCTTGACCAGATTTTAATTTAGGATAAGAAGATAGTGCTTCTCTTACAGTTACATATTCATCTATTTCTTTTTCAGGAAAAATGATAGTATTCTTGGTTTTTGAGCCTATAAATATGGCTCTTTTTCTAACTTGAGGCACGCCATAATCAGCAGAATTAAGAATTTTACATTCAACTTTATAACCAAGATTCTCAAAATCAGTAATAATTTCTGCTCTAGTTTTGCCTTTGTTATGATTGTATAACCTAGCAACATTTTCCATTACAAAAAAAGAAGGCTGGATAACTTCTACAACCCTTACAAATTCTTTAAATAATCTATTTCTTGGGTCGTTAATAAATTGTCTGCCAATATTACCCGCAATACTAAAACCTTGGCATGGCGGACCGCCAATAACAACATCTATATCATCGAACTCTTTTAAATATTTAAGTTCAGAATTTGTTACCTCACAAATATCTTTTTGTATTAAATTATGGTTAGGGAAATTATGTTTATATGTTTCACAAAAACTGGGTTCTATATCTACTGAAAACACATTTTGAAACCCTTTGTTGTCAAAGCCAAGAGAAAATCCTCCAGCACCAGAAAAGAGGTCTATATACTTTAAAGTTTTACTCATAATTCTAATTTTCCTTGTACTACATTAACATTTTTGTAATAGTTTGCAGTATCCTCTGCAACCGAAAAAATAGAATCAGAACATTTATGTTTTATGGCTTCTTTAACGAATTTATCAGCAAAAAACAGATCAGTTACAGCTTGAAGGTCTGTTTGAAAAAGTTCGGCAAGTTTTTTCAGTTTAGATTTACTGAATTTTTGACTTCCATTTTCAATTCTACAGATGGCACTTGTGTTTATTCCAATTTTAGTTCCGAGTTCGGTTTGAGTCCACTCTCGTTTTTCTCGTTCTGTTTTAATATAATGTCCGAAACTTTTCATTTGACCCATTTTTATCAAATGTAAAAATAAATTGCGATTTTTATATCAAGTCCGCGGCTTTTTTGAGGTAATATTTGGGAGTAAAAGCACTTTGTTTTTAATACTTGTTCTAGGAAGTTAAACTATAAGGCGGTTTTAAGGAACAGGATCATAACCTTTGCCTCCCCAAGGATGACAACTAAAAATACGTTTTACAGCCAACCATCCTCCTTTTAAAATACCGTGTTTTTTTAAGGCCTCTTTAGAATAATGAGAACAAGTGGGTTGATATCTACACGTAGCAGGTGTTAAAGGCGATATCACAGTTTGATATATTTTTATCAAAAACAGAAAAGGTGCTATTAGTATTTTTTTTAGCATTAAGCAATTAATCCATTATAGTCAAGAATCTTGTTAGTTTTAGAGCTAATATGTAATCACGCCACATTATTATTGTAGAATAACAAAAACGAAAAGTAACGCGGTTTAATTTACTGAAAACGAGGTTCCATCTTTGCCGTCTTTCAAAACAATACCAACCTCGGCTAATTCATCCCGTATTTTATCAGAAAGTGCGAAATCTTTATTAACTCTAGCTTCTTGTCTTAGTTTTATTAAAACATCAACAGCACCAGCTAATTTATCACTTCCAGAACTGGTTTCTACGGTATTTTCTAGCCCCAAAACATCAAAAGCAAAAGTATTCATAGTAGTTTTTAAAATCTCTAAATCGTCTACAGAAATACTGGCATTACCTTCTTTAATTTGATTGATGTATTTAATAGCCTCGAATAAATGAGCGATAAGGATAGGCGAATTAAAATCATCATTCATTGCATCATAACATTTTTGTTTCCATGCTAAAACATCAATGGTTGAATTGCCTAAAGCTTTAATCTCGTTCATTAACTTAATGCCTTCCATCAACCTGTAAAATCCTTTTTCACTGGCTAATAAGCCATCATCAGTCAAATCTAAGACACTTCTGTAAGAAGACTGCGCATTAAAAAAACGAATAACCCCTGGTGCAAAAGCTTTACTAAAGAATTTATTATCTCCTGAAAGCAATTCATTAGGATTAACGGTGTTTCCTGTAGATTTAGACATTCTTGCACCATTTAATTCTAACATATTAGCGTGCATCCAATAGTTAACAGGAGAGCACCCTTTTGCAGCCTCATTTTGTGCAATTTCACACTCATGGTGCGGAAACTTTAAATCCATACCTCCACCATGTATATCAAACTTGTCTCCTAAATATTTAGTACTCATTGCAGTACACTCTAAATGCCAACCTGGGAAACCATCACTCCAGGGTGACGACCATCGCATAATATGTTGCGGTTCAGCTTTCTTCCAAAGTGCAAAATCTTGAGGATTCTTTTTATCACTTTGTCCATCCAAAGTGCGAGTATTGTGTATTAAGTCTTCAAGAACTCTTTTGCTAAGTTTCCCATATTTACTGGTTTCATTAAACTTGTGTACATCAAAATATACAGAACCATTTACTTCATACGCAAAACCATTATCTATAATTTTACTTATCAATTCAATTTGTTCAATAATATGTCCTGTAGCTGTAGGTTCTATACTTGGAGGGAGAAAATTAAACGTTTGTAATACATTATGGAAATCTACAGTATATTTTTGTACAACTTCCATTGGTTCAATTTGCTCTAAACGTGCTTTTTTAGATACTTTATCCTCTCCAGCATCTTCATCGTTTTCTAGATGACCAGCATCTGTAATGTTTCTAACATAACGCACTTTATAGCCTAAATGCTTAAGGTAACGAAACACCATGTCAAAAGACATAAAAGTTCTTACGTTCCCCAAATGCACATTACTGTAAACTGTGGGACCGCAAACATACATGCCAACGTGGCCATCATTTATAGGTTTAAAAACTTCTTTTTGTCCAGTAAGAGAATTGTATATTTTGATTTGGTTTGTTAGATATAACTGCATTTTTTTGGTTGAATGATGAGTTATTATTTGGAGCTAGTATTGGTTAAAACTGAGTATCTAATTGAATGTAGTCTAAAAACTCACGACGCGTTGCCATATCCTTAAACTTTCCGCCAAATTCAGAAGTTACCGTGCTGCTTTCAATATCACGTATACCTCTAGAATTTACACATAAGTGTTTCGCATCAATAACACAAGCAACATCTTTAGTATTTAAAACGCTCTGAAGTTCTTTTACAATTTGAATCGTTAAACGTTCCTGCACTTGTGGGCGTTTAGCAAAATAATCTACAATACGATTCATTTTAGACAAGCCAACAACTGTACCGTTAGAAATATAAGCAACATGTGCTCTACCAACAATAGGTAATAAGTGGTGCTCACAAGTTGAATACACTGTAATATTTTTTTCAACCAGCATTTCGCCATATTTATATTTGTTGTCAAAAGTAGAGGCATTAGGTTTTTTCTTAGGGTCTAAACCACCAAAAATCTCATTAACAAACATTTTAGCTACACGGTTAGGCGTACCGCTTAAGCTATCGTCCGTTAAATCTAAACCAAGTGTTTCCATAATATGGCGCACATCGTCCTTTATAATGTCAATCTTCTCTTCGCTTGTAAGCTTAAAGGCATCACTACGCATTGGTGTATCCTCCGAAGTACCAATGTGTTCGTCTCCTAAAGCATCAAACTCTTCTAAATTGTCAAATTTCATAATAAATAACTGAAAATTTAATTTGCAAAGATAAGCATTTCTCAATTTTAGCTTATACACGCAATGTTAATAATAAGTGATAAGAAATAATCTATATATCTCTTATAATTTGGGCGTTACCATAAGGGTCAGGCTTTCACTAGTCGCTCCTCCTTAGGTCGGGAGCTCCACATACCGTTCAATCCTTAACGCAGCTCCGTTTGTTTATACTATATTGTACTACTATGGTAAGTCCCTTTTTGTTTAAAACAATTACAAAAAAGCCTGAACTTTAAAGAGTTCAAGCTTTCAATTTATAGTATCTAAAATTTAGAATTTAAATATTAAATCCTAAAGTTAATGTGATGTTGGAATTTTCTCTGTTAATAGTTGCAGCGTCAATTAAGCCAACATTAAAAAGCGGAGTTTGGTCTGTACGCTCCCACTTGTCGTATGTAATGTCTAATCTTGTGTTTCCAAAATTGTATCCAAAACCTAAAGAAAAACCAGTTAAGTCTCCAACAGTAACACCATCTACATAAGGGCTTTCTTCAAATCTGTAACCACCTCTAAAGCTAAATTGTTTATGTTTGTACTCACCACCAAGTCTATAAGTAGAGGCAGTAGTTAATAGGTCACTTATGTCAGCATTTAAACCTGTAAAATCATTTTCTGGTCTAAACTTAGTAGCACCATAATTTTTAGTAGAATAATCAAAACTTATTAGACCCTTTTGTCCAAATATATAAGCAGCACTACCAGTAATTCTAGCAGGTGTTTGTAATCTGTAAGACGGGAAAATATTGGTAACTTGTGGATTAATAGTAACGCTAAATGGTTCTCCATCGTTTCCAACCGTACCTAAAAATTGCGAAGTTTCCTCTTCAATAGTATACCAAACAGGTGAGTCATAAGTAAACCCTACTCTAAATTCATTGGTTAATTTTAAAATTCCACCCAATTGAAATGAAAACCCAGACCCTCTTGTAGATAAATTATTTTCAAACTCTACATCCGAGATTATGGACCCCGCATTATTATTATCTTCAAATAGTAAGGTAGAACGATCATAATCAATAAAATGAGAATTAAAATTTGCTCCTAGATATAAATCGTCTCCATATTGTGCAGCAACATTTACCCCAATTTTACCGTTATAGCCAGTAGATACAAATGTATAGTCGTGATTAAAATTACCTTCTGCTACATTAAGTAAGTAGTTTGTATTATTATCGGCATTATTTTCTGGATCTAATATAAAAGATTCAAACCCTAAAAAGCCTTGTTGATGCGCAAAGCCAAGATCATTACCAATATTAATGTAAGCATCATCTAGCGATTCATTTGGAAATGCTGAGATTTCATCTAAACGTAATCCATTTGCGTAATCAAAGAAATAGCTTCCAATAGTATTATTAAAGTTGTTACTATTGGTATTAGTTCCTACTGCAAACCAACTATCGTCAAAATTGTTTGTTCTATCATAAGCTACACCAATGGTAAACTTCTTCCAAGGCGAGTTACTTGTACTTTTAAAAACAAAAGCAGCACCACCTTGCGTTAAATCAAAATTAGAATCGTTGGTGTTTCCTGAGCCATTAAAGTACTGTGTACTATTATTTAACTCAGAATTAGTTAATGAAAATGATGCGTGACTTTGACTAAATACAGCAGAACTCGCAGGATTTATGCTTACTGCACTCATATCTCCTCCTAAGGCACCAAAAGCACCGCTTAAAGCTCTAAAACGAGCTGTTCCTTGAATATTATCTTGAGAATAACGTAAAGCATCGCTTATATCTTGACTATAAATAGTAGAGATAGATAAAAGTGCTATGCAAAATAATTGGAGCTTTTTCATATGTTCAATTTTTTGTTATTTGTTGAGCAAAAGTAACCTAAGTATGTTTAAAATAATCACTGCTTTATAGGCAATAAGATTATTTTAAACATATCTTTAGATCATATTAAATTCTATTGATTTTTACAGCGTATTAACGTCTTCTTCCGCCAGAAGAGCCTCGTGAACTTCCAGAACTTCTAGAGCCTCCTGATGATCTAGAGTAAGACCCTGAACTTCTTGATGAAGATGACCTTGAATATGAGCCACTGCTACTTCTACTACTTGAAGAACTTCTACTATAATTAGAGCTTCTGCTAGAGCTACTTCTTGACGATGTAGCTGATGAGTTTCTTCTAATAGGAGTAGAGTATCTACTATTACTTCTAGAGTTAGATGATGATCTATTAGGAGAATAAGAAGGCTGTCTTGAGCTACTTCTTCTCACTGTTGAATTTCTATTTATAGTATTAGGAGCATTAGAACGTCTTACTTGAGATGATGTTCCATTGTTTACTCGAGCACTACTATTTCTTCTAGCTGTACTATATCTTGATGTAGCATTATTGTTACCTGTAACATTGGTTCTACGAGATGTATTATTATTGCTCGCAATACTGGTTCTACGAGACGTGCTGTTGTATCTTCTATTAGCTGTCGATGTTCTCGCTGTAGTAGAAGAAGAACGTCTTGTGCTAGCAATGCTACTTCTTCTCAAAGTATTATTACTTCCAGTTGTATTTCTACCATATACTATGTTGCCTCTTCTTGAGTTATTAAAGGCTAAGTTGTTGCCAAACCTGCTTCCAGCATAAAAACGATTACCATAAAACCCTGGAGGGCACCATGCATTCCAACCCCAACCGAAGCCACCGCCCCAGCCAAAGCCGCCATTAAACCATGGGTCGTTCCATCCCCATCCGAAGCCACCGCCCCAACGGTTCCAGCGATTCCAACCCCAGTTATTCCAACCCCAACCGAAGCCGCCGCCCCAGCCAAAGCCACCATTAAACCAAGGGTCATTCCACCCCCAACCCCAGTTGTTCCAACCATTGTCGATGTAGTTTATAGTAACGTTATCATTAGTTTGTCCCCATCCAGCATAACCCTGGTAATCATTATAAATAGTATCATTTACAGCAAGGTTTTCATTACCACTGCTATAGCTATCTATATCTGTGAAGATTGCACCATTATCCGTAGCAATTTCGTATTCTTGAGCTTTGTTTTTAAAGTAATTCTCATAGTAATCATTACCTTCTGCATTTTTGCTTGCATCAACAACTCTTACTTGATTCTGCTTATTATCATTAGTTCCACCATAAATACCATCATTGTCAACACCCACATATTGGTAAGAACCGCAAGATGCTAATCCGAATAACAACCCAAGGATTGCAACGAATTGCATTTTCGATTTTAAGTAATTATTAATTTGCATATCTCTATAATTTAATTGTTGAACATAACAAAAATAGTTAGTTTTGCGCAACTATTTTTTTATTTAACATAGTCACAATATTTGTGCCAAAAAAGCGATATGGGAAAAAAATTGACGAGTAGGGCAGAAGATTATTCAAAATGGTATAACGAATTGGTTGTCAAGGCAGATTTGGCGGAGAATTCGGCAGTAAGAGGTTGTATGGTTATTAAACCGTATGGTTATGCTATTTGGGAAAAAATGCAGGCAGAATTAGATAAAATGTTTAAAGAAACAGGACATCAAA
This sequence comes from Hyunsoonleella pacifica, assembly GCF_004310335.1. Taxonomy (GTDB): domain Bacteria; phylum Bacteroidota; class Bacteroidia; order Flavobacteriales; family Flavobacteriaceae; genus Jejuia; species Jejuia pacifica. The sequence continues at coordinate 52,475 of NZ_SIRS01000004.1, read as the reverse complement.
ATGCCTATTTTCCATTATTTGTGCCCAAAAGTTTGTTTGAAGCTGAAGAGAAAAATGCAGAGGGTTTTGCCAAAGAATGTGCTGTTGTAACGCATTACAGGTTACAATCTGATCCTGATAAAGAAGGAAAGTTACGAGTAGACCCACAAGCAAAACTAGAGGAAGAGTTAGTTGTGCGTCCAACAAGTGAAGCTATTATTTGGAATACATATAGAAACTGGATTCAATCTTACAGAGATTTACCTTTATTGATAAACCAATGGGCTAATGTTGTACGTTGGGAAATGCGTACACGTTTGTTTTTACGTACTGCAGAGTTTTTATGGCAAGAAGGGCATACGGCGCACGCAACTAAAGCGGAAGCAATTGAGGAAACGAAATTGATGAACGGTGTGTATGCGAAGTTTGTAGAGAATTTTATGGCTATTCCTGTGGTACAAGGTGTAAAATCTGAAAGTGAGCGATTTGCAGGAGCTGAAGACACCTATTGCATAGAAGCACTCATGCAAGATGGAAAAGCATTACAAGCTGGAACCTCACATTTTTTAGGACAGAATTTTGCAAAAGCATTTGATGTAAAGTATGCTAATAAAGAAGGTAAACAAGATTATGTTTGGGCTACCTCGTGGGGGGTTTCTACTCGCTTGATGGGAGCTTTAATAATGACTCATAGTGATGATAATGGTTTGGTATTACCTCCAAATTTAGCACCATATCAAGTAGTTATAGTTCCTATTTATAAAAATGAAGAACAATTTGATGCCATAGCTAAAGTAGCTGATGACATTATTAGTGATTTAAGAGATAGAGGTATCTCAGTTAAGTTTGATAAAAGAGATACGCTTCGTCCAGGGGCTAAATTTGCACAACATGAGTTGCAAGGTGTGCCTGTGCGTATTGCAATAGGACCAAAAGATTTAGAAAACGAAACTGTTGAGGTTGCTAGAAGAGATACTTTAAGTAAGCAAACTGTAATTTTAGATAGAGTTTCAGTAGTTATTGAAGATTTATTAGAAGACATTCAAAAAAGTCTTTTTGATAAGGCTTTAGCATTTAGAGAATCTCATACTACAACTGTTGACACGTTTGGTGAATTCAAAAATGTTTTAGAAGCCAAAGGCGGATTTATTTCTGCGCATTGGGATGGTACCAGTGAAACTGAAGATAAAATAAAAGAGTTAACTAAGGCTACAATTCGTTGTATTCCTTTAGAAAGTAAGGAAGAGAATGGTGTTTGTGTTTATTCAGGAAAACCATCTAACAAACGTGTTTTATTTGCAAAAGCATATTAGATTAAATTTTTTTGAAAAAAGTTTCATCTACTGTTGCAACATTTAAAAATAGTTGTATTTTTGCATCCGCAATGGAAACGTTGTAGGTTCATTTAAATAATAAATAACCAAATGGCCCGTTCGTCTATCGGCTAGGACGCCAGGTTTTCATCCTGGTAAGAGGGGTTCGATTCCCCTACGGGCTACAATTAAATTAAGAAAAATAAATGGCAAATCATAAGTCAGCTTTAAAAAGAATTAGAAGTAACGAATCTAAGCGTGTGTTGAATAGATATCAACACAAAACTACGCGAGGTGCAATTAAAAGGTTACGTGAGTTAACAGACAAGAAAGAAGCAGAAGCGATGTTTCCTTCAGTTGTTTCAATGTTAGATAAGTTAGCTAAGAAAAATGTTATTCATGCTAACAAAGCAGCTAACATTAAATCTGGTTTAGCAAAACATATTGCTGCTCTATAGTAGTAAAACAATAGTTATATAATATTAAGACCACTCTACTTAGAGTGGTTTTTTATTGGAATAAACTTTTTATTGAATTGTTTATTATCGCTTAAAGTTCAAATATATCTAGCTGTTTAGCAATCTTAAACCCTGCTTTTAAAACAAGATTACTTTCTTTACTTTCTGGATTTAGAAGAGGGTTTGTATGATTAAAATGAATAAAAATAATTCTGTTTTTGTCTTGTATGTCTAGATTCTCAAACTTTTTTAGACTTTCAATTACAAAAGGGTGCGGAATCTCAGAAATATCTCTATTATTTATTTCTTTACCACTATAAAATGTAGCGTCTAAAAAAGCATAATCTACTTTTTTAATTTCTTCTACGATATCTTTACTCCATTTTTCCCATTTGTCTATATCTGGAATAAATAAAGCTGTTCTATTAGGGCCTTTTATTTTATAACCAACAGTTTCTGAAAATTCATCTCTATGTGGTACTAAAAACGGAGTTACTGCTATACTGCTTGATAATTCTATAGACTCTTCATGTTTTATGTTGTGTAATGTAATATTTTTATTTTCTACTAATTGAGACCAGGGTCCATTCTCTTCTAAAAATAGTTTCATTTTTGGCATCACATAAGTAGGTGTTTTGTAAGTGTTTGTAGCTTCCTTTCCTAAAAACATTAAACCAGTATAATGTCCAATATGTGCATGCGTAATAAAAATACCATCTATCAAAGTGTTGTGTTTACCAATTTTTAATTGATCCAATATTCTAGTTTGATCTCCAATATCAGGAGTGGCTTCGAAAAGATAAGTTTTATTGTTTTTAGTATCCAATAACCCCAGAGATACTACATTTTTAACATTATTCTTAGGGTTATTAAATAAATTGGAGCAACATGTTTTGTTGCATCCTATTTGAGGAGCTCCAGCATCTTGAGTTGTTCCTAATACAACAATTGAAGGAGTATTGATGGCAGGAGTATTTTGAGTTGTTGTTGGGGAAGAAGAATTTTTTTCTACACAACTAAAGGTGGAGAGTAGAATAAGCGTTAGGTAAAAGATTTTAGAATATATCATGCCAATAAGGAATTCAATGCTTCTAGTCTAATTCAATTCTTTCTTTACGATTTGCTAATTCCCAGGCTGTGTAAAAAATTAGTTGAGTTCTAGCTTCTAAAAACTCGTAGTTTATTTTATCTGGAGTATCACTAGGTTTATGATAATCAGCATGGGTTCCGTTAAAATAAAAAATAACAGGAATATTATGCTTAGCAAAATTGTAATGATCAGACCGGTAGTAAAATCGATTTGGGTCATTTTTTCTATTAAATGTATAATCAAATTCTAAATTCAAGGTGGCTTTATTTATAGAGTCCGAAACAGTATGTAATTCTTTACTTAACCTATCAGAACCTATTAAATATAAGTAATTAGACTTACCTTCATGTTTTTCATCCACACGGCCAATCATATCAATATTTAAATTAGCAACAGTATTCTTTAAAGGAAAAATAGGATCTTCATCAGCATAATATCTAGATCCAAATAACCCTATTTCTTCTCCCGTAACATGTAGGAATGCAATGGATCGTCTTGGTGCAAATCCATCTTTTTCAGCAGCTTTAAAAGCTTCAGCTATTTCTAAAATGCCTACAGTGCCAGAGCCATCATCGTCAGCACCGTTATTAATTTCTCCGTCTTTTGAAATTCCTATATGATCTAGGTGAGCTGATATTACTAAAACTTCATCAGGCTTTTCATAACCCTTAATATATGCTATTACGTTTTCAGAAGCATGATTTGCTCTATTTTTAAAATATTCCATAGGAATTTCTTGGAAATAGTCGCCTTCAGCGATAGGGGATAAGATGCCATTGTTAATATACTGTTGTTTAATGAAATTAACTGCTTTTTTTTGTCCAACCTCTCCTGTTTTTCTGCCTTCAAATTCATCTGAAGCATATGTGTAAAGCATTTCCTTTAGTTCGCTGGCAGTTATTGTTTTTGCATAAATTTCTGGATTAACAGTTCTTCTGGTACTGGTACTTTTATTAGCTTTTTTACAGTTAATTACTAGAAATATTAAACACACTGATATTATGAAGAAATTTATCTTTTTCATGATTTATAATTTTAGAGCAGCTAAAATTAATTTAAAAATATACTATTTTCATCAATTGCAACACGTTTATCTTGATTTACCAATTGCCATGTTGTTGCAAAAATTAGTTTAGTTCGTTTTGCTAATAACTCATAATTTATTTTATCTGGAGTATCTGTAGGCTCAGAATAATCTTCATGTACACCACTAAAATAGAAAATTACAGGAATACCTTTTTTAGCAAAGTTGTATTGATCTGATCTGGTGTAATAATTATTGTGGTCGTTTATTGCATTAAACTTATAATCTAAGTTAATGTCTACATAGGCTTTTTGAACAGCTTCAGAGGTATAATGTAATTCTTTACTCAGTCGGTCAGAGCCTATTAAATAGATGTAGTTATCATCTTCTTCAGAGTGTCTGTCATCAACTCTACCAATCATATCAATATTTAAATTGGTAATGGTATTTTCTAAAGGAAAAACAGGGTTTTCAGTATAAAATTCTGAACCGTATTTACCAATTTCTTCAGCAGTAAAATGGGCAAATAGGATACTTCGCTTTGGTCGGTAGCCATTTTTGGCGGCCATTTTAAAAGCTTCAGCTATTTCAAGTAGAGCTACAGTTCCAGAACCGTTATCATCTGCTCCATAATATATTTTGCCTTTTTGAATTCCTTCATGATCTAAATGAGCTGATAAAACTAAGATTTCTTCTGGTTTTTCAGATCCCTCTATATAAGCCAAAACATTTTCAGATGCTTTTATGTCTTTAGGAAAATAAGATTCTGGAATTCCTTGATAATAATTGTCGCTTACAAAAGGGGAGGGAATACCTAAGTTAATGTAGTAAGATTTTACAAACTCAGCAGCTAACTTATGGCCAGGTTCCCCTGTCATTCTACCTTCAAATTCTTTTGAAGCAAATTTGTATAGGTGTTCTTTAAGTTCTTCAGAAGTAATAGTCTTTGAATATTTCGTGACCAAACTACTGTCTATAATTTTGATACTAGACTTTAAATTTTCAATCCTAGCTGTATATTTTGGAGTGGCACAAGTACCAACAAGTGTTAATAGAGAGAGGGTAATAATAAATTTCATGCTTTTTCTTTACCAAAAACGAATGCCTCTATAAAACTCTATGAGAGAAAAACTACATATTTGCATTGTTTTAAAACAATGCAAATATACTAAATTGTAAAAATTTAACTACCATTCTTATTCGATATCTTCTATATCTAATTCTTCTAGTTCTCCAATAGCTTCTTCTTTAGATTCTGCTTCTTTTTCAACTAGAGCTTCAGTATTCCCTACTTCGGTAGTACTAAAGATAGCTTTGTAAGTAGTAATGCCTAGAGCCATGACTGTGAGTAAAAATGAAAATTGAATAATTTTTTTAACCTGTCCAGCTTTTTTTGATAAATAAAAAGCTATAAGTCCAAAAATTAATGCTGATACACTTGGGAAAATGGATAAATTTGAGGCAGGTAAAACAGATAGAATAATAGCAATAAAAGAAGCGATAACTGCTAGGATAGTAAATAAGCGTTTCATGATGATTTTATTTAATTTTTTAACCCGGTTGCAGACTGTATTTTTAGTTCTCCACTACCTACTGGGATTTTAAATTTGCCGTAAACCATTATTTTATTGGTATCAGCTGTGAGCCATACTAGATTATCTCTATTGTTTTTTATCACATTAGACTCATTACTACCTATAGCAATTTTATAACAAGTTTTATTGCCAATAGCGGTGTTTATAGTTTCTTTTCCTAAGTAAGTAATTTGAGCATTTATTTCCTTTCTGTCAAAAATAACCGTAAATGATTTTTTTGTTCCCTCATTCATAGACTCATAATCAAAAAGTCTAATTTTATATAATGTAGAAACAATATCCTTAGTTCCAGAATTAATTTTTATACTTTTCTTCTCAACCCAATCATTCTTTTTTGTCTGTACAGATTTTACAGTGTTAGTTTTATGACTAAAGGTGTATTTCATATTTTTAAAATAGCCGCCTTCATTTATGTCACGTTTATACAAGTACGGGGTTAATGTTTTTGGATTAACATAACTTTCGTATAAGTCTCTTATTTTAAAGAAATTATCCCATTTTTTATAAGTTACTGCTTTGCATTTTAAATGTAGAAGTGTGGCTTTTGACGTCTTTACATTACTAGTTTCTAATGTTACTTGGGCAATATTATTAAGTACACCAGACATGTTATAGGATGCCGTGTATACCAGTTTTTCGCCAGCAGCAATTGCTGTATTTTGTGCAGAGGATATAAAAGTCCCTAAACATAGTAGAAGAATAAGGAGTTGTTTCATTTACTTGATTTTAGTATTTATAACGAAAACGTTATCATTTATTGTGCCGAAAATACAATGCCAAAAATTATTATGCTAATTTGAGATTAACAATTAGTTCTTTTCTGTAAAATGATAAGGTAAATTCCGGTTCCTTTATAAAGCTTTTTTAATCGTTTTGTCTAAACTGCGATATGCTTTTAGTGTTTTACCCTGAATAGGTTTTATGAGGTATATTATTTGAAAGTGTCTTATACTTTTTTAATCTAATATTAATTTGTTTTTGAATATCATCTATGTTAGTATTTACCTCATTAGAATTTATATGTTTTACAAATCGTTGTTCTAATTTCATATAATCCTTAATTTTAATTGAAGGTGTATTTGAATCTAACTGTAAAGGAGGTAAATTTTTCTTTAAGCGTCTAGGATCGTTTCTATATAACAACCATTGTCCAGAGTTTACTGCCGCTTTATGATACTTGCTTGGATGTTTCATATCAATACCATGAGAGTCACTGTGGCAATATGCTATAATTATTGAAGGTCCATTAAAACTTTCAGCTTCATTAAATACTTGCAATGTTTGTTCTTGATTTGCTCCAATAGCAACCGATGCCACATAAACATTATTATAGGTCATTGCTAAAGCGCCCAAATCTTTTTTTTGTTTATGTTTACCATTGAAAGCAAATTTTGCTTCCGCTCCAAACGGCGTAGATTTCGATGCTTGCGCACCTGTATTGTCATAAACCTCATTATCTAAAACTAAAATGTTTACGTTTACTCCTAAAGCTATGACGTGATCTAAGCCTCCAAATCCAATATCATAAGCCCAACCGTCACCACCAACAATCCATACACTTTTTTTAATAAGATACTCTGATAAATTTAAAAGCTGTTTGGCTTCTTTGGAATTGATTTTAGATAATTTATCATTTAGCAGTTCAATATTTTTCCGTTGTTCGTCTATTTCAGTTTCGTTACATTGTTTTGCATTTAAAATTGAATTAACTAAATCAGGGCTTAGTTTAGGGTTTAAAGTTTTTAGGAGATGTTTAGCATATTTTTCCTTTTGATTTAAAGACATTCTAAAACCTAAACCAAACTCAGCATTATCTTCAAATAGTGAGTTTGACCAAGCAGGACCTTGTCCATTTTTATTTTTTGCCCAAGGTGTTGTGGGTAAAGCGCCTCCAAAAATTGAGCTGGCTCCAGTTGCATTAGCTATTAATAGTCTGTCTCCAAATAGTTGAGACATCAATTTAAGATAAGGCGCCTCTCCACAACCTTCAACACCACTTGAATATTTAAATAGAGGTTCTTGTAATTGTTGTTGACTAACTTTTGAAACATCGATTTTTACTCGGTTAAATTCAGGTATGGTTGCAAAGTAATTCCAGTTATTTTTTTCGTCTTGAGTATTTTCTCTTTTGATAAGTTTCAATGCTTTTACAGAACATGCATCTACACAGTTATTGCACCCATTACATTGTTCTGGATGTATTTGAATAGTGTAATTCATTAAATTGAAATCTTTAGAAATTATGGATTTTAAAGTTTTTGGAGCATCATTCTTATATGTGCTGTCGTAAACTTTAATTCGTAATGCCGCTTGAGGACAAGCCATGCTACATGCACCGCATTGTGAGCATAAATCTGTATTCCAATTTGGTACGTATGTATTACTTTGAATTGGGTTATATTGTGATGTGTCCGTTGGAAAAGTACCATCTACAGGAAGTAGACTTACAGGAATATCATTGCTTTTATTTGATAGTAATTTTCCTAGTAGACCATTATTTAAAGTATTCTCAAATGGTATTTTTTTATGTACCGCTTTGGATGTAGTAGTGTTTACTTTATGAATGAATTCATTTAAATGTGTGAAATCATTGTCTGTATGGATATCTTTTGTTAAGGCTAAAAAGCAAGCATGAAATTCAGATATAGAATGATTTGTTATAACTCGATTTGCCTTGAGTTCGTTTATATTTACTATAAATACATCAATATGTTTGTTAATTATAAGTTTTTGGTGTTCAGCTGATAAAGACTTCCAAAAAGCTTTAGGTGTTTGTGAAGAATTAATTAATAATTTTCCCTTAACACTCAGTTTATTTAATATATCGTCGTTTAAAGTAGAGTATGCGTTTTGAAAACCTATAAAATCAGCTTGGGTTATAAGATATGGTGCTTTAATAGGCTGATTATCTATTCTTAAATGAACAATATGATATGAATTTGATTTTTTATAATTGCATTCGGTATATCCTTGAATATAAGTGTTTTCTTTGCTGCCAATATGTTCTAGGGTATTAGAAAAGCTATCATTAACTTCTTTTTCCTGATAAAAAATAGCTTGATACATATTGTTTTTTAAGTTGAGGTTTTCAGTGTACTCTAAGCTTAAATGGTTTACATCATCGTTAATACCGATAGTGAAGTTGTTTTTAGGATGGTCTAGTTTTAGATTATTGAATATGGCATTAACCATTGCAGGCGTGAATTCTTTTGAAGATAAGCCATATCTACCACCAATAACTTTAGGAAAAATGGCTAGTTGGTTATTTTGAAATGCCTCTGAAATAGATTTAAGTACATCTAAATATAAAGGCTCTCCTGCAGAACCTGGTTCTTTTGTTCTGTCTAAAACGGCTATGGATTTTACTGATTTTGGTAAAGCAGCAAGAAGGTGTTTTGTGCTAAAAGGCCTAAATAGTCTAACTTTTATAAGCCCTAGTCTTTCTCCTTGTGTATTGAGTTGATTTATGGTGGTTTCAATTGTTTCAGTTGAGGATGCTATTGAGATGATTATCTGTTCAGCTTTTAAATGACCAACATAGTCAAATAGCCTATAATGCCTTCCTGTTAATGTGGCGAACTGATTCATAATATTTTCAACAGTATCAGCGCATACGTCATAAAAAGGATTGATAGCTTCTCTACTTTGAAAGAACACGTCTGGTCCTTGGGAAGTTCCTCTTAAAACAGGAGTATTTGGATTTAAAGCCCTATCTCTATGCTGTTTAATTTTATTTTGACTTATTATAGATTGAATCAGGTCGTCATTGATAATTTCAATATTGTTGATTTCATGAGAAGTTCTAAAACCATCAAAAAAATGAATAAAAGGAATTGAAGATTCTAAAGAAGTTGCTTGTGAGATTAAAGCAAAATCATGAGCTTCTTGAACTGATGCGCTACCTAACATCGCGTAACCTGATTGTCTTACTGCCATGATATCACTATGGTCACCAAAGACAGATAGCGCATGTGTTGCAATACTTCTTGTAGTTACATGAATAACGTTTGGCGTGAGTTCTCCTGCAATTTTATACATGTTTGGGAGCATTAATAGTAAGCCTTGGGATGCAGTAAAAGTTGATGATAAACTTCCTGTTTGTAATGCGCCATGCATTGCGCCAGCAACACCAGCTTCGCTTTGCATTTGAAATACAGAAGTGTTACTGCCAAAGATATTCTTCTTGTTTTCAGCACTCCATTGTTCTACCAACTCACTCATTTCTGAAGTAGGTGTGATTGGGTAAATAGGAAAAACCTCATTTGTTTTGTATGCAATTTGAGCTACAGCCTGGTTTGCGTTTAGGGTACTTTTCATGAAAGCTTTCATTATTTAGGTGGTGTTGTTAATGAAATATTTGAAATGAAAAAAGGCTACTTCCATAACTTTGGAGTAGCCTTTTCTAAATGAGACTCTACTGTTTTACTATTTCAATTGAAATAGGAGTAGGGTTGCTAATCATATCAAATACAGGAGAGAACTTAGCAAAGTTTTCTAATTGCTCTGCTGTAGCATCAGATTTTACACGTAATTTGAATTTGATGCCATCAAACCCCATACGTACTTCAGGATCAAGTCCTAAGAAGCCATGTAAATCCGCGTTACCTTGAATGCTAGATTCTGCTCCCTCAATATCAACACCGTTTGCAGCGGCATGATATACCATTGCCCCAGTTAAACAAGAGCTTAATGCGTGTAATAAAACTTCTGGTGGAGTTGCAGCTTCGTCAGCTCCTAGTAATACTTGTGGGTGGCTGCATTCCATAGTAAAGGTCTCTTCTCTAGTGGTGTCTTCTTGTCCTGCACCATAAAAACTTTTAATACTAGATACACAATGCCCTCCATCAATCCAGTTATTTTTAGCTCTAAATTCAAATTTTGCTAATTCTGGTTGCTCTTGAATGTGGTTGATAGTTTCAACTAATTGATCTACGTTTACTCCGTTTTTTACATTTGCTGTTGTAATCATGTTTTCTAATTTTTAAATTGATTAATATTTGATTTTTTTAAATGTTTGACTTGTATAATGCTATTGGCGTGCCAAAAACTATAAGTTACTGAATTTCATGTGTTTAATTTTTCATTTATGATGTTTTTAAGTAACTATTATTCGTGTATTAACGAGATGTCGTTAGTTTTTTAATGAGATCTCGTAAATGTTTATACGAGGTATATGTTCTATCTGTAATTCTTAATGGGATATGAGGTTTCCGTTATATTTTATAGACTTTCTATACTTGCCGTTGTCGATTTGTACAATGTAATAGTCTTTCGAAACACCAGTCTTATAGTTGTATTTAGTATGATAAGTGTTTTTTACAAATGCGTAATTTGGATACATTTTTGATATGCGAATTCTAAGTGCTAGAGGTAGTTTGATGTTTTTATAGGTTTCCTTAGTAGATAGCAGCTTACCATTATTGTTGTAAATAGCTAAAATATTTACCTGTTTGTTTTTATAAGTAATTTGATAAGTAGATTTCTCAGAATCATCAAATACGACACTGGTTTTTAAATTATAGTTAACTAATCGAGATTTCCATGATTTAACAATATAGGGTAATTCTCTAGAAGAAGATTTTTTTAGGTAATCTGAATTAATAGGAATTAACTTGGGAGTATCATCACTAAATGAAGTGTTCTTAAATACAGTTGCTTCTAAATCAAAAAGTGCTAATTTGCTTTGTTGAGCACTTAAAAAATTAAAGGTAATTAAGAAGGATACAATTGATACAATTAAAGTTCTCATAATATTTTGATGTTTAATTATTATGAGCCAAAAGTATTATGCTTTTAGAGTAATGAATTGCCGCTAAAGTTCAACTTTATTGCTAGAAAGTTCAAGAGGCGTATTAAGTCTAAAAAGTTGAAAATTATTTATTTATAAATAGTTTACGATATTGATTTGGAGGATATTGGTATTTCTCCTTGAAACTGCGATTAAAATGAGCAACATTTTTAAATCCACTTTCAAAGCATACATCATTAATGTTGAGTTCTGGATTTTCAAGTAGGGTTTTAGCGTATTCTAGACGTTTTGTGTTTAGCCATTTTCTGGGAGTTTCGTTATAATAATTTTGGAAATCTCTCTTGAAAGTTGATAGGCTTTTTCCGTAGATACGCGCATAGTCTTCAAGTTTTAAATCGCAATGAAAATTCTTCATCATAACATCATTTAATAATGTTTTTTCTGTATGCGTAAGAGATTTAAAAAAGCTTATTAAATTTTGGTTGCTAGGGTTTAAGGCAATATTAAATAGTAACTCCCTGAATTTTATTTCTACTAAGTCTTTAGGAATATTATTGCCTTGATTCATGTAATTAAAAACAGAAAGGAATAATGAATTTAATGAATCTTCTACTTGTATCGGGAATATTTGCGCCTTAGGATTATTTGTAATAGGTGTTTTTAGAACATCTTTATTGGTTTTAACAAAACGTCTGATAAAATCATCTGTAATAAAAAATAGCATAACGCAATAATCTACTTCAAAATATTGTTTGGTATTATACACCCCTTTATTAATAAATAAGGCTTCTCCTTTTTTTATAGTATAAGTACCTTCTAGTGCTGTCCAATCTTTTTGTCCACTAATAACGTAAGTAATAAAAGGCGTATCTGTCCATAATTTAAAATTCTCTACTTCCAATGGGCATTTATACTCAACCAACAAAAAGTCATTACCTACAAGCTTGTTATAACGTGGATGTTTTAAAAAATGATTGTAAACATCAATAGCCATTTTAAGAGTTCGTTTTAAATTGGTCGTTCTATTTTTAGTGCTTTAATTCTAGAAGCTAATGTAGTTGGAGGAAGCTGTAACAATTCAGCAGCTCCATTTGAGCCAGAGATTTTCCATTTGGTTTGTCTTAGAGCCTTTAAGATATTCTCTTTTTCTAAAGAAGCTAATTCTTTAGAAGTCAATATTCTATCTTTTTGAGCTTCTCTTTGCATAAAGTTAGTCTCAGAATTATCAGGAATTATAGTCTGCCAATTAGTTTTTCCATGTTTGGATACAATTACAGCACGTTCCACTAAATTTTGAAGCTCTCTAACATTTCCTGGCCATTTGTAGTTATTTAATAAGGATTTATCATTGTCTGTTAAAGCAATAATTTGTTTATTAAGTTTTTTAGAAAACTGTTGTATCATTTCTTGAGCTATCGAACAAATATCACTCCCTCGTTCTCTGAGCGCAGGGACTTCTATCGGAAATACGTTTAATCTATAATATAAATCTTCTCTAAACTTTCCTTCTTTAGAAAATTTAAAAAGATTTCTGTGAGTAGCAGCAATAATTCTCACATCAACTTTAATAGTTTCCGAACTTCCAACAGGATCAAATTCCCCTTCTTGAATAATGCGCAATAATTTAGGCTGTAACTCTAAAGGCATTTCCCCAATTTCATCTAAAAATATAGTGCCCTTATCAGCTAATAAAAATCGTCCTTTTCTGTCTACGTTAGCACCAGTGAAAGCTCCTTTTTTGTGGCCAAATAATTCACTTTCAATGAGATTAGATGGAATTGCGCCACAGTTAATGCGAATTAATGGCTTGTTGTTTCTATTACTTTCCTTATGTATAGCTCGAGCAACTAATTCTTTACCAGTCCCCGTCTCTCCATGAATTAAAACAGTAGCGTCAGTTTTAGCTACTTGATGGATAAGATTTAAAGTAGCTTTCATTTTTTTGTTTTCAGCTATAATGCCATAACTACTGGTAAGCTCATTAATTTCTTTCTCCAGATATTCTGTTTGCTTGGTAAGTAAACTAATTTTATTCTCCGCAATCAGGCGCTCTTCAATATTTCTTAAAATTAATGTGTAAAATGGATTAGTATCTAAACCGTATTTACTAATTGTACCTTCGTTTAAAGTCTCAGTATTATTAGAACCAATAACCTTAATGATATTCGGTAAATACGTGTTTACTGTATTGTTGTTGTCCTCTGCATTTACAATCCTTTCAATTATATCAGCACTTTCAGCATCAAAAAAGAAAAGTACATTACGTTGTAATACATCTTCATTTTCTAATAGTTTATTTGCTGAAGGGTTAGTGAGTATAATTCTAAAATTAGTATTAAACATAATAATAGCATCCATAGCGCCATTAACTAGACCGCTTAATTTACTATTGGCATTTTCAATTTCAATTTTAGAGGAAGCGAGTCGTTCTTGTATGGTATCTAATTCACGATGTCTCTTTATCATTACAGATAAAATACCTTGAGCAAAACCGCTGTCATGTTGTAGCAAATCCAAAAAATCATCACGTTCAATTTTTAAAACTTTGGTTTTTTCTAAAGCAGTTACAGAGGCAGAACGTGTGTCATTATCAATAAGTGCATATTCTCCAAAGCAGTCCCCTTTAGATAGTGTATCGTAAATGTGATTTTTATAGTGCACTTTTACCTTGCCTTCTAAAACAGCATACATTGAATTTCCAATGGTGTTTTTCTCAAAAATAATTTCACTTTTCAGAAAAATTTCTTCGGTAGTATTATCACATAAATGTTGAAGCGATTCTTTTGAAACTTCAGAGAAAAATGGAATATCAGATAAGAATTCTATAAGGCTTTCTGTCACTTTCAATATAAGATTTACTATTCAAAGCTAAAGATATTAATTATTTTAAGAGATATTTATTTAATTTAGTGCACCTAACGCTATTATCAAAATGTCATCCAACCGGCAACTCGCAGCAATTATGTTTACCGATATAGAGGGCTATACCTCTTTGATGCAACATAACGAAAAGGAAGCTGTAGCAATACGAAAACGACATAGAAATACTTTTGAAATTACTACTGAGGCGTATAATGGCAAAATTATTCAATATTTTGGAGATGGTACTTTAAGCATTTTTAAAAGTACGGTAGAGGCTGTAGACTGTGCTATAGAACTTCAGCAAGCATTTCTGCAAGAACCCAAAATTCCCGTTCGTATAGGTATTCATGTTGGGGATATCATTCAATCTGAAGATGATATTATTGGAGATGCTGTTAATGTAACTTCTAGGATAGAATCTTGTGCAGTTTCCGGTAGTGTTTTAATTTCTGATAAGGTACATGACCAAATAAGGAGTCATCAACATATTAAAACTAAATTTTTAGATGCTTATGAGCTTAAAAATGTTGATGACGCTATGCCTCTTTTTGCTATTGCTAACGATGGGTTAGTTGTGCCTAAAAAAGAAGAGATAAAGGGTAAGCTTAAGTTAAAAAAAGAAAAATCTAAAACACCATTCTTTAAGAAGAAACGAAATGTTGCTATTATAGTAGCACTTGTTGTCTTTTTAGCATTTGTGCTAAATATAGATTCTGTAAAATTCACGGTTAACGATAATACTCCTAAAGACCTATCTATTGCTGTATTACCTTTTGATAATTTAAGTTCAGAGAAAGATTCAGAATTTTTTAGGGATGGGGTTACTGAAGATATACTCACGCAACTCTCTAAATTAAAAAACCTGCGTGTTATTTCTAGAACCTCTGTAATGCAGTATAAAAATACTCAAAAAACAATTCCGGAAATAGCCAAAGAACTTGATGTATCTTATATTCTAGAGGGTAGTATTCGTAAATATGGAGACGATATTAGAATAACTGCACAGTTAATTGATGCATCTAACGACGAACACCTTTGGGCCGAAAACTATGATAAAACACTTACAAGTATATTTGGGTTACAAACAGAAGTTTCTAAGGAAATTGTAGATGCACTTCAAATTAATTTATCCTTTGAAGAGCAGCAAGAATTGGCAGAAATACCAACTAAAAACATTGAAGCATACAAACTGTTTTTAGAGGGTAGAAATGAAGCAGATAAGCGAAATAAAGAAAGTTTAGCAAAAAGCATTATACTTTACAAGGAAGCCATTACGTTAGATCCAAATTATGCTGAAGCCTATGCAGAAATTGCAAATTCCATATATCTAGAAACATATTATTCACGTAGAAACCCTAATGAAGCTTCACAATCTGCTAGGGAATACCTTGCTAAAGCAGAAGCTATAACCGACAAAATCTCTAGAATTTACTCAGTTAAGGGACTTATAAATAATATTGAAGGGAACTATGAAGCAGCCGAAACAGCATTTCAAAGAGCAATTCAACTCTCCCCCAACGATTTAACAGCAAGGCATCAATACTCCACATTTTTTATGTATACCAGTCAACATGAAAAGCAACTTGAGCAAGCAGAAATAGCATATAGGTTAGACCCACTGTCTTTTCCAACAGCCAATAGTTATGTTAGAGCATTAATGGCAAATAAGGAATACGATAGAGCAAAAGCAATACTAGATAAAACCCAAAAGCAACATGGTAAAAGCAATCAATTTGTTATAGATAGATCCTATTTTAATTTGTACATCTCACAAGAAAAATATAGTAAAGCTATACCTTATTTAAAAGAAATGGTAAAAAAGCAAAACGTGTTTAATCGCTTCTTGGGATATAGTTATGTTAAGGTGGGCGATACGCTTTTAGCATACAGAATATTAGATTCCATTCGTAAAAATGCACACCCAAGAGAGAAAAGCCATCAATTAGCAGTTGTTTTTTCAGCCTTAAAACAAACAGATAGCGTATTATTTCATTTAGATACTATTAGAAATAAACAAACCCGAACCTTTAGAAGGGAACAGTACGATTTTTTTGGTTATTTAAAAGATAATCCAGACTTTAAAAAAACACTTGAAGCCCATGGTATTTCAGATTAAATATTTTTATCTGTAACAATTCTTCAAAAGATGCGTCATATAAATATCAATCAAAATATTTAGTTACCATCATGAAACGACAAGACAATCAATTAATTGTTATTACCCATTTAAGCCAGTTAATATCATTGGTAACAGGTTTTGGTAGTTTAATAGTACCATTAATTTTATGGGTAACACAAAAAGAAAAAGTACACCAAATGGACGAGCATGGCAAAAATATCATAAACTTTCAGCTAAGTTTAATCGTGTATTGCCTTATCTGTATCCCATTAATTTTATTATTTGGTTTGGGCATTGTAGGTTTAATAGTTTTAGGAATAATATCAATACTTTTTCCTATTATAAATGCAATTAGGGCTAATAATGGCGAATCTCCAAAATACCCTTTATCTCTTAATTTTATTAGTTAGTGAATTCCTGTCTCTCGACTACGCTCGAGATAAACTCCACAGGAATCTTTTAAGGGTAACCTTATTAGAAGTATGAGATAAAATTAACGCTCACTTTACAGTGGGCGTTTTTTTATGGCTTATCATAACATTCTTATAACAAAACTCTAACTTTTAAAATAAGTATGCTATCTATTTTTATGTTGTAATGAAATCAATACACATGAAACATATTTTACTTCTTCTAGGATTCTTTTCAATTATCATTATTCATGCCTTTTCAAGTATAAAAATTCCAAACAAAACCAATAAAGATATTTTGTTGGGAAAATGGGAACTATGGGAAAAAGGATATGGAAACATAGAACCTCCCATAAATTACTGCTGCGAGTTTATCGAGTTTAAAAAGTTAAACAATTCAGAAGGTATAGCTTTCAATTATCTTGTTGAAGAGGCCGTTAACACTAGTGGTATGTTTTTCTTAAATACTTCTAAAAATGAAATGATACTTAAGAACGATAACGGTAAATCCAGTGCTTACAATTACGATGTAACTTCTAATGTTCTTGAGATATCCTACACGTTGGATAACAATGTAAGGCATTGGATCAGGTTCAAAAAAGCAGATTAGGTTAAATATTTTCCTTTGTTGAACATTAATATTTTGAGCGCCTGCATGCCGGCAGGCAGGCTACCCTCGATTTAACTTTTTAATGTTTTAGGACACAGCCATACTCGGGTCGGGCTTTACGCTATATCTTTTTAAAAACTACGGTCATTGCGAGGCGTTTACGACGTAGCAATCTTAAACACCCATTATAAACTTAAGCTTTTCAATGTTTTAAAAAGGATGCCACTGCAATCCCTAACGCTAACGCGGTAAACTATTAAAACCCATCTTCTAACTTAATTTACGCCTGATCAACCTAAATAATTTTGGTAGATTAATATTAAAACCTTTACCATCAAACTCTTTTATGGTTACTATTTCGTTAAGAACTTTTTCTTCATTTGAAGGGTTGTTCTCTGCGTCTGATAATAAAAGTTTTTGTTGAAAATTTAGAAGCTGTAGATTCTCAATTGTAGTATTTTTTGCTTGTATTATAGATTGACTTAGTAATAATTGAGATTTTAAAAAATGAACATTCGATATCAGTTGATTTACTCCCAAATCTTGTAATCCAATTGCATAGTTGTCTAAATTATTTATTGTAGGTATTTTAAGATATATGTCTAGAGCATCACGAATCTGAGATAAAGCTGTAGAAGGCTCTTTTGGTGTAACAGTAAATAATACGCTCTTTGCTTCTTCTTCAATAGTAGTTAAAGCTTCAATGCCAATGTCTGCTAAAAACTTGGAAAAATACACTAAATATTGCTCACAAGGTTCTTTAATTTCTTCAGGGAATTTAAAAACGCTTCTAACCGAATTTTTTCTTAATTCTATTTGACAATTTTGTATGGTATTGATAATAATTTCTGTGAATTTATCAATAGTTTCATTATATATCTCATCTATCTTCACATTAGGTTCAAAAGTTATTGAAATACCAAAACCAGAGCTTATAAAGTCAAAATCATTTCTAATGCAATTTACATTTTCTAGGCTCTTACAAAAACTTTCTAAATGGCTAGCAAAATTTTTTAATGAAAACTTTTTGAGCCAATTGTCCATATCGGGATGGATAATGACTTGACTGATGACTCCGTTGACATTTTCATATTCTTTTCTAACTATTATATTAACAGATAAAGGTTTGAACATCCAAGAAGAGTCTAATTTTTCATCTAATTCAAAAGAACATAATATATTGAAAATACTATCAGGAAAATCCGAGATTGTATAATTCAAAATCTTTTCTAAATGCTTCTTGTAAGGTTTGAATTGATAATTATGACCATGTCCATTAAACCCTATTATTTCTGCTTCACCGATTTGTTCATCATTAATAAATGCTCCATAAATTAGTGAGTTCGTATTCATCATTTTTATAGTTATTCCCATTGGTGTTTAATTGTGTCTCTAATTTATGTTAATAAGCGATTTTAATATAAATTCAAAATGAATTAAAAAAGCAGCAACCCGAAAAAAATAGATTACTGCTTCTTCAATATATCTAGATGCTGAAACAAGTTCAGCATGACAAGACCTTTTGTCTATGACTAGCTATTCAACATTACTGGCATTACCAGCATTGTAATTTGCTCCCCTTCATCTAAACCATCCACAGGTGTTAAAATACCTGCACGATTAGGCATGCTCATTTCTAATTGTACATCTGTAGACCCTAGATTATTTAACATCTCAGTTAAGAAACGAGAATTAAAGCCTATTTGCATATCATCTCCTTGATAGTCACAAGTTAAACGCTCTTCGGCTTTGTTGCTGTAATCCACATCTTCCGCTGAAATATTTAACTCAGCACCAGCAATTTTTAAACGTATTTGGTGCGTGGTTTTGTTAGAGAAAATACTAACACGACGTACAGAGTTTAAAAACTGAGTTCTATCAATCGATAGTTTGTTAGGGTTTTCTTTTGGTATTACAGCCTCATAATTTGGATATTTCCCATCTATTAAGCGGCAAATTAATTCAGAATTTTCAAAAGTAAACTTAGCGTTAGAATCGTTGTACTCAATAGTAACCTCATCCTCGCTAGCAGCTAGAATACCTTTTAATAAATTTAAAGGCTTTTTAGGCATAATAAATTCTGCTACTTGGCTAGCATTAACATCTTCTCTTGTGTATTTTACTAACTTATGCGCGTCAGTAGCTACAAAAGTTAAGCCTTCTGTAGAAAATTGAAAAAACACACCACTCATTACTGGGCGTAAATCGTCATTTCCAGCAGCAAATATGGTTTTGCTGATAGCAGTAGCTAAAATATCTCCTAAAATTACTGTTTTACTTGGATTTTCCAAAGCAACAGCTTTAGGGAACTCTTCTCCACTGGCATAGGCCAAGGCGTATTTACCATGGTTAGAGCTAATTTCAACTGTATTGTTATCTTCAACAACAAAAGTTAATGGTTGCTCTGGGAATGTTTTTAAAGTATCTAATAATAAACGTGCAGGAATAGCAACGCTACCTTCGCTATCACTTTCCACATCTAGTGTAGAAGACATAGTGGTTTCTAAATCACTAGCTGAAACCGTAAGCTTAGTATGATCTAACTCAAATAAAAAATTATCTAAAATAGGCAAAGTGTTAGAACTATTGATAACACCACCCAATACCTGTAATTGTTTTAAAAGGTAAGTACTTGATACAATAAATTTCATTCGTTTTTTATGTTTTAAAAGTCTGGAGTTGTTTACGATTAGCGTGTTAGTTGGTTTATTCTAACCCATCGTAAAAAAACCATGTTTAATGTCTTATAATTTAGAAAATCGTTACCTACAAATATATCTTAAAGCAACGTTTTATCGAAACAAACTTATTAACAGTTAACTAGCGTATTTTCTCTTTCTAAAGTAGTTAAAGCTAAAACCAAATAGTGTAAGTAAAGCTATTGGTAATCCAATGTTTAGCAGTTGCCAACGCGTTTTTTCTTTGGCTATTTTTTCTTGATTTAAAAAGGCAACTTTAATTTCTTTACTTCGAATGTTTATAAGTCCATTATCGTCAAGTAGATAATTTACCGAATTGAGTAAAAATTCCTTGTTACCATATAATTTTCCAGTCCATCTATCAAACCCTAGTTCTTGAGGTCTGTTACGTACTACATCATTTTTAATCAGATCGCCATCAGCAATTACAATCATTTTTGTGTTTGTACTACTTTCTTTTTTGTTAGTGATTTTAAATGGTTTAATACGATTTGCAAAAGCCGATTTAAATTTACCTTCCAGCAACACAGCAAGTGTTTGCTTTTCATTTTTAAAAGTTTTGGGATCTATAGGTTTAGTTACTAAATCCAAACTTATTTCTCGTGGTGTACCTTCTAACCTTGAGATTGGAGCAGTTTCTAAAAGAATAGTCTTTTTTGTATTGTTTTTAAGTGTATCAATAGGGTTTGCAAAATCAAAACGTACTAGGTTTAAATTATTAGTAATTGGGTGGTTGCTATCAGAATTTGATAGAGGCGAGTAAGGCCAATTTAAATGTTGAAATTGGGAGTTGCTTCCATCTCCTATGGCTAGAGTAATAGGAGCAGAGTATGGTGTTGCCACCATTACGGGATTGATGCGAACACCATAGTTAAAAAAGAAATCCGTCAGGTTTAAATCTCTACTTATGGCATAATTTTTACCAGCGTCGTTATACAAGCTATCCTTTTCTATAGCTACAGCATCAATTAACCACAAGCTTTTACCACCTTTCATGTTGTATTGGTCTAAAACATACTTTTCTTCCTCAGTGAAAGTCTCAGTAGGTTTTGCAGAAATAACTAAATCGTAATTGTTTAAATCTTGTAATGTTTTTTGAGGGTTACTAGAAACACTATCCAATGTAAATGGCGCAATAAAATAGTATTCGCCTAAGGTTTTAGCGAAATCTGCAATGTATTTATCTTCCAATTGCGAATTGCCTTTTAAAACAGCTATTTTTTGATGTTTAGGCGTTACAAGTTTTTTAAAACCGTTAGCAAATGCATACTCTAGGTGTTGTACAGAATTGGTTACTAATTCTTGTTGAGAGGCTCCAATTTTTGTTTTTACTAAAGGGATAATTACGGTTTGCTCGTTATAACTTGCCAAAGCCCATGGAAAAATAACTTCTTGAGTAGATTTTCCGTTTTCTTTTACTTCCAGTTGCATGGGAGTTAAACCACGCTGCGTCATTATTTGTATTGTTTGTTCGCGAGATGCTTCGTTTTCTAAAGGGTTAATAAAAGCAAAGTTTATATTGTTATTTTCATTAGAAAATTCTTCGAGTAACAGTCGTGTTTCACGTTGTAATCGTCTAAATTCTGAAGGGAAACCTTCGCCTTTTAAAAAAACATCTACAATTATTGGCGAATTTGCTTTACCTACAATAGTCTTGGCCGAATCACTTAAAGTGTAGCGCTTATCTTTAGTTACATCTAAACGTTGATATACGTAACTAGAAGCAATATTTATAACTAATAAACCAGCTAATAGTATGGTAACCTTGGTGTAATCTTTGTTATTAAATGTGTCAGTTTTAATCCCCAAGCGTGTTAATAAAATAAAAAAGAGCACCACACTTAAAAAATAAATAACATCTCTGGAATCAAGTACACCGCGACTCATGTTTTTGTAGTGGTAATTCATTCCCAATTGCTCTATAAAGCTACTGGAAGTTAATGCTGTAATGCCTTCAAAACCCAAGAAAAAGAATAGACAAATACAAATCGACGCAATAAATGCCACAATTTGATTATTTGATAAAGTTGAACAAAACATACCAATTGCAGTATAAGCAGCAGCTAAAAAAAGAAGACCAATGTAAGATCCAAATGTACTGCCTAAATCCAAATTACCAGCAGTACTACCTAATTGATATACTGAATATACATATAATAATGTTGGCAATAAGGCCATTAAAATCAAAATAAAAGCTCCAAAAAACTTGCCTAAAACAATATTGAGATGTGAGATGGGTTTGGTAAGTAGTAATTCTAGAGTGCCTTGTTTTTTTTCATCAGAAAAACTACGCATGGTAACAGCGGGAATTAAAAACAATAAAATCCAAGGAGCTAGTAAAAAGAATGCTGATAAATCTGCGAATCCATAATCTAGGATATTAAATTCGCTTTTAAATACCCAAAGCAATAAACCATTTAATATTAAAAATATAGCAATAACCATGTAACCAATTGGAGAAGCAAAAAATGTGTTTATTTCTTTTTTAAGGATAGCTAGCATTAATTTTGTTAGTTGTTAGTTGTTAGTTGTTAGTTGTTAGTTGTTAGTTGTTAGTTGTTAGTTGTTAGTTGTTAGTTGTTAGTTGTTAGTTGTTAGTTGTTATGTTGTAGAGTTTTTATAGTTAAATTATTGTCTATTCTAAACTTTCCAATTTATCAACACTCCAAGCTTCAGGTTTAGCATTAAACAAAATTTTGGTTTTACTCCAAACGCTTTTAAATATATCAGAGTTTCTGTAAAGCTCTAAATCAGTTTCAGAATTCCAATAACTATAAGTGAAAAATATATTAGTATGCAGTTTATCTCTGTATAATTCTAAAAAGGCACAACCTTTAAACCCTCTAATTAACGTTTTGTTCTCTTCAAAAATATCAAGGAAATTACCAACAAACTCAGGTTTAAAACTCATTTTTACAATTCTTACCAGCATAATGTTTTAAAAAATATCTTGGTTTTGTGGTATTACAGAAACTGTGGTAAAATCAATACCAATAGTATCTCTCACTTCTAATCCCATTAGAGTGGCAGCGCTTCCATGTTTTTTTGAGTCGCTTTTATACATTGCAATTTCTAAAAAACCACCAGAATTAAAAACTACTAAACCTTTCCCTTCATCTTGTCGTTTTTCTTTTGGAGTATTAAAGTTTACAACATCACTGTACTTTTTGTAAATAGTTTTAAATTTATATTGGCGTGCAGTAATTTCAAACTTGCGTCCTTTTTGTATGGTTTCAAAAAATTGCTTTCTAACGTTGGTTACTACATTTCCATAGTTGTCAATATAAATAACACTACCAATAATTTTGGTTTTTTCCTCATTTACATAAGGTTTTAAATTGTTTATAGGTTTAATGTTATTTATAGGTTTTCCAATAACTTCTAAAGTGCCGCCACGTGCAATATGGCAAGCCACCTTAACAAAAACATCTAATACAGGAAAACTGGTTTGAATTTTATCATGAATATTTATTTCAACAATTTTCTCTGGAGCAATTTCAGAACAAATCATACTCATAATACCATTATTAGCACAAATAAAATAATGATCGTCCAATTTCATGGCAATATGTTTGTTCTCTTCATTTAATTCAGCGTCTATACCAATAATATGAATAGTGCCAGCAGGAAAACTATTGTATGCGTTTTGGATGATGTAAGCAGCTTCAGGAATATTAAAAGGAGAAACACTATGCGAGATATCAACAATATTTACATTAGGAAGTTCACTGTAAATGGCGCCTTTTGTTGCGCCAGTAAAGTGATCTTTCTCACCAAAATCGGTTGTTAGTGTTATAATTGCCATGGGCAAATTTGTTGATATGTTTTTAAGGTTAACTCCTCTAAAATTATGTATTTTTGGATTCAGAGAGGATGATGTACAAAACTAATAAATCATTTTATCTCACGATACATTATTTTAATTAATGTTTTAAACCCAAACTATATTAAATAAACGCTTTTGAACGAAATTATTTTAGAACTCGAAGAAATATCTCCAAAGGAGTTTTTTGGAGCACAAAACGCTAACATAGAACTTCTTAAAAAGTACTTTCCAAAATTAAAAATTGTAGCACGCGGTAATAAAATTAAAGCTTTTGGTGATGAAGAATTACTAGAAGAATTTGATAGACGCATTACCATGCTTTTAAAACACTTTGGAAAGTATAATAAACTAGACGAAAATGTAATAGAACGCGTGCTTACGAGTCAGAGCAGTGATGATTATACCACCTCAAAAGCAAGTGGAGAAACCATAGTACATGGTGTTGGAGGCAAATTAATAAAAGCCCAAACAGCAAATCAACGTAAGTTGGTAGAAAGCATGCATAAAAATGATATGGTTTTTGCCATAGGGCCAGCAGGAACAGGAAAAACATATACAGGTGTAGCTTTAGCAGTACAAGCGCTTAAAAATAAAGAAGTTAAGCGTATTATTTTAACACGACCAGCTGTAGAAGCGGGAGAGAATCTTGGTTTTTTACCTGGAGATTTACAGGAAAAACTAGATCCTTACATGCAACCGTTATATGATGCCCTACGCGATATGATTGCGCCAGAAAAGCTAGCAAATTATATAGAAAAAGGCACCATACAAATAGCGCCATTGGCATTTATGCGTGGTAGAACGCTGGATAATGCGTTTGTGATTTTAGATGAAGCTCAAAATACAACCCATGCACAAATGAAGATGTTTTTAACACGTATGGGTAAAAATGCAAAGTTTTTATTAACAGGAGATCCGGGGCAAATAGATTTACCGCGTCGCACTATTTCAGGGTTAAAAGAAGCGCTTTTAATATTAAAAAATGTAGACGGCGTAGGCATCATATTTTTAGATGATAAAGATGTTATAAGGCATAAACTTGTCAAGAAAGTAATAGAAGCTTACAAGAGTATAGAAAATAGAGACTAATTTTTTTAGGAGTTATATCCCGCTTTCCGCTATATCTTTTTTGCAGAAAAAGCAAAAAAGGATGCCGCTGCAATCGGGGCTAAATCATCAGCCAACTTGGTGCTTAACTTTAAAGAAAATAACAAATCAACTCATAAATAGGTTTAAAAAATGAGTAATACCATAATAGATACCAACTTTAATTTTCCAAATCAAGAATCAGTTTACAAAGGAAAAGTTAGAGAAGTTTATAATCTTAGTAATGAGCAATTAGTAATGATTGCTACAGATAGGTTGTCGGCATTTGATGTGGTAATGCCAAAAGGTATACCATATAAAGGGCAGATATTAAATCAAATAGCTACAAAAATGATGGCGGCTACAGAAGATTTAGTCCCAAATTGGTTAACAGCAACACCAGATCCAAATGTAGCAGTTGGGCATTTATGCGAACCTTTTAAGGTAGAAATGGTAATTCGTGGCTATATGTCAGGCCATGCAGCACGAGAGTATAAAGCAGGTAAACGCATGCTGTGTGGAGTGTCTATGCCAGAAGGTATGAAGGAGAATGATGCATTTCCAGAGCCTATTATTACACCAGCTACAAAAGCCGAAATGGGAGATCACGACGAAGATATTTCTAGAGAAGACATCTTAGCAAAAGGTATAGTTTCAGAAGAAGATTATATTATTCTAGAAGATTATACAAAAAAACTATTCCAAAGAGGTTCTGAAATAGCAGCATCAAGAGGTTTAATTTTAGTAGATACTAAATATGAATTTGGTAAAACAAAAGATGGTAAAATAGTACTAATCGATGAGATTCATACGCCAGATTCTTCAAGATATTTCTATGCTGAAGGATATGAGGACAGGCAAACAAAAGGCGAACCGCAAAAACAATTATCAAAAGAGTTTGTGCGCCAGTGGTTAATTTCAAATAACTTTCAAGGGTTAGAAGGACAAACGGTGCCTTACATGAGCGACGAATATATTGAAACAGTCTCAGAGCGTTACATAGAACTTTATGAAAATATTACAGGCGAAACTTTTGTAAAAGCTGATGTTAGTAATATTCAAGAACGTATAGAAACAAACGTTCTGGACTATCTAAAATAAAAATGCTATAAAATTTTGAGTAAATCTGCTGGGGTATTTAGTATATAATCTGCACCAGCTTTTATAAGTTCATCTTTATCCCGAAACCCCCAACTTACACCCACGGCGAACATATTGGCATTTTTGGCTACCTTAATATCAACATTGGTGTCTCCAACATAAATACTATCTTCAGGTTTTACTTTTAACGTATTACATATTTTAAGTAATACCTCTGGGTTTGGTTTTTTTAAGCGCTCTTCTTTTAAGCCTATTGTTGGATTTACATAATTAGGAAGTAGACTAGTGACAACTTTTTTTGTTAAAGAATCTTCTTTATTAGAAAGTACACTCAGTTTAACATTTTTAGAATGTAATGTTTCTAAAAGCTCTAAAACACCATCGTAAGTCTTAGTCTTATTGGTGCAAACCTCACTATAAATAGCCATCATATCGTTAAGGCATGCTTCAATCAATTCATCATTAGTATCTTTTTCAGGAACGGCTTTTATAATTAAGCTTTTCACACCATGACCCACAAATGTTTTGTAGGTTTCGTAATCAAATGTTTTATACTTGCGCTTTAAAAGTACTTCGTTCATAGCATCCGCTATATCATATATAGAGTTTACTAGCGTTCCATCTAAATCAAAAATTACAGCCTTATATTTCATGCGCCAAATCTAGTAATAATATTGAATAAGTCTACTGTTTCAATTATACTATAATGTACAGGAGGTGTTTCTCTAAAGTAATCTCAATGTTAGATGCTTAACACAATGTATTCCATTATTGAAGAATTATTACTTAAAGGTGTATTTGTTTTTCTGTATATAAACATTACATAAATTATTAAAAATGATATCTTACATGCGTTTATGAAGCTGTTATTTCATTATTTAAAGAATATAGATGTTTAACTATCATCCATATTTTAAATAATTTAACACATGGATACTATACCAAATAGCTCTAATTTTAATTTTTTAACCAACTCAACTAAAATTTATGAAAAGTCATAAAAACGCCATTGCTTATTGGAAGGAGAATATAAAGTATTTGTTTTTGCTTTTAACAATATGGTTTCTGGTTTCCTTTGGAGCAGGAATATTACTCAAAGACACATTAAATGCCATAAGTATTGGAGGCTTTAAATTGGGATTTTGGTTTGCGCAACAAGGATCTATGTACGTATTTGTGATTTTGATTTTTGTATATGTACGCATTATGAATAAACTTGATAAAAAGTACGGTTATGATGTATAGTTTATTAATTGAAGCCGGTATAGGCGTACAGAATTGGACTTATATTTTAGTTGGTATTACGTTTGCTATTTATATAGGTATCGCTATATGGTCCAGAGCAAGTTCCACCAAAGAATTTTACGTAGCAGGCGGAGGAGTTTCTCCTTTGGCTAATGGCATGGCCACTGCTGCCGATTGGATGAGTGCAGCGTCTTTTATTTCTATGGCGGGGATTATTTCGTTTGCAGGTTATGATGGCGCAGTGTATTTGATGGGATGGACTGGCGGATATGTATTGTTAGCGTTATTACTAGCACCTTATTTACGGAAATTTGGAAAGTTTACTGTACCAGATTTTATTGGAGACCGTTACTATTCTAAAACAGCACGTTTCGTTGCTGTTTTGTGTGCGCTTTTAGTGTCGTTTACTTATGTGGCGGGACAGATGCGTGGCGTGGGTATTGTATTTTCTCGATTTCTAGAAGTGGATATTAATACAGGTGTAATTATTGGGATGCTTATTGTTTTATTTTATGCTGTTTTAGGAGGTATGAAGGGTATAACTTATACACAAGTAGCACAGTATTGCGTGCTCATTTTTGCATTTATGGTACCTGCTATTTTTATTTCGATTCAGATGACGGGAAATCCTATTCCGCAATTGGGCTTTGGAGATACCCTGTCTGATGGTTCAGGAACATATTTGCTAGATAAATTGGATGGATTAAGTACTGAATTGGGTTTTGCTCAATACACCGAAGGTTCAAAGTCAATGATTGATGTATTTGCCATTACCCTTGCACTTATGGTAGGTACAGCAGGTTTACCACATGTAATTGTGAGGTTTTTTACTGTAAAACGGGTAAAAGATGCTAGAAAATCGGCTGGTATTGCATTATTACTTATTGTAATTTTATATACCACCGCACCTGCAGTAGCAGCTTTTGCAAGAACAAATTTAATTGAAACTGTTTCCAATAAACCCTATAACGAAGTGCCAGAATGGTTTAGTAAATGGGAAGAAACCAAATTAATAAGTTTTACAGATAAAGATAGTGATGGAAGAATTAAATATATAAAGGGAGCTGCTTATTTAAAGGATGAAGATGGCAAAGTAGATTTTACCAAACCAAACCCAGATAGTAAGAATGAGCTTTATGTGGACAGAGATATTATGGTTTTGGCAAATCCAGAAATTGCGAGATTACCAGACTGGGTAATTGCGCTGGTTGCTGCTGGTGGTTTGGCCGCGGCATTATCTACTGCTGCGGGATTGCTGTTAGTAATTTCTTCATCTGTATCTCATGATTTGATTAAGAAAATTATAAAGCCATCAATCTCTGAAAAAGGTGAGTTGATTGCGGCGCGTTTATCGGCAGTAGGTGCCGTTTGTATTGCAGGTTATTTTGGTATTAATCCTCCAGGGTTTGTGGCTGCTGTTGTGGCATTGGCTTTTGGTTTAGCAGCAGCTTCGTTTTTTCCTGCCATTATTTTGGGTATATTCTATAAACGTATGAATAAAGAAGGTGCAATTGCAGGTATGGTTGTAGGTATTACCGCTATGTTACTTTACATGATAAAATATAAATTGGGGTGGTTTGATGAAACATTACCTGATAAAAGTGAATGGTGGTTTGGTATTTCACCTGAAGGTTTTGGTACAGTGGCTATGATATTAAATTTTGTGGTTTCTGTAGTGATTATGAAGTTTACGCCCTCACCACCTGAGGATGTACAGGAAATTGTTGAGCATATTCGCATACCAAGTGGTGCTGGGGAGGCCACACATTAGTGTATTATAAAATTGCTTTTTGGGTTCGCCCCGCGTTAGGGATAGAACGGCATGTTTGAAATCCCCGACGAAGGAGGGATTGAGTAGTGAAAGCCCGACCTGACGATAGGAGGGTAACGCCCAAATTGAAAATCAAAAAAAAATAATAAAACGTGCTTTAATTTATTAATTTAGGCAATCAAAATAAATCAGCAGATTACATGAGTAATTACCATATAAAGCATCTAGAAGAATACTATCAAGTTTATCGAAAATCGATACGCGAACCTGAACAATTTTGGGAGGAAGTGGCTGAAGAACATTTTTTGTGGTATAAGAAGTGGGATAAAGTGTTGTCTTGGGATTTTTCTAAGCCAGAGGTAAAGTGGTTTGAAGGTGCGAAGCTAAATATTACGGTAAATTGTATTGACCGCCATTTAACGACGAATGCCAATAAAACGGCTATTTTGTTTGAACCAAATAGCCCTGACGAGTCTGCGGAACATATTACTTACAAGCAGTTGCATGAGCGTGTGTGCCAGTTTGCGAATGTGCTAAAGGATAAAGGTGTTGAAAAAGGGGATAGGGTTTGTATTTACTTACCGATGATACCAGAATTAGCTATTGCTACTTTAGCTTGTGCACGTATTGGTGCGGTACATTCTGTAGTTTTTGCTGGCTTTTCTGCCACGGCTTTAGCTACGAGAATTAATGATAGTGATTGCAAAATGGTAATTACTAGTGATGGGTCTTATCGTGGCGCAAAAACGATTGATTTAAAAGGAATCGTTGATGAAGCACTAAAAGAGTGTCTTTGTGTGGATACTGTTTTGGTAGCAAAGCGAATAGATTCTGATATAGATATGGTTGAGGGACGTGATGTGTGGGTGCAACCTTTACTGGAAAATGCTAGTAAAGAATGTGAAGCTGAAATTATGGATGCAGAGGATCCGCTATTTATTTTATATACTTCTGGTTCTACTGGAATGCCAAAGGGGATGGTGCATACTACTGCAGGTTATATGGTCTATACGGCGTATACGTTTAAAAATGTGTTTCAATATAAAGAAGGTGATGTATATTGGTGTACAGCAGATATTGGTTGGATTACAGGACATAGTTATATTGTTTACGGGCCTCTAGCAAATGGTGCTACTACCGTGATGTTTGAGGGTGTACCTAGTTACCCAGACTATGGACGTTTTTGGGATATTGTAGATAAGCATAAAGTAAATCAATTCTATACTGCACCTACTGCTATTCGTGCTTTGGCCAAGGAAGGTTTAGGGTTGGTAGAAAAGTATAGTTTATCCTCTTTGAAGGTTTTAGGCTCGGTTGGAGAACCTATAAATGAAGAGGCTTGGCATTGGTACAACGATAATATTGGTAAGAATAGAAGTCCTATTGTAGATACATGGTGGCAGACAGAAACAGGAGGTATTATGATAACCCCTATACCTTTTGCTACACCAACAAAGCCAACCTATGCTACGTTGCCATTTCCTGGGATACAGCCTGCGTTGATGGATGAGCATGGAAATGAGTTAAAAGAAAATCAGGTTGATGGGCGACTGTGTATAAAATTTCCATGGCCTAGCATGGCAAGAACCATTTGGGGAAATCATCAGCGTTACAAAGACACGTATTTTTCTGCTTTTGAAAACAAATATTTTACAGGAGATGGTGCGTTACGTGATGAGGTAGGGTATTACAGAATCACTGGTCGTGTTGATGATGTTATTATAGTTTCTGGTCATAACCTAGGTACTGCACCTATTGAGGATGCTATAAACGAACATCCTGCTGTGGCTGAAAGTGCTATTGTTGGTTTTCCGCATGATATTAAAGGGAATGCACTTTATGGTTATGTTATTTTAAAAGATGTTGGAGAGACAAGAGATCAAAATAACTTACGCAAGGAAATAAATCAAATTATCACAGAACATATAGGGCCAATTGCAAAGTTGGATAAAATTCAGTTTACCAAAGGTCTGCCCAAAACGCGCTCTGGAAAAATTATGAGACGTATTTTGCGTAAGATTGCTAGTAATGATACTAGTAATTTAGGAGATACCAGCACACTACTAAATCCTGAAGTGGTTCAGGATATTATGGATAATGTGTTGTAAATTTTATATCATCTTAAAATCTAAAAGTAATTCGCCCTCAATAGACGCTTGGAGGTGGTCGCCTTTGTAAATGAGTCCTGTACCAGATGCTGGTGTTCCTGTGAAAAATAAATCTCCAGGATTTAAGGTCATAAATTTTGAGACATAAGAAATGATTTCTGCAAAATTATAAATCATCTTAGATGTGTTGCCTGATTGCTTTTGTTCGCCATTAATTTTAAGGTCGAAATTGATGTTGTTAAGATCAGGAAAATCAGAAATCGATTTAAATTTTGAAATAGGTGAGGCACCATCAAACCCTTTTGCTAAAGCCCAAGGCCATTTTAATTCGCGGTTGGCTTTGAGAATATCGGTTGCGGTATAATCTATTCCAACTGCTATTCCACTAATATGGTAGGCGACATCTGCTTCAGCAATATTTTTACCTGTAGTTCCTATCTTAGCAACAAGTTCAACTTCATAAACAAGTTCATTGGTAATATCTGGGTATGATACATCACTACTACCTGTAACTATAGTGCTGTCAGCTTTGAGGAAAATAAGTTGCTGCCCGTTTTTTAATGCTGCTATTTCGGCTACATCATTTACATAATTCTTTCCAATACCTAAGACTTTCATTTTAATTTGTTTTATAAAGTTGCTGTGAAATTATAAAAATATCAAGGAAGATTAAAACTAAAAATGAGCAATTTTAAAGCTAGCAAAAATTTATATTACTTTAGCATTAAAGTAATAGTAAATGATTAAAAGAGACGTCACATCCGAAGAATACAATTCGTATTATGAAGTGTATTTAAATATGGTGTCAGATAATATAATGTTATCTGAGGGGTTTTTAGATGGAAAGAAAGCTGTAGTTAATTTTTTTACTTCAATACCTGAAGAAAAGCATAATTATGCTTATGCGGAAAGTAAATGGACAGTTAAAGAAGTATTGCAACACTTAATTGATACTGAGCGTGTATTTATATATCGTTGTTTTCGTATTGCAAGGAGAGATGCAAGCCCATTAGCAGGGTTTGATCAAGATGATTTTATTAAAACTTGTAATTCTAATTCTAAATCTATAACCTTATTACTCGAAGAATTTATCTCTGTAAGAGATAGTTTTATTGTTTTATTAAAAACTTTAAAGGAATCCGATTTAAAATTTATTGGAGAAGCGAGTGGTTTTCCTGCCTCTGCTAGGGCTATTGCTTTTATTAACCTAGGGCATTGCTTATGGCATATAGATGTGATAAAAGAGCATTATTTATAAACTAAACTACTAATTAAGAGTAGTTGTTTTTTCTCATCAATATAAAAACACCTACCGATAGAAGGCCAAATATTGAGAAACCTATAAATAAGGGTAATACTGAAGTAGAAACAAAACCACCTATATAATTAGCAATTGGCACTGCTAAAACTGTGCTTAAAAATCCATTAATTGCTGCTCCAATCCCAGCAATATGCCCTAAGGGTTGCATTGCTAAAGCACGTAAATTTCCAAAAAGAAATCCTACAGCAAAAAACTGTAAAGCAAAAAAGCTTATTACTACGAATATACTTGGATTATTTCCCGAATTAAAGAGTATTACATATATAATGGAAATAATAGAATATGAAATTGCAGCAGTATAAGCCATGCGCCACATTCCAAACTTTTCAACTAATCTACTGTTTAGGTAGGTTGCTAGCCCTACAGATATCGCTAAACTTGCAAAAATATAAGGAAAAAGATCTGCTAAATCGTATTGTTCTTGGAAAATTTGTTGCGAAGTGCTAAGGTAAACCAAAAAGGATCCTGTAATGAATCCAGAAACAAAAGTATAGGCTACCGCATCCTTATATCTAAAAAATTCTTTCGTACCATTTATAAAAAGAAGCGGACTAAATTTTATACGTTTTTCCTTGGGAAGAGTTTCTGGTTGGCGTAGCCAAAACCAAAACATAACAGCTATTCCAAAAATAAGATTGAAATAAAACACAGATTGCCAGTTGAAAATTGTGATTAACCATTGTCCTAAGGTTGGTGCTACAACTGGTACAAGAATAAAAAACATAACTATGATAGACATAACTTTAGCCATATAATCGCCATCAAATAAATCCCTAATCATAGATAAAGCAATACTTCTTGGAGATGATAAACCAATACCTTGTAGTACACGTCCAATTACCATGACTTCAAAGCTTTTTGTAGTAACACAAATGATACTAGCAATAATAAATAAAGTAAAACCAGTGTAAACAACAGGTTTTCTTCCAAAACTATCAGATAAAGGACCAAATACGAGCTGCCCAAAACCAATGCCTAAAAAAATCATTGTGATGAGAAGTTGGTTATTATTGGAGTCAATCACACCCAAATGATTGCCTATCTCAGGAAGTGCTGGCAACAAAGCATCTATTGATAAAGCTACAATAGACATTAGAGATGCCATTAGAGCTATAAATTCAAACTTAAATTCTTTTTCTTTTTGCATCCTGCAAAAGTATAATATTTAACCCCTTTATTAATGATTTTATAATAAAATGGATTGTAACTAAGTTTTTAATATAATTTGTATCATAATTAAATGGGTAATGTGTAGGTATTTTGTCATTTTTCAAATAAAGTATAAATAATTTAAGTATTTTTTAGTAAAAAAAGATAAGGATTGAGTTATATTAATTTGTAGTGAAATTATAAATTAATAGTTTTATGAATATATATCTATGAATAAAGTATATAACAAAATAGTAATTAATCTATTATTTCTTTTTATCTCTCAACTTTCTATTGCCCAGGAGAGATCACACTATGTAGATTACATATTCGAAGCTGGTGATAATTTGCAAATTTCGCAAAATGCTCAAGTTTTTCTAGATTCAATACCACGTCCCTTGGAAGATTATATTGATGGGTATATTGCTGACTATTATATAATTCAGGGGCTTATTCATGGTTATGACAACAACAGCATTAAGGCTATTCAAAGTTTTAATAAAGCGCTAAGTTATGCTGAAAAGGATAATGATTATTTTAATGCAGGTTACGCATATATACAGTTATTTAGAGAATTGTATGATCCCTCTGTAGATAATAGCTTGGCCTTAAGTTATTTGGGTAAGGCAAAAACGTGTTTTGAGACTTGTGATAATACTATTTGGCTATACGAGGTTGGGCTTCTAAAGGCACAAATGGCTTTTTTAGATGGCCAATTTGTAGAAGCGACAAATATGATCCTGCCAAATTTAGATAAATATAAACAGGTACTTGAAGAAGATGCTTATATATATATGGACGCCACTGCACAATTGTCTTTAGGTTATATTGAAGTTGACAGTATTGATAAAGCTCGAAAGTATTTTAAGGAGTTTAAAACTACTTCAGAAATACCTAGCGCGCCAACTAGTAATTACAAAAGCTTTGAAGCTACCATAAATACTAGTTTGGCAGATTATTTTTTGGATGAACAACAATTGGATTCATGTAAATTTTATTTGTTACAGGCTAGAAAAGAATTAGCTCATCTTGACCAAAGTTATGTAATTAAATACTATAACACTTGTGTCGATTTACATAGGATTATTAAAGACTATGATATGGCTGATGTCTATTTAGACTCACTCAGAAATTATGAAGACGAAATGTTACAAACACAATTGATCGCAACAACAGATATTAGCCGATCCATGAGATTATCAGAAGATGAGTTGAATACGGAGCGTACAAAAAGAAAACGTAATGTGGTTTTGGTTCTTGTATTGCTTATGGTTTTAATACTTTCAAGCCTGATATATTTTGTGTTTTACAAAAAACAAAAGAAAAAATTACACAAAGTTTCAAACGAAGTTGATAATTTATCTTTCATAAGGTCTAACAATGAACAGCTGGCTCTAAAAATGCACGGACTTGAAGAATATTTGAAGCATTTAAAAAATGAAATTAAGGATATAGCCACGGAAAATTCACTTGAGGATCAAAAAACGAGAATAAAAAATCTTTATACGGATATTCGTGTTAATTCGTCTGCTATTATAGATAAGGGCGAAGGACATTTTGATTTAGTAAATGATTTGAATAGTAAATTTTTTAGTGAAGTTAAAAAGCTACATCCAGAATTAAATAAAACAGAGATTATTATCTGTTATTATGTTTATGTAGGGTTCACTAATAAGGAAATTTCTGTGTTTCTTAATAGTTCAATTCGATCAGTTGAAAGTAGACGCTATCGCATTGTAAAGAAAATAGGATTTAATAGGGAAAAATTCACGCTTATTGAATATTTGTGTAGTACATTTTCTGAAAAAACAAACACGGGAAACTACAGTGTTTAGGTTTTTTTCACACAAAAAATAACTTTGCGTACTAAATGCGTAGTGAAAAATTAATGATTACCTCTGCTTTTTTTAGACATTTGTGCAAATGCTATTATCAATGTTAATTAATTTGGGAAAGGCATCTTACAGTTTCTATTAGGGAGAATTAAAATAGAAATTAATATGCAAGGGTTGGTTATTAATTCATTTTAATTAAAAGTAAGATTGTTTAATTAATTACTTAAACTGCTCAAAAAGTAGTTTATTGATTACAGCTAGAAAAGGGGTTTATTTTTAAACTCCTTTTCCTGTTTATATGGTTTAGTGATGATAATTAATTAAAGTGGAATATTACCGTGCTTACGTTTGGGACTATTTATTTGTTTATTTTTTAAACTAGCAAATGCTTTTAATAATTTTCTTCTGGTATGCTTAGGAAGAATTACTTCATCAATAAATCCACGTTTTGCAGCACGATAAGGATTTGCAAATTTAGTAGCATATTCTGCCTCTTTTTCAGCTAATTTTTCCTTTGGATTTTCAGCCGCAGAAATTTCTCTTTTAAAAATAATTTCACTTGCGCCTTTTGCACCCATAACAGCAATTTCTGCTCCTGGCCATGCAAAATTAAAGTCTGCACCTATATGTTTAGAGTTCATTACATCATAAGCGCCTCCATAGGCTTTTCTTGTAATAACTGTAACTCTTGGTACTGTAGCTTCACTCAAAGCGTATAATAATTTAGCGCCATGCACAATAATACCGTTCCATTCTTGATCTGTTCCCGGTAAGAAACCTGGAACGTCAACAAGTACAAGTAGCGGAATGTTAAAACAGTCGCAAAAACGTACAAAACGTGCTGCCTTTTTTGAGCTATTAACATCTAAAACCCCAGCAAAAGCCATTGGTTGGTTTGCGACTATACCAATACTTTGACCTCCTAATCTTGCAAAACCTACTATAATACTTTCAGCATATTCTTTATGAATTTCATAAAAAGAATCTTCATCAATAATACCAGTAATAACCTCATGCATATCATAAGGTTTGTTTGGGTTATTAGGTACAATGTTTGATAAAACATCTCTAACCTCATCTTTCAAGGGGTAGTTAACCTGTTTTGTAGTTTGTGTGTTGTTTTGTGGTAGATAGCTAAGCATACTTTTTATATCTTCTAAGCATTCCACATCATTAGAAGATATCTTATGAGCTACACCAGATTTAGTAGCATGTGTTTGGGCACCACCTAACTCTTCACTTGTTACTTCTTCATTAGTAACAGTTTTTACAACGTTTGGTCCAGTTACAAACATATAACTTGTTTGTTCTACCATAATAATAAAATCCGTCATAGCGGGTGAGTATACTGCTCCACCTGCACAAGGTCCCATCACAGCAGAAATTTGAGGAATTACACCCGAAGCTTGTACATTTCTGTAAAATATATCAGCATAGCCACCTAAAGAGCGTACACCTTCTTGAATACGGGCTCCTCCAGAGTCATTCAGTCCTATAATGGGTGCACCTACCTTTAAAGCCATATCCATAACCTTACAAATCTTTTCAGCATGGGTTTCGGATAATGAGCCGCCAAAAACTGTAAAATCTTGAGCATAAACATAAACAAGTCTGCTATTTATAGTACCGTAACCAGTAACTACACCATCTCCATAAATTATTTGATCCTCCATCCCAAAATCAGTAGATCTGTGCGTTACTAATGCTCCAATCTCTTCAAAAGAACTTTCATCTAAGAGATAATCAATACGTTCTCTGGCTGTAAGCTTTTTGTTAGTATGTTGTTTATCAATACGTTTTTGCCCTCCTCCAAGTTTTGAGAGTGCAATACGCTCATTGAGTTTATCAATTTTATCTTGTTTTGAATCCATAAGAGTTTTAGTTGGTAGGTAAACGAAGTACTTTTTTATCTTCTAGATATTGTTTTACAGCAATAAAGGCAGCAATTTTGGCTTCAGTCACAGTTATTGTTTTCAAAACATCAGGAGAATAATAGTTTTTTACAAAGTGCGTATCAAACTTTCCTGAAGTAAAAGCGTCATGTTCGCAAACATATTTGCCGAAAGATAGTGTAGTTTCTACTCCTTTAATTTTATAATTATTAATAGCTTCAACCATAAGCATAATGGCTTCTTCTCTAGTAGCTCCATATGTAATGAGTTTGGATAGCATTGGATCATAATAAATTGGTATATCCATGCCAGCTTCATAACCATTATCTACGCGAATACCTTGTCCAGCTGGGAGATTGTAGACCTCTAAATGACCTATGCTTGGAAGAAAATCATTCAAAGGGTCTTCGGCGTAAACTCTTAATTCTAGAGCGTGTCCCTCTATTTTTAAATCTTCTTGTTTAAGGTTAAGCTTTTCTCCTCTAGCGACTTTAATTTGGAGTTCTACTAAGTCTACTCCTGTAATAATTTCAGTTACAGGATGCTCAACTTGTAGTCTTGTATTCATTTCTAGAAAATAGAAATTATGATCTGCATCCAATAAAAACTCAACAGTACCTGCACCAAGATAATCACAAGATTTAGCGACTCTTACAGCTGCTTGTCCCATTTTTTCACGCAAATCAGGAGTTAATACAGATGATGGTGCTTCCTCAACTACTTTTTGATGACGTCGTTGGATACTACATTCTCTTTCAAAAAAATGGAGAATATTGCCATGGCTATCAGCCATCACTTGAATTTCAATATGCCTAGGAGAACTAACATATTTCTCTATAAATACTGAGCCATCTCCAAAAGCAGAAATGGCTTCACTGATGGCACGATTCATTTGAGATTCTAAATCTTTTTCTTTTTCAACAATACGCATCCCTTTTCCTCCGCCACCTGCTGAAGCTTTTATCAAAATAGGAAAGCCTATTTGTTTGGCAATTTCCTTGGCTTTTGCAACATCTGTAATAGCCTCATCAATTCCAGGTACCATTGGGATACTATATTTCTTAACAGCTTCCTTAGCGGCAAGCTTACTCCCCATAAT
Source organism: Hyunsoonleella pacifica (assembly GCF_004310335.1). Lineage (GTDB taxonomy): Bacteria > Bacteroidota > Bacteroidia > Flavobacteriales > Flavobacteriaceae > Jejuia > Jejuia pacifica. The sequence continues at coordinate 14,134 of NZ_SIRS01000004.1, read as the reverse complement.
TTTGATGGCTTTAGAACGAGGTCCTATAAAAATGATATTATTCTTCTCACATAATTCAGCAAAATCAGCATTTTCACTTAAAAAACCATAACCAGGATGAATACCATCAACATTTAAGCTTTTAGCAACTTCAATAATTTTACTACCTCTTAGATAAGATTTATTTGAAGGTGCTTCTCCTATACAAACAGCTTCATCAGCAAATTTTACATGTGGAGCGTTTCTATCTATTGTTGAAAACACTGCAACAGTATTAATACCCATTTTTTTTGCAGTTTTCATCACACGTAGTGCTATTTCTCCTCTGTTAGCAACAAGAATTTTTTTCATATTTATTCAAATTCTATAATTAGTTGACCTTTTTCTACAGCATCTCCTTTTTTTGAGTGAATAGCTTTTATTATACCGTCAATTGGTGAGGTAATACTGTTTTCCATTTTCATAGCTTCAAGTATAAGTAATGTGTCGTTTTCTTTTATTTCTTGTCCAACTTCAATATTTATTTCAAGTATTAAACCTGGCATTGGTGCAGTAATTGAAGAAATTGTTTTTTTAGATTCAATAGAAAACCCCATCTCCTTTATAAGTGTATCTAAATCATTAAAAAGTTCTACATTATATAATGTATTATTTACTGAAACTTGATATGTTTTTTCACTAAAATCAGAACCAACAATATCACAATGAAATGATTTGTTGTTGTGAAGTAGATGATAATTTGAGTTAGAAAGTTTAGTAATATCTAGGTTGGAAACATCATCTAAATTAATGTCAAATTCAAAATCAGTATTGACTTTAGCTTTTAAATTCTCACTCATAAGTATCTTGCTTTCTGTAAATATAAGCAAGATTTATGTTTTAAACTAGAGTGAAAATTAGACGATTTGCATTCTTATTTTTTGATATACTTCTTGATAATATGCTTTATTGATTGCTACAAAATGCATGTCTTTACCAATATGTTCTAAAAAGTATTCAAATTCTTTAAATGATACTAGTTTAAGTGCTTCAACTTCGTCTTCTTGAGGTGTTAATTCAGGTAAAGGTACTTTTAATTCGCCAATAAAAGTGTTGTGAAACTCATTGTCAATTAAGCCGTTATCGTAGTTTTGAAAGCATTTAAAAATGCCAATTAAATTTAAGTCGTTTTCTATAAGTTTTAAGCCAATTTCTTCTAGCGTTTCCCTAATAGCTGCTTGTTTCGCTGTTTCTCCTGCATCAATATGCCCAGCCACTGAAACATCCCAAAGCAATGGACAAATGGATTTTTTAGATGATCTCTGTGCTAAAAGAATTTTTTTGTCTTTAGTATATAACCAAACATGAGCTGTGTGATGATATAGCCCTTCTTTATGAATAATAGATTTTAATTCACGCCTTCCAGTTAATTTCCCATCTTTAGTTACAACATCAATAAATTCATCCATACTATTCATAATTATTATGCACCCATACAAAATTAATGCAATACCATTTAAAAACTAAATCAATAATGTGGTTTTTATAAAACAAGTTAAACTCTAGGCATTATAAATTTTTGCATTACCTTTGTACTCCAAACACGTTTGGGTAGTATATGAGTCAGAAAGTTTTACTTAACGCAAAAGAGGTAAACATCATTCTTCATCGATTGGCTTGTCAACTAATTGAAAAACACAACGATTTCTCTAATACAGTTTTAATAGGACTGCAGCCTCGTGGTATATATTTAGCTGATAGAATTGCAAAAATTCTTAAGGATGATTATAGTGTAAAGGACATAAAGTTAGGGTACTTAGATATTACATTTTATCGTGATGATTTTAGAAGAAGCGATAAACCACTTGAAGCTAATAAAACAAAAATAGATTTTTTGGTTGAAGATAAGAACATCGTTTTTATTGACGATGTATTGTATACGGGAAGAAGTATTAGGGCAGCTTTAACTGCAGTACAATCTTTTGGTAGACCAAATGAAATTGAATTACTAACATTGATAGATAGACGCTTTAGCAGGCACTTACCAATTCAACCTGATTACCGAGGTAGGCAAGTAGATGTTATAAATAGTGAAAAAGTAAAAGTAAACTGGGAAGAGCATGATAAAGAAGACTCAGTGTACTTAATTGATAAATAAAAATTAAATGAGCGAATTAAGTGTAAATCACTTACTGGGAATAAAATATCTTAATGAAGAAGATATTCAACTTATTTTTGAAACAGCAGACCACTTTAAAGAGGTTATTAATAGACCAATAAAAAAAGTACCTTCCTTAAGAGATATTACTATAGCTAATTTATTTTTTGAAAACTCTACAAGAACTAAACTTTCTTTTGAACTTGCAGAAAAGCGATTATCTGCTGATGTGATAAATTTTTCATCAAGTCAGTCTTCAGTAAAAAAAGGAGAAACTTTAATAGATACAGTGAATAATATCTTATCTATGAAAGTTGATATGGTAGTGATGAGACACCCTAATCCTGGTGCAGGCGTATTTTTATCAAAGCATGTTAATGCCAGCATTATTAATGCTGGAGATGGCGCGCATGAACACCCGACACAAGCTTTATTAGATTCTTATTCTATTCGTGAAAAATTAGGTAAAGTTAAAGGAAAGAAAGTGGTTATAGTTGGAGATATATTGCATAGTAGAGTGGCGCTTTCTAATATTTTTGCATTACAACTACAAGGCGCAGAAGTAATGGTTTGCGGACCTAAAACTTTAATTCCAAAGTATATTGATAAATTGGGGGTAAAAGTTGAAACAAATCTGATAAAAGCGCTTAATTGGTGTGATGTAGCAAATATGCTTCGTGTACAAAACGAGCGTATGGATATAAGTTATTTTCCATCAACTAGAGAATATACCCAGCAATATGGTGTTAATAAAGAGTTACTGGATAATTTAAATAAAGAAATTACTATAATGCATCCAGGTCCGATAAATCGTGGAGTAGAAATTACTAGCGATGTGGCAGATTCTAAACAAGCCATTATACTAGATCAGGTGCAAAATGGAGTTGCAGTTAGGATGGCTGTGATTTATTTATTAGCTTCAAAAATAAAACAGTAAACCATGATTATTGATAAAAGAGGTAATATAACCATTATAACTCAAGAAAAGGTTACAGTTGTTGAGTTGGTTAAAAAGCTCGAGGCTTTATATCCTAAATTTAAAAACGGTAATATAATTACTGTGCTTACTTCTTTAGAAAAAATTAATATAGCTGATATTACAGAGTTTCTTCAAATTTCAAATATCCATAGAGGTAAAAAGCATTCATTTGTCATCGTTTCTGATAAAATTGATTTAGATAAAATTCCAGAGGAACTTATTGTAGTACCAACACAACAGGAAGCTTTTGATATTATTGAGATGGAAGAAATGGAACGTGACTTAGGCCTTTAATAAATTATGAGATTAACCATTTTAGGCTGCTACAGTGCAACACCAAGAACTTTAGGAAATACTACTGCTCAAATTCTAGAAATATGTAACCATATGTTTTTAATTGATTGTGGAGAAGGTACACAGGTTCAGTTACGTAAGCATAAGGTTAAATTTAATCGCATTAAGCATATTTTTATTTCTCATTTGCATGGAGATCATTTTTATGGTTTAGCAGGTTTGGTATCTACATTTCGGCTGTTAACACGAGAAGCAGATTTACATATCTATGGGCCAAAAGGCATTAAGGAAGTGATTACATTACAAATGAAGTTAGCAGACTCTTGGACGAATTATAAGTTGTGTTTTCATGAATTGTCTTCTACAGAGTCACAATTAATTTTTGAAGATGATAAAGTAGAAGTTTATACTATTCCTCTTGAACACCGTATTTATACAAACGGTTACTTGTTTAAAGAAAAGAAGGGAGATAGGAGGATAAACATTGATGCAGTACAAGAAGCAAATATAAATACGGCTTATTTTCGAAAGCTAAAACAAGGTTTTGATGTTACTAATGAAGATGGTGTTTTAATTAAAAACGAAGCTGTAACTTTTGCACCTAAAAAAGCAAAAAGCTATGCCTTTTGTAGCGATACTATTTATAGGGAGGCTATAGTGCCTATTATAAAAAATGTTGATGTCTTATACCATGAGTCTACTTTCTTAGAGGCCCATGCACACCTTGCTCCTAAAACTAAACACTCAACTGCCAAGGAGGCTGCTAGCATAGCAAAACAGGCAAATGCAGGTACGCTTATTCTAGGTCATTATTCGTCCCGTTACCCAGATTTAGAAATGTTTAAAACTGAAGCTAAAACTGTATTTACAAATGTGAAGCTAGCTGAGGATGGGAAGCATTTTCATTTTAGTTAAACTCTTTCAAGTTTGTAACCCAATCTAATGCTTCGTCTAGTGAAAGACACCGTTTAATACTCTTTTGAGTAAAATGTTTTTCTAAAGAAGCATTGATATATGATGCTTTATTATAAACTACTATAGCACTAGCAATCAAAATATCAGATTCTTTTTCAATTCTTAACCAGTTTTGAGGATCAATAGAATAGGCATTTATTCTGTTTGCGATATAGCAAACTTTAGCTTTTTTGCCATAATGGTTATGGATTTCTGATATTAAGATTTTTGCCATACTCCAGTTAAAATGAGTTCCTTCAAATAATTCTCCAATAACTAGATTTTTGCAGAAATAATAATTGCCAAAGACGAGTTTTAATTTATATGGCTTATAGATCTCAAAATAGGGAGACTTTTCGAATTCCATTGGGTTGATAATGAATTTAAATTAAAAATTTTGAGAGATACCCCAAGTTAAGAAGTTTATCTTAATTTTCTTATATATGAAGGATTAATTTTTCATTAATTTCGTAATATGGAAAATGATTTAAGTAATTATAGAAAATCTTACGAGAAGGGAGAACTCTTATTGGTTGATGTTCCAGAAAATCCTTTAGAGTTATTTCAAAAGTGGTTTTACGAGGTAGATAAGCATTTCCCTGAACAAGAGAATAATGCTATGACTATTTCTACTATTGGACTAGATGGGTTCCCTAAGAATAGAGTAGTGCTACTAAAAAAGTTTACTCACGAAGGATTTATATTCTATACTAATTATAATAGTGAAAAAGGAAAGGCTATAAGTAAAAATCCAAATGTGTGCTTGTCTTTTTTTTGGCATAGCGCAGAACGTCAAGTAATTATTAAGGGAAAGACTGAAAAAATTGCTCCTAATTTGAGCGATGGCTATTTTGAATCCAGACCCAAAGGAAGTCAATTAGGTGCTTTAGCATCTAATCAAAGTAAAGAAGTGCCAGATAGAGCATTTTTAGAGAAGCAACTAAAAGCCATAGAAACTCAATACGAAGGAAAGGAAGTAGCAAGGCCATCGCATTGGGGAGGTTATATTGTAAAACCTGTAGAGCTAGAGTTTTGGCAAGGAAGACCCAATAGACTTCATGATAGGATAAGATATCGTCTTCAAAGCGATTTTACTTGGAGAATTAATCGATTATCTCCTTAAAAAATACTACGAAATACACTTTTACTTACTTTAAAATGTATTTCATCGACTAAAAACATTTTAATTCGATGAAATACATGTTTTTAATCGAATTTAACATTTCATTAACGCTCATCCCATGGTTTAGAAAGTAGATTTATAATCCCAAATCTAAATTTACTTAACCATGAAGTTGCTAACCAAATTGTCCCTAGCGACAGCTATAGCCTTGAGTTTGTTTTCCTGCTCTCCTGAATCTTTGGATGATAAAGCAGATGCATTAATCGTTAACGAAGCTATTCCAAGTGATAAGACTATTGAAATAGAAATTTTAGAAATAATTAATAATCATAGATTATCTGAAGGCCTAAAACCTTTACAGAGTATGAAAATTATTAAGTCTACAGCTTTTACCCACACAGATTATATGGTGGATACGCAAACAGTATCTCATGCTAATTTTTTTACAAGAAGTAATTATTTAAAGAGTAATGCAGGAGCCAAAAATGTATCAGAAAATGTAGCGTATGGATATTCATCAGCAGAGTCTGTAGTAAATGCATGGATGAGAAGTGATGCTCATAAAAAAAATATAGAAGGAGATTTTACTAATTTTGGTGTATCAGCAGAGAAAGATATTAATGGTAGATGGTATTTTACCAACATTTTTATAAAAAAATAATTGTATTTGCATACAATAAAGATATAACCTGTTTAAATACTGATTAATAGCAAAATTAGATTTGATGTTTAATTTGAATTGGTCATAAGCAAGGTTATTAATGATAACTTAGTCGTTATTAAATTTAGCTTTAGGAATAAACCCTTTCAGAAATGAAAGGGTTTAAGCTTTATATTATATTAAGCAGTTTATTTCATGATTTAAGGTCTTTTGCATATTTTAGAAAATCCACTAAATGCTGTTCGCAATGGTATTGCATTAAAAATTTAAATAACCATAACCCGTTTTGGAAACTCTCATTTTCCATCGCCCATTTTATGTCCATCATATCTTTAACGATATCCGTCAAATCATCGATTTTATCTCCAATAGCTAACTCCTCATCTTCCTTACATTTATGGGAATTTGATAAAGAATGATACCAACCATAGTTTGGGAAATTAATTGCTACAAATTTTCTAACATCTTCATATCTAAACTCAGGAGTATTATCACAAGTCTCACTATCAAGTTCTTGATAATCCATTTTTAAGTATAAACAATACAACTCAGTTAATAGTACTAGTATTTTAGATTCATTTTCATTAAAATTCAATATTGGTTTGCTTCCAAACTCAACTAACTCGTCAATACTATTTTTTAAATTTTTCAAATTGTAAGATGTTGTGATAGCGTAAATATAAAAAACCATCAAAAGTAACTCTTGATGGTTTTTAATTATTATTAAACTAAGCTTTGGAATTATTTCACTTTTACAACTATAAAATTAGTACGTCTGTTAAGCTTGTGCTGATCTTCGGTACAATGTTTAGTACCATCACAATCATTAGTTAGGTTTCGTTCGCCATAGCCTTTATATTCTATTATTCTTGATGCATCAACACCTTTAGATATTAAATAACTATACGTGGCATTTGCTCTCCTAGTTGACAAAATATCATTATATGAAGCTGGACCTCTAGAATCTGTATGGGATTCTATTTTAATAGTCATTTCTGGATATTTGTTTACCATAAGGTCTACAATTCTGGCTAACTCGTTGGAATCATCAGATCTTATTTTAGCACTATCAAAATTAAAGTATATAGGACCAAGATCATCTATTATTACCTCGGGTTCTATATCTTCTTCAACAGCTTCCTGTATTGGGCTTATCTCGAAATCTACTGTAATAGATTTTATAGTATTATCTAAACCTTTAGTTGTAACAGAAGTAGTGTATTCTGGATACCCTTGTTTATTTGCTGTAACAACATAATCAGTATCTCTATCTATGTTTATTTGGTATTCTCCATTTTCATCTGTTTCAACAAAAGCTATTTTGTTTCCATCACTATCTAATAGTGTTACAATAGCATTTTGGACAGGAGTGTTCCCAACAGAATCTATAACTGTACCTTCAATTTTTAGGCGAGGAATTCGATTATATGCGTAAATATCATCATCTCCTTTTCCGCCATCTCTATTTGAAGCAATGTATCCAGTAATTCCATCATCATTCATAAAAAATGAAAAATCATCTTTGTTTGAATTTACTGGAACTCCAAGATTTACAACATCAGAAAGCGTACCGTTTTCATCGTAAACTGTTGCGAATATATCCAGTAGGCCTAATCCGAAATGCCCATCAGATGAAAAGAAGAGAATATTTTCAGTGTTTATAAAAGGGAATAATTCATTTCTTTTGGTATTGATGATATCTCCTGCATTTTGAGGTTTTCCATAGTTACCATTCTTTTCTATATCTACATAGTAAATATCAGAACCTCCTAAACCACCTGGCATGTCTGAAGCAAAGTATAATTTAGTTTCATCATTATTAAGACTTGGGTGACCAACGGAATAATCATCACTATTAAATGGTAATTCTTTAATATTAGTCCATTCTCCACCTACAAGTGATGCTTTATATGTTTTAAGGTTACTTATACCATACTTGTCTTTTCCCAGTTTTTTATCGTTAAAATTGTTTCTGGAAAAATACATGGTTTTCCCATCTTTTGTGATAACAACAGGGCCGTCGTGATATACAGAGTTTACATCTCCTTTTAGTTTTGATAAATGATGAATAATGGTGTCAGTATCTTTTTCTGTAACGTAAACGTCTAAAAAAGGCTGTTCATTCCAAGCATACAAATGCTTTGTAGATACACCTTTATCAGCTGAAGATGTGAAATAAACTTGACCATCCTTTTCAAATGCTCCAAAATCACTTAATTCAGAATTAAAGTTAGTGTCTTTTAAAGAATATTGATGTTTAGCATTAAATACTGCGGTTATAAAGTCGGGGTCTTTAGTAATTTTATTTTTATCAATTACGCCTCCAACTTCTTCAAATTTTTTCAACCAAATTCTTGATGTTTTATAGTCTTTTATACCTCTTAATGCTTGAGCATACTTGTAATAATATTCAATAGGAACGTTTTCTTGTGAAACTGCTTTTTCATAGTATTTAGATGCTTTTTCTGGATTACGCATGTAGGCGTAACAATCCCCTAATTGTCTAGTGGCATAGGCAGCATTATAATTCTTTTCTACTAATTTTTTGTAGGTGTTTGCTGCATCTACAAAAGCAAATTTATTGAAAAGACTATCTGCTCTTTTTTGTAAACCTTGTTGGGCATAAATACTTAACGAAAGTATGCATGAAGCAAAGATTAATAAGTAGCTTTTTGGTTTCATGGGGTCTTGTTTTTTATTAAAACAATAGTTTTATAATAATTGTACAAGTAATTAGCTTGTTATTTCTATTCCATCTGAACAACTATAAATTGTGTCCTACGGTTAAGTTGATGTTGTTTATCTTCACACTTTGCACCATCCTCACAACCATTAGTAAGTCGTCTCTCTCCATAACCTTTATGTTCTGTAATACGATTTGGATCTATACCATTTGAAATTAAATAGTCGTAGGTTGCATTTGCCCGATCTATAGATAACCTATCATTATAGGTTAATGAACCTCTGGAATCGGTATGTGATTCAATTCTGATAATCATTTCTGGATAATCGTTGTTCATTAAATTAACTATTTTATCCAGTTCTTTCTTAGCATCTTCACGAATATTATGCTTATCAAAATCAAAGTAAATTGTATTTAAAGATAAGTCTGCCAATACTTCAACATTTTGAACAGGATTCAAAATTAAGTTTGCTACGATTACAGATTCGATACTAGATATATTTTTTGATGTAAATTCTCTATAATCATCAATATATTTATCCAAACTTGCTACTATTTTATAGTCTTTATTTCTATCTATATTGATATTATAGTAGCCATCTTTATCTGTAACCATGTATGCAATTTTATTGCCGTCGGCATCAAATAAGTTTATTTCCGAATTAGGAATAGGTTTACTATTAATAGCATCAACTACTTGACCTTGAACGTTTAATAAAGGTTTACGGTAATATTCATAAATATCATCATCTCCTCGCCCCCCTCTTCTGTTAGAGGAAAAGTAGCCTGTTAAACCGTCTTGATTCATAGTGAAGGCAAAATCATCCTTTTCAGAATTTACAGGAACTCCTAGATTCACTACATCAGTAATCGTATCATTTTCATCAGTAACAGTGCCGAAAACATCTAATAGGCCTAAGCCCAAATGTCCATCAGATGAAAAGAACAATATCCCTTCATTATTAATAAATGGCGTTCCTTCAGCATCTTTTGTATTTACTACTTCTCCAACATTTATTGGAGTTCCAAAGGTGTCGTCTGTGTTAATATCTACATAGTAAATATCAGAACCACCATAACCACCTGGCATATCGGATGAAAAATAGAGGCGAGTATTATCTTTATTTAAAGCAGGGTGTTGAGTTGAATATTCATTACTATTTATAGATAGTTTTTCAACATCAGTCCAAAGGCTATCTTTAAGAGTAGCTTTGTAAATATTTATAGTACTAACTCCCTTTTTATCATTTTCTTTACCATATTTGTTGGCAGCATTTCTAGAGAAATACATTGTCTTTCCATCTTTGGTAATAACTACAGGACCATCATGATAAATAGAATTAACATCTCCTTTAAGTTTGTGAGTATGGTTTACACTGCGTTTACCTCCTTTTTCTGTGACATAAACATCAAGAAAAGGTTGTTCATTCCAGCCATAAAGACGTTTTACAGAGACGCCTTCATCTCTTGAAGAAGCAAAATAAACTTTTCCATCATGCTCTATAGCGCCAAAATCGCTGAATTTTGAATTAATTCTTGTTCGTTTTAAAAAGTACTGTTTCTTTGAGCTAAATACATGTGCCATAAATATCTGGTCTTTTTCAAAACTATTAGTATTTGTAACACCACCAGAATCTTTAAAACGCTGCATCCATTCTCTTGATTCCTCATATTTTTTTATACCTCTTAATGCCTGAGCATAGCTATAATAATACTCAATGGGTACATTATCTTGTTCTACAACACGTTTATAATATCTCGCTGCAGCAGATGGATTTCTTAAATACGCATAACAATCAGCAAGTTGCCTTGTTGCATAATCTTTATTATAGTTGTTTTTTATAAGATCTTTATAAACTTCGGCAGCCTTAACAAAAGAAAATTTATTAAATAGAGTATCAGCTCTTTTCTGTTTACCTGGTTGAGCAAACGCTACGGATACCATTAATAAAGCTATAGAAACTAATATGTAAGTTTTTAATTTCATAATGAATACTTGCCGTTTTTAGAAATATCTAGGAGATTTTAGTTTAGAACTTAAGAATTTAAATTCGTATATCAACAATACTTCGTGAGTACCGCTAGTGTAGTTTCTAATTTCAGAAATAGGTTTTTCATAAGAGTACCCTACACGTAATTGTCTTGATACTTGAATATCTGCAAAACCGCCAAAAGCTCCTGTGTCTTGATTAAGTCTATATGACGCACCCAACCAAAACTTCTCATTGAATAAAAAGTTAGCTGTGAAATCAAATGATAAAGGTGCACCATTTGTTGCTTTCAATAATGTAGAAGGCTTAAATTTAATAGATTCGCTAAGGTCAAGAACGACACCAGCAATAGCATAATAACTCAATCTTTCAAGAGCCTCAAAACCTTCGTCAGTATTTCTATCAGTATTCAAAACTCTGGGAGCAGAAGCACCAATGTAGAATCTATTGGTATGGTAAAATAAACCTAAACCTATGTTTGGTGTCCATCTGTCTTGAACACCTCTAATGGAAGGATCAAAACTTTGTGAATTTCTAAAGTCGGGATCTAAACTGTAACTAGTAAATCCGCCTTTAATTCCAAAAGCTAATTTACCAGTTGTGCCTACAGGAAGTGTATATGAAAAATCTCCATATAAATATGTGAAGTTTTCTGGACCTAAGTCATCTTCTATAAAAGATAATCCTACACCTATTCTATCGTTTCTTAAAGGGGAATGTATAGAAAGAGTTTGCGTAATAGGGCCACCATCAAAACCAACCCATTGACTTCTGTGTAATCCAACAATGCTTAAAGCTTCTCTACTACCAGCATAAGCTGGGTTTATAGAAATTGTGTTATACATGTACTGTGTAAATTGAGGCAATTGCTGCGCAACTCCAACAGTACAACTAAATAACGCAAAAGCAATTATGTAATGTTTAATAGGTTTCATAGGTTACGTTTTATTTGGTTCCGATGTAGATAGGGCCAGTGTAAGGTGGTAATCCACTATTTTCTAAGTTAATAATGTAATAGTATGTTCCGTTAGGTACTTTACCTGCAGATCCTACAGAAGATTTATGAGCACTTCCTTGCCATGAACCTTGAGCTTCTCCCAAGGTGTAATTACTAGATTCATAAATTAGTGCTCCCCAACGGTTGAATATTTTAACATTAGCGGTAAATCCACATAGTTCAATTCCCATAATATCAAAACTATCGTTAAAACCATCTCCATTAGGTGTAAGTGCTTTGGAAATTACAACATCTGTATCTCCACATGGTAGTACTACACAATCAGGATTTATTGCCATGGTTACTTCTGTGATATTGATGCAGCCAGCATCTAATCCTGTATATCTGAAGACGTAGGTAATGGCATCTCCATTATTAGGTAAAAAGTCTAAGGATGGTTCTAGAGTTGTTGGATCAAATATATTGCCATTTAACTCTGCTTGCGTGTTACCTTCAACCAATTCCCATGTGCCTTCTTTGTTTTCGGAAGTTAAGAACTCATTTAAGTCAACAGTACCATCGTCGAAACATCTATCAGGACCATTAATTTCTGTAATAATTTCATCTAATAATACATTTAATGTTTGTGTATATGTTGCTTCATTATTACAAGCATCTTTAACTGTCCAAGTTCTTACTATTTGATAGTCTTCAAATACTGTATCATCAAATCCATTTACTTCATTAAACACTTCTACAATATCTGTGGAACAATTATCTTCAAATTGAATTTCTGGAACTTCAGGGATATCTGTACAACTTACAGTTATATTTTCTTCAATAGTTGTTACTGGAGCAGGTGCTGTTGTATCTTCTACATTTATGGTTTGAGTATAAGAAACGGATAGACTACATTCATCTGTCGCGGTATATATTCGTTCAATTGTATATGTTCCAACACATGACCCTTCAATAATTACGTCATCTGTTGTAACGGTTGCTGAGCTACAGTTGTCTGTAGCAGAAATATCTTCTGCTGCAGGAATGGCATCACACTCCACTGTAATATCTTCTGGTAATCTGTCAACAAAAGAAGGAGGTGTAGTATCTTCAACCGTAATGGTTTGCGTATGTACAGTCGTTAAACCTGCTTCGTCAGTAGCAGTCCATGTACGTTCTAATATATAATTAGAAGTGCAAGAACCATCTATTCTAACTTCATCAAAAGTAACAATAGCATCACTACAATTGTCAGTAGCCGTTAGTGTTTCTTCAGTTGGTACATTATCACACTCTACAGTTATATTTGTTGGAAGCGCTTCTACAAAAGTTGGTGGAACATTGTCCTCAACAGTTACAGTTTGCTCGCATGTATCTGAATTTCCTGCTAAATCTGTAACCGTCCATGTTACAATGGTGTTTCCTAATGGGAAGGTAGAAGGAGCATTATTGGTAATGATAACATCAGTACAGTCTTGCACATCCATATTACCTAAGTCTACATTTGTGGCTTCACAAGTCCCAGGGTCAACATTTATAGTAATTGCAGGAGGACAAATTATCTCAGGTAATTCTCCATCTACAACAGTAACAATTTGCTCACAAGTAGCTGTGTTTCCTGAATCATCTGTAACAGTCCATATTACTGTCGTTTGACCTAAAGCAAATGGTTCTAGAGTATTATTCAATACAGTTGCTACACCACAATTATCATCAGTTAGGGGAGTTCCTAAGTCTACGTTTGAAGCAGAACATAAACCAGGATCTGCATTAACAGTAATGTCTTCTGGACATGTAATGGTTGGGTCTTCGTCATCAATAACGGTAACGGTTTGTGTACAATTAGCAGTATTACCACTATCATCAGTCACAATCCAAGTAACAGATGTATCTCCTAACGGAAATTCAAAAGAGGCAGGGTCGATATCTGCACCATTTACTTGAGCGACAACAGAAGCTACAGAACAATTATCTGCAGTAGTAGGTGTACCTAGTGAAACAGTAGTGGTACAGTTACCAGTTGTATCATCAGAAGTATTAGCTGTTACATTAGCAGGACATGTAATGGTTGGGTCTTCATTATCAGTTACCGTTACATCAAAGCTACAAGTAGTAGTATTACCAGAAGCATCAGTAACTTCAAACGTATTAGTTGTAGTACCAATTGGGAATAAAGAACCAGAAGGTAATCCAGCAATTTGGGTAGTAACAGCACTTGTAGTGTTATCAATTCCTACTGGAGTAGTATATGTTACAATGGTTCCACACTCATTTGCATCAACATTTACGTTAATAGGCGCAGGACAGTTAATGGTTGGGTCTTCATTATCAGTTACCGTTACATCAAAGCTACAAGTAGCCGTATTACCTGCTGCATCAGTAACTTCAAACGTATT
>NZ_SIRS01000034.1 GCF_004310335.1 Hyunsoonleella pacifica | reverse complement strand
CATGAGGATTTCGAAACCATAGTACAAGACGTGTATTTAGGCACCATTCCTTATATGACGCCGAGTGGTACTTTTGTAATCAACGGCGCAGAACGTGTGGTTGTATCTCAATTACACCGTTCACCAGGGGTGTTCTTTGGCCAGTCATTCCATGCTAACGGAACAAAATTATATTCAGCAAGGGTAATTCCATTTAAGGGATCTTGGATAGAATTTGCTACAGATATCAATCAGGTAATGTATGCCTACATTGATAGAAAGAAAAAATTACCTGTTACAACTTTATTCCGTGCGATTGGATT
>NZ_SIRS01000033.1 GCF_004310335.1 Hyunsoonleella pacifica | reverse complement strand
ATGCATGCGCGTATGCAAGGTGCACAAGTGCCTGTGCATGTGTTTTGTGGTATTGGGAATAATGGGGGCGATGGTTTGGTTTTGGCAAGACATTTGGTAACACATGGTTACAATGTACATACCTATGTTATTAATTACAGTGATAAGCGTTCAAAGGATTTTTTAATTAATTACGCTAGAATAAAAAACGTTACAAATAAATGGCCAACACTTTTAAAATGTACTGAAGTTTTCCCAGAGATACATCCAGATGATATTATTGTTGATGCAGTTTTTGGCATTGGTTTAAACAGACCTGTTGCA
>NZ_SIRS01000032.1 GCF_004310335.1 Hyunsoonleella pacifica | reverse complement strand
CTTCATACAAAACCAGACAAAAATCGCAAATGAGATGGCCTGGCCTACCAGTGTTAAGTTCAGATTCACGCCATCACCCCTTGCTTTCCAGTGTTGATCTATTAAGGGTTAAAAAAACCAGCTTAAAGATTAACCAGCAAGTTGAGCTACGAACGGATTCGCAAAAGTGAAGAACAGCGCGATACCAACTCATTTAGAACCTGCTGGCATCAGCTGCAGAGCTTCAACCCAGCCTTTAATTACGCCATTTACCGGGAATTCTGCTGGCTGACCGCGTTGTACAGAGCTGTCAAATACTTCAAC
>NZ_SIRS01000031.1 GCF_004310335.1 Hyunsoonleella pacifica | reverse complement strand
ATTGGTGGAGTTAACTACTACACTGGCCAGTTTTTCGATTTAAAGCGCATTACTGATTTAGGACATAAACATGGATGTATTGTTGGTTTTGATTGTGCGCACGGTGCAGGTAATGTACAACTGAATTTACATGATTCTGGAGCAGATTTTGCAGCGTGGTGCACTTACAAATATTTAAATTCTGGTCCCGGAAGCTTAGCATGGTGTTTTGTACATGAAAGACATGCCTATAGAAAAGATTTAAATCGATTTGCTGGATGGTGGAGTCATAATAAAGAAACACGTTTTAATATGCGTGGCGAATTC
>NZ_SIRS01000030.1 GCF_004310335.1 Hyunsoonleella pacifica | reverse complement strand
ACAACCTGGGTGATGCTGCCAACTTACTGATTTAGTGTATGATGGTGTTTTTGAGGTGCTCCAGTGGCTTCTGTTTCTATCAGCTGTCCCTCCTGTTCAGCTACTGACGGGGTGGTGCGTAACGGCAAAAGCACCGCCGGACATCAGCGCTATCTCTGCTCTCACTGCCGTAAAACATGGCAACTGCAGTTCACTTACACCGCTTCTCAACCCGGTACGCACCAGAAAATCATTGATATGGCCATGAATGGCGTTGGATGCCGGGCAACTGCCCGCATTATGGGCGTTGGCCTCAACACGATTTTAC